>NZ_CP076544.1:1200000-2400000 GCF_018885305.1 Curtobacterium sp. L6-1
GTTGATCGGGACGCGCTCGGCGAGCAGGCCCTGCAGGACGCGCTGCAGTTCGGCCATCGAGAGCATGCCCGGCACGAGCTCCTCGACGGCGGCGGGGTTGACCTGCTTGACGCCCTCAGCCAGGACCTTGACGTCCTCGCGGGTGAGCAGGCGGGCGGCGTTGTCGCCGATCACGGCCTGCAGGTGCGTGACGAGCACGGAGACACGGTCGATGACGGTCGCGCCGGTCATCTCGGCCGCGTGCCGGAGCTCGGCGGGCACCCACTTGCCGGCGAGACCGAACACCGGCTCGACGGTCGGGTCGCCCGGCAGGCCGTCGAGCTGCTCACCGAGGGCCAGGACGCTCCGGGCGGGGGCGGTGCCGCGGCCGGCCTCGACCCCGGCGATGCGGATGGCGTAGGTCGAGGGCGGCAGGTCGATGCTGTCCCGGGTGCGGACCGGCGGCACGACGATGCCCATGTCGATCGCGATCTTGCGGCGGAGCGCCCGGACGCGGCCGAGCAGGTCGTCGGACGAGCCGGAGACCATGTCGACCAGGTCCGGTGCGAGCAGGATCTCGAGCGCGTGCACGCGCATCTGCTCGAGGAGGTCCTCCGGGGTGTCGCTCGGCGGTGCGGCGGCCTCCAGTGCCTGCTGCTCCGCAGCCGTGGCGGCGGCACGCTTGGCGTTCTGGCCGATCCGCCACCCGGTCACGAGCAGCGTCGTTCCGATGAGCAGGAACGGCAGGATCGGCATGCCGGGGATGAACCCCATCGCGATGGCCGCGGCGCCGGCGATCATCAGGGCGACACGGGACTGCGACAGCTGGTCGGAGGCCGAGGTGCCGATGTCGGACTCGGCGCCGGAGCGGGTGACGATCATGCCGGTCGACACGGCCATCAGGAGCGCGGGGATCTGCGACACCAGGCCGTCGCCGATGGTGAGGATGCCGTAGTGGGACAGCGCGTCCGTGATCGTCATCCCGTTCTGCAGCATGCCGATCGCGATGCCGCCCACCAGGTTGATGACGAGGATCAGGATGCCGGCGATCGCGTCGCCCTTGACGAACTTCGACGCACCGTCCATCGCGCCGTAGAAGTCGGCCTCGGCGGACACCGCAGCACGCCGCTCCTTCGCCTGCACGTCCGTGATGAGACCGGCGTTGAGGTCGGCGTCGATCGCCATCTGCTTGCCGGGCATCGCGTCGAGGGTGAAGCGCGCGCCCACCTCGGCGACGCGCTCGGCGCCCTTCGTGACGACCACGAACTGGATCACCACGAGGATGAGGAAGATCACCGCGCCGATGATCACCGAGCCGGCGACGGCGACGTGGCCGAACGCCTGGATGACGTCACCGGCGAAGCCCTGCGCGAGCACGAGCCGGGTCGAAGCGACGTTGAGGCCGAGGCGGAACAGCGTCGCGACGAGCAGCAGCGACGGGAACACCGAGAAGTCGAGCGGCTTCTTGACGAACAGCGTCGTGAGCAGGATCACCAGCGCCAGCAGGATGTTGCAGATGATGAGGACGTCCAGCAGGAACGGCGGCACCGGCAGGATCAACAGCAGGATGATGCCGACGATGAGCACCGGGACGGCGAACTTCGGCAGGTCGGCGCGCTTCATGCGGGGAGGGCCTCTCCGGGAGTGTGGTCGGTGACGGTGCGCGGGGTCCGGAGCTTCCGGGGGCGGACGTCGCCGCTGAGCGTGGTCGGGTCGAGCACGGTGGCGACCTCCTCCGGGGTGGTGGGACGGGGCGGCGTGTGGGTGCCGGACGTGGCGCCGTGGGCGGCGAGCGTCATGACGAAGGACAGGACGCGGGCGACCGGCGTGTAGAGGTCGACCGGGATCTCCTGGCCGAGCTCGCACGCGGCGTGCAGGGCGCGGGTGAGCGGGACGTCCTGCACCATCGGGACGCGTTCCTCGGTCGCCTTCTGCCGGATCGCGTCGGCGACGGGGCCGGCGCCCTTCGCGACGACCCGGGGCGCGCTCTTGCCGGCTTCGTAGCGGACGGCGACGGCGTAGTGCGTCGGGTTCGTCATCACGACGTCGGCGGTCCCGATCGCGGCGATCATGCGGTTGCGGCTGGCGGCGAGCTGGCGGGAGCGGCGCTGCGACTTCACGAGCGGGTCGCCCTCGGCCTGCTTGTTCTCGTCCTTGACCTCGCGCTTGGTCATCATGGTGCGCTTCCGGTTCCGCCGGATCACGACGAACACGTCGAGGGCGGCGAGCACGAGACCCGCGGCGACCGCGGCCCGGAGGAGCGTGCCCGCGCCCTCGCCCGCCGCCTCGAGGACGCTCGTCAGCGGGAGCGACCCGCTCGACATGAGGACGGGGACGAGTCCCTGGACCGCGAACCAGAGCACGAGGCCCACGACCGCGGTCTTGAGCAGCGCCTTCACACCATTCCAGAGCGCCTGCGTGCCGAACACCCGCTTGACGCCGGCGATCGGGTCGAAGTGCTCCGGCTCGGGCGTCAGCTTCTTGATGTGCACACCGCCCTGCGCCACCGACACGGCGAGGACCGCGACCGCGACGACGCCGAGCATCGGACCGACCGTGGTGCCGACCGAGGCGAGGGCGTCGTCGAGCACGTGTCGCATGGTGCCGATGCTCGGGTCCGCGATCACGAGGGTGACCGCGTGCAGCTGCTGCTGCCCGGCCGCCGAGGCGTGCCCGATCGTCGACGGGATCATCAGCGCCGCGACCGCGATGCCGATCCACGCGCTGAGGTCCTGCGAGCGACCGAGCTGGCCCTTGCGGTGGACCTCGCGCATCCGCTTCTGGGACGCCTGTTCGGAGCGTTCTCCGCTGTCCGACACGTCGTCACCCCCTGCCCGTGATGGCCTGGACGGCGTCGCCGGTGAGGGACGACACGACGCTCGGCAGCGCCATGAACAGCGCGCCGGCGAACAGGACGGTGAGACCGATCTTGATCGGGAAGCCCATCTGGAAGGCGTTCAACGCCGGTGCGACGCGGGTGAGCAGCCCGAGGCCGACGTCGGCGAGGAACAGCACGACGACGAGCGGGCCGGCGATCTGCAGCGCGGCGAGGAACATCTGGCCGAACGCGGCGACGAGCATCGGAGCGACCCCGTCGATCGGGAAGCGGCCGTCCACGAGCGGCACGCCGTCGAACGAGCGGACGAGCCCGCCGATGATGAGCTGGTACCCGCCCGAGGCGAACAGCAGCGCGAGCGAGGCCATCTGGAACAGCCGGGTGAACTGGGCGCCGTTCACCTGCGACTGCGGGTCGTACGCCTGCGCGAGCGTGAACCCGCCGAACAGGTCGACGAGCGCTCCGGCGGACTGCACGGCGGCGAAGACCAGGAAGACCATGAAGCCCAGGACGAGCCCGACGAGCAGCTGGGTGACGAGGGCGACGAGGAACGCGGCCGTGTCGAGCTGCTCGTAGCCGACCGTGACCCGCGGGGCGATGCCGATCGCGAGCCCCAGGCCGAGGATGACCTTCACGACGCCGGGGAACGCCTTGTACGAGAACGGCGGGGCGACGACGAGGAACGCGACGAGTCGGACGCCGGCGAGCATCGTGCCCTCGAGCCGGGCCGCGTCGAGGACGAGCTCCATCACCCGCTCCCGAGCAGCTTCGGGATCATGTCGAACGCCACGTGCGTGAACGCGACCATCTCGGAGATCATCCAGTTGCCGCAGACCACCAGGGCGACGGCGACCGCGAGGGCCTTCGGGACGAACGAGAGCGTGACCTCCTGGATCTGCGTCACGGACTGGAACAGCGAGATCGCGAACCCGACGACGAGCGAGGTGACGAGGACGGGCGCGGCGAGCTTCCCCGCGACGAGGAGCGCCTGGAGCGTGAGGTCGATGACGGCCTGCTGGTTCACGAGGACCTCCCGGACCGCTCGGCGGCGACGCTAGACAACGTGGTAGCTCTCGATGAGCGACGTGATGATGAGGCCCCACCCGTCGACCAGGACGAACAGCAGGATCTTGAACGGCAGCGAGATCATCACCGGCGGGAGCATCATCATGCCCATCGACATGAGGGCCGCGGACACGACGAGGTCGATGACGAGGAACGGGATGAAGATGACGAACCCGATGATGAACGCGCTGCGCAGTTCCGAGATGATGAACGCCGGGATGACGGTGGTCATCGGCACGTCGGCCATCGACCGCGGGTTGTCCTGACCGGCGGCCCGCGTGATGAGGGCGACGTCCTCGTCCCGGGTCTGGTGCAGCATGAACGTCCGGATCGGCTTCGTCGCGACCTCGACGGCCTGGGTGAAGTCGAGGTGTCCGGCCAGGTACGGCTGCAGGGCGTCGTCGTTGACGTGGCCGATCACCGGTGCCATCACGAACAGCGACAGGAACAGCGCGAGCCCGGCGATCACCTGGTTCGGCGGGATCGACTGCAGCCCGAGCGCGTTCCGGGTCATGGCGAGGACGACGAAGATCTTCGTGAACGACGTCATCATGAGCAGCAGGGCCGGCGCGACACTGAGCAGCGTGATACCGATGAGTGTGACGACGGCCGACGAGGGCGTGCCGTCGGGCCCGTTCACGTCGACGCTGAAGCCACCGGTGCCGGAGGTCGCCGGGGCGGTCGGGGCGGTCGGGGCGGCGGGTGCGGTCGGCTGGACGACGCCGGCCGCGTGGGCGCCGGTCGTCGTGAGCATGAGGAACCCGGCGACCACCGTCACCCCCAGCAGGAGGAGCAACAGGATCCGGCCGGTGCGGGCCGCGCTCACCCGGTCCGCCGCGAGCGGAGCGCCGAGGCGGCCTGCCGCCAGGTGTCCGCCGACAGGACGGAACCCTGCAGCTGCTGGGCGGTCGGCACGACGGTGCGCTTCGTCTCGTCGCGCTGCGCACGACGGCCGCGCGGCCGCAGGGACAGCGGCGCCGCGGCGGAGCCGGTGTCCTGCGGGGTCGCGGCGACGGTCGGGAGGCCCGGGGCGGCCTGGTCCTGTCGGTCCAGTTCCGCACGGAACGCGTCCGCCGTCGGCAGCGCCACCGGCGCGGTGACGATCGCGAGGTCCGGCGCGGGTGCCTCGCGACTGGTGAGCAGGGTGACGCCCTGTTCGGCGACGCCGAGGACGAGTCGTTCCCCGTCGACGTCGACCACGACGACGCTCGCCTTGCCCCCGATCCCCTGTCGGGCGACGACCTCGACCGACGCGGCACGGCGCCCGCGCGCACGACCCGCGCCGAACTGCCCCTTCTGCATGCGACGGTGCAGCACCCACATGAGGGCGAGCACCACGCCGAGGGAGAGCGCGACGCGGAGCGCGATGACGAGCGTGTCCACGGGTCAGACCGTCTCGGCGACGTCGAGGATCTTCGTGATGCGGACGGCGTAGTCCTGGTCGACGACGACGACCTCGCCGTGCGCGATGAGGCGGCCGTTGAGGAGCACGTCGGCGGGGGCGCCGGCGGAGCGGTCGAGCTCGACGACGGCGCCGGGCTCCATGCCGAGCACGTCCCTCACCGACATCCGGGTGCGGCCGATCTCGACGGTCAGGGTCATCTCGACGCTGTTGATGCGACCGAGGTTGCCCGCGGACAGGACGGGTGCGCTGGCGACCGGCTCGGCGACCGTGCCGTTCTCGCGGATGCGGACGGCCACCCACCCGGCGGGCTGGCCGGCACCGGTGAGGGCGAAGACGACGGTCTCGGGGTCGGCGACCAGGGCGACGGCGGACTCGCGACGGCCCTCGCCGAGCACGCCCGCGCCGAAGGGCGCGACGGCGGCCTCGAGCGACGGCCGGAGCACGTCGGCGACCGACACGAGCCCGGAGTCGACGCCGCCCGCGGCGGTGATGCCGGCCAGGTCGACGAGCACCACCGCGACGTCCGCGGACACGCCACCGACGAACGAGGCGACCACGGCGTCGGCCGCGCGCGCTTGCAGGTCGGGGGTCGGGCCTCCCGGCTGCACCGACGCGACGAGCGGCACGGGAGTGGGCAGTGCGCTGGCGAGCGCCTCGGCGGCGGTCGTGTGCAGCGCGGAGGTGACGGCGGTCATGCGGACGGCTCCGATGCGGTGGTGGTGACGACGACGCCCGCGAGCCGCGAGCCGTTCGCGCCGACGGCGGCGGTGCCGACGGGTTCACCGTCGACGGAGATGGTGAGCGGGCGGTGCTGGGGGTGCGGCAGCGGCAGGACGTCGCCGACGGCGAGGCCGAGGACCTGCGCGGGCAGCACGGTCGCCGGGGCGAAGCGCAGGGAGACGCCGACCGGCACGGACGCGAGCTGCGCGTCGAGGAGCGCCTTCGCGTCGGCGGTCGAGACGTCGGCGGGGCGGTCGACGAGCTGCGGCAGGACGGCCTCGGCGGGGAGCGCGAGCGTGCTGTCGGCGACGCGGTCCCCCACCCGGATCTCGAACGAGGCGACGATCATCAGGTCGGACTTCTGCGCGGCCTGGGCGAACTGGCTGTTGAACTGGAACGCTCCCGTGGCGACGGTCCGGTCGAGGAGCCCGCCGAGGGAGTAGCGGAGGTCGTCGAGCGCGTCCTCGACCAGGCGGCGCACGAGGGCCTGCTCGATCGGGGTGAAGGTGCGCTCGGGCGTCGGCAGCGGCTTCGAGGCACCGAGGGAGTGCGAGACCCAGGTCAGGGCGGCGTCGAGCGGCACCTGCAGGACGCCCTTCGCCGGGACGTCCTCGATCGGCAGGAGCACCATGCCGGTCAGGGCGGGCAGCGAGGCGGCGTACTCGTCGTACGTCATCATCGCGACCTGCTCGCACGTGACCTGGCTGAGCACGCGGACCTTGGCGGTCAGCTGCGTGCCCCACTGGCGCGCGAACGTCTCGAAGGCGAGTTCGAGGACCCGGGCGTGCTCGCGTGCGAGCGTCGACGGGCGCGCGAAGTCGTACACCTCGGGCGCGGTCAGGGTCTCGGTCACGAAGCGCACTCTCGGCCGCCGTCGGGCGACCGTCAGCTCTGGCCCCTCTTCTGGGGCGGCGTCCCGCTACCCGGAGCGGGCCCCGTCCTGCGCCGCCGCGAGGGCCGGCATGAGGGCGCTGACGTCCTGGTCGGCGTTCGACAGGACCACGATGTCGACGCGTCGGTTGAGGGCGAGGTCCGCGTCGGTGCTGCCCTTCGCGAGCGGCCGGCTCGACCCGAAGCCGACCGACTGCACGTGGTCGGCCGGCATCCCGCCGCGTTCGACCAGGTCGCGGAGGACCCCGGTCGCGCGGGCGGCGCTGAGCTCCCAGTTCGTGGCGTACGGGGCGGTCGAGTGCCGGCTGTCCGCGTGCCCCTCGATGCTGACGTCGTGGTGCGCGCCGCGGAGGACCGGGGCGATCGCGTCCATGATCCGTTCGGCCTGGTCGGACAGGTCGGCGCTGTTCGTGCCGAAGTACGTGTCGCTGCCGACGAGCCGCACGGTGAGCCCGCGGGCGTCGACGCGGAACTGGACGTTCGCGCTCTGCCCGGCCTTGCGGAGGTTGCCCGAGATCGCCTGCTCGATCGCCCGCAGGTCCTCGAGCTCCGCCTTCGCGGCCGCGAGGTCGTCCTTCGTGGCGGTCTTCGGCACGACGGTGGACGCGGGGTCGACGTTCGTGTCGGCCGTGCCCGAGGCCGCGGTGGAGTGGTCGGCCTGCGCCTTGTCGGTGGAGTAGCCGGAGCCGTCCTCGACCTGGTCCTTCGTCACGACCGTGCCCGAGGCGGTGTCGACCTTCTGCGACTTCACCTCGCCGAACCCGGTGGCGAGCGAGTTCTTCAGCGCGATGTACTTCTCCTGGTCCACCGTCGACATGGCGAACAGCACGAGGAACATGCACATGAGCACCGTGATCATGTCCATGTACGAGGCCATCCAGCGCTCGTCGGGGTGCTCGGCCTCGTCGTGGCCGCCCTTCTTCCGGCCGCGACCGCGACCGCGGGGGTTGGCGCTCACGGTCAGGCCGCCAGCTGCTGGTCGTCGGCTCCGGCCGTCGCCTTGCCGGCCTTGCCCGAGGCGCCGCGGGCGCTCGGCGGCACCATCGCGGTGAGGCGCTCGCCGAGCAGCCGCGGCTGGCTGCCGGCCTGCACGGCGAGGAGGCCCTCCATGAGCAGCGTCTGCCGGTCCGACTCGAGCTGTGCGAGCTTGCGGAGCTTGCCGCCGATCGGCAGCCACATGAAGTTGGCGGTGAGCAGACCCCAGAGCGTCGCGACGAACGCACTGGCGATGAGCGGTCCGAGCTCGTCGGGCTTGCCGAGGTTCGCGAGCACGTGGGTGAGCGACACGACGGTGCCGATGATGCCGACGGTGGGCGCGAACCCGCCGAGGCCCATGAAGAACGCGCTGGCGCTCCGCATCGGTGCCGCGTTCGACTCGATCTCGTCCTCGAGCAGGATCCGCAGCTCGTCCCCGTCGGTGCCGTCGGCGATGTTCTGCAGCGCCTTCTTCATGAAGGGGTCGTCGTGCTTGTCGGCCTCCTGCTCGAGGGCGAGCAGGCCGTTGGCGCGGGCGGTCTCGGCGAGGCCGACGACGTCGTCGATGACGGCCTGCGGCGGGGTGACCTTGCCGGTGAACGCGGTCGGGACGGCCTTGAACGCGGCGAGGGCGTCCTTCAGCGTCGTGCTCGCGATGCCGCAGCCGATGGTGGCGCCGAACACGAGGAGCATCGGCGCGGGCAGGAACAGGCCGCCGAGCTCGACGTGCTCCATCTGCACCATGCCGAAGAGGGCGCCGAAGGCCAGGAGGATCCCGATGATGGTCGCGATGTCCACGTCAGCGACCCCCGTCCTGCGTGCGGAGGGGTGCGACGGGGGCGAGTGTCGGCTGGGGGCCGGTCGCACCGAGGTCGCGCGCCGACGGCAGGTCGGTGCCGTAGGCCATGCTGACGATGCGGGCGCGGTACGCGGCGATCCGCTCGATGACCTCGGCCAGGGACTCGCGGACGATGTACTTCGCCCCGTCGACCATGATGAGCGTCGTGTCCGGCGTCTCCTGGATGCGCTCCACGAGATCGGGGTTGACAGCGAATCCGCTGCCGTTCAGTCGTGTGACGACGATCATGGCCCGTCCTGGTTCTCGATCGACCCGCCGCCGTCCGTGGGGCAGGTGTTCGACCGCCCGTCCGTGGGTGGTCAGTGCGCACTATCGGCGCGTCGCGCCGGTCCGTAAGCAGCCGTCGTGCGGCGCCGTGGCCGACGGGCCGGTGCGACCGACGGACGGGAGGCCCGTGACCGGCTGGTCACGGGCCTCCCGTCCGTCGTCGGGACGCGCTGGTCAGACGACCGCGATCTCGTTCGGGACGCCGGGCAGGCGGTCGCTGGTCGCGACGACGTCACCGGTGGTGAGGTCGACGGCGGTGACCGTGCGCTCCGACGGGTCCGTCACGTACGCGACGTCGTCGACGACCTTGAGTGCCGGGTGGGCGTCCTGCCACTCGGCCGGGCCCTCCCATTCGTCGATGACCGGGAAGGTCTCGAGCGGCTCGCCGGTCTCCTCGTCGAAGACGTGCAGGGCGCCGTCGCTGCCGAGGGCGACGGCCGAGTCGCCGGGGCCGCGCGCGAGGTCACGGAACGTGAAGCCGGCCCCGTCCGGCATGTCGGCGACGCGGTACTCGCCGGACGCGGCGTCGATCAGGGCGATCTGGTCGAGCAGGTAGCCCTCGGAGTCCGGGTCGTCGTTGTAGTCGCCGACCGCGATGCTCGAGGACTCGGTGGTGAAGAGGTTGCCGGTGCGGCCGTAGTCGGTCGGCGCGTCGATCTTCTCGAAGGCACCGTCGCGGTACACGAGCGCGCCGTCGGTGCAGCCGAAGACGGCGACCTCGTCGGCCACCGCTCCCTCGCCGTGCACGTCGGGGCACTCCTCGGAGCGGGCGGTCTCCTCGCCGGAGGCGTCGAGCGCCCGGACGCCGGAGCGCGACTCCTCGGTACCGATGGTGGTGAGGAGGGTGCCGTCCTCGAGCTCGATCGCGACGCCGTGGTGCGCCTCCTCGGACTCGGTCGTGTCGACCTCGGGCAGCTCGCCCGAGCCGACGGCGCTCGTCAGCGCGGCGGTGTCGAACGTCGTGACGTCGCCCGAGCCGTCCGCGAAGAGCGCGGTGCGGTCGCCGTGCACGACGACGTGGCCGCCGGTGTCGGCAGGGAAGGTCACGTCGGTGAGCGCCGACTTCCCGGAGGTGCCGGCCGCGGTGTCGAGGACGCGGAAGCCCTCGGGGACGGTGACCATCACGTGGCGGTCGTCACCGGCCGGGTTGACTCGGGTGAAGCCGTCGATGCGGTGCTCCCCGACGACCTGGAGGTCCTGGTCGAGGACGAGCAGGCCGCCGTCGTGCGTCAGCGTGATGCGGTGGCCGGTGTCGGCCGCGGCGGCGCTCGACGCCGAGGGGCCGTCGCTGCTCGCGGCGGGTGACCCGGAGCTCGCGCAGCCGGTGAGGAGGAGGGCGGACGTGCCGAGCAGCACGGCCGGGGCGAGGAGTGTCTTCTTCGTCATGGGTGAGACTGTATTGATTCTCATTCTCAATTACCAATCGACAGGCCGTCGACGATCGCGTCGGTGTTCGACCGCATCATCTCGAGGTAGGTGGCGGCACCCTCGCCCTCGGGCGTGAGCGATTCGGTGGCCAGGGAGCGGATCTTCACGTGCACGTCGACCTCGTCCGCGAGCACCTCGGCCAACCGGGCGGGCTGGGAGGCGTCGACGAAGATGGTCGGCACGTCGGCCTCCTCGATCGCCGAGGCGAGGTCACGGAGGTCCGCCGCACTCGGCGACGCCAGGGTCGTCCCGCTCGGGATCACCGCGCCGACGACGCGGAAGTCGAACCGGTCGGCCAGGTACCCGAACACGTGGTGGTTCGTCACGAGGGCGCGGCGGTCCTCGGGCAGCGCGGCGAACGCCTCGGTCATGTCCACGTCGAGGGCGGCGAGTTCGTCCCGGTAGTCGCCGAGTGCGGTGTCGAGCGCGTCGTCGTCGAGCCCGGGGACCTCGTGCAGCTCCACACCGAGGGCGTCGACGACCGCGGTCATCCGGGTCGGGTCCGTCCAGAAGTGCGGGTCCGCACCGCTGGCGTCCTCGCTCGTCCACTCCAGGACGTCGACGGCGTCACCGGCGGTGAACACCCGGACACCGTCGGCGGCCGCTGCCTCGACGTGCCGGGCGACGCCCTCCTCGAGCCCGAGGCCGTTCTCGACGACGAGGTCGGCGGACCGCAGTCGCGCCGCCTCCTGCGCGGAGACCTCGAACGAGTGCGGGTCGGCCCCCGGCGGCATGAGGACCATGACGTCCGCGCTGTCCCCCACCACCTGCTCGACCACGTCCCCGAGGATGTTCGTCGTCACGGCGACGAGCGGGCGGTCGTCGGCGCCGGCGGCACTGCAGCCGGTGAGCCCCACGGCCGCGGCCACGACGGCCGTGACGGCGACGAGGCGCCGGGCCCGGGTCGCGCGCCGCCCGCTGCTCGCGTGCTGCCCGCGGGTCGAGCGCCACCCGCTGCTCGCGTGCTGTCCGCGGGTCACCGGCCGACCTCGGCGAGCACGTCGGGGCGGACCGGGACGTCGATCGAGCGCGCCACGCGGGCGTCGTCGGCGAAGTCGACCTCGTGCACCACGGAGTCGTCCGGGTCGGACAGGTAGGCCCGCTGTGCGTCGAGCTGCAGCGTCGCGCGGTCCGCCCCCGCCACGAGCGGCTCGGTCGTCACCGGAGCGTCGTCGCCCGACCGGACGAGCACCCGGCCGTCGGCGTCGAGCGCGACGACGTGCTCGTCGTCGTCGTCGACCGCGACGACCTGCTGGAGCGGCCGCTCGGTCGGCACGTGCTCCCAGGTTCGCTTCCGGGTGTCGAGCAGCCAGTAGCCGGTGTCGCCGGACAGGGCCGCCACGGTCGGCCTGCCCGACCGGTTCGCGAACGCGGTGGCACGGGGGTGGCCCGCGGGCGCGTCGATCGTCTCGGCGACCGGGTCGCCGCCGTCGGAGGGCTCGGTGACGAGGACCGCGCCGTCGGCACACCCGACCACGGCTCCCACCCGGGTGACGATGCCGCCGGCGGGGTCGGCACACGCGGCCGTCACGCCCGTCGGCTCCCCCGCGGCGTCGAGGACCACGACGCGGTCGGCACGGGTGTCGCCGGCCACGAGCAGCGAGCCGAGCGGCAGCAGCACGCCGGCGTCCGTCACGCGTGCGGTCTCGCGGACCTCGCCCTGCCCGAGGGCGTCGCGGTCGAGCGCGACGGCCGTCGAGGACCCGGACCAGGCGAGCGTCGTCGTCTTCTCGGACGAGGCGATGGACACCGGTCCGCCGCCGTCCAGCGCGCCGACCACGCGGGCGGCGGCGTCGTAGTAGTGGGTGTGGTCGCCGTGGTCGACGGTCCACGAGCCGCCGTCGACGATCGTGGTCCGCTCCCCGTCGCTCGTGGCGAGGAAGCGTCCGTCGGTGGCGCTGTGCTCGGGTGCGGGGACGTCGTCCAGGCGCTCGGTCGACCCCGCGAGCAGGTCGTGCAGCGCGACCCCGCCGTCGGTGTCGGCGAGGAGCAGGCGCAGCTGCGGTTCGGACGCCTCGGACGCGCCCTCGACGTACCCGTGCGGCTTCGCGGCCGCGGAGGACGCGGCGCCCGAGGGCGTCGAGGAGCCCGCGCCGTCCGGCGAGCAGGCGGTCAGGACGAGTGCGGCAGCGACTCCGAGGGCCGCCGGGACGACGATCGGGACTGGTCGGGTGCGGAGGTGGTGCATGGTTCCTTCCGGGGGTGGTGGGCGAGGAGCAGGACGGCACGGCGCAGACCGTGCGAGAGGGCGACGGCGAGGATCGCGACGAGCGCGATGCTCGCCCCGGCGGCCGTTCCGGCGTGCCAGGAGACGAGGAGGCCGGTCGTCACCGCGGCGACGCCGAGGCCCGCGCCGAGGACCATCGTCGGGAACGTCCCGCGGGTCCAGGCGCGGGCGGCGGCGGCCGGTGCGAGCAGCAGACCGACGACGAGCAGCGTGCCCACCGCGCGGTAGGACGCGACGACGGCGAGCGTCACGAGGGCGACCAGGACGACCTCGGCCAGGCGCGGTCGCAGCCCGAGCGTCGTCGCCTTGCGGGGGTCGAGGGCCGCGGCGGTGAACGGACGGTGGAAGAGCCAGGCGACGACCAGGGCCACCCCGGCCGCGACGGCGAGCGTGCCGAGGTCCACCGGGGTCACCGCGAGGACGTCGCCGAACAGGATCGCGGTCACGTCGGTGGCGAACGACCGCGACCCGGAGACGATGATCACACCGAGCGCGAGCATCCCGACGAAGAGCAGTCCGATCGCGGTGTCGTACGACAATCCGCCGCGCCGCCGCAGCGCCTGCACGCCGAACACCATGACGCCGGCGCTCACCGCGGCGCCGAGGACCGCGGGCACGCCGGTGAGCGTGGCGACCGCGACCCCGGGCAGCATGCCGTGCGCGAGCGCCTCGCCGAGGAAGGCCATCCCGCGCACGAGCACCCAGGTGCCGACGACGGCGCACAGCACGGCGGCCGTCGCTCCGGCGGCCAGCGCTCGGAGCATGAAGTCGACGGAGAAGGGGTCGGTCAGCCAGGTCACGGTCCCGAACGCTACATGAAAACGATTCTTGTTACTGATAGCCTCCACAGGTGTCGTCCCCGGTCCAGCAGCAGCCCGTCCGCCTCCGTGCCGTGACCGTCCGGCGCGGGCAGCGCACCGTCCTGCACCGTGCCGACGCCGCCTTCGAACCCGGGTCGGTGACGGTCGTCGCGGGCGCGAACGGCTCCGGCAAGTCGACGCTGCTCGAGACCGTCGCCGGCGTGTTGCTCGCCGCCGAGGGCACCGTCAGCGGCGTGGCACCGCGCTCGGTCGCGCACGTCGCCCAGACGGTCGCGAGCCCGGGGCCGCCGCTCACCGTGCGCGCCGCCGTCGCGATGGGCCGCTGGGGATCGCTGCCGTGGTGGCGTCCCCTGCGCCCCGCGGACCGGAGGCTCGTGGCCGAGCAGCTCGCGCGCCTCGACCTCGAGGACCTGGCCGACCGCCCCCTCGCCGAACTGTCCGGCGGCCAACGCCAGCGCGCCCTCGTCGCCACCGGCCTCGCCCAGCGCGCTCCCGTGCTGCTCGTCGACGAGCCCACCGCCGGCGTGGACGCGCGGTCGCTCGGGTTGGTCCTCGACGCGCTCGCCGCCGAGGCCGGGCGTGGCGCGGTCGTCGTGCACGCCGCCCACGACCCCGCCGCGCTGGCGTCCGCCGACCGGGTCCTGACGCTCCGCGACGGCGCGCTGCACTGAACCGGGCGTGCCGGGCCGGTCCACGCAAGGGGGGACGGGCCGTCACCCGACCCAGGGAGCCGCCCCGGTCCTCCCGGCCGCCGCCCAGGCCCAGCGCAGCCGCCACGGAGGTCGGGAGCGCTCCATGGGGCGATGGCCAGATCACTGCTGACCGTCCCCCTGCTCCTCACCGTCACCGCCGCCGCGCTCGCGTGGCTGGTGCTCGGCCCCGCCGCAGCGCTCGCCTTCGTGGCGCTCGCCCTGCTCGAGATCGCGATGGCGGCCGACTCGTCCGTCCCGATGGCGGGCATCGCCGGGCGGCTGCACTCCCCCGCCCGGCGACTGTTCCTGTCGCTCGGGATCGTCGCCGGTGTGCTCGCGATGCGCCTCGTGCTCCCGCCGGTCGCCGTCGTCTTGGGCTCCGCCGAGGACCCGACGGCGACCGTCGGCGAGGCGGTCTCCGCGCCCGGCGCGTTCGCCGCGCACCTGCAGGAGGTCCGTCCCGGACTCGCCGCCTTCGGCGCCGCGTTCATCTGGCTGGTGTTCGCGGAGTACCTGTTCAACACCGACCGTGCGTCCCGTCGGTCCTGGCTCGGCCGCCTGGAGGCCCGACTCGCCGCCGTCGCGCGGCCGCGCGTCTGGTCGCTGGCCACCGCCACCGCCGGCGTCGTGCTCACCACGGTCCTCGTCGGGGCCGCGGACCGCTGGTCCGGGGCCGCCGTGCTGCCGGTGCTGGTCGGGGGCGCGGCCGGTGTCGGCGCCTACCTCGGGTCGAAGCGCCTGGCCGCGTGGGCGCTGCACGGCGGTGGTGCGACGGGCACGGACACCGCCTCGATCGGGACCGGACCGGGCGCGTGGCGGGTCCACGTGTACGCGTCGACGGTGGTGTTCGAGCGTGGGCTCGTCGTCTTCATGCTGTTCGAGATCCTCGACGGCGTGTACTCGCTCTCCGGGGCCGGTGTGTTCGGCGCGGACGGCCTCGGCGCGCTCGGACAGGCCGCGGTGGGTGCGGCGGCGATCGGTGTCGGGGCGCTGTTCCTCGCACGGCTGACCTCGCACCTCGACGAGGCCGCGGGGCTGAAGCGGCTCCGCTACCTCAAGGCCGGGGCGGCGTACGTGCTCGGCGTGCTGTCGGTGCTGCTCTGGACGAGCCTGCTCGTGCCGATCCCGGGCGCGTTGGTCGGGTGGTTCGGCACGGTCGTGATCGGCCTGGCCCTCGGGTCCTCGCTGCCGTGGCGGGCGTGGGTGCGGCGGGCGCGGCTGCGGGTGCGGTCGGCCTGACCGGGGTCGGGCGGTCGGACGTCGGGCCGGACGGGCTGGTCCGGCCGGTCGGGCTGGTCCGGCCGTCGGGCTCGTCGGACCGGTCGGGCCGGGCGGGCTGGTCGGGCCGGCCGGGCTGGTCGGGCCGGCCGGGCTGGTCGGGCCAGCTCGGTCACTCGCGCTGGTCGAGGCGGAGCAGCCGGGTCTCCTCGGCGTCGTACTCGGCGCGGACCTGCCGGAGCACGAGGTCGTCGATCTCCCCCTGGTCGCGCAGCCGCAGGACCGTCGCCGCCTTGAGGCGCACGAGGGCGAGTTCGAGCTCGACCGCCGCACCACGCTGCTGCAGGAGCGGGTGGTCGTCGTCGTCGCTCTCCTCGGCCTCGACGAGCGCGAGGTGTCCCTCGTAGTCCTGCCGGATCCGGTCCACGACCTCACGGTCGGCCCCGGTCCTGCGGGCCAGGCGGGGCAGGGCGTCCAGTGCCTCCTCGATGGCGGCGCGCTCGGCGGACCGGCGCTCCTCGAGGACCTCGTTGCTGCCGTCGAACGCCGCCCAGCGGACGACCGCGGGGAGCACGAGCGACTGGCCGACGATGGTCACCACGACGACGCCCGCCGTGACGAACACGATGAGGTCGCGGTCCGGGAACGCGCCGCCGCTCTCGACCACCCGCGGGACGGCCACGGCGGCGGCGAGCGAGACGGCGCCGCGGAACCCGGTCAGCCCACTGACCAACCGGTCGCGGTGTCCTTCGCGGGGCGAGCCTCCCGTCCGGAGGGTGACGAGCCGCACCGCACCCCAGGTGAGGTTGAGGAACGCGAACCGCAGGACGACGACGACGACCGAGACGACGCCGATCAACCCGAGGCCGAGCGCGATCTCGCGGCCGGCCAGCTCGCGGACGGCGATCGTCGCCTCGATGCCGACCAGGACGAACAGCGCGCCGTTGAGCAGGAACGTCGCGAAGGACCAGAACGAGCGCACCTGCTGCCGGGTCTCGGCGCGGTCGAGCTTCGGGGCGACCTGGCTGACGACGAGGCCGGCGACGACGACCGCGAGCACACCGGACGCACCCACCGCCTCGGCCAGCAGGAAGGCCGCGAACGGCACGAGCAGCGTCAACAGGTTCTCGAGGACGACCGCGTCGATCCGGCGGAGCACGAGCATGCCGAGCCACGAGGCCAGGAGTCCGGCGGCGATCCCGCCGACGTACGACAGCAGGAGCATGCCGGTGACGTTGCCGAACGTGAGCTCCTGCTCCCCTGCCGTCACCGCGACCGCGATGCCGTAGATGACGAGCGTGGTGCCGTCGTTCACGAGCGACTCCGCCCGGAGCACCGTCGTGTTCCGCCGCGGGAGCGACCGGGTCAGCGCCCCGACCGCGGTGGCGTCGGTGGGGGCGACCGCGGCGCCCAGGATCCACGCGGGACCCCACGGCATGCCGAGCAGGTGCAGCACCGTCGCCACCCCGCCGGCGGTGATCACGACGAGGAGCGTGCCCATCAGGACGATCCCGCGGAGGTTTGCGCGGATCTCCCGGAGCGAGATCGTCAGGCTCTCCCAGTACAGCAGCGCCGGCAGGAACAGCAGCAGCACCGCGTCGGCGGGCAGCTCGAGCCTGCCGAACACGGGGATGAAGGCGATCGCCACCCCGAAGGCGAGCAGGAGGACCGGGGGCGCGACGCGCAGGCGGTTCGAGACGGCCGTGGCGACCGCGATCGCGACCACGAGCACGACGACGAGTTCGGGCGCGATGAGTTCCATGAGGTGCTCAGCCTCCCAGCATGCCGATGTGCATGCGTTCGTCTGATCCGCTCAGCGTGGGCGTCCGGCGGGTTCGGCGGTTCCGTCCGGCGGGTTCGGCGGTTCCGTCCAGCGCGGTCAGCGAACGCGGTCGGCGGGTTCGGAGGTTCCGTGCAGCGCGGTCAGCGGACGCGATCGGCGCGTTCGGCGGCGCCGTCCAGCGCGGTCAACGGCCGCGTTCGGCCCGCTTCGTGATGACGAGGAAGGTCACGTGGCCCAGGAGCGCCAGTCCGAAGAACACGAGCGCGACGGCGTACACCCGGTCGAGCGTGCCGTCCCCCGTGAGCAGGAGCACGATGCACCCGACGACGGCCGCGGTCAGCACGCCGACCTGCACCATCGACCACGTCGTCCGCCATCGGGGCTGCTGTCCTCGTCCGTCCACGGGTCCATCCTCCCGCACGGGGGGGGCCTGCGCCCCGCGAGGCTCGCGCTGAGCGACACCACTCGCGGCGGCAGGGCCGCGCGGTGTCGCCCAGCGCGAGTCCGGGACGGCGCCGGGGCCGTGCGACGGGCCTCGGCGCGAGTGCGGGCGGGCGGCGGGTCAGGCGAACTGGCGGTACAGCGCCTCCGGCTCGCCCGCGAGCGACGCCTTGACCATGCGGCTCCAGTCGTCGACCAGGACCTCGGCGGCACCCCGCTCGACCCCGTCCAGGGCGATCCGGGCGACCTCGGACGGCGCCGTCATCGGTCCGTCGTAGTCCGCCATCATGTCGGTGTCGGCCGCGCCCAGGTGCAGGCCCTGCACCACCACGCCCCGGTCCGCGAGTTCGAGGCGCACCGCATTGGTCATGTTCCACTCGGCCGCCTTCGCCGCCGCGTACCCACCGGCACCGGGTGCGGCGAACCAGGACAGGGCGGACAGCACGTTGACGATCGTGCCGCCGCCGTTCCGCTCGATGGCCGGGGCGAAGGCACGCACCATCTCGAGCGTGCCCCACAGGTGCGTGTCGACCGCGCGGCGGGCACTCGTCAGGTCGTCGGTCAGGAGCGAGCCCGAGGTCGAGATGCCGGCGTTGTTGACGAGCAGCGTGACGTCGGGTGCCGCGGCCGCCGCAGCCGCGACCGACGCCGCGTCGGTGATGTCGAGGGGCAGCACCTCGACCCCGGGCACGTCGACGAGCTCGGGACGGCGTGCGGTGGCGTAGACCTTCGCCGCGCCGCGTTCCAGGAGCTGTTCGACGAAGCCGCGTCCGATGCCGCGGTTCGACCCGGTGACGAGGGCGATCGATCCGGTGATGTCCATGGTGTCCTCCCGCCGCGCGGGTCCGTCCCGCTGCGGCTCGGGTACGCTACGACCTCACATCAGTGTCAGGGGCAAGCCCGGGACGGAGACGACATGCGCATCGGCGACCTCGCTGCGAGGACCGGGGTGAGCGTCCGCTCGCTCCGCTACTACGAGGAGCAGGGCATGCTCGCCGCGACCCGCACTGCGAGCGGGCAGCGCGTGTACGACGAGGCCGCCGTCGACCGGGTGCGCCTGGTGCAGCAGCTGTTCGCCGCGGGACTGCCGAGCCGGACGATCGTGCAGCTGCTGCCCTGCGTCGACGCGGGTCGGGCGACGCCGGAGTCCTTCGCGCTGCTCGTGCAGGAGCGCGACCGGATCACGGCGCAGCTCGCCGAGCTCACCGCCGCGCGGGACCGCCTGGACGAGGTCATCGACATCTCCGAACACCCCACGCCGGAGCACTGCCCGGCGCTCCGCGAGCCCGGGCACGCGGCCACGGCGGCGTGAGTCCACAGGCTCGCACTGACGGATTCTCAGGAGCGGCTGCACCTCGGAGGCCGTGACGTCGGGCAGGATGACCGGACCGGGGAACCGCCCCGCACCACACGAGGGGGACGAGTGCCGGACACCACGCACGGCCCGGACGAGCACGAGCGCCCGGACACGACGGACGGGCCCGACACGACGGACGGGCCCGACACGACGAGCGGCACCGGCACGACGAGCGGCACCGGCACGACGAGCGGCACCGACGCGACGGACGCACCGGGGCAGCCGATCCGGCCGCCCGCCGCGGACGACACCGCTCGCCGGACGACCACCCCGGGCGTCCGCCACGGACGCCTGCGACGACGAGGGCCGGTCCGCCCGCTGCTCGCCGTGACGGCCATCGCCGCCGCGGTCGTGCTGGTCGGCACGAGCTCGGTCGCCGCGATCGCGACGTGGCAGGTCCTGGGCAACGCGCAGCCGTCGGTCTCCCTCGCGATGCCCGGCAGCACGGCTCGCGCGGTCCCCCAGCTGACGGCCCAGTCCGGCGAGGTGAACATGCTGCTCGTCGCGACCGACACCCGCGACGGGCAGGGGGCCGGGTTCGACGACGCGGCGAACCGCCGGGCGAGCTCGGGCGCCGGCAACAACGACACGAACATCCTCGTGCACATCTCCGCCGACCACACGAACATGTCGGTCATCAGCTTCCCCCGCGACCTGGTCCTGCCGATCCCGGCGTGCACGAACGACGCCGGGACGGTCACGCCGGCGTCGTCGGCTGCGATGCTCAACACCGCACTCGCCCGCGGCGGCGAGAAGCACGGCCTCGCGTGCGTCGCCGCGACGATCGGGAAGCTCACCGGGCTGCAGATCGACTACGCGGGCACGATCACGTTCGACGGCGTCGTGGCGATGGCGACCGCGGTCGGCGGTGTCACGGTGTGCCTCGCCACGCCGATCCACGACCACGACGTCACGCCGGCACTCGACCTCGAGGCGGGCAACCGCGAGCTCGAGGGCGCCGAGGCCGCCGCGTTCCTCCGGTCGCGCCACGGGGTGGGCGACCGCAGCGACCTCGGTCGCATCAGCAACCAGCAGACCTTCATGTCGGCACTCGCACGCCAGACCGTCTCGGCCGGCACGCTCACCAACCCGGCGAAGGTGCTGCGCCTGGCGAACACCGCGTTCCGCAACATGACCCTGTCGGACTCGCTCACCGACGCGGCCACGCTGGCGCGCCTCGCCCTGGCGGTGAACACCGTGGGCCTGTCCAACATGGTGTTCCTGCAGTTCCCGGTCGTGGACGACCCGGCGGACGCGGGCAGGGTCCTGGTCGACGAGGGCCCCGCCGAGACCCTCACCGCGGCACTGCAGGCGGACGAACCGGTGCAGCTCGCGCCGGACAGCCTCGGACGGTCGGCGGTCCGTGACCCTGACGCCTCCACGGCCCCGACACCGGGTGGCTCCACGCCGTCGGCGGCGCCGAGCAGCCCGACGCCGAGCGGTGCGGTCCCGAGCACACCGGGCACACCGTCGGCGACGCCGGGTCGGTCGGCGTCGGCTGCGCAGCTGCCCCCGTCGGTCTCCGGGCAGAGCGCGGACACGGTCACCTGCGCGAAGCGGGACGACTAGGGGTCTCCGGCGCGCTCCGCACTCGGCACGGCGCCGGGGTCGACGCCCGCCTGCGCACCGGACCGCACCGCTGCGCACCGGACCGCACCGCTGCGCCGAGGCGCACCGGGGCCGGCCGACGTCGGACGGGAGGCGCGTCAGCAGCCCGCACCGCGCCTCCCGTCCGTCCCCCGGTCACCCCGGGCGCCCCTCGGTCGCCCCGGCCGTCCTCGGCTCGGTCCGCCGGCGCCGACGCGCGGACCGGCGCGGGGACCGGCGCACCGGTTCGTCGTCTGTCCGGGGCAGTCGGTATCGTCGTGGGGTGCAGATGTCGGAACGCCCAGATCACGCCGCCGGTCGACGCCGTGGGCGGAGCGCCGCGTGACCGGCGCGTCCGTGACCGACGCGGCTGCCGCCGGCGTCATCGAGCACGAAGCCCACCGCCGCCGCACCGTCGCCGTCATCGCGCACCCCGACGCCGGCAAGTCGACCCTGACGGAGTCGCTGACGCTCGCGGCCGACGCGATCGACGAAGCCGGAGCCGTCAAGGGCAAGGCGACCCGTCGTGCGACCGTCTCCGACTGGATGGAGATCGAACGCAGTCGCGGCATCTCGATCAGCTCGGCGGTCGTCCAGCTCGACGCCGGCGGGACCCTGATCAACGTGGTGGACACGCCCGGTCACGCCGACTTCTCCGAGGACACCTACCGTGCCCTGGCCGCCGTCGACTGCGCCGTCATGCTCATCGACGCCGCGAAGGGCATGGAGGCGCAGACCATCCGCCTGTTCGAGGTGTGCCGCACCCGCGACATCCCGGTCATCGCCGTCGTCAACAAGTGGGACCGCCCCGGTCGCGAGGCGCTCGACCTGCTCGACGAACTCGAGGAGCGCACCGGCCGCGCGCCGACACCGGTGACCTGGCCGGTGGGCGAGGCCGGCAACCTGCAGGGCCTCGTCGACACCGCGACCGGCACACTCACCACGTACGCCTCGACCGGTGGCGGCCACCTGCCGGTCGCCACGGAGCGGTCGGCGAGCGAGGCCGCCGAGCTGTTCGGCGCCGACTGGCAGACCGCCCTCGAGGAGGTCGAGCTCACCCGCGAGGTGCGCGGGCTGCCCGACCAGGACGACTTCCACGAGCGCACCAGCATGCCGGTCTTCTTCGGCGTCGCGACGAAGCACCTCGGCACGGTCGATCTGCTGCGGTTCCTCCGTGACGCCGCACCGGCTGCCCTGCCCCGCCGGACCGAGGACGGTGCCGCCCGCCCGGTGACCGAGCCGTTCGCGGCGCAGGTCTTCAAGGTGCAGGCGAACATGGACCCGTCGCACCACGACCAGGTCGCCTTCGTCCGCATCTGCTCCGGACGTTTCGACCGCGGCATGATGCTCACGCACGCCCAGTCCGGTCGGCGCTTCAACACCAAGCACGCGCTCAGTGTCTTCGGTCGCGAGCGCGACACCGTGGACGTCGCCTGGCCCGGGGACGTCGTCGGCCTCGTCAACGCGACGATGCTGCACCCCGGGGACACGCTGTTCAGCGAGGAAGCCGTGGAGTTCGAGCCGCTCCCCCGCTTCGCGCCCGAGATGTTCGCGACGGTGTCGCCGACCGACCCGAGCACGGCGAAGAAGTTCCGGAAGGGCATGCAGCAGCTCGCCGGCGAGGGCGTCGTCCAGCTGCTGCACTCCGAGCGTCGGACCGCGCAGGCTCCGATGGTCGGCGTCGTCGGGTCCCTGCAGCTCGAGGTGCTCACCACGCGTCTGCTCGCCGAGTTCGGGACCGCCGTCCGGGTGGAACCGCTGCCGTGGACCATGGTGCGGACGGTCACCGACTCCGACTTCGCGATCCTCGAGAAGCGGCGGGACATGGAGATCGTCACGACCGACCGCGACCGGTACGGACTGTTCCGCGACCAGTGGCACCTCAACTCGGTGCTCCGCGAACTACAGGGGCTGGAGCTCCCGGCAGCGGTCTGACCTCCGCCCGGCCGCGCGGGTCAGCGGGATGTCTCGGGACGCAGCTGCTCGAGGGGCAGTTCGATCCGGGCGACCGCGGCGGCCACGTCGCTGAGGCGCTGCTGCGTCGTCCGGGCGTACCGGCGCAGGAGCTACCGAACCAGGCGTCGGACGTGCAGCTGCCCGCTGCGGTCGGACCTCCGGATCACCTGACGCACCGGCACCGCCACCACGGCCCACTTGTCCCCTCGACGCGGATGCGTGCGGACCGACATGTGCGGCCGAGGAACGTGGTCGTCACGAGGGCAGACGTCCTCGTGACAACGAAAGCAGTCTCCTTGAGCAACGCACCCCGCACCAACCGCCCGAACGACACGCACCGCACCGTCTGGTCCGAGACCAAGTCGGCGCTGAAGACCACCGAGTTCTACGTCTGGCTGGTCGTCTCGATCGCCATCCTCGTGGCGGCAGCGGTCACCGACGACGGCGACGACGGACAGCGTTTCGGCGCCGACCACGCCTGGCTCTACGTCGCGATCGTGACGGCGGCCTACATCGTCAGCCGCGGCCTCGCGAAGGCCGGCGTGCACCGCGACGACCGTCAGGACGACGACCGCTCCTGATCCCCGCAGCACACGACGGACCCCCGGCTCTCCTCACGGAGAGCCGGGGGTCCGTCGTTCGTGCGGTGCGCCGGGATCAGCGCTTGAGGTTCGTGAGCTCCTGCAGCACCTCGTCCGACGTGGTGATGATGCGGGCGTTCGCCTGGAAGCCACGCTGCGCGACGATCAGGTTCGTGAACTCCTGCGACAGGTCGACGTTCGACATCTCGAGCGCGCCGGCCGCGAGCGACCCGACACCCGCGGACCCCGGGACGCCTACCATCGCCGCACCGGAGTTCGCGGTCGCGCGGTAGCCGGACGCCCCGGTCTTCTCGAGACCGGCCGGGTTGGCGAAGGTCGCGAGGGCGATGCGTCCGACGGCCAGCGAGGAGCCGTTCGAGAACGTGCCCATGACGGTGCCGTCCTTCGAGATCGAGTAGCTCTTCAGCGACCCGGCCTCGTGCCCGTTCTGCGACGAGATCGCGGCGGTGTTCAGCGCCGCGAAGCCGGTCAGCTGCGTCATGTCGACCGCGATGCCGCCGACCTGCAGCGTGGCGCCGCGGGTGATCTTGCCGTCGGTACCGAAGGCGATCGTGCCGGTGGCGGACTGGCCCTGCCCGTTCGAGGCGGCCACGGACCAGCCGGCGGCGGTCTTCGTGTACGCGAGCGACAGCGTGTGCTTCGTGCCGTACTGGTCGAAGACGGTGGCGTCGCGATTCAGGGTCTCACCGACGGCGGTGTCCGACGGCAGGTTGCCGGTGACGCCCGCGGTGCTCGTCGCGGTGGCCGGTGCGGCGGCCTGCAGCGGCAGGGTGATGTCGGTCATCCGGCCGCCGTCGTTGACGACGCCGTTCGTGGCCGAGTAGCCCTGGACGATTTTGCCGTCGGCGCTGACCAGGCGCCCGTCGGCGTCGAAGTCGAACGCGCCCGCGCGGCTGTAGACCGTGTCGTTGCCCAGGCGGGTGACGAAGAAGCCGTCGCCGGAGATCATCAGGTCGGTGGCCTTGCCCGTGGCCTGCGCCGAGCCCTGGGCGAAGTTCGTCGAGACGCCGGCGACCTGCACGCCGAGGCCGATCTGTGCCGGGTTCGTGCCGCCGATGCCGGTCTGCGGGCCGCCGGCGCCCTGCGTCATCTGCGACAGCGTGTCCTGGAACACCGTGGTCGACGACTTGAAGCCAGCGGTGTTCACGTTGGCGATGTTGTTGCCCGTGACGTCGAGCATCTCCTGGTGGGAGCGGAGGCCGGAGATCCCGGAGTAGAGCGAGCGGAGCATGGTGCGTCCCTTCGTGGACGAGGTGGAGGAGGAAGCAGTGGGTGGGAGGAGGTCAGGAACCGGAGGTCGTGGAGATACCGGAGATCACGTCGAGATCGACCTCCTTCCCGTTGACGGTCACGGTCGGCACGCTCTCGGCGTAGGACACCGCGGTCGCGGCTCCGGTGACCGCCTTGCCCGAGGCGGCGTCGGTGTAGCTGACCTGCTTCCCGACGAGGTTCGCGGCGGCCATCCGCATCTGCAGGGAGAACCCCTCGTTGGCCGTCGTGGTCTGGTTGGTGATCTGCTCCATCATCGCGAGCTGCGTCTGCTGGCCGATCATCTGGTTCGTGTCCATCGGCGACGACGGGTCCTGGTTGCGGAGCTGCGTCACGAGGAGCTTCATGAAGACCTCGGAGTCCATCGTCTGGGACCGCGAGGACGTCGGGTTGGCGGCGAGGGCGGCGGCCTGTGCGGCAGCGTCCAGGGAGCCGGAGATCCCGTCGAGTGGCATGGTTGCGTTCCTTGTCGTGGTGGCCGGTCAGGCGAGGACGTCGAGTCCCGCGGTGCGGACGGTGGTCGGGGCGGACGGGAGGGAGGCGGCGGAGGCGGGGCGCGCCTCCCGGCCGGCGGTCGTGGTGCCGTCGGCACGGTCGCCGCGGCGGGACGTGTCGGACCGGCTGTCACGATGGTCCGTGTCCGGCTGGTTCTGGTTGGACAGGTCGAGGGTGGCGCCCGAGTCGCGTCGAAGGTCCGGCAGGATCTGGCGCACGGCGTCCCGTCCGGCGTCCGAGGCGGCGAACAGCTCGACGTGCATACCGTGGCCGGTGACGTGCGCACGGACGGTGACGGGGCCGAGGGCCTCGGGGGCGAGCTGCACCGTCACGACGTGCTCGCCGGGTCCGGCGTGCGCGAGCGTGAACAGGGGCCGCGCGAGTTGCTGGGTCAGCGGCTGCGGGGCCGCAGCGGGTGCGGTCGCACCGGGCGTGGTGGCGGTCGCCGTCGGGGCCTGGGCCGGGCCGGTGGTCGCGGGGACCGTCAGGACGACGGGCGTCCCGCCGGGTCCGGTCTGGAGGCTCGTCCCGCCCTGGTCGACGACGGTCGCCGCCGACGCGGGGCCGGTCGGGGCGGGCGCCGTGCCCGGGGCACCGGCGGACGTCGTGCGGACCGCGGGGCTCTCTGCGGAGCCGCGGGGTGCCGCGGCCGTCGCCTGGGCGGCCGCGGTCGTGTCCGCCGACGCGGAGACCGGGACGGTGGGGGTGCCCGGGGCCGTGGAGCCGGCCGAGGCGACGGGGTTCGTCGAGGTGGCGGCCGTGGTCGCTGCGGCGGCGGTCGCGGCGGCGGGCGTCTCCGCGGTCGCGGCGGCGTCCGTCGCGACGGTGCCCGGGACCGGAACGCCGGACGCCGGCAGCGTGTTCGCCGGAGCGGTCGCGCCGACGGCGTCGGTCGAAGTCGTCGGGGTCGCTGCGGCGCTGCCGTCGGTGTCCGACCCGAGGGACGTGGTGCCGACGTCCGTCGTGCCGGCGGTCGTCGTCCCGGCGTCGCCGGTCGTCACGGACGGGTCGGGGACCGCGGTGGTGCCCGCGAGGGTCGGTGCGGTCTCCGGCGCGCCGAGGACTCCCCCGGTGGTCGCACCGGTCGGGACCGTGGCGGCGCCGACCGGCGTCGACGCGACCGTCGGCGCGGTTGCCGGCGCGACGGCGGCGGCGGCGGAGAGCGCACCCGAGCCCGCGGTGTCCGCGGGGGCGGTCGGCGTCGGCTGATCGGCGGCGTCCGGCGACCCCGCGGCGGCGGGCGACCCCGCGGCGGCGTCCGGCGACGTCGGACGGACCGCGCCCGCGACGTCGCCTGGGCGTCCGGAGGGGTCCGCCGACCGGGCGGCGTCGCTCGACCGAGCGGCGTCGCTCGACCGGGCGGTGTCGGCAGGGCGGGCGGCGTCGCCGGACCGGACGGCGTCGGCGCTCCCCGTCCCGTCGCCAGCGCGGGCGGACCGGACGTGCCCGGCGGCGCGGCTGCTCCGCTCGGTCGGCATGCCGGCGAGCAGTGCCGCGGTCGACGGCGCACCGGACGCGCGGTCCTCCGTGCGCTCGCCCGTCGACCCGGCGTGCTGTCGACCCGCCGTCGCGGCACGGTCGGCGTCACGTCGGGCATCGGCGTGGCGCGCGGCCTCGCGACGGGTCTCGAGGGCACGAGCGGCCCCGAGGCCGGCCCGGTCCTCCGCCGCCGGTCCCCGATCGCGCTCGGCACGGGCTCCGACCGCAGACAGGGTGACGTCGAACGCCGCACCCGACCGACGCGCGGCCAGGTCGGCCAACGACCCGGTGCCCGACGGTGCGTTCCGCGCCGCCTCGGTCCCGGCGGTCCGGGACGGCGACGCCGTCACGGCGGTCACGCGGCGCTCCCGGCGGCGAGCAGCGACTTGAGCGCGGCGGTCTGCAGGTCCGTCGCGGCCGTGCTGCCGGCTGCACCGACGGACCGGGTGGCCGACGTCGCGGAGGCGGCTGCAGCCTCCTGAGCGGAGGGCACGATGCGGCGGATGGTGGCGATGTCGGCGTCCGAGTACCAGTTGTCGACGATCCGGACGTCCTTGCCGGGGCGGGGTGCGTGCAGCACCTTGCCGTCGCCGACGTAGATGACGACGTGGCCCTCGCCCTTCGGGATGATGAGGTCGCCGGGCTGCGCCTGCGCCAGGGACGGCACGGCGACGCCCATGTCGGCCTGGTCGGGCACGACGCGCGGCATGCTGACGCCGAGGTCCTTGAAGACGGTCTGCACCAGGCCGGAGCAGTCCATGCCGGCGCGGGTCTCGCCGCCGAACACGTACGGCACGCCGAGGTACTGCTTCGCGGCCGCGACGACGTCGTCCCCGGTGGCACCGCTGCCGGTCGCGACGGTGCCGCGGCCGGCGTCGACGGAGGTTGCCGGGGCTGCGGTGGCGGCCACGGCGGGGCTGCCGGACGCCGCGGCGCTCGGGGCGGCGCCGCCGGACGTGGCACCGCCCGCGGTGCCGTTCGCCGTCGCGAGGGCGTCCGCGAAGGCCGAGGACGACGCGGCCGCAGCGGAGGCCGATCCACCGGCCGGACGCGAGGTGCCGCCCTGCAGCGTCTCGATCTGGCTGCGGATCTCGCTGATCCGCGAGAGCACGGCGTCGATGCTCATCGGTGTCCCCCCTCGGTGCGGCGACGAGTGGCGATCTCGTCGAGTGCGTTCTGTTCGGCGCGCAGGTCCTCGGCGGCGACACGGGTGGTGTGCTGCCCCTCGAGCTTCTCGAGCCCGAGTGCCGACCGGCGTGCGGCGTTGTAGGTGTCCTGCGCCCGGTCGGCGTCGGCGCGCCGGGAGCGGACGACGGCGTCGAGCTCCTCGAGCATCCCGCGCGTCGCGGCCCGGGCCGAGGCGACCGCACTGAGCGTGGCCGCGTCGGAGATCGTCTGCGCCTCGTCCGCGAG
The DNA here is from genome assembly GCF_018885305.1 of Curtobacterium sp. L6-1. Taxonomy (NCBI): domain Bacteria; kingdom Bacillati; phylum Actinomycetota; class Actinomycetes; order Micrococcales; family Microbacteriaceae; genus Curtobacterium; species Curtobacterium aetherium. Next base: position 1,227,766 of record NZ_CP076544.1, read on the forward strand.
CGTGCGGCGGGCGGCCATCCGGGCGTCGGCGGCGTCGCGCACGCGGCCGTTCGCGTCCGCGAGGGTCGCTGCGGCCCGGTCCTGTTCGGCGTGCCGGAGGCGCAGGAGTCCGGCGAGCGGGAAGCGGCGCTGCATCACGCACCTCCCGGCAGACCGAGGGTGCGGACGAGACCCGCCAGCCGCTCCCACGAGCCCGCGGCGGTGACCTGGTCGTCCATGCCCTGGCGCAGGAAGGCGTCGATCGCGTCCTGGTGGTCCACGGCGGCGTCGACGAGCGGGTTCGTGCCGCGCTGGTAGGCGCCGACGTCGAGCAGGTCCTGCGCGCTGCGGCGGGCCGCCATCACCTTCCGGAGCGCGGTCGCGACGGACCGCTGCTCGGTCGTGGTGACCTTCGAGGCGACGCGCGAGATCGAGCCGAGGGCGTCGACGGACGGGAAGTGTCCGGTGACCGCGAGCTTCCGGTCGAGCACGACGTGCCCGTCCAGGATGCTCCGGGCGGCGTCCGCGATCGGCTCGTTGTGGTCGTCGCCGTCGACGAGCACGGTGTAGAGCCCGGTGACGCTGCCGACCCGGTCGGTGCCGGCGCGCTCGAGCAGCCCGGCGAGCACCGAGAACGTCGACGGCGGGTAGCCCCGGGTGGCCGGGGGTTCGCCGACGGACAGGCCGATCTCGCGCTGCGCCATGGCCACGCGGGTGAGCGAGTCCATCATGAGCACGACGTCCTGGCCGGCGTCGCGGAAGGACTCGGCGATGCGGGTCGCGACGAACGCCGCGCGCATCCGCATCAGCGCCGGTTCGTCCGACGTCGACACGACGACGATCGACCGGGCCAGGCCCTCCGGTCCCAGGTCGTCCTCGAGGAACTCGCGCACCTCGCGGCCGCGCTCCCCGACGAGGGCGATCACGGTCACGGCCGCGTCGCTCCCCCGCGCGATCATCGACAGCAGCGAGGACTTGCCGACGCCGGAGCCCGCGAAGAGCCCCATGCGCTGGCCACGGCCGACGGTCGTCAGGGTGTCGAGCACGCGCACGCCGAGCTGCAGCGGGGTGTCGATGCGAGTCCGCGCCATCGCGTTCGGGGTGTCGTGGTCGAGCGGCACCCAGTCGTCGGCGGCGAGCGGACCCCGGTCGTCGATCGGGCGACCGAGCCCGTCGAGCACGCGGCCGAACAGCCCGGTGCCCGTCGGGACGAGCACCGGCCCGCCGGTGGACCGGACGGGGGTGCCCGCGGTGACGCCGGTGAGCCGTCCGAGCGGCATGCAGCGGACCCCGGAGGCGTCGGTCGCGACGACCTCGACGGCGGTCTGCCCGGCGCCCTCGGCACCGACGGTCAGGACCTCGCCGACGCTGGCGTCCAGCCCGGCGACGGTCAGGCCCAGGCCGACGGCACTCGTCACGGTGCCGACCCGCTGCGGCCGGGCGGCACGCAGCGCCTCGTCGAGGCCGCGCGGGCGGAGCAGTTCGAGCACGCCGGACCCGCTCACCGGACGCCGCCCAGGGCGGTCCGCGCACGGTCGAGGGCCGCATCGACGCGGGCGTCGAGCAGGCCGTCGGGCAGGTCGACGACGGCATCCCCGTCGCGGAGCGACGGGTCGGCGACGACCGGGACAGGCAGCGACAGTCCGTCGAGCGCGGCCGCGTCGGCGGGGCTGAGGCGGACCGCAGTCACGACGGGAGCCGCGGCCACCTCCAGCGCACGACGCAGGGTCTCCTCGGCGGACGCGGCACGACGACCGGTCGCGTCCACGTCGTCGCCGGTCGGACGGGAGGCCCGCACCGCGGCACCGACGACGGCCTCCGCCAGGTCGACGGCCGCGCTGGCGAGCGACTCCTCAGCGGCGGCGAGCACCGGCGCGACGCGGGCCTGCAGCGCCGCGGCGGCGCGGTCGAGGACGGCGACGCGGTCGGCGACGACGGCGTCGAGCGCGGCGAGCCGGGCCGCGTGCTCGGCGTCCATCCGGACCCGGAGCGCGTCGGTCTCCACCTGCGCGGCCCGGAGTCCGGCGGCGTACCCGGCGGCGTGCCCGCGGACGTCGGCGCTGGCGGCACGACGGGTGAGGGCGGCGTCCGTGATGACCGGGAACGCGACCGGGGCGAAGCGGTCAGTCAACGAGCTCGTCCTCCTCGGCGCGGTGGACGGTGATGACGCCCTGGGCCTCGAGTTCGCGGACCGAGCGGACGACCTCGGCGCGGGCCTCCTCGACCTGCGACACCCGGACCGGCCCCATCGACTGGAGCTCGTCGTCCAGGAGTTCGCGGTTGCGCTCGGACACGTTCGCGCGGATCGTCTCGACGACCGCGACCGAGGCGCCCTTCATGGCGGTGGCGAGGATCTTCGAGTCGATGCCGCGGAGCACCTGCTGGATGTCGCGCGACTCCAGCTTCACGATGTCCTCGAAGGTGAGCATCCGCGAACGGATGTCCTCGGCGAGTTCCGGGTCACGCGCCTCCAGGCCGTCGAGCACGGCCTTCTCGGTCGCGACGTCCGAGCGGTTGATGATCTCGACCAGCGGCGCGATGCCGCCGACGACCTCGACGCTCTCGCGGGGCGAGACGACGGCGCCGGCGCGCGAGCGCAGCACGCCGGCGACGATGCCGACGGCCTCGGGGGTCGCGGTGCCCATCGTGGCGAACGCCTGCGCGACGTCGGTGCGGACGCGCTCGTCGACGCCGGCGAGCACGGCACTGGCCTGGGCGGGCTTGAGGTGCGCGAGCACGAGCGCGATGGTCTGGGGCAGCTCGCCCTCGAGCAGGGCGATCACCTGCCCGGGCTCGGCGTCGTCGAGGAACTCGAAGGACTGGCCGGCCAGGTTCGACGCCAGACGGTCCATGACGCCCGCGGCCCGTTCGGCGCCGAAGGACGCCTCGAGCAGGCCGAGCGCGGTCTCCTTGCCACCCCGCCGCGAGGTGCGGCCGGTGCGGGTGAGCCGGTGGAACTCGCCGAGCGTGCGGTCGACGGTCTCGTCGTCGACGCGGCGCATCCGGACGATCTCGGCGGAGATCTCCTCGGCCTCGAGCTCGGAGAACTGCTTCATCACCTCGGCGGCGCGCTCGGTCTCCATCTGCATGAGGATGAGCGCGACCTTCTGCGCGCCGGTCAGGGGACGGTCGGTGCCGGGCGCGGGGACGAGGGCGCTCACACCGACGCCCGGTCGTCGAGCAGCCCGCGGAGGAGCTCGGCCGTGCGCTTCGGGTCGCGCTCGGCGAGGGCGGCGATGTCCTGCCGACGACGCTCGGCCGTGATCTCGTCGGTGGTGAGGACCTCCGTCGGGGAGTCCTCTACCGGCAGGGCCTGCAGCGCCACCGTCGGGGCGTCCCCGGGCTCGATACCGGAGCGGTGGTCGGCCGGTTCGACGGCGAGCGGCAGCTGGAAGGCGTCGCCGAACGCGTCGAGCTCGCCGATGTCGACCTGCTCGCGCTGCTGTCGACGGCTGCGGCGGGCGAGGAACACCATCAGGGCGACGAGGGCCAGGACGATCCCGACGACGATGCCCGCCGTGCGGACGGCCGACCAGAGCGCCTCCTGCTGGTCCGCCTGCTGCTGCGCCTCGAGGGCCTTCGCCGCGTCGTCGGCGGCGCTCGTGTCGAAGTCCATCATCGCGACCTTCACCTGGTCGCCGCGGGCGGTGTCGACACCGGCGGCGTTCGCGACGAGGTCGTTGATGCTCTGCAGGTTCGCGCTCTGCACCGACGTGGCCTTTGAGTTCAGCGCGACCGAGATGGTCTGGCGGTCCATCGCGCCGGCCGGGATCTGGGTGGTCTCGGTGGTCTTGTCGACGGCGTTGTTCTTCGTCGCGGACTCGTTCTCGTAGCCGCCGTCGGTGCCGTTCGCCCCGTTCGCCGCGGTGCCGTTCGGGACGGCGATGTTGTCCGGCCCGAGGACACCGGTCGCGTTCGTGCCCGCGCCCTTGCCGCCGGCGCCGTACTGCTCCTTCGTCGAGGACTCGTTGAGCGCCACCGGCCCGGTCGTCGGCGTCGTGTACGACTCGGTCGTGCGGGTGCCCGAGTTGTCGCTCATCGTGGCCGCGACGACGACGCTCGCGTTGCCGGCGCCGAGGGTCGTGTCGAGCAGGTCCTGGATCTTCTTGCTCGTCGCGGCGTCGTAGTCGGCGGCCTGGTCGGTGCCCGAGCCGGTCGCGCCGGTGCCGACGGCGGAGAGCGTCTGCCCCTTCTGGTCGACGACGGAGACGTCGGTCGGCTGCATGCCCTCGACCGCGGCGCTGGTGAGGTGCACGATCGCCTGGACCTGGTCGGTGCCGAGCTGGGCGCCGTTCTTCGTGGCGATGAACACCGACGCGGTCGGGTCCTTCTCCTCGGACACGAACACGGACTTCTTCGGGATCGCCAGCTGCACGCTCGCGGTCTGCACGCCGTCCATCGCCGAGATCGTCTTGGCGAGCTCGCCCTCGATCGCCCGCTTGTACGTCACGTCCTGCTGGAACTCCGAGCTCGTCACGCCCATCGTGTCGAGCAGCGAGTAGCCGCCTTCGTTCGAGGACGGCAGACCGTTCGACGCGGCCTTGAGCCGTTCGCCGTACACCTTCGCCTGCGGGACGAGGATCGTCGCACCGCCGTCGGTCAGCTGGTACGGGACGCCGTCGGTGGTGAGCTGGTCGGTGATCGAGCTGGCGTCCGCCGCGGCCAGGCCGGTGAACAGCGGCGCGTAGGACGGCTTGCCCAGCCACGAGGCGAGGGCGATCCCGCCGAGGACGAGCGCGGCGACACCGATGATCGCGATGGTCCGCTGCGCCGCGGTGAAGCCCTTGACGTACCCGCCCAGACGGCCGAGCACGCTCTGCATCCCGGCGGGCATCAGGCCTGCATCCGCATGATCTCGTTGAACGCGTCGACGCCCTTGTTGCGGACGGCGGCGACGAGCTCGAGGGTGACCTGCGCACGGGTGGACGCGATGGTGGCGTCGTGGATGTCGTCGAGGTTGCCGGTGACCGCCTTGAGCGCGAGCGTCTTCGAGTCGCTCTGCAGCTGCTGGAGGCCGTCGACCGCGTTGCCGAGGCTCGCGGCGAACCCGTCACCGCCCGAGCCGGACACCGCGGAGGCCCCGCGGTCGCTGCTCGTGCCGGAGACGCTGGTCAGGGCGTTGGTCATCGCGTTGGTGGTGACACCGTTCACGCCGTCGATGGGCATCAGTTCTTCCCGATCTGCAGTGCCGCCTCGTAGGCGGTCTTGGCGCGGTCGACCACGGCGGCGTTCGCCTGGTAGCCGCGCTGGGCCATGATGAGGTCCGCCATCTGCGTGCCGAGGTCGATGTCCGGCATGCGGACGTAGCCCTCGTCGTTCGCGAGCGGGTTGTCCGGGTCGTACGTCACGCGGCCGGCGGCGCTGCCGAACGCGGCGCCCTTCACGTAGGCGCCGGAGACGCCGTTGCCCTCCTGGACCTCGACGTAGCGGGCCTGGAAGGCGGAGTCGTCCATCGAGCGGACGGTGTTGACGTTGGCGATGTTGTCGGAGATCGCGTCGAGCCACTTCCGGTGCACGGTCATGCCGGTGCTCGCGATGCCGATCGCGTCGAAGGTCGTCACGAGTTGGTCCGCATCGCCGCACGGACGCTGGTGAGCTCGGAGTTCATCGCCTGCGTCGCGAACTGGTAGCGGAGCACCGTGTCGACGTTGGACAGCGTCTCCTCGTCGAGGTTGACGTTGTTGCCGTTCGTGTTCGTCGGCTCGAGGCTGCGGGCGACGGTCGGCGTGGTGCGGCCGTTCCCGTCGACGATGCTCTTCGCGAGCGCGTCCTCGAACTGAACCTTGCCGGCCCGGAAGTTCGTGGTGTTGATGTTGGCGATGTTATCCGCGATGACGCGCTGGCGCATCGACAGGCCGTCGAGCGCGCTCTGCAACGCAGCCGACGTCACGGAATCGAACACGGAGGGGTCCCCTCGTCAGGCGTCGTCGGGGTGACGTCGCCGAAGCGGTGGTGGCCGATCCGTGGCCGGGTGTCGAGCGATCCGTGCTCAGCTGGGCCTATCGGCGGTGCCGCAGCGGGGTGTAAGCCGTCGCCCCGAACGGGGGGCCGAGAGGTGCGTCAGGCGCTGGCGTCGAGGTACACGGAGCCGGACGGGACGCGCGTGGCGTCGACCGCGCGGAGCGCGCCGAGGTGGTCGAGGGTGCTGCGGCGGGCCTCCTCGACGACCGCGATGCGGTCGCGCTGCGCGGCGAGCAGCCGGGAGGCGCGGCCCACCAGGTCGCGCGGGATCGGTCCCAGCCCGGCCGGTCCGGTCCAGGGGGCCGCGTCCTCGGCGGTGGGGGTGGGTGTGGCGTCCTGGTCGAGGGTCGCCTCGAGGGTGGCGAGCACGGCCTCCCAGCGTGCCCGGGCCTCCGTATCGGAGGTGGTGTCGGCGCCGGCGCTGGCTGCGGCGTCGAGCGTGTCGGTGCGCTCCGAGGTCGCCTCGGCGTCAGGCGACACCGAGGGCTCCGCCGACGGTGTGCTGGGGCGCGGCCGGGGTCGCCGGGAGCGAGGCAGCGGCGTCGTGCCAGGCCTGGCGCAGCGGGTCGAGGATGCGGATGCAGTCGCGCGTGGCCTGCACGTCCCGGTGCACGTTCGCGGTGATGAGCGACGTGGACGCGTAGTTGTAGACGGCGAGCAGGCCCTCGCCGCCGTCCCACACGTCGATCTTCAGCGTCGAGGACAGCTCGCCGACGATGGCCTGCGCGTGCAGGAGCTGGTCGCGGGCGGCGTCCCAGTCGGCGGCGACCTGGGCGGTCTCGGCGCGGTGCAGGTCGAGCAGCAGCCGGTCGTAGAGCATCGTGACGAGCTGCGCGGGCGTGGCCGACAGGACGGCCTCGTTCGTGTACTGGGCGCGACGCTGCTCGGTCATCGACCGGGGCTGCGCAGCCTGGCGGAAGGCGGCGGCACCGCTGAGGTCGTAGGCGTTCATGTCGGTTCTCCTGCGGCTCAGTTGCCGGACATCGACGAGAGCTGCCCGGCCAGCCAGCTCGACTGCGACTGCAGCTTGCTGAGGCTGGTCTCGAGCGCGGCGTACTGCGTCTGCAGCGTCGCGCGGCGCATCGTCAGTCGGTCGGTCCACGAGTCGATCTGCGTGTTGAGGTCCTTGACCACGGACTGCTTGCCCGTGATCGCGGTGGTGATGGAGCCGGTGTACTTGTCGCTCGCAGCGGTCGCCGCGGCGGACACGGTCGTGGCGACGCCGGACAGGATCGCCTGCGTCCCCGCGGGGTCGGCGGCGAGGGCCTTCTGGAACGCTGCCGCGTCGAAGTCGAAGTCCCCGTCCTTCGAGATGACGATGCCGATCGACGACGGCGACTTCCCGTTCACCGGGGTCGACATCGCGCTCGTCAGGCGCTGGACGGCGTCACGGGTGGTGCCGTCGCCGAGCAGGACCCCGGCCGTGGTGCTCGTCGTACCGCTCGTCGGGCTCGTCGTGCTCGTGACGCCGGTGTTCGACGCGTAGTAGGACGTGACGGCGTTGAGGGCGTCGACCAGCCCGGAGGCGACGGCCTGCGCCTTCGAGGTGTCCCTCGCCACCGTGATCGTGACCGGGTCCGTCGACGCCTTCGAGACGGTGACGTTCACCCCCGGCAGCAGGTCGCTGAAGGCGTTCGTCGCGCTCGTGACGGTCTGTGCGGCGGCGGTGCCCGCCCAGAGCGTGACCGAGGCGTCCGCTGCCCTGGTCACCACGGCGGCACCGGGCTCGGCGAGCACGTCGGTGGCGGTGCCCGCGGCGACGTCCGCGGCGGTCCCCCGGTGCAGGGTGAAGCCGTTCGCGGCTCCCGTCGCGGTGCTCGTCAGCTGCAACCGGTACAGCTTCGTGCCGGACGCGTCGGTGCCGGCGGCGACCTTCGTCGCCGTGACACCGGCGGCGGAGCCGTTGATCGCCGTGACCGTGTCGTCGAGCGACCCCGACTTCGGCGTCACCGTCGTGCTCGTGCCGTCGGGCTTGGTGAACGTCAGCGGCGACGCGGTGTCCCCCCAGGACGACATCGCGGCGGTGACGCCCACCTGTGCGGCGGCGGTCTGCCCGACGGTGAACGAGACGGAACCCGGCGTGGCCGAGGCGCTCGTCGAGACCGTGGCGTTCGTGGCGCTCGACGACGCGGAGTACACGTCGAGCGAGTTCGTCTTCGCGGCAGCCGAGGCCTTCGTCGCGAGGGACTGCACCAGCCCGTTGATCGTCTGCAGCGACGAGATGAACGAGTTGGTGGTGGTGACCTTCGACTTGAGCAGGGTCTGCGGGACCTGCTCGATGCTCATCAGCGAGTTGATGAGGTCCGAGGTCTTGAGCCCGGAGACCAGACCGTCGATCGCGAGCGAGGTGCTCGTGGCGGACGTGGCGGACATCGCGGGCTCCCCGGCGGTCGACGGATCGAGATGAGGGCGGACCGACCGCGGTCAGTCCGGAGGGGTGGGCGCCACCACCGAGGAGCACCCGAACGGCTCCTCGGCGGTGGCGACCGATGCGACTAGCGGAGCAGCGACAGGACACCCTGCGTGCTCTGGTTCGCCTGCGCGAGCATCGACGTGCCGGCCTGGCTGAGGATGTTGTCGCGCGTGTACTTGACCATCTCCTCCGCCATGTCGACGTCGGTGATGCGGGACTTCGCCGCGGTGAGGTTCTCCTTGGCCACGTTCGTCACGTTGATGGCGTGGTCGAAGCGGTTCTGGATCGCACCGAGGTTGGAGCGGGCCGAGGAGACCTTGGCGATCTGCTCGTCGATCGTCTTGATCGCCTGCTGGGCGTGGTCGGCCGTGTCGAACTTGATGCCGATGCTGGCACCGCCCGATGCCGACGTCCCGGCGAGCACCGAAGTCGGCGTGGTCGCGGCGTTGTCCGAAGCGAGCGGGCTCGTGGCGAAGTCCACCGTGCCGCCGTTGTTCGCGTTCACAACGAAGCCGGTGGCGGCTCCGTTCGCATCGCGTACAGTCGACGCCGTGTAGCTGCCCGAGAAGTTCGTGTCGCTGTTGAGCGCCGACACGAACTCATCGATGGTCGCGAAGTCGTTGTAACCGGTGGCCGGTGCCGTCTTCGCCGAACCGTGGAGCTGCGCGGTGGTGACGGCCGTGTCGACCGTCTCGCCCGCGTCACCCTTCGAGGACTTGAACGTCAGCGACTGGTTCGACAGGTCGGCGACGTCGGAGACCGTGAACTGCGCTCCGCCGGTGTTCGAGGCCGTCGTGAGCGCGGTCGCGATCTTCGAGACGTTCGCACCAGACAGGTCGACCGCGATCTGGCTGTCCTGACCGGCGTTCGCGCCGACCTGGAACTTCAGGGTGTCGTTGCTGTTGAGCAGCGAGGTGCCGTTGAAGTTGGTCGACGTGGCGATGCGGCCGAGCTCCTTCTGGAGCTGCCCGACCTCGGTCGTGATCGCCTGGCGCGACGTGGCGTTGTTCGAGTCGTTGCCCGCCTGGACAGCGAGGTCGCGCATGCGCTGGAGGATCGAGTGGGTCTCGGTGAGGCCACCTTCAGCGGTCTGCACGACGGAGATGCCGTCCTGCGCGTTGCGGGCGGCGACCGTGAGGCCACCGACCTGGGACTTCAGTCCCTCGGAGATCGACAGACCGGCAGCGTCGTCGGCAGCACGGTTGATGCGGAGGCCGCTCGAGAGCTTCTCGAGGGACTTCGACAGGTCGTTCTGCGTCGCGTTGAGGTTCCGGTACGTGTTGAGTGCCGAGAGGTTGGTGTTGATGGACATACCCATGGTGGTTTCCTCCGTGAATCCTTGGGTGGTGGTGTCTGCCCGTCCATGGGCTGACATCCGTGACTCTCGGCAGGTCCGCCGAGGTCGTTAGGTGTCGGCGCGGAATTCATCCGCGCCGAGGTCTAGCCGGCCGCCACGGCGGTCGGAGCGGACGCGTCGAACACCGCGCGGGCGACCCCGGCGGTGGCGTTCGTCGCGACGCGGGCGAGGTACGCACTGCGGCGGGCCGCGGTGGTGCGGGACGCGGGCTCCGGGGTGACACCGCCGTCGCCGTAGTGCGCGGCGAGCCCGTCGCGGAGCAGGCGCATCGCCTCGGAGCGCTGCTGCGAGACGGCGGAGTGCGTGATGCCGAGCTCGGCGGCGACGTCCGTGACGGTGCGGTCGCCGAAGTACACGGCCTCGACGATCAGGCGCATCCGGTCCGGCAGGGCGAGCACGGCGGCGCGCAGGTAGCGGCGCTTCTCGATCTCGAGCAGGTCCTCGCCCGGCAGTGGCAGGTCCGCGGCGACGATGTCGTGCACGGTCTCGTCGATCGGGGTGACGGTGCGCGCGGCGTCGGTGAGGGCGTCGACCGCGGTCTGGCGGTCGACACCCATCGCGTCGGCGATCTCCTGCGGGGTCACGGTGCGGCCGAGCCCGGCGGACAGGGCCTCCTGCGTGGCGAGGGTCTCGCGGATGCGCTTCCGGGTGCCGCGGCTGGCCCAGTCGCCGGCGCGCAGGTCGTCGGCGATCGCACCGGTGATCCGGGTGCGGGCGTAGGCACCGAACGGCACACCGAGGGTCGGGTCGAACGCGTCGGCAGCCTGCACGAGGGCGACCGAGCCCACCTGGGCGAGGTCGTCGCGGCTGAGGTGGGTGGCGCGTGCGCAGGTCTCGGCGACGATGTAGCCGACGAGCGGCAGGTGCTCGACGATCATCGCGTTGCGTGCGGTCCGGTCCATGTGGTTCCCCTGGTCGTCCTGGTTCGACTGACCCGTCCGTGGGCATGACGATCACCGGCGTCGGGACCGCCGGAGTACGTCGAAGAACCGCCGGGGTCCGTCCCGGCGGTGCACCCGCGCCCGAGGACGCGAGCCGGGGGTTGTCCCCCGGTGCTGTTCTCGAACCTATCGGCTGCCTGGGTGCCGGACGACCCTCTGTCCGTACCCAGTGCGGGGGTGGGTACGGCTCCGGCCCGTCCGCTCTTCGGAGGACCAGGGGAGCGATTGTCCCCCGATGGGAGGACACCCGGAGCCGTGCTTACGCCGGGACCGCTGCCGCCGATAACTCCTGGAGACCGCAGTCGGCGGTCACCCGGACCCGGAGGGAGCTGATGAGCGTGAACGACCTGTCCGCCGTCCTGTGGCGCGAACGAGAACTGCTCGAACTGCTCACGTTCAAGCTCGAGGAGGAGCAGCTCCTCCTCGCCGCCGGACGCTCCCGCTGGATCTCGCACGCCAGCCGCGAGGTCGAGCAGGTCCTCGACCGGCTCCGCTCCACCGGCCTCGAGCGCAGCGCCCAGAGCGCCGCCGTCGCCGAGGAGTGGGGCGTGCCCTCCGACGCTCCCCTGCGCGACGTCGTCGCCGCCGCACCGTCCGGTCCGTGGGGCGAGATCCTGGCGTCCCACCTCGCCGCGATGCTCGAGCTGACCACCCGCATCGGCTCGCTGCGCGACGAGAACGACCGCTTCCTCCGCATCGCCGCCTCCGCCACGCAGGAGACCCTCGCCGGGACCGTCACCGACGCCGACACCTACGACGCCACCGGCTCATCGGGCTCGAACCCGGACGGCGCACGCCTGTTCGACGGGAACCTCTGACCGTGGTGAGCACCTTCGGGTCCCTGCAGACCGCCTACTCCGGACTCGCCGCCGCCCGCGCCGGCCTGGACGTCACCGGCCAGAACATCGCGAACGCCGGCACGACCGGCTACACCCGGCAGCGCATCGTCCAGACCGAGGTCGGCGCCCCCGCACAGACCGGCTTCGTCCGGGGCACCGCAGCGCTCGCCGGGCAGGGCGTCTCGGTCGACGCCATCGCCCGCCTGGCCTCGGCGACGCTCGACACCCGCGTCCGGTTCTCCGCCGGGGCCGCCGCGTACGCCGACACCCGTGCGACCGGTCTCGACCAGCTCGAGACCGGGCTGCACGAGCCCGGCGCCGACGGCCTCGCCGCGAAGCTCGATGCCTTCTGGTCAGCCGCCGCCGACGCGGCCACGCACATCGACGACCCGGGCGCCGCGAGTGCCCTCCTCGGTGCGGCGAAGACCGTCGCGACGGCGCTGTCCGCCGGGTCGCGGTCGATCGAGGCGCAGTGGTCCGCGACCCGCACGACCCTCGGCACCCAGGTCGACCAGCTGAACGACGCGGCGAAGCAGGTCGCCGACCTCAACGGCCAGATCCGCACCGCGGTGGCCTCGGGGGGCACCGCGAACGAACTCCTCGACCAGCGCGACCAGCTCACCGAACGGATCGCGACGCTCACCGGTGCGAACGTCCGCGACAACGGCGACGGCACGGTCGACGTGGTCCTCGGCGGCAACCCGCTCGTGCAGGGCACCACGGCGCGCACGGTCGCCCTCGGCGGGGCCCCCATGCTCGCCGGCAGCACGACCGACGCCCCGATGCTCCGCTGGACCGACGGCTCGGCCGGTGCGGTCGGCCTCGACGGCGGATCGATCGCCGGCGGACTGTCCCTGCTCGCCCCGGCGAACGCCTCCCGCACCGGCGGCGCCCTCGCCGAGGCGGCCGCGGCCCACGACCGGGTCGCGACCGACCTGGCGACCGCCGTGAACACCCTGCACGCCGCCGGCACGACGCCGAGTGGTGCGACCGGCACGCCGTTCTTCGCCCTCGCCGCCGGTGTCCCCGCCGCCCAGGGCCTGTCCGTCGTCCCGACCGACGCGAGCGGGCTCGCGACCCGGAACGCGGCCGGCCAGTTCGACGCCTCCGCCCTCTCGGCGATCGCCGCGGTCGGCAGCCGTGCCGGGGGCCCGGACGCGACCTGGGCGACCTTCGTGACGGGCGTGGGCAGCGCCTCCCGGACAGCCACGTCGGAGGCGACGCTCACCGGTCTCGCCCTGACCAACGCGCGCTCCCAGCAGCAGTCGAGCGCCGGGGTGTCGATGGACGAGGAGAACGTCTCGCTGCTCGCCTACCAGCACGCCTACCAGGGTGCCGCGCGCGTCCTGACCGCCGTCGACGAGATGCTCGACACCATCATCAACCGCCTCGGCCTCGTCGGGAGGAGCTGACCGTGATCAGCCGTGTGACCACCCAGATGACCATGGCCACCGCGCAGGCCCGCCTGCAGGCCGGCGCCGCGAAGCTCGCGGACCTCACCGACCAGGCGACGACGCTCAAGGCGATCCGGAAGCCCTCGGACGACCCGGCGGGCACCGCGACCGCCATGCAGGTCCGCAAGGAGCAGGCGCAGGCCGCACAGCACGCCCGCAACGCCGACGACGCCGCGGGCTGGCTCGCCACGACCGACAGCGCCCTCGCCGACGTCGGGAAGGTGCTCGGGAAGGTCCGTGACCTCACCGTGCAGGCCGCGAACGACGGCACCATGAACGACACCGCCCGCGACGCGATCGTCAAGGAGCTGCAGGGGCTCAAGGCCGACCTGCTCAGCACCGCCAACACGAAGTACGGCACCCGGTCGGTGTTCGCCGGGTCCTCCCCGGCAGCCGCCGCGTACGCGCCCGACACCACCTGGGCGGGCTCCTCGGCCCCGAGCGTCACCCGCACGATCGGCGACGGCGACCAGGTCCGCGTCGACACCGACGGCAGCGCCGTGTTCGGCACGGGCGGCACCTCGGTCTTCGCGCTCCTCGACGGCATCGTCTCCGACCTGCAGGCAGGCACCAACGTGAACGCACGACTGAACCAGGTCGACGCCGCCCAGGCAGCCGTCCGCAGCGCCCAGGCCGACGTCGGCGTCCGGCACTCGGCGGCACTCGCGGCGCAGGACTCGCTGAAGACGCTGTCCACCACGCTCGAGGGCCGACGGTCCGGCGTCGAGGACAAGGCGCTCGCCCAGGCCGTCCTCGACCTGCAACTCCAGAGCACCAACTACCAGGCAGCCCTCGCCGTCACCGCGAAGGTCCTGCAGCCGACCCTGATGGACTACCTCCGATGAGCATCGACCTCGCCTTCACCGTCGCCCCGTTCGGCCTCGAGCCGCTGCGGTCGTTCACGCTCGAGCCCGTGGACGGTGCCGACGGCCTGTTCGCCCTGCTCGGCGCGGGCACCACGGACTCCGGGGTCGAGGACCCGCGGCTGTACCTGCTCGACGCTGCCGTGCACCTGCCCGACTACGCGCCGGAGCTCTCCGACGAGCAGGCCGAGCGCATCGGGCTGGTGCGCGCCGAGGAGGCCATGCTGCTCGTCGTCGCGAACCCGGACGCCGGCGGCACGACCGTGAACCTGCTCGCCCCGGTCGTCGTGAACGCCCGCACCGGCGTCGGGGCGCAGTTCATCCTCGAGGACCAGGACCTGCCCCTCCGCGCCGAGCTCGCGCGGAGCTGACCGACCGCGCGCGGGGCTGACCGCCGGACGCGACCGACCCTCCGCAGAACGGCCGGTCCCAGCCGTGCCGGGCGCCGCACGCGTAGCGTCGGCGGTATGTCCCGCACCCCCAAGGACCACGACCCGCTCGTGCCGATGCCCCCCGCACCCGTCCAGGCCACCCCGACCGAACACGGGCAGCACGTGCAGCCCGACGCTCCGGCGTGGAACGGCTGGCTCGACCGCGCGATCTCGGTGCAGCGTCCGGTCGTCGTCGCCCACGTAGCCCGTGTCCGTCGTCGGCACCCCGACGCCTCCCCCGCCCAGGTCATCGAGATCCTCGAGCGGCAGTACCTGACCGCCGTGACCTCCGGTGGCGCCGCGGTCGGTGCCAGCGCCGTGATCCCGGGCGTCGGCATGATCGCGAGCCTCGGTCTGAGCGGCGCCGAGACCGTCGGCTTCCTCGAGGCCAGCGCGCTCTTCGCCCAGTCCGTCACCGAGGTGCACGGCATCACCGTCGAGGACCCGGAGCGCGCCCGCGCCCTGGTCATGGCGATGATGCTCGGGGCGCCGGGCACGCAGCTCGTCAAGCAGCTCGCCGGGCAGGCCAAGGGCGGTCCGGGACGCACGGCGTTCTGGGGCGAGCTCGTCACGTCGTCGCTGCCGAAGCAGGCCGTCAGCGGGATCGGCGGCAAGCTCCGGAGCGCGTTCATCAAGCGCTTCCTCACCCGGCAGGGCACGTCGGTGCTCGGTCGTGCGATCCCGTTCGGCATCGGCGCGGTGGTCGGCGGTCTCGGCAACCACGCGCTCGGCCGGAAGGTCGTCCAGTCCTCCCGCAGTGCGTTCGGGCCGCCACCCGTGCACTTCACCGTCGTGCTCCCGCCCCGGGACGGTGTCGGGGCGACGGACGCGAAGCCGCTGAGCAAGCGGCAGCAGCGCGCCCTGGACCGCGGTCGCGGCCACTGACGCGGACTGCGCCGCCGACGGACGGGAGGCCCGCCACCAGCTGGTGGCGGGCCTCCCGTCCGTCCGTGGACCGGTCCGGTGACCGGCGGATGCGGCGGCAGCAGCGGCCGCGGCCACCGTGCCGTCAGCGCCGCCAGTGCCGTCCGTGCCGTCAGTCAGTGCCTGCGGACCGGCGTGGTGACGACCTGGCCCGCGTGGGCGAAGCCGCCGCCGAAGCCGAAGAGCAGTGCCGGGACGCCCTCGGGCAGTTCCCCCCGGTGCCAGGCCTTCGACAGCCCGAGCGGGACGCTCGCCGCCGAGGTGTTGCCGGACTCGACGACGTCGCGGACGACGTACTTGCCCTCGCCGCCGAGGGCCGTGACGAGGGGTTCGATGATGCGCAGGTTCGCCTGGTGGAACGCGAACACGCCGATGTCGTCGAGGGCCAGGCCGGCCCGTTCGACGACCGCGCGGGCGTGTCCCTCGGCCTCGGTGATCGCCCACCGGTAGATCGACCGCCCCTCCTGCTGGAAGATCTCGGGGTCGTGCGTGACGCGGACGGCGTCCTGCAGGTGCGGGACGCTCCCCCACGAGACCGGGCCGATCTGCGGCTCGTCGGTGGCCTGGAGGACGGCGGCTCCCGCTCCGTCGCCGACCAGGACGCACGTCGAGCGGTCGGTCCAGTCGGCGATGCGTGAGAGCGTCTCGGAGCCGATGACGACGGCCGTGTCGGCCGCCGCGGTGCGGATCGCCTGGTCCGCGATCGCCATCGCGTACTCGAAGCCACTGCAGGCGGTGTTGATGTCGACGGGCGCCGGACCGTTCGTCATGCCGAGCGCGGCCGCGACCCGACCGGCCGTGTACGGGGAGCGGTCGCGGTGCGTGGTCGAGGCCACGACGACGAGGTCCACGTCGGTCGGGGCGACGCCGGCGTCGGCGAGGGCGTTGCGCGCCGCCTCGGTCGCCATCGACGTGACGCTGTCGTCGGGGCCGGCGATGTGGCGGGTCCTGATGCCGGTGCGGGTCGTGATCCACTCGTCGTTCGTGTCGACCATCGTCGACAGTTCGTCGTTGGTGAGGATCCGGTCGGGCTGGTGGTGGCCGAACCCGGTGATCCGGCTGCCGCGGAGTGCTGGGATGTTCACATCCGGAACGCTACGCCTGTCGTCCGTCGCCGCATACCCGGGTCGGCATGCGGCCCGCTCGGGTGGACGACATCAGTCGCGCGCAGCTGCCGTCGCCCGTCGGTTCGCCTTCTTGATCGCCTCGACGAGCTCGTCCTTCGTCATCCGGGAGCGGCCGCTGACGTCCAGGCGCTTCGCGAGGTCGAGCAGGTGTGCCTTCGAGGCGTTCGCGTCGACGCCCTCCTCGGTCGTGCCGGAGCCGCGTGTGCCGGCGGCGCCGGAGTCGGACGGACCGGAGGAGGCCTTCTCCTCCCAGTGGTCGCCGACCTTCTCGTACTCGTGCTTCACGGCGGCCCACGCGGTGCGGCCGGCGCGCTGTCCGTCGCCGTACTCGGCCTCGGCGGACCGCTTCGCGGCACGGTAGACGTCCTGGGCGTGCTCCGGGGACCGCTGCAGGGTGCTGGGGAGGTCGTCGTCGGCGGGCATGGCTGCTCCTTCGTGATGTGGCGCGTGGTCGTGGTGCGCGCGTGGTCGTCCGACCTCCACCGGTACTCCCGGGGCCTGGCAGTGCGACGGGCGCGGGGCGTAGACCTGGGCAATGGATTACACACATCTCGGACGGACAGGGCTGTCGGTGTCACGGGCAGTGCTCGGCACCATGAACTTCGGACCGGAGACCAGCGAGGACGACTCGCACGCGATCATGGACCGGGCGCACGAGCTCGGCGTGAACTTCTTCGACACCGCCAACGCGTACGGCGGCTCGGTGGGCAAGGGCGCCACCGAGGAGATCATCGGGCGCTGGTTCGCGAAGGGCGGCGGCCGGCGCGACAAGACGGTGCTCGCCACCAAGGTCTACGGCGACATGACCGGCTGGCCGAACGGCGAGAAGCTCAGCGCCCTGAACATCCGACGCTCGCTCGACGAGAGCCTCCGTCGACTGCAGACCGACCACGTCGACCTCTACCAGATGCACCACGTCGACCGTGCGACGCCGTGGGACGAGATCTGGCAAGCGATGGAGATAGCGGTCGGCCAGGGCAAGGTGCTCTACGTCGGGTCGTCGAACTTCGCCGGGTGGCACATCGCCCAGGCGCAGGAGGCGGCACGGCACCGCAACTTCCTCGGGCTCGTCAGCGAGCAGTCGATCTACAACCTGGTCGTGCGGGACGTGGAGCGCGAGGTCCTGCCGGCTGCGCAGCACTACGGCCTCGGGGTCATCCCCTGGTCACCGCTGCAGGGTGGTCTGCTCGGCGGCGTCATCGAGAAGACGGAGAACGGGTCGCGCCGGCTGTCCGGGCGGAGCGCCGAGTACGTCGACGCCCACCGTGACCAGCTGACCGCCTACGAGGCCTTCGCGAAGGAGCTCGGGCACACGCCGGGCGAGCTCGCGTTGGCGTGGCTCCTGCACCAGCCGGGCGTCACCGCGCCGATCACCGGCCCGCGCACGATGGAGCAGTGGGAGTCCGCGGTCCGTGCCGTCGACGTCCGCCTCGACCAGGCGTCGCTCGACCGGCTCGACGAGCTGTTCCCCGGGCACCGCACGTCACCGGAGGACTACGCCTGGTGACCTGACCCCCGCAGACGTGCACGACGACGGCCCCCGCTCGGATGAGCGGGGGCCGTCGTCGTGGAGAGGGAGCGGGTCAGCGCGCGCCGACCGGGCTCTTGTCCTCCTCGTCGTAGAGGACGTAGCCCTCCTCGCCGTGGACCGCGGTGTCGATGCCGGCGACCTCGTCCTCGGTCTTGACGCGAAAGCCGATCGTCTTCTCGATGATGAAGCCGATCACGAAGGCGAGCACGAACGAGTACGCGCCGACGGCCAGTGCTGCGGCGGCCTGCTTGCCGAGCTGCTCGAACGAGCCGGAGTAGATCAGGCCGGTGTCGTTGGCGAAGAAGCCGAGGAACAGCGTGCCGAAGACACCGCCGACCAGGTGGACGCCGACCACGTCGAGCGAGTCGTCGAAGCCCAGGCGGTACTTCCAGTCGATGGCGAAGCAGCAGACGATGCCGGCGAGGAAGCCGAGCACGATGCCCCATCCGGGCGTCAGCGCGGCGCAGGCCGGGGTGATCGCGACGAGCCCGGTGACGGCACCCGAGGCGGCACCGACGGAGGTGGCCTTGCCGTCCTTGAGCTTCTCGATGAGCAGCCACCCGAGGATCGCGGCGGCCGGCGCGGCGAGCGTGTTCACCCAGGCGATCGCGGCGATGCCGTCCGCAGCACCCTCGGACCCGGCGTTGAACCCGAACCAACCGAACCAGAGGATCGCGGCACCGAGGAGGACGAAGGGCGGGTTGTGCGGCTTGTGCGCACCCTTGGCGAACCCGACGCGCTTGCCGAGCACGAGCGCCAGGGCGAGGCCCGCGGCACCGGCGTTGATGTGCACCGCGGTGCCACCGGCGAAGTCGATGACGCCCCACGTGGCGGCCCAGCCGGAGGTCAGGTTGAATACCCAGGAGGCGACCGGGAAGTAGACGACGGTGACCCAGACCCCGGCGAAGACCATCCACGCGCCGAACTTGGCGCGGTCGGCGATGGCACCGGAGATGAGGGCGACCGTGATGATCGCGAAGGTGGCCTGGAAGCCGACGAAGGCCATCGACGGGTAGGCCGCGTCGATCGTGGACGCCTTGGCCTCCTCGAACGCCTGGCCGAGGCCGAGCAGGTTCCAGTCGATGCTGAAGAACCCGACGACGCCGGACACGGCCGTGTGGTCGCCGTGGTTCGCGAAGGCGATGGCGTAGCCGTACAGCACCCAGAGGACGCTCACGAGGGCGATCGCCCCGAACGACATCATCATCATGCTGATGACGGACTTCGCCTTCACCAGACCGCCGTAGAAGAAGGCCAGGCCGGGTGTCATGAACAACACCAGCGCCGCCATGACCAACACGAACGTCGTGTTGCCCTGATCAAGCATGTGTGCACCTCTCGTGAGCTGTGCGGCTCTCCGTCCGCCTCGGGTGCGACCGAGTCTGGCGACGGCGTGTTTCGCCGGAGGGCACCGACTGTTTCAGGGAGGTAACGTCACGCGGCGTTCTGTGAACGCTGTGTTTCGCCGCCCCGGACAGCGTCCATCAGCGGCGTGCGGACCCGGTCAGGAGGCGCGTGGGGCGTCGTCGACGCGGGTCAGCGCCACGACACGGCTGGCCGCACGCAGGTACTTCTTGCGGTACCCGCCCCCGAGCATCACGTCGGGGTAGACCGTGTCGAGCGGGATGCCGGAGGCGACGATCCGCACCTGAGCGTCGTAGAGCCGGTCGACGAGCGCCACCCAGCGGAGGGCGTCGGTCTGGTCGGTGAACGCCTGCACGTCGGTGAGTCCCACGGCGTCGAGGCCGTCGACGAGCGCGACGTACCTCGAGGGGTGCACCGACGCCAGGTGGGCGACGACGGACCGGAAGTCGTCCTGCGTGACGCGGGCCGGGCCTCCCGTCCCGGACGGGGTCGACGCGGCCAGGGCCGCCAGCGCGCCCGGGACGTCGTCGACGACCGAGGCGGACTCGTCGACGGCGCGACGGCGGAAGTCGAGGCCGTCGATGCGCATGGTGTCGAACCGGTCGGACATGGCCTGGATCTCGCGGAGGAAGTCCTGCGCGGCGAAGCGCCCCTCGCCGAGCGCGCCGGGCGGCGTGTTCGACGTGGCGGCGAAGCGGGTGCCGGTCTCGGACAGCTCCTTGATGAGCCGGGTCATCACCATCGTGTCGCCCGGGTCGTCGAGTTCGAACTCGTCGATGCAGACGAGCGCGGTCCCGCGGAGCAGGTCGACGGTGCCCTGGAAGCCGAGTGCGCCGACGAGCGCGGTGTACTCGATGAAGGTGCCGAACGTCTTGCGTCCGGTGGCCGCGTGGTACGCCGCGGCGAGCAGGTGGGTCTTGCCGACGCCGAACCCGCCGTCCAGGTACACACCGGACTTCGCCGGGACCTCGGGCTCCTTGCGCTTCCGGCCGAACAGCCCGCGCTTCGCCGGCTCGGGAGTCGTCGTCACGAACGCCTCGACGGCGTCCCGCACCGCGGCCTGCGACGGGTACTCGGGGTCCGGGCGGTAGGACGCGAACGACGCCGCGCTGAACTGGGGCGGCGGCACGAGTGCGGCGGCCATCTGCTGCGGGGTGACCTGGGGGTCGCGGTCGACGAGGTGGTCCGGCGCGGGGCGCGGTTCTGGCACGGTGCGGGACCTTCCGTCGGCCTGTCGTCTGATGTCACGTCACGGCTGCGACACGGTGCTTCCGCGTACCGTTGGGGGTGACGCGCAAGGACCGATCCTAGTCCGCGCGCCACCGATCCCCAGGAGGCACCCCCGATGACCGCACCGGTCGACCCGTCCGAGAAGTTCCGTTCCTACGCGCACCCCGAGCGCCTGGTCTCCACCGAGTGGCTGCAGGAGCAACTCGACGCCGGGGTGGGGTCGCCGGAGCTCGTCGTGGTCGAGTCGGACGAGGACGTCCTGCTCTACGAGACCGGGCACGTCCCGGGGTCGGTGAAGATCGACTGGCACACCGACCTCAACGACCCGGTGCAGCGCGACTACATCGACGGTGAGGCCTTCGCCCGGCTCGTCGGTGGCAAGGGCATCGGCCGCGACACCACCGTCGTCATCCACGGCGACAAGGACAACTGGTGGGCCGCCTACGCCCTCTGGGTCTTCACGCTCTTCGGGCACGAGGACGTCCGCCTGCTCGACGGCGGCCGGGCGAAGTGGATCGCCGAGGGCCGTGCGATGACCACCGACCGGACCGTGATCACGCCCGTCGAGTACCCCGTGGTCGAGCGCGACGACACCACCGTCCGCGCCTTCAAGGAGGACGTCCTCGCGCACCTGGGCAAGCCGCTCGTCGACGTCCGCAGCGCCCCCGAGTACTCCGGTGACCGCACCACCGCGCCGGACTACCCGGAGGAAGGTGCGCTCCGCGCCGGACACATCCCGACCGCCGTCAACATCCCCTGGAAGTCCGCGGCCGCGGCCGACGGCACGTTCCGGTCGCGCGAGGAGCTCGACGCCGTGTACCGCGAGGGCGCGGGCATCGGCGACGCGGACGAGGTCATCGCCTACTGCCGCATCGGCGAGCGGTCGAGCCACACGTGGTTCGTCCTGCAGCACCTGCTCGGCGTCGAGGACGTCAAGAACTACGACGGCTCCTGGACCGAGTGGGGCAGCGCGGTGCGCGTCCCGATCGTCACCGGCACCGAACCGGGTACCGTTCCCTCCCGATGAACGACGTACTCCCCCAACCCCTCGCCGAGATCCGCGACGACTTCCTCGAGCTGTCCCAGCAGGACCGCCTGCAGCTGCTCCTCGAGTTCTCCGACGAACTCCCCGCGCTGCCCGGGCGACTGCAGGGCCACGAGGACGAGCTCGAGCGGGTCGAGGAGTGCCAGTCCCCGGTCTTCATCACGGTCACGGTGGGCGAGGACGGCGATGCCCCGGACGTCGTCCGCATGCACGCCACCGCTCCGCGCGAGGCACCGACCACGCGCGGCTTCGCGTCGATCCTGGCGCAGGGGCTCTCGGGCCTCAGCGTCGAGCAGGTGCTCGCCGTGCCGGCGGACTACCCGCTGACGCTCGGGCTGAACGAGGCCGTCAGCCCGCTGCGGATCCGCGGCATGGTCGGGATGCTCGGGCGGGTGCAGCGGCAGGTGCAGGCGGCGGTCGCGTCCGCCTGATCCGGGTCGCCTGATCGCGACCTGCCGACGGACGGGAGGCACGGTGCCAGCTGGCACCGTGCCTCCCGTCCGTCGTCTTCCCGCCGTGTGGACACGACATCCCGGTGGAACGACCGGTGCAGGTGGCAGGATGGGCCCGTCAACCGACGAGGGGAACGGGACGACATGGGGAAGATCCACGGCAACGACCCGACGGGGTACTCCTACGGAGATGCCGACGGACTGAAGTCCGCTGCGACGGGGCTCGCGAGCGCGATCATCGGCCAACCTCTTCGTCGCCGCGACCCACGAGGTCGGGACGTGGTTCGGCGCCGACGACGACCCGAAGCCACCGGAGCCGGAGCCCGAGCCGCACCGCCAGGCCGACGCCGTGACGGTGAGCGGCCGGACCATCCCGGCCGGTGTCCGGATTCCCTACCAACACATCGAAGAACTCACGATGAACGACCGTGGCGATTACCGAAGTCAGGCACTCCGCATCATCAGCGAACTCGAGGATCGGCTCGGAGTTCAAGCGCTGGAAGATGTGCGCGATCTCGTTGAATGCAACGAAGCCCCTATCGGCCTGAGTATCGCAGCAGGGATCATCGCGGAGCGCAACCTCACTGTTCCCATGTGGATCGTCGAGGACATCAAACGTCTCTTGCAAGAGTGGCCAGAGGAACTCGCTGAGCTTCCCGAACACTTCGAGACGCACGGCTCTGATCTCCTCCGCGGCGATGTGTCACCCGAAGGGCCGAGCACCTGATCGAGGGTCCCGTATGCTGCGCCTTTTCACTCTTGACTTGGTTCGGAATGAAGACGTGTATGTCGAACTCGACGACATTCTGGAGTCTCTGTACCTGCCCGAGCTTCACTGGACAGCAGAGGATATGTTCGTCAACGTCTCCCCTGGTTCTGGATTGGAGATTCGCGAACTCGAACGAGTTTCCGGCAGGCGAAGTCTTCCGAATCCGGTCCTCGACCCCGCCACGTTCACTCGTCTCGTTGCGGCCACGGTGCAGTTCATCGAGGGCGAGTTCATCGGCTTCGAGGAAGCAGATGTGGGTCAGCTCGACAAAGCCGTCATCGTCATCGATGTGGTGGACGGAGCATGGTGGACGGTCATTCTCGACCTGGATCGAGTCGGAGTGCAAGACCGGTTCACTTCGATCTTCGGGGAAGGAACACCGACGACGGCCATGTCCCGCCGGCCACACGACGCCTGGAGGAAGACCCGTGGTCGTCTTCGACTGGATCGAGAACACCCCAGCGCGGTGGCGAGACGAGGGCAGCGCTTTCCCTGGACGGCAACCGAGGCGGACTTGACGAGTACATCACTTGAACGGCATCAAGAAGGGCGCGATCGAGCTCGATCGCGTCAGCGGCATCAACCCGGAGTTCTGACATGCAAGAAGTCTTCTTTCTCTCGTCCATGGACAGCAAGCTGTTCTCGTCTGTCTTCCGGTGCGAAGTGGAACGACCGATCGAGCTCCCGAACGGTCACCATGCACTGATGGTCAGTTGCGATCCGCCGCTGAACGGACAGGAACTCGGCCACCCACTCGGCATCGGAGAGCTGTTGCTCTGGAGTCGGTTCGGAGACGAAGACCTCTGGACCTTCCCCACCTTCCCGCACTTCGTGCAGATCTGTCTCCCTGACGTCGATCTGCCTGTCCATGCCATGCCTCCGAGCATCGCATGGGGCGAGATCTACAAGACCGAGGCCGACGCGCACGCCCACGAGACGAACGCTCGCCCGCGCTCCTCGACGAAGTGATCGAGTTGTCTGGCAAGCTCCCGCAGACTCGCGAACCGCTCTACGAGGCAGTAAGGAGCGATCCGTGCGAGTGAGTGAGTGAGTGAGTGAGTGAGGATCATGTCGTTCCGCAGGAGATCAGGCCGCCCGGCCACCCGGCGGTCGGAGCCGGAATTCGTCACCTACCACTGTCTGATCGGCTCGCAACCAATGGGCGTTCTGACGTTCCGCAACATCGTCAACGGGATGACCATCCCTCCGCTGCGCTGGCTCGTCACCGATCTGAACATGGTGGTGCTGCCGGACTCGGACATCAACGTCCTCGAGTGGGAGCAGAAGGTTCGCGACAGCAGCGGCGCCGGACTGTGGATCACCGACGACGACATGCGGCGCTTCGTCCGGTACAACCACCAGATGATCGATGGCGAGTTCTTCGGCTCTCCGATCAACAGCACCACGACCGACGCCTCGCAGGCAGTGATCCGCATCGACTTCTTCGACAGCACGACGGTCACCGTCACCCTGGATCGTTCGGTGATCGGGAGCTCCTGGGAGTTCGACCTGTTCCTCGGACCCGGCGTTCCCGTGTCCAGCATCGGGAGCCGCGACGAGGAGATCGCCGACGAGCAGCGCCGCGCACAGGAGCACCGCGACGGCCGGGAGCGGCCGACGGGAGAGACACCATGAGGAATACCGCGATCGGCCCCGTCCGCCTGCACGTCGCCGGCGACACGGTCGACGCCGTCACGATCGACACCGCCGTCACCGTCCGCTTCTCCAGCGGAGCGACCCTCCGGTTCGAGACCGCCTTCTCGCTGACCGAGACGGACGGCACGCACACCTTCATGGAGCCCGGCGACCCGCCCTCGCTCCTGCCGCTCCTCGCCCTCCACACGAAGGTGGTGGAACGCGGCACCGTCACCGGCGCCCGGATCGCCGTCCGCTTCGCATCGGGTGCGTTGCTGGAGGGGTGGTCGCACCGCGACCGGCCGTCGTGGCACTGGTCCGAACCAGGACGAGCGCGCCTGGACATCGATGTCCTGACCGGTGGCGAGGTCGTCGCCCGCACACTTCCCGGAGGGACGCCGTCATGACGGACGTCATGTCGGTCAACGATCTGCGCCGACTCATCCCGTCGTCCGATCCGGTCATCCCGGGCCGAGTGCACGAGGTGTTGTCCGCTGTCGCCGACGCTGCCGAGGTCCTCACCTACGACGTGTCGGCACGATCCTTCGCCGAGGCCGTCCGGCGGAGCTACGCGCAGGACGAACCCAACCTGCTGCCACTGGTCGAACCGCTCTGGCCGCTCGGGGACGCACTCGTGCTCGTGTGCCAGGTCGAGTCCGGGCCGGAGATCGTCACCGTCCTCCTCCGTGCTGCCGACCGGGGTTTCCTCTCCGCGACGGCGTACGACCGTTCGGTGAGCACCAGATCGCCCATCCGACCGACGGAGGAGGCACCATGACCGACGATCCCGTTCTCGAGTTCGCCGCCGCCCGCGTGGACGTCCTGACCGTCACCTTCCAGACCACCATCGGTTTCTCGAACGGCACGACGATGCAGTTCGAGGCCGAGTTCGCGATCACCGGTCCGGACGGGGTACGCCGGCTCGTTGACCCGATGGACCCGACGTCGCTCGCACCCGTCCTGGCCCTGCACGGCGACACGGTCACGAACGCGACACTCGACGGCGCCGACCTCCGGCTCCACTTCGCATCCGGGACCGTCCTCGAGGCCTGGTCCGACGACTCGTACGAGTCCTGGCACCACCACGGCGGCGGACCGGAGCGCCGGACGCTCATCGCCCTGCCCGGCGGCGGCCTGGCGGTCTTCGGGCCACCACCGACGTCCGACTGACGAGTCGTGCCACGATGAAGGACGTCATCGGACGAGGGGAACGGACGACGTGTTCGGCAAGCGCAAGAAGGACCAGCCATCGGGCTCCGAGTTCCACCAGACCAACAGTGAGCAGCAGCTCTTCGCGCAGCTGCTGGCCGAGACCCGGGCCGACCCGGAGAAGGTGTTCACGATCGAGATGATCGATCGTGGCAACCCAGGTCGCGACCTCGACGACCGTCTGGACCGACTCCGCCACGCGGGCGTGACGATGACGCGGCCGTCCCCCGCCGAGGGTGTCCCGCCTCGGTCGTCGTCGCACTCCGAGTCCGGAACCGCCGGGACGCCCGCCGACGAGCTGGTTCCACTCAGCCGCCAGCCGTTCACCGCCGAGCCCGGTGACGTCTTCTTCATCCCGGACGGCGGCGGCCGCGTGCTGCTCGGGCACGTCCTCGCGACGCTGCACGACGCGGTGTACGTCGCGGTCTTCCAGCGCCCCGAGGACCTCCCCCGCCCGGCCGACCCGCTCGTCGTGCTCGCCACGCAGCCGGTGGTGGCCGGGCTGACCCTGCCGGCACGGTTCCAGCCGGGCATGTGGGAGGTCGTCGGCACCGTCGCCCCGGACACCGCCCGGCTGCTGCCCGCGTACACCTGGGGCACCGACCTCGACGGCGTGCACGTCACCGACTTCTCCGGGTCGCGTTCCCGGCCCGCGACCGAGATCGAGGCGACGACGATCCCCCGCCGTGTCGTCGTGTCGCCGTACTTCATCGACATCGCCGTCCGCGCAGTGGTCGGCCTCGTCGACTGGCACCCGGACTTCGAGCACCTCCGCTACCGCTCGACCCCGCGCTCCGTCGACCTCTTCCCCGCGCGCTGATCCGGGCACGCGCTGAAGCCGGACAGGCCGCCACCGACGGCGGGTCGTGACCACCCGTCAGACGGGAGGCGCGTCACCGCTGGCACCGCGCCTCCCGTCCGACGTCGGTCACCGCACGCACGTCACCGCGCGTCGGCCGCCACCACCTCGGTGAGCCACGCCAGGATCCGCGCGTCGAACCAGTCCGCATCGTGGTTCCAGAGCTTCGTGTGCCGGGCGACGTGGGCGACCTCGAGCTGCACCAGGTCCGGTCGTGCCGCGGCGAGGGCCTGCGCCGCTGACGAGGGGACGAACCCGTCGTCGTCGCTGTGCAGCAGCAGGATCGGGACGTGGAGTTCGTCGGCGCGGGCGACCATGTCGAGTTCGCGGAGGTCGATCGGTTGGTCGAGTCCGGCGATCCGGTGGAGGACCGGGGTGCGGAGGACCCACTGCGCCACCTTGCGGACCGGCCTGGGCAGCCGGAGCGCACGGCTCTGCGACTTGAGGACGGCGTTCCAGTCGACGACGGCCGAGTCCAGCACGATCCCGGAGACCAGGTGTGCCAGCGTCGAGCGCACCAGGGTCTGCAGGACGACGGCGCCGCCCATCGACCAGCCCATGAGCACGACACTCGTGGCACCCTGCTGGGCGACCCAGTCCAGGCCGGCGTCGACGTCCTCCCACTCGGTCGACCCGAGGCCGTACCGGCCGTCGGCGCTCGCGGGCGCGACACCGTCGTTCCGCCACGACACCAGCAGGACGGAGTACCCGGCAGCCCGGAACACCGGCACGGCGCGGATCGTCTCGGCGCGGGTGACGCCGCGACCGTGCACCAGGACGGCCCAGGGCGCGGCCGGGTCCTCGGCACGGACGACCCAGGCGGGCGCGGGGCCGTTCGGGGTCTGCACGTCGACGTCCTCGACCGGGACGCCGAGCTCCCCCGGGGTCAGGTAGAACCAGCCGCCCCAGCGTCCGCGCCGTGCGACGGTCGGGTCGCCGGCGTCCACCGCGATGATCCGCCGGGTGACCGTGGTGTCGGTCACGGCAAGCACCTCGCCGACTCGCACGTGCCCGGTCGCTCCGCCGAACCACAGGCTGTACCGGCCCTGGAGCTCCGTGTCGGGACTGCGGCCCAGGGTGACGGTCCGGGACTCCAGGTCGACCGCGGTGATCGGGACCCGCTCGGTGCGCTTGCGGTCCGGGGTGACGACGGCGCGGGCGACGGCCACGACGGAGCCGGCGACGACCGCGACGCCGAAGGCGGCGGCGGTGACGCCGGCGCCCAGGGCCAGGAAGCCGGCCGAGCGCGCCGTCCGTCCAGCGGGCCCCGGCCGTGACCGACGTGCGGGACGGACGGCGGCGGGACGGCGGGGCATGCGGGCCTCCAGGCAGAGGACGACTGCGGGCAGCACGACTGCGCGACGGACGGCGTGCCGCCCGCACCGGTGCTCGGTCCGGAGCCTAGTCTGCATCCGTGCCCGAATCCCGAGTCCCCGACGCCGAACCGGAGGCGTTCGCGCGTCTCCGCTCGTTCGTGTCGACGGGCAGGACCCGCACCGAGACGACGGTCACCGAGATCCCCTCGCCGAGCCGCATCGCCCCGTACTCGATCGCCCTCGCGGCGGACGTGTCCGGCGTCGTGCACGGCGTGGACTCGGACCTCGGCACCGGACGCTTCATCGCCCTGCACGACCCCGCGGAGCCGGAGGGGTGGGGTGGCGCGTACCGCATCGTCACCTTCGCGCAGGCCCCGCTCGAGCCGGAGATCGGCGTCGACGAGTTCGTCGCCGACGTCACCTGGAGCTGGCTCGTCGACGCCCTCGACGCGCACGGGGCCGGGTACCACAACGCCTCCGGCACGGCGACGAAGATCATCTCGCGCGGGTACGGCGAACTCGCGGCACAGGGCGACGGTGCCCAACTGGAACTGCGGGCGTCGTGGACGCCCCTCGACGACGACCTGACGCCGCACGTGCAGGCGTGGGAGGAGATCGTGGCGATGCTCGCCGGACTCCCCCCGACCTCGGACGGTGTCTCGCTCCTGGCCCCCCGGAGGCTCGCCCGTGACTGACGCCGATCCCGCCTACGAGGATGCGCACGCCGCCGTCCACGTCATCGAGAGCCGCGAGGAGTACCTCGACGCCGTGGCACGCATCGCCGGCGGCACCGGTCCGGTCGCCGTCGACGCCGAACGCGCGAGCGGTTACCGCTACTCCCAGCGGGCGTACCTGATCCAGGTGTTCCGCCGCGGCTCGGGCTCGTTCCTGTTCGACCCGATCGCGATCGGAGACTTCAGCGACCTGCAGGCCGCGATCCTCGACGAGGAGTGGGTGTTCCACGCCGCGTCGCAGGACCTGCCGTGCCTCCGCGAGGTCGGACTCGTGCCGACCCGCATCTTCGACACCGAACTCGGCGCACGGATCGCCGGCTTCCCCCGCGTGGGGCTCGGCGCGGTCGTCGAGCAGCTGCTCGGCATCACGCTCGCGAAGGCGCACTCCGCCGCCGACTGGTCGACCCGTCCGCTCCCCCAGGCCTGGCTCGTCTACGCCGCCCTCGACGTCGAACTGCTCCCCGACCTCCGCGACTCCCTTGCCGACGTCCTCGAGAACGCCGGCAAGGGACGCATCGCCGAGGAGGAGTTCGCCGCCGTCCTCGCCCGCGCCCCGAAGCCGCCGCGTGCCGAGCCGTGGCGCCGTCTGTCCGGCATGAACGCCCTCCGCGGTGCCCGCGCCCTCGCGATCGCACGGTCGCTCTGGCAGGCGCGGGACGCCTACGCGCAGGAGACCGACATCGCCCCGGGCCGGACCATCCCGGACGCCGCGATCGTCGCCGCCGCCGCTGCCGCCCCGACCTCGCGTGCCGAGCTCGGTGCGCTGAAGACGTTCACGGGCCGGGCCAGTCGCTCGGAGCTCGACCGCTGGTGGGCCGCCGTCGAGGAGGGCCGCTCCACCGAGGACCTGCCGCGCCTGCGTGGCGGGGGTGAGCCGAGCCTCCCGCCGCCCCGCGCGTGGGCCGACCGCAACCCAGCCGCGGACCGCCGGTACCGGGCCGCCCGAGCCGCCGTGACCGCGCGCGCCGCCGAGCTCGACCTGCCCCTCGAGAACCTGCTCACGCCGGAGACCCTCCGGCTGGTGTCGTGGAACCCGCCGAGGACGGTGGCCACGGAGACCGTGGGCGCGACGCTCGCGTCGCACGACGCCCGCCCCTGGCAGGTGGAGGAGACGGCGTCGATCATCGCGCACGCGTTCGAGGTCGCCGCCGACCGGTCGGTCGAGGACCCGGCGGCCGCGGTCGTCGCGGCAACGGCCCCCGCCGCTGCCCCTGCCCCTGCCCCTGCCTCCGGCGCTGATCCTGCCGGTGCCGGTGCCGGTGCCGGTGCCGGTGCCGGTGCCGACGGTGTTGTCGCACCCGGACAGGTCGACGCGACGCCGGACACCGCCCGCTCGTAGGAACCGCCCAACCGACGTGCCTGCGCTCAGCCACGGGTACTAGCGTCGGACCGTCGCCGGGCGCAGCCCGGCCAGGTCGGGGCGACAGGAGTCCCCGGCCCGATCGATGTGGATCTGGAGGCTCGCATTGCCGAAGACATCAGACGTCGTGTTCGTGGACGGTGTCCGTACACCGTTCGGCCGCGCCGGTGAGAAGGGGGTGTTCTGGAAGACCCGCGCCGACGACCTCGCGGTCCACGCGATGCGCGGGCTGCTCGACCGGAACAGCTCCCTCGACGGTGCCGCCGTCGACGACGTCGCGGTCGCCGCGACCACCCAGCAGGGCGACCAGGGCCTGACCCTCGGCCGCACGGTCGGGATGCTCGCCGGTCTGCCGAAGTCCGTCCCCGGCTACGCGATCGACCGCATGTGCGCGGGTGCGATGACGAGCGTGACGACCCTCGCGGGAGCAATCGCGTTCGGCGCCGCCGACGTCGCCATCGCCGGCGGGGTCGAGCACATGGGCCGCCACCCGATGGGCTTCAACGCCGACCCGAACCCCCGCTTCGTCGCGGAGCGCATGGTCGCCCCCGACGCGCTCGTGATGGGCAACACCGCCGAGCGCCTGCACGACCGCTTCCCCGCCATCACGAAGGACCGCACCGACGCCTTCGCCGTGCAGTCCCAGCAGCGCTACGCCGCCGCCTGGGGCGCCGGCAAGCTGCAGCCCGACGTCATCCCGGTCGAGGTCAACACCGGGCAGGGCTGGGACATCGTCTCGACGGACGAGCCCCCCCGCCCCGGTACCACCCTGGAGGCCCTGGCCGCGCTCAAGACGCCGTTCCGGCCCCACGGGCGGGTCACCGCCGGCAACGCGGCGGGCCTGAACGACGGCGCGACGATGAGCCTGCTCGCCTCCTCCGCCGGAGCGGCGGAGCACGGGCTGCCGACGAAGATGCGCATGGTCTCCTTCGCGTTCGCCGGGGTCGAGCCCGAGGTCATGGGCGTCGGCCCGGTCCCGGCCACCGACAAGGCACTGCGGAAGGCCGGGCTGTCCATCGACGACATCGGCCTGTTCGAGATCAACGAGGCGTTCGCCGTGCAGGTGCTTGCCTTCCTCGACAACTACGGCATCGCGCAGGACTCCCCGAACGTCAACGCCTGGGGCGGAGCGATCGCCGTCGGGCACCCGCTCGCCTCGAGTGGCGTCCGCCTGATGACCCAGCTCGCGGCGCAGTTCGCCGAGCGTCCGGACGTCAAGTACGGCATCACGACGATGTGCATCGGACTCGGCCAGGGCGGCACCGTCATCTGGGAGAACCCGAACTTCAGCAAGAGCGCGGCACGGAAGGCGGCCTGACCATGACCACCACCCTGATCGACCAGCTGACCGCCCTGAGCGAGGACGAGGTCGTCACCCACTCCTACGTCAAGCACGTGGCGCTGCCCTCCGGCGGCACGCTCGCGCTCATCACGCTCGACAACGGCAAGGACTACAAGCGCCCGTCGACGCTCGGCCCGCGTACGATGCGTGAGCTGTCGGACGTGCTCGACGGGCTGCGTGCCGAGGCCACCGCCGGCACAGTCCAGGCCGTCGCGATCACCGGCAAGGAGTACTGCTTCGCGGCGGGCGCCGACCTCTCGCAGGCGGCAGCGCTGCCCTCGCGCGACGTCGCCCACGAACTCGGTGTCCTCGGCCACGCCACGCTCCGGAAGTTCAGCGAGCTCGGTGTCCCGTCGTTCGCGTTCGTCAACGGCATCGCGCTCGGCGGCGGGCTCGAGGTGGCGCTGCACTGCACCTACCGCGTGTTCTCGTCGGCAGCACAGGGTATCGGCCTGCCCGAGGTCTTCCTCGGCATCATCCCCGGCTGGGGTGGGGCGACGCTGCTCCCCCGCCTGATCGGTCCGGAGAAGGCCCTGCGGGTCATCGTCGAGAACCCGCTGAAGAACAACCGTCTGATGGACGGCAAGGCCGCCGTCGATCTCGGCATCGGCGACGCGCTCATCCCGTCGGTGACGTTCCTGCCGTCCGCGGTCGCCTGGGCCGACGGCGTCGTGTCCGGCAAGACCAAGGTCACGCGGCAGAACGAGCCCGGCATGCTCGAGAAGGCGGCCTGGGGCACGGTCGTCAAGGTCGCCCGCGGCCAGGTCGCGTCGAAGATCGGCACCGTCCCGAAGTCGCCGTTCCGGGCGCTGGACCTCGTCGCGACCGCGAAGTCGGGCTCGCTCGACGAGCGGTTCGCCGGGGAGGACGACGCCCTCGCCGACCTGCTCGCCGGTGACCAGTTCGCGGCGTCGATGTACGCGTTCGACCTCGTGCAGAAGCGGGCGAAGCGACCGGTCGGTGCCCCCGAGGGGGTCGACTCGAAGAAGATCACCAAGGTCGGCGTCCTCGGGGCCGGACTCATGGCGTCGCAGTTCGCGCTGCTCTTCGCCCGTCGCCTCGGCGTCCCGGTCGTCATCACCGACGTGTCGCAGGAGCGTGTCGACGCGGGTGTCGCTCGGATCGCCGGCGAGGTCGCGAAGCTCCTCGAGAAGGGGCGCATCTCGCCCGACGACGCGAACCGCATCACCGCGCTCGTCTCCGGCTCGGTGTCCTACGACGCGTTCGCCGACGCCGACTGGGTGATCGAGGCCGTCTTCGAGGAGATGGGCGTCAAGCAGGACGTCTTCCGGAAGATCGAGCAGGTCATCGCTCCCGACGCGATCCTGGCGACGAACACCTCGTCGCTGTCCGTCGACGAGATGGCGTCGGTGCTCGAGCACCCGGAGCGCCTGGTCGGCTTCCACTTCTTCAACCCGGTCGCGGTCATGCCGCTGCTCGAGGTGGTGCGGGCGGCGAAGACCTCGGACGAGGCACTCGCCACGGCCCTCGCGGTCGCGAAGACCCTGAAGAAGACCGCGATCGTCACCGCGGACCAGCCGGGCTTCGTCGTCAACCGGGTGCTCGCGCGGGTGCTCGGCGAGGCGATGCGCGGCGTCGAGGAGGGCACCTCGTTCGAGACCGTCGCCCACGGAGCCGCACCCCTGGGGCTGCCGATGTCGCCGTTCGAACTGCTCGAACTCGTCGGCCTCCCGGTCGGCGCGCACGTGCTCGACTCGCACCACGCCGCCTGGCCGGAGCGCTTCTACCCCGGCGACGGGCTGAAGCGGATCGCTGAGCACGGCACGATCCTGACCCGCGACAAGAAGGGCAACGCCACGGGGTACGACCCCGCCGCCGTGAAGCTCGTCGCGCCGTCGAAGAAGGACGCGAAACCGGTCGACGCTGCCGAGATGCAGCGCCGGTTCGAGGACGCCCTGGCCGACGAGGTGCACCGCATGCTCGAGGACGGGGTCGTGCAGCACGTCGAGGAGATCGACCTCGGCCTCATCCTCGGCGCGGGCTACCCGTTCCAGGCCGGCGGCATCAGCCCGTACCTCGACCGCAGCGGAGCTTCCGAGCGCGTCTTCGGCGGCACGTTCCACGTCCCGCCGATCGTCGGCCCCGCCACCCGCTGACGCGGCCCGCGCGCCGGTCCGCTCGCGCGCCGCGCCCCGCAACGAGCAACGCGCCCCGTTCCGACGGGGCGCGTTGCTCGTCAGCGGGCGCAACCCCTCGGCGGCGGCACTGCTCCGCCCCGCCCCCTGGCGCCGCGCGCCGCTCGCGCGGCGGTGCGCTCGCGCGCCGCGGGCGCGCCGCGCCCCGCAACGAACAACGCGCCCCGCAACGAACAACGCGCCCCGCTCTAACGGGGCGCATTGTCCGTCAGCGGGCGCGACCCCTCGGCAGCGGCGCCCCGAGGCGCGCTGACGCGAGGCCGCGTGCCGCCGCCCCGCTCACGCGATGGTGCGGTCGCGCGCCGCGCCCCGCGACGGACAACGCGCCCCGTTCGGACGGGGCGCATTGTCCGTCAGCGGGCGCAACCCCGCGGCAGCGGGCCCCGCCCCGCCGCCGCGCGCTTCAGCGCTCCGCAGACTCGCGGGACCGCGCCGGCTTCGCCTGGGGCACCTTCGTGCCGACGACCTGGTCGATGACGTCGCGGGCGATGGCCTGCGCCGTGAGCCCGGCATCGGCGAGGATCTGACCCCGGCTTGCATGGTCGATGAACGCGTCCGGCAGCCCGAGCTCGTTGACCCCGGTGTCGACCCCGGCAGCGCGGAGGTCCTGCCGCAGCCGGGTCCCGACGCCACCCACGCGCACGCCGTCCTCGATCGTGATGACGAGCCGGTGGTCGCGGGACAGGTCGATGAGCGACGCCGGGATCGGCACCACCCAACGCGGGTCGACGACGGTGACGCCGATGCCCTGCGCCTCGAGCAGTGCCGCGGCCTCGAGCGCGGTCGGCACCATCGACCCGACCGCGACGACGAGCACGTCCTGGTCGCCGGACGCCGGGTCGTGCAGCACGTCCACGCCGTCGTCGAGCCGCCGCAGCGCCGGGATGTCCTGGCCGATCTGCCCCTTGGACCACCGGAGGACGGTCGGGGCGTCGTCGACGGCCACGGCCTCCCGGAACTCCTCGCGCAGCGTGACGGCGTCACGCGGTGCGGCGATGCGGATGCCGGGGACCACCTGCAGCAACGCCAGGTCCCACATTCCGTGGTGCGACGGGCCGTCCGGGCCGGTGATGCCCGCACGGTCGAGCACGAACGTCACGCCGGCGCGGTGCAGGGCCACGTCCATGAGCACCTGGTCGAACGCCCGGTTGAGGAACGTGGCGTAGAGCGCGACCACGGGGTGCAGTCCGCCGTACGCCAGCCCCGCCGCGGTCGTCACGGCGTGCTGCTCGGCGATGCCGACGTCGATCACCCGGTCGGGGTGCGCCTGCTGGAACAGGTGCAGCCCGGTGGGACGGAGCATGGCGGCCGTGATGGCGACGATGCGGGGGTCCTCGTGCCCGACCTCGGCCAGCGTCGCGGCGAAGACGGAGGTCCACGACGGCCCGGACGACACGTCGAGCGACTCGCCCGTCTCGGGGTCGATGTGCCCGACGGCGTGGAACTGGTCGGCCTGGTCACGCAGGGCCGGCTCGAACCCGTGGCCCTTCTCGGTGATCGCGTGCACGATGACGGGCGAGCCGTAGCCCTTCGCCTGCCGGAGCGCCGCCTCCATCGCCTGCTGGTCGTGCCCGTCGACGGGGCCCACGTACTTGATGTCGAGGTTCGAGTAGAGCGCCTCGTTGTTCGTGAACCGCGAGAGGAATCCGTGCAGGCCGCCGCGCAGTCCTCGGTAGACCGCACGCCCGGGCGCGCCGAACACGTCGGCGGCGGCGCGGCTCTTCTCGTACAGGGTGCGGTACTCGCGGCGGGTCCGCACCGAGCTGAGGAAGCGCGCCATGCCGCCGATGGTCGGGGCGTACGAGCGACCGTTGTCGTTCACGACGATGACGAGCCGGCGGTCGTTCTGGTCCGAGATGTTGTTGAGTGCCTCCCACGTCATCCCGCCCGTGAGGGCACCGTCGCCGACGACTGCCACGACCGTGCGGTCCGACTGCCCGGTCTGCTGGAACGCGCGGGAGATGCCGTCCGCCCAGGACAACGACGAGGAGGCGTGAGACGACTCGACGATGTCGTGCTCGGACTCACTGCGCTGCGGGTAGCCCGCGATGCCACCGCGCTCCCGCAGCCGCGAGAAGTCCTGCCGACCAGTGACGAGCTTGTGCACGTAGGACTGGTGGCCGGTGTCGAAGACGAACGGGTCGTGCGGCGACTCGAACACCCGGTGCATCGCGAGCGTCAGCTCGACGACGCCGAGGTTCGGCCCGAGGTGCCCCCCGGTCTTGGCGACCTCGGCGACCAGGAACGCGCGGATCTCCGCGGCGAGGTCGGTCATCTGCGCGTCGGAGAGACGCTTCAGGTCGCGCGGCGACGTGATGCTGGCGAGCAGGCTCACGAGCGCTCCTTTCGTGCTGCTGTCGGCTCACTCTATGCGCGCGACCCGACAGCGGACGGGAGGCGCGGTGCGGGCCCGCAACGGGCCTCCCGACCGTCCGCGAGGCGCACGCAGAGCGGCTCCCCGCAGCGGAGGACCGCTGCGGGGAGCCGCTCTGTTCGTACGTCGGGTCGGGTCAGACGAGCGAGCGCAGCACGTACTGCAGGATGCCGCCGTTGCGGTAGTAGTCGGCCTCGCCCGGTGTGTCGATGCGGACGACCGCGTCGAACTCCACCGTCTGCTTGCCGGCGGGCGAGTGCTCGCTCGGCTCGGCCGTGACGTGCACGGTCTTGGGCGTGACGCCGGCGTTCAGCGCGGTCAGGCCCGAGATCGAGACGACCTCGGTGCCGTCGAGACCCAGGGACTCGATCGACTCACCCTCGGGGAACTGCAGCGGCACGACACCCATGCCGATGAGGTTCGACCGGTGGATGCGCTCGAAGCTCTCGGTGATCACCGCGCGGACGCCGAGCAGGCTCGTGCCCTTCGCCGCCCAGTCACGCGACGAGCCGGAGCCGTACTCCTTGCCGCCCAGGACGACGAGCGGCGTGCCCTGCGCCTGGTAGTGCTCGGACGCGTCGTAGATGAAGGACTGGGCGCCGTCCGGCGTCGTGAAGTCGCGGGTGTAGCCGCCCTCCACGCCGTCGAGCAGCTGGTTGCGGAGTCGGATGTTCGCGAACGTGCCGCGGATCATGACCTCGTGGTTGCCGCGACGCGAGCCGTAGGAGTTGAAGTCCTTGCGGTCGATGCCGTGGTCGGCGAGGTACTTGCCCGCGGGGCTGTCGGCCTTGATGGACCCGGCCGGCGAGATGTGGTCGGTCGTGACCGAGTCACCGAGCTTCGCGAGCACCCGGGCGCCGGAGATGTCCGAGACCGCGTCCGGCTGCATCGTCATGCCCTCGAAGTACGGGGGCTTCCGCACGTAGGTGGACTCGCTGTCCCACTCGAACGTGTCGCCGGTCGGCGTCGGCAGGTTCTTCCAGCGGTCGTCGCCCTCGAACACGGAGCCGTACTCGTGGGTGAACATGTCGGTGTCGATCGACGAGTCGATGACCTGCTGGACCTCGGCCGTGTCGGGCCAGATGTCCTGCAGGAAGACGTCGTTGCCGTCCTGGTCCTTGCCCAGGGCGTCGGTGTCGAAGTCGAAGTGCATCGAGCCGGCGAGGGCGTAGGCGATGACCAGCGGCGGCGAGGCCAGGTAGTTCATCTTCACGTCGGGGTTGATGCGGCCCTCGAAGTTGCGGTTGCCCGAGAGCACCGCGGTGACGGCGAGGTCGTTGTCCTGCACGGCCTGCGAGATCTCCTCGGGCAGCGGGCCCGAGTTGCCGATGCACGTGGTGCAGCCGTAGCCGACCGTGTAGAAGCCGAGGTCCTCGAGGTAGGTCGTCAGACCGGCCTTCTCGTAGTAGTCGGTGACGACCTTCGAGCCCGGCGCGAGCGTGGTCTTGACCCACGGCTTGGCCTTGAGGCCCTTCTTCGCCGCGTTGCGGGCGAGGATGCCAGCGGCCATCATCACGGACGGGTTCGACGTGTTCGTGCACGAGGTGATCGCGGCGATGGCGACGGCACCGTGGTCGATGGTGAAGGGGTCGCCGTCGGCGATCGCCACCGATGTCGGCTTCGAGACCGTGCCGGGCGCACTGGAGGCGTGGGCCGGGACCTCGGACGCCGGAGCGTCCTGCAGGTCGTCGACCGCGTGCTCGTCGCCCGGGGCCGCGGCCACCGGGTCGGAGGCCGGGAAGGTGTCCGCGACGGCCTTGTCCTCCTCGGTGTGGTCGATGCTCGCGTAGTTGGCGAGGTCGACCTCGAACTGGTCCTTCGCCTCGGACAGGACGATGCGGTCCTGCGGGCGCTTCGGGCCGGAGATCGAGGGGACGACCGTCGACAGGTCGAGCTCGAGGTACTCCGAGTACGCGGGCTCGACGGACGCATCGTGCCAGAGGCCCTGCGTCTTCGAGTAGGCCTCGACCAGGGCGATCTGCGCCTCGTCGCGGCCGGTCAGGCGCAGGTAGTCGAGCGTGACGTCGTCGACCGGGAAGATCGCCGCCGTCGAACCGAACTCCGGGCTCATGTTGCCGATGGTCGCGCGGTTCGCGAGCGGCACCGCGCCGACGCCCTCGCCGTAGAACTCGACGAACTTGCCGACGACGCCGTGCTTCCGGAGCTGCTCGGTGATCGTGAGCACCACGTCGGTCGCGGTCACGCCGGCGGGGATCTCCCCCGAGAGCTTGAAGCCGACGACCTTCGGGATGAGCATCGACACGGGCTGGCCGAGCATCGCGGCCTCGGCCTCGATGCCGCCGACGCCCCAGCCGAGCACGCCGAGACCGTTCACCATCGTGGTGTGCGAGTCGGTGCCGACGAGGGTGTCCGGGTACGCGTACAGCTCGCCGTCGAACTCGCGCGTGTACGTGACCTTCGCCAGGTACTCGATGTTGACCTGGTGGACGATGCCGGTGCCCGGCGGGACGACCTTGAAGTCCTCGAACGCGGTCTGGCCCCAGCGGAGGAACTGGTAGCGCTCCCCGTTCCGCTCGTACTCGAGGTCGGTGTTGCGCTGCAGGGCGTCGGTGCTGCCGAACAGGTCCGCGATGACCGAGTGGTCGATGACCATCTCGGCGGGCGACAGCGGGTTGATCTTGTTCGGGTCGCCGCCGATCTCCGCCATGGCCTCGCGCATGGTGGCGAGGTCGACGATGCACGGGACACCGGTGAAGTCCTGCATGACCACCCGGGCCGGGGAGAACTGGATCTCGGTGTCCGGGTCGGCCTCGGGGCGCCAGGAGCCGAGGGCGCGGATCTGGCCCTCGGTGACGTTTGCGCCGTCCTCGGTGCGGAGGAGGTTCTCGAGCAGCACCTTGAGGCTGTAGGGCAGCTTCTCGTGACCGGGCACCCGGTCGATCCGGTGGATCGCGTAGTCGACACCCCCAACCGAGAGCGTGTCCTTCGAGCCGAAGCTGTTGACTGCAGCCACTGTGCCGCCTCCCTGTTGATCGGTGTGCCCTCATCCTCGCGGGCCGCGGGACGTCCCACCAGCAAGGTGAACCTAAACCCGGGGACTCCGTCGTGCCCGCAGGAAAGTGTCTTGACGTCGAGACAACTCTACACCGCGGCTGGCTCGTCCCGGAC
Source organism: Curtobacterium sp. L6-1 (assembly GCF_018885305.1). Lineage (NCBI taxonomy): Bacteria > Bacillati > Actinomycetota > Actinomycetes > Micrococcales > Microbacteriaceae > Curtobacterium > Curtobacterium aetherium. The sequence goes on from NZ_CP076544.1 coordinate 1,266,561, forward strand.
GAAGACGGTCCGGACGAGCAGCCACGTGACCCAGAGCAGCGCGGCGTAGAGCGGCACCCCGGTGATGAGCTTGATGCCGGCGAGCAGTTCGACCTGCGCCGTCAACCAGAGCGGGATCTCGAAGGCGAGCCGGAAGGCGAAGAGCCCGGCCCACATCCAGGTCGCGACCGTCAGGACCCGGCGCTTCGCCGCGTCGTCACGCCAGTCGCGCCCGTCCTCGTCGCCGGGCACCAGCAGGCCCACGACCAGGCCGATGAGCGGACGGCGGATCGCCAGCGTCACCAGGATGACGGCCAGGAACACCGCGTTGATGACGATGCCGGGGATGAAGTTGCTCTCCGCACGACCGGTCAGCAGCGCCAGGCCCGCCGAGATCGCGACGCCGAAGATGCCCGCGAAGGACATCATGATCGACTGCCGCTGCACCAGGCGCAGCACCACGAAGACGAGGCCGATCGCCACCGGGACGACGACGCTCGGCACGACCTCCTTCGTGACGGCGTACACGATGAGGAACGCGAACCCCGGCAGCACGGACTCGGCGAGCCCGCGGACGCCGCCGACCGCGGTCAGCAGGGCCTTGCCGGACGGGGCCTCGCCGGGCGCGACCTGCCCGATGCCGGCGTTCCGCACAGCGTCGCGGAGCTGCGCCTGCAGCGACAGCGGCTCGGCCCGCTCCTCGGCGTACGGGTCGCCGTCGGGCGCGACCCGGTCGGGTCGTGCGCGGTCGTCGTGGTCGGTCACCGGGCCTCCAGGCAGGGTCGTGCGGCCGACGGCCGGGTCAGACGGCCGACGGGGTCGTCTTCGGCATGTGCAGCGGGATGAGGTCGCGCGGCGGCATCGGCGTCGTGCCGCGCACCACGACGACGCTGCGGAACAGCTCCTCGATGTCGGCGGAGTCGTCCGGTTGGTCGGCGGCCTTGCCGGCGATCACACCGCGGAGGAACCAGCGCGGCCCGTCGACGCCCACGAAGCGGGCGGCACGCACGCCGTCGGTGACACCGGCGCCGCCCACGACGGGGACCTGCGCGCGGAGCTCGGGGCCGAACGGTCCGTCGACCTCGGTCACGACGCCGCCCTGCTGCTCGATCTGCTCGGCGATCTGCGCGCGGATCTCGTGCCACAGGCCGGTCGACCGCGGCGCGGCGAACGGCTGCACCTGCAGGGTGGACTCGTCGAAGTCCAGGCCGACGGCGACGACCCGCTTGGAGTCCTCCTCGACCTCGAGGCGGAGGTGCAGGCCCTCGCGCGGCAGGATCTTCACGCCGCCGAGGTCGACGTACGGACGGACCAGGTTCGCCTCGGTTTCGTCGAGGGGGCCGTTGTCGCTGCGGTCCGCCGGGGCCGACTTGTCGGTCGACTCCGTCGCGAGCACCTCGTCGAGACCCGCGTCGGCGTCGTCGGCGAGTTCGATCTCCGGCGTGGGACCGCCGACCTCGACGTCGTCCACCACGGCCTCGGCGACCTCGACCTCGTCGCGCTTGCGTCGTCCGATCCTCATGACCGCGTCCCTTCTCGACCCTGCTCGTGCACGTAGACGGGCGTCGCCGCGCCGTCCTGTCCGGTGGTGTGTCCGTCGGCGGGCGTGTGCTCGTCGCGACGCGCGTCGCCCGCCCCGTAGGTGGCCGGGTGCCCGCCCTCGTCGTCACGGTAGCCCGACGAGCCGAAGCCGTCCTGGCCGCGGACGCTGTCCGGCAACTCGGTGACACGCGTGAAGGTCACCGGCGGCACCGGCAGGACGACGAGCTGTGCGATGCGGTCGCCGACCTGCACCGCGTACGGCTCGGTGGTGTCCGTGTTGAGGAGCGCGACCTTGAGCTCGCCGCGGTAGCCGGAGTCGATGGTGCCGGGGGCGTTCACGATGGTGATGCCGTGCTTCGCGGCGAGGCCGCTCCGAGGCACGACGAACCCGACGTGGCCCGCGGGGAGGGCGACGGCGAGCCCGGTCCCGACCAGGCGGCGCTGCCCGGGCGCGAGGACGACGGCCTCGGCGGAGGTCAGGTCGGCCCCGGCGTCCCCGGGTTTCGCGAAGACGGGAGCGGCATCCCCGGTCCAGAGCACCTCGACTGCATCGGTCACGAGACGAGGGTAGTGCAGACCGTGACCGATCCGTGACCTGGACCGGAGCACGCAGCGATGCATGGTCGAATGGAGGGGTGACCGTGTACCGCGAACGACTGTGGGCGCCGCCGGCCCTGTACCTGGCGACGGCGCTCGTCATCCCCGCGAGCCTGCTCGTGTTCCTCCCGATCAGCGTGACGGCCGGCGTCGTCGTCGCGATCGGCATGGAACTGGCCGTGCTCGTCCTCCTGTGGGTCCTCGCACCCGTGGTCGAGGTGACCGACACCGAGTTCCGCGCCGGCCGTGCGCACCTGCCCCGGACGGCGGTCGGCGAGGTCGCGGGCTACACGGGCACGGCGGCGACGAGCCAGCGCGGCCCGGAGCTCGACGCCCGCGCGTGGACGCTCTTCCGCGGGTACGTGCACGGCGTGGTGAAGGTCGAGGTGCGCGACGCCGCCGACCCGACGCCGTACTGGCTGGTCAGCGTGCGCGACCCGGAGGCGGTCACGCGGGCCCTGACCACCGGCGCCACGAGCGCCGGGACGGCGACCGCCGCCGAGCGCTGACGGCCGGGCGAGCCCCGGCAACGACACCGGTGCGCTGGCGGGCAGCCCCGCACACGCAGGACGGCCCGCATCCGACAGGATGCGGGCCGTCCTCACGCTCGGCAGCGTGCGCTCAGAGTGCGGCGCACTCCATGCACACGGGGCCGAGCTTCGTCTCGTGGTCGAGCTGCGAGCGGTGCTTCACGAGGAAGCACTCCACACAAGTGAACTCGTCGACCTGCGGGGGCAGCACGACGACGTCGAGGTCGACGTCGCTGAGGTCCTGACCCGCGAGCTCGAAACTGCCAGGGTTGTCGGAATCGTCGTCGACGACCCCCGACATCTTGTCGGGAACGCGCTCCTTGAGGGCCTCGATCGACTCCGAGTCAGAGTTGTCGTCGGTCTTCCGAGGGGCGTCGTAATCGGTGGCCATGCCCATCCATTTCTCGTATCGAGAGGGTCGTCGCCGGAATCGGCGGCGACAGTTTGCACCACGGCCGGTCCGAGTGCAAACCGGGCGGTCGAGTGGCGCGTTCTGGCCCTGCAACCCGCCGTGCACCGTGCGCATTCCCGGAGTCGACGACCTGCGCGCGGCACGCCGTGCGCCTCCCCGGAAAGTGCCCGGACGGCCTGCATACTCCTCGGGTACGACGCACGACCGTACGCAGGCAGCGGAAGGCGGAACCATGCAAGACGTGAGAGTCATCGGAGTCGAATCCGGGTCACTCCTCCTGGCGACCGACGGCGGGACCGAGTTCCGGTTGCCGGTGACGGCGTCGCTCCCGGGTCAGGTCCGGCAGGCGAACCCCGACTCGGGACCGCAGAAGCGGGTCTCCCCCAAGGACGTCCAGGCGCGCATCCGCAGCGGTGCGGACGCGGCAGACGTCGCTTCGGCGCTCGGGGTCGAGGTCGACTACGTCCGACGCTTCGAGGGCCCGGTCCTCGCCGAGCGCTCGTTCATCCTCGACGCCGCCCGTCGCGTCAGCGTGACGCCGGTCGACGACGCCTCGCCCGACACCTTCGGCGAGGCGATCACCGCACGTCTCGAGGCCGGCGACGCGACCGACATCACGTGGTCGAGCTGGAAGCACGTCGAGAACGGCTGGCAGGTGCAGGTCCGCTACACCGCGGCCGAGGTCGAGCACGACGCCCAGTGGCGCTTCGACCCGAAGACCGCGACCCTCGTGCCGGACAACGGTGACGCGCACCGCCTGTCGCACACCGAGGACGAGGGCATCGCCCCGCGCCTCCGCGCCGTCGAGTACGAGCGCCAGGACGACGACGGCACCCGCTTCGACTCGGGTGCGTTCCAGGTCGCGGAGCCCGTGGCCGAGGACGAGCCCGCCGCCCCGGAGAGCACCGACCGCGCCCCGCTCCGTCCGCCGCTCCCCCGCATCGGCACCGCCTACGTCGAGGAGCGCGCCCCCGGCAACGAGACCGCCGACCTGCTCGAGGCCCTCCGCCGTCGCCGCGGAGAGCGGGAGGCCGCGTCGTTCCCCGAGCAGCAGGACGCACCGCGCGGCTCGTCCGTGAGCGTCGTCGACATCCCGCTGCACGGCCAGGACGACTCGGACACCGCACCGCAGCCGGAGGCGCGTCCCGCCTCCGCCCCGGAGGCCGACGGCCGCCAGGACCGCCGCAAGCGCAACCGCCGCGCGATGCCCAGCTGGGACGAGATCGTCTTCGGCACCCGTCCTGACGACGACACCGTCTGAGTCCGCTCCGTCCGCCTGACGGGAGGCCCGTCCCACGTCCGTGGGGCGGGCCTCCCGTCGTCCGGTGGGCGACGGCCGGTGCCCTCGGGTCCTAGGAGAACGCCCCGGCCAGGCGCAGCGGCACGAGGAGCTCGTCGTCGCTCATGGCGCCGTGCTGACCGACCATCCGGCCCGGCTGCGAGCCCGCGGCAACGCCCCGGTCGTCGTTGAACGCCCACGAGCCGCGGGCGACGACGAGCACGTCGCCGATCCGCGGCAGCACCTCGTCGGTCACGGTGCCGAACCACCCGGCGGCGACCGCCTCGGCCCGGCTCGCCACGACGGCACGCTTGCCCAGCGAGCTGCGGAACGCCTCGACCAGGGCGGGGACGTCGGTGCCCGGCGCCACGGTCAGCTGGCAGCAGCGCGGGTCACCCGCGATCCCGACCACGTCGACGAGCAGGTCCGGGTCCATCGCCACGTTCGACTCCGGCGGGACGTCGAGGATCCCGTGGTCGGCTGTCACGAGCACGCCGACATCGGGGGCGAGCCGGGCCGCGAGACGGGCGAGTTCGCCGTCGACCAGCTCGAGCGCGGCCGTCCACCGGTCCGACTGCCACCCGTGCTTGTGCGCGATCGAGTCGAGCTCCGGGATGTACAGGTACACGAGCTGCTGCCCCGAGGCCGTCGCGTCGACGGCGGCGTCGACCCGTGCGCGGACGTCGTCGCCGGCGACGAAGCGCGCGCCACCGAGGACGTTCGCCGTCATGCCCGAGGACCGGTACCGCCCCGGTGCGACCACGACCGGGTCGACGCCGAGCTCCCGGGCTGTGGTGAACACCGTGCCCGACCGGAGCCAGCCCGTTGGCACCTCGGTGTCCCAGCCGCTGAGCAGGTTCACCACGCGCGACTCGTCCGGGACCCACGCGCTGTAGCCGACGACGCCGTGGGTGCCCGGTGAGCGACCCGTCGTCAGGGTGCTGAGGGCCGCCGCGGTCGTGGTCGGGAAGCCGCTCCGCAGCCGCTTCTTCGTGGCCGTCAGGAAGCGGGCGTGCCCGGCCCGTGCGGCGAGGGCGTTGGCCCCGAGGCCGTCGACCAGCACCACGACCGCGGAACGGGCGGGGCGGAGGGTGATCCGGGCCTCCAGGCCGCGGTCGCGCAGCCAGGCATCGTCGGCGGCGCCCAGCGCGACGAGGCAACTCGGCAGCACGTCGGCGAGGTTCACGGCGCCGTCGGGGGCCGTCGGTACGCTTGTTCCCACCCCCAGAGTCTTCCAGATCGAACTGGGTCGGCAGGAAGGTGCCATGGCACGCACGGACGTCGTCGGACTCCCCGACGGTGAGCGGATCGAGGACGTCGACGTCTCCGAGGAGATGCAGGGCTCCTTCCTCGAGTACGCGTACTCGGTGATCTACTCCCGCGCCCTCCCGGACGCCCGCGACGGACTCAAGCCGGTCCAGCGACGGATCCTGTACCAGATGGCGGAGATGGGCCTGCGCCCGGACCGTGGGCACGTGAAGAGCGCGCGCGTCACCGGCGAGGTGATGGGCAAGCTGCACCCGCACGGCGACGGCGCGATCTACGACGCCCTGGTGCGGCTCGCGCAGCCGTTCACGATGCGCGTCCCGCTCGTCGACGGCCACGGCAACTTCGGCTCGCTCGACGACGGACCCGCAGCGGCCCGGTACACCGAGGCCCGGCTGGCCGAGCCCTCGATGGCGATGACCGAGGGTCTGGGCGAGGACGTCGTCGACTTCGTCCCGAACTACGACAACCAGATCATGCAGCCGAGCGTCCTGCCGGCGGCGTTCCCGAACCTCCTGGTGAACGGCGCCTCGGGCATCGCTGTCGGCATGGCGACGAACATGGCGCCGCACAACCTGGGCGAGGTGGTCGAGGCCGCCAAGCACCTGCTGATGCACCCCCGGGCGACCCTCGACGAGCTCATGGAGTTCGTCCCCGGACCGGACCTGCCCTCCGGTGGCACCATCGTCGGGCTCTCCGGCGTGCGCGACGCCTACGCCACGGGGCGCGGAACCTTCCGCACGCGGGCCAAGGTCTCGGTCGAGAACATCTCGCCCCGCAAGACCGGCCTGGTCGTCACCGAGCTGCCGTACCTCGTCGGCCCCGAGCGGGTCATCGAGAAGATCAAGGACGGGGTGCAGGCGAAGAAGCTCGTCGGCATCTCGGACGTCAACGACCTCACCGACCGCAACCACGGCCTGCGCCTGGTGATCGGCATCAAGTCCGGCTTCAACCCGACCGCCGTGCTCGAGCAGCTGTACAAGCACACTCCGCTCGAGGAGAACTTCGGCATCAACAACGTCGCGCTCGTCGACGGCTCACCGCGGACCCTCGGCCTGCGCGACCTGCTCGACGTGTACGTGCGGCACCGCCTGTCGGTCGTCACGCGGCGCTCGGAGTACCGGCTGGCCCGGCGCCGCGAACGGCTGCACCTGGTCGAGGGGCTGCTCATCGCGATCCTCGACATCGACGAGGTCATCCAGGTCATCCGCACGTCGGACGACTCCGAGGCCGCGCGCTCCCGTCTGCGTGACGTCTTCGACCTGTCCGAGGTGCAGGCCGAGTACATCCTCGAGCTGCGCCTGCGTCGCCTGACGAAGTTCTCGCGCATGGAGCTCGAGGGCGAACGCGACCAGCTGCTCGCCGACATCGCCTCGCTCGAGGAACTGCTGGCGTCCGACGACCGGCTCCGTGCCCAGGTCGCGACCGAACTCAGCGAGGTGTCCGACCGCTTCGCCACGCCCCGCCGCACGCTCCTCACCGAGGCCGACGCCCCGGTCCGCGGTGGTCGCAAGGCCGCGGTCGACCCCGAGTCGCTGCAGGTCGCGGATGCGCCGTGCCGTGTGCTGCTGTCCACCACCGGGCGACTGGTCCGCGTCGACATCCCCGCCGCCGAGTCCGGGATCGTGCACGTGCCGAAGCGCTCGAAGCACGACGCCGTCCGCTCCACCGTCGTGAGCACGGTCCGCGGGCAGGTCGGGGCGCTCACCTCCACGGGGCGGATCGTCCGGTTCTCCCCCGTCGACGTGCCGGCCGTCCCACCGGCATCGGTCCGGCTCGACGCCGGGGTCCGCGTCACCGACTACCTCGGCGTCCCGAAGAACGAGGTCGTCGTGGCCCTGGTGTCGCTGGACGGCTCGGTGGCGGACTCCGTCGCCATCGGCACCGCGCAGGGCGTCGTGAAGCGCGTCGTCCCGGCCGCCTGGCCCGAGAAGCCCGACTTCCCCGCCATCGGCCTGAAGCCCGGCGACCGTGTCGTCGGTGCCACCCAGGCACCCGAGTCGGACGACCTCGTGTTCATCACCTCGAACGCGCAGCTGCTCCGTTTCCCGGCCGCCGCCGTGCGCCCGCAGGGGCTGCCGGCCGGCGGTGTCGCCGGGGTCTCCCTCGGCGCGGGCGCCTCCGTGGTCTGGTTCGGCTCGGTCGCCCTGACCGAGGACTCCGTCGTCGCGACCGTGTCGACGACCTCGACGGCGCTCCCCGGGACCGACGCGGGCCGGGCCAAGGTGTCCGCGCTCACCGAGTTCCCGGCGAAGGGCCGCGGCACCCAGGGGGTCCGGGCGCACGCGTTCCTGAAGGGCGAGGACGGGCTGACCGTGGCGTGGGCCGGTGTGGCACCACCGCACGCGGTCGGCGCGGACGGAGCGGCGCGCACGTTGCCCGACTGGTTGTCGAAACGCGACGGCTCGGGCAGCCCGCTCGACGCCGAGGTCGTCACGATCGGCGGCAGCGCGGCGGCGGTCGACGGGACGCGCGGCGAGGTCTGAGCCGCGGGTCGCCCCGCGCCCCGGTCCGCCTGGGCCGCCCTGCGGGGACGCCGTCGTCGTCGCGAGCGCACGCCGGCGACGGACGGGAGGCGCGGTGCGGGTCCGCACCGCGCCTCCCGTCCGTCAGGTCGGACGCCCCGGCGGCTCAGGCGTCGATGCGCTCGCGGTCCAGACCCTCGCCGGCCAGGATGAACTCCTTGCGCGGAGCGACGTCGTTGCCCATGAGGAGCTCGAACACCTTCGCCGCGGACTCCGCGTCGGACACGTTGACGCGGCGGAGGGTCCGGTGCGCACGGTCCATCGTCGTCTCGGCGAGCTGGTCGGCATCCATCTCCCCCAGGCCCTTGTAGCGCTGGATCGGCTCGAGGTACTTCTTGTTCGAGCGCTCGAGCTTCTTCAGCAGGGTCGTGAGTTCCTGCTCGGAGTACGTGTAGAGCGTGTCGTTCGGCTTCCCGCGGTTCACCACGACGACCCGGTGCAGCGGCGGCACGGCGGCGAACACCCGGCCCTGCTCGATCATCGGCCGCATGTACCGGAAGAACAGCGTCAGCAGCAGCGTGCGGATGTGGGCACCGTCGACGTCGGCGTCCGACATGATGATGACCTTGCCGTAGCGGGCCTGGTCGAGCTCGAACGTGCGGCCGGAGCCGGCGCCGATGACCTGGATGATCGAGGCGCACTCGGCGTTCGAGAGCATGTCCGACACGGACGCCTTCTGCACGTTGAGGATCTTGCCGCGGATGGGCAGCAGCGCCTGGTACTCGCTGTTGCGGGCGAGCTTCGCGGTGCCCAGGGCCGAGTCGCCCTCGACGATGAAGAGCTCGGTGCCCTCGACGTCGTTCGACCGGCAGTCGGCGAGCTTGGTCGGCAGCGAGGAGTTCTCGAGCGCGTTCTTCCGGCGCTGCGTCTCCTTGTGGGCCCGGGCGGAGATGCGGGTCTTCATCTCGGAGACGACCTTCTCGAGCAGCAGGGCCGCCTGCGCCTTCTCGGTCCGCTGCGTGGAGGTCAGGATCTCCGTCATCCGCTTCGCGACGACCGAGTCGACGATCCGGCGGACCGCGGGCGTGCCGAGGATCTCCTTCGTCTGCCCCTCGAACTGCGGCTCCGGCAGGCGGACCGTGAGCACCGCCGTCAGACCGGCGAGCACGTCGTCCTTCTCGAGCTTGTCCTGCCCGACCTTCAACTTGCGGGCGTTGGCCTCGACCTGCGCCCGGACCGCCTTCACCAGGCCGGACTCGAAGCCCGCCTGGTGCGTCCCGCCCTTGGGCGTCGCGATGATGTTCACGAAGCTGCGGAACGCCGTCTCGTAGCCGTCACCCCAGCGCAGGGCCACGTCGACCTCGCAGGAGCGCTCGACCTCGGTGGACACCATGTGCCCCTTGTCGTCGAGCATCGGCACGGTCTCCTTGAACGTGCCGGAACCCTGGATGCGCCACACGTCGGTGACGGCGCCGTCGACCGAGAGGTGCTCGACGAACTCGCCGATGCCGCCCTCGTACCGGAAACGCTCGACCACCGGGCCCTGCTCGACGTGCCGGACCACCGCGGCGCCGTCCTCGCCCGCGTCGTCGGCGGCTCCGGGTGCCGGGGCGGCCAGCGCCGCACGCTCGGCCGCGGCGGCGATGGACGCGGGACGGGCGTCGGTGATGGTGAGGCCGAGTCCCGGCACCAGGAAGGCGGTCTGGCGGGCGCGGTTGACGAGGTCGCCGGTGCTGAACGCGGCGTCCTTCGTGAAGATCTGTCGGTCAGCCCAGTAGCGCACCCGGGTGCCGGTCACGCCCTTCTTCACCTTGCCTGCCACGCGGAGCTCGCTGCCCGAGGTGAACGGTGCGAAGGGGGCGTCGGGGCCGATCCCCTGGCTGTCGTCGAAGACGCCGGGCTCCCCGCGGTGGAAGGACATCACGTACGTCTTGCCGCCCCGGTCGACCTGCACGTCGAGGCGCTCCGACAGGGCGTTCACGACCGAGGCCCCGACACCGTGCAGACCACCGGAGGCCGCGTACGACCCCGACCCGAACTTGCCGCCAGCGTGGAGCTTGGTGAACACGACCTCGACACCGGTGAGTCCGGTCTTCGGCTCGACGTCGACCGGGATGCCACGGGCGACGTCGGAGACCTCGACCGATCCGTCGGCGTGCAGCGTCACACCGATCTCGTCACCGTGCCCGGCGAGGGCTTCGTCGACGGAGTTGTCGATGACCTCCCACAGGCAGTGCATGAGGCCACGGGAGTCCGTCGAGCCGATGTACATGCCGGGACGCTTCCGGACCGCCTCGAGTCCTTCGAGGACGGAGAGATGCCGTGCGGAGTAGTCGGAGCTCACCTGATGAGCGTACCGATCCGCACCGACAGGACCGGGCCGATCGCGCGGTGCGCCTCGGCCAGGGGACAACCGCTCCGCGCTGAGCGAACGAGCCGGTCAGGATGCGGGGCATCCAGGCAAGACGTGTTGGAATGGGTGCATTCACCGCACCGTACTGCGATCCGTGAGGAGCACAGCAATGACCCAGACCGTGCAGGACCTCTCCGTCGACGAACTCAACGACCACCAGCTCACCGCAGCCGACCGCTGCGACAGCTGCGGTGCGCAGGCCTACATCCGCGCCACCATGGCCAGTGGTGAACTCCTGTTCTGCGCCCACCACGGCGCTGAGTTCAAGGACAAGCTCGCCGCCACCGCGCTCGAGTGGCACGACGAGTCGTCGCGACTCCACGAGTCCAAGTAGGACGACACAGCAGCAGACACACCGGAGGCCCGGTGTCGGTTCTCGGAACCGACACCGGGCCTCCGGTCTGTCGCGGGCTGGACCGCGGTGGTGGTGCTCAGGCGATGCGCTTGAACGCCTTGTCGACGTAGCGGTCGATCGTCGCGCGCGCCTCGCGGGCGTAGCGGTCGATGGTCGCCGTGCGCTCGGCATCCGGCGTGTAGTCGCGGCCGACGCGTCCGGTCGCCGCGGCGAGGACGGCATCGGTCAGCTGCGGGTTGAGCGGCAGGATCGGCCCCTGGGTGTGCGTCCCGAAGGACGTCCCGGAGACCGCACCCTCGACCGGCGCACCAGCCTGGTTCCCGCCGCCGGAGACGACGTCCGCGAAGGGCTGCACGCCCTCGCCGAGCTCGATGCGGGCCGCGTGGTCCTCGAAGCCCGCGAGACGGGTCGACGCTCCGGGGAGCAGCGGGTACCGGGTCTCGAGGACGAAGTAGTTGACCCGTCGCTCGGCGCCACGGACGGCTCGGGCGTCGAACACGCCGAAGCCGTCGATGGGAGCACCCTCGGTGGGGACGACCTGCTTCGTGGCGAGGTCGAAGCCGCCGCCGACCGCGACGACCGGGATCCCGGCGACCGCGAACTCGCGCAGCGGAGCGCCGATGCGGGCGACGTCCGGGCCGAGCGAGCGCATCGCGCTGAGCGGACCGTTGCCGACCAGGACGACGTCGGCGGTCGTGGGCAGGACGTCGCCCGGCGCGTACTCGACGACCTCGGTCGCGATGTCCGCGGCCTCGGCACGCCGGACGAGGGCTGCGACGTTGCCGCGGTCCCCCGAGACGCCCATCTGGCGCGGGTAGACGTGCAGGATGGTCAGGCGATCGGCCGTCATGCGGTCTTCTCCATGTCCGGGTGCCCCAGGGCCTTCCGGGCGATCATCATGATCTCGTAGTTGACGATGAAGTTCTTCGTGCCGGTCGTCGTCGCGCCGAGGCCCTGCATGTGCCGGATCGCCGACTCGACGTCCGGTTCGACCCGGCCGATGCGGACACCGGCGTGCTCGAGCGCGATCGCGATCTGCCAGGCCTTGTCACCGGAGACGACGTCCACGTGGTCGAGCTTCGAGAAGTCGATGTCGTAGATCCACGAGATGTCCGGCGTGCCCTCGTCGATCGCCATGAGGACCTGCTCCGGGTGCGCCGGCAGGGCGTCGAGGTTGAGCTGCAGGCTCGCGGCGTTCTTGAACATCGTGAACTCGGCGGACTCCCCCGCGATCGGGAGGCGCTCGCCTCGCCCGTAGGCCGGCTTCATGCGCTCGAACGCCTTCGTCACGGCGGACGCCCGGAACTGGTCGCCCAGCGCAGCGCTGGCCGTCGCGGCCGCGGCAGCAGCGTCGACCGCGTAGTGCAGCCCCCGGGCCGGCAGACGGACGGGGATCTCGGTGCCGGCGAAGGCGATCGTCGCGCCGTCACCGGAGAACGCAGTCACCTCGGCGTCGGCGGACGTCTCGGCCCGGTCGGCCCCGGCCACGAAGTCGTCGGCGTTCTGCAGCCCGTTCGGCGCCGCCGCCACGACCTCGGTGCTCGCGCCGAAGCGCAGGACCCGCTGTCCGTCGACGGCCGCGTAGGCGTCGAGGAACTGGTCGTCGTGGTTGGTGACGACGTTCGCCGACGACAGCGCCGCCGTGTCGAGCATCATGGTCGCGACGCGCTCGGTCTCGAAGAAGCGGTAGAGCTGGTCGACCTGCACGTTGAGCATCGTCACCGTGGACGGCGACAGGATGCCGGCGAGCTCGACCGCGAACGCCTCGTCGACCTCGAGGATGCCGATGTCGGCCTTCAGCTTGCCGGTCAGCGAGACCTCGGACAGCAGCGCCGAGGCGATGCCCTGCGGCAGGTTCGCGCCCGACGGGTTCGTGAACACCCGCAGACCGTGCGCCCGCACGATCTCCGAGATCATGTGCGTCGTCGTTGACTTGCCGTTCGAGCCGAGCACGAACACGACGCCGTTCGGGAACTGGCGCGTGACGTGCTGCAGGAAGTCCGGGACGAGCTTGAGGACGACGTAGCCCGGGTAGGCGGAGCCGCCGCCCCTCGCACGGGCGAGGGCGCGGAGGATCCGCCCGACCAGGATCGGGATCGCGAAACGCACGTCCGGCCTACTCGAGGTAGTCGCGGAGCGACTGCGACCGGGACGGGTGGCGGAGCTTCGCCATCGTCTTGGACTCGATCTGACGGATGCGCTCGCGCGTGACGCCGAACGTGTCGCCGATCTGGTCGAGGGTCTTCGGCTGGCCGTCGCCCAGGCCGAAACGCATCCGGATGACCCCGGCCTCGCGCTCGGACAGGGAGTCGAGCAGGCTCTCGAGCTGCTTCTGCAGCATCGTGAAGCCCACCGCGTCGGCCGGGACGACCGCCTCGGTGTCCTCGATGAGGTCACCGAACTCGGAGTCGCCGTCCTCGCCGAGCGGGGTGTGCAGCGAGATCGGCTCGCGGCCGTACTTCTGCACCTCGACGACCTTCTCGGGCGTCATGTCGAGCTCGCGGGCGAGCTCTTCCGGGGTGGGTTCGCGGCCGAGGTCCTGCAGCATCTGCCGCTGGACACGAGCGAGCTTGTTGATGACCTCGACCATGTGCACCGGGATGCGGATGGTGCGGGCCTGGTCGGCCATGGCGCGGGTGATGGCCTGGCGGATCCACCACGTCGCGTAGGTCGAGAACTTGAAGCCCTTCGTGTAGTCGAACTTCTCGACCGCACGGATCAGGCCCAGGTTGCCCTCCTGGATGAGGTCGAGGAACTGCATGCCGCGACCGGTGTAGCGCTTGGCGAGCGAGACGACCAGACGGAGGTTCGCGCCGAGCAGGTGCGACTTCGCACGCTGACCGTCACGTGCGACCCAGCGCAGCTCGCGCTCGGCGGGCTTCGTGAGACCGGTCGAGTGCTGCAGCTTGTCCTCGGCGAACAGGCCGGCCTCGATGCGCATCGCGAGCTCGACCTCCTGCTCGGCGTTGAGCAGCGCGACCTTGCCGATCTGCTTGAGGTAGTCCTTCACCGGGTCGGCCGTGGCGCCCGTGATGGTCGTCGAGTAGACCGGCGCTTCGTCGTCGTCGGTCTGCGAGATGACCAGCGCGCCGGCGGCCACCGCGGCCGCCTCGGTCGCGGGCTTCGCGGCCGAGTCGTCCTCGGTGTCGTCGCTGGCGTCGTCGGTCGACTCGGCGGCGTCGTCGGTGACCTCGACCGGCGTCTCGTCGTCGGCGTCGCCGTCCTCGTCGTCGGCAGCGGCGGTCGCCTTCTTGCCGGCGGCCTTCTTGGGGGCCGCCTTCTTCGGGGCGGCCTTCTTGGCGGCGGTGGTGGTCCTGGTGGCGCGCTTCTTCGGCGCGACCGTGCCCTCCGTCTCCGTGGCGTCTTCCGCCACGACGTCGGGCGTGGTGTCCTTCGTGGGATCGACCGTCGTGCTCCGGGCAGCCATGCGATCACCTTCCTCGTCGTGCCACGTTCCTGGGGTCGTGGCCTTCCCTCGCCGCCCAGGGCCACCGCCGCAGTCCCCCACGTCGTCTGGTCCTACCGTTCCGGGCAGCACTAGGACCCATGTCAAGTCCCCCGACGTCGGACGCGGGGAACCAGAAAGGGTCCGTGGTCATTATTGCACGCGACCGTTCCGCAAGCGTGCAACGAGTGCAACCCAGAGCGGACCCACCCGTATTCCGTCCTCGGCGTGCAGCCGGGCACGTGTCCGACGGCGGGCGAGCAACAGCATCACCACACCGAACCCGACCACGACGTACTGCACCGTCATGGCGACGCGGAAGTTCTGCCACGCGAAGGTCGACGTGCCCGAGGCCGAGGCGAGCACGTCGAGCAGGGACCCGATCGCGAACATCATGACGAAGGCCGCGAGGAACCCGCCGACGTTGACCACGCCGTTCGCCGAGCCGAGCGAGCCCACCGGGTTGAAGGACCGCGCGAAGTCGAAGCCGATCAGCGAGCCGGGTCCGCCGACACCCATCGCCACGACGAGCAGGACGAGCAGCCACGTCGGCGGCTGGCCGGGCCAGAGCAGCACCGCGGTCCAGACCACACCCAGCGCGGTGACGATGCCGAGCACCAGGTTCGACCGCCGCATCGGGAACCGGGCGCAGAGCAGTCCGAGCACCGGACCCGCGACGAAGCCGACGACCACGATGACGGTCAGGAAGGACGCCGCCTCGGTCGCGGAGTACCCGAGCCCGCGGAGCATCGGGACGCCCCACAGCAGGCTGAACACCGTGCCCGAGGACTGCGTGACGTAGTGCGACCAGAACCCGAGCTGCGTGCCGGGGCGGCGGAGCGCGTGACCGAAGGTGCCGAAGGCCGCGCGCCACGAGTGCGGGACGGGGATCGTGTCGGTCCGCACCGCCACGGGACCCGCGCGGACGAACACCACCGCCAGGACGAGCCCGACTGCGCTGGCGATCGCCGCGACGCCGAACGCCGCGTCCCAGCCGACGGTGTGCAGCAGCAGCGCGAACGGGAAGGCCGACGCGATCTGCCCGATCTGCCCGAGGTTGCCCGTCCACTGCGAGATCTGCGGCAGGAGGGAGCCGCTGAACCACATCGGCAGCAGCCGCATCACCGAGATGAAGGTCATCGCGTCGCCGGCCCCGACCAGCACCCGGCCGACGATCGCCGGTCCGATCGTCGGGGACAGGGCGACCACCGCCTGCCCGACCGTCAGCAGCAGCGCCCCGAGGAGCACGAGCTTGCGTGGGCCGACCCGGTCGAGGGCGATTCCGACGGGGATCTGCAGTCCGGCGTAGACCGCGATCTGCACCACGGCCAGCGTGGACAGGACGGCGGCGGTCACGGCGAAGCGGTCCTGGGCGTCGACCCCGGAGACACCGAGGGACGAGCGCTGCATGACCGCCAGGACGTACGCCAGCACGGCGACGCCCCAGACGACGAAGGCGCGGCGGGAGTTCACCCGTCCAGGCTAGCGAGCGGGCCGGGGCCCTCCGTCCCGGACGACCGCCGCTGTGGACGGGGCACGTCGGCAGGGCGGGGTGTGGAGACCGGGCCCGCGGCCGGGAGGCGACGTGGCGGCCGGTGGGCGTGCCTCCCGGCCGGTGGCGGGAGTGCTCAGTCCTCGTCGGTGGCGGAGCGGCGGTCGGCGAGGAACCGCTCGAGCTCCGCGGCGATCGCGTCCGCGGTGGGCACCTGGCCGTCGGCACCCGTCAGCGGCGAGGCCACCGGGTTGCCCTCCATGTACGTGTCGTGCCGCTGCTCGAGCGTGCCGACCAGGCGCTGGAGCTCGGGGTTCCCGGCGACCTGCTCGTCGACCCGGGACAGGAACTCCCGGCCGTCCTCGCGCAGCGCGTCGGTGGGGAAGATGAGGCCGGTCGCGGCCGAGATGCCGGACAGCGCGGCGACCGCGGCGTCCGGGTACTCGGTGTCGGCGAGGTAGTGCGGGACGAGGAGCACGAGCCCGGTCACCTGCTCGCCCAGTTCGGCGAGGCGGTGTTCCACCAGGTGCAGGACGTTCGCCGGCGCCTGCGTCTCGGGCTTCCAGACGCTCATCGACTCGACCAGGTCGGCGCGGGTTCCGGAGACCGTGACGCCGATCGCTCGCGTGTGCGGCACGGGCATCGGGATCGCCTGCACCCACGTCGTGTCGATGACCTGCAGGTCCTCGGCGAGGTCGACGACGGCGCGCACGAACCGGTTCCACTGGAAGTCGGGCTCGTAGCCGGACAGGAACAGGAACTGCTGGCCGAGCTCGTCGCGCACCAGGTGCAGGGTCAGGCGCGGCGGTTCGACCGCGGTGATGTGGTCGTGCTCGAACGTGATCACCGGGCGGCGGGCACGCCAGTCGAGCAGCACGTCCGGGTCGAACTCGGCGACGAGCCGGGTCTCGAGCGCACCGGTGATCGACGACGTGATCTGCGCCACGGCGGAGCCCGCGTCGGCGAAGCCGGTCAGGGCGGCGACCAGGTGCAACCCAGCCGGGACCGTCGGGGCCGAGCCGTCGAGCGTGTAGAGGTCCTCGGGGTGGTTCACCCAACCAATGCTAGGCGGGGGCGCCGACGCCCACCGGGACCCCTGGCCACGCCGACAGCGAACAACCCGTCGGTAGGCTCGGCTCATGGTCCGACCGACGCTCTCCACCACTTCCTCCTCACCCGACTCCGTCGACGCCGACGTCCTCGTCCTGGGCGTGCGCCCGGGCACCGACGGCCGCGCCGCCACCATCGCCCCCAGCGCAGCAGGGCCCGTCGCCGGGCTCGCGGACCTCGACCTGACCGCGATCGGCGCGACCGGCGCCAAGGACCAGCTGGTCCGCATCCCCGGCGGGTCCGCCGTCGGCGTCGCCGCCGCCGGCATCGCGCTCGTCGGGCTCGGCGGTGCGACCGGCGCCGCCGCCGTGCGTTCCGCGGCGGGCAGCGCTCTCCGCCAGCTGCCGAACGTCGCTTCCGTCGCCCTCGCCCTGCCGACCGAGGACGACGACACCGTCGCGGCCGCCCTCGAGGGCGCCGCGCTCGGCTCCTACGCCTTCACCCGCCACAAGGGCGTCGGGACGACCGGCCCCGCGCGGGGCGACCAGCACGTCACGGTCGTTGCGCCCGCCTCGGTCCCGGCCGACGCCGCCGTCCGACCGGCCGTCGTCGCCGAGGCCGCCGCGCTCGTGCGCGACCTCGTCAACACCGCCGCCGGCGACCTCGGCCCAGCGGACGTCGCGGACGTCGCGACCTCCCTGGCCGAGGGCCTCCCCCTGACCGTCGAGGTCCTCGACGAGACCGAACTGGAGGCCCAGGGCTTCGGTGGCATCGCCGGTGTCGGCCGCGGGTCCGAGCGTCCGCCGCGGCTCGTCGTCGTCCGGTACGACCCGGCCGGTGCGACCAAGCACCTCGCCCTCGTCGGCAAGGGCATCACGTTCGACTCCGGCGGCCTCTCGCTGAAGCCCGCCGCGTCGATGCTCGGCATGAAGACCGACATGACCGGCGCCGCGACGGTGCTCGCCACGACGGTCGCCGCCGCCCGCCTCGGCCTCGACACCAAGGTCACGGCCTGGCTCTGCCTCGCCGAGAACATGCCGTCCGGGTCGGCCATCCGCCCCGGCGACGTCCTCACCCTGAAGAACGGCAAGACCGTCGAGGTCACGAACACCGACGCCGAGGGCCGACTCGTCCTGGGCGACGGCATGGCCGCGGCCTCGCTCGAGCACCCGGACGCCATCGTCGACATCGCCACCCTCACCGGTGCGCAGATGGTCGCGCTCGGGGACCGCACGACCGGCCTGATGGGCAGCGACGACCTCGTCGCGACGGTCCGTTCCCTCGCCGACGCCGTGGCCGAGCCGATCTGGCCGATGCCGATGCCCGAGGAGCTCGACGGGCGCCTGGCGAGCGACGTGGCCGACATGGTCAACGCCACCGTCGGCCAGACCGCGGGCGGCATGCTGCTCGCCGCGAAGTTCCTCGAGCGGTTCGTCGGACAGAACGCCGAGGGCACGACGATCCCGTGGGCGCACCTCGACATCGCCGGCCCGTCCGAGAACCGCGGCGCGGGATACGGATGGCTCGGCAAGGGTGCGACGGGCGTGATGGTCCGGACCCTGGTCGCACTCGCAGAAGACCTGCAGTCCAAGTAGTAGGTTTGGTTCCGGCGGGGCCGCCGCGTCCGCGCGCTCCCCCGCCGGAACTGACGGGACGGGACCGGTACAGACGGTCCGACCGCCGGACGCCGCCGCGCGGTGTCCACCGGGACGGCGTCCAAGAGACACGAAGCCGCCCCCGACACGCACGAGGGAGTTGCACCAGGTGACGGAACAGACTTACGACGTCGTGGTCCTCGGTGGCGGCAGCGGTGGCTACGCCGCCGCGCTCCGAGCCGCTGAGCTCGGCATGAGCGTCGCGCTCATCGAGGGAGACAAGCTCGGAGGGACGTGTCTGCACCGCGGCTGCATCCCGACGAAGGCGCTCCTGCACTCGGCCGAGATCGCCGACGGAGCCCGTGACGCCGAGAAGTACGGCGTCATCGCCGAGTTCGCCGGTGTCGACGTCCCGAAGGTCATCGAGTACCAGCAGGGCGTCATCAACTCGAAGTACAAGGGCCTGCAGGGCCTGATCAAGGCCCGCGGCGTCACCGTCGTCGAGGGCTGGGGTCGGTTGACCTCGCAGAACACCGTCCAGGTCGGCGACCAGACCGTGACCGGGCGCAACGTCGTGCTCGCCACCGGTTCCTACTCGAAGTCCCTTCCGGGTCTCGAGATCGGCGGCCGGGTCATCACGTCCGAGACCGCGCTCCGCATGGACTACGTCCCGAACAAGGTCGTCGTCCTCGGTGGCGGCGTGATCGGCGTCGAGTTCGCGAGCGTCTGGAAGTCCTTCGGCGCCGAGGTCACCATCGTCGAGGGCCTCCCCCACCTCATCCCCGCCGAGGACGAGTCGATGTCGAAGCAGCTCGAGCGTGCCTTCCGAAAGCGCGGCATCGAGTTCTCGCTCGGTGTGCGCTTCCAGGGCGTCGAGCAGCACGAGAACGGCGTGGTCGTGACCCTCGAGGACGGCAAGACCTACGAGGGCGACGTCCTCCTGGTCGCCGTCGGCCGTGGTCCGGTCACCCAGAACGTCGGCTACGACGAGGTCGGCGTCGCGATGGACCGCGGGTTCGTCACCACGAACGAGCGCCTCGCCACGAACCTCCCGAACGTGTACGCCGTCGGCGACATCGTCCCGGGCCTGCAGCTCGCACACCGCGGCTTCCAGCAGGGCATCTTCGTCGCCGAGGAGATCGCGGGCCTGAACCCCGTCGTCATCTCGGACACGAACATCCCGAAGGTCACGTACTCCGACCCCGAGGTCGCCTCCGTCGGTCTCTCCCAGGCGAAGGCCGAGGAGCAGTACGGCGCCGACAAGGTCGACTTCTACGAGTACAACCTCGCCGGCAACGGCAAGAGCCACATCATCGGCACGTCCGGTGCGGTCAAGGTCGTCCGGGTCGTCGACGGCCCCGTCGTCGGCATCAGCATGATCGGCGCCCGCGTCGGCGAGCTCATCGGTGAAGCCCAGCTCGCCGTGAACTGGGAAGCACACCCGGAGGACGTCGCGCCGCTCGTGCACGCACACCCCACGCAGAACGAAGCCCTCGGCGAAGCGTTCCTGCACCTCGCGGGCAAGCCCCTGCACGCGCTGTGAGCACCACGGCCGTGCACCCCACGAACACCACCACCAAGAACCACGCCTGCGAAGAGGAGTCCACCCGATGAGCGAATCCGTCAACCTCCCGGCGCTCGGGGAGAGCGTCACCGAGGGTACGGTCACCCGATGGCTGAAGAACGTCGGTGACCGGATCGAGGTCGACGAGCCGCTGCTCGAGGTCTCCACCGACAAGGTCGACACCGAGATCCCGTCGCCGGTCGCCGGCGTCATCGAGGAGATCCTCGTCCAGGAGGACGAGACCGTCGAGGTCGGCACCCCGCTGGTCAAGATCGGTGACGGCTCGGGCGGGGGCGACTCCTCCGACCAGGGCGGTTCCGAGTCGACCGACAGCTCGACCGAGGCCGCCGCCGAGGACACCGAGCCGGAGACCGCGCCGAGCACCGAGCAGGACACCGAGGCCAAGGCCCCGGAGCCCACCGAGCCCGAGCCGACCCCGTCCGGTCAGACTCAGCCCGCGGCCCCGCAGGCCCCGTCGGCTCCGCCGGCGGTCTCGCCCGTTCCGCAGGCCGCGCCGGTCCCGCCGCCCGCCGCCGCCCCGCCGGCAGCGGTCCCGGCCCCGGCGAAGGCCGCTCCGGCCCCCGCTGCCGCGGCTCCGGCTGCTGCCGCCCCGGCATCGACCCCGTCGGCCGAGGTCCCGAACCCCAGCACCAATGGTGCCGCCTCGGGCTACGTCACGCCGCTCGTCCGCAAGCTGGCGAACGAGCAGGGCGTCGACCTGTCGACCATCACCGGCACCGGTGTCGGCGGTCGCATCCGCAAGGAGGACGTGCTCGCCGCGGCCTCCGCAGCGGCAGCCACCCCGGCGGCGTCCGGGTCGTCGGCTCCGGCACAGACCGGTCCCTTCGTCGCCGAGGTCTCGCCGCTGCGCGGTACCCGCGAGAAGATGACCCGCCTGCGCAAGGTCGTCGCCGAGCGTGCCGTGCAGTCGATGACGTCGACCGCGCAGCTCACCAGCGTGGTCGAGGTCGACGTGACGAAGGTCGCGCAGTTCCGCGACGCGCACAAGGCCGAGTTCCTCGAGAAGACCGGCTCGAAGCTCTCCTTCATGCCGTTCTTCGCCCTCGCGGCGTCCGAGGCGCTCAAGGCCCACCCGAAGATCAACTCGACCGTCGACGGCGAGGAGATCGTCTACCCGGAGACCGAGAACGTCTCCATCGCGGTGGACACCGAGCGCGGCCTGCTCACCCCGGTCATCAAGGACGCAGCGTCGCTCGACCTCGCCCAGTTCTCGAAGGCCATCGCCGACCTGGCGGAGCGCACCCGCAACAACCAGCTCAAGCCCGACGAGCTGGCCGGTGGCACCTTCACGCTGACGAACACCGGTTCGCGCGGCGCGCTGTTCGACACCCCGGTGGTCTTCCTGCCGCAGTCGGCGATCCTCGGCACGGGCATCGTGACGAAGCGTCCGGCGGTCGTGAAGGTCGACGGGCAGGAGGCGATCGCGATCCGTTCGTTCGTCTACCTGGCACTCTCGTACGACCACCGGATCATCGACGGCGCGGACGCGTCCCGGTACCTGGTGGCCGTGAAGAACCGCCTCGAAGAGGGCAACTTCGGCCCGAACCTCGGGTACTGATCGCTCACACCCGCGACACGGTCGCTGACCGGTCCCGCTGCGGGTCAGGCATGACTGATCACCTCGACGGCCCCGTCTCCCCCGGTTGGAGGCGGGGCCGTCGTCGTACCCGGGCGGACGAGCCAGGCGGCCTGACGGCGCGTCCCGGCGGCCCCCTCGGCTCGTCCTGATGATCCGGCGTGGTCGCGCTCCGGCTGGCGGCCGCACTCCGGGTGGCAGCCGCACTCCGGATGGTGGCCGGGCTCTGGGCGGTGGCCGCGCTCCGAGCGCCGTCACGCCTGCGACGACGAGTCCCGAGGCGAGGACGACCGCCGTGACGACCGGTCGGACACCGAACCGTCGACCGCCGATCGGGATGCCCGAGGTCAGGACGTCGCGGCAGATCGCGGTCACCCGCGTGAGCAGGTCGTCCTGGCCTACCGGAGCCCCGGCACCGGTCCGGGCACCGGGCGCAGCACCGACAGGACCCGCCGAGAGCACGAACGCGTGGTCGAACGGCACCGGATCCCACCGCACGGGACGTGGCGGCGCGGCGACCCGGACGGCACGCTCGAGGTCGACGAGCGCCGCCCCGCCCTCCGACCGCGCGGCGGAGCACAGCGCGTCGACGTCGGCGCACGCGTGCTCCCGCGGGTCCACGCGGTCCCAGACGGCGCGCACCGCCGACACCAGCGCCTGGACCCCGGCGACCGAGCCTGTCGGAGCGGCGCCGATCGTGCCCGGTGGGCGGTCGACGAGCACCACGGCGCCCGCGTCGTCGACCAGGACGTCCTCGACACGGGCGGTCCCGAGCAGCAGCGCGCCGGCATCGGCGAGGAGCGCCACCTCGAGCAGGGGCAACGTCAGCGTGACCGCGACGCCCACCGTCGGGGTGCCGATCCGGTCGAGTGCATCGGGCAGCGGCAGGCCCACCGACCCTGCAGCCCGTGCGACGACTGCCCCGGTCTCGTCGCGCCCGACCTCGGCGACACCGACGAGGTGGTCGTGCGTCACCGCGCACCGGTCGGCCAGCCACGCTGCGAAGTCACGCGCGTCCACGGTGCTGCGCCAGCAGAGGTCGAGTTGCTCCCACGGTTCCATGGCGACCAGCGTGGCGGAGGCGAGGCGGACCTACCGGCTGGACGACCAGCACTGTGGACAACCGGTGTTCGCCCACAGCCTGGGAGGCGCGGTCTGCGATCTGCGTGCCAGGCCGTATCCTTGACGGCATGGCACGCAGCAGTTCCTCCAGCACCCCGGCGAAGGAGCCCGGTCGTCTCAAGCAGATGTACCAGGTGTTCACGATGACCCGTCGGGCCGACCCCGGATCCGTCTGGTGGTTCGCCCTCGCGTTCCTCGGCCCCGTCGTGGTGGGCGTCCTGTTGGCGCTGCTCCTGCCGGGGCAGAACTGGCTCGGGATCACGCTGTGGATCATCGCCGGCGTGCTGCTCGGTGTGCTGCTGTTCCTCATCGTCCTCGGCCGTCTCGCCGAGCGTGCCGCCTACTCGCAGATCGAAGGCCAGCCGGGTGCCGTCGGCGCCGTGCTGTCCAACTCGCTGCGTCGACAGTGGCGGTCGAGCGAGATGCCCGTCGCGGTGCACGGCCGCTCGCAGTCGGCGGTCTACCGGGCCGTCGGGACGCCGGGTGTCATCCTCATCACCGAGGGGCAGGTCACCAACCTGACCCGTCAGGTTGAAGAGGAGCGCCGCAAGGTCGCACGCATCGTCCCGAACGTCCCGATCCACGTCGTGAACGTGGGTGACGGCGACGGTCAGGTCACGCTGCACAAGCTGCCGAAGGCGATGAACAAGCACAAGAAGGCGCTGAACCGCAACGAGGTGCTCGCGGTGTCCAACCGTCTCGACTCGCTCACGCACGGCCCGGCCGCGGCCATCCCGAAGGGCATCGACCCGACGCGTGTCCGCGCTGGACGACCGCGCTGACCTGATCTCGTTCCGCGCCGGTGTGGCGCGTGCCGACGCCCTCGACCCTGCCGGGTCGGGGGCGTCGTGCTGGTCCGGGTGCCGCCGGGTCCGGGCAGTCGGGTGCGGTGTCCGGTCTCGGGCGGCCGGGGTCGGGCGTCGGGCGGCCGCGGTCGGGCGTCTGGCGTCGGGCGGCCGCGGTCGGGCGTCGGGCGCCCGCGCGGGTCGAGGTCGCACGAAGTGCCGTCCGGGGCGCTCGGCGGCGGCAGTTCGTGCGACCTCGACGAAGGGCCGGCGGCATGTCGTGCGACCTCAGGGAGTGCGGACGGCGCGTCCTCGGGGCCCCGGCGGCGGCCAGCCTCGGGCACTTAACCGCAGGCGGCTCTGGGTGGGTGTCGCTCCGCCGACGTCGCACGAAGTGCCGCCGTACCCGTCCGGTAGCGCCAGTTCGTGCGATCCAGGCGCAGCCCTTGCGGCAGTTCGTGCGACCTCGGCGCCGCCTCCCGGCCCAGGAGCGCAGAGCAGCGAGTACGGGCCGCCGGGGTTCCTGCGGGCCTACCTGGTCGAAGTCGCACGAGGTGCCGCCGCGGGCGCACAGGAGTGACAGTCCGTGCAACCTCGGCGCGGCACCGACGGCGCGTAGTGCGACCTCGGCGCAGCACCGACAGCGCGTCGTGCGACCTCGCAGCCGCCGGACCGCGCCGCCGCGTCGCCCTCGCCAGCCGCCGCGCCCGCGCTCAGCGGCGGACGAGCACCGTCTCCGCCGCAGCGTCGTGAAGCGGGCGACCGTCCTTCGCGTGGATCAGCGCCGGGATCACGAGGCACAGCAGGACCGTCCGCACCGCCGGACGCCACACACCCACGTACCCGCCTCGGATCGGCACGACCCGGAGCCCGACGCAGACGTGCCCGAACGACCCGGACAGCAGCGCGATGAACACGACCTGCAGCGCGGCGAAGATGCCGAGCGTCACGAAGTTGCCCGCGGCCCCGTACGTGCCGATGACCAGCGAGACGAGCGAGGCCAACGCCCAGTCGATGAGCAGCCCAAGCAGCCGCCGCCCGAAACTGCCCATGCTGCGCGGCCCGGACTCCGGCAGGCCCAGGATCTTGCCGGGCCACTCGGTCCGTCCGGAACCGGGCGCGGACGAGGAGGGCGGAGTGGAGCGGGCCATGTCCCCAGCGTAGGCGCTCCCCCGCCACGTAACACGCTGGAAACAACGCAGTCACGTCCGGGAAACTCGGTGTCTCTAGCCTCGTCGGAGGGTGCCTCCTGGTTCCCTCGACACCACCCAACCCCACAGGAGACCGACTCGCATGTTCAGTGATTCCTCCGAGGTGCTCGCCTTCATCAAGGACACGGACGTCAAGTTCCTCGACATCCGGTTCACGGACCTCCCCGGGGTCCAGCAGCACTTCAACATCCCCGCATCAACGGTCGACGAGGACTTCTTCGCCGTCGGTCAGCTCTTCGACGGCTCCTCGATCCGCGGCTTCGCGTCGATCCACGAGTCGGACATGCAGCTCATCCCCGACGTGACGACGGCGTACGTGGACCCGTTCCGCGCGGAGCGCACGCTGATCATGGTGTTCGACATTTACAACCCCCGCAACGGCGAGATCTACGGCCGTGACCCGCGCCAGGTGGCGAAGAAGGCCGAGAAGTACCTGGCCTCGACCGGCATCGCCGACACCGCGTTCTTCGCGCCCGAGGCCGAGTTCTACATCTTCGACGACGTCCGCTACTCGGTCACGCAGAACGAGTCGTTCTTCTCGGTGGACTCCGAAGAGGGCGCCTGGAACACCGGCCGCGAAGAAGAGGGCGGCAACCTCGCCAACAAGACCCCGTACAAGGGCGGCTACTTCCCGGTGTCGCCGGTCGACAAGACGGCCGACCTCCGCGACGACATCTCGCTCAAGCTGATCGACGCCGGCCTCGAGCTCGAGCGCGCACACCACGAGGTGGGCACCGGCGGCCAGCAGGAGATCAACTACAAGTTCGACACGCTGGTCCACGCTGCCGACGACATCCTCAAGTTCAAGTACATCGTCAAGAACACGGCCGAGCAGTGGGGCAAGGTCGCCACCTTCATGCCGAAGCCGCTCTTCGGTGACAACGGCTCGGGCATGCACACCCACCAGTCGCTCTGGTCCGACGGCAGCCCGCTGTTCTACGACGAGAACGGCTACGGCGGCCTTTCCGACCTGGCCCGCTGGTACATCGGCGGCATCCTCCGCCACGCGCCGGCCCTCCTCGCCTTCACCAACCCGACGGTGAACTCGTACCACCGCCTGGTCCCGGGCTTCGAGGCCCCCGTCAACCTCGTCTACTCGGCGGGCAACCGTTCGGCAGCGATCCGCATCCCGATCACGGGCACGAACCCGAAGGCCAAGCGCATCGAGTTCCGCGCGCCCGACG
The DNA here is from genome assembly GCF_018885305.1 of Curtobacterium sp. L6-1. Lineage (NCBI taxonomy): Bacteria > Bacillati > Actinomycetota > Actinomycetes > Micrococcales > Microbacteriaceae > Curtobacterium > Curtobacterium aetherium. The sequence continues at coordinate 1,292,444 of NZ_CP076544.1, forward strand.
CCTCCGGCAACCCGTACCTCGCGTTCGCCGCGCAGCTGATGGCCGGCCTCGACGGTATCCAGAACCGCATCGAGCCGCACGAGCCGGTCGACAAGGACCTCTACGAGCTCCCGCCGGAGGAGGCCAAGAACATCCCCCAGGTGCCGGCCGGCCTGTCGCAGGCGCTCGACGCGCTCGAGGCGGACCACGAGTTCCTCACGAAGGGCAACGTCTTCACCGAGGACCTCATCCAGACCTGGATCGACTACAAGCGCGAGAAGGAGATCCTCCCCCTCGCCCAGCGTCCCCACCCGTTCGAGTACGAGCTGTACTTCGGCGTCTGAGTCCGCTCACCCGGAAGGGCCCCGCACCGTCAGGTGCGGGGCCCTTCCTCGTACCCGCCGCGCACGGCGCACCAGCCTGGAGGCCCGGCACCGGTCCGCCAGACCGGCGCCGCTCCTCCAGGCGGTCGCCCCCGGTCCCCGACGCGAAAGCGACAGATCGAGGCGGGGGCGGCACGGCGATCCGTCGCTTTCGCGCCCCACACCGGCGTCCGCGCCGAGCCGCGGGCCCGCGCCGCGTGGGCGAGCCCGCACCGAACCGGCGGGCGGGGCTGGCGGGGACACCGACGGGGAAGCGCAGCACGCGCACACGACGGAAGCGCAACACGCGCACACGAACGGGGCCCGCGCCGGCACGGCACGGGCCCCACAAGCGACGCCGCCGCCTACCGCGCTGCAGCCAACGCGTCGGTCGCACCCGCGGCGACGCTCGCTGCCGGCACCACGGCCGGACTCGGCCGCCCGAGCGACCGCACCGTCCACCCCGCCGCGACCCACCGGTCGACCGGCAGGCAGTTGCGGGCGTCGATGACGACCCGCTGCCCGACGACGGCCGCGAGGGCAGCGGGGTCCGCCGCGACGACCTCGTCCCACTCGGTGAGCACGAGCACGAGGTCCGCGCCCTCGATCGCCCCCGTCATGGACTCGGCGTACGTAAGGGTGGGGAACGAGCGGCGGGCGGTCTCCATCGCCTCGGGGTCCCAGAGGGTCACCTGGGCACCGCGGAGGTGCAGCGCCGCGGCGACGTTCAGCGCGGGCGAGTCACGCACGTCGTCGGTGAGCGGCTTGAACGCGGCTCCGACGACGGCGATCCGGCGGTTGAGGACCGATCCCCCGGCCGACTCGATCGCCATGTCGATGACCCGCTGCCGCTGGCCCATGTTGATCTCGTCCACCTGCTGCATGAGGCCCACCACGCGGCCGGCGCCGAGCTCGTTCGCGCGGTGCATGAGGGCGCGGATGTCCTTCGGCAGGCAGCCGCCGCCGAACCCGAGCCCGGCGTTGAGGAACTTCCGCCCGATCCGGACGTCGTGCCCGAGTGCATCGGCGAGCGTCGACACGTCGGCCCCGGCGATGGTGCACATCTCGGAGATCGCGTTGATGAACGAGATCTTCGTCGCGAGGAACGCGTTGGCGCTGACCTTCACGAGTTCGGCGGTGGCCAGGTCGGTCGTGATGACCGGGGTGCCCTCGGCGATCGGGGCGGCGTAGACCTCGCGGATGACGGCGTCCGCGGCGGGCGATGCCCCACCCCAGACCAGGCGGTCCGGGTGCAGGGTGTCCTCGACGGCCTTGCCCTCGCGGAGGAACTCCGGGTTCCAGACGAGTTCCGCGTCGATGCCGGCCGGGGTGAACTCGGCGACGATGCCGCGGAGTCGAGCGGCCGTCCCGACCGGGACCGTCGACTTGCCGACGATGAGGCCCGGGTGGGTGAGGTGCTCGGCGACGCCGCGGGTGGCGCTCTCGACGTAGGACAGGTTCGCCGCGTGCGACCCGGCCCGCTGCGGGGTGCCGACGCAGACGAAGTGGACGTCCGCGGCGGCCACGGCTGATGCGATGTCCGCGGTGAACCGGAGCTTCCCGCTGGCGACGTGCTTCGTGATGAGCTCGGGCAGGCCGGGCTCGTAGAACGGCACCTCACCGGCGGACAGGGCGGCGAGCTTGGCGGGGTCGACGTCCACGCCGATGGTCTCGAAGCCCATCTCGGCCATGGCGGCAGCGTGGGTGGCGCCGAGGTACCCGGTGCCGATGACGCTGATGACGGGTGCGGGGCGGGTGTCTGCCGAATCGGTCGGCGTCGTCGGTGCGGTCACTGCTTGACCTCCTGCAGGTCGTAGTCGGTGTCGGTGCGGCCGATGCCGGCGACGAACGCCGCCATGCTGTCGGCGCGGGAGTTGAGTCGCCAGTCGTTCGTGGTGCGGACCCCGTCGACGATGGTGGTGGCGGTCTCGCTGAAGTACGCGAACCCGATGACGTCGGCGTTGGCCGGGTCGGCGAGGGCGTCGAAGAGCGAGGTGATCCACTGCGCCTTCTGCCCGTCGGTGACGGCGCCGCCGGTCTCGGTCGCGCCGATCTCGCTGAGCAGGATCCGCTTGTCCGGGGCGATCTGCCGGATCTGCTCGAGCGTCCGGCCGAACGTGGTGTCGAACGTCGGCGCTTCCTCGGCCTTGCGGTAGTAGCCGCTCATGCCGACCCAGTCGACGTAGTCGTCGCCCGGGTAGTACGCCCGCATGTAGTCGACGGTCTGGTACTTCGGGTTGCCCAGGGCGTCGATGCGCGTCGGGGCCCAGTCCCAGATGACGTAGTCGCTCGCGCCGGCCTGGTCGAAGACGTCGTGCACGTGCTGCCACATGGCGACGAAGGACCCCGGGTTGTTCTGCTGCGCGGAACCGTCGGACCAGTTGTACCAGGACCCGTTCATCTCGTGGTCGAGGCGGATGACGAGCGGTTGACCGTTCGCCACGAGGTCCTCGGCGTACTTCGTCAGGTAGGCGTCGAACGCCCCGCCGGTGATGTCGCTGTTGGTGTAGCCGGCGACGTACTTCTGGTCGTTGCCGGTCTTGGCGGGTCGGGTCTCCCACGTCATGAGGGGGACGCGACCGTTCGTCCAGGCGCGCTGGACGGCGTTGGCGTTGAAGTCCTGGTCGAAGCCCTGGAAGAAGCCGACCATGTTCGTGGCCCGCCCGACCTGCTGAGACACGTCGTCGTACTCGGCCCAGTTGAAGGGCGACTGCGCCGTGTACAGGCCGTACCAGCGGGACTGCTGCGCGAGGACCTCGGACTTGGTCGGGACGTCGACGGGGGCTGCCGGGTCCGGGTCGGTGGACGGACCGCCGGTGCCGGGGACGACGGTCGGCCCGCCGCCGTGGCCCGGCGTCGCGCCGGTTCCGCCACTGCCGCCCGATCCGCCCGATCCGCCGGATCCGCCGGACCCGCCCGGTCCGCCGTGACCGTCGGAGCCGCCAGCGCGACCGGACCCGCCGGAGCCGGACGCGCCTCCCGAGCCGACACCGCCCTGCCCGCTGCCGTGCCCGGAGGCCGTGGTGGTGCCGGACCCGGACCGCGCCGAGCCGAGCTGCGAGCGCAGGTCGGCGATCTGCGCCTTGAGCTGCGTGACCTGGTCGCTGCGGGAGCCGGACTGCGCGGAGGTGCTCTGCAGCTTCCCCTCGAGCGTCCAGATCCGCTGCTGTGCGTCGGCGAGCTTCGCCTGCAGGGCCTTCGCGTCGGCCGTCGGCTCCTGCTTGGTGGGGACGCCGAGGGCGCGACTGACCGCGGTGGAGACCGGGCCGGAGGGCGAGATCCAGACCGACCAGGTGATGAGGGCGAGGACCGCGACGATCGCGGCCATCCCCGCGGCGGTGCGCTTGGCGTGCCGGGTGGAGGGAGCCCACCAGGTGCTCGTGGGGCGGGAAGGATCAGACAATGAGGAACGCCTCCAGTGCGAAGACCGCGATCCCGATGACGTACGGGATCGATGCGTAGGGGTTGAGTCGGCGGGCGCGGGTCGGCTTCGCCGACGGGGTCGACCGGGTCAGGGCCGTCGGGGTCAGGGCCGACCGGGTCGGGTCCGTCCCGGTCGCGGTGACGACGTCACGCCGGGTGGCGACGGCGGTCGCCGTGGAGGCGGTGGTCGCCTCCGTCCCGAAGATCTCGTCGAACGCGCGGTCGACGGCCGCCTGGTCGTCGGTGCTGCCGACGGGAGCGGGCTGCGCGCCGTGGTCGACCGGGCTGACCGGGACGGCCGCGACGGTGACGGGGTGCGCCGGGTCCTCCTCGACCGGACCGCCGGCGTAGGCACCGGCACGGGTGCCCCACCCACTGGCGTGCGCCAACCGGAAGAACCCGATGAGGCGGATCGGCATGAGGAAGAACGTCGAGACGATGATGAACATCGGCAGTCGGAAGAAGTCGGACGGCTTCTCGGCGAGGTGCCGCATCTGCCGGATCGCCATGCTCAGCACGCTGGAGACCACCATGAGGGCCGCGACGTACACGAAGCCCGTCGAGAAGCCGTACTGGTGCAGGATCCCCTCGTACAGGTTCTGCCCCTGGCCGGTGAGCGCCCGGTAGACCCAGCCCGCGATCACGCCGAACAGCATGAACGGCAGGATGATGTCGGTCAGGAAGAACAGCGCGAGGACCGGCGCGTGGCCGAACATCCACGGGAGCATCCGCAGCGTGTTGTACTGCGAGCCGCGGGCCCAGCGGAGCTGCTGCTTGAACAGCTTCTTCACCTGCAGCGGTGCGTCCGTGTACACGAGCGACGTGTACTGGTAGACGGTCCGGTAGCCCTCCTTGAGCGTCAGGTTCGTCAGCGTCCGGTCGTCGGACACCTCGAGGAAGACGCCCATGAACTCCTCGTGCATGAAGCGGTCCATGACGCGGACGAGGATGCTCCGCCGGAACGCGATGGTCCGCCCGGGCAGGCAGCCGATCTGACCGAGGACGCTCTGCGCGGGCATCGAGTACAGCGCGCGCGAGTTCTCCAGCCAGTCCGCCCAGCGGGTGATCCACGAGCGGTTCGGCTCGAGGATGCGCTGCCGGGTGGTGACGCCGCCGACGGACTCGTCGGCAAACGGCTTGAGCAGCTCGACGAGCGTCCCGGGCGTCCACACGGTGTCAGAGTCGACGAGGACCGTGATGTCGCCGGTGGACATCTCGGTGCCCACCTTCACGGCGTTCCGCTTGCCGGGGATCGGCGTGTGGGCCCAGCGGACGAGGGGTGCGAACTCCTCGCAGACCGCTTCGAGTGCCGTGTTCCGGGCGCCGTTGATGACGACGATGATCTCGCCGGGCTGCTGGTCGACCATGCGGCCGATGACGTCCCGGAACAGGTCGAGCGGCTCGTCCACGACGGGGACGACGACGCTCGTCGTCCCGGTGTACGTGCCGGTGAAGGGGCGGTAGCGCGCGGACAGCACGACCTTGAGCAACCAGAGCAGCCAGATCACCAGTGAGTACACGGTGAACAGGTAGAACTCGGGGTGCCCGTCGACCATCTGCCGGACTTGGAGGATGAAGGTGAACATCGATCCCTGCTTCAACGTTCGAGGGGAGATTCCACGCCATCGGGAAATCGGGGTCGGTTCGGGTGTGCTCATTCAGACAGATCGCAGACTCGCCGCGCAACGTGGCCCCCGGGCGGGGGTGACCAGCACCGTCGACGGGGTACACCGTGGTCCGCGCGGCGTCGGACAGCGCCCTGTCCTCCCTGGTGCTGTCAGCAGTTGGGTGGACCGGTCCGACGGCCGGGACGACGACCGACGACCACGGGGACGGCCGGGAGGCGCGTCACCGCTCCGCAGGGAACCCCCGGTCAGCAGGCCTTCGGGGCGGGACGACCGGATTCGGCGCGCCGAACAGCGACCGTCGGTCGGGAACTCGGGACGGCGCCGGAGACTCGTACCGCTACGGAACCGACCGGGGTACGCGAGCGATGTGAACGGGGGACGTTCGACACCCGTCGGAGATCATCGTCGACATGCTCCGTCGACGGCACGCGAACGGCGCCGTCCGGGCGTGTCGCGCTCGGCTCAGGCGCCGTAGAACTCGCGCTCGAAGACCTGCCGTGCGCGTCGGGTGACCGCGAGGTAGTCCTCCTCGAGCTGCGACGCGGAGCCCGGCGGGTACTCGAGCAACCGGGCGATGCCCTCGAGCTGCGTGCGCTCGACGGGCAGCACGTCGGTCGTCCGGCCCGACCAGAGCACGAGGGCGCTCCGCGTCCGCGAGGCGAACCGCCACGCCGCGGCGAGCCGCTCGGCGTCCTCGGCACCGACCCAGCCGGCGTCGGTCGCGGCCTGCAGCGCCTCGAGCGTGGAGGTCGTCCGCAGGGTCGGCTGCGCGCGTCCGTGCTGCAGCTGCAGGAGCTGCACGAACCACTCGACGTCGCTCAACGACCCGCGGCCGAGCTTGAGGTGCCGGGCGGGGTCGGCGCCCCGCGGCAGGCGCTCCGACTCGACCCGGGCCTTGATGCGCCGGACCTCGCGGACCTCGCGCTCCTCGATCGCCTCGGGGTAGCGGGTCCGGTCGGCCAGGTGCTCGAAGTCGCGGAGCAGCTGCTGGTCCCCCACGGCGCCGCGGGCACGGAGGAGCGCCTGCGCCTCCCACGTGAGCGACCAGCGGGCGTAGTAGGCCGCGTACGAGTCGAGGGACCGCACCACCGGGCCGTTCTTGCCTTCCGGACGCAGGTCGATGTCCAGGTCGAACGGGTGCAGGGCGTCCTCGGTCAGGCGGTTCAGCTCGCGCACGACGACCTGCGCGGCGCGCGAGGCGACCTCGTTCGGCACGGTGGTCGACCGGTAGACGAAGAGCACGTCGGCGTCCGAGCCGAAGCCGAGCTCGCGGCCGCCGTACCGTCCCATCGCGACGACGCCGAACTCCAGGCCCGAGGGGGCGTCCCGGCGTGCCAGGTCGAGGGCGCCGCTCAGCGTCGCCTCGGTGACGTCCGTGAGCGCCGGGCCGAGCCCGTCGACGTCGAGGTACCCGAGCACGGCGGCCATGCCGAGGCGGAGTGTCTCGCGGCGTCGGACGCCCCGGAGCAGGGCGGCCGCCGTGTCCACCGCGTCCCCGTGCCGCGCGGTCGTCGCACCGGTCTCGGCGAGCAGGGCCGGCAGGGGGCGGGGCCGCAGCAGGGTCTCGGGTTCGTCGAGCCAGGCGACCGCCTCCGGGAACCGCTCGAGCAGCCCGGAGAGGAACGCGGACTCGGAGAGGACGGTGGTCAGGCTGTGCGCGGCACCGGACGAGTCGCGCAGCATCCGGAGGAACCAGCTCGACTCCCCCAGCGTGTCGCTCAGGCGGCGGAAGGCGAGCAGCGCACGGTCCGGCGCCGGCCCCTCGGCCATCCAGCGGAGCAGCACCGGCAGCAGGTTGCGCTGGATCGCCGCACGCCGGGACGTGCCCTGGGTGAGCGCGCGGATGTGGGTCACCGCGCCGTCCGGGTCGAGGAACCCGATCGCGGTGAGCCGGTCGCGCACCTGTCCGCTCGTCAGGACGATCTCGCCGTCGGTCGCCGCGACGGCCGAGAGCATCGGCCGGTAGAACAGCCGCTCGTGCAGGCCGCGCACCTCGAGCTTCACGGAGCGCCAGCGGTCCTGCAGTCCGGAGGCCGAGGACGCCAGGCGGGTCGAGCGTGCCAGGACCCGCAGTTCGTCCTCGTCGGACGGCATCAGGTGGGTCCGCTGCAACCGCCGGAGCTGGATGTGGTGCTCGAGCACCCGCAGCAGGGCGTAGTCGGGCCCGAAGCGCGCGGCCTCGGGGCGGCCGACGTACCCGGCGGCGGCGAGGGCGTCCATGGCCTCGAGCGTCGACCGCACCCGCACCGAGGCGTCGTCGCGGCCGTGCACGAGCTGCAGGAGCTGGACCGTGAACTCGACGTCGCGCAGTCCGCCCGGCCCGAGCTTGAGCTGCCGGTCGACCTGCGCGTCCGGGATGTGTGCCGTCACGCGCTCCCGCATGCGCTGCACCGACTCGACGAACCCGGGGCGCTTCGACGACTCCCAGACGAACGGAGCCACGGCGGCGACGTAGCGCTCCCCGAGGTCGACGGACCCCGCGATCGCCCGCGCCTTGAGCAGCGCCTGGAACTCCCACCCCTTCGCCCAGCGCTCGTAGTACGCCACGTGGGACTCGAGCGTGCGGACGAGGGCGCCGTCCTTGCCCTCGGGTCGGAGGTTCGCGTCGACCTCCCACAGGGCGGGTTCGGCGGCGAGGTCGGTGATGACGTGGGTCGCCGCGATGGCCAGGCGGGTCGCGATGAGCACGGCCCGGTCGGTGCTGATCGACGGACCGTCCTCACCGGCCGGCGGCTCCGTCGGTTCGGTCACGAAGATGACGTCGACGTCGCTCACGTAGTTCAGCTCGCGGGCACCGGCCTTGCCCATCGCGATCACCGCGAGCGGGGTCGCCGCGACGTCGGCCGCGGGGAACGGCACCTCGCGCCGGGCCACCAGGACCGCGACGTCGAGCGCAGCACCGGCCAGGTCGGCCAGACCCGCGGCGACGGCGGGGAACGCCTCGGTCGGGGTCGTGTGCAGGACGTCGAACAGCGCGATCTGCGCGAGGTGGCGTCGGTAGCGGACGCGGAGGCGACGGCGGGCGGTCTCCCCCGTGGTGTCGTCGACGGCCTCGGTCAGCGACGCCGTGTACCGCTCCTGCGACCACGGTGGTGCGACCGGGTCGAGCAGGAGCGCGAGTTCCTCCGGCCGGCGCTGCAGGAACTCGCCCAGGCCGATCGAGGCGCCGAGCAACCGGACCAGGCGCTCGGTCGCCGCGGGGTCGGCCAGGACCGGACGCAGCTGGTCGGGCGCGGACTCGACGAGCCGTTCGAGGGCGAGCAACGCACCGTCCGGGTCCGCGGTGGCGGCCCAGACCGACTCGGCGTCCGCGATCGGGACCCGCGGGTCGGACGCGGGGCGCGCCTCCAGGCCGGCGATGCGCTCGAGTGTGCCGGACAGGTCGGCGAAGCCGAGCCGCGCCAGTTGGGAACGGGACGTCGCTGTCCTGCTGGTCATCTCGCGTCCGCTCCCGTGGTGTCCCGACGACGCGTCAGAGCATGCCGAGGTTCGTGTCCAGCTCGAACGGCGTCACCTGGTCGCGGTACCGCTTCCACTCCTGGCGCTTGTTGAGCAGGACGAAGTTGAAGACCTGTTCACCGAGGGTCTCCGCGACGAGCTCGGAGTCCTCCATGAGCGACAGCGCGTGGTCGAGGCTCGCGGGGAGCTGGCTGTAGCCCAGGGCCTTCCGCTCGGAGTCGGACAGGCTCCAGACGTTGTCCTCGGCCTCGGCGGGGAGCTCGTAGCCCTCCTCGATGCCCTTGAGGCCGGCCGCGAGGAGCAGCGAGTACGCCAGGTACGGGTTCGCGGCGGAGTCGATCCCGCGGTACTCGATGCGTGCCGACTGGCCCTTGTTCGGCTTGTAGAGCGGCACGCGGACGAGCGCGGACCGGTTGTTGTGGCCCCACGTCACGAAGGACGGAGCCTCGTCACCGCCCCACAGGCGCTTGTACGAGTTGACGAACTGGTTCGTCACCGCAGTGATCTCCGGCGCGTGCTTGAGCACGCCGGCGATGAACTGCTTGGCGGTCGGCGAGAGCTGGTACTCGCCGCCGGGCTCGTAGAACGCGTTCTGGTCGCCCTCGAAGAGCGAGACGTGCGTGTGCATGCCCGAGCCCGGCTGGCCGGAGAGCGGCTTCGGCATGAAGGTCGCGTAGACACCCTGCTCGATCGCCACCTCCTTCACGACCGTGCGGAAGGTCATGATGTTGTCCGCCATGGTGAGGGCGTCGGCGTAGCGGAGGTCGATCTCGTTCTGGCCGGGGCCGGCCTCGTGGTGGCTGAACTCCACCGAGATGCCGAGGTCCTCGAGCATGCGGACCGAGCGCCGACGGAAGTCGTGTGCGCTGCCGCCGGGGACGTTGTCGAAGTAGCCGGCCTGGTCGACGGGCTGCGGGCCGCCGTCCTTCCACTCGCGGCTCTTCAGGAGGTAGAACTCGATCTCGGGGTGTGTGTAGAACGTGAAGCCGCGGTCGCTCGCCTTCGCCAGCGTCCGCTTGAGGACGTTGCGCGGGTCGGCCACGGCGGGCTGCCCGTCCGGGGTCGTGATGTCGCAGAACATCCGCGCGGTCGGGTCCACCTCGCCGCGCCACGGCAGGATCTGGAACGTGGAGGGGTCCGGGTGCGCGAGCACGTCGGCCTCGTACGACCGGGAGAGCCCCTCGATCGCCGAACCGTCGAAGCCGATGCCCTCGGCGAACGCGCCCTCGACCTCGGCCGGTGCGATGGCGACCGACTTGAGCGTCCCGATCACGTCGGTGAACCAGAGCCGGATGAACTTGATCCCGCGCTCCTCGATGGTGCGGAGCACGAAGTCCGTCTGCTTGTCCATGCACGACCTTTCCGTGTTCGCCGGGCCGCGTCGCGGCTCGCCGGAGGCCGCATCGCGACCGTGCACACAGGCTAGTGCCCGAGTCGCCGGTCGTGGGCGGGACGCGCGCGGTCGGAGCGCTGCGCGGCCGGTTGTCAGGGGTACCGGGGAGTATCGACCGGTACCGATCCGCGAAGGAGCCCCGTCATGGCCGTCCTCGACGCCGCCGAAGTCCTCACCCAGACCCCCATGCCGACTCCGGAGGCCCGCGGCCCGCTGAGCGCTGCCGTCCTCGACGCGCTGCTCGGTGGCGCACCCGGGGAGTCGTTGCCGACCACCGCGGCCGCTGCCGTCGCCGCGTCGTCCGACGTCCTGCACGACGACGACCTCCAGCTCGCGCTCTTCGTCCTGTACGAGCTCCACTACGGCGGGGTCATCGGCGTCGACGACCGCCTCGAGTGGGACACGACACTGCTCGCGACGCGCGCCGTGCTCGAGACGGCCCTCGAGGCCGCAGTGCGCACCGTGGTGCCGGTGCCGGAACGGCCGGAGCCCACGGCGGAGGCGGTCTCGGCAGCCCTCTTCGCGCTGACCGCGGCGGACAGCGGGCCGAGCGTCTCGCGCTGGGTGGCACGGAAGGCCGACCGTGAGCAGATCCGCGAGTTCCTCGTGCAGAAGACTGCATACACGCTGAAGGAGGCCGACCCGCACAGCTGGGCGATCCCCCGGCTGTCCGGCCGCGCGAAGGCAGCGCTCGTGGAGATCCAGTCAGACGAGTACGGCGGCGGACGCCCGAAGCGCATGCACTCGGCGATCTTCGCGCGCACCCTCCGGGCAGCGGGGCTCGACGACGCGTACGGCGCCTACGTCGACCACCTGCCCGCGATCACCCTCGGCGCGCTCAACATGATGAGCATGTTCGGGCTGCACCGTCGGCTCCGCGGCGCGATCGTCGGGCACCTCGCCGCGTTCGAGATGACGTCGTCGATCCCGAGCAAGCTGTACGGCGACGGCTTCCGCCGGCACGGCTTCGACGAGGACGCCACCTGGTACTTCGACGAGCACGTCGAGGCCGACGCGGTGCACGAGCAGATCGCCGGCCGGGACCTCGCCGGCGGCCTGGTCGAGGCGGACCCGACGCTGCTCGACGACGTCATGTTCGGCGCGGCCGCCTGCCTGACCGTCGAGGGGATGGCCGGGGCGCAGCTGCTGTCGAGCTGGGAGGCCGGGCGCAGCTCGCTCCGCCGACCGATCGACGGCGACGGCGCTGCTGCCGGTGCGGTGCCCGTCCCCGCCACGACGGGCGGTGTCGGCGATGTCGCGTGAGCGGGACGACGAGCCGTCCATCGTCGCCTACCCGGACGGCCCGTTCCTGCTCCGCGGCGACGTCGCCGTGCTCGGTCCGGACGGGCAGGAACTCCCCCGCCGACGGCGCACGGTGGCGCTGTGCCGGTGCGGGAAGTCCGTGCTCAAGCCCTACTGCGACGGCACGCACAAGCTAATCGGGTTCCGCACCGAGCCCGAACCGCCGGCTGACACCACCGGCACCGCGACGGGCTGAGGGTCAGGCGTCGCCGTCGGCCGCGTCCGCACGCTCGTTGTTGGCCCGGATGCGGTCGAGGGCGTGCGCGGCCTCGTCACGGTTCGCGAACGGGCCGATGTGGTGCCGGTTCGGGGACTTGAGCCCCTGCTCGACCACACCGGTCTTGTCGTTGTACCACCACTGGGATTCGATGCGTTCGTCGCTCATGGGCTCGACGGTACCCGCGGGGCGCACCGGGCGGACGGCGGTCCGGACGAGCGGGCAGCGGTACCCGCGGGCATGCAGGGCGGACGGCCCGCTCCGACACGCCGCTAGAGTGGTCGGCATGCCCCGGGACGAACACGGACACCTGACCGCCGGCCGGATCGCACCGCAGCGGGCCGTGCCCAGGGACATCGAGCGTCCCGAGTACGTCGGCAAGGTCGAACCGCACGAGCACGGCCTCGGGGACACCTACACCCCGGACGAGGTCGAGCGCATCCGTGCCGCGGGCCGCATCGCCTCCCGCGCCATCGACGCCGTCGGGGAGGCCATCCGTCCCGGCGTCACGACCGACGAACTCGACCGGATCGGCCACGAGTACGTCGTCGCCCACGGTGCCTACCCGTCCACGCTCGGCTACCGCGGCTACCCGAAATCGCTGTGCTCCTCGCTCAACGAGGTCATCTGCCACGGCATCCCGGACGACACCGTGCTGCAGGACGGCGACATCGTCAACATCGACATCACCGCGTACAAGGACGGGATGCACGGCGACACGAACCGCACCTTCGTGGTCGGCTCGGCCTCGCAGGAGGTCCAGGACCTCGTCACCCGGACGGAGGAGGCCATGCACCGCGGCATCCGCGCCGTCGCCCCCGGCCGTCAGGTGAACGTGATCGGACGGGCCATCGAGTCCTACGCCAAGCGTTTCGGCTACGGCGTCGTGCGCGACTACACCGGACACGGCGTCGGTCGGGCATTCCACTCCGGGCTCATCATCCCGCACGTCGACGACGTCCGCCACGACACCGTCATCGAGCCCGGCATGGTCTTCACGATCGAGCCGATGCTCACCCTCGGCCGCGTCGAGGCCGACATCTGGGCCGACGACTGGACCGTCACCACGCGCGACAAGTCGTGGACCGCGCAGTTCGAGCACACCCTCCTGGTGACCGAACGCGGCACCGAACTCCTCACCGTCTCCTGACCACACCACCCCCGCAGCACGACCAACGGAAGGCACCGCTCCCCATGACCTCACTCGCAGTCGGCGTCGACATCGGCGGAACAGGCATCAAGGGCGCGATCGTGGACACCGAGTCCGGGCAGCTCACCACCGACCGCATCAAGAAGGCGACCCCCGAGGGCGGCAAGCCGCACGACATCGTCGACGTGGCGAAGTCGATCCTCGACGACCTCTCGCCCGCGTCCGACGTCGCGGTCGGGGTCTGCTTCCCGGCGATCGTCCGCGACGGCAAGACCATGTCGGCGGCGAACGTGTCGAAGAAGTGGATCGGGTTCGAGGCCGAGTCGCTCTTCGAGAAGGAACTCGGCCGCTCCATCCACTTCGTGAACGACGCCGACGCCGCCGGTTTCGCCGAGCAGCAGTTCGGCGCGGCGAAGGGCCGCGACGGCCTGGTCATCATGACGACGCTCGGCACCGGCATCGGCACCGCGCTCATCAACGACGGCGTGCTCATCGTCAACGCCGAGCTCGGCCACCTCGAGATCGAGGGCGTCGACTACGAGACGAAGGCGTCGTTCGCCGCCAAGGAGCGGGACGACCTGACCTGGAAGCACTGGGCGAAGCGCCTGCAGAAGTACTACTCGCGCCTCGAGGCCCTGCTCTCCCCCGAGCTCATCGTCGTCGGTGGCGGCGTGTCGAAGCAGCACGAGGAGTTCCTGCCGCTGCTCGACCTGCAGGCGGAGATCATCCCGGCGACGCTCCGGAACAACGCGGGCATCATCGGTGCCGCGACCCTCGCCGCGCGCAGCACCCGCTAGCCGGGCGACCGCCGCTCGGCGGCCCGCTACACTCGTCGGAGCGAACGGGTCGGTGAGACGGTCGCGTCACTCCCCCGGGAGTGCCGAGGAACGTCCGGGCTCCACAGAGCAGGGCGGTGGGTAACACCCACCCGGAGCAATCCGCGAGACAGTGCCACAGAGAACAGACCGCCGGCGGCGACGTCGGTAAGGGTGAAACGGTGGTGTAAGAGACCACCAGGGGTCCGGGTGACCGGATCCGCTCGGTAAACCTCGCCCGGAGCAAGGTCAGACAGAGGATGTCGAAGCTGCTCGCTGAGTCCTCGGGTAGACCGCTGGAGGCCGACGGCAACGTCGGTCCGAGAGAGATGGCCGTCACCGCGGCGCGAGCCGCGGGACAGAACCCGGCGTACGGCCGGCCCGTTCGCCTCAGGACCGTGCACGCACGACAGCCCGGCACCGCGAGGTGCCGGGCTGTCGTGCGTGCGTGGTGGGGTCCGCGCTAGAGGCCGGACTCCGCCGTGCGGACCAGGATGGCGTCGCTGTCCGGGCAGAGCACGACGTCGTCCGGCGCCGCAGCGCGGATCGCCGCGAGGTCGGAGTTCGTCAGCGTGACGCCCGACGCCGTGGACACGCCACCCTGCAGGAGCGACGCACCGAAGCCGTAGCGGGCGCGCTGCCGTTCGTAGAGCGCGAGCAGGTCGGCCGGCACCGCAGCGGCGACGTCGGCACGCGCCTGCTCCGCGGCGACGCGGTCCTTCTCGAAGCGGGCGATGCCGTCGTCGCGGACCCCCATGAGCCGTCCGCGCTCCCCGTCGAGTTCGGCGAGCTGCGACTCGATGTCGCCGACCCGGGCGCGGAAGCGGTCGAGCGACTCCATCACCTCGAGCTCCTGCGTCTCGAGGTCACCGATGCGGCGGTTCAGCGAGTCGAGTTCGTTCTGCAGCCCGGCGGCGTCCTTCGCGTTGCCGACGTTCTGCAGCAGCGTGGTGTCGCGGTCGACCCGGGCCTGCGCGGTCGCGGTGTCGGACTCGAGACGGGCGAGGTCGCGCTCGGCATCCTCGACCTCACCCGTGGCCGCGACGAGCTGCGCCCGGAGCGCCACGGCACGCGTGCCGAGCTCGGTCAGGTGCTCGCCCTTCTGCAGCGAGCTGATCCGGTGCGCCAGGCGCGTGATGTCGTTGTCGAGCCGCTGGAGGTCGAGCAGGGTGGCCTGGTCCTCGGGTGATGCCTTCATGGTCAGGCTCCTTCGTTGGGTGCGGATGGCAGGACGGCGAAGTCCCACGGGTCGGTTCGGAGGTCGCTGACGGTCACGCGGACCCCGGCGGCGGTGCGGAGCTGGTCGGCGGCGACGTCGAGCCAGAGCCACTCGGTGGCCCAGTGCGACGTGTCGACGAGCGCCGGGCCGTCGGACACCATCGCCTGCTCCCGGAACTCGGAGGCCGGGTGGTGGCGGAGGTCGCTCGTGACGTACACGTCGGCTCCCCGCACGGCGGCGTTGCCCAGGTACGCGTCCCCGGCACCGGCGCACAGGGCGACGGTGCGAACGGGCCGGTCGTACTCCCCCGACACCCGGACCCCGGTCGCCGTCGCGGGCAGGACGTCCACGATGCGCCGCGCGAGGGCACCGAGGGACGTCGGCTCGGTGAGCACCCCGACACGACCGATGCCGGTCGCACCGTCGGCCGCGGGTTCGAGCGGCCGCTGGTCGACGAGCCCGATGCGGTCGGCGAGCACGGCGGAGGTGCCGGTCGTCACGACGTCGGCGTTCGTGTGCGCGGCGAGGAGCGCGCACCCACCGCGGACGAGGGTGGCCAGCACGCTGCCCTTGTAGGTGGACTCGTCGATGGTCGTCACCCCCCGCAGGAGCAGCGGGTGGTGCGTGACGAGCAGGTCGGCACCGAGGGCGACGGCTTCGCGCGCGGTGTCCGGGACGGCGTCGACCGCGAGGTGCACGTGCTCGACGACGGCGTCCGGGTCACCGGAGACGAGCCCGACGGCGTCCCAGGACTCCGCCCCGGCCGCCGGCCACAGGGACTCGACGACGGACTGCAGTTCTCGGAGCGTCGGCATCCCGTCAGTGTACCGAGCGGCGCGGCCCCGACCGGCGGTCAGCGACGGCCGACGAGGTGCAGGAGCCGGGCGACGAGACGCGACCACCAGCCGGGCCGTGCGGCGTCGGTGGCGTCCGCACGGGCCTCCTGGCCGGCGTCGGCGCGCGTCGGCTCGTCGGCCGACGTCGGGGTCTCGTCGACGGTGACGACCGGCAGCGGCGCGGCCGCAGGGACGCTCACCGAGACCACCGGCGACTCCCCGGTGTGGGCGCGGAGGACCGCGGCAAAGGCCTCGCGGTCGATGACCGTGGGGCCGGTGGCCGGCTGCACCAGCGGCGTCGGTCGGCCGGACGCCGCGAGCGGCGGCGAGACGGGCGCGACGGACAGGAGGCCCGACACCGGGCGCGCGGGCACGTCCGGTGCGTCCGTGGTCGCGTCGCGGACGGTGGTCGCCGCGGCGGCGACGGTCCGCCGGGACCGCGTGCCGCCGTCACTGGGACGGTCGGCGCCGGAGCGGTCGGTGTCCGACGGGAGGAAATCGTGCGGCAGCTCGAGGGCGACCGGTTCGGCGACCGCGCGGTGCGGCTCGGGGACGGCCGGGCAGACCGCGCCGAGCGACATCGGCGAGGTGGCTGCACGGCGGACGGCGGCACGCTCGCGGCGGTCGGCCTCGCGGGCGGCGTCGGCGAGCAGGTCGGCGAACACCTCGCGGGCGAAGGCGCGGGCACCCTCGACCTCGGCGCTCGAGACGTCGGCGACCACGGCTTCCCAGGCGGCCAGGCGGGCGAGGTCCTCGTCCCGGACGCGGACCTCGTCCTCGAGCAGGTCGATGCGCTCGATCGTGGTGCGACCGCTGGCCGGGTCGAGCGCGACGGCGAGGTCGTCGAACCGGAGGGCGATGCGCTCGGGCGGCTCGGGGAAGGACGGGGCGCAGACGGCGACGTGGCGCGCGCGGTCACGGCGGAAGGCGCGCTCGTCGCCGGGCGTCGACTCGGGTGCCGTCGCGGTCGCCGTTGCGGAAGTGTCCGTCTCTGCGTCCGCGGCGGGACCGGGCACGACGGGCGATGCGTCGGCGGGCGTGTCGATGGGCGTCGCGTCGGCGGGCGCCGCTGCGGCGGGTGCCTCGACCGACGGGAGCACGGGGCGACGGACCGGTCCGGTGACCGGGGGCACGACGAGGTCCGCGACGTACGGCGTGCGCGTCGCCGGGGCATCGCGCAGCCACTCCTCGAGTTCCCGACCGAAGGGGTCCACGAGGGGGGTGCGTGCACCGGACTGCGTCTCCATGTGAGGAGTATGAATATCGCGCGCCCGTACGCGTCGGACATCCGCGGAGTGTCGCGCGATCCGGTGGCATGTCGCGCCGGAGGTGAGCGGCGTGTCGGCCGCTCGGTGGTCGTCGTTGACCGAGCCCGGCGGGCTGGGCTCGGCCTCGTTCCGGCCTCGTTCCGGACTCGTTCCGGACTCGTTCCGGGCGAGGGTCCGGCGCCGTCGCCGTCGAGTGTCCCACCCCGTCCCGGGCGAGGGTCCGGCTAGCTGCGCAGGGTGTCGCGGGGGTACTCGCCGAAGCGCCGCGTGTACGCCGCCGAGAAGCGACCGAGGTGCGCGAAGCCCCACCGCACGGCCACGCTCGCCACCGTGGTGTCGTTCGGCGTCCCGGCGCGGAGTTCGTCCCGGACACGGTCGAGTCGGATCCCCCGCAGCATCGCGTTCGGCGCCGTCCCGAGCTGCCGTTGGAACGCCTGCTGCAAGCCGCGGATGCTCAGCCCGACGTGCTCGGCGACGTCGGTCGTGGTGATCGGCGTGTTCGCCGCCGCGTGCATGTACTCGACGGCTTGCCGGACGCGGCCCGTCGCACCGGCCGGGACGGGGACCTCGGGCGCGACGATGCGGTGCGCGAACGTGCTCAGCACGGCCAGGGCGGTGCGCCGGGCGGTCTCGGCGAGGGCGAGCGTGGACACCGGGGTGGACCCGAGCACCACCCGCGCCGACTCCTGCACCGCGTGGTTCCACGCGCGGAGGGCCGGCGTGCTCGGGGCCACGGTGTGGTCGAACACGAGGGTGCCGGGTTCGGTGCCGTACGCCTCGGCCGCGACCCGCTCGAGGAAGACCCGGTCGAGCTGCACCAGGCTCTGGCGGACGTCGGCCAGGTCGAAGCGGAAGGGGCGACCCGAGGGGAACACGACCGGGCGGCCCGGGACGAGTGCGACCTCGTCACGACCGACGTCGAGCACGCCGCCGCCATCGGAAACCCAGGTCACCGAGAACTCGTCCGGGGTGTCGACCGTTCCCGTCATCCGGGCATCGAAGCGGGTCGACCGGAAGGACATCGACGGGTCGCCGACGGACCGGAAGCGGTAGTCGAACGACCGCGCCGACCGCTCGGGCAGGAACCCGTCGCCGTCGTACGCTTCCTCGAACACCGCGCGGGCGGCGTCGAGGTCGGAGCCGGACGTCTCGAAGACGGTCCGGGGGTCGGTCGGGGTGGTCATCAGGGGAATGGTGGCACGCGGTCCGAGGGGTCTATGAATCCGGATGGACCGGCTGCGGGAACCGGCTCAGTCGCCGCGGGTGGCCTTCCGGACCGTCCACCGGTTCTCGTCGCCGAGCCGGTCGTAGCGCAGTTCGTCGACCACCATCTGCACCAGGGCGAGACCGCGACCGCTCTCGGCCAGTTCGTCCGGCAGGGTGGCACCGGCCACGTCGACCGTCGCGGGCCGACCGTCGTCGGTGATCCGTGCCTCCAGGCCGTCAGGTGCGACCGCGAGCGTCAGCGAGCAGGTCAGGGGCACGCCGGCGGTGGCGTGCTCGATGACGTTGGACGCGAGCTCGATGATCGCGAGTTCGAGGGCCATGCGGTCCTCGACGGTGACGGCGGGTTCCGCCGTCCAGACGTCGCTGAGGAAGTCGTGGACCGAGGAGACGTCGTCGGGCGGCGACGCGAAGTCCAGCCGGTGCTCGCCCACGACGGCCCCGGTCAGACCCATTCGCGGACGGCTTCGTCGCCGTCGGCGTAGCTGCGGAGGATCTTGTCGATGTTCGACAGCTTCAGCACCATCGCGACCTGCTCGGACGGCGCTGCGATCCGGAGGTCACCGCCGGCCTGCCGAGCGGTCTTCAGTGCGCCGACGAGCGCACCGAGGCCGGACGAGTCGAGGAACTCGACCCGGGAGAGCTCGACGGCGACACGGGGTCGTCCGCCTTCGATGACCGACGCGACCGTCTCGCGGAAGGCCGGGGCCGACACCATGTTGAGGCGGCCCGAGCACTCGAGCACCGCCGCTTCGGTGCCGGCTTCGTGTACGACGATGTCCATGGTGTGCGGGGCCTCCTCGAGAGCGTGCGCGTGCCTCCGTCAGAGGCTACCGATCCTTGGTGACCGGTGGTGCAGGACGCGCTGACGTCCGGCACCCCGGTCCGGGGGTCACCCGGTGTTCTGGAGCCCCGCGGCGATGCCGTTCACGGTCAGCAGCAGCAACCGGTGGTCGGCGTCGGTGGTGTCCGTGCTGCCCGAGGTGCGGATCGAGCGGAGCGCCCGGAGCTGCAGGTGGGACAGGGCGTCGACGTACGGGGAACGCAGCCGGACCGCTCGGGCGAGCACCGGCCGGTCCTCGAGCACGTCCTCGGCGCCGCTGATCCGCAGGACCCACTCGCGCGTCCGGTCCATCTCGGCGAGGACCTTCTGGCCGAGGTCGGTGCGGTCGGCGAGCTCGAGGTACCGGCGCGCGATCTGCCCGTCGGTCTTGGCGAGCGACATCTCGACGTTCTTGATCAGCGCGGCGAACAGCGGCCACTCGGCGGCGGCGGTGCGCAGCAGCTCGAGGTCACCGACGGCCTCGATCGCGGAGCCGAGTCCGTACCACCCGGCCAGGTTGATCCGCGCCTGGGTCCACGAGAACACCCACGGGATCGCGCGGAGGTCCTCGAGCGACTCGACGCTCAGCCCGCGGCGGGCCGGGCGGGACCCGAGCGGCAGCAGACCGAGCTCCTCCATCGGGGTGACCCGGGCGAACCACGGGGCGAAGCCGTCCGCCTTGACGAGGTCGTAGAAGGCTGCGCGGGACACGTCGTCGAGCTGCTGCGCCAGGTCGGCGAACCGCTCCGCAGCGGCGGCCGTGCGGGCCTCGTTCGACGGCGAGGACGCGAAGAGCGTGGCCGACGCCATCTGCTCGAGGTGCCGGGCCGCGATGTCCTGGTCGCCGTACTGCGCGAAGATGACCTCGCCCTGCTCGGTGAGCTTGAGCCGGCCGTCGATCGATCCCGGCGGCTGCGCGAGGACGGCTTCGTTGGCCGGGCCACCGCCCCGGCCGAGGGAGCCCCCGCGGCCGTGGAACAGCGTCAACTCGACCTCGTTGGTCGTCGCCCACGCCGCGATCCGGGCCTGGGCGTCGTAGAGCGCGAGGTTCGCGGACACCGGGCCGACGTCCTTCGACGAGTCCGAGTAGCCGAGCATGACCTCGAGCCGGCGCCCGGTCGCGGCGAGGCGGCGCTGGAAGGCCTCGGTGCGGACGGCCTCGTCGAGGATGTCGACGCTCGCGTGCAGGTCGGCGAAGGTCTCGAACAGCGGGATCACGTCGAGCACCGGTGCGGCCTCGACCGATCCGAGCGCGGCCACGGCGAGTTCGTGGACGTTCGCGAGGTCCTCGGCGGACTGCGTGAACGAGACGATGTAGCGGCTGGCCGACCGCACGCCGTAGCGGCGCTGCAGGTCTGCGATGGTGCGGAAGACGGCGAGCACCTCGTCCGTCATCGCGCTGCGCGGACCACCCGCCCGGACCTCGGCGAGGGCGGTGCGGTGCACCTGCGAGTGCTGCCGGATCTCGAGCTCGGCCAGGTGGAAGCCGAAGGTCTCGACCTGCCAGACGAGGTTCTGGAGCTCGCCGTTGGCAGCACGGGCCGCACCGGCCGCGGTGAGCGAGGTCTGCACGACGCGCAGGTCGGCGAGGAGCTCCTCCGGGCCGCGGTACGCGAGCGGGCGGTCGTCGCGACGGGTGGCCTCGATGCGCGCGGCGATGAAGAGCAGTGCGCGACGGTGCGTCTCGTTCGGTGCGCGGATGCCGATGCGCTCGGCCACGTCGGGGTCGAGCGACTCCTGCGCGGCGACGAGGGCGGTGAGGCCGGCGTCCGCGGGGGTGTGGTCGGCGTCGAGCGTCAGGGCGCTGCCGATCCGGGTCGTCGCGCGGGTCAGTCCGAGCAGGATGTGCTCCGCCGCGATCTCGGCGGCCTGCCGGGTGACGTCGGCGGTGACGTGCGGGTTGCCGTCGCGGTCGCCGCCGATCCAGGTGCCGAAGCGCACGAACGCGGGCGCCTGCACCGGGGCCCGGCCGGCGTCGTCGCCCTGCAGACGGTCGTCGAGCAGGCGGTACACCTGCGGCACGATCTCGAAGAGGGTCTGGTCGAAGACGCTCATCGCGGTCCGGACCTCGTCGAGCGGGGTCGGCCGGGTGGTGCGGAGCGGCGAGGTGCGCAGGAGCGTCGCGATCTCCTCGAGCAGGCGACGCTCGTTCTCGGCGCGCGCGGTCGCGTTCTTCGTGCGGTCGCGCTCGTCGATGAGGTCGGTGATGCGCCGGACGCCGGTGGTCACCGCGCGCCGCCGGGCCTCGGTCGGGTGTGCCGTGAGGACCGGGTGGAACCGCAGCCCCTCGAGCCGTGCGGCGGCCTCGTCGGCGCCCACCTGCTCGACGAGCTCGACGAACGTCGCGGGGAACGAGTCGCCCGGCTGCCCGCCATCGTCGCCGCGCTGCCGGAGGACCCGCACGCGGTGGTGCTCCTCGGCCAGGTTGACGAGGTGGAAGTAGGACGTGAAGGCCCGGGCGACCTCTTCCGCACGCTCGGCGGAGAACCCGGCGACGACGGCCTCGGCACGGGCTGCCCCGTCGGCGTGCGTGCCCTCGTAGGCGTCGATGACGGCCGAGCGCAGCGACTCCACGTCGCGCAGCAGGTCGTCGCCACCGCTCTCGCGGAGCACCCGCCCGAGCAGGTTGCCGAGGTACCGCACGTCAGCGCGGAGGTCGCTGTCGACCGCTCCGCTGACGTCGTCACGCGCGCGTCCGAAGCGCGTCGAACCGTCGATCGCCGTCATCTCGTCCTTCCCGGGTCGGTCCGGGCTGTCCCGGCGTGCAGCAGCGTAGCGGGCGCGGCGGGCACGTGACGACGACCGTCCGGACGGCCTCCGACGCCCGGTGGGGTCAGGCCGGGTCGGCCAGGGACGTGCGGACGTCCGGCATCCGGGTGCCGTCCACGGCCGCGAGCAGTCCCGCGTCGAGCCGGTAGGCCAGTTCGACCTCGCAGATGACGCGCTCACGCTCGTCCTCGGTCCACGGTGCCGCGTCGAGCTCGGCACGGTACGTGTCGGTGAAGGCCGCCGGGTCCGCGACCTGGTCGAAGATCCAGAGCAGGACGCCGTTCGTCTCGAAGCCGAACTGGTCGGCGAGCAACCGGCCGAGGGCGTGCCCGCCGGTCAGGTCGCCGAGGTAGCGCGTGTAGTGGTGCGCGACGAAGCCGCCCGGCCACGTCGCCGCGACCTCGTTCAGCCGGCGGACGTACGCCGTCGTCGCGGGCAGCGGGGTCACGAGCTCCTGCCAGTCCGGCCCGATGAGGTACTCGAGGTCCGCCCGGATGCCGGGCATGCGCGTCAACCGGCTGGTCACGAACGGAGCGGCGACCGGGTGGTCGGCCATCCGCTCGGCGGCTCGTTCGAGGGCGTCGTACACGAAGGCGTACTGCCCGAGCAGGGCCGCGTAGTCCGCGACGTCGCAGCGCCCCTCGACGAGGTCGTGCATGAAGCCGTTCCCCGCGGAGTCACCGTGCGAGCGCCGGGTCCGGACCCGGAGGGCCTCGGAGAACGGGACGACGTTGGTGCTCATGAGGTGAGGCTAACCTCACCAGGTGTCCGCCGTCACCATCCGGCGCCACGACACAGCGAGATCACGTGAAAGGAGGCTCGTCCCCGATGAGCCCGAAGCCGAAGCGCACCCAGCACGTCCTGGTCGTCGAGCGCACCGAACGCCGCACCCCGCACATGGTCCGCGTCCACCTGGGCGGCCCCGGCTACGACGCGTTCGTCGACGGCGCCGACCCCGAGAAGCTCGCGATGACCGACAAGTACGTCAAGCTCCTGCTCCCCGCGCCCGGGTCCGGCCTGGAGCCCCCGTACGACCTCGACGCCCTGCGTGCGACGCTGCCGAAGGCTGAGCTGCCCTCGCGCCGCACCTACACCGTGCGCGCGGTGGACCCCGTCGCCCGCACGATCGCGATCGACTTCGTCGTGCACGGCACCGACGGCCTGGCCGGACCCTGGGCCGCCGCCGCACGGCCCGGGGACCGCATCGCCCTCTCCGGCCCGGGCGGCGGGTACGCGCCCCCGACCGACCCGGACGTCACGCACGTGCTGCTCGGCGACGACAGCGCCCTGCCGGCGATCGGTGCCGCCCTCGAGGCCATGGGGCCGGACGCGACGGGCGTCGCCCTCGTCGAGGTCGCCGGGCCGGCCGACGAACAGCCGCTCGTGCACCCGGCGGGCGTCGTGCTGCGCTGGCTGCACCGCGACGCGGCGGGGGCCGAGCCGGGCACCCTGCTGCTGGCGGCGACCCGGGAGCTGCCGCGGGCCTCCACCCCGGTACGGGTCTTCGCGCACGGCGAGCGGGCGGCCGTCAAGGCCATCCGCCGACTCCTCCAGGACGACTGGGGGCTGGCGAAGGCGGACCTGTCGTTGTCGGCCTACTGGGCGCTCGGCCGGGCCGAGGACCGGTTCCAGGAGGAGAAGCGCGAGCCCGTCGGCGCGGTCTTCGAGGACTGACGACCGGACGGGAGGCCCGCCCGCACGTCGGTGGGCGCCGGTAGCGTCCGGCGCATGGTCCGGTCCGCAGTCGTCACACCGTGCTGTGCCCCCGGGTGCGCGCACGCCGCCGCTCCCGGTGCGCCCGTGCCGCTGTGCGCGGGCCACGTCACGCTCGCGGCCGAGTTCGCGGCGGAGCACGTCGGGGCCGAGGACGTCCTGCCCGGCCCGTGCATCGTGTGCGGCGGGCGGATCGGTGTCCGCTTCCCGTCCGGCGCGGTGTGCGCCGTGTGCGAGTGGCGGTTCGGGGACGTGCCGGACGGCGAGCTCGGCGCGCCGCGTGTCGACGTCGTCTACTACCTGCGCATGACCGACGCGACGGGTGACCGGGTCAAGATCGGCACGACGGCGAACCCGCGGCAGCGGCTCGGGCGGATCGCGCACCAGGACGTGCTCGGGTTCGAGCGGGGCGACCGGACGCTCGAACGGCGGCGGCACGCGCAGTTCGCGGCGTCGCGGTACCCGGGCACCGAGTGGTTCCGTGTGACTCCGGCGCTCCTCGCCCACGTGGCCGTCGTCGCGGCGGGCGTGCCCGATCCCTGGGCGCTGCACACCCGGTGGATGAGCGAGGCGCTGGCCCTCCGGGGGTGACGCTCCGGGCTGACGCTCCGGGGGGCGACGCTCCGAGGGGGGTGACGGTGTGGCGCAGACACTGCTGTGCCGACGGTGCGGCGCCGTGGGCGGTCAGCGGCGGTAGGCGTCCACGAACAGCGGCCCGCGGATCTCGCGCAGGACGTCGACGAGGCGGTCGACGGTCCGGCCGGACACCCCGGACACCTGCAGGTCCCACGGCCCGAGCGCGGGCAGGCGACCGGTGCGGATGCGGACGACCTCCCACCCGACGGCCCGGGTGGCGCGGTCCTTCCGGCGGTCGGACTCCTCGCGGGAGCCGACGTGTTCGAGTCCGTGCCGGCCGGTGGAGTCGTACTCGATCGCGACGCGGAGCTCGGGCAGCACGATGTCCGGCCAGACCTCGAGGTGCTCGTGGAAGGGCCGGTCGAGCCGGATCGCAGTGTGGTCGAACGTGACGTCCAGTCGTGCGCGGAGGGCGGAGCGGAGCTCGGCCTCGACCGCGGAGGCCGGCGCGGGCGCACACCGGCTGACGAAGGACTCCCCCGACGGGAGCTTCGGCGTCTTCGGGCAGATCGTCCGTGGTGCGGTGGTCCGTGCTGCGCTCGTGCGGGGTGCCACCGTGCCCCGGGGTGCGGCGGTGCCCCGGGGTGCGGCGGTGCCCCGCGGTGTCGCCGTGCCCGGCGCTGTGGTGGCGCTCCGTGCCGAGGCCCGGGCGCTGCGCCCGCGTCCGGCACCGCGGGCGAGTGCCGCCGGAAGCGTCTGCCGACCGGCGGACCGGACGGCGCGCTGCGGCACCGGGACGCCGACCGGCCAGTCCTCGGGCAGGACCGGCCAGCGCTGCGGCTGCGCGAGGACCGCGCACTCCGGGCACCACACCGAGCGGCGGCGCTCCCGGCCGGGTCGGGACCGCTGCTCGGCCGGGGTGGCGACGAACACGTGGCCGACGTCGCACTCCCACGTCAGCAGGACCTCGGCGGCCGGGGGGACCTGGGTGAGGACGACGCCCGCGTTCCACTCCGGGTGGTACTGCCGGACGAGGACGGGCCACGACGCCCACTCGGCGCGGAACTCCCCCACGGCGTACGGCACCGGCACGCCGCGCGACCACTGCCGGCGGCGCCACCACGCATCGACTGGTTCTGCCACGAGCGCACGGTAGGACGAGCCACCGACACCCACCGACGCCTCCGCGGGGGTGCGGCGGCGCTGTCTCGCCGGCGGCGGGGCGGCGGCGCTGTTGCCGGCGGCGGAGCGACGGCGCTGCGTCGCTGGCGGGGCGCCGGGCGGCTCAGCGCGGCGGCGCGACGATCGTGAAGCGCTCGGGTCCTGCGGAGGACCCGTCCTCGAGCACCCGGATGCCGGACTCCCGGCATGCGGTGATGCCGTCCCGGTGCACGCGCTCCGGCCGTGGCCGGCGCGGGACCCCGGCGCTGCCGAAGACGGCCCACGCGTTGGCTGCCGAGGCGCTCGTGAACCGCGTGCTGTACCGCACACCGGCGAACCCGACCGCGTCGAAGGCCCGTGCCCATGCCTGGGGCACGCGGTAGTCCCCCATCGTCTGCAGCTCGGCTCCGACGCCGGAGCGGACCGCGGCCGGGTCGGTGACGTCGGCGAAGCGGCGACCGCGGGAGGCCCGGGCGGCCACGACGACCATCTCGCGGGCCCGGCCAGCGAACACGGTGTTCGTGTGCAGCGTGTGGTGGGCCAGGCGCTCCCGCACGGCGACCTCCACCGAGTCCGCCCAGTAGCAGGTGCCACGGGGTTCGGCCAGGTCGAAGCGGCCGCCGTCGACACCGTCCGCACCGGCCGGTGTCGAGGCGAACCACCAGGCCCCGCGGTCGTGGCGCTTCGCACGGTAGAAGGTCGTACCGCGGGACTCCACCGCCGGGAACCCGGCGAGGTCGAGGCCGTCCGGCGGCCCCTGCTGCGCGACGTCGGTGCGGTGGGCCGGGTCGACCGCTCCCGTCACGCGTCGGCCAACCAGGCGTGCTCCGCGCGACGAGCGGCGTCGAGCACGACCGTGGTCCGCCCTTCGCGCAGCGCCTCGGCCGCGGTCGTGCCGCCGAAGACGTCCGCGACGGTGTTCAACCAGAGCGCGCTGCCCCACGGGTCGATGCGGTCCGGGTCGAGCAGCGCGAGGACCTCGCGCAGGTGCGGGAGCGGTGCGCCGGACGGTCCGAACTGGAACGAGGGGAAGATCCGGCTGCCGTCGCCGATCTTCAGGCCGAGCAGGTCGCCCTTGGTGCTCGCCTTCGCGATCGCCTGCCGGGTGACCCCCCGCCACGCGGCGACGGAGGCCGTGTCGTGGAAGGGGCCGATGAGGGCGTCGGCCTCGTGCTTCACCGTCGGCAGCGCGGCGACCATCCGGTCGGCCATCGCGTCGACGTCGGCGTCGACCGGGAGCGCGCCGTGCCTGCCGTCGCGCAGCCGGTCGGCCAGTGCCGTGACGAGTGCGGTCTCGACGGGGCCCAGGCCGTCGCGCGGTGGCCCGTCGGTCGGTCCCGCGGTCCCGATGCCGTCTCCGTCCGATCGGACGCGCATCGTCCCCGCGCCTCGCTGTCCCGGTGTCATCGCGCCTCCTCCTGCAACCGTGTCAACCCGACGCTACGCCGGAGTGTCAACCGCGTCAACCAGTTCGACCAGACTGACGACGCCGACGACGCCTCCTGTGCAGTGGCGTGCACCGGACGCACCGAGACCGACGGGAGGCCCGTGGCCGGGTGCGGCACCGTCGGACGTCGCCGACGGTGCCGCACTCGACGGTCGGTCAGTGCTCGTCGTAGTGGTCGTCGTGCCGCGCGTGCCGGTGGCCGTCGTGGACGTGGTCGACGTGGTCGCCGTGCTGGACGGTCTCGTGCTCGTCGCCCTCGACCGCGTGGTCGTGCTCCTCGACGCCGTGCTCCGCGATGCGGTGCTCGTCGTGCTCGGTGCCGTCGGTGTCCGTCATGGTCCGTTCCTTCCGTTGTGAGATCGGTTCTCAACAGACTACGGGCCGCGCGCATCGGTGTCCGCCCTTCCGGCACGGACCGTGGCGTGCCAGGGTCGGAAGCGTGTACACCGACATCACCGGCCCCGAACTCACCTCGTACCGCGGCAGCGTCGCCGAACCGGACGACTTCGACGACTTCTGGCGGCGCACCCTCGAGGCAGCCCGCCAGCACGAGGTCGACGTCCGGCTGACCCCGGTCGACACCGGCCTGACGACGGTCGACACCTACGACGTGACCTTCGCCGGGTGGGATGGGCAGCGCATCGCGGCGTGGCTCACCGTCCCGGCCGGCACCGCACCGGGTGCACCGGTCCCCGCGGTCGTCGAGTACCTCGGGTACGGCGGCGGACGCGGCCTGCCGACCGAGCGGCTGCTCTGGGCATCGGCCGGGTACGCGCACCTGCTCATGGACACGCGCGGCCAGGGGTCGGGGTGGGCGACCGGTGACACCCCGGACCCGGACGGCAGCGGCCCGGCGATCCCGGGCGTGATGACGCGCGGCATCGAGTCGCCGGAGACGTACTACTACCGGCGACTGACCACCGACGCGGTCCGCGCCGTGGACGCCGTGCGGGCCGTCGACCTGGTGGACGGCACCCGGGTGGCGGTGCTCGGCGGCAGCCAGGGCGGCGGCATGGCGATCGCGGTGGCCGGTCTCGTCGAGGGCCTGGCCGGGGTGTTCCCGCGGGTGCCGTTCCTGTGCGACCAGCGGCACGCCACGACGATCACGGACGCGTACCCGTACCACGAGGTCGTCGACTACCTGGCGACGCACCGGACCGCGACGGAGCGGGTGTTCCGCACGCTGGCGTACTTCGACGGGGTGCTGCACGCGGCGCGTGCGACGGCGCCGGCGTGGTTCTCGGTGGCGCTGATGGACCCGATCTGCCCGCCGTCGACGGTCTACGCCGCCCACAACGCCTGGGCCGGCCCGAAGGAGATCACCGTCTGGGAGTACAACGGCCACGACGGCGGCGGAGCGCACGAGGACGCGGACACGCTGCCCCGCCTGCGGTCCGTGCTCGGCTGACGAGCGGGCTGCTCGACCGAGGGACGGGCCGCTCGCCTGCCGGAGGGCTGTCCAGGCGAGCGCGGTGCGCACGTACGCCACGAGGGCGTTTGCGCGCCCGAGCCCCATCCCGTGCTCGGTCCCGAGCCCCCAACGACCTCCATGTGTCACGCCGGCCCGGCCAGGGCCAGGAGCGCCGTCCGCGCGACGGCCAGCTCCCGGTCGTCCAGGTAGCGCGCGACGGACGCCGCGTTCGCCAGGCCCTCCGCCGCGTGCCGGAACACGAGGGCCCGGTCCTCCGGCAGCCCGTCCTGCGCGAACACGGTGCGCCAGTGCGCCGCGTCGGCGGCGATCACCCGCTCCATGCCCGGAAGACCCATCAGGCTCCCCCACAGCGCGGTCGGCGAGAAGAACGCCATGGCCCGCTCGCTGCCACCGCAGAGCGTCCGCACCTACGCGCGGAGCACCCGACCCGCCGCTCCTCGGACTCGTCGACGTGTCGCATCACCTCGTCCGTGAACTCCTGGAGGCCGTGCTCCGCCACCGCCAGGAGCTGGTCGGTCGGCGTGACGCGGTCGTGATCCGCTGGCGGTGGCGTCGGACGGGAGGCAGGACACCGGCCGTCACGCGCCTCCCGTCGGCGTGCCAGCGGCGTTCCGGACCGACGGTGGCCCGTCACCACCTGATGCGCGCGAACTCCTCGTGCAGCCGGCGTGCCCGGCCCGGGTGCACCTGTTCGACCCACCCGATCCGTCCGAGCAGGTGTGCCCGGAAGTCCGCGTGGCCGGCACGGTCCTGGGACGCCGGCCCGTGCTCCACGCAGTTGTGCAGGACGGCGTGCAGGCGGTCGACCTCGCGGCGGCCGGGGGACGTCCGCTCGTTCACCACCACGCCGGTGACCGACTGTCGGACCCCGCGTCGGCGCACCCGCGTCTTGGCGGGGTTGAGGCGGTGGCCCTGGTCGGTCACGATGCGGTCGACGCCGCGGAGGAACGCGTCCACCCGACCGGCGAGTGCCGTCCCGCCGCTGAAGGTGAGGTCGTCGGCGTACCGGGTGTAGACCGCCCCGGACGCGGCGGCCCACCCGGCCAGGCGGGCGTCGAGGTGTCGGAGCACCGTGTTCGCGAGCGCCGGGGACGACGGTGCGCCCTGCGGCAGGTGCGCGTCGGCGAGTGCTCGCCGGAGAGCGGCGCGGTCGTCCAGGCTGCCGCCGTCCGGCATCGCGCGGAGGACGTGGACGGGGACGCTGTGGGTGCAGAGGCCGGTGAGGACGTGGGCGAGCGGTTCGGCGTACCCGGCGGACCGGAGGACGCCGTACACGGAAGGGGCCCGGACCGACGCGAAGAACGTGGTGAGGTCGGCGGTGACGACGACCTCCTGACCCGTGTGCGCGGCGGCGCCGGTGACGACGCTGCGGCCGGCGACGAAGCCGTGTGCCGCGTCGTGGACGGGCAGGTGCACGAGGAGCTCGTCGAGGAGCGTCCGCTGGGTCCGTCGCAGCAGGTCCATGGGCTTCTCGAGCAGGCGGGGAGTCCTGCCGGGGCGGCGGACCCACTCGTGCCGGTGGTGGTGCAGCGGGCTCGACGCTCCCGGTCGTCGGTTCCACCCGCGGGTGTCGGCGAGCCAGAGCAGGTGCCCGACGGTCAGGTCGAGCTCCCGTGCCAGCTCGGGCAGGGTGTCGACGAGCAGGCGGCTCGACACGGTGGGGACCGCGCGGACCGGCACCGCGCGCCGCTGCAGCACCCGGACGGGACGTCGGTCCGCCCGACGGTGGTGGAGGCGCGCCAGGGCGGGTGCGCGGGCGACGACGGCCGCCAGTTGCCGCGGTGCTCCGACGGGAGGCCGGGGGTACGTCTCGAGGGCGGCCCGGACCGCGAGTCCCACGTAGGCGCGCTCCGGCCCGACGACGTCGAGGCCCGCGGCCGTCAGGTGCGCTGTGTCCCACCCCTCGGCGGCGAGGAACGCGTCGGCGAGCGCCGTGGCGACCACGTCGAGGGGCGTGGGGTTCCCGGGGGACCTGTCGGTGCCTCCGTGAGGGAGCGCGCGCGGAGCGCGCCGAGCCTCTCGGGGCGTGTGGTCCTGCTGGTCCTGCGTGCCCCGGGGTGACCCCGGGGAGGGCGACGCGTCGCGCGCGCCGTCCGCCTCCCCCGGGAACTCCACGCGCTCACCCTACGAGGATCGCGCTACCGTGACGAGCGACACCGCCGTCCCCGTGAGGAGCACCATGTCCGAGAACCCCGGAGCACCCGGTCCCACCGCACCGTCCGACGCGTCGGGAGGGCGGTACCGTGCGCTCGACACCGACGCGAAGCTCGCCGTGCTGCTCGCCGAGGAGCGCGAACTCGACCACGACGTGTTCGACCTCGACGACGCGTGGGCGGTCGGGTCGTGGATCCGTCGGACGGCGCTGGAGCGGGGGCTCGGCGTGGGCTTCGCGGTGTCGTTCGGTGAGCAGCGGGTCTTCCACGCGGCGACGCCCGGGTCCGGCGCGGTGAACGATGCCTGGCTGGACCGGAAGTTCCGGGTGGTGCGGCACTTCGCGCACTCGACCCTCGCCGTCCGCACGCAGTACGAGGCGGGCGGGTCGACCTTCGACGAGGCAGCGGCCCTCGATCCCCGGCAGTACCAGGCGGCGGGCGGTGGTTTCCCGCTGCTCGTCCGCGGGCTGCTCGTCGGTGCCGTCGGTGTCAGCGGGCTGGAGATGCACGACGACCACGCGCTCGTCGTCGAGGCCCTCCGCGCACACCGGGCCGGACGCGCGTGACGGACCGGGCGCGCGTGACGGACCGGACCGCGGAGGACTGCGTCTTCTGCCGGCTCATCGCGACGGACGACCCCGACGTCACGTGGATCGAGCGGGAGCCGGACGCGGTCGCGTTCCGGCCGCTGCCGGAGTCGGTCCTCGCCCCGGGGCACACGCTGGTCGTCCCGCGGGAGCACGCTACGGGCCTCCTGGACGCGTCCCCGGACGCGCTCCGCGCGACGACCCTGCTCGCGCAGCGGGTCGGCCGGGCGATGCGGGGTGCGCTCGGCGCGACCGGTGTTGTCGTGCTCAGCGCGACCGGGGCGGACGCGGGGCAGAGCGTGCCGCACCTGCACCTGCACGTCGTGCCCTGCTGGCCGGACGACGGGGTGCTGCGCTGGCCGGAGCAGCGGTCAGCCCACGTGGTGGACGGCGACGCGTCGGCGATGCTCGCGGAGATGTTCGAGTGACCGTGCCGGACGGACGCCCGACGGCGGTGCGGCTCGTCCGCTCCCCCTCGTTGAGCCCGACGGCGGAGTACGCGTACGCCGCGACCGTCCCGGCCGGCACGCGACTGGTGTTCCTCGCCGGCTCGTGTCCGATCGACGCCTCGGGGGCGACCGTCGCACCGGGCGACCACGCGGCCCAGGCGGCGCAGTGCGTCGCGAACCTGCGGCAGGCGCTCCCGGACGCGGGTGCTCGGATGCGGGACGTCGTCAGTACCCGCGTGCTCGTGGCGTCGTCGCGGCAGGCCGACCTGGTGCGCGCGTGGGAGGTCGTCCGCGACGCGTTCGGCGAGCACGACGTGCCGAGCACCCTGCTCGGCGTGACCGTGCTCGGGTACGACGACCAGTTGGTCGAGGTCGAAGCGGTGGCGGCGGTCCTCGACGACACGGCGGACTGACCCGCAGTACGACCCGGCACCGGCACCGGCACCGGCACAGACCCCCGCAGTGCGCGGGCACCGTGCGCGGGTCCCAGGCGCGGGTCCCCGGCTCAGGACCCGGCTCGGGCCCCGGCTCAGAGGGCTTCGAGCACTTCGAGCGCCCGCTGCACCCCGTGCTCCCGCCGCATGCGCCCGCCTACCTCGGCTGCCCGCTCCCGGCGGTCGAGGGCGTCGCGCACCGCGGGCACGAGGGTGTCGGCCGTCAGGTGGCGCAGCGGGACCGGGGCGGCGGCGATCCCCCGTCGGTGCAGCTGGGCGGCCCAGAACGGCTGGTCGGCGGTGACCGGCACGACGACCGCGGGCACGCCGGCTCGGGCGACCGCGTGCGAGGTCCCGGCCCCGCCGTGGTGCACGGCGAGCGTCGCGGCCGGCAGCACCGCGTCGAACGGCACCGACCGCACCGCCAGCACGTCGGGACCGCGGCACTCCGCCGGCAGCACGAGCCCGCCCCACCCGGTGACGAGCAGGACACGGAGGCCGTGGGAGCGGGCGGCGGTGACGATCGCGCTCCCCCGTGCCGACGGGTCCCCGGTCGCCATCGAGCCGAACGAGGCGACGACGAACGGTCCGGCGCGCACGAAGTCGTCGACGATCGGCCCCGGGGACGCGGTCGGCCCCTCCTCGTACCAGGCGCCCGTCTGGTGGACCCGGTCCGGCCAGTCGTCGGGCCGGGGCAGCAGCTCGGGGCTCACGGCCATGAGCGTGGCGCGCGAGGGCGACCGCCGGCTGGGCCGACGACCGCTCGGCAGCTCGGCGGCGGCGCGGGCCACGTCACCGTCGAAGAGGCGTGCGACGGCGCGCGGCACCCGGTAGGTGACCCGGTTGCCCCCGCCGAGGTCACGCGTGGCCGTGGGACCGCCGGCCGCGGGGAACCGCTCGCTCGGGGTGGCCACCGGCGCGAACTCCGCCAGCACCCGGGGCACGCCGAGCGCGTCCGCCACCATCGGGGCGCTGAGGACCAGCGGGTGGTGCACCACCACGTCGGGCTCGAAGGCGACCGTCTCACGCACCGCGCTGGCGAGCATCCGCCGCATCCCGGGCCGGACCTCGGCGTGCAGGTGGTGTGCGAGCGCCCACGGGTTGCGACCGGCCGGGGCGAGCACCCGCCGCACGTCGAGACCGAGCGGCACGGTGTCCACCCCCTCGGGTGCGTGCGCGTCGTCGGGCAGTGCCAGCCGGACCTCGTGTCCGCGGGACGCGGCGTGTCGCGCGAGGGCGGCGAAGGGCTCCACGTCGCCCCGGGTGCCGGCGGTGAGGAGCATCATGCGCATCCGCCCAGTGTGGCCGGGCCGCGGTGGACCGACGTCGAGGTGTGCCGGGTACGCTCGGGCGCGTGACCGACGGCAGCGAGCGGGTGTCGCGCACAGCACCGTCGGAGATCGGCGTGGCCGTGCGCCGCCTCGTGCACATCTCGCGCCCGGTGCTGTGGATCAACACCATCGGCTCCGGGCTCGTCGCCGTGTGGCTCACCGGCGCGCTGTTCGACCTGCGGGCCCTGCCGGTCATCCTGTGGCTGACCTTGCCGTTCAACCTGCTCATCTACGGCGTCAACGACATCTACGACCAGGACACGGACGCGACCAACCCCCGCAAGGGCTCCATCGAGGGCGCCCGGATCCGGCAGTCGGAGGTGCGGCTCATCGCCTGGGCCGTCGCGGTCGTCAACGTCCCGTTCCTCGTCGTCTTCCTGCTGACGCTGCCGCCGCTCGCGAACGCCGCGATCCTGCTCTACGCCGGCGTCTTCGTCTTCTACTCCGCCCCGCCGCTGCGCTTCAAGGCACGGCCCTTCGTCGACTCGCTGAGCAACGCGGCCTACGCGCTGCCGCTGGCCATCGTCCCCGCGGCCCTCTCGGTGCCGCCGGTCTGGCCCGCCGCCCTCGGTCTGATGGCGTGGAGCGTGGCCAAGCACGCGTTCGACGCGGTCCAGGACATCGTGGAGGACCGGGACGCCGGCATCACCACCACCGCGGTCCGGCTCGGTGCGCGCGGGACGGCCCTGTGGAGCGGCGCCTGGTGGATCGTCTCCACGGCGCTGTTCGCCGTGGTGAGCGTGCCCGTGGCGGCCGTCAACCTGCTCATCGCCGGTGTCCTCGTGGTGCGCCTGCTCCGCGACCCGACGCCGGAGACCGGGCACCGCCTCTACCGGCTGTCGGTCGCCTTCCCGTACATCGCGGGGTCGTTCGCCGGGGTCCTGCTCATGGTCTGGATCGTGCTGGGAGGCGCCTCGTGAAGCGCATCGTCGTCGTCGGTGGCGGGATCGGTGGCCTCACCGCCGCCGCACTGCTCGCACACGCCGGACACCGGGTCACCCTGTTCGAGGCCTCCACCGAGCTCGGCGGCAAGAGCCGACGCATCCAGCTGGGCGAGGACCGCATCGACACCGGTCCGTCGCTCGTGACGTTCCCGGCGGTGTGGGACGAACTGCTGCGACGGCTCGGCGACGGTGGACGCGACGCCGACCGCACCCGTGACGACGGCCACCTCGACCTGGTGCGCATGCCCGAGGTGGGCCGCTACTACCACGACGGCGAGGAGACCTCGCTGCCGGTGGCACCGGACCACCCCTGGTACCCCGCGTGGCGCCGCTTCTCCGACCTGCACGCGCCCCTCGCCGACGACGTGACCGAACTGCTGCTCGCCGACCCGCTCGACCGGGCCGCCCTCCCGGCGCTCCGACGGTTGCTCGCGGTGTACGGCTCCCGCCTCACCACCCGCGCGTACCTCGACAGCCTGCCGTGGCTGCCGGACGGCCTGCGCGAGGTCATCGCGATCCACACCCTCAACGCCGGCGTCTCGCCCGCCCGCACCCCGGCCCTCTACGCGAGCATGCCGGCGATCATGGCCGAGACCGGGGCCTGGGTGCCTCGCGGAGGCGTCCACGAGATCGTGCTCGCGCTGGGCCGGCTGTCCGAGGCGGCCGGGGTCGAGGTGCGCACCGGCGAGGCCGTCACCCGGATCGAGCGCGGGTCGGTCACCACCGACGCCGGCCACCACCCCGCCGACCTCGTCGTGAGCGCCCTGGACGCAGACCGGCTCGCCACGCTGACGGCACCGTCGCGGCTCCCGACGCTCCCCCGGCTGCGCCCCCGCACCCTCTCCTGCTCGGCGATCGCGGTCTACGGCGTGCTGCGGGAGGAGCTGCCCGCGGACCTCGCGACGCACAGCGTGGTGCTGCCGACGAAGCCTGCTGCGCTGCACCGCAGCCTCGAGGCGGGTGACGAGCCGGCGGACACCATGGTGTTCGTCAACCAGTACCGCGCCGGCGAGGTGTACCCGAACCCGCACAGCACCCTCGGCATCCTGCTCACCGCGCCCGCCGACGGCGGTCACTACTCGGTCGAGCACCCGTTCGTGCGGCGCGAGGTCGACCGCGTCTCGCGCGCGATGGGACTCGACGGGCCGCTCACCGACCTCCTCGACGAGCAGGTCGTGCTCGATCCGCAGTACTACGGCGGGGGCGGCGAACCGCACGGCGCGCTGTACGGCGCGGCGCGACCACCGTGGCTGAGCGGGCCGTTCCACCGCCCCTCGTACAACGACCCCTGGCGGCCCTGGCTGTGGCGGGTCGGTGCGTCCGTGCACCCCGGCGGCGGCATCCCGGCCGTCGTGGGCGGCGCGATGATCGCGGTGACCCGCCTGCTGAAGTCGACCCCGGCCTGACACCGCGGCGCCGGCGGCACCGTCGAGCATTCGGACGCGACCGACGCACCGTCGGACACGACCGGTGACGGACGGGAGGCCCGGGACCAGCTGGTCCCGGGCCTCACGTCCGACAGGGCGTCGCGTCAGCGGCGCGAGCCGCCGCGCACGACCAGCAGCGCCGCACCGGCGAGGCCGAGCCAGACCAGCGGACGCGTGACGCGCCGGCGCTTCGCGACCCAGCCGCCGTCGGTAGCGTTGCCCTGGTCGGCGGGGGCGTAGAGGTTGCCGTCCGTGGGCGCCTGCTGCCCGCGCAGCGCGAAGACCTCGACGGCCGGGCGCGTGATGCGGTGGAACAGCCACGGCACGATGAACTCGGCCGGGACGAGCGACGCCTGGATGCGGCCGACGTAGCGGTTGCGCTTCGGGTGCCGGGCCTCGGCGACGACGGCCTTCGCCGCGCGCTGCACGGACACGGTCGGCGGCAGCGGGTGCGAGGCCTTCTCGGTGTAGTTGGCGCCGTTCTGGTAGATCGGGGTGTCGATCGTCGACGGCAGCACGGCGCCGAAGCGGATGCGCGTGCCGATGTGCTCGTCGGCGAGGACGTCCATCAGGCCGAGGGCCGCGTGCTTGCTCGTCACGTAGGCCGACTGGTACGGCGCTGAGAGCAGCGACTGGATCGAGCCGACGAGGACGTACGTGCCCTCGCCGCGCTGCTTCCAGTGCGGCAGGAGTGCCTTCACCGCGTGGACGTGGCCGTGCAGGTTCGTGTCGACGACGCGCTTGAAGGCCTCGGTCGGGGTCTGCTCGAACAGCCCGTAGACGAAGAGCGCCGCGTTGCCGACGAAGACGTCGATGCGTCCGTAGCGGCTGGTCACGGTGCCGACCAGGTCGTTCACCTGGCGCTCGTCGGCGACGTCGGTGGGGATCGCGGTCGCCTCGGCGCCGAGCTCCCGGCACTCGGCGGCGGCGGCCTCGAGGCTCTCGACCCCGCGTGCGGCGAGGACGAGCGT
This sequence comes from Curtobacterium sp. L6-1, assembly GCF_018885305.1. NCBI lineage: Bacteria > Bacillati > Actinomycetota > Actinomycetes > Micrococcales > Microbacteriaceae > Curtobacterium > Curtobacterium aetherium. Next base: position 1,328,936 of record NZ_CP076544.1, read on the forward strand.
GGCGCCCTGCTTCGCGAACTCGTGCGCAGCCGCTCGGCCGATGCCGCTCGATGCTCCGGTGATGACGACGACCTTGCCGCGGAAACGTGAACCCATGCTCCCCTGGCTACCCGCTCGCCGCTGGTCGCGGGCACAGCGCGACTGTCCCCCGGGTCAGCGGGCCGTGCGCAGCGCCGCGTCGGTCCGGCGGCCGAGGGGCCCCACGAGGGTCGTCACGTACGTGCGGGTCAGGTGGTGCGAGTCCCGGTAGACGAGCACGTTGCCGATGACCGCCGGGCAGGACCCCGCGGTGCAGAACGAGGACGTCATGTCCACCACGACGGCGCCGGGCGTCGCGCGGGCGGCGTCCACGAGCCGGTCCCCGGACGCGAAGGCCCGGTCGGTGCCGATCCGGCAGGCCCCCGGCGCCTCCGGGTGCCGGTCGACGCAGCGCTGCACGCCGCTGCCGACCGCGGGCGTGTCCCGGATCGCGACGATCGTCGCGCCCCGGTCGACCAGGGGCTGCCAGGAGGCCCGGTACCCGTCACGCGCGCTGCTCGCCGGGTCCGCCCCCACCGGGGTGCCGCGGAGGTCCGCCCGCGCGGCCGTGAAGACGAGGTCGAACGGCGCCTGGGCCGCGAAGGAGCGGTCGACCGCCCGGTTCCAGGAACCGCACCGGCCCCGGTCGGCGGCGGACACGTCGGACCACGCGACGTGGGAGAACTCGCACCCGCCCTTCACGACGAGGTGCAGCTCCCACCCGCGCTGGCGGGCGAGTGCGCCGAGCGCCGACGACCACTGGTGCGCGTGCGAGTCCCCGACCAGGGCGACCCGTGTGCCGCCCCGGACGCCGACGACGCAGCTGCGGGCCGCGGTCGCCTCGGCCTGGCAGTCGTCCCACGTCGGGTCGACGTCGTACGCGGCGGTCATCGTCGACGGCGTGGTCCCGCGCCCGGGCAGTCCGGCGACGTCGCAGCCGCTGCCCGGAGCGATGGCCGCCGCGCCCCAGCACCGGTCGCCGTCGGTGCGGAGCTCGGCGGCGAGCGCCCGGTCCTCGCGGAGCTGGCCGGTCAGGGCCGCCCACCCGGCCGTCGGGGCGAGGAGCACCAGGGCGGTGCCGGCCGCCACGACGGCGAAGGTGACGCGCGGGCGGAGGCGGGCGAGCCTCCCGGCCGTGACGCGACGCTCGACGAGGACCGCGGTGAGGTGCGCGAGGACGGCGGACAGGAGGACCGTGGCGGCGACGCGGGCCGGGGTCGGCAGGTCGACGGCGCGCGGGAGCAGGAGCGCGACCGGCCAGTGCCAGAGGTACAGCGGGTAGGAGACGTCCCCGAGCCAGCGGACCGGCCGGAGGGTCGTGGCGCGGGCGAGCGGACCGTGCTCGGCGCGGGCGGCGACGACGAGGGCGGTGGCGACGACGGGGAGGACGGCGGCGGACCCGGGGTACGGGACCGCGGGGGTGAAGAGCACCCCGCAGGCGACGAGGCCGGCCCAGCCGACGAGCGCGACGGCGGTCCGGACCCGCGGGCGCTGCCCGGTGCCGGTGGGCAGGACCGCGAGGAGGCCGCCGACGCCGAACTCCCACGCCCGGGTGTGCGGCCAGAAGTAGGCCGGCGCCGGGTCCGTGGCGGTGAGGACCACCGAGCAGGCGAGCGACGCGACCACGACGGCGACGATGGCGAGGCCGACCGCGACCGTCCCGGGGCCGGTGCCGGTGCCGGTGCCGGACGGTGCCGTCCGGCGCCCGCCGCTCACTCGCCACACGGCCAGGAGCAGGAGCGGCCACACCAGGTAGGACTGCTCCTCGACGCCGAGGGACCAGAAGTGCTCGAACGGGGTGGACGGGTCCCCGGCGGCGAGGTAGTCGGTGCTCGATGCGGCGAGCGCCCAGTTCTCGACGGACAGCGCACTCGCGGCGAGGTGCGTGCCGAGGGTGGGCCAGTCCTCGCGGGGGGACAGCAGGACGGCGGCGACGGCGGTCACGGCGAGGACGAGCAGCGCCCCTGGGGCGAGTCGGCGTGCCCGGCGTGCCCAGAACCCGGCGAGGTCGATGCGTCCGTCGTGCCGCAGCCCGCGGAGGAGCTGGCCGGTGATGAGGTACCCGGAGACGACGAAGAACGCGTCCACGCCGACGAAGCCGCCGCGCAGCCAGCCGACGTCGAGGTGGTAGACGAGCACGAGCACGACGGCCACGGCGCGGATCGCGTGGACGTCGGTGCGGAAGGGGCCGTGCTGCGGTGCCATCAGGGGTGACGGTAGGCACGGTGGGTGAACGGCAGGGGACGCCACCGGCTCTCGGGCACCAGGCGTGCTCCGCGGGCCCCGCGCGCCGCCGACCGGGTACCGTCGTGGCGGGTCGTCGCTGCCGTGACCCGTCCCCCGCAGCGGCCCGGCCACGTCGTCGTGCCGCGCTGACCGCTCGGAGCGCCATGCCCTTCTTCCGTCCCGGCTCCTCGTCGTCGTCCACGACGACCCCCGACACCGAGCCGAGCCGCCGCTCGCCCTGGTCCGACGGCTTCGGTCGTCTCGCGGTCCGCTGCTTCCAGGTGATCGGGGTCGCCGTCATCCTGGCCGGCGTGGTGTCCGCGCTGGGCCAGGTCGGCGTCGTCACGATCCCCGTGCTGCTGGCGCTCATCATCGCGTCGGCCATGCACCCGCTGGCCGGCTGGCTCCGGCGGCACGGGGTGCCGTCGGTGCTCGCGACGATCATCTGCTTCGTGTCGGTCCTCGCGGTGCTCGGGGCGATCGGGTGGTTGCTCGTCACGGCGGTCTCGCAGCAGCTGCCGGCGCTGCGCGAGTCGGCGGTCGACGGGCTCCAGCAGCTGCAGGACCTGGCGCGGCACCTGCCGGTGACCATCACCGACCAGCAGATCGACGACGCGGTGGACACCGTCGTCGGCTTCGTCACGAGTGCCCGGTTCGGGTCGAGTGCGCTGGCGGGCATCTCCGCCGTGACGAGCTTCGTCACCGGCGCGGTCCTCACCGCGGTGATCCTGTTCTTCTTCGTCAAGGACGGTCCGGCGCTCTGGGAGTTCCTGCTCCGTCCGTTCACCGGCGCCTCGTACGACCGGGCGCGCCGGATCGGCGACCGCGTGGTGTCGACCCTCGGGGGCTACGTGCGTGGCACGGCAGCGGTCGCCGCGTTCGACGGCGTCGCGATCGGGACGGGACTCGTCCTGCTCGGGGTGCCGTTGGCGGTGCCGCTCGCGGTGGTGGCGTTCGTGACGTCGTTCATCCCGATGATCGGCGCACCGATCGCGGGCACCCTGGCCGCACTCGTGACGCTCGTCGCCCTGGGCCCCTGGCAGGCGGTGGTCGTCGTGGTCATCGTGGTGGTCGTGAACCAGATCGAGGGGAACTTCCTGCAGCCGGTGCTCATGGGCAGGACGCTGCAGCTGCACGGCCTGGTCATCCTGGTCGCCCTGACCGCGGGCACGGTCGTGGCGGGCATCATCGGCGCGATCGTCGCGGTGCCGCTCGTCGCGGCGGTGTGGGGTGTCGTGCAGGTGTGGGACGGCGAGGACCGTCCGGCCCGGCCGTGGCGGCAGAAGCGTCGGGAGACGGTGACGGTCGGGTCCGACTGACCGACGGGAGGCGCGGGATCCGGCCGGAGTGCGGGATCCGGCCTCTGGGGCCCGGCCGGGTTGACCCGTCCCCCGGGTGCGAGCGATCGTGGATCGATGCTCTCCCTCGTCTACATGTCCGTCGCCGTCGACGACCTCACCGACGCCCAGCTCGTCGACCTGCTGCGGGACGCCCGCCTGAAGAACGACGCACTCGGCGTGTCCGGCCTGCTCGTCGCGAAGGAGGGCCGCTTCATGCAGGTCCTCGAGGGTCCGGCCTGGAGCGTCGAGGACCGCTTCGCCGCGATCCAGCACGACCCGCGGCACACCGACGTCCGGTCCCTCAGCCGCGAGGACGTCGACGCCCGCCGGTTCGACGGCTGGTCGATGGCGTTCGGCACGCCCTCGGACGCGGCCCTCCGCGACGAGCCCGGCTTCAGCGACTTCCTGCAGCGCCGCGGCGGGCTGCCCGCGGGGCTGGCCGGCTCGCCCGCCGACTGGCTCCTCCGCTGGTTCCGCGGCCGACAGCTGCAGGAGACGCCCCTCGAGGCCGTCTCGCTCGGCAGGCACGCCGCCTGACGCCACCGGCCCCCGCAGCGACGGTCCCGGCGGCCCCGGTGCCTGTGGCCCGGTTCCCGACCGTGGCGGTCCTGGTCACCGATCGCACCGACGCCGGCCGCCCGGGTGGCCGCGGTACCCGGTGTTCACCTCCGTCCGGCATCGTGTCGGGGTGCAGTCCCCGCCCGTGACCGGTCCCCTCGCCCGACGCCTCCGACTGTCCGACGCCGTCGTCATCGGCCTCGGGTCGATGATCGGCGCCGGGGTCTTCGCCGCCTTCGCCCCCGCGGCCGCAGCGGCGGGCGGCGGCCTGTTCGTCGCCCTCGTCCTGGCCGGGGTCGTCGCCTTCTGCAACGCCACCTCGTCGGCGCAGCTCGCCGCGCAGTACCCCACCTCCGGAGGCGCGTACGTCTCCGGCCGCGAGCGCCTCGGCCCGTGGGCGGGCTTCGCGGCCGGCTGGGGGTTCGTCATCGGCAAGACCGCCAGTTCGGCGGCGATGGCGATCACGTTCGCCGCCTACGTCGTCCCGGAGCCGTGGCAGAAGCCCGTCGCGATCGCCGCGGTCGTGGCACTCACGGCGGTGAACACGGTCGGCATCACCCGGACGGCGCTCCTCACCCGGGTGCTCGTCGTCGTGTCGCTGCTCGCGCTGGCCGTCGTCGTCGTCATCGGCACCACCCACAGCGGACCGACCGCCGCCGATCCTGGCACCCCGGCGACACCGCTCGGCGTCCTGCAGGCCGCGGGCTTCCTGTTCTTCGCCTTCGCCGGGTACGCCCGCATCGCCACCCTCGGCGAGGAGGTCGTCGACCCCGCCCGGACCATCCCCCGCGCCGTCACGACGGCGCTCACCGTCACGCTCGTCGTCTACGCGCTCGTCGCGCTCGCCGCGGTGCACGCGCTCGGTCCGGGAGGCACGGCCGCCTCCCCCGCCCCCCTCCGGTCCGTCGTCGCCACAGCCGGGCTCGCCTGGCCCGGCGTCGTCGTGCAGGTCGGCGCAGCCGCAGCGTCGCTCGGCGCACTGCTCGCGATGATCGCCGGGGTCGGCCGGACGAGCCTGGCCATGGCGCGGAACCGGGACCTGCCCGGGTGGTTCGCCGCCGTGCACCCCCGCTGGCAGGTGCCCGCACGGGCCGAACTCGCCCTCGGGCTCGCGGTCTGCGTCCTGGTCGCGGTCGCAGACCTGCGCGGAGCGATCGGGTTCTCGTCCTTCGGGGTACTGCTCTACTACTTCATCGCGAACGTGGCCGCCCTGACGCAGGAGCGACGCGACCGGCGGTACCCGCGCCTCCTGGCCGTGGTCGGCGCGGTCGGGTGCGTCGTCCTGGTCGCGGCGCTGCCGGTCGTCTCGATCGTGGGCGGGCTCGTCGTCACCGCCGTGGGACTCGGGTACCGGGGCGCGCGGCTCGCACTGGAGCGTCGGGCCGCGCGCTGAGGGGCGGCCCGGTGAAGCTGCGTCACCGGGTGGTCACGGGGACGCTGGCCCGGTCGGGCAGCGTCACCGGGCGGTCACCGGGACGCTCGGCGCGCGGGCGCCGCGAGGGGAGGCCACCTCGAGCGTCACGACCACCGCCACGACGAGCAGCGCGGTCGCCGGCAACGACAGCGTCGGCACCGCGACCGAGGCGAGGACCGCGAGCGCCAGCGCCACGACGACCGCGTTCGCGCGCAGTGACAGGGACGGTCGGATCGCGAGCGCCCAGATCGACAGCACGAACAGCGCGACCGGCACGGCGACGGTCGCCGCGACGGCCGAGGACGACAGGTCGACGTGGCCGGCATCGGCGCGGACCGCCACCTCGATGCCCGCCGGCAGCGCACCGGCCACCGCGAAGACGACGTAGTGGCCGTACCCGAAGACGAGCGCCGAGCGCAGGTCGCGGATGTGGTCGTGTTGCTCCCGGGAGAAGTAGATCCACCACATGCCCACGGTCACGACGAGCCCGCAGGCGGCGAGGGTGAGCAGGGAGCCGAGGTGCTCGGTGTGCTCGAGGGCGTCGATCACGGCGTTCGCCGACGCGAGCAGCCCCTCGCCCAGGACGATGAGGGTGAACAGCGAGTACCGCTCCGCCAGGTGGTGGGTGTGCCACGGGGTCGTCTCCGCCCGGGACTCCACCCACACCGGCACGAGCAGCTCGCCGAGGATCAGGAGCGGCGCGGCGAACGGACGCGCCTCGTGCGGCAGGGCGAGCGACGCCACCCACAGGACCTGCACGACCGTGACGCCCACGGCGTACCGGATCGCGCTCGGGCGGTACCGGGCCGACGAGACCGCGGCCCGGACCCACTGCGCGACGAGCGCCAGCCGCATGACGACGTACCCGGTGATCCCGACCGTGAAGTCGCCGTCGACCATCACGGCGTGCACCCCCGCGGCCAGGACGAGGACGCCGGCCATCTGCACGACGGTCGTGACGCGGTAGAGCCAGTCGTCGGTGTCGAACGACGTGGCGAACCAGGTGAAGTTCATCCAGGCCCACCAGATCGAGAAGAACACCAGCGCGTACGACAGCACCGCGGACGTCACCGCGCCCTCGGCCTCGATCTCGTGCAGGTTCGTCGCCGCGAGCCCGACCGCCACGACGAACACCAGGTCGAAGAGCAGTTCCAGGGGGCTCGCGGCCCGGTGTCGTTGGGTCGGGTCGCGGGGCACCATCCGCCGCAGTCCGAGAGTGGTCACCAGGGAACGCTACGGCGCTGCCGGTCCGCCCACCAGTGCGCCGGAGCGAGGTCGGGCGATCACTGACGAAGTGTCGTTCCCTGCCGATCTGTCCGAGTACAGGTCCGGCACCACCGGACCCGTCCGGGCGCAGCCCATTCCGCCGCGTCCGGACCACCCCACGACAGGAGTCCACGGTGACCGCACCGCGCCCCGCCGTCCGATCGAGGTCCGTCCTCGCCGTCACCGCCACGGCCCTCACGGCAGCGACCCTGCTCGCCTTCGTCGTCACGCCCGCGTCGGCCGCGACCGTCGACGATCCTCGGTCACCCGCGGGTCCGACGAGCTCCCTCGACCCCGTCGCGGCGGCGGGCACGGAGCGGGACGCAGCCGTACCGGCGGCCGGGCAGCCGTCCGGCGGACCGACGGCCGACGGCGTGCGGGTCGGCGACGGCTCCTACGCGCCGACCCCGCCGGCGACCATCACCGACATCGGTGACGTGCGGAAGACCCTCGACCAGCACCTGTACGTCGACCCGTCGCAGGCCGGGAAGCCCGTGCCGACGAACCAGTGGTGGACGGACCTGCTCGTCAGCCGGTACTCCGGCGACATGTGGGCGTACCCCTTCGTCTCGTCGAACAGCGCCGCCGGCACGAAGGTCACCATCCCGACGCGGTGGAACAGCGACGGCACGGCCATGCGCCTGGAGGCCCCGGTCACCGTCGGCGGGACCGTCGACCCGACGCCGGACGCCTCCGACCGGGTACTGGCCGACTTCGAGGACGGCGTCCCCGACGGCTGGGTCGCGACCGGGGACGCGTTCGACCGGACCGCGACGGGCACGAGCACCGGCCAGAGCGAGGTCTCCGGCTGGCTCGGCAGCCGCTTCCTCGACTCGTTCACCGACGACGGCGGGGACGGCGCGACCGGCACCCTGACGTCGCCGTCGTTCACGATCGACCGGTCGACCCTCGCCTTCCTCGTCGGCGGCGGCCACCACCCCGACCACGAGGCCGTGCAGCTCGTCGTCGACGGCAAGGTCGTGGCCAGCAGCACCGGCACCGACAGCGAACGGCTGCGGTGGGACAGCTGGGACGTCTCGGCCCTCCGCGGGCGGACCGCCACGTTCCGGGTCGTCGACGACCTCCGGGCCGGGTGGGCGCACGTCATGGTCGACCAGGTGCTCCTCACCGACGCCCCGGACGGACTCGCGGAGCGCTCCTCGACCACGTTCACCGCGAAGCAGGCCGACGCCCTGCGGTGGGGCGACTGGAACGTCAGCTGGCGGATGCCGCAGGACGGCCCCGGTGGACAGTACATGGACGTGACGAGCATGCAGGGCTCGCCCTACGAGTGGTTCGAGTTCCACGGCATGACACCCCGCATCACCCTGCAGGACGGCGCCGAGGTCACCGACGGCGACGGGCGGGCGCTGACGCTGCCAGTCACGACCGACCGGTTCGAGATCCGGCAGGACGGCCACGTGTTCGGCGTGCACGCCCCGGACCGCACCACCTTCACCCGCGTCGGCAACGCCCTCGAGACGTCGTCGGGCACGCCGTACCTCGTCCTCAGTGCCGTCCCGGACCACGGGATGTCGTTGGACGACCTGCACCGCACCGCCTTCGCCGTCCCGCGCGACACCCGGATGGAGTACTCCTACGACCCCGCGGCCGCGAACGTGCGGCAGCAGTGGTCGATCCGGACGGACCCGCTGCAGGGCGACGACCACGACACCGTGCAGGGCTGGCTGCAGCACCAGTACGCCGACGCCACCACGAACCTCCGCTTCACCGGCGCCACCTACGCGACGCCCCGCGGCACCATGAGGACCACGGTCGGCCACGGCGGGTGGACGCTCGACTACGCCTTCACGGGCACCACCCCGATCGGCGCGACCCCGCAGGCCGTCGGCGACTCCCCGTACTCCGAGCAGGTCATGCGCGAGTACCTGCACGACTACGCGGCGAAGACCACGTACGGCGGCGACACTTACTGGGGCGGCAAGGACGTGCTGCAACTGGCGGAGTACATGACCATCGCCCGGCAGATCGGGGACACCGAGGACGCCCGCAGACTGCAGGAGACGCTCGAGACGGCCCTGACCGACTGGTACACCTACACCGACGGCGAGCGGGAGCACTTCTTCGCCATGTACCCGACGTGGAAGGCGCTCGTCGGGTTCGCCGACTCGTACGGCTCCGCGCAGTTCAACGACAACCACTTCCACTACGGGTACTTCGCCGTCGCGACGGCCCTGCTCGGCCGGGTCGACCACGCCTGGGCCGACCGCTACGAGGGCATGGCGACCCTCGTCGTCAAGCAGTACGCGAACTGGGACCGCGACGACGCCCGCTTCCCGCACATGCGCACCTTCGGCGTCTGGGAGGGCCGCTCGAACGCCGGTGGTGTCTCCTCCCCCGGCGGCAACAACCAGGAGTCCTCGTCCGAGGCGATCCAGTCCGAGGCGGGCCTGTTCCTGCTCGGCACCGTCCTGGGCGACACGGACATGCAGGCCGCCGGCGCCGTGCAGTACGTCACCGAACGGGCAGCCGTCCGCGACTACTGGCAGAACGTCCGCGGCAACCCGGCCTCGGCGTCGTACGACGGCAACGGCGCGTTCCCCGACGCGTACCGGCACGGGCAGGCCGGCATCCTCTTCGACTCCGGCCAGGCCCACGCCACCTACTTCTCCGGCGACCCCGCGTGGATCTCCGGCATCCAGTGGATGCCGACCGCGCCCTGGTTCGACTACTTCGGGTGGGACCCGGACTTCTCGAAGGCCCTCATGCGCGAGATGATGGCGGCCCGCCCCGCAGCGCTCGGCCAGGCCGGCACCACCGACGGCAACGCCGGCCGCATCCAGATGCTCACGAAGAAGTGGTGGGGTGTCGGCACCTACGGCGACACGAGGATCACCCGCGACCGCCAGGCCGCCATCGGCGAGCTGCAGGACGCGATCCGCGCCGTCGAGACGAACCACCCCGGGTACGTCACCCGACGCACCACCGCCAACCCGCTCTGGGACCGCGCGACCGACACCCTGTCCGTCTCCGTGGACGACGACGGCCGCGTGGTGTTCCCCGAGCGGTACTGGACCCCGGAGACCCTGCCCGCGGCACTCGTCCCCGCCGAGCTCGACGGACCGACGGCGGACCGGCTGCCGGAGGACTGGCCGATCCCGTCCCCGCTCATGCCCTTCCTGGTGGACGACTTCCGGGCAGACACCGCCACCATCGACGGGCTCTACGGCGTCGACCTGACCGACCACACCCCGGGACGGGACACCGCCCACGCCGCGCGGGTGTTCAGCGGCATGGGCGACGCCCTCGGCAACGTCGTGCTCGGCTTCCTCGGCCAGTACGACCCCGACACGTACGCCGACGTGCATGCCGCCCTGTGGCAGGCCGCCGACCCGGCCGTCACCGGGCAGTCGATGGCCGGCCTGGTCTACCACCAGGCGATGTCGAACCGGACGGTCGGCACCGAGGTCACCGACCGGCACACCTCCGACCCGCTCAGCCAGGTGTTCCGCGCCGCCGACGGCACGATCAGCTACGTCCTCGACAACCCCGACACCGTTCAGCACACCTACGACGTGTACGAGGGCTCCGAGGTCATCGGTCGGATCGCGGTGCCGGCGCAGACGCAGATCACCTCGCACCTCGACGCGCACCTCGCCGAGGTCGTGGTCAGCACCGACGGCTCCCCGAGGACGATCGTCCCCGGTGCCACCACCACGTTCACCGTGACCGGCTGCGACCAGTACGGCGCGACGACGGACCTCGACGACGTGCGCTGGTCCACCGACGCCGGCACGATCAGCGCCACGGGCGTCCACCGCGCCTCCGGACCGGCCGAGCACGCCACGGTCACCGCGACCGTCGGCGGCGTCTCGGGGTCGTACCGCTTCCGCATCGCCCCCGCGCCGGTCCTCACCGGCATCGACGTCTCGCCCGGCGCCGACCGGCTCGTCGTCGGCAGCCCGCAGCACTTCCACGCCGCCGGCCACGACCAGTACGGCGACCGCGCCGACCTGCCCGACGACCTCACCTGGTCGACCACCGCACCCGGCGCGATCGACGCCGACGGCACCCTCACCACCACCGCGGCGGGCTCCGGGTACGTCGTCGCGACCGCCGGCGGGGTCGAGGGGACGGCGGTCGTCGCCTCCGTGATGACGATCCCCGACGCCGCGGCCGGCACCTCCCCCGTCGCCTCCTCGTCGGACGGCGCCAACACCGCCGACCGGGCCGTCGACGGCGACCGCGGCACGCGCTGGGAGAGCGCCCACGGGATCGACGACGTCGACTACACGATCGACCTCGGCCGCCGGACCGACGTCACCGACGTCGAGGTCGACTGGGAGAACGCCGCCGCGCAGCAGTACGTCGTCCAGGTGAAGGACACCGCCGACGACACGTGGCGGGACGTCCGCCGGGTCGAGAAGACCACGCCGAGCGCGGACACCGTCGCCGTCGACACGACCGCCCGGTACGTCCGCCTGCACCTCGAGCGGCGGCTGACCGGCTACGGGTACTCGATCTGGGACGTCCGGGTGCTCGGCACCCCGTCCGCGGCGACCGTCGACGTGACCGACCTGCTCGTCGCACCACGGGCCTCCACGGTGCGACCGTCCGCCACGGCGGCGCTCGCCGCGTACGGCTTCGACCGCGACGGGTACGGCGGGCGGCTCGACGCGGCACAGCCGGACTGGTCCGCGACCGGCGGCGGCAGCGTCGACCGCCAGGGCACCGTCACCGCGGCCGCGACCGGCGACGTGACGACCACCGTCACGGCCAGCGTGGGACGGGCCTCCGGTCGGGCGACCGTGACCACGCTCGCCGAGCCGACCGGCGACGACGGGACCGGTGCCGGCGGGGCCGGCGACGACGGGACCGGTGCCGGCGGGGCCGGCGACGACGGGACCCTGCCGAGCGCGCCGCGGGACGTGGCCGTCGGCAAGCCCGTCACCACCTCGTCCGACGAACGCGGCGACCTGGCTGGCCGCAACGCGGTCGACGCCGACGGCCGGACCCGGTGGTCGAGCGCAGCCCGCGACGGCGAGTGGCTGGCCGTCGACCTCGGTGCCGTCCTGCCCGTCGACCGGGTCGAGGTCGACTGGGAGGCCGCCTCGGCCGAGGCCTACCGGCTCCAGGTCCGCGACACCGCCGACGACGACTGGCGCACGGTCGCGACGGAGACGCACGGCGCCGGCGGTGGAGCGGTGCACCCGCTCGACGACGTCCGGGCCCGGTACGTCCGCATCGTGGCGGACCGTCGGCACACCGCGTACGGCGTGTCGCTCTGGGCGTTCCGGGTGCTCTCGACGGCGGGTGCCCCGACCCCCGACCTCGCACGCGGAGCCGCCGTGTCGTCCTCGTCCGACGAGGGCCACGGCGTCCCGGCGCGGAACGCCGTCGACGGTGACTCCGGGTCGCGCTGGGCGAGCGGGCACACCGACGACCAGTGGCTCGCCGTCGACCTGGGCGCACGGCACCGGCTCCACGGCGCGGTGCTCCGGTGGGAGGACGCCTCCGGTCGTGCCTACCGGATCGAGGCGCGGAACGCGGACGACGACGCGTGGACGACGCTCGCCACCGAGACCGCCGGCGACGGCGGTACGGACACCCAGGACCTGGACGGCTCGTGGCGGTACGTGCGCCTGCACGGCGTGGAACGGGCGACCCCGTACGGCTACTCGCTGTACGACCTCGAGATCCGCTGACACCGGTGCACCGGGCGCCGCTCCGACACGGGGCGGCGCCCGAGCGCACCGGAGCGCGGGCGGGACCGGAAGCGCGGGCCGACCCGGGACAGGAAGCGCGGAGCACCGATGCATTCGCATCTCGTCGCCCTATGGTGACGGCAAGTGCACGAGCACGAACTCCCTCACCGGCCGAAGGGCCGATGACGATGGAAGGTCGGTCCCGACCGTGACCACCACCCCGATCCAGGCGGGCTTCACCCGCACCCGTCCGAGCACCGGCACCCGGGGCTCGAGCACGTCGACCTACTCGGCGGTCCTCGCCCAGGTCAAGCAACAGGACCTGCTCCGCCGCAGGACCGGCTTCTACTGGACCCTCTTCGGCTCCCTCGTCGGGACGCTCGTCATCGCCTGGGTGGTGTTCGCGCTCCTCGGTGACTCCTGGTTCCAGCTCATCGTCGCCGGCGCCCTCGGCGTGCTGTTCACGCAGTTCGCCTTCCTGTCCCACGAGGCCGCGCACCGCCAGGTGTTCGCGTCGCAGCGCTGGAACGACCGAGCGGGCCGGTACGTCGGCACGTTCCTGGTCGGCCTGAGCTACTCGTGGTGGATGAACAAGCACACCCGTCACCACGGCAACCCGAACACCATCGGCAAGGACCCGGACATCGCGCCGGGCGTCATCCGCTTCACCCCGGAGGACGCGGCCGCCACCTCCGGCGCGCGCAGCGTGTTCACCCGCTTCCAGGGCTGGCTGTTCTTCCCGCTCCTCACCCTCGAGGGCGTGAACCTGCACTGGTCCGCCGTCCGTGCGGTCATGAGCGGCACCGACACCAAGGCCGACCTCCGCCACCGCATGGTCGAGGCCGCCCTCCTGGTCGCACGCTTCGGCATCTACCTGACCGCGGTGTTCTGGTTCCTGCCGTTCGGGATGGCGTGTGCGTTCCTCGGCGTCCAGCTCGCCGTGTTCGGCGTCATGATGGGCGCCTCGTTCGCTCCCAACCACAAGGGCATGCCCACCATCGCCCACGACGCCAAGGTCGACTTCTTCAGCCGCCAGGTCCGCACCTCCCGCAACATCCGCGGCGGCTGGTTCGTCTCCTTCCTCATGGGCGGACTCAACCACCAGGTCGAACACCACCTCTTCCCCTCCATGCCCCGCCCCGCCCTCAAGCGGGCACGCCTGCTCGTCAAGCAACACTGCGACACCCTCGACGTCCCCTACACCGAGACGAGCCTCCTCCGCTCGTACGGTCTGGTCGTCGCCCACCTGAACAAGGTCGGGATCGCCGCCCGCGACCCGTTCACCTGCCCGATGGTCGCGCAGCTCCGGATCCACTGACGCGTCCCGCGGGCCGTGCCGCGCTCCGCCACGTACGATCGGGGAGACCCCATCGTCAGAGGAGACGGAGCCCGGCATGGCACCCACCCACCCCGCGGAAACGACGGAGGCCCGAGCCGGCTCCGGCACACAGGCCGCCGGTCCCGTGACGGGCTCCGGCACGGACCGGCCGCACCACGCCACCGCGTCCGTCGCCGCGATCCTGGCCGAGTCCGCGGACCGCTACCCGGACGACGTCGCGATCATCGTCGGTGAGCAGCGGATCACCTACGCGGAACTGTGGGACCAGACCCTCGCCTACGCCGGCGCCCTCCGCGCCCAGGGCGTCACCGAGGGCAGCCGCGTCGCGATGCTCGTCCCGAACGTCCCCGACTTCCCGCGCGTCTACTACGCCACGCTGGCACTCGGGGCCGTCGTCGTCCCCGTGCACGCGCTCCTCAAGCGGCACGAGATCGAGTACGTGCTCCGGGACAGCGGCGCCGCGCTGCTCGTCTGCGCCGCACCGCTCCTCGCCGAGGGCGCTGCCGGTGCCGCGCTGGCCGGCGTCGACGTCGTCACGGTCCTCGCGCCCGGTGACGACGCCGCGACACCGCCCCGCCTGGAGGCCCTGGCCGCGTCGAGCGCACCCCTCACCACCTACACGCCCCGCGACCCGTTCGACACCGCGACCATCCTGTACACGAGCGGCACGACCGGGCAGCCGAAGGGGGCAGAGGGCTCCCACTTCGCCCTGCTCGAACAGGTGAACACGCTCCTGATGAGCACGTTCGACATGCACCGCGGCGACGTGCTGCTCGGCGCGCTCCCCCTGTTCCACACCTTCGGGCAGACCTGCACGATGAACACCGGCTTCCGCACCGGCGCGACGATCGTCATGCTGCCGAAGTTCGACGGGGCGACCGCCCTCACGGCGATGGTCGAGCACCACTGCGGGATCTTCATGGGTGTGCCGACGATGTACATGGCGCTGCTCGACGCCGCCTTGCGCTCCGAGGAGCGGCCGACCCTGCGGTACGCGATCTCCGGCGGCGCCTCCCTGCCGCTCGCCGTGCTCGAGCGCTTCCAGACGGTGTTCGGCGCCCCGATCCACGAGGGCTACGGGCTGACCGAGACCTCCCCGGTCGCGAGCTTCAACCACGTCGGCCGGACGCCGCGACCCGGCACCATCGGCACGCCGATCTGGGGCATCGAGGTCGAGATCGCTGACCCGGGCACGACGGACGCGGTCGTGCTGCTCCCCCGCGGCGAGATCGGCGAGCTCGTCATCCGCGGCCACAACCTCATGAACGGGTACCTGAACCGGCCCGGGGACACCGCTGCGGCGATCGTCGACGGCTGGTTCCGCACCGGTGACCTCGGCACGAAGGACGACCAGGGCTTCCTGACCATCGTCGACCGGACGAAGGACATGATCATCCGGAACGGCTACAACGTGTACCCCCGGGAGGTCGAAGAGGTCCTCGCGACCCACCCCGACGTCACGATGGCCGCGGTCTTCGGCGTTCCGCACGACCTGCACGGCCAGGAGATCGCCGCGGCCGTGGTCCTCGGCGACGGGGCCACGACGACGTCCGACGAACTCGTCCACTTCGTCGCCGACGCGATCGCCGCCTACAAGTACCCGCGCGTCGTGCACGTGCTCGACGCGCTGCCCCTCGGACCGAGCGGCAAGGTGCTCAAGCGCGAACTCGTCGACCGCTTCTCCGGGGCGGTGGCGGACGCCGAGCCGACCACGGCCGGCTGAGCGCCGGCGTGGAGCTGCTCACCGACCGGAGCCGGTCCGACTGGCTAGCCACGACGACGACCTGCTGGTCGGCGAGGGGCACGTCGTCCGACCCGAGGAGGGACGCCTCGACCCGTCGCTGCTGTCCGCCCTCACGACCCACCTGGCACCGGCCAGGTCGACGCCGCTCGACCTCGGCGCGGCGGTCTGGGACGGCTGGGGCGAGCTGGCCGCGGTCCTCGACCCGGTGACGAGCGACCGGTAGGTTCGGGACGACAGGGAAGGGGGACACCATGACTGCACTCGTCTGGCTGGCCGCGGTCGCCGCGGGGCTCGTCGTCGTCGCCGTGCTCGCGCGCGCCCGGCGCCGCTAGGGACGGCACGGAAGGGACGCCTGCGGTGGTGCCGCGCTGTGGGGGCCGTGTGCGGTGGGCTCTGCCGGGCTCGAACCGACGACATCTTCCGTGTAAAGGAAGCGCTCTACCAACTGAGCTAAGAGCCCCTCCTCCCGATCCTAGAGGGACGCGGGAGTGGTGCCGGTCGGCGGGCGGGCACACCCGCCGACCGACCGGGTCAGGCGCCGGGCGTCATGCCGGCGCCACCGGTCAGGCCGGGGTGCGCCGACTTCGACAGGCCCTCGGCGGTCGACCGTGCGTGCTCGGCGTCGGCCACGGCGCGGGCCCCGATCGCCGGGTCGGTGGGCTCGAGGTGGGCGAGCGCACGGCGTCGGCGGCGGTTCTGCACCTCCACGACGACGAGCACGGCCGCGATGGCGACGACCACGGCGATGACGGTGACGACGATGATCATGGTGTTCCCCCTCTGCACCGGGTGGTGCACCCGGTCCGGCCACCATAACCAGTCCGCCCGCCCGCCGTCAGGTCCGCCGCGCTCCGCCGTCGTGGGCGGCGCCCGTCCCCCGTCCTCCGGGCGCGCCGTGCGCCCCGCCTCCGCCCTGACTACGCTCGGCCGCATGCGCCGTTCCCCCGCCGTCGTCGCCGCGGTGCTCGTCACCCTGCTCGGCACCGTCCTGACCGGCTGCTCGACCCCCGGCGCGGACACGAGCAGCACGACGCCGCCGTGGCCGCGCCCGACCGACCTGCAGCACCGTGCCGACGAGGCCGGGCTCGAGAACGTCTGGGGCCAGCGCCTGGCGGAGCACGTGCACACCCACCTGACCATCACGGACGGCGACACCCCTGTCGTGGTGCCGGGCGACGTCGGGCACTCCGCGAGCGAGCGCTTCGCCGCACAGCTGCACACGCACGACACCTCGGGCATCTTGCACGTCGAGTCGCCGACGCGCGAGCGGTTCACCCTCGGGCAGTTCTTCGACGAGTGGGGCGTCTCCCTCGGTCCGGCGCACGTCGGCGGCCTCCGGGGCGAACTGACCGTGTGGGTCGACGGGAAGCGCTCCCTGGGCAACCCGCGGTCGATCGAGCTGACGAACCGCCGTCAGATCGACCTGGCCGTCACGACGATCGGTGAGGTGCCGCACCGCCCGGCGGCGTTCGACTGGCCGCCGCAGTACCGCTGAGACCGCCGGGCGCTCGCGGACGGGGCACCGTCCCTCGACCGCTCGCAGGCTCGGTCTGGGATGCTGTCCTGCAGGGGTCGCACGCTGGGGACAGGGGATGATGCAGCCATGACGCAACCGTCGGGAGCACCGGAGCAGGACGGGCCGCCGACCGGCGCACGGCGCTGGTGGATCGTCGGGTCCGGCGCGCTGGCCGTCGTGGTCGCCGCCGCGACCGTCGGTTGGTCGCTGCACCGGTCCGGCCAGGAGGCCCGCCCCACCCCCGTCGCGGCCGTCACCTCCGCCCCGCCCACGCCCACCCCCTCGCGGACGCCGTTGCCGGACGTCCCGGACCGCCCCTCGGACGAGGCCCTCGCCGCGCTCCCCCTCGCGTTCCACGACGCCGTCATCGGCGGTCTCCTCGACGGCACCCAGGTCGACGCCCGGAACGCCTGGACGACGGCGACCCCCAAGGTGCCCCTGGTGCCGCTCTACGCCGCTCCCGACGCCGACGCCGACCCGGTCGCGACCCTGTCGTCGTCGGTGTCCACGCTGAACACCCCGACCGTGACCGCCGTCTGGGACCGGTCCCCGGGACGGGACGGCGGCATGGTGCTCGTGTCGACGCCGTCCCGGAACCGGACGCCCGGCGACGGCGACGGGGCCACCGCGCCGAGTGCCACGTTCGCGTGGGCCCGCGCCGCGGACTTCACGCTGACGGGTGTCGACCGGGTCGTCCGGATCGACAACGCGGACTCGACGATCGCGATCGTCCGTCGTGACGGGTCGACCGAGACGAGCGAGACCGCGCGGCTCGGCACCCCGCAGGACCCGACGCCCGTGGACACGAAGACGTACATGGAGGCGAACTACGTCGACCCGCAGGTGACGTACACGCAGGGCCACCCGATCTCCCTGACCGGGGCGCACTCGGCCACGCTCGCCGGGTACGGCGGGAACGCGGCCCTCACCGCCCTGCACTACTACCCGGACCCGACGGGTTCCTCGCACGGCTGCGTGCGGATCTCGGCGGAGATGACCCAGGCCCTCGCACGACTGCCGATCGGGACGCCGATCGAGTTCAGCTGAAGAGCTCCTGCACCACCGCGTCCGGACGTTCGACGTGGGCGAAGTGCCCGCAGGCCTCGAGCAGCACGGTCCGCACGTCCGGCAGTGTGCTGCGCAGTGCGTCCAGGTCCTCGACCCGCGCGAACACGTCCTGTCGTCCCGCGATCGCGACGACCGGACACGTGACGGCCGCCCAGCGACGGGTGTCGTAGCGGGCGGCCGACCGGGCGGCCCCGAGGAACCCGGCGGGCCGGAACTCGTCGACGAAGGCGTCCAGGACACTGCGGTCCAGCCGACGGACGGCGGCGAAGACCGGCGCGGCGAGCAGTGGGAGCACCCCGGTGCCCGCCGCACCTCGGAGGAGGCCGTGTGCAGCACCCCGCGTGACCGCGATCCCGGCCCGGAGCAGGGTGAACGCGGGCAGCGTCCGCAGCGCACGCACCGGGTGGCGGGCAGCGTCGGTCGTCGCCACGGTGGTGCCGGACACGAGCCCGAGCGACCGCACCCGCGCCGGGTCGGTCACGGCCAGGTGCAGGCCGACGAAGGCACCCATCGAGTGCCCGACCACGTCGACCGGTCCGGTGCCGAGGGCCTCGAGCACCTCACCGAGCACCGCGGCCGACCCGTCGACGTCGAGCGGCCGTGCCGGTGCCGGTGAGGAGCCCCACCCGGGCAGATCCACGAGCACCAGACCTCGACCGGGGAGACCCGCCGCCGCGGTGAGGACGGGCGTCCACGTCGTCCACGACCCGGCGACGCCGTGCAGGAACAGCACGGGACGCACGCCGGGACGGTGCCGCACGACGGTCGGGCCGGCGCTCGTCGTGACGGTCACCGTCGTGAGGCCCCAGCGCGCCGGGTCGTCGACCACGGGGTGGGGCGCGTAGCGCCCTCGCTCCGACGCCGGGCCCTGCGGGGCCGCGCCGGTCTCGGTGACGGTCACCGTGCCTCCAGTCCGGTGCGTCGACCGCACCCCCGAGGGTTCGGAGCGGACGTCGGGACGGAGTGCCCGGTGGGTCACAGCGTGCCGGGAGGCGCGGGGCGGCGTGCGCGGACGGCCAGCCTGCGCGGACGCGAGAGCGGTCGGCAGGTCTCGGTCAGCCGACGGGGACGGGTGCGGTGCAGGAGGCGAGGCGGTCGAGGGCCGCGCGGTACTCGGTGACGTCGCGGGCGACGCCGGGCTCGCTGATGATCGAGGCCTTGATCCGGCCCTGCACGTCGATCACGAAGGTCGCCCGGGTGGCGAAGCCCTTCTTCTCGAGGAAGACGCCGTACTCCTTCGACACCGCTCCGTGCGGCCAGAAGTCGGCGAGGAGCTCGAAGTCGTAACCGTTGGTCTGGGCGAACGAGCGGAGCGTGGCCTTGGAGTCGACCGAGATGCCGATGAGCTCGATGCGCTGGTCCTGGAACATCGCGATGTTGTCCTGGAGCGTGCAGAGCTCGTCCGTGCAGGTGGACGAGAACGCGAGGGGGAAGAAGACGAGGGCGACCGGGCGTCGGCCGCGGTGGTCGCTGAGTCGGACGTGCTCACCGAACTGGTTCGGGAGCTCGAAGTCCGGCGCGAGTGAGCCGATCTCCAGTGCCATCGGTGGTGCTTCTCTCCCCGGGCGTTGGGTGTGCCCGTCGGTTCCACACGTCCGCAGGTCGCGCGACGCACGATCGGCCATGCTACGCCGACGCCACGCGAACGCAAGTGCCGTCCACGCCACGTCGTCATCAGCATCGGCGTCGGTGCGGGGGCCTAGAGTGGACGCGGCCCGTCCCCGGTCGCGACCCGACCACCGACGGCTCGACATGTCCACCACCACGAGAACGAACGAGGTCAACGGTGACGGTGAACGACCAGGACCCGCGCAGCACCGCAGGGCAGGACCAGGACCCCGAGGAGACCGCCGAGTGGCGTGAGTCCCTCGACGGCCTCGTCGCGACGCACGGCCACCAGCGGGCCCGCGAGATCATGCAGAGCCTGCTGAAGCGCTCGAACGAGCTGCACCTCGGTGTGCCGATGGTCCCGACGACCGACTACGTGAACACCATCGCGCCCGAGGACGAGCCCGAGTTCCCCGGGGACGAAGAGCTCGAGCGTCGCTACCGCCGGTGGATCCGTTGGAACGCGGCCATCACGGTGCACCGCGCGCAGCGCCCCGGCATCGCCGTCGGCGGCCACATCTCGACCTACGCGTCGAGCGCCGCCATGTACGAGGTCGGCTACAACCACTTCTTCCGCGCGCAGGACCACCCGTCCGGCGGCGACCAGGTGTTCTTCCAGGGCCACGCCTCCCCCGGCATGTACGCCCGCGCCTACATGGAAGGGCGCCTCAGCGAGGACCAGCTCGACGGCTTCCGCCAGGAGCAGTCCCACGCCGGCGGCGGACTGTCGTCCTACCCGCACCCGCGCCTCATGCCGCACTTCTGGCAGTTCCCGACCGTGTCGATGGGCATCGGCCCGATCAACGCGATCTACCAGGCGCAGCAGGCCAAGTACCTGTCCAACCGTGGGATCAAGGACGCCGCCGACCAGCAGGTCTGGGCGTTCCTCGGCGACGGCGAGATGGACGAGGTCGAGTCCCGCGGGCAGCTCCAGGTCGCGGCGAACGACGGCCTCGACAACCTGAACTTCGTCATCAACTGCAACCTGCAGCGGCTCGACGGCCCGGTGCGCGGCAACGGCAAGATCATCCAGGAGCTCGAAGCGTTCTTCCGCGGTGCGGGCTGGAACGTCATCAAGGTCGTCTGGGGCCGCGAGTGGGACGACCTGCTCAAGCGGGACACCGACGGCGCGCTCCTCAACCTGATGAACGCCACGCCGGACGGCGACTACCAGACGTACAAGGCCGAGAACGGTGCCTACGTCCGCGAGAACTTCTTCGGGCGCGACCCGAAGGCGCTCGAGCTGGTCAAGGACTACTCGGACGACCAGATCTGGAACCTCAAGCGCGGCGGGCACGACTACCGCAAGGTCTACGCGGCCTTCAAGGCGGCGACCGAGCACAAGGGCCAGCCGACCGTCATCCTGGCGAAGACCGTCAAGGGCTACGGCCTCGGCCCGAGCTTCGAGGGCCGCAACGCGACCCACCAGATGAAGAAGCTGACGCTCGACAACCTCAAGCAGTTCCGTGACGAGATGCGCATCCCGATCACCGACGCGCAGCTCGACGAGAACCCCTACACGCCGCCGTACTACCACCCGGGCAACGACGACGAGGCGATCCAGTACATGCACGAGCGTCGCCGTGAACTCGGCGGCTACGTGCCGGAGCGTCGCACGAAGTACACGCAGGTGAACCTGCCCGACGAGTCGAAGTACCAGATCGTGAAGAAGGGCTCCGGCAAGCAGGAGGTCGCCACGACGATGGCGTTCGCCCGCCTGCTCAAGGACCTGCTCCGCGCGCCGGACTTCGGCAACCGCGTCGTCCCGATCATCCCGGACGAAGCGCGCACGTTCGGCATGGACGCCTACTTCCCGACGGCGAAGATCTACAACCCGAACGGCCAGCACTACACGTCGGTCGACCGCGAGCTCCTCCTGGCGTACAAGGAGAGCCCGCAGGGCCAGATCATCCACGTGGGCATCAACGAGGCCGGGGCACTGGCCGCGTTCACCGCCGTCGGCACCTCGTACTCGACGCAGGGCGAGCCGCTCATCCCGGTCTACGTCTTCTACTCGCAGTTCGGGTTCCAGCGCACCGGTGACGCCATCTGGGCCGCCGGTGACCAGATGACCCGTGGCTTCATGATCGGCGCCACGGCCGGTCGCACCACCCTGACCGGTGAGGGCCTGCAGCACGCCGACGGCCACTCCCCGCTCCTGGCGGCGACGAACCCCGCGGTCGTCTCGTACGACCCCGCCTACGGGTACGAGATCGGGCACATCGTCCGGTCCGGCCTCGAGCGGATGTACGGCACGAACGAGGACGGCACGCCCGCCCACCAGGACCCGAACGTCATGTACTACCTGACGGTCTACAACGAGCCGCTCGTGCAGCCGGCCGAGCCCGAGGGCGTCGACGTCGAGGGCATCGTCAAGGGCATGTACCTGCTCAAGCGCAGCGAGCACGACGGCCCGAAGGCCCAGCTGCTCGCGTCCGGTGTCGCCGTGCCGTGGATCCTCGAGGCGCAGCAGCTCCTCGCCGAGGACTGGGGCGTGTCGGCGGACGTCTGGAGCGTCACGAGCTGGGGCGAGCTCACCCGTGACGGTCTCGCCGCGGAGCAGCACGCGTTCCTCAACCCGAACGAGGAGCCCCGCACCCCGTTCGTCACCGAGCGCCTGCTCGGCACCGAAGGACCCGTCGTGGCGGTGAGCGACTTCATGCACGCCGTGCAGGAGCAGATCCGTCCGTTCGTCCCCTCCGACTACGCCACGCTCGGCGCCGACGGCTTCGGCTTCTCGGACACCCGTCCGGCAGCACGCCGCTTCTTCCACATCGACGGCCCCTCGGTCGTCGTGCGGACGCTGCAGCAGCTGGTCCGCCAGGGCAAGCTCGACGCCTCGGTCCTGCAGCAGGCGATCGACAAGTACCGTCTGCACGACGTGACCGCCGGCACGACCGGCAGCGCGGGCGGCGAGAGCTGATCTCCTCGTGACGACCGTCCGACCTGACGCCGCGGGCCGGGAGCGCGAGCGGGAACGCACGCTCTCCTGGCTCCGGCAGGTCTCCGGGGAACTCTCGACCGCCACCGTCAAGCGGCTCGAGGACACCCTCCCCTGGTACAGCGAGATGCCGCCGGGCCGGCGCTCGGCCGTCGGCATGGTCGCCCAGGCGGGCATCTCGTCGTTCGTGTCGTGGTTCGACGGCACGCTCTCGACGCCGTGGATCGCGGCTGCCGACGTGTTCGGCTCCGCGCCGCGGGAGCTCCTGCGCTCGGTGAGCCTGCAGCAGACGCTGCAGCTGATCCGGGTCGTGGTGACCGTGGTCGAGGAGCGCGCGAAGGACGACGCGATGCTGCAGGAGGCGATCCTCGTCTACTCGCGGGACATCGCGTTCGCCGCCGCCGACGTCTACGCCCGTGCGGCCGAGGCCCGCGGGCTCTGGGACGCCCGGCTCGAGGCGCTCGTGGTCGACTCGATCCTGTCCGGCGAGTACGACGACGAGTTGCCCTCGCGGATCGCGGCCCTCGGCTGGCACGGTCACGGCGAGGTCGCGGTGCTCGTGGGCACGGCGCCGAAGCAGCTCGAGGTCGACCAGGTCCGGCGGACGGCGCGGCACCAGGACGCCGACGTGCTCATCGGCGTGCAGGGCTCCCGCCTGGTCGTCGTGATCGGGCGGGCCACCCCACGGGACGACGTGCCCGAGGGCGAGGAGCCCGTGTCGTTCATGTCGATCGCGCAGGCGCTCGAACCGCTGTTCGGTGAGGGCCACCTGGTGCTCGGCAACGAAGTCCCGGGGGTCGTCGACGCGTCGACCAGCGCGAAGGCAGCCCTGGCCGGGTTCGCCGTGGCCCGGGCCTGGCGCGGTGCACCCCGTCCGGCACTGGCCGACGACCTGCTGCCCGAACGGGCACTGGCCGGCGACCCGCTCGCCCGGTCCGCTCTCGTGCAGCGCATCTACACGCCACTGAAGGACCAGTCGACCGAGCTGCTGCAGACGCTGTGGTGCTACCTCGACACCGGTCGTTCGCTCGAGGCGACGGCGCGCGAGCTGTTCGTGCACCCGAACACCGTCCGGTACCGGCTGCGCCGCGTCGCGGACATCATCGGGTGGGACGCCACGCACGCCCGTGACGCCCTCATCGTGCAGTCGGCGCTCATCCTCGGGGCGATGTCCGAGTCCGCCTCGACCCGCCGCCGACCGCCGCGTCGCTGACCTTCATGGCGACCGGTCTGTAGGAAGTCGACGATGTCCGGTCCGAATCCGTGTGGGATGTCCACACGGGTCGGATCGGAGCGGACGACGAGGATTGACCGGTGATCGTCGTCGTCGCGCCCGGACAGGGCTCCCAGACCCCCGGCTTCCTCGCCCCCTGGCTCGAGGACGCCGCCGTGCGTGAACGTGTCGGACAGTGGTCCGAAGCCATCGGCGTGGACCTCGCCGAGCACGGCACGAACTCGGACGCCGACACCATCAAGGACACCGCGCTCGCGCAGCCGCTCATCGTGGCCGCCGGACTCGTCACCGCGGACGCCCTGCTCGCCGAGGGTCGCCGTGCCCTCGTCGGCGGCGTCGCGGGCCACTCCGTGGGCGAGTTCACCGCCGCCGCGGTGGCCGGCGTCCTCACCCCGACCGACGCCGTGGCGCTGGTCGCCGAGCGCGGCCGTGCCATGGCCGACGCCGCCGCCCTCGAGCCGACCTCGATGGCCGCGGTGCTCGGTGGCGACGCCGACGAGCTGGCCGCCACGCTCGAGTCGCTCGGCCTCACCGCCGCGAACCACAACGGTGGCGGCCAGACCGTCGTCGCCGGCCCCGTCGACGCGATCGCCCGGCTCGCCGAGCAGCCGCCCGCGAAGGCCCGCATCGTGCCGCTGGCCGTCGCCGGCGCCTTCCACACCCGCTTCATGGCGCCCGCCGTCGACCGGGTCGCCCCCGTCGCCGCCGCCACGGCCGTGCAGGACCCCACCCTGCCGCTCTGGACGAACGCCGACGGTTCCCGCGTCGACGACGGCCGGCACTTCGTCGACCTCATGGTCCGGCAGATCGCCAGCCCCGTGCACTGGGACGCCGTGATGACGTCCTTCCAGGAGGCCGGTGTCACCGGGATCATCGAGCTCGCGCCCGCGGGCGCCCTCGTCGGGCTCGCCAAGCGCGGACTGCGCGGCACCCCGACGGTCGCGATCAAGACACCCGACGACCTGCCCGCCGCGATCGCCCTGCTCCAGCAGGCCGACGACGAGACCACCGAGGCCGCACGATGACCGACGACCGCACCCCCGCCACCGACGCGCCGGACGCGGCCACGGGCCTCCAGGCCGGCGCCCGCCCGCTGCTGTCCCAGCGACGCGGCCACGAGTTCACCCGCATCCTCGCCTTCGGTGCCGCCCGCGGCGAGAACGTCGTGCCGAACGACGACCTGGTCGGTCCGATCGACTCGTCGGACGAGTGGATCCGTCAGCGCACCGGCATCGTCACGCGCAAGCGTGCCGGGCGCGACGTCGAGGCCGTCGACCTCGCCGAGGCGGCCGCTCGCGAAGCGATCGAAAAGGCGGGCATCGTACCCGAGCAGATCGGTGTCGTCCTCGTCGCGACCGTCACGCACACGGTGGCGACGCCGTCGATGGCCTCGCTGCTCGCGGAGCGCATCGGCGCCACGCCCGCCGCCGCCTACGACATCAGCGCCGCCTGTGCCGGGTACGCGTACGGGATCGCCCAGGCGGACTCGTTCATCAAGTCCGGCATCGCCGAGCACGTCCTCGTGATCGGGGCCGAGAAGCTCAGCGACGTCGTCGACCCGACCGACCGGTCGATCTCGTTCCTCCTCGGTGACGGAGCGGGCGCAGCCGTCGTCGGCCCGAGCGACTTCGCCGGCATCGGGCCGAGCATCTGGGGGTCCGACGGCTCGAAGTGGGACGCGATCGGCATGACCGCGACCTACAACGAGTGGGAGGCCGGCGCACCCCGGCCGACCATGCGCCAGGCCGGCCAGACGGTCTTCCGCTGGGCGGTCTGGGAGATGGTCAAGGTCGCGCGCGAGGCACTCGAGGCCGCCGGCGTCCGCGCCGACCAGCTCGCCGCGTTCGTGCCGCACCAGGCGAACATCCGGATCATCGACGAGTTCGCGAAGCAGCTCGGCATCCCGGACACGGTCGCCATCGCCCGCGACATCACCACGACCGGCAACACCTCCGCGGCGAGCATCCCGCTCGCCACGCACCGCCTGCTCACCGAGCAGCCCGAGCTGTCCGGCGGTCTCGCACTGCAGATCGGGTTCGGCGCCGGACTCGTCTTCGGCGCGCAGGTCGTCGTCCTCCCCTAGTCCCTCGCGCCTCCGGGCGCGGGCGGTGCCCGTGCCCTAGGCTGTCCCACGGTCAAACGACACCCCCCTCAAGGAGAACCCCCATGGCCCTGTCCAACGAAGAAGTCCTCGCCGGCCTGGCCGAGCTGATCAACGACGAGACCGGCATCGCGACCGACACCGTCGCCGCCGACAAGTCGTTCACCGACGACCTCGACATCGACTCCATCTCGATGATGACCATCGTCGTGAACGCCGAAGAGAAGTTCGACGTCAAGATCCCCGACGAAGAGGTCAAGAACCTCAAGACCGTCGGCGACGCCGTCGACTTCATCGTCAAGGCCCAGGCCTGAGTCGAGCTTCCTGAGCGCCGCGGGCCGCTGACCCTCGAGTCGTGGCCCGCGGCGCTCGTCTTGTCCCTCGCAGAAAGAACGTCGTTCATGACCAAGAGAACCGTCGTCGTCACCGGTATCGGTGCGATCAGTCCCCTCGCTGCGACCGCCAAGGAATCCTGGGCGGCCCTGCTCGCCGGTGAGTCCGGCATCAGCCGCATCGAGGACCCGCGCTACGCCGACCTCGAGCTCCCCGTCGAGTTCGCCGGTCAGGCCCGTCGCTTCGTCACCGACCAGCTCACCCGCCCCGAGTCGAAGCGGCTCGACCCCTCCTCGCAGCTGTCGCTCATCGCGGCCCGAGAGGCCTGGGCCGACGCCGGCATCGACGCCGAGTCCGTCGTGCCCGAGCGCCTCATCGTCGACTGGGCGACCGGCATCGGCGGCGTGAACACCCTCCTCGACGCCTGGGACACCCTGCGCGAGAAAGGCCCGCGTCGCGTCATGCCGATGACGGTCCCGATGCTCATGGCGAACGGCCCCGCCGCCGCCATCGAGATGGAGTTCGGCGCCCGCGGTGGCGCCCGCACCTACCTCTCCGCCTGCGCCTCCTCGACCGAGTCCCTGGCCGAGGCGTACCGGCACGTCGCGTTCGGCGACGCCGACATCGTCATCGCCGGTGGCGCCGAGGCCGCACTGCACCCGCTGCCCCTCGCGTCCTTCGCCGCGATGCAGGCCCTGTCGCGCCGCAACGACTCCCCCGAGACAGCCTCGCGTCCGTACGACGTCACCCGCGACGGCTTCGTGCTCGCCGACGGTGCCGCCGCGCTGATCCTCGAGACCAAGGAGCACGCCGAGGCCCGCGGAGCGCACATCTACGCCGAGGTCGCAGGCTCCGGCATCACCTCGGACGCGTTCCACATCACCGCTCCGGACCCGGAGGGCTCCGCTGCTGCCCGTGCCGTCATCATGGCGCTCGAGCACGCGGACGCCAGCCGCGAGGACGTCGCCCACGTCAACGCCCACGCGACCTCGACGCCGGTCGGCGACGTGGCCGAGTACCACGCCATGCGCCGCGTCTTCGGCGACCACCTCGACTCGGTGGTCGTCTCGGCCACCAAGGCGTCCACCGGGCACCTGCTCGGCGGCGCCGGCGCGATCGAGGCGGTCTTCACCGTCCTCGCGCTCGAGAACCGCGTCGCTCCGCCGACGATCAACCTCACCGAGCAGGACCCGGAGATCGTCATGGACGTCGCGACGGCGCCCCGCGACCTGCCGCAGGGCGACCTGCTCGCGGTGAGCAACTCGTTCGGCTTCGGCGGGCACAACGCCGTGGTGGCGTTCCGCTCGGTCTGATCCACGCTCCGTCCGGAGGCCCGTCCCGCGTCGCGGGGCGGGCCTCCGTTCCGTCTGGGGCTCGTCCCGCTGGCCGCCGGGCGGGCGGCGGCTGGCGGGCGGGCGACGGTTGGCGGGCGGGCGACGGTTGGCGTGCCGAGAGCAAAGCCGAGGTCGCACAATCTGCCGCTCACGTCCGCCGAGGTGACACGAACGGCCGCCCAGGACGCCGGCACCCGACCGAACGCGCGACCTCGCCGTCGTATCCCGGGCGCTCCGTCTCCCGGGCGCTCGGGGCGTACCGCCCGGACCGCAGGCGCCGAGGTCGCACGACTTGCCGCTCCCGTCCGCCGACGTGACAGAAACCGCCGCCCGGGAAGCCCGCACCAGACCGAACGCGCGACCTCGCCGTCGTATCCCGGGCGCTCCGTCTCCCGGGTGCGCGGGGCGTACCGCCCGGACCGGAGGCGCCGAGGTCGCACGACTTGCCGCTCCCGTCCGCAGACGTGACAGAAACCGCCGCCCGGGGGCCCGGCCGCGGCAGGACGTGCGACCTCGCGGATCGAGCGCGGGCGCGTCGGCGGCTGGGCGCCCGCGGCGTTCGGGTCGGACCGGAGGCGCCGAGGTCGCACGACCCGCCGCTCCCGTCCGCCGACCTCACAGAAACCGCCGCCCGGGAGGCCCGCACCCGACAGAACGCGCGACCTCGCCGTCGTATCCCGGGCGCTCCGTCTCCCGGGCACGCGGGGCGTGCGGCCCGGATCGGAGGCGCATAGGTCCCACGACCCGCCGCTCGCGTCCGCCGACGTGACACGAACTGTGGCCCAGGAGGCCCGGGCCCGGCAGGACGTGCGACCTCGGCGAGCCCCGCTGGGCGCGGCGACCCCGCCGGGTGCGCCGACCCACACCCGCGCGCGCGCACGCCGCACGCACGACGAAGCGCCGCCCCGGAGGACGGCGCTTCGTGCGGATCGGAGTGTCGGGAGCGTCAGCCCACGCGGTGGAGCCAGACGACCGGGTTGCCCTCGGCCGCCTGACGGAAGGGCTCGAGCTCGTCGTCCCACGCCTGCCCGAGCGCGAGACGCAGTTCGCGGTGCAGTTCGAGCGCGTTGCTGCCCGCGAGCTCCATGGCGTAGCGGATGCGGTCCTCGGGCACGACCATGTTGCCCGTGACGTCGGTCTGCGCGTAGAAGACGCCGAGGTCGGGCGTGTGCATCCACCGGCCGCCATCGGACTCGCCGGTGGCGTCCTCGGTGACCTCGAAGCGGAGGTGCTCCCACCCACGCAGCGCGGAGGCGATCGCCGCCCCGGAGCCGACGGGCCCGGACCACGTGAACTCGGTGCGCCGCGATCCGTCCAGCGCGGGCTGGTCGAGCCACGAGAAGTTCACGGCACGACTCATCGCGCGACCTGCCGCCCATTCGACGTGCGGGCAGAGCGCGCGTGGTGAGGAGTGCACGTAGAGCACTCCTGACGTTGTCCCAGTCACGATTCCTCCGATCGTCAGGTGCGACTTCCCCATCGACCTGTACAGCGGAGGACCCGTTCCGGGTCATCGGTATGCGATTGTGATGTCCCGCAGGACAGGCCCATCATGCCAGTGCGCACTGGGAACGGCAAGCACCCCGCAGCGACTCGCGCACGGAGCGGAGTACCAGCAGCCAGAGGCCGGAGGCCCCGACCTCCAGGCACCCAGGCGCGCCGTCGACTACGCGAGCTCCTGGCGCGGGTAGATCACCTTCTGCACGATGATGATGACCGATGCCGCTGCCGGCACGGCCACGAGCGCACCGAGCACTCCGCCGATCGTCGCACCCGCGACTGCGGCGATCACCACGAGGGCACCGGGCACCTGCACGGCACGCGACATGATGCGGGGCGAGATGACGTACGCCTCGACCTGCATGTACACGAGGTAGTAGACGGCCGCGGCGAGGGCGGTCGCCGGCGAGGCGAACAGGCAGAGCAGCGAGATCAGGACCGCGGCGCCGAGCGTGCCGACGAGCGGGATGAGCGACCCGAGGAACGCGAACGACGCGAGCAGCACGGGCAGCGGCGCGCCGATGACGAGCAGCCAGATAATGCTGAGCACGCCGTTGATGCCGGCCTGGGTGATCTGCCCGACGACGTACCGGCCGACCGAGGAGGTGACCTGTTCGCTGACCTCGACGAAGTTCTCGCGACGGGACGCCGGCACGAACCGGTACGCCATGGTCTTCAGCCCACGCATCGACGCGAGGAAGTACAGCATCAGGATGATGACGATGAGCGCCCCGGTCAGGCCGGACAGGATGCCGCTGCCGACCGCCAGGATCCCGCCCCCGAGCGAAAGCAGGTTGCCCGGGTTCTCGACGAAGGTCTGCACCGACTCGAGCGCGTGGTCGACGTCGAACGACCCCTCGAACTGACGCGAGAGGTCCTGCACCCACCTCTGCCGGGAGATGTCACCGACGATCTCCGGGAAGTTCTGCACCAGGTTCGTCGCCTGCTCGACCAGGATCGGCACGATCGCGAACACGACACCGACGAACGCCCCGAGCACGGCCACGACGACGATCAGGATGGCCGACCACCGCGGGATGTAGCGCTCGAGCAGGTTCACGAGCGGGTCGAGGCCCAGCGCGATGAACAGGGCGACGCCGATGTAGACGAGGACCGTGCTCAGTTCGCGGACGAGCGAACCGGCGAGCAGTGCGACGAGCACTCCGATCGCGCCCATGAACCCGAGGCGGAACGCGTTGACGCGCACCCCGGTGCCCGCTCGGCTGACCTCGAACGTCACGTTCGGGGTCGGCCCGGGGCTGTGGTGCTCGGGAGGGCGCTTCTTCGACGGCAGGTGCACGTAGGGCGGGCGGGACTTGAACCCGCGAATCGTTCGGTTATGAGCCGACTGCCTTGACCAGCTTGGCTACCGCCCCTCGGGGCCAGCGGCCACCGGTTCCCCACGATACAACGCCTCGAACGTGGAGAGCGTGCGGTTGATGTCGTGTGCCTCGATCATCGTCAGGCTGCGCTCCCGCATCGCCATGTACTCGTCGTCCGGGGCGGTGAGCACCGTGGTCAGCTTGGCCGCGAGATCGTGCTCGTTCCCGGGCGTGAACAGTGCCCCGTTGCCGTCGATCAGGTGCGGCAACGCCATCGCGTCGGCGGCGACGACGGGCAGACCGGATGCCATCGCCTCGAGCGAGGAGATGCTCTGCAGTTCGGCGGTCGACGGCATCACGAAGACGGTGCCCTCGGTGAGCGTGCGCAGCTTGACCTCGTCGGACACGAACCCGAGGAAGCGCACCCGGTCCTCGACCCCGAGTTCCTGGGCGAGCGCGGTGAGCTTCGGGATCATGTCGCCGTCGCCGACCACCGTGAAGCGGGCGTCGAGCGAGGCCGGTAGGAGCGGCAGCGCCCGGATGACGACGTCGAGGTTCTTCTCGGGCGCGACCCGGCCGACGAAGACGATCTCGTTGCCGGTCGGACGACCGCTCGCCGCCGTGTAGCGGGAGGCGTCGACGCCGCACGAGATCGCGAGCACGGGCTGCCCGGCGATCGCGTCGCGGAGGTAGTCGGCAGCGAGCTCGGTCGGCGTGGTGATCGCCTCGGCGAGCCGGTAGGTCTTCGCCGCGTCCCGCCAGGCGACCTTGAGCGCAATGGGCGTCGTGCGCTTGCCGAAGGGTGTGTACTCGAGCAGGTTCTCGGGCATGAAGTGGTTCGTACCGATGATCCGGATGCCACGGTCGTGCGCCTCGCGGGCGACGCCGCGACCGACGACGATGTGCGACTGGATGTGCACCACGTCGGGCTGCAGCGCGTCGATGACGGGCGCGGTGTGCTTGCGGACGGTCCACGGCCACGCGAACCGGTACCAGGCGTGCGCCGGCCAGCGGTACGAGGCCAGGCGGTGCACCGTGAGGGTGACGCCCCGGTACTCCTCGTCGAAGGACCCGTGGTGCGTCCGGTTCCAGGACGGTGCGATGACGTGGACCTCGTGCCCGCGCTCGGCGAGCCCGACCGCGAGCTCCTCGGTGAAGGTCGCGGCTCCGTTGACGTCGGGGGCGAAGGTGTCGGCGGCGATGAGCACCCGCAGCGGCCGTCGCCCTCCGGTGGCGGCCGTGGTGTCGGTCGTCTCGGTCGTGGCGTCTGCTGACACGGCGGGTGTCGTCCTCTCGTCGTGGTGGCCGGCACGCGCACGCGTCGCGCGTCGGCCTGGTCGGTTCGGAACGCTACCGCACCCCTCCGGCCGCCCGCCTCCGCCGCGCGGCGGACCCCGGTCATCCTGTGGGACGGCCCGGCATGACCGGCGGGATCGGCGGGATCGGCAGGATCGGCGGCGCCGGGCCGCACCGGTCGCCTCCCCGTGTGGACGGACGTTCGCGACGTGCCGGACGGGAGGCGCGCCTCCCGTCCGTCGTCAGCGTCGCGTGTCGGGGTGGTGCTTCGCGAGCAGGAAGACGCCGGTCACGGCGATCGCGCCGGCGACGAGGAAGCCGACGCCGGCGCCGACGGGCGCCCCGGCAGCCTCGTCGAGGACGACCACGCCGATGCCGACCGCGACGATCGGGTCGACGACGGTGAGACCCGCGATGACCAGGTCGGCGGACCCGCTCGAGTAGGCGTTCTGCACGAAGTACGCGCCGACGGCCGACGCGACGACGACGCCGACGATGGCGAACACCGTCACCCAGTCGAAGGTGCCGTTCACGATCCGGTTGAGCGTGACCTTCGCGAGCGTCGCGACGAACCCGTAGAGCACGCCGGCGCCGATGATGTAGTACAGGGCGTTCCGGTGCTTCGCGACGATCCGGAACGACACCGCGACGAGCGCCAGGACGACCGCGAGCACGACCAGGACGGTGATGAGCTGTCCGCGGCCGATCGCGCTCTCGCGCCCGTACAGCGCGGCGATGAGGACGAAGAGGCCGACACCGCCGATGCACGTCCAGACCGCCCGTCTGGCCTGGGCGCCGAGCGGGACGCCGCTGCTCCGCGACGAGAACCACGTCGTGACGACGAGGGCGACGGCGCCGAGGGGCTGGACGACGATGAGCGGCGCGTAGGTGATGCTGACCAGCTGCAGGACGATCGCGGCGCCGAGCATGAGCGTGCCGAGCACCCAGTTGCCGCTGCCGAGCAGGGCGAGGACGTGCCGCACGGACAGGCCGGTCGACTGCTGTCCGAGTCGGGCCTCGACGCGCTGGACCCCCCGGCTCTGGAACTGCGCACCGAGCGAGAGGAACACCGCGCCGATGAGGGCCACGGGGATCATCAGCGCCGCGAACGGGGTCAGGTTCTGCACCGCGTCGGGGATCGGCAGGTCCGGTGTCACGCGTCGAGGCTATCCGACCCGCGCGGATACCCTGGGAACATGCCCGTCCTGCCGATCCGGATCACCGGTGAACCCGTCCTGCACACCCCCGCGACCGAGGTGACCGTCTTCGACGACGCCCTCCGCTCGCTCGTCGCCGACATGTACGAGACGATGGACCTCGCTCCCGGGGTCGGCCTCGCGGGTCCGCAGGTCGGCGTCGACAAGCGCCTGTTCGTCTACTCGTGGACGGACGACGACGACGTCCTGTGGCGAGGTGTCGCGGTCAACCCGGTGCTCTGGGCCACTCCCCCACTGCCCGAGTCCGTCGAGGAGCTCGACGAGGACGACGAGTCCGAGGGCTGCCTCTCCGTGCCGGGCGAGCGCTACCCGCTCCGTCGCTCCGAGGGCGTCCTGCTCCGCGCGGTGGACGAGCACGGCGAGCCGTTCGAGATCGAGGCGCACGGCTGGCTCGCCCGGGTCTTCCAGCACGAGTACGACCACCTGGACGGGTTGCTCTACGTCGACCGGCTCGTGCACCCCTACGCGAAGCAGGCGCTCAAGGCCGTGCGGAAGAACAGCTGGGGCGGACCGGGCAAGTCCTGGCTGCCGGGCCGCGACCACCCCGAGGGCTGACGCCCGCCCATCCCGTGGTGGCTGGCGCCCGCCCATCCCGTGGTGGCTGGCGCCGACCCACCCCGTGGTGGCTAGCGCCCACCCCCCCCGGGTGGCTGCTGCGCGCCGGAGGGCTGCTGCTGCGCGCCGGAGGGCTGCTGCTGCGCGCCAGCGGGTGCGCAGCGTACGGACGAGCGCGAGTCGCTGGTCAGCGCCGGTAGACCGTCAACGCGTCGCGGAGCCGGTCGATCTCCGGGTGTCCCGGGCAGTACCGCTCGAGCCCGGCGGCGACGTTCGCCTGCTCCCGGCTCCGCACCGGCGTCGTCCACGGTGCGGTCCCGCTGACGGCGCACCCCTCCGCCAGTTCCGCGAGGGTCGCGTCGCCGGCGGCGGCGTCGAGGGCGGACTGCTGCTGCCGTGACGGCTGCGTGCCGGTGATGGGCGCCGCCGTGCACGAGGTGCGGCCGTCCTCCCACACCGCGGCGGAGGTCGTGTACGTCTCGGTCGCGGACCCGTCGCCGACCGAGCAGGTGAAGGTGAAGACGACGGGCGACGACCCGGACGGCCCCGACGACTCGGAGACGCCTGCGCCCCCTGTGGGCTCGTCCGCCTCGGCACGGTCGGCCGGGTCCGCGAAGGACGAGCAGCCGGTGAGCACGGTCAGGGCCACCGCGGACGCCAGCGCGGCGACGATGGTCGCGGAGCGGCGGGGACGACGAGGCACCTGTGGACGTTAACAGCTTCCGGCGGGTCCCCGCCTGTGGAAGCGCACCACGGAGCCCACGAACCGCAGCGACGCGCGTCGCCGTGCACCGCGTGGCGCGGGGCCCCACGACGCGAGCCTGCCCGGCCCGAGCTGGCCCACGACCCGAGCTGCCCCACAACGCAAGAGGCCCCCACCCCGAAGGGTGAGGGCCTGTCGCTCCCCGAGTTGGACTCGAACCAACAACCTGCCGGTTAACAGCCGGCTGCTCTGCCAATTGAGCTATCGAGGATCACTGTCCGCTTGAACAGCAGGTGAAACTGTAGCAGACCCCTGCACGACTGCCGGACATCGGCCGTGCATCCCGGGCGTGCCGCCCTCGGGCACCACCCCGCAGGCGTGAATCAGTACCCCGCCGCCGGGTCGACGACCCCGACGAAGCCGGTGCCGTTGCCGCGCAGGAAGGCCCGCACGTTCGCGCCCACCCGCTCCGCCAGCAGCGGCGCGACCATCTCGGGGGTGTCGGCCTGGTGCGGCGTGACGAGCACGCCCGGCTCGTCCCACAGCGGGTGCCCGTCCGGCAGCGGCTCGGGGTCGGTAACGTCGAGCCCCGCCGCGGCGATCGCCCCGGAGCGCAGCGCCTCGAGCAGCGCGCCCGTGTCGACGAGCCCCCCGCGGGCGATGTTCACGAGCCGGGCGTGGTCGGGCATGATCGCGAACTGACGGGCGCCGAGCAGCCCCGACGTCCCCGTGGTCATGGCCGCGGCCACGACGACGACGTCCGCGTCCGCCAGGACCTCGTCGAGCCGGTCGGTCGTGACGGTGCGCTCGGCTCCCGTGACGGCCTCGGCGGACCGGCGCACGACGGTCACCCGGACGTCGAACGGGGCGACGAGCCGCAGGTACTCGAGGGCGATGCCGCCCGCACCGATGAGGACGATGTGCCGCCCGTAGAGCGACACGCCCTCCGGCTCGCGGGACCACGTCGTGGTGCGAGCTCGCTTCTGCAGCACGCGGAGGGTCGCCAGGGTGAGGGCGAGCGCGTGCTCGGCGACGGGTTCGGCGTAGGCGCCCTTCGCCGAGGTGAACAGCACCCGGTCCCCGTGCTCGGCGATGAGGTGGGCGAACGCGTCGACGCCGGCGAACGGCAGCTGCACCCAGCTCACCGTCGGGGCCGTCCGCAGCGCCTCCTGCAGGCCGTCCGGGTCGCTCGCGTCGAGCCAGACGATGCCACGCGTGTCCTCGCCGAGCGGGGCGAGGGTCCCCCCGGCCGAGCGGACCGCGTCCTCGTGCAGGGCGGTGGGCGTCGGCAGGATCGTCACCGCGCCGGCAGCCGGGGCGTCGACGGGCAGGGGTCGGCCCGCGTCGGTGACGACCGCTCGGTGTCCGCGGGGCTGCTGCTGGTCGTTCGTGGTCATGCTTGTCGCACTCCTCCTCGGCCGGCGGCCACCGGCTTGCGCTTCACCGGGCGCGACGCCGTCGCCGCGAGGGTCCGGACGTACGGGTCGACCGGGTTGTCGAGCACCTCGTCGAACGTCCCGAGGCCGACGAGCCGTCCCTCGCTCATCACGGCGACGCGGTCCGCCAGGGCGCGTGCCTCGCGCAGGTCGCTGGAGACGACGACGGCCGAGAACTGCCGGTGCCGCTGCAGTCCGGCCAGGGCCTCGAGCACGGACTGTCGGACGAGCACGTCGACGCCGCGCGCCGGTTCGTCGGCCACGAGCAGGCGCGGCTCGAGGACGAGCGCCCGGGCCAGTGCGACGCGCTGCCGCTGCCCGCTCGAGAGCTCCCACGTGTTCAGCCGGAGGATGCCGAGGGGCAGGTGCACCGCGTCGACGAGGCGCGCGACGATCAGCCCGGCCTCCTTGCGGTCGAACCGGCGGTCGCGCGCGTAGATGGGTTCGGCGATGGCCTCGCCGACGAGCAGGTCGGGTCGGAGGCGGTCGGCCCCGTCCTGCGGCAGGTACCCGATCTGGCCGGTGAGCCGCGCGTACCGCCGCGAGGACGGTCGGATGCGACGGACCGGTTGGCCGAGCACGGTGAGCTCGCCGCCGACGATGCGGCGACGGTGCGCACCCTCGCCCTCGCCGTGGGTGCCGAGCTGCCCGGCGATCGCGGCCGCGAACGTCGACTTGCCGGAGCCGGACTCACCGAGCACGGCGAGGATCTCCCCCCAGCCGAGCGTCAGGCTCACGCCGTCGACGGCGCGGACGGGGCTGCTGACGGCGCCGCCCCGGTACTCGATGCTGACGTCGTCCGCGACGACGGCCGGACCGTTCTCCCCGGTCATGGAACCCCTTCTCCTGCCGCGTGCGCCCTGCCGCGGTCACCTGGAAGGAGGCCCGGCCACCTCGTCCGCGCGACGTGCGTCGCGGACGGGGGCCGGGCCTCCTGGCTGGTCGGGCCTGCCGACGGTCGTGACCGTCGGGTCAGGACCCGGCCTGCTCCAGTCGCTCCAGCGTACGCCGTCGCTCGGCCTGCTCCTCCGGGTCGGGCACCGGCAGCGAGGCCAGCAGCCGCTGCGTGTACGGGTGCTGCGGCGCCCCGAGGACCTGCGCGGTGGTGCCGGTCTCGACCAGGTCGCCGCGGTACAGCACCGCGATCCGGTCGGACAGCGCACCGACGACGGCCAGGTCGTGGCTGATGAACAGCGACGCGAAGCCGAAGTCCTGCTGCAGCTCGAGGAAGAGCTCCAGCACGCGGGCCTGCACCGACACGTCGAGCGCACTGGTCGGCTCGTCCGCGATGAGCAGCTTCGGCCGGAGCGCGAGCGACCGGGCGAGCGAGGCACGCTGCCGCTGCCCGCCGGAGAGCTCGTGCGGGTAGCGGTCGCCGTAGGCGGCGGGGAGCTGCACGGCCTCCATGAGCTCGTCCACCTGCTTGCGGGCCGCTCGCGGCGACGAGGCCACCCCGTGCACGACGAGCGGCTCAGCGACGCACTCGGCGATGGTCAGCAGCGGGTTGAACGAGGTCGCCGGGTCCTGGAAGACGAACCCGATGTCCTTCCGGAGCCGCTTGAAGTCACGCTCCTTGTAGCCGAGCATCTCGGTGCCGAGCACGTTCAGCGATCCGCCGGTGATCTTCGTCAGGCCGGCGATCGCGCGACCGATGGTGGTCTTGCCGGAGCCGGACTCCCCCACCAGGCCGAGGACCTCGCCCGGCCGGATCGCCAGGTCGACGCCCTTCACCGCACGGAAGGCGGGCGAGCCGAGGCGTCCCGGGTACTCGATCTCGAGGCCGCGGGCCTCGACGACGGGCGCGACGTCCTGTGTGATGGCCGCGCGTCGGGCGTCACCGGTCGACGCCTCGAGTCGGGGCACCGCGGCGAGCAGCCGCTTCGTGTAGTCGGCCTGCGGCGCCGCGAAGAGCTGGTGCACCGGCGCTTCCTCGACGATCTCGCCCTGGTACATCACCGCGACCCGGTCGGCGAGGTCGGCCACGACGCCCATGTTGTGCGTGATGACGACGATCGCCGCACCGAACTCGTCGCGGCACCGGCGGAGCAGGTCGAGGATCTCGGCCTGCACGGTGACGTCGAGCGCGGTGGTCGGCTCGTCCGCGATGATGACGCTCGGCTCGAGGGCCAGCGCGCTCGCGATGACGACGCGCTGCTTCTGCCCGCCGGAGAACTGGTGCGGGTAGTGGTCGACGCGGGTCTCGGGGGCGGGGATGCCGACGCGGCCGAGGTAGTCGATCGCCTTGGCGCGCGCCTCCTTCTTCGACATGCCGCCGTGCGCCCGGAGGCCCTCGGCGATCTGCCACCCCACCGTGAAGACCGGGTTGAGGGCCGTCGACGGCTCCTGGAAGACCATCGCGCCGGCCGTGCCCCGCAGGTCACGGAGCTTCTGCGAGCCCACCGACACGACGTCGGTGCCGTCGAGCAGCACCGCGCCGCCGAGGGTCGCGGTCTCCGGCATGAGCCGGAGCATGCTCCGCGCCGTCACGGACTTGCCGGACCCGGACTCGCCGACCAGGGCGAGCACCTCGCCCGGGCGGACGTCGAGGCTGACGCCCTTCACCGCGTCGACGGCGCCGCCGTCGGTCGCGAAGGTGACGGTCAGGTCGTCGACGACGACCACCGGGTCGGCCGCCGTGCGGCCGGTGCCGGACTGGAGGCCCGAGGGGACGCCGCTCATGAGCCCGCTCCTTCCGTCGTGGCCGCCGCGCGCCGCGTGGAGACCAGCTGCTTCAGCCGACGACGCGCACGGAGACGCGGGTCGGAGATGTCGTTGAGGCTCTCGCCGATGAACGTCACGCCGAGGACGAGCAGCACGATCGCGACGCCCGGGAAGACGCCCGTCCACCAGACGCCGCTCGCGACGTCGGACAGCGCGCGGCTCAGGTCGTAGCCCCACTCCGCACCCTGGGTCGGGCCGATTCCGAACCCGAGGAAGCCGAGGCCGGCCAGGGTCAGGACGGCATCGCTGGCGTTGAGCGTGAGGATGAGCGGCAGCGACCGGGTGGAGTTCCGGAGCACGTGCCGGGTCATGATGCGCCACGGGTTCGTGCCGATGACCCGCGCGGACTCGACGAACGCGTCGTTCTTCAGCCGCACGGCCTCGGCGCGGACCACGCGGAAGTACTGCGGGATGTAGACGACCGTGATCGAGATGGCCGCCGCGATGATGCCGCCCCAGTAGGTCGATCGACCACCGGAGACGACGATCGAGACGACGATCGCGAGCAGGAGCGAGGGGAACGCGTAGATCGCGTCCGCGATCACGACGAGGATCCGGTCGAGCCAGCCGCCGACGTAGCCGGAGACCATGCCGAGCAGGACGCCGATCGTGATCGACACGATGACCGCGACGATGACGACGAGCACGGCGGTCCGGGTCCCGAAGAGCACGCGGCTGAACACGTCGAGCCCACCGACGGTCGTGCCCCAGATGTGCTCGGCGCTCGGTGCCGCGGTGCGGGGGAAGTTCGTGCCGTCGGCGCCCTGCTGCTGGCCGAAGCCGTACGGGGCGAGGAGCGGGGCGAACACCGCGACGAGCAGGAACAGGGCGCAGATGACCACGCCCACGATGAGCATGGCGCGCTGCCAGCCCGTGCTGCGACGGAGCTGGACGACGACGGGCAACCGCTTCCACAGTGGCTCGTGGCGGTCGACGAGGGTGATGTCGGACATCGTCAGAACCTCACTCTCGGGTCGATGAGCGCCGCGATGACGTCGACGACGAAGTTCGTGACGGCGACGATCACCGCCAGCATCGCGACGATGCCCTGCACCGCGACGAAGTCACGGGCGGACAGGTACTGGTTGAGCTCGAAGCCCAGGCCGCGCCAGCCGAACGTCGTCTCGGTGAGCACCGAGCCGCCGAGCAGCATCGCGATCTGCAGCCCCATGACGGTGATGATCGGGACCAGCGCCGGCCGGAACGCGTGCGTCCGGACCAGGCGGGACTCGCGCACGCCGCGGGAGCGTGCCGCGTCGACGTACTCGGAGCCGAGCGAGCCGATCATGTTCGCGCGGACCAGGCGGAGGAAGATGCCCGCGGTGAGCAGGCCGAGCGTCAGCGCCGGGAGCACGGCGTGCTGGAGCACGTCGCTGATGATCTGCCCGTTGCCGGTCCGGATCGCGTCGATGAGGTAGATGCCGGTGGGGTTCTCGATGCGGTCGAGGATGAGCTGCGCACGGGTCGACGCGCGGTCGCCGAGGGGCAGCCAGCCGAGCCAGACGGAGAACACGAGCTTGAGGAGCAGACCGCCGAAGAACACCGGGGTCGCGTAGGTCAGGATCGCGAGCGCGCGGAGGAGCACGTCGGGCCACTTGTCGCGCAGGTAGGCGGCGAGCATGCCGAGCGGGATGCCGAGCACGAGGGCGACGATGAGCGCGTAGAAGACGAGCTCAGCGGTGGCGCCGCCGTACTGCAGGATGATCTCGGTGACGGGCCGGTTGTCGGTCGACGTCGTGCCGAAGTCCCCGCGGACGATCTGGCCGAGGTACTCGAGGTACTGCACGATGACCGGCCGGTCGTACCCGGCGGCGTGCAGGCGTTCCTGCAGCTGCGTCGGGGTGAGCCGGCCGCCGACCGAGGCGGTAATCGGGTTCCCGACGACGCGCATCAGGAAGAAGACGAGCGTCACCAGGATGAACACCGTCGGGAAGATGAGGAGGAAGCGGACGAGGACGTACCGACCGAGTCCGCCGCCGCCACTGGCACGTCGCTGTGCCTGTGGCTTCGTGGGCTCCGTGTCGATCGCCTCTGGGTTCGTGAGGGTCACGGGGGTGGGTGCCTTTCGCATGACGCGACCGGGGGTGCCCCTGGTGGGAGCACCCCCGGTCGTCCGTCTGGTTACTTGGTGATGGTCCCGTAGCGGAACTTGAACGAGGCGTCGAGGGTGACACCCTTGACGTCCTTGCCGGCGACGGCCACCGACTTGCCCTGCAGGAGCGGGAGGGTCGAGATCTGCTCGGCCTCACGCTGCTGGGCCTTCTCGATGATCTCGGCGCGCTTGTCGGCGTCCGACTCCTCCTGCTCGTCGGCGATCAGACCCTGGATGGTCGGGTCGTCGTAGTGGTTCTGCACGAAGTTGTCCTTCGTGAAGAACGGCGAGAGGTAGTTGTCGGCGTCCGAGAAGTCCGGGAACCAACCGAGCTGGTACAGCGGGTAGGCGTCCTTGGTGCGCTCGACCGCGTAGGTCGTGTAGACCGTCGACTGGATGTTGACGGTGAACAGGCCCGAGTCCTCGAGCTGCGTCTTCAGGGTGGCGTACTCGTCGTCCGAGGCCGAGCCGTAGTGGTCCGGCGAGTACTGGATGTCGAGCTCGATCTTGCCCGAGACACCGGCGTCGGCCAGGGTCTTCTTCGCCTTGTCGACGTCCGGGGCGCCGTTGCCGTCACCGTAGAGCGACTTGAACGGCGTCGCGGCACCCGTCAGGCCGTCCGGCACCATCGAGTAGACCGGCGTGTAGGTGTCGTTGTAGACCTCCTTGGCGAGCTCGTCGCGGTCGACGACGTCCGCGACGGCCTGGCGCACGGCGAGGGCCTTGGCCTCGTCGGCGTCGTCCTGGCCGGTGCCGAAGGGCTGCGTCTTGAAGTTGAAGACCACGTAGCGGATTTCACCACCGGGGCCGTCGATGACCTGCAGCTTGTCGTCCTTGCGGAGCGACGAGATGTCGGTCGGGGTCAGCGAGCGGTACGCCACGTCGACGTCGCCCTGCTGCACCGCGAGCTTGAGGTCGGTCTCCTTGGTGAAGTACTGGGCGGTGACGTCCTTGGTCTTCGCCTTCTCGAGGACGCCGTCGTACTTCGAGTTCGCCTGGTAGGCGATGAGGTCGTTCTCCTTGTAGGAGGTGATCGTGTACTGGCCGGCGAACGCCTTGCCCTTGACGATGTCGTCGGCGCTGGTGAGCTCGGTGGCCGAGAAGACGTCCTCGTCGACGATCGGACCGGCGGGGCTCGAGAGCACCTGCGGCCAGGTCTGGTCGGCGTGGTCGAGGTGGAACACGACGGTGGTGTCGTCCGGGGTGTCGATGCTCTTGAGGTTCGCGAGCAGCGACCACGGGCCGTTGTCGTTCTTGATCTTCAGGTCACGCTCGAACGAGAACTTGACGTCGCTCGAGGTCAGCGCGTTGCCGTTCGCGAACTCGAGGCCCTTCTTGAGCGTCACCTCGTACGTGGTCGGGTCCGTGAACTCGCCCTTCGTGGCGATGTCCGGCTCGACGTCCGGGCTGCCCGTCGGGGTGTTCATGAGGAACGGGAAGACCTGGTTCTGCACGGCGAACGAGCCGTTGTCGTACGAGCCGGCCGGGTCCAGCGACGTGATCTTGTCGGTCGTGCCGATGATCAGGCCGTCCAGGTCGCCGGAGCCGCCGCTGGTGCCGCCTGCGCAGCCGGTGAGCACGAGCGCGGTCACTGCCGCGCCGGCGCCCAGCGCGAGGGTGCGCTTGCCCCATGTGGGAACGGATGCCATGTCCGATTGCCTCTCTGATGTGGTTGCAGGAGTCCTGGGACCGAGGTGGAACGGGCTGTGACCGGTCGCAGGGACGTTCAATGGTCACACCCTGCCAGACAACGGACGGCTCCGGGAGCGGATTGTTTACACCGCTGTAACGCACGATCGCGTCGCACGGGGCAGCATCGGGGGCAGTGTGCCCGGCGCGGCGCGCAGCTTCGTTGCGCCCGCGGCGGGATGTTGCGTGCGGCAACTCCGCGTCGTACGGGGCATCCCGGCAGGCTGGAGCACCGGCGTCGAGCGCCGGTGGCGGGTCGGTCGTCAGGCGCCGGGGGTGTCCGCGCGGAGGCGCATCCGCTGCCCGTCGAGGTCGACCAGCTGCCGCTGCACATCTGCCCGGCGCTCCTGGTCGGACGGGTCGGTGCGCTGCAGCTGCCCGAGGAGGGACGCCTTGCGGGCGAGCAGGTCGCGCTCGACCAGGGCCACGACGATGCCGCGGCAGTAGATCGCGAGGTCCTCGTCGGAACGGGCCGGGATCGGTGCCAGCGCGAGCTCCTGCACGAGGGACCGGAACGGCGCGGGGACGTCGCCGAGCAGCTTGTCGAGCCACGCCCGGTCGCCGACCGCGTCGATGTTCGCCACGACGGCGTCCCGCACGACCGACAGCATCCGCGCCGAGAACGTCGCCGACGCGGCGAGGCCGAGCAGCGGCACGCCGACCGACTGCGGCTGCTGGACCATCGCCATCACGGCGTCGCGCTCCATCCGGGCGATCGGGTCGTCGGGCAGCGAGCGGAGGCTCGCCTGCGGCTCCTCGGGCACGCTCGGCCCGTCGCCCTGGCCGGTGTGCCCGCCACCGGGACCGGCGTGGCCACCGCTGGACGAGCCTCCGGACCGACCGTCGTGCCCGGCGTCCGTGGAACGCCGACGCGCTGCGGCGACCGCGCGACGGACGTCCTCGATGTCCATGCCGAGCCAGCCCGCCGTGTTGCGGATGTACCCGTCGGCGAGTGCGCGGTCGCGGATCTCCGAGATGACCGGTGCGGACTCGCGCAGCCCGGCGACGCGGCCCTCCACGGTGTCGAGGTCGTGCCCGTCGAGCCGCCGACGGATCATGAACTCGAACATCGGGCGCCGGTTCTCGACCAGGCGCCGGATCGCGTCGTCACCACGGGCCAGGCGCAGGTCGCACGGGTCGAGTCCGCCCGGCGCGACCGCGACGTAGGTCTGGGAGGCGAAGCGCTGCTCCTCGGTGAAGGCACGGGAGGCGGCCCGCTGCCCGGCTTCGTCGGG
Source organism: Curtobacterium sp. L6-1 (assembly GCF_018885305.1). Taxonomy (NCBI): domain Bacteria; kingdom Bacillati; phylum Actinomycetota; class Actinomycetes; order Micrococcales; family Microbacteriaceae; genus Curtobacterium; species Curtobacterium aetherium. The sequence goes on from NZ_CP076544.1 coordinate 1,372,408, forward strand.
GTCGAAGGTGAAGACGATCTGGCCGAGCTGGGACACGTGCTGCGCGGCCGAGTCGCCGAGCATCGGACGCAGGACCTTGATGTGGTCGACACCGAAGGACGTGCCGCACGTGGCCACCGCAGTCGTGATGCCGGCGAGGTGGCACGCCATGACGTCGGTGTAGCCCTCGACGATGACGACCTGCTTGCCCTTGGCGATCTCCTTGCGGGCGAGGTCGATCCCGTAGAGCACCTGGCTCTTGTGGTAGATGGGCGTCTCGGGGGTGTTCAGGTACTTCGGGCCCTTGTCGTCCTCGAGCAGGCGGCGGGCACCGAACCCGATCGTCGCCCCGGTGACGTCGCGGATGGGCCACATGAGTCGTCCGCGGAACCGGTCGTACGGGGACCGGTCACCCTGGCTGACGAGCCCGGCTGCGACGATCTCGTCGACGCTGAAGCCGCGGCCCCGCAGGTGGTCCTTGAGGGCGTCGAACGACTTCGGGGCGAAGCCGACGCCGAAGTGCTGGGCCGCGGCCGGGTCGAAGCCCCGCTCCCCCAGGAACCGGCGCGCTGGCTCGGCGGCAGCCGTGGTGAGCTGCGCCGTGAAGAACGACTGCGCCGCCTCGTTCGCGGCGATGAGCCGGGCGCGGGCGTTGTAGTCGGTGCGCGGCCCGTCGCCCTCCTCGTAGTGGAGCGTGAAGCCGATCTTCGCGGCCATCCGCTCGACGGCTTCCTGGAAGGTCGTGTGGTCCTGCGACATGAGGAAGCTGAAGACGTCGCCGTCCTCGCCGCAGCCGAAGCAGTGGTACCGACCGACCTGGGGGCGGACGTGGAACGACGGGGTGCGCTCGTCGTGGAAGGGGCAGAGGCCCTTGAGCGACCCGACGCCGGCCGACTTCAGGGTGACGTAGTCGCCGACCACGTCGGCGATGTTCACGCGCGCGCGGACCTCGTCGATGTCGTTCCGCGCGATCAGGCCTGCCACCCGACGATTCTAGTTCGGCGGGCCGACGCCGATCGACCGGTGTGGACGAGCCGACCCGTCGGAGCGGTCAGACGGCGACGTGGACGGGTTCGCGCTCCCCGACGACCAGCCGCTTGTGCCAGGCGATCGCGCCCTGGTCGGTGAGGCTCGCGACCTGGTCGACCACGGCACGCAGGCGTCCCTGGTCGTCGGTCGCGGCGCGCCAGTCGGCGGCGAAACCGGGCTCGAGCGCCGAGTCCTCGCGGGCGGCCAGCGTGTCGAGCAGCTCGGTCAGCACGCGGCGCTGGTCCTCGTAGACGGGCTGCCGGTCGCCCTGCGTCATGACGAAGGCGGCGACGATGCCCTTGAGGACCGCGATCTCGCCGATGATCTCGGGCGGGGTCACGACGCTCGCGGCGAACCGGACGAGGGAGCCCGAAGCGTACGACTCGCGTGTCGCGGTCGTCGCGGTACGGGCGAACCGGCCGATGAGCTGGCTCGTCAGGTTCTTCAGGCGTGCCTGGTCCTGCCGGGAGCCGTCGTACGAGGTCATCCAGAGCGACATCCCACGCAGGCGGTCGAACGCGTCCAGCAGCTCGTCACGGCTCAGGTCGTCGCCGACCCAGGCGTGCATGGCGGAGACGATGTCGTTCTCGCCGACGCGGTCCCCCAGGGCGGCGACGTCGATGAAGCCCGCGACGACGGCGTCCTCGAAGTCGTGCACCGAGTACGCGATGTCGTCGGACAGGTCCATGACCTGCGCCTCGATGCAGCGCTGCCGACGGGGAGCGCCGGCGCGGAGCCAGGCGAAGGCCTCGTGGTCGTCGTCGTAGAAGCCGAACTTCGTGCGCCCGGACGACGCCTCGCCCACGCCCTGCGACGCCGGCCACGGGTACTTGCAGCTGGCGTCGAGGGAGGCGCGGGTCAGGTTGAGCCCGTACGCCCGGCCGTCGTCGCCGTACACCTTCGGCTCGAGGCGGGTGAGCAGTCGGAGGGTCTGCGCGTTGCCCTCGAACCCGCCGATGCCCGCGGCCCAGGCGTTGACCGCGGTCTCGCCGTTGTGGCCGAACGGCGGGTGCCCGATGTCGTGCGCCAGGCACGCGGTGTCGACGACGTCCGGGTCGAGGCCCAGGCTGTCGGCGAGCTCGCGGCCGACCTGCGCGACCTCGAGCGAGTGCGTCAGCCGGTTCCGGGCGAAGTCGAGCCCCGTCGTCGGGCTGAGGACCTGGGTCTTGGCGGCCAGGCGTCGCAGCGCGCTCGAGTGCAGCAGTCGGGCGCGGTCACGGGCGAAGTCGCTGCGCCGGTTGCCGTGCTGCTCGGGGAACCACCGGTCGGCGTCGGCCGGCCCGTACGACGAGGTGGCGCTCATCCGCCGCTGTGGTGCATCTCGGCGGCCGCCAGGACCTTGCGGAACTCGGCGTCGACGTCGCGACTCTCGAGCCAGCGGTCGGGCAGGGCGGTGCGCTTCGCGTGTCCGGCACGACCACGGGGGCCCTCGACGTCGGCGCCCGGGTACGGTGCGCTCCAGTCGAGCTTGCCGAGCAGGTCGTCGATCTCCTGCAGGCTGGACGCCATCGCGAGCCCGGACCGGACCTCGCCACCGATCGGGTACCCCTTGAAGTACCAGGCCACGTGCTTCCGGACGTCCCGGCAGCCGTGCTCCTCGGACTCGAAGAACTCGACGAGCAGTTCGGCATGCCGACGGAACGCCACCGCGACGTCGCCGAGGCTCGGGGCAGCGCGGAGGTCCTCGCCCCGGAACGCCGCGGCCAGGTCGCCGAAGAGCCACGGCCGACCGAGGCAGCCGCGCCCGACGACGACCCCGTCGCAGCCGGTCTCGTCGACCATGCGCAGGGCGTCGGCGGCGGACCAGATGTCGCCGTTGCCGAGGACCGGGATGTCGGTGACGGTCTCCTTGAGCGTCGCGATCGCCGACCAGTCCGCCTGGCCCGAGTAGTGCTCGTTCGCGGTGCGGGCGTGCAGTGCGACGCTCGCGACGCCGGCGTCCCGGGCGATCTTCGCCGCGTCGAGGTACGTCAGGTGGTCGCCGTCGATGCCCTTGCGCATCTTGACGGTGACCGGGACGTCGCCGGCGGCCGCGACGGTCTTCGTGACGAGGTCGCGGAACAGGTCGAGCTTCCAGGGCAGGGCCGCGCCGCCGCCCTTCCGGGTGACCTTGGGCACCGGGCACCCGAAGTTGAGGTCGATGTGGTCGGCGCGGTCCTCACCCACCAGGATCGTGGCGGCCTCGGCGACGGTGTTCGGCTCGACGCCGTACAGCTGGATCGACCGCGGGGTCTCGGACTCGTGGTGCCGGATGAGCCGCATGGACTCCGGCGTGCGCTCCACCAGGGCCCGGGAGGTGATCATCTCGCACACGTACAGGCCGGCGCCGTACTCACGGCAGAGCCGGCGGTACGCCATGTTCGTGATGCCGGCCATCGGGGCGAGCACGACGGGCGCATCGACCTGGATCGGGCCGATGCGCAGTGGTGCTGCTGCAGCTTGTGTCATCGTCATACCGTCCTCATCCTCCCACGTCGTCGCCCGCGGGTAGCGTTCTCCACATGACCGATCCGGATGCCGTCTCCCGCTTCGACGCCGACGCCGCTGCACGGGGACTCGACGTGCAGGTGGTCGAACGTCCCGCCGCCGACTCGCTCGAGGGCGCCGCGGCCCTGCTCGGCATCGACCGCGGTGACGTCGTGAAGACACTCGTCGTGAAGCGGCACGACGGCGGGTTCCTGCTGGCACTCGTCCCCGGCGGCCGGAGCATCGCGTGGAAGAAGCTCCGGACCGTCGTCGGCGTCAACAAGCTGTCGATGCCCGACGCGGCCACCGCGCTCGAGGCCAGCGGATACGAACGCGGCACCATCACCCCGATCGGCGCGACGGGTGATCTGCCGGTGTACGCCGACGAGCGGGTGCTCGGGCGTCGGGTCGCCCTCGGAGCCGGCCGGCACGGCGCGAGCGCCTTCGTCGAGGCCGACGCGCTCGTCGCGGCGTACGGCGCGACCGTCGCCGACATCACCGACGAGGAGCCGGCCCGCCCCTAAGGAGCGTCGCGCCCCGTCGCGCACGTCGCGCCGGTCGCGCCCCGCTCCGCACGTCGCGCCCCGTCGGAACAGGGCGCGATGTGCGGAAACGGGCGTGACGCCGCAAACGCCGAGTGCGAACCGGGGCGCGACGCCGCGGGCGCCGTCAGTCGGGGACCTCGGACCAGTCCCCCTCGGCGCCCGGCACGAAGCACGAGTCGCCCTCGCAGACGGGGGCACCGCCGGGGGTGACGAGCGTCAGGAGGGCCGGTCGCGCCTCCGGACCGGCCGGGAGGCCCGTCCCACCGACCACGGAAGCCGTCGCGCCCGTCACCGGGTCACGCCCGCATCCGCTGCCGCGTCCTCGGCGGCGCGCTGCGCCGACGCGGCCACGTCCTCGGGGGTGGCGTCGCGGAGTGCGACCACCTGGCGGAGGACCTGCTCGAACGCGGCCGGGTCCTGCGCACCCGAGACGCCGTACTTGCCGTCGATGACGAAGAACGGGACGCCGTTGATGCCGTACGCCTGCGCCTGGGCCTGGTCGGCGCGGACCGCCGGGAGCTGGCTGTCGTCGCGGAGAGTGGTGAGGACCTCGTCGCGGTCGAGTCCGACCTCGGCGGCGAGGTCGGCGAGCGACTCGTCCTGCCCGACGTGCTCGCCCCGCTCGAAGTAGGCGGTGAAGAGCCGCTCGACCATCTCGCGCTGCTTGCCGTGCTGCTTGGCGACGTGGATCACCTGGTGCGCCTTGACGGTGTTCGTGTGCCGGAGGGCGTCGTAGTCGTAGTGCAGGTCGACCTGGGCGGCGATGCCGGCGACCTGGTCGATCATCTGCTGCGCCTGCGCCACCGGGAGGCCCTTGTGCTGCGAGAGGAACTCGGCCTCGGTGCCCTCGAAGTCGACGGGGGTGTCCGGGCTCAGCTCGAAGGAGTGGTACTCGACCTCGACCGGGCCGCCGAACGCGGAGACGCCCGCCTCGAACTTGCGCTTGCCGATGTAGCACCAGGGGCAGGCGATGTCCGACCAGACATCGACCTTCACGGAGTCGTTCATGCTGGTCCCAACGCCCGTGCGGTGCGGGCATTCCCGGTGCCGCGGGCGCGAGGCGTCCGCGGCACCGGCACCGGCACCGGCACCGGCACCGGCACCGGCCGACGCTACGCGCCGAGCAGTCGCTCGGCCAGGTACCCCTGCAGACGGTCGAGCGACACGCGCTCCTGGCCCATCGTGTCGCGCTCGCGCACCGTGACGGCCTTGTCGTCGAGCGTGTCGAAGTCGACCGTGATGCAGAACGGGGTGCCGATCTCGTCGTGGCGACGGTAGCGCCGACCGATCGCACCGGCGTCGTCGAAGTCGACGTTCCAGTTGCGGCGCAGGTCGTCGGCCAGGCCGCGGGCGACCGGGGAGAGCTGCTCGTTGCGCGACAGCGGGAGGACCGCGGCCTTGACCGGTGCCAGACGCGGGTCGAGGCGTAGCACCGTGCGCTTGTCGACGCCGCCCTTCGCGTTCGGGGCCTCGTCCTCGTGGTACGAGTCGAGCAGGAACGCCATGAGGGCGCGGGTCAGACCGAACGACGGCTCGATGACGTACGGGACGTACTTCTCGTTCGCGGCCTGGTCGAAGTACCGGAGGTCCTGCCCGGACGCCTCGATGTGGTTCTTGAGGTCGAAGTCCGTGCGGTTCGCGACACCCATGAGCTCGCCCCACTCGGTGCCCGCGAACCCGAAGCGGTACTCGATGTCGGCGGTGGCGTCCGAGTAGTGCGCCCGCTCGCCGTCCGGCACGTCGAAGCGACGCAGGTTCTCCGGGTCGATGCCGAGGTCGGTGTAGAACGCGACGGCGTCGGCGATCCACTGCTCGTAGTGCTCCTCGGCCGAGGCCGGCGGCACGAAGTACTCGATCTCCATCTGCTCGAACTCACGCGTGCGGAAGATGAAGTTGCCCGGCGTGATCTCGTTGCGGAACGCCTTGCCGACCTGACCGATGCCGAACGGAGGCTTCATGCGGCTGGTCGTGACGACCTGGGCGAAGTCGACGAAGATGCCCTGCGCGGTCTCGGGACGGAGGAAGTTCAGCCCCTCCTCGGACTCGACCGGGCCGAGGTAGGTCTTGAGCATGCCGGAGAACTCGCGGGGCTCGGTCCACTCGCCGCGGGTGCCGCAGTTCGGGCACGCGACCTCCGCCATGCCGCCCTCGGGAGCGCGGCCCTTCTTCGCCGTGAACGCCTCGAGCAGGTGGTCCTCGCGGAAGCGGTGGTGGCAGTGCAGGCACTCGACGAGCGGGTCGGTGAAGGTCGCGACGTGCCCCGAGGCCTCCCACACCTTGCGGGGCAGGATGACGGCCGAGTCCAGGCCGACCATGTCGCCGCGGCCGCGGACGAACCGCTGCCACCACTGGCGCTTGATGTTCTCCTTGAGCTCGACGCCGAGGGGCCCGTAGTCCCACGCGGAGCGGGATCCGCCGTAGATCTCCCCCGACTGGAAGACGAAGCCACGGCGCTTGGCCAGGGCGATGACGCTGTCGAGACGGGAGGGCTGTGCCAAGAGGGGCTCCTGTGTTCGCCGAGCTGGGTGCTCGGTGTGCGGGCGGACCCGGCAATGCTAGCGGCCCGGGAGGCCCGGCTCGGCTCCGTCGACCACGCTCACCGTGCCGACGCGGTCGCGTCCACCCCCGCCAACGCCGCCGCCACGTCGCGCACGTCCCGCTCGTCGTTCCAGTGGTGGAACGCGATGCGGAGCCGCCCGGCCCGCCCCGAGGCGGTCAGCCCCGCCGCGGTGAGGGCCCGGAGTGCCGCCCCGTCGGCGTCGGGGAAGGTGACGATCGCCTGTCCGTCCCCTTGCCGGGGCGAGCCGAGCGCGTCGCACAGCCGGTCCGCGAGACCGGTGGCGTGCCTCCAGGCCGATCCCGGAGCCAGCGCGACCGCGTGCCGGAGGGCGGCGACGGCGCCGGGCCACGCCTGCCACGCCGGGGACACGTCGAAGCGGCGGGCGTCGGCGGCCAGGTGCATGATCGGTCCGTAGCAGGAGGACCAGACGTCCTCGCCCGCGTACCACCCGGCGTGGACGGGGCGGAGCCGCTCGAGCGCGGCGTCGGAGAACGTCGTGAAGACGACGCCGCGCGGTGCGCAGAGCCACTTGTAGGCGTGGGTGATGGTGACGTCGAAGGGTGCCGCCGAGACGGGGAGCACGCCGGCCGCCTGGGTGAGGTCGCAGAGCGTGAGCGCGCCGACCTGACGGGCGGCGGCGAGGACCGGCTCGGGGTCGGTGACGGTTCCGGTGGCGGACTGGACGGCGGACCAGACGACGAGGGCGGTGTCCGGGCCGACGGAGGCGGCGAGGCGGTCGAGGGGGACACTCCGGACCCGCACCCCGCGGTGCGCCTGCACGGTGAAGGGGAACACGACCGAGCTGAAGTCCGCGTCGGGGACAACGACCTCGGCCCCGTCGGGCAGGGCGGCGGCGACGACGGCGGCCATCACCGAGGTCTGCGAGCCCGTCGCGACCCGCGCTGCCGGAACCCCGACGAGGTCGGCGAACAGGGCGCGCCCCTCCTCGACGAGGGCGCCGTACCGTGCCGGCGAGGTCTCGGCACGCGACCACGCGTCGAGGTCGGCGCGCTGCGCGGCGAGGGTGCCGAGCGTGGGCAGCCCGGCCGTGCACGCCGCCAGGTAACCGTGACCGTCGGGGAAGGAGTCCATGCCGGACAGGTTCCTCCGCGCGGGGGCATCACACCAGGGGCGTTTGGTTGTGCCGTCGGTAACATCGTGTGATGGACGACATCGATCCGCAGCTGCTCCGGGTCCTGCGCGCGGTCGCCGACGGCGGGTCGATCACCCGGGCAGCGACTGCGCTCGGGTCGAGCCAGCCGGCGGTCAGCCAACTGCTCACCCGGGCCGAGCAGCGTCTCGGGCACGCGCTCGTCCTCCGCGGCGGACGTGGGGCGACGCTCACCCACGCCGGTCAGGTGCTCGCGGACCACGCCCTGCACGTGCAGGCGGCGCTGACGGCGGCGCGCGAGGACCTCGACGCGGTCGGCGGTCTCACTCGCGGCCGGGTCCGGCTCGCGGGCTTCCCGAGCGCGTCGTCCACCCTCGTGCCGGCGGTCCTGGCCCGGCTGGCGTCGACCGCGCCGAGCGTGGCGACCTCGTACGTCGAGGTCGAACCGCCCGAGGCCCTCGACCTGGTGCGGAGCGGCGAGGTCGACGTCGCCCTGACCTTCACGCACGTCGGGGACGACACGGGCGTCGATGCGGCGCTGCTCTCCCGACCGCTCGGACGGGACCCGCTCGCACTGGTCACCCCGCGGACCGGGGCGGCGAGCGGCGCGCGGACGGCGAGCGGAGCCGAGGCGGCGAGTGGACCCGGCGCGGCGCGCGGTGCCGGGCCGGCGAGTGGCGCCGGGCCGACCGGTGCGCCGACGTCTGCCACGGCGGGCCCGGTCGACCTGGCGGCGCTCCGCCACGCGCGCTGGATCGGCGGGTGCCCGCGCTGCCGGGGCCACCTGCTCGCGTCGTGCGCCGCCTCGGGCTTCACGCCGGACATCGTCCTCGAGACCGACAACGCCGCGGCCGTGGTCGGACTCGTCGCCGCGGGACTCGGGGTGGCGCTGCTCCCCCGGCTGGCACTCGTGACGACGGTGCTCCCGCCTCAGGTCGAGGTCGCGCCGGCCGACGACGACCTGGCGCGACGGGTGGAGGTCGTCGTGGCCCGGGGCGCCGAACGTGTGCCGAGCGTGCGGGCGACGCTCGAGGCCGTCCGGGCGGCGGCGCACCTGCTCGACGGGCCGCTCCCCGGGTGACGCTGTGCTACCCGCTCGGCGGGGCGTTGCCGGCCGCGCCCGCTCGACGGGCGCCGCCCGGCCAGTTCCTCGCTGGACGGGACGCTGCCCGGCCGCTCCCGGCTCAGGCTCCGGGCGCGCCCTCGGTCGCAGGCGCGCCTTCGGCCGCGGGCGCCTCCTCGGCCGTGGGCGTGTCCACCGCGCCGCCGTAGCGCCGGTCGCGGCTGGCGTACTCCTCGATCGCGCCCCACAGGTCGGTGCGCCGGAAGTCGGGCCACAGCCGGTCGAGGAACACCATCTCGGCGTAGGCGGACTGCCACAGCATGAAGTTCGACGTCCGCTGCTCGCCCGAGCTCCGGAGGAACAGGTCCACGTCGGGCAGCTCCGGCACGTACAGCCGCTTCGCGAGGGTCTTCTCGGTCACCTGGCTCGGCTTCAACCGGCCCGCGGCGACGTCGTCGGCGATGGACCGGACCGCGTCGGCGATCTCGTTCCGACCGCCGTAGTTCACGCACATCGTCAGCGTCAGGACGTCGTTGTCGGCCGTCATCGCCTCGGCGGTCTGCAGCTCGTCGATGACGCTCCGCCAGAGCCGCGGGGTGCGCCCGGCCCACCGGACACGGACGCCCCACTCGTGCAGCTGGTCCCGGCGGCGGCGGATGACGTCGCGGTTGAAGCCCATCAGGAAGCGCACCTCCTCCGGGGAGCGTTTCCAGTTCTCGGTCGAGAACGCGTACGCCGACACGTGCGTGACGCCGATCTGGATCGCGCCCGCGACGACGTCGAGCAGCGAGGCCTCGCCCGCCTTGTGCCCCTCGATCCGCGTGAGACCACGCTGGTTGGCCCAGCGGCCGTTGCCGTCCATGACGATCGCCACGTGCCCGGGGACGAACCGCTTCGGGATCGCCGGCGGGTGCTCGCCCGTCCAGTCGACCGGCAGGAACTCCCGGGGCTCGGCGGCGGGACGGCGAGGGCTCATGCGCGGGGTCCTTCGGGGTCGGGCCCTGCAGCGGGCACGGGAGGAGCGGGGACCGCCGTGACGGCCGCCGGCACGCCGCCGGGGCTCGGGGCCACGGGTGAGGGGTGCTCGGTGCGGTCGACGTGCGGCAGCGACCGCAGTGATCGTTCCAGGTGCCACTGTGCGTAGGCCGCGACCACGCCGGAGGCCCGTGATCTCGTCCGCTCGTCGGTCGCGTCGACCGTCCCCCAGTCCCCCGCCAGCAGCGACCCGAGGACGTCGAGCGTCGCCGGGTCCAGCCGTGGCGTGCCGGGAGGCGCGGCCGAGTCCGCCACCACCCCACCGAGCTGCACGACGAACGCCGAGTGCGGCCCGGGCTCCCCGGTGACCGCGCAGTCGCTGAACGACGGCGCCCATCCCGCGATGCTCATCGCCCGCAGCAGGTAGGAGTCGAGCGTCGCGCTCGGCTGGTGCTCGCCGCGGGACAGCGAGCGCAGCGCACCGACGAGCAGCAGGTACTGCTGGAGGCCTGCGTCCGCCTCACTCAGTCGGTCGGCCGTCTCGACCATCGCGCTGGCTGCCGTGTACGCGCCGTAGTCGGCCACGATGCGGGCACCGTACGCACCGAGGGACTCCGCCTGCGTGACGATGTCAAGCGACCGGCCCTCGTAGAACTGGGCGTCCACGACCATGAACGGTTCGAGCCGCGAGCCGAACTTCGAGGCGGTGCGCCGGACACCCTTCGCGACGGCCCGGATCTTGCCGTGCTGCCGGCTGAGCATCGTGACGATACGGTCGGCCTCACCGAGCTTGTGGGTGCGCAACACGACGCACTCGTCCCGGTACAGCGGCATGTGCCCAGTATCCCCCGCCCCGCCGACGCCTCCTGCCCCGCCAGCGCCGGGCCGCGCCGCGCCGCGCCGGGCCGGGCCGGGCCGGGACGGGCCGAGCCGCGCCGAGCGGAGCCGCGCCCGGTCGAGCCGAGCCGCGCCGCCCGCCGAGGTCGCACGACCCGCCGCAGGCCGATCCGCCAGGTCGCAGGAACTGCCGGAACGGCGCCCCCCGGACGGCAGAAGACGCGACCTCGACGACGGACGGGGCGGACGGGAGACACGCGGGTGTCCCCGCCCCGCGCCTCCCGTCCGCGAACAGCTCGGGCTGGGACGGCCTACGCCGCGCCCGACGCGGCCCGCCGAGGTCGCACGACCCGCCGCAGGCCGATCGCCCAGGTCGCAGGAACTGCCGGACCGACGCCCGACCGGCGGCAGAAGATGCGACCTCGACGACGGACAGGACGGCCGGGAGGCGCGCAGCCGGCCCGCCCCGCACCTCCCGCCCGTGACCGGCTCAGGCCGGAACGAGCTCCGACGCGCCCGACGCGGCCCCCGCGCGCACCGCGCGGTTCACCGCCGACACGATCGCCTTGAGCGACGCCGTCGCGATGTCGGCGTCGATGCCGACGCCCCACAGCCGCACCCCGTCCACGTCGAGCTCGACGTAGGAGGCAGCCTGCGCGTCGCCCGAGGCGCTCATCGTGTGCTCGGAGTAGTCGTACAGCGTGACGTCGACGCCCTGCTCGCGCATCACCGTGAGGAACGCGTCGATCGGACCGGTGCCGACGGCCTCGGCGGTGACGGCGCCCTCGTCGACGCGCATGGCGACCGACAGCTTCGTGGTGCCGTCGAAGTCGCTCGAGGTGGCGGTCTTCGTGATCTCGTACCGACCCCACTTGTCGTCGTCGACGTGGGCGGGCAGGTACTCGTCGTGGAACAGGTCCCAGATCCGCTCCGAGGTGAACTCACCACCCTCGGCGTCGGTGCGCTGCTGGACGACCCCGGAGAACTCGATCTGCAGCTTGCGGGGCAGGTCGAGCGCGTGGTCGGTCTTGAGCAGGTAGGCAACGCCGCCCTTGCCGGACTGCGAGTTCACGCGGATGACGGCCTCGTACGAGCGACCGATGTCCTTCGGGTCGACCGGCAGGTACGGCACCGCCCAGACGACGTCGTCGACGCCGACGCCCTCGGCTGCCGCGCGGGCCTCGAGCGCCTCGAGGCCCTTCTTGATGGCGTCCTGGTGCGAACCGCTGAAGGCCGTGTAGACGAGGTCGCCCGCCCACGGCTGCCGCTCCGGCACGGGCAGCTGGTTGCAGTACTCGACCGTGCGCTTGACCTGGTCGATGTCCGAGAAGTCGATCTCCGGGTCGATCCCCTGCGTGAACAGGTTCATGCCGAGGGCGACCAGGTCGACGTTGCCGGTGCGCTCCCCGTTGCCGAACAGGCACCCCTCGATGCGGTCCGCACCGGCCATGTACCCGAGCTCGGCGGCGGCGACGGCGGTCCCCCGGTCGTTGTGCGGGTGCAGCGACAGGATGACGTCCTGCCGGTGGGCGAGGTTGCGGGACATCCACTCGATCGAGTCGGCGTAGACGTTGGGCGTCGCCATCTCGACCGTGGCGGGCAGGTTGATGATGACCTTGCGCTCGGGGGTCGGTTCGAAGACCTCGAGCACGGCGTTGCAGATCTGCACCGCGACCTCGAGCTCGGTGCCCGTGTACGACTCCGGCGAGTACTCGTAGTAGACCGTCGTGTCGTGCTGCAGGCGGGCCTCGGCGGCCTTGCACATGAGCGCGCCGGCGACCGCGATGTCCACGACCCCCTGCACGTCGGTGCGGAAGACGACCTCGCGCTGCACGATGCTCGTCGAGTTGTACAGGTGCACAATCGCCTGCTTCGCACCGTCGATCGCCTCGTACGTGCGGTCGATGAGGTGCTCGCGCGCCTGGGTCAGGACCTGGATGGTGACGTCGTCCGGGATCGCGCCGTCGTCGATGAGCGACCGGACGAAGTCGAAGTCCGTCTGCGAGGCGCTCGGGAACCCGACCTCGATCTCCTTGTAGCCCATCCGCACGAGCAGGTCGAACATCGCCCGCTTGCGGTCGGCGTCCATCGGGTCGATGAGCGCCTGGTTGCCGTCACGCAGGTCGACGGCGCACCAGCGGGGCGCGTGGTCGATGCGCTTGGTCGGCCAGGTGCGGTCGGGCAGGTCGACGGTGATCTGCTCGGAGAACGGGACGTACTTGTGGATCGGCATCCCGGAGGGGCGCTGCGCGTTCTGCATCGGTTCGCTTTCGTCGGTGTGGTGTGGTGCGGCCACGACGGACTCCGCGACGAGGTGGGCCGGTTGTCAGGCCTCGTCGCGGCGACGAAGGAGGAGGAGTGCCGAGGACATCGGGTTCACGCTAGCACCGCAGGCCGTCGACGGCGCACCGTGTGACGGACGGGAGGCGCGCCCCCGGCTGGGGACGAGCCTCCCGTCCGTCGGTCGGTCACGACGCGACGAGACGTGACGCGGTCAGTCGACCGCGAGCGCCTCCGTGGGCGGCACGCGCATCGCGCGGCGCACCGGCGCGACCGTCGCCACCACCGCGAGCACGAGCGCCCCGACGACCACGATGGCGATCATGAGCGGCGGCAGGACCGGCGTGACGACCGACCCGAGCGTGCCGAGCAGCGTCTGCCCGCCGAGCCAGCCGTAGAAGGTGCCGAGCACGAGCCCGGTCAGGACGGCCGCGACGACCATCTGCACGGCCTCGGTGACGATCATCCGGCGGACCTGCGCCCCGGTGAGCCCGAGGACGCGCAGGAGCCCGAGCTCCCGGCGCCGCTGCAGGACGCCGAGGGCGAGGGCGTTCACGACACCGACGGCGGCGATCACGGCGGAGAACCCGACGATGACGCTGACCACCGCGTTGAGCTGCTCGAAGAACGACCGCTGTTCCGCGACCATCGCCGGCGTGACCCCGCTCTGCGCGCTGAAGGTCGACTCGGTGACGTGCTGCATGATGCCGAGCGCGACCGCGAACGTGACGAGCAGCGTGACGCCGATGACGAGCCCGATGGTCGCACGGGCCGAGCGGGCCGGGGCGCGCATGGCGTTGCGGCCGGCGAGCAGGACGACCGGGTCGGCCGCACCGATCCGACCGATGGCCTGCAGGACCGGCGGCATCACGATCGTGGCGCCGACGGCGACACCCGCGAAGGACACGAACCCGCCGAGCGCTGCCGGCAGGACCGCCATCGGCGACAGGCTGCTGACGGCGAGACCGAGCAGGGCGAGGAGCGCACCGACCACCATGAGCAAGATCGCCCAAACGGTGCGGGCCTTCCCGGCGCGGACGTCCTCGTGGCTTGCCTCGACGCTCGACGACAGCGCCTGCAGCGGCGTGACCGTGAGCACGCGCCGTGACCCGGCGGCGAATGCGCCCCACGTCGCGAGGACGACCGCGACGACCGGCAGGACGAGCTCCCACGGCAGCAGCGTGTACGACCGGTCCGGCAGGAACCCGTTGCCGCGGAGCACGGCCACGAACACGGCTGACAGCCCGGTGCCGACGACCGCGCCGACGACACCGCCGAGCAGGCCGACGAGCAGCCCCGTGCGGGTGATCCGCGCCCGGAGCGACGCACCGGTGGCGCCGACGAGCCGCTGCAGGGCGATGACGCGGGTCTGCCCGGCGATGAGCGTCGCGCACGTGTTCGCCGTCACGATCGCGCCGACGTAGAGCGCGATGCCGAGGAACAGCCAGCCGATCACCGAGAGGACCGCCTTGACGGTCGTGGACTCGTCGAGCCCGGTGGTCGAGATCGCCTCGGCGACGACGCCCGGCGCGATGACGAGGGCGGACCCGAAGGTCGTGCCGAGCGCCGCGACGAGGATCGTCGGGGCGAACTGCCTGACGCCGTTCACGCCGCGGCCTCCATCCCGAGCATCGTGGCGGAGATGTCCGCGGCGGCCATGCGGGGCCGATCGGCGACGATGCGCCCGTCGGCCAGGAACAGGATCCGGTCGGCGTTCGCGGCGGCCGCGGGGTCGTGCGTCACCATCACGACGCTCTGGCCCCACTCGGCCACGGCACCGCGCAGGATGGCGAGCACGTCGCGGCCGGTGCGGGAGTCGAGGGCTCCGGTCGGCTCGTCGGCGACGACGACGGCGGGCCGCGAGGCCAGGGCGCGGGCGATGGCGACGCGCTGCTGCTGGCCGCCGGAGAGCTCGTGCGGGCGGTGCGCCAGACGGTTGCCGAGGCCGAGCATCTCGACGAGCCGGTCGATCCACGCCGACTCGTCGCGGTCGGGCTTGTGTCCGCCGAGCAGGAACGGCAGCCGGATGTTCTCGCTGACGTCCAGGGTCGGCACGAGGTTGAACGACTGGAAGACGAAGCCGAGCCGGCGCCGACGGAGTTCGGTGAGGTCGCGGTCCCCGAGGCCGGTGATGTCCGTGCCGTCGATCGTGATGCGACCGGACGACACCTGGTCGAGCCCGGCGGCGACGTGCATGAGCGTCGACTTGCCGGACCCAGAGGGGCCCATCACGGCGGTGAACTCGCCCGCGCCGATGTCGACGCTGACGTCGTCGAGCGCCGTCACACGACGGGCGGCGTCACCGTAGTGCTTGGACACGTGGTCGAGACGGATGATCGGTGCGTGGTTGTCCATGCCTCCACGATCGCGGCCGGGAGGCCCGTCCCGCGTCCGTCGCCCGGCTCGCGTCCGTCATCCGCTCGGCTCGGATCCGCCGCCCGTGTCCTCCTGGCGGATGATGGTTCAGTCGCCCTTGGCGACGAGCCCGTGCTCGTGTGCGAAGACGACCAGACGGACCCGGTCCCGCAGCTCGAGCTTGGTGAGGACCCGGGAGATGTGCGTCTTCACGGTCGCCTCGCTGACGTACTCGTGCGCGGCGATCTCGGCGTTGCTCAGCCCACGGGCCGCGAGGTCGAAGATCTCCCGCTCCCGGGGCGTCAGGTCCGCGAACGCCGCCGGGACCGTCGACCGCTGCTCCGCGGGGTCCTCGTACCGGCGCAGGAGCTCCCGGGTGGCCGAGGCCGCGAAGACGGTGGTGCCCGCGTGCACGGTGCGGATCGCGGCGAGCAGGAACTCGGGGTCCGCGTCCTTGAGCACGAAGCCGCTCGCCCCGGCGCGGATGGCCTTCGCGGCGGCCTCGTCGAAGTCGAACGTGGTGAGGACGAGCACCTTGGCGGCGGCTCCGCTCGCGACGATCTCCGCCGTGGCGCTGATGCCGTCCATCACCGGCATCCGGACGTCCATGAGCACGACGTCCGGTCGGCCGCGCCGGACGAGTTCGAGGCCCTCGGCGCCGTCGCCGGCCTCGCCCACGAACTGCAGGTCGGGCTGGGACCCGATGAGCATCCGGATGCCCGTCCGGAAGAGGGCCTGGTCGTCGACGAGGGCGACCCGGATGCGCGCGGGGGCGGTGCTGCTCGTGGTCTGCTCGGTGGTCATCTCGTGGACTGCTCCTGCTCGGTGGGCACGCGGTTCCGGGGCATCTGCCCGGTCGAGGGCTGGGCGGGCATCCGGACGGCCACGGCGAAGTCCGCGCCGCGGGGTCCCGCCGTCATGCTCCCGCCCGACATGGTGGCACGCTCGCGCATCCCGACGAGGCCGTGACCCGTGCCGGGACCGGGGCGGCCGTCCTCCGACCGACGGTTCACCACGTCGATCTCGACGGTGTCGGGTCGGTAGGTCAGCCGTGCCCGGACGGGCGACCCGTGCGCGCCGTGCTTGTACGCGTTCGTCAGGCTCTCCTGCACGATCCGGTACACGGCGAGCTGCGTCGTCGTGGGCAGCGCGGACGGGTCGCCCTCGCGCTCCACCTGCACGTCGAGTCCGACGTCGCGCATCTGCGCGACCAGGCGCTCGATGTCGTCGACGTCCGGCGTGGGGGCCGTGCCCTGTTCGTGCCGGAGGGCGCCGAGGAGCTCCCGCACGTCCCCGAGCGCCCGGCGTGCGGTCGTGCCGATCGTGCCGAGGGCCTCGTCGGCGATCGCGGGGTCGGCCCGCAGCGCGTACCGGGCGCCGTCCGCCTGGGCGATGACGACCGCGAGCGAGTGCGCCACGATGTCGTGCATGTCCCGGGCGATCCGCACCCGCTCCTGCTCGATGGCCACGGCCCGGTCGGCGCGGGCGGCGTCGCGCTCGGCGAGCAGCTGCGCCTCCCGGCTCATCCGGGCGGAGCGTCGGGCGCGGACGGCCAGTCCGGCGAGCCACGGCAGCATCAGGACGGCGAGCGTGAAGACGAACCACGTCGCGCCGTCGTAGACCGACTCCTGCAGTGTCTCGGGACGCCCGCCGATGCCCGGTGTCCCGTAGATCCGGACGCCCATGTACACGCCGGCGACGACCGCCCCGACCACCGCCGAGAGCAGCCCCAGGACGCGCACCCGCCGGCTGCCGTAGACGCTCGTCGTGTATACGACGCCGGCGGCCAGGGCGTCGACGATGGTCGGCTCCTGCTGCGTCACCATCTGGAACACTGCCGTGGCCCACGCCACCGCGAGCGCGAGCCCCGGGGCCAGACGGCGGAGGGCCAGGGCGACGGTCATCCCGGCGACGGTGAGCAGCGCCACCGGACCGTCGATCGCCGACCCGGACAGCACGGCGATCAGCCCGCCGAGGACGACCGCCACGCCGATGTCGACGACGACCTGGGTGCGGAGCAGCGGACGGAACACCACCCCACGGTACGGCGATCGACCGACCGCCGCGTCCGACCGCGGGATGACCCGCCTCGCTGTCGAGGATATGTTACATGTCATACTGGGCGGTATGCCTACAACACGATTCCGCCGTGACGTCCAGGGCCTCCGTGCGATCGCGGTCCTCGCGGTGGTCGTCGAACACACCGCAGGTTCGCCGGTCGGCGGCTGGCTCGGCGTCGACGTCTTCTTCGTCGTGTCGGGCTTCCTCATCACCGGTGGGCTCTTCCGTCAGCTGCGGGACGACGGGTCCGTGCGTCTGACGACGTTCTGGTGGCGCCGCCTGTGGCGACTCGCCCCGGCGTTCCTGCTCGTGACGGCGGCGACCCTCGCGCTCTCGGCGTGGCTCACGCCGGGCGCGTTCCGAGCCGACGCCACCGCAGCGGCGGCTTCGCTCGTGTCCGTCTCCAACTGGTACTTCGCTCGGATCGGGACCGACTACTTCGCTGCGCTCGGACCGACATCGGCCTTCCGACACACGTGGTCCCTGGGTGTCGAGGAGCAGTTCTACGCGGTGTGGCCCCTGGTGGTCGCACTCGTCGCCGTGGCCGTCCGGTCTCGCCGCGGCGTGCGCTCCGTGCGGGCCGTCCTCACCACACTCCTGGTCGTGGTCGTCGCGACCTCGCTGGTCTCGGCCTGGTCGAGTTCGGCGTCCGACCCGTCGGTGGCGTACTTCTCCACGACGACGCGCGCGTGGGAGATCGGGGCCGGAGCACTCGTCGCGTGCACGACGGACGGTCGTCGGGTGCCCGCCCGCGTCGCCCGGGTCCTCTGGTCGGTCGGCGTGGTCCTCGTGGTCCTCGGTCTGGTCTCGATCACCGCCGCCGTCCCCGCCCCCGCTCCCGCCGGGCTGCTTCCCGTGCTCGGGACGTGCGCCGTGCTCGTCGGCGGGACCGTGCGTGGTACCGGTCTCCCGGTGCTCGAGAACCGGGTGACGGACGGGATCGGTGCCATCAGCTACGTCCTCTACCTCTGGCACTTCCCCGTCCTCGTGTTCCTGACCGTCCTGGCGCCCTCGGCGACCTGGACGAGCATCCCGATCGCGCTGCTCCTGGCCCACGCGACGCACCGGCTCGTCGAGGAGCCCCTGCGGTACGGCCTCCGACAGCGCGTCCGCGCTCGGCCCCGCCCGCCGCAGCGGTCCCTCGCCTACGCCTCGGCTGCCGCGGCAGTCGCCCTGGCGGTGGGCGTGGTCGCCGTCCGGCCGGTGCCCGAGCCCGTCCAGCTCGGCCCGGTGACCGCGAGCGGAGCGGTCCGGGCCGTCCAGGAACACCTCGGCACCGCCCTCGCCGCCACCACCTGGAGCGGGCTGCCCCGGGACCTCCAGGCACGGGAGGACTCGCACACCCTGCCCCGGGCCTGTGGGTCGATCGTCGACCGTCCGGCCATCGAGGACTGCACGTTCGGACCCGCGACCGCGCCGCACACACTGGTCGTCGCCGGCGATTCGCTCGCCGCGACCTGGCTCGACGCCCTCGTCCCCTGGGCAGCCGAGCACCTCCCGGGCTGGCGACTCGTCGCCGTGCCGACCGACGGCTGCCCGGCGATCGACCTCCCGCTCCGCGGCCTGCGACCGCAGTGCGCGTCCGCATCTGCATCAGCGCTGCGGACGATCCAGGAACTCCGACCGGACGTCGTCCTGTTGACCAGCAAGCTCGAGGACCCCTTCGGACTCGACGGCACGCTCCGCGCCGCGACCGAGCACGAGTTCGCGGACGGTACCGAGCGCTTCGCCGAGACGCTCCGGTCCTCCACCGGACGACTCGTCCACCTGCTCCCACCACCCGGCGGCGCCGACCTCCGGACGTGCCGCTCGCCGTTCGGGACCCCGCTCGCCTGCGTCACACGGACGTCGGCGTCCTGGCGGGAGCGCGCCGCGACGATCCACGCGATGGCCGCGCGACACGGCGACGGAATCGTCGACAGCAGTCCCCTGGTCGCCCGGGACGGCCTGACCACCGCCGTCGTTGACGGGGTCCCGGTGCGGTCGGACCGTGTCCACCTCTCGCGTGGCTACGCCGGATCGGTCCGTGCCGCCCTGGGGCAACTGCTCCAGCAGGGCGTCCCGCAGCTGCGGTGACGCGGCGAAGGCCCGGTCAGAAGCCCAGGCGTCCCAGCTGCTTCGGGTCGCGCTGCCACTCCTTGGCGACCTTCACGCGGATGCTGAGGAAGACGTGCCGGCCGAGCAGGCCCTCGATCTCGACGCGCGCGCGGGTCCCGACGTCCTTGAGCCGCCCGCCCTTGTGCCCGATGACGATCGCCTTCTGGCTGTCGCGCTCGACGAACAGGTTGGCGAAGATGCGCAGCGGACCGTTCGGGTCGTCGTCGGCGTCCGGCTCGACCATGTCCTCGATGACGACGGCGAGTGAGTGCGGGAGTTCGTCACGGACGCCCTCGAGCGCGGCTTCGCGGATGAGCTCGCCGATGCGCTCCTCGTCGGTCTCCTCGGTGACCGCGAGGTCGTCGTAGAGCTGCGGGGACTCGGGCAGCAGCGAGACGACCTCGTCGAGGAGGTCCTCGAGCTGCAGCCCCTCGGTCCCGGAGGTCGGGATGATCGCGTCCCACTCCCGCAGGCGCGAGACGGCGAGCAGCTGCTCGGCAACCTTCTCCTTGCCGGCGCGGTCGATCTTCGTGACGATCGCGACCTTCTTGGCCCGCGGGTACTGGTCGAGCGTGTCGTTGATGAACCGGTCGCCCGGCCCGATCGGCTCGTTCGCGGGCACGCAGAAGCCGATCACGTCGACGTCGCCGAGGGTGGACTGGACGAGGTCGTTCAGCCGCTCGCCGAGCAGGGTCCGCGGACGGTGCACGCCCGGGGTGTCCACCACGATGACCTGCCCGTTCGACCGGTGCACGATGCCACGGATCGCCCGTCGGGTGGTCTGCGGCTTCGACGAGGTGATCGCGACCTTCTGGCCGACCAGGGCGTTCGTCAGCGTCGACTTGCCGACGTTCGGGCGGCCGACGAAGGAGACGAACCCCGCGCGGTAGGGCGTCGTGGACTCGGGGGTGGCGTCGGTCATGTCGTTCGGGTTCCCGTCGTGGAGTGGTCGGTGTCGCCGAAGGCCTGCTCGGCCGAGGCGAGGTCGGCGGTGCGCTCCGCCAGGACCGTGATGAGGTGGCGGCGCTTGCCCTCGACGCGGTCCGCGGTCAGGACGACGCCGGACACCGTCACGGTGTCGCCGGCCGACGGCAGGTGCCCGAGCTCCTTCGTGAGCAGGCCGCCGGCGGTGTCCACGTCGTCGTCGTCGAGCTCGATGCCGAACAGGTCGCCGAGCTCGTCGATGGGCAGGCGGGCGGAGACGAGCCAGCGTCCGGGGCCGACCTCGGAGCGGTCGACGACGGTGCGGTCGTACTCGTCCGAGATGTCGCCGACGAGTTCCTCGATGAGGTCCTCCATCGTCACCAGGCCCGCGACGCCGCCGTACTCGTCGACGACCAGCACGAGGTGGTTCTTCGCGAGCTGCATGTGCCGGAGCGTCTCGTCGGCCGGCTTCGACTCGGGCAGGAACTCGGCCGGGCGGAGGATCGTCCGCACCGACCGCGTCCCGACCTCGGGCCGCTCGTACAGCGCGCGGGCGAGGTCGCGCAGGTAGGCCACGCCGAGCACGTCGTCGTTGTCCCGGCCGGTGACGGGCATCCGGGAGACGCCGGTGGCGAGGAACTGCTCCATCACGGCGGAGACGGTGTCGGTGGCGTCCGCGGTCACCATGTCGGTCCGGGGCACCATGACCTCGCGCACGAGCGTGTCGCTGAACGCGAAGACCGAGTGGATGAGCTCGCGGTCGTCGGCCTCGAGCACGTTGCTCTCGGTGGCCTCGTCGACGAGGGAGAGCAGCTGCTCCTCGCTCGAGACGCTCGAGGCGCTGCGCACGCGGCCCGGGGTGACGCGGTCGCCGATCGCGACGAGCAACCCGGCGAGCGGGCCGAGCACGATCCGGACCCCGCGGACGAGGCCGCCCGTGGTGGCGATGATGCCCTCGGCGTGCGCCCGACCGACGCTGCGCGGGCTGGAGCCCACGAGCACGAAGGACACGGCGGTCATCACGGCGGCCGACACGATGAGCGCGAGCCACCACGTGTCGAACACCGTCACGAGGGCGATCGTCACGAGCACGGCGGCCGCGGTCTCGGCGAGGACGCGGAAGAAGTTCAGGGCGTTGACGTGCGCGCCGGGGTCGTCCGCGAGGGCCTCGATGGCACGTCGACGCTTGCTGCCGCGGGCCACCTCCTCGAGGTCGGCACGGGACAGCACGGACAGCGCGGAGTCGGCGGCGGCGAGCAGTCCGCCGAGGACCACGAGCACGAACGCCACCGCGAGCAGGACGGCGACGAGGAGCACTGCGGTCACCGCTCCCGGCGCTGTGCGGCGAAGCCGGCGAGGATCTCGCCCTGCAGGCCGAACATCTCGGCCTTCTCGTCCGGTTCGGCGTGGTCGAAGCCGAGCAGGTGGAGCACGCCGTGGCAGGTGAGCAGCAGCATCTCGTCGAGGGTGGAGTGCCCCGCGGTGCGGGCCTGTTCCTCGGCGACCTGGGGGCAGAGCACGATGTCGCCGAGCAGGCCGGCGGGGGTCGGCTCGTCCTCGGTGCCGGGGCGGAGTTCGTCCATCGGGAAGCTCAGGACGTCGGTCGGACCGGGCTCGTCCATCCACCGGATGTGCAGCTGCTCCATCGCGCCCTCGTCGACGAACACGATCGCCAGGTCGGCGTCGGCGTGCACGTGCATGGCGTCGAGCGCGAAGGCGGCGAGGCGCTGCACGGTGTCCTCGTCCACCGCCACGCCGGACTCGTTGTTGAGCTCGATGCTCACCGGTTGCCTCCTCGGCGGTCGTCCTGGTGCTGGGGGCGGTGTCCGGCCTGCTCGGCGAGACGTTCCTCGTCGTACTGCGTGTAGGCGTCGACGATGCGGCCGACAAGGGTGTGGCGGACGACGTCCTCGCTGCCGAGGCGGGCGAAGTGGATGTCGTCGACGTCCTCGAGGATGCGCGTCACGAGCCGCAGACCCGAGACGTTGCCGGGCAGGTCGACCTGGGTGATGTCACCGGTGACGACCATCTTCGACCCGAAGCCCAGGCGCGTCAGGAACATCTTCATCTGCTCGGGCGTGGTGTTCTGCGCCTCGTCGAGGACCACGAACGAGTCGTTCAGCGTCCGGCCGCGCATGTACGCGAGCGGTGCGACCTCGACCGTGCCGGCGGCCAGGAGCTTCGGGACCAGTTCGGGGTCCATCATCTCGTTGAGCGCGTCGTACAGCGGGCGGAGGTACGGGTCGATCTTGTCGGTCAGCGTGCCGGGCAGGAAGCCGAGGCGCTCCCCCGCCTCGACCGCGGGACGGGTCAGGATGATCCGGGTGACCTCGCGACGCTGCAGGGCCTGGACCGCCTTCGCCATCGCCAGGTAGGTCTTGCCGGTACCGGCCGGACCGATGCCGAACGTGATGGTGTGGTCGTCGATGGCGTCGACGTAGGCGCGCTGGCCGTCCGTCTTCGGTCGCACCGACTTGCCCCGACTCGAGACGATCGGCGTGCCGTACACGTTCGAGGGGCTGCGCTCCTCGTCGATGATGCGGGCCGAGGTCGGGATGTCGGACTGCCCGATGTCCTGGCCGCGGCGCACCATGCCGACGAGCTCGTCGACCAGCGCCCGTGCACGGGTGACGTCGCGCTCCGGACCCGAGAGCGAGACCTGGTTGCCGCGCACGAGGACGCGCACGCCCGGGTACTGGCGTTCGACCGTCTTCAGCAGGCGGTCCTGCGGGCCGAGCAACTGCACCATGGCGATGCCGTCGACGGTGAGCTCCGAGACGGAGACGGGCTCGGAGACGGACTCCGGCTCGGTGGTGGCTGGTTCGTCAGCTGGCAAGGGTGCCTTCCTGCAGTTCACCTGCGAGTACGTGCGCGTGCACGTGGAACACGGTCTGTCCGGCGGCTTCGCCGGTGTTGAACACGAGTCGGAACTGACCGCCGGCACGTTCGTCGGCGATCCGCCGGGCCGTCGCGACGACGTGTGCCAGCAGCTCGGGGTCCGCGCTCGCGAGCTCGCCGACGTTCGCGTACGCCTGGGTCTTCGGCACGACGAGCACGTGCACGGGTGCCTTCGGCGCGATGTCCTCGAACGCGATGACACGGTCGTCCTCGGCCACGATGGTCGCCGGGATCTCACGCGCGACGATCTTCGTGAAGACGCTGGGCTCGGTGTCGGTCATGGTCCCATCGTAGAACGCGCGACCGACCCCGCGCCTTCCCGGTCCGACCGGACGATCCGATCCACGCCGGACCGGCTCACCAGCGCCCGAGCCGCGACTGCAGCACCGCCAGCGCCGCGGGACCTGCGGTCGACGTCCGGAGCACCGTGTCGCCGAGCCGCACCCGCACCGCACCGGCGGCCTCGAGGCGGTCGAGCTCGGACGGGTCGATCCCGCCCTCGGGCCCGACGACCAGGGCGATCTCGTCCGCGTCGGTCGGCGGGTCCCACGTGGCGAGCCGGACCGTCGCGGTCGGGTCGAGCAGGACGAGCGCGCGCCGCCCGACCCCGCCGCCGTCGACGGGCGACGTTCCCGCTCCGCCGGAGAGTTGCGCGGTCGTGACCGGCCCGACGACCTCGGGAACGCGCGAGCGGACCGCCTGCTTGGCGGCCTCCTGCGCGATGGCAGCCCAGCGCGCGCGGCCCTTCTCGACCTTCGCGCCGTCCCACCGCGAGACGCTCCGGGCAGCCGCCCACGGCACCACCCGGTCGACACCGATCTCGGTGGCCGCCTGCACGGCCATCTCGTCGCGGCCGCCCTTCGCCAACGCCTGCACGAGGGTCAGCGACGGCCGGGGCGCCGGGTCGACGTCGACGGACTCGACCGTCAGGACGAGCGCGTCCTTGCCCACGGACGCCACCGCCCCGGCGACGACCGTGCCGCGACCGTCGGAGAGCCGGAGCCGCTCCCCCACGCGCACGCGGGACACCGTCACTGCGTGACGACCCTCGGCGCCGTCGAGCGACACCTGGCCGCCCGCCGTGACGCCGTCGAGCGTGTCGACGAGGTAGAGCGACGCCATCAGAAGTTGAAGAACCGGTCGCGGAGCTTGCCGAACATGCCCTGCTGGAAGCGGGACAGCTGGGGCGACCCGGCCTTGTGGGACTTCGCGAGCTGCTCGATGAGCTGGCGCTCCTTGTGGGACAGCTTGGTCGGCGTCACGACCTGGATGCCCACCTTGAGGTCGCCACGACCCGACCCGCGGAGCTTCGTGACACCGCGGTCCTTGATGACCAGGACGTCGGCGCTCTGCACGCCAGGACGGATCTCGAGCTCGACCGGCCCGTCGAGGCCGTCGATCGTGGTCGTGGCACCGAGCACGGCGTCGGTCATCGGGACCTCGAGCGTGGCGAGCAGGTCGTCGCCGTCGCGGCTGAAGACGTCGTGGTGCCGCACGCGGACCTCGAGGTACAGGTCACCCGAGGGACCGCCGGCCGGCCCGACCTCGCCCTGACCGGGCATCTGCAGGCGCAGGCCGGAGTCGACGCCCGCGGGGACGTCCACCGGGACCGTGCGACGGGCGCGGACGCGCCCCTGGCCCTGGCAGGTGGGGCAGGGATTCGGGATCACGGTGCCGTAGCCGCGGCACGTCCCGCAGGGCGCGCTCGTGACGACGTTGCCCAGGAGCGAGCGGACCTGGCGCTGGATGTGGCCGGAGCCGCCGCAGATGTCGCACGTCTGCGGGCTCGTGCCGGGCGCGCAGCAGGAACCGCCGCACGTGTCACACAGCACCGCGGTGTCGACCTCGAGGTCCTTGTGGGTCCCGAAGACGACCTCGTCGAGATCGACCTCGAGCCGCAGCAGGGCGTCCTGGCCCCGCTCGGCACGGCTGCGCGGACCGGTTCCCCGTCCGCCGCCGCCGCCACCACCGCCGAAGAAGGCGTCGAAGATGTCGCTGAACCCGCCGGCTCCGGCGCCGAAGGGACCGTCCTGCGGGCCCGCGTCGAAGCGTCGGCGCTGGTCCGGGTCGCTCAGGACGTCGTACGCGTGCGTGACGTCCTTGAACCGCTCGGCGGCGTCGGGGCTCGGGTTCACGTCCGGGTGGAGCTCGCGTGCGAGCCGCCGGTACGCCTTCTTGATGTCGGCATCGGAGGCGTCGCGCGGGACGCCGAGGACGTCGTAGTGGTCTGCCAAGTGTTCCTCAGGGGGTGCGTGGGTGGGCGGGGTGGGAGGGCGTCGGGAGGTCAGGCCTCGCCGAGCAACCGGGACAGGTAGCGGGCGACCGCGCGGACCGCGGCCATGTTCGTGCCGTAGTCCATCCTGGTCGGACCGAGGACGCCCAGGCGGGCGATCTCACCACGGGCGGCGAGGTAGCCGCCCGCGACGATGCTGGTCGCGTCGAGACCGTACTCGGCGTTCTCGACCCCGATGCTCGCCGCGACCGCGATGTCGTCGACCTGCATCTCGCCGAACAACCGGAGCAGGGTGACCTGTTCCTCGATGGCCTCGAGCACGGGGAAGAGCCCGCCCGAGAAGTCCTGCTCGCTCTTGGCCAGGTTCGCGGCGCCGGCCATGAGCAGCCGGTCCTGCCGGTTCGCGGCGACCTGTTCGACCAGGCTCGCGACGACGACCCCGGCGAGTGCCTGGACCTCCGGACGCAGCTGCCCGGGGAGGGACCGGAGCGTGGTCGGCGCGTCCTGCAGCGGCAGCCCGACCGTGGCGCCGTTCACGACGGCGCGGAGCTCGGACAGGGCGGACTCGTCGACGGCGACGTCGGTCTCGATGACGCGCTGCTCGACCCGTGCGGTGTCCGTGATGAGCACGACCATCAGGCGGGTGTCGGCCAGGCGGACGAGTTCGACGTGCTGGACGCGCGCGTGCCCCATGGTCGGGTACTGCACGAGCGCGACCTGGTTGGTCAGCTGGCTGAGGAGGCGCACGGTGCGGGTCAGGACGTCGTCGAGGTCGTTCGAGGCACCGAGGAACGTCTCGATCGCCTGCCGCTGGGCGCCGGAGAGCGGACGGGCGGCGGCCAGGTGGTCGACGAAGACGCGGTAGCCCTTGTCGGTGGGGACACGGCCCGACGAGGTGTGCGGGGCGATGATGAGCTGCTCGTCCTCGAGCTGGGCCATGTCGTTGCGGATCGTCGCGGCGCTCACCCCGAAGGCGTGGCGCTCCACGATGGTCTTCGACCCGACCGGCTCACGCGAGGCGACGTAGTCCCGCACGATGGCCTTGAGGACCTCGAGGCTCCGTTCGCTGACCATCGGTTCCCCTTCCGCTCGTGTCGCCGTCCGACTGCTGGCACTCTCACTCGTCGAGTGCTGATCCTACGCCCGACGACCGACGCCCCGGGACTTCTGCACAGGCGCCTCGGTACGCTGCGGGCATGAGCTACGGACAGGAGCCCGGCGGCCCGGGCGACCCCCGCGACGGCCAGCACGGCGGGAAGCAGCCCGACGGAGACCGGTACCCCGGGCAGCCGTACGGCGGACAGCGCTACGGCCAGCAGCAGGACGGCGCGTACGGCAGCGGCTGGCAGCAGCAGCCCGGGCACCCGGAGGGCTACCGGCCCCCGCAGCCGATGACCCCGGAGGACCAGCGACTCTGGGCGACGCTGACCCATGTCGGCGGGATCTTCTCGAACGTCCTCGTCCCCGTCATCGGGTACCTGTTGCTGCGTGACCGTGGCCGCTTCGTCCGCGAGCACACCCGCGTCGCGCTGAACTTCCACATCACGATGGCCATCGCCTACTTCGTGGGGGCCCTGACGTCGGTGCTCGGCATCGGGTTCCTGGTCATCGCGGCCGTCGGCATCGTGTCGATCGTCTTCGGCATCCTCGCCGCGCTGGCCGCCAACCAGGGCCAGTTCTACCGCTACCCGCTCTCGATCGAGTTCGTGAAGCCCTAGCGCCCCCGGCGCACCGACGGGCCAGCGCCTGGGCGCCCCGGCGCACCGACGGGCCAGCGCCTGGGCGCCCCGGCGCACCGACGGGCCTGCGCGCTGGTGCGCCGGGGCGGTGACGACTCTGCGCCCGGTCCCGCGTCAGTCCTCGTCGAGCAGGTCGCGCACGACCGCGTCCGCGAGCAGGCGGCCCGGGAGCGTCAGCTCGAGGGACCCGCCGAGCGCCGCCCGGCCGTCCACGAGACCGCGCGCGATGAGGCCGGCGACCCGGCCACGGGCCTCCCGGCGGAGCTCGTCGGTGCGGAGCTCGCCGCGCACCCGCGCGGCGAGGAGCACGCGCTCGACGTAGCGCGTCTCGGCGTCGAGGGTCTCACGCCCCGCGGCCGGCGACTCGTCCTGCAGCACCTTGTTCGCGTACGCGGCGGGGTGCTTCACGTTCCACCACCGCGTCCCCGCCACGGCGGAGTGCGCTCCGGGGCCGATGCCCCACCAGTCGTGGCCCCTCCAGTACGACAGGTTGTGCTGGCTGGCGTGCTCCGGACCGCGCGCCCAGTTGGAGACCTCGTACCAGTCGTAGCCGGCGTCGCCGAGCACCCGGTCCGCCAGCTCGTACATGTCCGCGGCCAGGTCGTCGTCCGGTGCCGGGAGCTCACCGCGCGACACGGCGCGGCCCATCGCGGTGCCGTCCTCGACGATGAGCGAGTACGCCGACACGTGGTCCGGGGCGCACGCGATCGCGGCGTCGAGCGAGGTGCGCCAGTCGTCGAGGGACTCCCCCGGCGTCGAGTAGATGAGGTCGAGGCTGACGTCGAGCCCCTGCTGCTTCGCGAGGTCGACGACGACGGGCACCCGCTCGGGGTCGTGCGTCCGGTCGAGGGTCGCGAGCACGTGCGGGACCGCCGACTGCATGCCGTAGCTCATCCGGGTGAAGCCCGCGCGCTGCAGCGTCGCGATCGACTCGGCGTCGACGGAGTCGGGGTTCGCCTCGGTCGTGACCTCGGCTCCGGGCAGGATCCCCCAAGTGTCGTCGATCGCCCGCAGGATCATCGCCAGGTCCGACGCCGGCAGCATCGTCGGGGTGCCGCCGCCGAAGAACACCGTCGACACCGGACGCCGCGGGACGCCGGAGCGCTCGAGCACCCGGTCCGCGAAGGCGATCTCGCGCAGGGCGTGGCCGGCGTAGTCGTCACGCCGGACCCCGCGCAGCTCCGACGCCGTGTACGTGTTGAAGTCGCAGTACCCGCAGCGCACCCGGCAGAACGGGACGTGCACGTAGACACCGAACGGGACGTCGCCCGCTCCGGGACCCGGATCGACGAGCCCGTCCGCGGGAGCGGGATCGGCGATCGGCAGAGCACTCGGCATGGAGTCCATTGTCCGTCATCATGGACGGCATGGAGCACCACCAGGTCAGCACCACGGTCCTCTGGGACATCGACGGGACCCTCGTGCGCAACGCCGCGTCACCGGGCAACCTCTACCACCTGGCCCTCGAGCGGGCGATGGGCCGCGACCTGCCCCTGCTCGTCGGCCACCAGCACGGCCGTACCGACGCCGGCATCATCGTCGAGCACGTGCGCGCCCACCGGCTCGACGACGGCCTCGTCCCGACGGTCAGTGGTCACCTCCGCGACCTGTCCGACGAGCGGTACCGCTCCGGGGACCGCCGGACGCCGGCGCCCGGCGCGATCGAGCTCGTGCGGCACTTCGCGTCGCTCGGTTGGCGGAACGGCCTGCTCACCGGCAACTCCGCGCACCGCGCCCGCATCAAGCTGTCCGGCGCGGGCTTCGACGTCGACGCCTTCGACTGGGAGCACTCGTACTTCGGCGACGAGGAGGTGGAACGGTCCGGCGTCACCGCCCGCGCCGCCGCCGCGCTCTCCGGCAGCCGCGCCGTCATCGTCGGCGACACACCCCGTGACGGCGAGGCCGCGGACGCCGTGGGGATCCCGTTCCTCGCGGTGGCGACGGGGGTCTACGACGTGGACGCCTTGCGCGCCACGAGTGCGGTCGCGGTCGCGCGGGACTGCGTCGAGGACGCCCGGCTCATCGAGGACGCGATCGCTGCGCTCGAGCCGCTCGGCTGAGACGCGGGACGACCGGGTCACGCGGGGCGTGCCTCCAGGCCGGGAGGCACGCCCCGGTCGCGCGGTCACCGTCACCCGACCGGTCGGTGCGGCCGCGTCAGTCGCCGCGGAGCGCGGCCAGGTACTTCTCGGCCATCACACGCTGCTGGCGACGCAGCAGCGGCGCGACGAACCGCCACTTCCGGCTCGCCGGCTGCGAGAACTGGCGGACCTGCAACCAGACCGACCCGTCCGGCGTGCGCTCGACGACGAAGGACTCCTCGCCCGACAGCGGGTGTCCCTCGAGCGTGCCGTACGCGAAGCCCTTGCGGTCGCGCTCGTCGATGATCGCGACGACGCGCACCGGCGCCTGCACGGTCTGCCCGAACGCGTGCATCGTCAGCGTCGCCGTCGTGCCCGCGGTCAGCAACGGCGTGCCGTCCGGCGTGGTCCGTTCGACCCGCGGGGTGCCGATCGACGCGGGGACGACCGGGACGCCGTTCTCGTCGAAGGTGACCGGGTTGTACCGGACCTCGTCGTCCTCCGGGGTGTCCTCGACGTGCACGCCCATGCCGCTGCGCTCCTGGATCTGCCAGGTCAGGGCCTGCATGACCGCGGTCTCGAAGCGCTGGTCGCCGTGGCCGATCCGGGCGCGGGACTCCGCCGGCGTGAAGCCCTCCGGCGGGTAGGTCATGAGGTCCGACGCCTGGGTCGCACCGACGGCGCCGTAGGTCAGGGCGGTCCGGTGCTGCCCGCGGCTCACTTCTTCTTCTCTTCGACGTCGCCGGAGAGCGCTGCGATGAAGGCTTCCTGCGGGACCTCGACCCGACCGATGGTCTTCATGCGCTTCTTGCCTTCCTTCTGCTTCTCGAGCAGCTTGCGCTTGCGGGTGATGTCACCGCCGTAGCACTTCGCCAGGACGTCCTTGCGCATCGCGCGGATGCTCTCGCGGGCGATGATGCGGGCGCCGATCGCGGCCTGGATCGGCACCTCGAACTGCTGGCGCGGGATGAGCTTGCGCAGGCGCTCGGTCATGAGCGTGCCGTACGCGTACGCCTTCTCGCGGTGCACGATCGCGCTGAACGCGTCCACCTGGTCACCCTGCAGCAGGATGTCGACCTTCACGAGGTCGGCGGCCTGGTCACCGGTGGGCTCGTAGTCGAGGCTCGCGTAGCCCTGCGTCTTGCTCTTCAGCTGGTCGAAGAAGTCGAACACGATCTCGCCGAGGGGGATCTCGTAGCGGATCTCGACCCGGTCCTCGCCCAGGTATTCCATGCCGAGCAGGGAGCCACGGCGCTGCTGGCACAGGTCCATGATCGCGCCGACGTAGTCCTTCGGCGCGAGGATGGCGGCGCGGACCATCGGCTCGCGGACCTCGACGATGCGGCCGGTCGGGAACTCCGAGGGGTTGGTGACCTCGGTGACGGTGTTGTCCTCGGTCGTGACCTCGTAGACCACGCTCGGCGCGGTCGTGATGAGGTCGAGGTCGAACTCGCGGCGCAGCCGCTCGGTGATGATCTCGAGGTGCAGCAGCCCGAGGAAGCCGCAGCGGAAGCCGAAGCCGAGCGCGACGGAGGTCTCGGGCTCGTAGACCAGTGCGGCGTCGGACAGCTTGAGCTTGTCGAGCGCCTCACGCAGCACCGGGTAGTCGCTGCCGTCGATCGGGTACAGGCCCGAGAAGACCATCGGCTTCGGGTCGGTGTAGCCGGACAGAGCCTCGGTCGCCGGACGCTGCGCGCTCGTGACCGTGTCGCCGACCTTCGACTGCCGCACGTCCTTCACGCCGGTGATGAGGTATCCGACCTCGCCCACGGACAGCCCCTTCGTCGGGGTCGGCTCGGGGCTCGACACCCCGATCTCGAGGATCTCGTGCGTCGACTTGGTCGACATCATCTGGACCTTCTCGCGCGGCTTGATTGACCCGTCGATCATGCGCACGTAGGTCACGACACCGCGGTAGCTGTCGTACACCGAGTCGAAGATCATCGCGCGGGGCGCGGCGTCGACGGTCCCGACGGGTGCCGGCACGGTCCGGACGACGCGGTCGAGCAGCTCGGCCACGCCCTCGCCCGTCTTGCCGGAGACGCGCAGGACGTCCTCGGGCTTGCCGCCGATGAGCTGCGCGAGCTCGGCGGCGTACTTCTCGGGCTCGGCGGCCGGCAGGTCGATCTTGTTGAGCACCGGGATGATCTCGAGGTCGTTCTCGAGCGCCAGGTACAGGTTGGCGAGCGTCTGGGCCTCGATGCCCTGCGCCGCGTCCACCAGCAGGATCGCACCCTCGCACGCCGCGAGGGACCGCGAGACCTCGTACGAGAAGTCGACGTGCCCCGGCGTGTCGATCATGTTCAGCGCGAAGGTCTCGCCGTCGAGCTCCCACGGCATGCGGACGGCCTGCGACTTGATCGTGATGCCGCGCTCGCGCTCGATGTCCATGCGGTCGAGGTACTGCGCACGCATCGCCCGGTCCTCGACGATGCCGGTGATCGACAGCATGCGGTCGGCCAGCGTGGACTTGCCGTGGTCGATGTGCGCGATGATGCAGAAGTTGCGGATCGCGGCGGCCGGCGTCGAGGCGGGCTCGAGCGGCGCAGATGCTTGTGGGCTCACGGTTCCTCGGGGTGGGTCGGACGGTCCGACGATTGTCCCATGCTCAGGCGTCGGTGGCGTGCGTCCCGAGCGTCGGGACGGGCAGCGCGCCGAGTCCGCGACGCAGGTCCTCGGCCGACGCGGCCAGGCACACCCGGATCCAGCCCTCGCCGGTCCGTCCGAACGCGCTGCCCGGTGCGACCGCCACCCGCTCCTGCTGCAGGAACGCGAGCGCCCACTCGGCGACGTCGCCCCGGGTGGCGTGCGAGACGTCGATCCACAGGTAGAAGGCGCCCTGCGGGTCGTTGTACCGGATGCCCGCGGCGTCGAGGACCCCGGTCGCGACCTCGAGGTTCTCGCGGTAGTGCTCGCGGGCGTCCTGCACGGGCGAGTGGTCCCCGACGATGGCCGCCAGGGCCGCCCACTGGTCGGGCTCCGCGACGCAGCTGATGATCGACTCCTGCACGGTGCGCATCGTCGGGCCCATGCCCTTCGGCGTCACGAGGTACCCCACCCGCACCCCGGTCATCGCGTAGGTCTTGCTCAGCGAGAAGGCGGAGAACACCCGGTCGTCGTCGTCGAGGGACGCCAGGCTGACGTGCCGCGTGCCGTAGGTGAAGTACTCGTAGACCTCGTCGCTGATCACCCAGAGGTCGTGCCGCTTCGCCAGCGCCAGCAGATCCCGCAGCGTCTGCTCGCCGAACACCGTGCCGAGCGGGTTGGACGGGGAGTTGACGACGATGGCGCGCGTGCGGTCGGTGATCCGCGCCTCCAGGGCCGCCAGGTCGGGCGCGAACCCGTGCGACGGCGACAGCTGGTACGGCACCGGGTCCGCGCCGATGATGTGGGCGTTCATCGTGAAGGTCGTGTAGCCGGGGTCCGGCACGAGCACCTCGTCGCCCGGCGAGAGCACGAGCGTCATCGCGGTGAACAGCGCCTGCGTCGCACCGACCGTGACCCACACCTGCTCGAGGTCGACGTCCATCCGGTTCTCGCGGTGCAGCTTGTCCTGGATCGCCTGCCGGAGCTGCGGGATGCCGCCGTTCGGACCGTAGTCGGTGCGGTCCTCCGCCCACGCACGACGAGCGGCGTCGCCGATGTGCTTCGCGACGGGGACGTCCGGCTCACCGATGACGAGCATCGTCACGTCGTCGAGGAGGGCCGCCTGCTCGAACACCCGGCGGATGCCCGAGGGCGGGACGGTGTCGATGCGGGGCGCGAGGGACGGCATGCCGCCACCGTATCCGCTCCGGTTCCCGCGCCGACCTCCGCGCCACGCGCACCGTGTCGGGCTTTGGTCGGGACGGGTCGGCCTGGTAACGTTTGTCGCTGGCTTACGCGTTCCGTCGCCCACGGGTGGAACGCGATGCGACGAAGGGCCCCTCTACCCGGGATCGCAACCACCCGTCCGAGACGAAACCAGGAGCAACACGCATGGCGAACATCAAGTCGCAGCTCAAGCGCATCAAGACCAACCAGAAGGCCACCGACCGCAACAAGGCGTACAAGTCGGAGCTGAAGACCTACATCCGTCACACGAACGAGGCCATCGCCTCGGGTGACAAGGACAAGGCCGTCGCCGCCCTGTCGCTCGCTTCGAAGAAGCTCGACAAGGCCGTCAGCAAGGGTGTCATCCACAAGAACCAGGCCGCGAACCGCAAGTCGGCCATCGCGAAGAAGGTCTCCGCGCTCTGATCTGAGGCGCTGATCGTCTCGAAGGCCCCGCACCGTTGGTGCGGGGCCTTCGTCGTTGACGGGGCCGTGGTCGTCGAGGCCTGCGTCGTCGGTGGGATGCTCGTCGTCGGTGGGTGCTCCTCGTCGGCGGGGGTCTGCGTCGTCGGCGGGGCGACGGGCGGTGCGGCCCGCGTCACGGCCGGGAGGCGCGGCTCGCCTCAGCGGTCCTCGCCGCGTCGGGCGATGGTGCGGACCATCACCTCGAGGGCGAAGTGCGCGTCCCGCGAGCCGCCCTTCACCGCGGCGTCGGCGGCCGCGATGCTCGTGATCGCGTTCGCCAGCCCCGCCTCGCTCCACCCTGCGACGTCACGCTGTGCACGCTGCACCTGCCACGGAGCCATGCCGAGCGAGGACGCAGCTTGCCCGCTCGATCCGCGGAAAGAGCTGACCTTCGCCATCGTGCGGAGCTTGCTCGCGAAGGCCGCCACGATCGGCACCGGCGCCTCCCCCGTGGAAAGTGCGTGACGGAGTTCGACGATCGCGGGGGCGGACCGGCCGGCGAGGGCGATGTCCGCGACCTTGAACGCGTTCGTCTCGACCCGGCCGCCGTAGTACTTGTCGACGGTGCGGTCGGTGATCTCGGCGGCCTCGTCGGCCAGGAGCTGACGACAGGCGGCAGCGAGTTCGGCGAGGTCGTCGGCGAAGGCAGCGACGAGGGTCCGCACGGCCGACGGAGCGATCTTCCGCCGGGCGGCCCGGAACTCGGCGTTGACGAAGTCGATGCGGTCGGTGTCGCGCTTGATCTCGTCGCACTGCACCTCGATGCCGCCGCCGACGCCGCTGCGGATGGTGTCCAGGAGCTTCTTGCCTCGGACGCCCCCGCCGTGCCGGAGCACCAGGGTGACGTCGTCGGCGGGCGCCTGCAGGTAGGAGATGCTCTCGGTGATGAAGGCGTCGGTGCACTTCTCGACGTTCGTGACCCGGACCAGGCGTGGCTCGCCGAACAGGGACGGGCTGGCCAGGGTCGCCAGCAGCCCGGGCGCGTACTGGTCCGCCTCGAGGTCGTGCACCTCGAGCGCGGGGTCCTCGCCGACGAGCAGGTCGCGGAGCATGCCGATGGACCGCTCGGCGAGGAAGGTCTCGGCCCCGGTGACCAGGACGACCGGCGCAGGCCGGATCGCCGACCAGGGGATCTGGTCGATCTTCGCTGCGGCGCGCGCGGGCTTCTTGGCGGGCATGCGGGTCCTTCCGGTGACGCTGGGCGACGACGACGTGCCCGGTGCACGAGCAGCACGGGGCCGGACGTCGCCGCCTCGATCCTAGGGGCGGGTGCCGACGGTGCCGTCCGAGCGGCCCGGTCGGGGTCGGCGTCAGGTGGGTCGGCGTCGGGTGCGTCGGGGCCGGGTGCGTCGGCATGAGGCGCATCGCCGTCGGGGTCAGGCGCGTCGACGTCGCGTTCGGTCCAGACCTCGACCTGCGCCGCACGGCACGGCCCGCCAGCCCCCGCTGCCCCGTCCGCCCCGCCCGCCCCGGCTGCCCCGCCCGCAGCGGCTGCCCCGTCCGGCCCGCCCTCGCCAGCCGCCCCGTCCGGCCCGTCCGCCCCGTCGGCGCCGTCCGCCCCGTCCGCGCCGTCCGCACCGGCCACCTCGTCATCCGCGCGCCGCTCCCCCGCGCCGCGGAGCACGACCGTCCCCGACAGGTCCGTCCGGTACACCGTGGTCCCGGCGGCCGCGAGCATGGTCAGCGCACGCTCGGTCGGGTGCCCGTAGTCGTTGTCCGCGCCGACCCCGATCAGCCCGGTGCTGGCCGCGAGCACCCGGTACAGCTCCGGGTCCTGGTCGGCGGAGCCGTGGTGCGCCACCTTGACGACGTCGACGGGCGCGAGGAGGTCCGGGGGCGCCGTCCGGAGGAGTCGTCGCTGCGCGTCCTCCCCCAGGTCGCCGAGCAGGAGCGTGCTCAGGCACCCCGGACACGCTGCTCCGGGGGTGGGATCGGCGCGCAGGACGATGCTCGCGGCGTTCCCTGCCTCCGGGTCGGAGCTGCGCGGCCAGAGCACCCGCCACCGCAGGTCCCCGAGGGAACCGGCGGTCCCGTCCGTCGCTCGTCGCACGTCGACGCCCGCCGCGCGCAGGTCCGTGAGCACCCGGGCGTCCGACGGCCGTCCGACCGGACCGACCAAGGCGGTTTCCACCCGGTCGGCGACCGCGTCGACCGCTCCGACGTGGTCGCGGTCGAAGTGGGTCAGGACGAGCAGGTCGACGTGGGAGACGCCGAGCAGCGTCAGGCAGGTCCGCAGCCGCTCGGGGTCGTCGCCGGTGTCGACGAGGGCGGTCTGCCCGGCGCTCCGCAGCAGGGTCGCGTCCCCCTGCCCGACGTCGCACATCGCGGTGGTCCACCCGGTGGGCACCGAGCCGCGGACGAGCACCACCGGCACGGCGACCGACCCGACCCCGACGACGGCCGTCACCGCGGCAGCGACGACCAGCGTCCGCCGGACCCGCCCGGGCAGGAGCACGCCGACCGCGAGGGCAGCGCTGACCGCCGCCGCAGCGACGACCCCGACCACGCCCGGCGGCCAGGGTGCCGAGGCGGCCGGCAGCGCAGCGGCCCCGCGTGCGACGGCGCCGACGACCGCGGCGGGCACCCAGCCGACCGTCGCGAGGAGCCCGGCCCCCGCCGGCCACCACGGCGCGAGCAGGCAGGAGCCGAGCCCGACGACGGTGGCGACCGGTGCCACGACCTCGGCCAGCAGGTTGGCCGGTACCGCGTAGGTGGGCAGCGACGCCGACAGCGGGATCGTCACCGGCCAGCACGTCACCTGCGCCGCGACCGGGACCGCGACCGCGGCGGCCGCCGGCGTCCAGAGCCGGCGGGCGAGCAGGTCGGTCAGGGGTGGCCCGAGGACCACGATCCCCGTCGTCGCGAGCACCGAGAGCGCGAAGGCATAGGAACGGGCGACCCACGGATCGGCGACGAGCATCCCGGCCGCGGCGAGGGCGATGAGCGGCACCCCGCGCACCGGCCGTCCGCGCAGGCGGACCACGAGCACGACGACCGCCATCACGGTCGCGCGGGTGATCGACGGATCGGGTCGGACGAGCACGACGAAGCCGAGCAGCACCACGACCGCGGCGGCGGCACGCACCAGGCGGGGAGCCCCGACGGCCCGACCGACCAGCACCACGAGTGCCACGACGACGGCGCAGTTCGACCCCGACACCGCGGTCAGGTGCGTGAGGGCGGAGGTCTCCATGGCCTGCTCGGTCACCGGGTCGAGTCCGGACCGGTCACCGATCGCGAGGCCGCGGAGCAGCGCAGCGCCGGGCTCCGGCAGGTCGGCGGTGACGGTGACGAAGGCCGCCCGTGCCACGGCGCTCGCTCCGAGGACCCCGTGCGGGCCGTCCACGACACGCAGGTCCCCGCGGACGAAGAGCACGAACGCGGTGGTCGCCCCGGCCTCGTCCTGCTGCATCGGACCGCGGACGTCGAGGACCGTCCCCGCCGGCAGGACGACTCGCCGGGGCTCGCCGGCTGCGGGCACGAGCCGGACCGGCACCCGCAGGCCGTCGGGCCGGGAGGCGCCGGTCCGGACCGCCACGACCGTCCCGACCACAGACCGGTCGCCCGGCGCGAGGTCGCGGTCGAGGCGCACGCGGACGTCACTCGTCCGGCCGGACGCGTCGAGGAGGACCGACGGCTCCCGCCGTCCCTGACCGACGGCGACCGCCACCGCCAGCAGTCCGACGAGGAGCGCGGTGGTCAGCGCGAGTGCACACGCCCCGCGGGCCAGGTCCGCCGCGGCCACCCGGCGGCGCAGGGCCGACCGCAGCCGGACGGGCAGGAGCGCCCAGCCCCGGGATCGTCGGACCCGCAGCAGCGCCGCTGGCTCCAGCCCGATCAGCACCACGAGCGCACCCACCACCGCGGCCGCGGCCACCACGACGACCGGGACGGCCAGGTGCGGCACCCCGACGAGCACCGTGCCGACGACCCACGATGACCCGACGGGCCCCGCGAGTCGCAGGTCCGCCGGGGACGCCCGGAGTCCCGCCGCGCTCACACGCGCACCCGGTCCCGCAGTTCGGCGAACCGGCCGTCCCCGATGCCGCTGACCTCGAGCAGGTCCTCGACCGAGCGGAAGCCGCCGTGTTCCTCCCGCCACGCCAGGATCCGCTGCGCCAGCGCCGGACCGATCCCCGGCAGGGTCTCGAGCGCCGTCGTGTCCGCCGCGTTGAGGTCGACGACCGCGTCCTCGCCAACGGTCCCACCGACGCCGGATCCGGCCGCACCGCCGACAGCACCGCCCGCACCCGCCGGACCGCCCCCGCCAGCCGCACCGCTGCCGACCACCGCGCCGCCCGGCCGCAGCTCGGCAGGGACCTCGGTCTCCCCGACCCGGGGCACGTACACCCGCTCGCCGTCCACGACGGGGCGCGCCAGGTTGAGGCGGGTCAGGTCCGCGTCACCCCCGGCGCCCCCGGCCGCGTCGAGGGCGTCCGACACCCGCTCGCCCACCGGCACCCGGACGACCCCGGGGTGGGCCACCGCACCGACGACGTACACGACGGCGATCCCCGCCGGACCGGACGCAGCACCCGACGCACCACGGCCCGCACCGACACCAGCACCAGCACCACTGCCGGACCCCCCGGCTCCACGGGCGCCACCACGGCCGCCAGCGCCGCCGGGACCACCAGCGCCCGTCGAACCGCCCGAGGACGCCCCGGCGTCGCCCGGCTCCCCCACGACCGTCGGCGCCCCCGAGACCACGGTGACACCCGCGCCACCGCCGCCCACACCGCTGCCCGCCGCACCGCCGCCGCCCAGCAGGACCACCGCCACCGCGACGACCAGCACGACCCCCACGAGCACCAGGCCGGCACGGGGCGAGAGCGCGAAGCGGGACATGCCGGAACGCTACGGAGCCCGGTCTCTCGACCGGGCTCCGTGTGTCGGACCTGTGGAGCGCCTCCGCCCCGGACCCCGCTGTGGAGGGAGGACTACCCCTTGATCGCGATGTTGACGAGCTTCGGCGCCCGGACGATGACCTTCACGATCTCGCGGTCACCGATGTACCGCTGCACCGCCGCCGAGCTCCGGGCGAGTTGCTCGAGCTCGTCCGCCTCGATCGACTTCGACACCTCGAACGAGTCGCGCACCTTGCCGTTGACCTGCACGACCGCGGTCAGCGTCTCCTGCACGAGCAGGGTCGGGTCGGCCTTGCGCCACCCGAACGTCGCCACCGGGGAGTCGTAGCCGAGCGTCTGCCACATCTCCTCGCCGGTGTAGGGCGCGAACACACTGAGTCCGAGGGCGATCGTCTCGGCAGCCTCACGCACGGCGGGGTCGGCGGCACCGGGGCCGCTGTCGATCGCCTTGCGGGTGACGTTCACCAGGTCCATGAGCCGCGCGATCACGACGTTGAACTTGAACGACTCCATCAGCCCGGGCGCATCGGCCAGGAACCGGTGGGTCGCCTGCCGGACGGCGCGGTCGCCGGTGGACCAGACCGCGTCGGGCGTCGAGGTGACGTCGACGGCGATCCGGTAGGCACGGGCCAGGAAGCGCGCGGAGGCTGCCGGCGAGACGTCCTCCCAGTTGATGTCGTCCTCGGGCGGACCCGCGAAGCCCATCACCAGACGGATCGCGTCGACACCGTGCGCGTCGAGCTCGTCGCCGAGGGACACGCCGCCCTTCGACTTCGACATCTTCGAGCCGCCGGACAGCACCATGCCCTGGTTGAGCAGCGCCGAGAACGGCTCGGTGAAGTCGAGGTAGCCGAGGTCGAACAGCACCTTCGTGACGAAGCGCGCGTACAGCAGGTGCAGGATCGCGTGCTCGACGCCGCCGATGTACTGGTCGACGGGCGCCCACTTGTTCACGAGCGCCGGGTCGAACGCCTGCGTCTCGTCCTGCGGGGACAGGAAGCGCAGGAAGTACCAGGACGAGTCGACGAACGTGTCCATCGTGTCGGGATCGCGGCGCGCAGGGCTGCCGTCGACCGGGTTCGGCACATTCACCCAGTCGGTCGCGCCACCGAGGGGCGAGGTGCCCTTCGGCTTGAGGTCGAGACCCTCGGTGTCGGGCAGGACCACGGGCAGCTGGTCCTCGGGGACCGGGTACTGGCTGCCGTCCTCGCCGTGGATGATCGGGATCGGGGTGCCCCAGAACCGCTGGCGCGAGATGAGCCAGTCGCGCAGACGGTAGGTCTTGGCGGCACGGCCGGTGCCGCGTTCCTCGAGCAGGCCGATCGCCGCGGTGATGGCGTGCTGCTTGCTCATGCCGTCGAGCGGGCCGGAGTTGATCATCCGTCCCTGGCCGGTCAGCGCCTCGCCCGTGGTGGCGGGGTCGAGCGACGGCAGGTCCTCGAGGGTCGCGCCCTCGGGAATGACCGGGATCGCACCGGTGACGGGCTGGTTCGTGTCGACGACGACCGTGACGGGCAGGTCGAAGGCGCGGGCGAAGTCGAGGTCGCGCTGGTCGTGCGCGGGCACGGCCATGACCGCACCGTGTCCGTAGTCGGCCAGCACGTAGTCGGCGGCCCAGAGCGGCAGGCGCTCCCCGGTCAGCGGGTGCACCGCGGTCCGGCCGAGCGGCACCCCGGTCTTCGGGCGGTCGGCGTTCTGCCGGTCGATGTCCGACGCCTTCTGCGTGGCGACCAGGTACTCCTGGAAGGCGGCGCGGGTGGCGTCGTCGACGGACGGGTCGTCGACGAGCTCGGCGGCCAGGTCGGAGTCGGGGGCGACGACCAGGAAGGTCACGCCGTGGATGGTGTCCGGACGCGTGGTGAAGACGGTGACCGGCTCGTCACGGCCCTCGATGACGAAGTCGACGTCGGCGCCGACGGAGCGACCGATCCAGTTCCGCTGCATCGCGATGACCTTCGACGGCCACCGTCCCTCGAGCTGGTTGAGGTCGTCGAGCAGCCGGTCCGCGTAGTCCGTGATCTTGAAGTACCACTGCGTCAGCTTCTTCTTGACGACGACGGCGCCGGAGCGGTCGGAGGTGCCGTCGGGCAGCACCTGCTCGTTGGCCAGCACGGTCTGGTCCACCGGGTCCCAGTTGACCCAGCTGTCCTTCCGGTACGCCAGGCCCTTCTCGTACATCTTGAGGAACAGCCACTGGTTCCACTTGTAGTACTCGGGGTCCGAGGTGTGGATCTCGGTCGACCAGTCGAAGGACGGCGCGTACCGCTTGAAGGACGCCTTCTGCTGCGCGATGTTCGC
The DNA here is from genome assembly GCF_018885305.1 of Curtobacterium sp. L6-1. Taxonomy (NCBI): domain Bacteria; kingdom Bacillati; phylum Actinomycetota; class Actinomycetes; order Micrococcales; family Microbacteriaceae; genus Curtobacterium; species Curtobacterium aetherium. Next base: position 1,413,085 of record NZ_CP076544.1, read on the forward strand.
GTAGGTCCAGTCCTTGGGGTCGACCCCGCGCTTGATGGCGGCGTTCTCGGCGGGCAGACCGAACGAGTCCCACCCGATCGGGTGCAGCACGTTGAATCCCTGCTGGCGCCAGTACCGTGCCACGAAGTCACCGAGGGCCCAGTTCTCGGCGTGGCCCATGTGCAGGTCGCCGGACGGGTACGGGAACATCTCGAGGATGTACTTGCGCGGGCGGGTGTCGTCGGGGTCGGCGGTGAAGAGGCCGAGCTCTTCCCACCGTGCCTGCCACTTCTCCTGGATGCGCCGGAAGTCGTAGGTGTGCGGGTCCTCGACGTGCTGCTCGATGGTCACGGTCGTCAACGATACAAGCCGGGAGGCTCCTCCTGCGTCCCCGCGTCGGCTCACGGCGCGAGCAGGCGTCCGTCCGCCATCCGCAGGGTCCGGTCGACCAGGTCGTCCGGCACCGGGACGTGCGAGACGACGAAAAGCGTCCGCCCCGCTGCGCGGGCCGTCGTGACGAGGTCGCGGAGCACGTCGTCACCGAGGTCCGGGTCGACGTCGGCGGTCGGCTCGTCGAGCACGAGGACCGGGAACGCGTGCAGGAGCGCCCGCGCCAGGGCCAGGCGGTGCGCCTGCCCTCCGGACACCAGGGACCCGCGCTCCCCCACGTCGGCATCGAGTCCGCCGCGTCGGGCGACCCACTCGCCGAGGCCGACCCGGTCGAGCACCGCGAGCAGGTCCGCGTCGGTGGCGGTGTCCCGGGCGAACAGCAGGTTCTGCCGCACGGACTGGTCGAAGACGAACGGGTCCTGCTCGATGAGACCGACGCGGGCGCGGACGGCGTCCGGGTGCAGCTCGCGCGCCTCCACGCCGTCCAGCGTGTAGCTGCCGGTGTGGTCGACGAACCGGACGAGGGCGTCCACGAGGGTCGACTTGCCGGCGCCGCTCGGGCCGCGGAGCACGACGACCTCGCCCGGGGTGAGGTCGAACGAGACCCCGTCGACCGCGGGTGTCGCGGCACCGGGCCACCGTACGGAGAGGTCGCGCACCCGCAGGGCCACCGCCGGCGGCGCCGCCAGCTCCTCGTCCGACGCCGGCTGCTCGGGTTCGGGGACCAGGCCGGCGGGCAGCTCGGCGGGGACGACCCGCTCGACCCGCTCGGCGGCGGCACGCACCCGGCGGAGGGTGAGGACCGCCAGCGGGACGCTCCCGACGACCTCGAACAGGGCGAGCGGCACGAAGACCGCGAGCGCCCAGAGCGGCCCGTCGAGGCTGCCGGTCACGACCGCGGGTGCACCGACGGCGAGCACACCGATCACCGCGGCCCCGCCGACGAGTCCGACGAGGGCGCCGACCAACGACTCGACCGCCCCGCGCCGCCGCACCGCTCGGGTCACCCGGTCGTCGAGTCGGGCGATGTGCGTCAGCCGGTCGTCGAGGGTGCCGTAGGCGGCGAAGACGTCGAGCGTCCGCACGGTGTCGAGGACCAGGTCGGCGACGTGCCCGCGGTCGGCGGCCGTCTCGCGGTCGGACCGGGTCGCCACCGCACTCGTCACGACGGTCCCGACGAGCGCGGCCACCCCGAGCGCCAGGACCAGCACGAGCGCGGCCGGCTGCGAGACGACCGCGACGGCGACCACGGACAGCAGCGCGGTGACCCCCGCGGACACGAGCGGCCCGACCACGCGGATCGGCAGGTCCTGCAGCCGGTCGGTGTCGGTGACCAGGCGGGTCATCAGGTCACCCCGGCCGGTCGAGCCGAGGCCCGCCGGCGCGACGGACGCCAGCCGCCGGTACGTCTCGGTCCGGACGACGGCGAGCTGTCGGAACGAGGCGTCGTGGCCGGCCAGGCGGTCCACGTAGCGGAACACGGCGCGGCCGAGCGCGAAGGCCCGCACGCCGACCATCACGAGCGTCAGGTAGAGGATCGGCGGGTGCTCCGCGGCCCGGGTGATGAGGTAGCCGCTGGCCGCGAGCAGCGCGACCCCGCAGAGCGCGGTGAGCACGCCGGCGACGACGGCCTTCGTCCAACCGCGACCACGGGGCATGGCGAGCCGGAGGACGGAGCGGTCGCGGGCCTCCCGGCCTGGGCGGGTCGCGCTCATGCGTGCACCGCCCGTGCGGACCGGACGGCGACGGAACCCGACGGGTCGATCGTCGCGACGAGGTCGGCGGCGGCCACGACCGCGGGACGGTGGCTCGCGACGACCACGACGGCGCCGTCGGCGGCGAGCCGTCGGACGGCCGCGATGACGTCCGCCTCGGACTCCGCGTCGAGCGCGGAGGTCGGCTCGTCGAGCAGGACGAGCGGTGTGCGGCGCGCGGCAGCCCGGTACAGACCGCGCGCGACGGCGACGCGCTGCGCCTGGCCGCCGGACAGGCCGGACCCGCCGGAGCCGACCGGGAGGCCCGGGTCGAGTGCCAGCCCCACCGCACGCAGGGCGGAACGGACGCGGTCGTCGTCCGGGTCGGCGGCGAGGGCGACGTTCTCGGCGACGGAGCCGCGGACGAGCCGCGGCCGCTGGTCGACCCAGGTCGTGCGGTCGGCGACGGTCGCGCCGGCGGGACCGGGGACGGTGACCGACCCCTCGGCGGCGAGGGCACCGCGGAGGGCGGCGAGGAGACTCGACTTGCCGGACCCGCTCGGACCCGCCAGGGCGACCACGGTGCCGGCCGGGGCGTGCAGGTCGACGGGGCCGACCACCACGTCGGGGCGGCGGACCGTCAGGCCGCGGAGCACGAGCGCCGACGACGCCTCGGCGCCCGCCGGGGCGGTGTCGGATGCGACGGTGCCGGCTGGGGCGGTGCCGGCTGTGGCTGTACCGGCTGGGGCGGTGCCGGCTGTGGCTGTACCGGCTGCGGCGGGACCGGGTGCGGCGGCGGCCAGCCCGTCGGTGTCAGCCTCGGCAGTCCTGGTGTCGTCGAGCACGTCGAGGACCGCCTGCGACGCCTCCACCCCGTCCTGGGCCGCGTGGAAGTCCGCACCGACCTGCCGGAGCGGGGCGAACGCCTCCGGTGCGAGCACGAGCACGAACATCGCGGCCCCGAGGCCGAGGGACCCGTCGACGAGCCGGATGCCGATGGACACCGCGACCAGGGCGACGGACAGGCTCGCGGCGAGCTCGAGTGCGAAGCCGCTGACGAACGACAGCCGCAGCACCCCGATCGTGCCGCGACGGTACGCGTCGGTCACGGCACCGATCCGGCCGACCTGACGACGGGCGCGGCCGAACACCTTGAGCGTCGCCAGCCCCTCGACGGCCTCGGTGAACGCCCCGCCGAGGCGCGCGAGGGCGTCGGCCTGACGCCGCTGCAGGGACTGCGTGGCCAGGCCGATGAGGACCATGAAGACCGGGATGACCGGCATCGCGCAGACGATGACGACGGCGCTGGTGAGGTCGCCGAGGGCGATCGCGACGAGCAGGACCGGGGTCGCGACGGCGGTGAGCGCCAACTGCGGCAGGTACCGGCCGAAGTACGCGTCGAGGGCGTCGAGACCCGGGCCGAGCGTCGTGGCGAAACCGGCGCTCGACCGACCGGCGAGCCACCCGGGGCCCCGGTCGGCCGCGCGCCGGAGCACGGTGGCACGGAGTTCGCTCTTCACGCGGGCCCCGGCGCGGGCGGCGAGGTCGTCCGTCGACCAGGCCGCGGCCGCACGGAGCACGAACGCCGCACCGAGCAGGAGCAGGGTGCCCGGGAACGTCGCCGGGACCGCGCCGGCACGCACCGCGTCCACCACCTGGGTCACCGCAGCGGCGATGCCCCAGGCGATGCCGATGGTCGCGACCGTCCGCACCGCGCCCGTGCCGGCGGCGGCGAGGACGAAGCCGCGCGCCGTCCTCGACAGGCGGAGCAGACGGGGGTCGAGCGGTTTCACGTGTCGCTCCGGCTCAGTGCGCGGCCTGCGCGACGGTGGCGCGCGAGACCCGCTTGCGGAAGACCCAGTACGTCCACGCCTGGTAGGCGAGCACGAGCGGGATGAAGACCACCGCGACCCAGCTCATCACGGTCAGCGTGTAGCTGCCGGACGAGGCGTTGGCGACGGTCAGGCTGTTCGCCGGGTCGTTCGTGGCGGGCATGACGTCCGGGAACACCGCGGTGAACATCGCCAGGACGACCGCCGCGATCGTGATCGCCATGAGGGTGAAGGCGCGGCCCTCGCGACCGCGGGCCGCGCACAGCACGGCGACGACGAGCGCGACGGCGGCGACCACGGAGAGCACGAGCGACGTCGGCGTGGAGCGGACCAGTGCCATCGCGCCGAGGAACACGGCACCGACGACGATCGTCAGGACCCCCGCCCGCTTCGCCAGCGCGATCGCCCGCTCACGCATCTCCCCCTCGGTCTTCAGTGCCACGAAGACGACCCCGTGCGTGAAGAACACCAGGAGGGTGGTCACGCCGGTGAGCAGTGCGAAGGGGTTGAGCAGGTCGAGGAGCGTGCCCGTGTAGTTGTGCCCGGCGTCCATCGGGATGCCCCGGACGACGTTGCCGAACGCGACGCCCCAGAGGAAGGACGGCACGGCGCTGCCGACCACGATCATGAGGTCGAAGCGACGCCGCCAGGCCGGGTGCTTGCCCTGGTGGCGGTACTCGAACGACACCCCCCGGGCGATGAGCGCCGCGAGGATGAGCAGCAGCGCCAGGTAGAAGCCGGAGAACATCGTCGCGTACCACTCCGGGAAGGCCGCGAACAGGCAGGCGCCGGCGACGATGACCCAGGTCTCGTTGAGGTCCCAGACCGGGCCGATGGTGTTGATCAGGACGCGGCGGTCGGTGTCGTCCTTGCCGAGGAACGGCAGCGACATCCCGACCCCGAAGTCGAACCCGTCGAGCACGAAGTACCCGACGAAGAACGCCCCGACGATCGCGAACCAGAGAACGGGCAGGTCCATCTCAGTACACCGTCACTTCGTGCTCGACCTCGCCGGTCTCCGCGTCGACCTCGGCCGGGGCGGCCGGGCCCTCCTGGGCGACCTTCTTGATGAGTCGGAACTCGACCACCGCGAGGGATCCGTAGATGAGCGTGAACACGACCAGCGAGATGAGCACCTCGAGCCCGGTCACGTTCGGGGACACGCCGTCGGCGGTCCTGAGCAGGCCGAAGACCAGCCAGGGCTGGCGGCCCATCTCGGTGAAGACCCAGCCGACGATCATCGCGGCCATCGGCAGCGGGACCGCCCAGATCGCGATGCGCCAGATCCAGCGCTGCTGGGGGAAGCGGCCCTTCCGGGTCAGCCAGAGCCCGGCGAGCGACACCATGACGGCTCCGACGCCGAGAGCGATCATCCAGCGGAAGGACCAGTAGGTCACCCAGATGATCGGCTTGTAGTCCCCCGGGCCGTACACCTGCGTGTACTGGGCCTGCAGGTCGTTGATGCCCTCGACCGTGCCGGAGAACGTGTGCGTGGAGAGGAAGGACAGCAGGTAGGGCACCCGGATCGAGAAGAGCTCGGTGACCCCGTCCGGCGTGCCGAGCGTGAAGATCGAGAACGATGCGTCCTTGCCGCTGGCGGTGTTGTACAGCGCCTCGGCCGCGGCCATCTTCATCGGCTGCGTGTCGACCATGGTCAGGCCGAGCTGGTCACCCGTGAGGACCGTGAGCGCCCCGGCGGCGACCATCGTCCACAGGCCGAACTTGAGCGCCGGCATCATCGTCTCGAGGTTCTGGTTCCGCGACAGGTGGTACGCGGCGACCGAGATGATCACGCCGGCGGCGACCATGAAGCAGGCGAAGATCGTGTGCGGGAAGGCGGCGAGGGCGACCTTGTTGCCGAGGACCGCCCAGATGTCGGTGAGCTCGGCGCGGCCCTTCGCCTCGTTGATGGCGTAGCCGACCGGGTGCTGCATGAAGGCGTTCGCGGCGATGATGAAGTACGCCGACATGATCGTGCCCGCGCTGACGCACCAGATGGTCGCCAGGTGGACCTTCTTCGGCAGCCGGTCCCAGCCGAAGATCCAGAGGCCGATGAACGCCGCCTCGAAGAAGAACGCCAGGATGCCCTCGAGCGCGAGCGGTGCGCCGAAGACGTCCCCGACGAAGCGCGAGTAGTCCGACCAGTTCATGCCGAACTGGAACTCCTGCACGATGCCCGTGACGACGCCCATCGCGAAGTTGATGAGGAAGATCCGGCCGAAGAACCGGGTGAGCTGCAGGTAGTGCGCGCGACCGGTGCGGACCCACGCCGTCTGGAACACCGCGACGACGACTGCCATGCCGATCGTCAACGGGACGAAGAGGAAGTGGTAGATCGTCGTCAGACCGAACTGCCACCGCGACAGGAGGAGCGGATCGAGGAGGTCGTTCATGCGGCCGGGCCCATCGGGATCGCCGCGCGCTGTTCGTGCACGTTGAGATGCTTCCTGTGGAAGGGGTTCTGCTCGTTGCCGTCACGTCGTCGGGACCCTTCGACGGTACTGCTCGTCACACCGCTTCGACAAGTTGTAGAGGCCGCCTCTGCACGAACGTGCACACGCTCTGCACGGCACAACCGTGCGGAACATCTGTCACCCTGCATCACCCCGCAGACGACTACAGGCGCCGGGCTCGATGCCCGACGCCTGTCGTCCTGAGTCCCGCGTCAGCACGCGGAACCGGGGGTGGGAAGCGACCTACAGGAGGCCCTTGTCCTTGAGGAACTCCTCGGCGATATCCGAGGACTTCTCCTTGTCGACCGTGCTCTTCGAGTTGAGGTCGATGAGCGCCTCGGTCGTCAGGACCTTGCTCACCTTGTCGATGTCCGCCGCGGCCTTCTCGTCCACCTTGTCGGAGACGATCGGCGTGACGTTCTGCGGCAGGATCAGGTTCTCCGGGTCCTTCAGCGTGACGAAGCCGTTGGCCTTGATGCTCGGGTCGGCGGTGTAGATGTCGGCGAGCTGCACCGTGCCGTCCTTGAGCGCCTTGACCGTGAGCGCTCCGCCGGAGTCCTCGATGGCCTTCGACTGCACGTCGACGCCGTAAACCGACTTCAGGCCCTTCGGACCGTACGGACGGGTCTGGTTCTCGGAGTTCGCCCCGACGGTGAGCTGCTCCTTGACGTTCTTCAGGTCGGCCAGGCTCGTCACGTCGTTCTTCTCGGAGAACTCCTTCGTGACGGTGTAGCTGTCCTGGTCGGTGGCCTCGGCGGCGTCGAGCGCGCGGACGCCCTTCGGCAGGGCGCTCTCGAGCTCCTTCGCGATGTCGGCCTCGGTCTTCGCGGTCGAGTCCTTGTCGTAGTACTGCAGCAGGTTGCCGCCGTACTCGGGCATGACGTCGATCGCGCCCTTCTGCAGCTGCGGGAGGTAGACCTCGCGCTGGCCGATCTGGTAGTTGCGCTTGACGGTGAAGCCGTCCTTCTCGAGGACCTGCGCGTAGAGCTCGGCGATGATCTCGTTCGAGTAGTACGCCTGCGAGCCGACGACGATGGTCTTCGAGTCGGAGGACGAGCTGGAGCCGCTGTCGAGCGGGCTGCTGGACGAGCAGCCGGCGAGTGCGGCTGCGACGCCCAGGGCGACCGCGGCGGCGATGCCGGCGCGGAGCTTGGGTGCTGTGGTCACGAGGGGTTTCCTTCCGGGATGGGGGTGCGGGGCCGCTCACGCGATCCCGAGCGTCGTCGTGCCGGACGGTCGGCGACGCCCGCGGGCACCACCGCCCGCTGGAGCACGGCGAGGACGATCTCGAACGCGATCGCGAGGGCGATCACGAGGACGGAGGCGCCGAGCATCATGGCGTAGTCCTGGGTCTTGAGCCCGAGGAACACGTAGCCACCGAGGCCACCGGCTCCGACGTACGCGGCGAGGGTGGCGGTGGCGACGACCTGCAGGACGGCGGCGCGGACACCGCCGACGAGCAGCGGGAGGCCGAGCGGGATCTCGACCCTGGTCAGGATCTGCCACTCGGTCATGCCCTGTGCCCGGGCGGCGTCGACCGTCACGGGCTCGACGGACTCGATGCCCGCGTAGGCCCCGGCGAGCACGGACGGCACGGCGAGGATGACGAGCGCGAGCAGCGGCGCCTGCAGGTTCACGCCGAGCATGAGGCCGAACAGCGTCAGCACGCCGAGGGTCGGCAGTGCGCGGATCCCGCCGGACAGCGCGATCGCGACACCGCGGGCCTTGCCGGTGTGACCGATGAGGTACCCGATCGGGACCGCGACCACCGAGGCGATGGCGACGGCGAGCAACGAGATCCAGACGTGCTCCCAGAGGCGGACCGGGATACCGTTCGGGCCGGTGTGGTTGGCGGGGTCGAGGACCCACGCGAAGGCCTGTCCGATGATCACGACGTGGCCTCCGCTGCCTGCAGGACGCGCCGGGCGGCGCGCCTCGACGGTGCCGACCGCCGCGTCCACGGCATCACGAGCCGACCGAGCAGCACGAGGAGCCCGTCGATCGCGAACGCCAGGACCAGGACCATGACGATGCCCGCGACGATCTCCTCCGGGATGGTGCGCCCGATGCCGTCGGTGAAGAGCGACCCGAGGCTCCGGATGCCGAGCACCGCGCCGACCGTGGTGAGCGAGATGGTCGACACGGACACGACCCGGAGCCCGGCGAGCAGGACCGGACCGGCCAGCGGCAGGTCGACGCGGAAGAACCGCTGGGCGCCCGAGTAGCCCATCGCGGTGGCCGCCGAGGTGGTGGCTGCGTCGACCGAGCCGAGGCCGTCGACGGTGGACCGCACCATGAGCGCGAGCCCGTAGAGCGTCAGGCCGATGACGACGTTGACGGGGTCCTGCAGCCCGGTGCCGATGAGCCCGGGCAGGGCGATGAAGAGCGGCAGGGACGGGATGGCGTAGAGCAGCCCGGCGACCGTCACGACGCCGCCGCCGACACCGGTGCTGAAGCGGCCGGCACCGGGACGCCGGAGTCGGACGACGAGCCAGCCGATCGGGATCGAGAGCAGGAAACTGATGATGATCGGCGGGATCGCGACCGCGAGGTGCGCCACCGTGTCGTCCCCGATCGTGTCGAGGTTCGACAGCACCCACTTCACCGGGTGCTCCCACCCTGCGCCGCAGCACCCGGGGCGCCCGTGGGCGTCCCGGCCTCGGAGCGGACAGCGGCAGCAGCGTCGACGACGCCCACGGGACCGGTCAGGACGCCGGCGGCGCGGCCGTCCCCGTCCACGACGATGGGTCCGGTCGGGGTCTGCTCGACCCGCAGTGCCCGGCGACCACGCCCGGCGCCGATGAAGTTCGCGACGAAGTCGTCGGCGGGCTCGGAGAGGATCTCGGCGGGCGTGCCGAGCTGGGCGATCTCGCCGCCCTTCTTGAGGATGACGACCTGGTCGCCGAGCTTGAACGCCTCGTCGATGTCGTGCGTGACGAACACGACCGTCTTGCCGAGCTCGCGCTGCAGCCGGATCAGCTCGTCCTGCAGGTCGTTGCGGACCAGCGGGTCGACGGCGCCGAACGGCTCGTCCATGAGCAGGACGTTCGGGTCGACGGCGAGGCCGCGCGCGACACCGACACGCTGCTGCTGCCCACCGGACAGCTGCGACGGGTAGCGGTCGGCCAGGGACCGGTCGAGCCCGACGGTGTCCATCAGGGCGAGCGCACGCTTCCGCGCCTCGGCCTTGGGCACGCCGGTCAGGAGCGGCACGGTCGCGATGTTGTCGGCGACCTTGCGGTGCGGCAGCAACCCGGCGTTCTGCATCACGTAGCCGATCCGGCGACGGAGCTGCACGGGGTCGACGCCGGCGATGTCCTCGCCGTCGATCTGGACGGACCCGGCGGTGGGGTCGATCATCCGGTTGATCATCCGCAGCAGGGTGGTCTTGCCGCATCCGCTCGAACCGACGAACACCGTCGTGGTCCGCGAAGGGATCACGAGGTCGAACGACTCGACGGCGGTCGTGCCGTCCGGATAGGTCTTGCGCACCGAGCGGAACTCGATCATGGGTGCCCTTCTTGTGGAGGTAGCCCGACTCCGGACGACAGTACCGGTCCTGGGCCCTAGCGGTTCCATCGTGTCGGCGCATGTCGCCTTGCGGACATCGGGGCCGTTCCCGCGCACGGTGGACACGTGCGGGACGACGAACGCCCGCCCCTCCGTTCGGAGGAGCGGGCGTGTCGGATGGGTGCGGCGGGTGGTCCCGCCGGCGGGACCGGTCAGGAGGCCCGGATCACCGACTCCAGGTACGGCCGGCTCATCGCGCGGTACGCCTCGATGAGCGCCTCGTCCGGGTGCTCGCGGTCGACGTGGGCGCGCGCGAGGACGGCGTGTGCCGATTCGGCGAGCACGACCCAGGCCCGGCTGAGGGCCTCGGTCTGCGGGATGCCGAAGCGCTCGTGCATGACGGTGCCGACGGCCCCGCCGAGCGCGGCGAGTCGGTCGGCGTCCTCGTCACCGGCGGCGGCGACGTCGATGTCCGCGAACCGGATGGCCCGGAAGCCGGGCTCCGTGCGGTACATCTCGGCGGTCATCTCGACCAGGGCGTCACAGCCCTCCTGCCAGGTGGTGGCGCCGGAGGCGTCGATCGCCTCGAGGAAGCGGGAGGCCAGGCGCTGGGTGCAGCGGATCGCCAGGGCCTCGACGACGGCGATGCGGTCCGGGAAGTACCGGTAGACCGTGCCGATCGACGCACCGGCTCGCTCCGCGACCATGGCCGTCGTGAGCCGCTCGAAGCCGATCTCGTCGATGACCGCGGCGGCGGCGTCGAGCAGACCCGCGAGGCGCGCCGAGCTGCGGGCCTGGACCGGCTCGTTCCTGAGCAGTGGTGATCCCCCCGGCAGTGCGTTCGAAACCTCGGTGACGAGCACGTCTTCTCCTTCTCGCGGTGACCGCGGGCTGATGACTGAGACCGCAACTCTCCCAGAGACCGCCTTGGTCTTGGCTGCGATTCCCGGGGTGTCGGGCGGCGACCCGGGTTCTGGACACCCCCGCGTGGGATGATGACCGGATGCCCGAGACGACGCCTCCGGACCCTGCCGCGCCCCGGGAGACAACACCCGCACCACAGCGCGACGCCCGGTCCGTCGAACGCGAGCACGACCGCCGTGAGCAGGCTCCGTGGGGCATCCAGCAGTGGGAGACCGCGATCCCCGAGCCGATCCTGCACCGGGCGGCCCGCATCGAGGACTCCGTGCAGGAGTTCCGCGAGCAGCGTGCCCGTCGCCGCGGCCAGGTGCCCACCGTGATCCCCTACACAGGCTACGGCGCGCCGGGCTGGGTCCGGGTGCTCTGCCGGGTCCTGCTCACCCGCCGCGGCCTGGCCTCCGACGTCTCGTACTCCGGCGTCCGCGGGTGGCGCAGCTTCACGAGCGTGGCGGTCGACCACGCCGAGGTGACGATCACGGCCGGCGGCTCGACGCACACCGTCACGAGCGACCGCGGCGGCGTCGTGGACACCATCGTCCCGATCGACCTCGAGCCCGGGTGGCAGACGATCCGCCTGTCCGCCGGGGGCATGCGCGACGTCGACGCCGACGTCTTCGTGGTGCACCCGGACACCCGCTTCGGTCTGCTCTCCGACATCGACGACACCGTGATGGTGACGAGCCTCCCCCGCCCGATGCTGGCGGCGTGGAACTCCTTCGTGCTGACCGAGCACGCGCGGCGTCCGGTCCCCGGCATGTCGGTGCTGTACGAACGCGTCCTCGCGCAGCACCCGGGCGCGCCGACCGTGTACCTGTCGACCGGCGCGTGGAACGTCGCCCCGACCCTGCAGCGCTTCCTGACCCGGAACATGTACCCGTCCGGCACGCTCCTGCTCACCGACTGGGGCCCCACGCACGACCGGTTCTTCCGGAGCGGACAGCAGCACAAGCAGGACAACCTGCGGCGCCTGGCCCGCGACTTCCCGGACATCCAGTGGCTCCTGGTCGGCGACGACGGCCAGCACGACGAGCAGCTGTACGGCGAGTTCGTGCGGGAGCACCCGGACAACGTCGCCGCGGTGGCGATCCGGCAGCTGTCGACGAGCGAGGCCGTGCTCGCCGGCGGGCGGTCGCGCGCGCAGGAACGCACCCGTGACTCGACGAAGCCGTGGGTCTACGCCCCCGACGGTGCCGGTCTCTGGACCGAGCTCGGCCGGGTCGGGATCGCCGAGGTCGACTGAGGCGTCAGTTGTCGGCCGTCGGCCGTCGGCCGTCGGCCGTCGGCCGTCGGCGAATCGCACCGCCCGAGGCACTGCCGGGTGTGATCTGAACGCACCCTCAGCGCAGGTGGACACGGGGTCCGGGTGGTTCGATCGGGCCATGGACCAGCGCATCGAGGACCACGCCCTCATCGGGGACTGCCACACCGCCGCACTCGTCACCCGTGACGGCGACGTCGACTGGGCGTGCCTGCCCCGGTTCGACAGCGCCTCGACCTTCGCCGCACTCCTCGGCGACGAGCACGACGGCCACTGGTCGCTCCGCCCGACCGACCCCGACGCCACCTCGGTCCGACGGCACGACGGCGACTCGCTCGTCCTCTCCACCGTGTGGACGACCGCGACCGGCGTCGTCGAGGTCACCGACTTCATGCCCGTCGAGGCGCACCGGGCGACCATCGTCCGGCGTGTCCGCGGCCTCACCGGGACCGTGGAGCTGCAGCAGGTCCTCCGCATCCGGTTCGGGTACGGCGACGTCCTGCCCTGGATCCGGCAGGTCGGCGACGACGACGACCCCGTGCTCGTCGCCACCGCCGGTCCCGACGCCGTCGTCGTCCGCGGCCCGCGGTTCCGGGCCGACGACCACCGGCACGCCGCCACCACGACCATCGCCGACGGCGACGTCCTGGACACGACGCTCACCTGGTACCCGTCGCACCGGGAACCGCCGGAGCCGTTCGACGTCGACGTGGCGCTGCACCGCACCCGTGACTGGTGGCACGACTGGACCTCCCGGACCCGCGCCGAGGGGAAGTACGCGCCGGTCGTCCGGCAGTCCCTCATGTACCTGCGCGCCATGACCCACGCGGAGACCGGCGGCGTCGTGGCGGCCGCGACCACGAGCCTCCCGGAGGACCCGGGCGGCGAACGCAACTGGGACTACCGCTTCGTCTGGCTGCGCGACGCGTCGATGGCGCTCGCCTCGCTCATCGCCCACGGGTACCGCGACGAGGCGGCGGACTGGCGCGGCTGGCTGCTCCGCGCGATCGCCGGGGACCCGGACGACGTGCAGATCATGTACGGCATCGCCGGGGAGCGCGAACTGCCCGAGCGGACGCTCCCCCACCTGCGCGGCTACGCCGACTCGACACCCGTGCGGGTCGGCAACGGCGCCTACACGCAGTACCAGGGCGACGTCTTCGGCGAGGTGCTCTCCGCGCTGCACGACGCCCGCGAGCTCGGGGTCGAGGAGAACGCCGCCTCGTGGTCGCTGCAGCGCGCCCTGCTCGCCCACGTCGAGGAGCACTGGCAGGACCCGGACAACGGGATCTGGGAGATGCGGGGCCCGCGCCGGCACTTCACCCACTCGCGCGCGATGATCTGGGCGGCCTTCGACCGCGGGGTCGCCGCCTGCGAGGAGTTCGGACTCGAGGGTCCGGTCGAGCGGTGGCGCACCCTGCGCGACAGGGTCCGCGCCGAGATCGAGGAGCACGGCTGGAACGCCGAGCGCGGGTCGTACCGCCAGCACTACGACACCGACGAGGTCGACGCCAGCCTGCTCGTCCTGCCGCAGATCGGGTACTGCCGGCCCGACGACCCACGGATGCTCGGCACGGTCGCCGCCGTCGAGGAGGACCTGCGCGTCGGCGACGACGGCCTCGTCCTCCGCTACCGGACCTCGTCGGGCTTCGACGGCCTGCGCGGCGCGGAGCACCCGTTCCTGGCGTGCTCGTTCTGGCTCGTCGAGCAGTACGCCGGCTCCGGACGCCTGGCGGACGCCGAACGGCTCATGGACGTGCTCGTCGGCTACGCGAACGACCTCGGCATGCTGTCCGAGGAGGTCGACGTCGCCACCGGCCACCAGGTCGGCAACACCCCGCAGGCCCTGTCGCACCTGACGCTCGTCACCGCGGCGGACGCGATCGCCCGGGCGCAGGGCGCGGCCGCCGGCCACCGGACCCGGTCGCCACGACACGGCGGTGGGACCGCGAGCGTGTCGGGAGCTGGCGAGCGGGCGGGCCGGCCCGCCTGAGCGCCGTTCCGCCCCGCACAGCCCCGTTCCGCCCCGCCACACGGACGACGGGAGGCCCGGTGCCAGCTGGCACCGGGCCTCCCGTCGTCGTGGTGGAGGGTTCGTCACCGCGCCCGCGTCAGGACGCCGTCACGGCCTGCTCAGGAGGAGCTGACCCACTCGGCCGGGCCGCGCGACCCGGCGCGGTACTCCTCGAGCGGCACGTCGCCGGCCTTCCAGGCCGCCACGACGGGCTCGACGATCTCCCAGCAGCGCTCCGCGACGTCGCCACGGATCGAGAGCAGCGGGTCGTCGTGGAAGATGCCGTTGAGCACCTCGCCGTACGGGGTGAGCTCGCCGTCGTCGAACGACGACGACAGGGTGACCTGCCCCATCTCGAACGGGTTGCCGCCGCCGTTCGCCGACACCGACAGCTCGATCTCGTCGGGGTTGAGGACGATGCGCAGTGTGTCCGCCTTCGGACGACCGGACAGCCCGGAAGGCAGGCGCGTCACGGGCTTGAAGGTGATGAGGACCTCCTTGCGGCTGGCGCCGAGCGCCTTGCCGGAGCGGAGGGTGAAGGGGACGCCGGCCCAGCGGGCGGTGTCGACCTCGACCTCGATCTCGGCGAGGGTCTCGGTCTCGCGCGACGGGTCGACGCCGTCCTCCTGCTGGTAGGAGGGCAGCTCCTTGCCGTCGATCGTGCCGGCGGTGTACACCGCACGACGCGACGCGATGGTGGCGTCGTCGCCCTTGAGGCGGGTCGAGCGGAGCACGCGGGCGAGGGACGAGCGGAACTCGACCGAGTCGATCGCTGCCGGGGCGTCCATCGTCACGAGGGCGAGGATCTGCAGCAGGTGCGACTGGATCATGTCGACGAGTGCGCCGGCTTCGTCGTAGTACTGGGCGCGGTTCTCGAGGCCGAGGGTCTCGTCGTAGAAGACGTCGACCTTCTCGATGTTGTCGGCGTTCCAGATCGGCTCGAACAAGCGGTTCGCGAAGCGCAGGCCGATGATGTTGAGGACCGTGGTGCGACCGAGGAAGTGGTCGGTGCGGTGCACGCGCTCCTCGGGGACGAGCTCGAGGACCGTCTTGTTCAGCGCCTCGGCGCTGGCGACGTCGGTGCCGAAGGGCTTCTCGAACGCGAGGGTCGTGCCCTCGGGGAGTTCGACGTGCTGCAGCGCCTCGCAGATGTCGGACGCGATCTGCGGCGGCAGCGCGAAGTAGAGGATCGGCTCGGCCTCGGCGGCGTCGAGCAGGGCCTTCAGGTGCTCGGGGTCCGTCGGGTCACCCTGGATGAACTTCGTCGACTCGACGGTTGCGTCCACCTCGGGGCCGCTCACGTCCTGCGACGCGAACGACTTCGTGACGACGTCCTTCCACTGCTCCTCGCTGCGGGCGCTGCGGCCAGTGCCGATGAGCTGCACGGGGACGGACCGACCGCTCTGCAGGAAGGTACCGAGGCCGGGCAGGAGGAGGCGGGAGGCGAGGTCGCCCGTCGCGCCGAAGATGATGAGGGTGCGCTTGTCGGTCACCTGAGGTGACTCCTTTCGCTTGTGGACGGTCCGCTGGACCTCAGGCCGCGAACGTGCGGTCCTCAGAGCCCAAGGCCCATCGTGCCCGGGTTGTTCCCGGACGGTTCGGAGATGTGGCGGATGAGACGGGAGGGCGGTCGGACGGACGACCGCCGAGCGGGGTGGGCACCGGAGGGGCGACCTGCCCCGGACGCAGTTCGGGCGGCACCGAGATGGTGCCGCCCGAAGCGCGTGGGGTGCGGGTCAGTGCCCGAAGTTGCCGCGGTAGTACTCGTAGACCCAGCCGACGAGGGTCACCGCGACCAGCACGAGGCCGATCGGGACGATCCAGAGGCCGGCTGCGACACCGAGGAAGCAGACCGCGATGGCCGCAGCCAGGAAGATCGGCCACCACGACCACGGGCTGAAGTGCCCGAGCTCGGCGTCGCCGTCCTCGATGTTGGCGTCCTGGCGGTCCTCCGGGAGGACGCCGCCCTGGGCCGACATGACGCGGCCCAGGTAGAAGGCGATGAACGCCGACATGATGCCGGTCAGGCCGATCGAGAGGGTACCGACCCACTCGATGCTGCCGTAGTAGATCATCGACCAGATCGTGTACGCGGCGTCCGCGAGCACGAAGAAGACGAACAGGATCCAGAACAGATTGGTGTTGGCGCGCATGGCGTGTTACTTCACCTCGCCCTTCGCGGCGTCGTAGGTCGGGGCGTCGGGAGCGTCCTTCGCCGGGCCCACGCCGACCGGCACGCCGGCCTCGGGGTGGTTCAGGTCGAACGCCGGGGACTCGGAACGGATGCGCGGGATCGACGTGAAGTTGTGGCGCGGCGGCGGGCAGGAGGTCGCCCACTCGAGCGAGCGGCCGTAGCCCCACGGGTCGTTCACGGCGACCTTCGGTGCGTTCCGCGCGGTCACGTAGACGTTGAAGATGAACGGCAGGAACGAGATGCCGAGGATCATCGAGCCGATGGTCGACACCTGGTTCATCCAGGTGAAGCCGTCGTCCGGCAGGTAGGTCGCGTAGCGGCGGGGCATGCCCACGACGCCGAGCCAGTGCTGGATGAGGAACGTCGTGTGGAACCCGACGAACAGCAGCCAGAAGTGGATCTTGCCGAGACGCTCGTTGAGCATCTTGCCGGTGAACTTCGGCCACCAGAAGTAGAAGCCGGAGAACATCGCGAACACGACCGTGCCGAACACCACGTAGTGGAAGTGGGCGACGACGAAGTACGAGTCGGACACGTGGAAGTCGAGCGGCGGCGACGCGAGGATGACGCCGGTCAGACCACCGAAGGTGAAGGTGACGAGGAAGCCGATGGCCCAGAGGATCGGGGTCTCGAACGTCACCGAGCCGCGCCACATGGTGCCGACCCAGTTGAAGATCTTCACGCCGGTCGGGACCGCGATGAGCATCGTCATGAGCGAGAACCAGGGCAGCAGGACGCCACCGGTGACGTACATGTGGTGCGCCCACACCGTGACCGAGAGGGCCGCGATGGTGATGGTCGCGTAGACGAGGGTCTTGTACCCGAAGATCGGCTTGCGGCTGAAGACCGGGAAGACCTCGGAGACGATGCCGAAGAACGGCAGCGCGATGATGTAGACCTCGGGGTGCCCGAAGAACCAGAACAGGTGCTGCCAGAGCAGGGCGCCGCCGTTCGCGGGGTTGAAGATCTGGGCGTCGAACACGCGGTCGAGACCGAGGCCGAACAGCGCCGCCGCGAGGACCGGGAAGGCCATCAGGACGAGGAGGCTCGTCACGAGGACGTTCCACGTGAAGATCGACATGCGGAACATCGTCATGCCCGGCGCACGCATCGTGATGATCGTGGTGATGAAGTTGACCGCGCCGAGGATCGTCGAGAAGCCGGTCATCCCGAGGCCGAACACCCACAAGGTGCCACCGAGCCCTGGTGTGAACGTCGTGTCACTCAGTGGCGCGTAGGCGAACCACCCGAACGAGGCCGCACCCTGCGGGGTGAGGAAGCCACCGACGGCGATCGCGCTGCCGAAGAAGTACATCCAGAAGGCCAGGCCGTTCAGACGCGGGAACGCCACGTCCGGTGCACCGATCTGGAGCGGCATGATCGCGTTGGCGAAGCCGGAGAACAGCGGCGTCGCGAACATCAGCAGCATGATCGTGCCGTGCATCGTGAAGAGCTGGTTGTACTGCTCCTTGGTCGCCACGACCTGGAGCCCCGGCTCGAAGAGCTGCGCGCGGATGACGAGCGCCATGATGCCGGCGAGCAGGAAGTAGAGGAACGAGGTGATCAGGTACATGTACCCGATCGTCTTGTGGTCGGTGGACGTCGCCCACCGAACGATGATGTTGCCCTTGCGACCGACCTTCGACGCCTGGAAGTCCGGCGTCGAGGGCCTGGTGGTCGCCTGGCCGACGAATGACGTTGTCATTGAGACGCGCCCTTACTTCTTGTCGCTCGACGCCTCGGCAGGCGCCTCGTTGTTCGGCTGGTTCGTGTTGGTGTCGTACTCGTTGCCGAGCAGACCGACCTTGCCCTGGTCCTTGAGGGACGCGAGGTAGTCGTCGTACTCCGCCTGCGACACGACCTTCACCTGGAAGAGCATCAGCGAGTGGTACTCACCGCACAGCTCGGCGCACTTGCCCTGGAAGGTGCCTTCCTTCTGCGGGATGAAGTACTCGTAGTTCGTCTTGCCCGGGAGCATGTCCTTCTTGTAGAGGAAGTCGATGACCCAGAAGGAGTGGTTGACGTCGCGCGAGCTGAGCTCGATCTCGACCTTCTTGCCCACCGGCAGGTAGAGCGTCGGGAGCAGCGACTCGTCGACGGCCCCGCCGCCGTTCTCTTCTTCCTGGGCCTGGATGCCCTGGTAGTAGACGCTCTCGTCGGGGTTCTTCTTGTCGATGTAGTTGAAGTCCCAGCCCCAGCGCTTGCCGTAGACGTGCACGGTGGCGTCCGGCTGCGCGAAGGGCTTCTCGATCGCTTCCTGGTCCTTCGCGGTGAAGGCGAAGAAGCCGAGCACGAGGATCAGCGGCACGAGCGTGTAGAAGATCTCGAGCGGCATGTTGTACCGCATCTGCACGGGCAGGCCGGTCTGGCCCTTCCGGCGGCGGTACACGATGGCGGCCCAGATGATGAGCCCCCACACGATGAGGCCGACCGCCAGCAGGACGATCCAGCTCGTCGTCCACAGGCCGACGATGCGGCTCGTGTGGTTGGTGACGTCCTTCGTCTCCTCCGTGCCGGGGAGCCATCCGTTCATCTGCTGCTGCGTGCAGCCAGCCAGTGCGATGACCAGACCGACGGCCACCGGGACGGCCGCCCAACGTATACGGCGATTCGAACGCACTGTTACCTCTCGGAAAGACGTGGGCCGGGGACCAGTCGGCTGGCGACTGGCTGACGACGATCTCGTCGACGAGCACCACTGCCGACACGAGGCCGACGCATGGGTGGCTCCCAGCTTGGTTGGAACACTCCTAGCTTACTCGCAGCTGTCGACACCGAGCACACAACCGACACGCGTTGTGGACGGATCGAGGCCTGCGGAAGCCGGTTTCCCCTGGTCATCGGCACCTCAGTGCGGATGCGGGAACGCGAGCGGGGAGCGACCGTGTCGGTCGCTCCCCGCTCGCGTGTCGGATGACGCGGTGATCAGTGGAAGCTGTCGCCGCACGCGCAGCTGCCCTGCGCGTTCGGGTTGTCGATCGTGAAGCCCTGCTTCTGGATGGTGTCCTCGAAGTCGATCGTCGCGCCGTCGAGGTACGGGACGCTCATCTTGTCGACGACGACCTCGACCCCGTCGAACTCGGCCGTGGCGTCACCGTCGAGCAGACGCTCGTCGAAGTACAGCTGGTAGATGAGGCCCGAGCAGCCACCGGGCTGGACGGCGAGGCGCAGGCGCAGGTCGTCGCGGCCCTCCTGCTCGAGCAGGCTGGCGACCTTGGCCGAGGCCGCGTCGCTCAGCAGCACACCGTGCGACGTGGCGTCGGTCGCTGCTTCGGTCGTGATGGTGTCGCTCATCGGCGTCTCCCTCGCTGGCGGTGACGTTCACCGGCCGTCGCGTCGATTCTAGGCACGTCCACCGACCACTGGGACCCCAGCGCAGGACCTGTGCAGGACCGACGTCACGCGCGCCCCTGCAGCCGCGCCAGCAGGACGGCCTCGGACAGGACCGCGCGGTGCAGCACGCCGAGGTGCTGCGACTCGTTCGGGCTGTGCGCGCGGGTGTCCGGGTCCTCGACGCCGGTGACGAGGATCTGCGCCTCCGGGAACTCGGCGGCCAGGTCGGACACGAACGGGATCGAGCCGCCGATGCCCTGCTCCACGGGGTCCGCGCCCCAGCCCTCGGACATGGCGGTGCGCGCCTCCTGGACGGCCCAGCCGGACGCGTCCACGAGGAAGCCGTCGCCGGCGTCCACCTCGGTGAGCTCGAGCCGTGCACCGAAGGGCACGCGCTCCCGCAGGTGCGCCTCGACCGCGGCGAACGCCTCGGTCGCGACCTGCCCCGGGGCGACCCGGACCGACACGCGGGCGGCGACGGACGGCAGCAGCGTGTTCGACGCGTTCGCGACGCTCGGCACGTCGAGCCCGGTCACGGTGATCGACGGCTGGAACCACATGCGGGACAGCACCGGGCCGCTGCCGACGGGACGGGCGCCGTCGACGAGGGCGGCCTCGGCGGCGAAGTCGTCCTCGGACCGCTCGGGCACCGGGGCCTCGTGCGCCGTGAGACCGGCCACCGCCACCGCGCCGTCGTCGTCGTGCAGCGAAGCGAGGAGGCGCACCATCGGCATCATCGCGTCCGGCGCCGCTCCCCCGTACATGCCGCTGTGGCTGGCGTGCTCGAGGGTCGTGACGGTCATCTTGAAGGTCGTGTTGCCGCGGAGCGAGACCGTGATGGCCGGCATCTCGGTCGACCAGTTGTCGCTGTCCGCGACGACGATGACGTCGGCGGCCAGGTGCTCGCGCTGCTCTCGGAGGAAGGTGCGGAACGAGCGGGAGCCGAACTCCTCCTCGCCCTCGACGAACAGCACGACACCGACGTCCAGGTCGTCGCCGAACTGCGCGTGCACGGCACGGAGGGCCGCGACGTGCGTCATCACGCCGGCCTTGTCGTCCGAGGCGCCGCGGCCGTACAGCCGGTCGCCGCGCAGGGTCGGCTCGAACGGCGGCGTCTCCCAGAGCGCGTCGTCGCCCTGCGGCTGCACGTCGTGGTGCGCGTAGAGCATCACGGTCGGCCTGCCGTTCCGCGCCGGGCGTACGGCGAGGACCGCGGGCTGGCCGAGCTCGACTCCCTCGGCGGCACCGTCGGCCGGCGTGTCGCCCTCGACGGCGGAGCGCACGATCCGGACCTCGTCGAAGACCCCGGTCGAGCGCACCAGGTCCGCCACGGCCTCCGCGCTGCGCTGCACGTGCGCCGGGTCGAAGGCCGACCAGGACACCGAGGGGATGCGGACGAGGGCGGACAGGTCGGCGATCGTCGTCGGCAGGGCGCCGTGCACGTGCTCGCGCAGCGCCTCGAGCAGGGCGGGGTCGGTGGGAGGTGCCTGCGGCCCGGTGGTGGGGCCGTGCTTCTCGGAGTCGGTCATGGCCGGTAATCTAGAGGACGACCAGCAACGCAGAGCGCCGTTAGGAACCACCGTGGCGAAGGCATCACCCAAGACCAACGTGACCGTGAACCCCGGTGACGACGAGCTCGTCGCGCACGGCAAGGGTCGCCCCACCCCGTCGCGGCGCGAGCGCGAGGCCGCGAACCGTCGGCCGATCGTGGGCAACTCCCCCGCCGACAAGAAGGCCGCCCGGGCGCGTCTCAACAGCGACCGCGAGCGGGCCCGGGTCGGCATGGCGAACGGCGAGGAGCGCTACCTGCCCGCGAAGGACCGCGGAGAGCAGCGCCGGTTCATCCGCGACTTCATCGACGCCCGCTGGAACGTGGGCGAGGTCATGATGCCCGTGCTCGTGCTCTTCCTGCTGGTCGGGTTCATCGCCGCACAGACCGCCGCGGCCTCGTACTCGCTGCTGTTCGTCTGGGCCTTCGTCGTGCTCTTCGTGCTCGACTGCGTGGTGCTCTGGTTCGCGATGCGTCGGCGATTCACCGCCGCCGGCCAAGCGCTGCAGCGCGGCACGTTCCTCTACATCCTCACGCGGGCGTGGCAGCTGCGGTTCCTCCGCCTGCCGAAGCCCCAGGTCAAGCGCGGGCAGTACCCGACGCTCTGACACCCGCTGCGCTGCTCCCGCAGCACACGCACGAGCGCCGTCGACCCCCGGGTCGGCGGCGCTCTCGTCGTCCCCGGGGACGGTGGATCAGCGCCGGCGGAGGCGCTTCCGCCGCAGCCGGTTGATCCGCATCGCCCACGTCGGCCCCTCGTAGAGGAACGCCGTGTAGCCCTGCACCAGGGTCGCCCCGGCCTCGATGCGCGCCTGCACGTCCGCCTCCGACGTGACGCCGCCGACCGCGATGACGCAGAAGCCCGCGGGCACCGCCGCGCGGACCCGGCGCAGCACCGCGAGCGACCGGGCGGCGACCGGAGCACCGGACAGTCCCCCGGCGCCCATCGCCCGCACCTCGTCATCGGGCGTCCGGAGTCCGCCGCGCTCGATCGTCGTGTTCGTCGCGATGACGCCGGCGAGCCCGAGCTCCACCGCGAGTCCGGCGATCGCGTCGATCTGCTCGTCGGTCAGGTCGGGCGCGATCTTCACGAGCACCGGGGTGCGACCGGCCGCGTCGTGCACGGCGGCCAGCAGCGGGCGGAGCTGGTCGAGTTCCTGCAGCCCGCGCAGACCCGGGGTGTTCGGCGAGCTGACGTTGACCGCCAGGTAGTCGGCGAACGGTGCGAGGATCCGGGTGGACTCGAGGTAGTCCTCGACGGCGTCCTCCACCGAGACGACGCGGCTCTTGCCGATGTTGACGCCGATGACCGGACGCCCCGGGTTCCGTCGGGCCTTCTCGAGCCGGCCGGCGGCCTTCGCGGCGCCGTGGTTGTTGAAGCCCATCCGGTTGATCAGAGCCCGGTCGGCGATGAGCCGGAAGAGCCGGGGCCGTTCGTTGCCGGGCTGCGCGCGTGCGGTGATCGTGCCGACCTCGACGTGGCCGAAGCCGAGCACCCCGAGTCCGGTGATGCCCTTCGCGTCCTTGTCGAACCCCGCGGCGAGGCCGAAGCGCGACGGGAAGTGGATGCCCATCGTCGTGATGCCGTCCTCGGCGGAGGGCCGGGCGGAGCGCTCGATGGCGCCGGCGGCGAAGGGCACCTTGGGCAGCAGGCGGATCACCGCGAACGCCACGTGGTGCGCCCGCTCCGGGTCCATCTTCGCGAACACCGAGCGGAAGACGACCCCGTACCCGGCCCGCACGAGGGACTCGAGGCCGCTCACGCTCCCGCGCCGTCCGCCGTGCGCCCCGCTGCACCGTGGTGGTCGATGCGGAGCTGGCCGATCGCGTCCTCGAAGTCCTCGAGCGAGTCGAACGCCTGGTAGACGCTGGCGTACCGCAGGTAAGCGACCTCGTCGAGGTCCCGGAGCGGGCTGAGGATCGCCAGGCCGATGTCGTTCGCGTCGATCTGGCTCGCCCCGGAGGAACGCACGATCTCCTCGACGCGCTGCGCGAGCACCGCGAGGTCGGAGTCGGTCACCGGGCGCCCCTGGCACGCCTTGCGCACGCCGGAGATGATCTTCTCGCGGCTGAAGGGTTCGAGGACGCCGTTGCGCTTCACCACGCTCAGCGACGCGGTCTCGGTGGTCGAGAACCGCCGTCCGCAGTTCGGGCACTGACGACGACGACGGATGGAGGTTCCGTCGTCGCTCGTCCGGGAGTCGACGACGCGGGAGTCCGGGTGGCGGCAGAAGGGGCAGAACATGGCCCCCTCAGGCTAGCGGTTCGTGCGCTCCGACACGGCGGCACCGTGCGCCGGCAGCTGCTCCTCGGTCGAGAGCGCGACGATGTGCGGCACGACCTCGGCCAGGGCCGTCGCCGTGTACCGGACGACCTGCTGCGGGCGGAGGAACGTCGACGCGGACAGCCCGGCCCCGAAGCGCGCCTGGCCACCGGTCGGCAGGACGTGGTTCGACCCGGCCAGGTAGTCGCCGAGGCTGACCGGCGAGTGCGGTCCGACGAACGCCGCACCGGCGGCGTCGATGTCGGCCAGGACCGCGTCGTCGTCGGCGGTCTGGATCTCGAGGTGCTCCGGCCCGTACGCGTTGCTCACGGTCGCCGCGTCGGCCAGCGAGTCCACCAGCACGATCGCGGACTGCGGTCCGTCCAGGGCGGCCTGGAGGCGCGTCGCCGTCCCGAGCACCGCCGTGCGTTCCGGCACGGCCGCCTCCACCGCGTCGGCGAAGGACTCCGACGTCGTGACGAGGACGCTGCCCGCCTGCTCGTCGTGCTCGGCCTGGCTGATGAGGTCGGCCGCGACGTACCCGGCGTCCGCGGTGTCGTCGGCGATCACGAGGATCTCGGACGCGCCGGCCTCGGAGTCGATGCCGACGACCCCGCGCACCAGCCGCTTGGCCGCCGCGACGAAGTTGTTGCCGGGGCCGGTGACCAGGTCGACCGGCTCGAGCCCGATCTCGGCGACGCCGTACGCCAGCGCGCCGACCGCACCGGCACCGCCCATCGCGTAGACCTCCTGCACGCCGAGGAGCCCGGCCGCGGCGAGGATCGTCGGGTGCACCGCGCCGCCGTGGTCGCGCTGCGGCGGGGAGACGAGGGCGATCGACCCCACACCGGCGACCTGCGCGGGCACGACGTTCATGACGACGCTCGACGGGTAGACGGCCTTGCCACCGGGCACGTACAGCCCGACGCGGCGCATCGGCTGCCACCGCTGGTGCACCTCGGCCCCGTCGCCGAGGGTGGTCACGGACGCCGAGGGGACCTGGGCGGCGCTGGCGGCGCGCACACGTCGGATGGCCTCGTCGAGGGCGGCGCGCACGGACGGCTCGAGACCCGCGACCGCGGCGGCGATCTCGGCGGCGGGCACCCGGACGTGCTCGGGCGCTCCCCCGTCGAACCGTTCGGCCTGCTCGCGGAGCGCCGCGGCACCGTGCTCGCGGACGGCGTCGACGAGCTCCCGGGCGGCTGCCGTGGCGCTGCTGACGTCGCCGGTGGCGCGCGGCATGAGACGGAGGAGTTCGGCACGGGCCGGGAGGCCGCCGCGGAGGTCGATTCGCTGCATCATGAGGGCCCCGAGTCTACCGAGTGCGCCGTGCCGCGGCCCGGTCCGCACGCGGGGGCACCGCCCCGGTAACGTGAGGTCCGATGAACTTCGAGAAGGCTCGTCGGCTGGTCGCCGACCTCGTCCGCGTGAACGAGCGCTACGTCCGCGACGGGCACTACCGCAACGACGTCCGGGAGCGGCTCGGCCGCACGGTGTCCCGGGTCGACGTCGGTGTCGCGCGGCGGGAGCGCGACCGTGCGCCCCGCACCGCCCGCCCCTTCGAGGGGCTGGTGGAGACGAGCCTGGCACTCGCCGGCATCCGCACCGAGGACCGGGAGCCCGAGGTCGTGCTCGTCGTCGATGAACTGCGTGAGGGCGCGGCCTTCGCTGGTGTGCAGACCGCGCTGGCCGTCGCGCTCGGGCTCGGCGCCCGGCTGGGTCGGCGGGTCCGGGTGGTCATGGTCCGCTGGACGACGCCCGGCAACAGCACCGCGGCGGCCGAGGCCCTGATCGCCGACCGGTTCCCCGAGTCCCGCGTGGACGGGCAGCCCGGCGTGCGCGTGGTCCGGCGCGAGGACGTGCTCGACACCGTGTTCGGCACGGGCGACGTCTGGCTCGCGACGCACTGGAAGACCGCCCACCCGCTGGACGTGGCCGCCACCGCCGGGGTCGTGCCGCGTGACCGGGTCGTCTACCTCGTGCAGGACTACGAGCCCGGCTTCAGCCCGTGGTCGACCGAGTACGCCGTCGCCGCCTCGACCTACCGCGCCGGCTTCCGGATGCTCGTTAACTCCGAGCCCCTGCGTCGGTACCTGGCCGAGGTCGAGGGCATCGAGGTCGCCCCCGCCTGGACCTTCGCTCCGCACCTCGACGTCGAGCTGCTCGGACGCGTCGCCGCAGCGCGCCGCCCCGCCGCCGAGGACGGCGGCGTCGTCCGGGTCCTCTTCTACGGCCGCCCGAGCAAGCACCGCAACCTCTTCCGGCTCGGCGTCGCCGCGCTCCGCGTCGCCGTGCAGGAACTCGCCGACGACGGCCTCCGCGTCGAGTTCCACTCCGCCGGGGAGCAGCACGGCGACGTGGAGCTCGACGGCGGTCGCGGCGACACGAAGCTCGTGTCGCACGGCACGATGCCGTGGGACGACTACTTCCGGTTCATCGCCTCGACCGGGGTCGTCCTCTCGCTGCAGCACAGCCCGCACCCGAGCCACCCGCCGTTCGACGGTGCGATCTCCGGCGCACGCGTCGTGACGAACGAGTTCCGCGGCACCCGCGCCGCGCTCCACCCGAACCTCACCGCGGTGCCGGCGGACGCCCGCTCGCTCGGCCTCGCCGTCGCCGAGGCCGTCCGTCGGACCGCGGCGGCCGGACCCACCGGGTTCGTGCCGCTCGCCGACGGCGCGCTCGGCGGCCCGCTGGACACCGCCGTCGACGCGCTCGGCACCGCACTCGAAGCAGAGGACCGCACCCGATGACCCGCACCACCCTCGTCGTCGTCCCCGTGTACGGGGACCTCGAGTCCCTGCTGCGCTGTGTCGACGGGCTCGTCGAGCACCTCGACACCACCGTGCACCGGGTGCTCCTGGTCAACGACTGCGGCCCGGACGCCGACACGATCGAGCGGGCGCTCCTCGAGCGCATCGACGGCCGTGCGGGCTTCCGGTACGAGCGGAACGACCACAACCTCGGGTTCGTCGGCACCTGCAACCGCGCGGTGACCGAACTCGACACCGGCGCCGAGGCGGTCCTGCTCCTCAACAGCGACGCCGTGCCGACCGCGGGGTTCCTCGACGCGATGCTCGCGGTGCTCGACGAGGACCGCACCGGTGTCGTCACCGCCCGCAGCGACAACGCCACGATCGCCAGCATCCCCTACCGGCTGACGAACCGCGGCGCCGCCCGGACCGAGGCGCGGACCCGAGCGGTGTGGGACGAGGTCGCCCCGCTCCTGCCCGTCTCGCAGGTCCTCCCCGTCGCGATGGGCTTCTGCTTCCTCACCCGCCGCGAGCTGGTCACCGAGCACGGGCTCTTCGACGAGGCCTTCGCGCCCGGCTACGGCGAGGAGAACGACTACTGCCTGCGCATCGCCGCGCACGGCTGGCTCGCCAAGATCGCGAACCGCGCGCTCGTCCTGCACGCCGGCGGCAAGAGCTTCGCCGGCAACCGCACCGCCCTCCGCGCGGCGCACCAGCGCGAGCTGGAACGGCGCTACCCGTTCCTGCCCGACGCGGTGGCCGCCTACCAGCGGCACGGCACGACCGCGACGGAGCGCTTCGCCGACGTCCTCGTCCCCGCCGGCCCGACCCCGCGGCTCGCCGTGGACCTGCGGCTCGTCGCGGACCCGGACGGCCTGGTCGGAGCCGTCGACGCGGCCTTCGGCGACGGCTTCGCCGTGGAGGCGCGGCTCCCCGCCGGCACGTCGGCCCCGGCCACGTGGACCGTCACGGACGACGACCCGGACCCCGACGACCTCGTCACGGTCCAGGTGCTGGTCAACCCCACCCCCGGCGACCTCGTGGTCGCGAACCGTCGGGCCGCGTTCTGGGTGGTTGTGCGGACCGACGCGGCGACGGTGCCGTGGTCGTCGCCGCAGCACCGGGCGGGTGCGGACCGTGTCGTCGACCTCGTCCGGCCGTTCGCCGAGGTGGTGACGCCCGACGGCCTCGAGCGCGCCCGCGAGGCGGTCGATCGCGACGTGCTCGCGCCGCTCGACGGGACCTCCGCCGCCCTGGAACGCCGGTGGGCCGCGTTCCTGCCGCTCGACCTGGCCGCGGCCGAGACCGGCGCGGCACGCTCCGCCGGAGAGGTCGCACGTCTCCGCCGGGAGCTCGACGACCTGCGCGCCAGCCGGTCGTTCCGGACCGGCCAGGCCATCGCCAAGGTCGCCTCCCGTCTGCCGGGTCGCCGCTGATGGCGGACCGCGCCGGGCTCGGTCGCGTCGCACGCCGGTTCGCCCGCCAGCTGCGGGGCCCCGAGAAGCCGCTCACCGTCGCCGACCGGCTCGACCGCTGGGCCCGACGGATCACCGAGTTCGGCGTGCTCGACCGCGATTACCTCGAAGCGCAGACCGGCCGCACCTTCGCCTCGGACGACGAGGCGGTCTCCTTCTACGTGCACAACGACGGACAGCGAGGCCTGTCGCTCAGCCCGCTCGTCGAGCACGAGTGGATGCGCGAGCACCAGCCCGTCGCCGCGATGTCCTGGTACGACGCCCTGCACCAGGAGGGACCCGAGCTCTTCCAGACCGGCCCGCTCTTCGACGCCGGCGTGTACGCCGCCTCGGTGCCGGCGGCCGACCGGCCGACGTCGACGCTCGACGCGCTGCGGCACTTCCTGCGGGACGCGACGGACGCGACCGCGCTCCCCGTGCCTCCCGGCCGTCGCGGACCGGCACCGACCTTGGGTGCCGCCCGGGCAGCGGCCCTGGCCTCGGCGCACGCCTTCGCCGCCGCGCAGCACCGCACCCGGCGTCGCTACCGGTCATCGTGGGACGGACCGGACACCGCGACGGCGCTGGCCGCGTACCCGCGCGGCGCCGCACGGCGCGACACCGAGCAGCCCCTCGTCTCCGTCGTCCTGCCGGTGTACCGCCGGGGCGACGTCGTCGGCGCGGCGATCGACTCGGTCCTCGCCCAGCAGTACGCGAACTGGGAGCTCCTCGTCGTCGACGACGGCTCCGGCGACGACACGGTCGAGGTCGTGCGCGCCCGCGCCCGGGCCGACGACCGGATCCGCCTGCTCGAACGTGAGAACGGCGGTGCCGGCGCCGCCCGGAACACCGGCCTGGCCGCCGCCCGGGGCACGTTCCTCGCCTTCCTCGACGCGGACAACACCTGGCGTCCCGAGCACCTCACCGCGGCCCTCGCCGCCCTGCTCGAGACCGACGGCCCCGGCGTGCACACCGGCGTCCGGATGGTCGGCGCGAACAACGCCGACGACGCGACCGCGCCCACCGAGACCTACCGGGGCGAGGACGGCACCCACGAGGACCTGCTCGCCGGCAACTTCATCGACCTGAACGCCCTCGTCGTCCGTCGCGACGTCGCGGACGCCGTCGGACCCTTCGACGAGGACCTGCGCCGCTGGATCGACTGGGAGTGGCTGCTCCGCATCAGCGCGCACGCCGCCGTGCCCGCCCACGTCCCCGTCCTCGGCGTCGACTACGACAACGTGCGGGACCCGCGGCGCGTCTCGTCCGGGCAGCCGTCGTCGTGGCAGGAGGTCGTGCTCGCCCGTCACCGCATCGACTGGGACGCCCTCGCCGCCGCCGTGCCCGAGCGCGTCGCCGACCGGGTGTCGATCGTCGTACCGGTGTTCCGCGACTGGACGATGACCCGCCGCGCGGTGGACACCGTCCTCGGCGCTGCGGACCTCGACGGCGACGACGTCGAGGTGGTGCTCGTCGACAACGGCTCCCCCCGCTCCGTGTCCGCCGTGCTCGACGCCTGGTTCCGCGGCGACCCGCGCGTCGTGCTGCAGCGCGAGGACCGCAACCGCAACTTCGCCCTCGGCAGCGACCTCGGGCTCGCCCGGTCCACCGGCGCCACCGTCGTCATGCTCAACAACGACACCGAGGTCGGGCCGGGCTGGCTCCGACCGCTCGTCGCCGCCCTCGACGACCCCACCGTGCTCGGCGTGCAGCCGCTCCTCGTCTACCCGGACGGCGTCGTCCAGGCCGCCGGCACCGTGTTCGGCGGGGACAAGGTGCTGCCCTGGCACTTCCTCGGCGACCACCCGCGGTACGACGCGGACCGTGCATTCCGCAGCCCCGCCTCCCGGCGGACCACCGCGATCACCGCAGCCGCCGCGGCCTTCCGCGCCGCAGACCTGGTCCGCTGGCACGGGTTCGACCCGGTGTACGCGAACGGGCTCGAGGACGTCGACCTGTGCCTGCGCGCCCTCGCGCAGGCCGAGCCCGGCGCGGCCTTCCTCGTCGAACCGGCCTCGGTGGTCGTGCACCACGAGAGCCGGACGCCGGGACGCGACGACGCCCGCATCGACAACCGTCGGGTGTTCGACGAGCGGTGGCGCGGGCGCTACCCGGCGCCGGACGCGGCCGAGCGCTACGACGCCGCGGGCCTGCGGTACCTCGGGGTCGACCCGGGGCTGCCGAAGGGCCACGCGGTCATGGTGCGGTCCTCGCGCCCGGTCGTGGTGCGTGCCGACGGCGCAGCGACCGGCGATCGGCGGACGCGCCTCCGCGTCGCCGTCAAGCACGACGGCAGCCGGGTCGCGGACGTCACCGCGCTCGTGACGGCACTCCACACCGCCGGGCACGACGTGCAGGTCGACATGCCGACGTCCTGGTACCGCGGCTCGAGCGGCCTGGACGACGTGACCGTCCTGGTCGCCGGTGCCGGGGCCGCCTGGGTCCCGCAGCCGGGTGCGCGCAACACGGTGTGGCTGGCGGCGGGCCAGGTCGTGCGCGACGGGGACCACGCGGTCGTCGTGCCGGGGACCGAGGACGCGGACGCCGTCGTCCGGGCCGTGACGACTGTCCCCTGAAAGCAGGCTTGTCGATCGTTCACCGCCTTCCGAGGCGGGCGATGCCTGCTGTTCACCTCGGACGCGCATGCTCAGGTCATGTCGCTCCTCTCCGATGTGATCCGGTCGACCTCCTCGACCCAGTGCGTCGTCTGCGGTGCGGTCATCAGCAAGCGCGACGCGCTCGGCCACGACGGACTGGCGTTCTGCTCGGTCCTCCACGAGGCCGAGCACATCGTGGCGACGCTCGACTGACCGTCCCCCGTAGGATCGGGCCGTGCCCGATCGCCAGCTCGCGGTGTTCCCCGCATACCGCGACAACCCCTACCTGAACCTGATGCTCCTCGCGCCCCGCGCCCGCGGCTGGGACGTGCTGGAGAGCCTGCGCACCGAGGTGCTCGAGCAGCACCTCGCCCGACTCGGCAGCGGGGACGTGTTCCACATGCAGTGGACGGCGCCGATCGTGCAGCGCGCCGACGACGCGGCCGAGGCGCGGGCCCGGCTCGACCGCTTCCGCAGCGCCGTCGACGGGGCCCGCGGACGGGGCGCCCGGCTGGTGTGGACGGTGCACAACGTCCTGCCGCACGACGCACGGCACCTCGAGCTCGAGCTGGAGCTGAACCGGTACCTGGCTGGGGCGGCGGACGTGGTGCACGTCATGAACGTGGCGACGGCGGAGGCGGTCGCCGAGCACTACGCCATCGACCCCGCGACAGTCGAGCACGTGCCGCACCCGAGCTACCAGGGCGTGCACCCGGACACCGTCACCCGCGCCGACGCCCGTGCCTCGTTCGGTCTGGACGACGCGGACCTCGCCGTCCTCGCCTTCGGCCAGATGCGGCCCTACAAGGGGCTGGACGTCCTGGTCGACGCCGTCCGACGCCTGCCCGCCGAGCGTCGACCGGTCCTGCTGCTCGCCGGCCGGACCACGGCGGACGACCGCGCGACGATCGACGGGCTGCTCGCCGACGGCACGCTCGGCGACGTCCGGGCCGTCCGTGAGCACGACCACGTCCACGACGGCGAGGTCCAGCGCTGGTTCCGGGCGGCCGACGTCGCCGTGTTCCCTTACCGACGCGTGCTGAACTCGGGAAGCCTGCACCTGGCAGCCTCGTTCGGCCTGCCCGCCGTCCTCCCCGCCGAGCCGCACCTGCTCGCCGAGTTCGGAGACGAACCGTGGATCCGCTGGTTCGACACCGCCCAACCGGCCGCGTCGATCGCCGCGCTCCTCGGCGACGGCGCCGTGGTCCACGACGGCCCGTCCCGCGACGAGGGGGCCCGGACCGCCGCCGCGTTCAGCCGACGGCTCGCGCCGTTCCCGGTCTCACGTCGGTACGCCGACCTCCTCGACGAGGTCGCCTCGTCGGCCTGACGGGTCAGCGCAGGCGGCGCGCCACGCGGCGGAGCGCCGAGGCGAGTCCCCGCTCCGGAGCGGCGCGTCGGTCCACCAGGAACCGCCAGCCGTCCCGGCGGTCGGCGAGGGGCTGCAGCGGTGCCGTCGGAGGGAGCGGCGGGAGCGGCATCCGCGCGGTCACCACCGGGAGCCGGACGTCCGCCACGGCGGCGACGACCGAGACCGTGTGCCGACCGGCGGGCAGGCTCACCCCGTCGACGTCCGCGCGCCACCGCCCGGCGGCCGTGTCGGTCGTGAGCGGGACGCGGACCGCGCCGTCCGAGAGCACGAGGGTCAGGCCGGGAGGCACGGTGTCGGTCCGCAGCGGCCCCGTCAGGACCAGCCCTGCCGCCGTCGGCTCCGCGCCGTCGACGACCAACGGCACCACGTGGCGGAGGCGAGCAGCGTCCGCGACGTCCTGCGGGCCTCCCGACCGGACCGCCTCGGCCATCACACCGACGAGACCGTCCGCGTCCGACGGGAGCGGCAGGTCGCGGAGACGCGGTGTCCAGGCGGCGACGCGCTCCGGGTCGGCCGCGTCCGCGGTGTTGACGAGCGCGGGCAGGAGACCGTCCGCCACGAGTGCGGCCACGTCCTCCGCGGCCGTCTTCCCCGACGTCTGCAGGGTCGAGAGCGCCACGGTCCAGGCGTCGGCCCGCTCGGTGGGGTCGTCGGTCGCGGTGCCCCGGACGAAGCGCTCCGCGACGTCCCACGCGTCGGCCAGGACGAGCAGCCACAGCACGCGCCGGTGCGGTGCGACCGTCGCCAGGCCGCCCCTCCCGACCGCGGCGACCAGTGGTGCGAGTGCGGCGGCCACGAGGCGCGTCGCCTCCGCGTCGGGGTCCGTCAGCAGGAACCGGTGCAGGTGGGCCCAGCCGTCGGCGTCGAGCACGACCTCGGCGTGCTGACGACGCAGCGCGGGGTCGCCGGCGACCAGGTCGGCGCACCGGAGCTCCTGCTCGAGGTACCGCGCCGTGACAGCGGCGTCGGCACGCAGCGACAGGGAGGACGTGTCGCCGCGGTCGCGGTACAGGTAGACACACGCCGGGACGACGTCGACGCTGGTCGCCACCGTGACGGCCCGGGTCATCGGCTCGATGTCCTCGACGCTCGGGACCTCCGGGAACCGGAGGCCGGCGCGGTCCCACGAGGACCGACGGAACATCCGGTTCCAGCAGGCGCGACCGGACAGCAGGGCAGGCGCCTCGGCGGGCGTGACGGTGCGGGTCGGACCGTCGAAGAGGTGCCACCGCGCGGTCGGGCTCCACGTCGCCGTCGGTGAGAACTTCAGGTGGTCGCCGACCACCATGTCCGACCCGCTCGCGGTGATCGTCTCGAGCATCGTCCGGTAGGCCCCGTCGGGGACGATGTCGTCGGCGTCCGCGAAGACGAGGTACTCCCCCGTGGCGGCGGCGACGCCCTCGTTGCGGGCTGCGGCGGCGCTGCCGGCCCGGGACGACAGCAGCCGGACGCGGGGGTCCGACGCTGCGGCGGCGGCCACGATCGCCGCGGTGTCGTCGGTGGAGCCGTTCTCGACGACCAGGACCTCCATCGACTCGACGTCCTGGGCGAGGACGCTCTCGAGGAGCTCGGCGATCCAGGGGGCACTGTCGTGGGCGGGGACGACGACGGACAGGGACATGCTGACCTCCAACTCGTTCCCGGACCACTCACGACGTCGTCAGTGACCGCTGGTGAGTGCCTCCATCGCGGCGACGACCCGTTCGCAGTTCTTCCCGTCGCGGAACACGAAGGTGTCCCGGACGCGCTCGTCGTAGGGCGCTGTGTTCTCGAACCCACGGGAGGCGTGCGCCTGGAGTGCGCGGACGACGGCGTCCCCGTCGCGCTCGACGGGTCCGAAGCCGTTCCGGGTGAAGTCGAAGTAGCCCTGGCGACCGACGTGCGTGCCGTCGAAGAACGACTCGCGGTCGAACTGGAAGTACACCAACGGGACGTCGATGTACGCCGCGTCGAACGCCAGCGACGAGTAGTCCGTGACGAACGCCGCCGTCCGCGCCAGTACGTCCTGGACGTTGTCCCGGGCGAAGTCGAGGATGCGCACGTGCGCCGGGAGGTCGAACTCCTCCAGGTACACCCGCATGTTCGGGTGGGGCATGAAGGCCAGGGTCTTGCCGTGCTGTGCAGCGAGGTCCTGCAGTTCCCGCGACCCGAGGAGCGCGCGGTACTCCCGGGCGTACTCGCTCGCGCCGAAGTCCTTGATCGGGAGACGCTTGTTCGACCCCTCGACCCGCTCGCCGAGCAGGTTCTGGCGCCACGTCGGCATCACGAGGAGGAGGTCGCGGTCGGCCGGCCGGACCGCGCGTCGTCGACGGAGGAGCGCATCGTGGCGAGGAAGGCCGGTCAGTGCCACTTCGTGTGACGAGAACGAGTACGGACCGTGGCCGGCGATCGCCTGGTGCTCGGCAGGGGTCGTCGTGACGAAGACGTCGATCTTCTTCCAGCTCAACCACCGCGACAGGTCGTTGTGGATCACGCCGTGCTGCAGGAACGTGTACCGGAACCGGGAACGACCGTAGCGGCGCTGGTTCAACGGCTGCGTCACGTAGGCATCCGCGTGCGACGACGCCAGGTGGTCGGCGTGCAGCATGAGCAGCTTCCACTGCCAGCTCCCGTGCGCCACCAGGCGGAAGCCGTCCGCCTGCAGCCGCGCCCAGTCCGCCGAGTCCTCGCGCAGCACGAACCACGCGTTGATGTCCGGGCGGTTGTCACGGACCCAGCGGTAGAGGTGCTCGGCGTTGTCGTTGGCGTCGGTGTCCCGGTCCATGAAGACCCACGCGTGCTGGTAGCGGTTCCGCACGCGCGAGGTCTTCAGCGAGAACTCGAGGACCTCGTCGCTCAAGTTCGTCTTGCTGAAGTTGCGCCGCGTCTTGCGCCACGACTGGCGCAGTCGCCGGACACCGTGTCGCAGCGCGTCGACGTCGTCGGGCGCGAAGCGGTCTCGGACCTGCTTCCGGATGCCCATGATCGCCGGGTTGATCTGGCGGTTCGTCAGCCCTTCGGGCCCGGCCATCACCTCGCCGCGGGTGACCTGCATGAGGACGCCGTCGAGGCGCACCTTCGTCCGGAGGCCGCGTTCGAACCAGAGGTGCCGCTCGCGGATCAGGGTGCGCCCGTAGAAGGTGTAGTCGCGCACGGTCTCGTGCACGGGCTCGACGGTCTCCCCGTCGACCTCGAACGACTCGTCGGGGAGTTCGCCGGAGAACCAGTAGGAGACCTTGACCTGCTGGCGACCCTCGTCCACGTCCGACAACCGCACGTAGTCCTGCCGGATCGGTTCGCCCGAGTACCCCTGCAGGAGTGCCTGCCGAACCGCGAACTCGACGTGCATCAGGTCGAAGCTCCGGACCGCCTCGTCGGCGACGAGGGCGCGGATTTCACGGACGAGCTCGTGGAAGCGCGGCAGGACGTCCACCGGCGCAGCCGCGGAGAGCGACTGCACGGCGAGCTGTTCCTTGAAGTACCAGAACAGGTCGTAGAGCACGGTGTTCTCGACCCACCGCGGGACGGTCTCGTACTCGGCGGTCGCGAGACGGAGGACGTCGAGGTAGCCGTGCTCGAGCACGGCGGTGTACTTCTCGCGCATCCGGAAGCTCTTCTCGAGCAGCGACGAGCCGTCGCCCCGGGTCCGGTACAGGTACTTCGCCGAGGCCATCAGGCCGGTCCGCTCGCTCCTGGTGAGGAGCATGTACCGGGCGATGAAGTGCCCGTCCTCGAAGTTGGGGCGGACACGGTCGTCGAACCGCAGGCCGTGCTCGCGGATCAGCGAGTTCCGCATGAAGGACGAGTTGACACTCAGCTGGATGATCGGGTCGGCGTGGAGGTTGACGATCCGCGACCCCTTGCCGAATTTGCGTCGCTGGGGATGGTTGTCCCGGATCTCGCCCGACTCCAGCAACCGCATCTGGTGCGCGGCGAGCAGGTTGACCGGCTCCGGACGCGCGCTGTCGCCGTAGAGGGCGATGAACTTGAAGACCTCGACGAAGTACTGCGGGTCGAGCACATCGTCGGGGTCGGTGAACGTGACCCACTCACCGGTGGCGTGCTCGAGTCCGGCGTTCCGGGCCTCGGCCACCCAGCGGTTCTCCTGGGCGAGGACGCGGACGTGGTGCTCGCGGCCGACGGCCCAGTCCTGCAGGATCTGCAGGCCACCGTCGGTCGATCCGTCGTCGACGAAGACCAGCTGCACCTTCTCGATGCCCACGGCTTGCTCGGCGAGGGACCGCAGGAACGCGGGGAGGTACCGTGCGACGTTGTAGGTCGCGATGACGGCGCTGACCTGGAAGGGCCATGCTGCCTGTCGATCGTCCGTCGCCCCTCGTGCCTCGAGCTCCATGCCGTCGTCCCCGTTCCCCGTCGTGTCCACCGTCAGACGGTCTTGTTGTACGCGGCCACGACGTCGTCCGTCTTGCCGATCATCTGGAGCTCACCCTGGTTCAGCCAGGCGACCTCGTCGCACATGTCCTTCACGGTGCCCATCGAGTGCGAGACGAGGATGACCGTGCGGCCCTCCTCCTTCATCTCCTTGAACTTCGTGCGGCAGCGCTTCTGGAACGTCGCGTCACCCACGGCCAGGACCTCGTCCACGACCAGGATGTCCGGCGTCACCGCGACCGCGACGGAGAACCCGAGCCGGACGTACATGCCCGACGAGTAGTTCTTCACGGGCTGGTCGATGAAGTGACCGACACCGGAGAACGACACGATCTCGTCGAACTTGCGCGCGACCTCCTTCCGGCTCATCCCGAGGATGGAGCCGTTGAGGAACACGTTCTCGCGGCCGGAGAGTTCGGGGTGGAACCCGGAGCCGACCTCGAGCAGGGACGCCTGCTTGCCGCGGGCGGTGATGGTGCCCTCCTCCGGCCAGAGGATCTTCGCGAGGCACTTCAGCAGGGTGGACTTGCCCGACCCGTTCTTGCCGATGAGCCCGAAGGTCTTCCCCTGCGGCACCTCGAACGAGACGTCCTTGAGGGCCCAGAAGTCCTCGTGCACGGACTTCTTGCCGCGCATGACCATGCTCTTCAGGGAGTCGTTGCGCTCGTGGTACATGCGGAAGCGCTTGGAGACGTTCTCGACGGTGACGGCGGCATCGTTCACAGCAGTTCGGCCAGCTTCTTCTCGTTGCGGGAGAACACGACGTAGCCGATCGCGAGCGAGACGCACCCGGCGAGTGCGCACGCGACCAGGTCGCTCCATTCCGGCAGTCGGTTGTCGTACATGAGGTTGCGGAAGACCTCGGAGAACCGCTCGATCGGGTTGAGCTTGTAGACCGTGACGATCCAGGGGTGCCCGGCCTTCTGGGCGGCGTTCTCGACGAGGGAGATCGGGTAGATGATCGGCGACAGGTACATCCACATCTGCAGGCCGATGCCCACGAGGTGCTGCATGTCGCGGAAGTGCACGTTGACGATGGAGAGCATCAGGCCGATGCCGGCGGCGAACATCGCGAGGAACACCATCGTCAGTGCGATGACCGGCAGGTACAGGAACCACTTCGACCCGAAGATCGCCAGCGCGATGAGCAGCACCCCCATCTCGACGAGCCAGGTGAACCCGAAGGACCCGACCGCCGCGAGCGGCAGCGTCATCCGCGGGAAGTAGACCTTCTTGATGAGCGACCCGTTGGACACGATCGAGGTCATGCCGGCGTTGATGACGTTGCGCGCGAAGATCCACGGCAGCAGTCCGCACATGAGCCAGAGCGGGTAGATCTCGAGCCCGCTGGGG
Organism: Curtobacterium sp. L6-1; assembly: GCF_018885305.1. Classification (NCBI taxonomy): domain Bacteria; kingdom Bacillati; phylum Actinomycetota; class Actinomycetes; order Micrococcales; family Microbacteriaceae; genus Curtobacterium; species Curtobacterium aetherium. Next base: position 1,450,375 of record NZ_CP076544.1, read on the forward strand.
TCGCCCACCTCGAGCCGTGCCCGGAAGATGAACGAGTAGACGATCGTGTAGATCAGCATCGTCGCGAGCGGGTTGATCAGCGACCACAGCTGTCCGAAGACCGTGCGACGGTACTTGCCCTTCACCTCGCGTGCCGTGAGGTTCGCCAGCAGCTCTCGCGACGACAAGAGGTCGTTGAAGTACGACATGCTTCGGGTGCAGGCTCCTCCGGGGCGCAGCGGAGCGCTCCTGGTGCAGGGTTCGGGGACGAGTCATTGTCGCACAAGGTCGGTGGCCGACCGCATCGCGCCGGGCGGTCAACGCCTGGGGGACGACGAGGTGGTGAATCCCTGAAGAACCGTCGCTGAATCCAGTAGTGTCGACAGGTGCTCGTCAGCTTCGCGAACCACTCCACAGCGCCCGTGAACCTCGGCGGCGCGGAGCGGTCCCTCCTCCGGTTCGTCGAAGACTGGGCGGCCGCCGACCCGGACCTCTCCCCCCACTTCGTCACGAAGGCGCCGCGGGGCAAGTTCATCGAGGCGCTCGACGAGCGCGGCTGGCAGTACGACGCCTTCCGGTTCCGTGGATGGGCGCTCCCGAGCCCGCAGCCGGCCCCCGCCGCCGAGCGCGCCGCGTTCGCGACCGTCGACTACGCCGCGGTGAACGCGATCATCCGCCTCTACGAGCGCCGACGTCCCGACCTCGTGGTGACGAACACCCTGGTGGCCCCGTGGGCGTCGTACGCGGCGGCCGTGCTCGGCATCCCGCAGGCGTGGTTCGTCCGCGAGTACGGCGACCTCGACCACGGTCTCCACTTCCAGCACGGCCGCGCCGGGACCCTCGGCGACATCGGCCTGCTCGCCGGGGCCGTCGTGACGAACTCGGGCGCGATGCGGGACCACCTCGCGCAGTACATGCCCGCCGAGAAGATCTCGGTCGCGTACCCGTCGGTCGACGTGGACCGCCTCCGCGCGACCCGCGCCGAGGCGCCGACCGTCCGGCCGTTCCCGCAGACGGAGCCCGGCCTCCGCGTCACGGTCGTCGGACGCGTCGAGGAGTCGAAGGGCCAGCACCGCGTCGTCGACGCCCTCGGCCTCCTCCGTGACCGCGGGGTCACCGCGAGCGTCTGCTTCGTCGGCAGCTGGAAGCAGCCCGGCGAGGACCAGCGCCTCCTCGACCGTGCCCGCGCGCTGGGCGTCGCCGAGCACGTCGTCTTCGCGGGCGAGCAGACCACCCCGGCCCCGTACGTCGAGGCCGCCGACGTCTGCGTCACGCCGTCCACGATCGAGGCCTTCGGCCGCACCACGGCCGAGTACATGGCCCTCGGCAAGCCGGTCGTCGCCACACGCGAGGGCGGCAGCGCCGAACTCGTCGAGCCCGGCGTCACGGGCGCGCTCGTCGCCGCAGCCGACACCTCGGCACTCGCGGACACCCTCGCGGCGTACGCGGCGGACCCCGGCTCGGTCGGGAGGCACGGTGCGGCCGCGCCGGACCGGCTCGCGTCCGTCACGGGCGCCGGCCACGACAACGCCGCCGCGATCGCGCGCTTCACCGCGCTCGTCGGCACCGAGGGCTACCGCCTCCCCCAGGCGGCCCGCTACTGGTTCGAGCTGCCGGGCGCGTACGCCTCGCTCGGTGCGACGAGCGCACGAGCCGCCGTGGGCCTCCTGACCGCCCGGGTGCGGAGCCGTTCCGGCGCCGTCGGGCGGCTGCTGGCCCGACCCGGCGCCCTCGTCCGTAAGGTGACCCGCCGATGAGCGCCGACCGACGCGCGGTCACGATCGTCGTGCCCGTCTACGACGACCTGCCGGGCCTGGAACGCTGCATCGGAGCACTCCTCGAGACCGTCGACTTCGCCCGCGACCGCGTGCTGCTCGCCAACGACGTCGGACCGAACGTCGACACCGTCGAGGCACGGATCCTCGAGCTCGTCGGCGACCACGACGGCTTCGAGTACGTCCGGAACGCGGAGAACCTCGGCTTCGTCGGGAACTGCAACCGTGCCGTCCTCGAGCTCGACCACACCGGCAACGACGTGCTGCTGCTGAACAGCGACACCGTCCCGATGCCGGGCTTCCTCGACGAGATGACCGCGGTCCTCGGCTCCGAGGACACGATCGGAGTGGTCTGCGCCCGCAGTGACAACGCGACGATCGCCTCGTACCCGTTCGCGCGGCGCAACCCGCGCGCCACGGTCGCACCGCGACGGACCCGCGAGCTGCACGGACGGACGAAGTACCTGCTCCCCCGGTACACCGTCTCCCCCGTGGCGATGGGGTTCTGCTTCCTCATCCGCCGCGAGATGGTCGACCGCTTCGGGCTGTTCGACGAGGTCTTCTCCCCCGGCTACGGCGAGGAGAACGACTTCTGCCTGCGCATCAACGAGCACGGCTTCACCGCGGTCCTCGCTAACCGCGCACTCGTCCTGCACACCGGCTCGACGAGCTTCAGCGGTGACCGCGGCCCGTCGCTCCGGCTCGCGCACGAGCGCATCCTGCTCGAGCGCTACCCGTTCTACGGCGGCGCGCTCGCGCTCTTCCTCGCCCGCTACCGGGACGCAGTCGACGTCTTCGCCGACGCCTTCCTGCCCGACGACGACGTCGTCCGCGTGGCACTGCACCTGCCGGCGGAGGTGACCGACGAGGTCGTCGCGCGCGTCCGCAGCACCCTCGCCGCCGCGCCGGACGACGTCGTCGTCACCGTCATCGTCGCGAAGTCGCAGATCCGTGCGGCACGCCAGGCGTTCCCCGGCGCCGGCATCGCGGTCGGCGGGCGGGCGCGGCAGATCTTCGACGTCGCCGTCGCCCTCGGCGCGTTGACGACCTTCGCGCAGCTCTCCGCGCTCAACGCGAACGCTCCCCGCTGGGTCCTCGTCGACCCGGTGTCGCACGACGTCCGCTGGTCGCAGGCGGTTGTCAACCACCGCGCGTCGGCGATCGACCGCATCCTCCGCCGGTTCGAGAACCAGAGCACGTCGTGGCACGGCGGGGACGACCTCGTCCGGCTCGTCCGCACGACCGCGGGGACCGAGATCGACCCCGCGGCGCTCCGAGCCCGCTGGCACTCGGTGTCGGACATCGCCGAGGCGACCGGTCTCCTCGTGCACCGCGCGACGGTGTCGGTCCGCCGGCTCACGGCGCTGACCTTCGGGGCGCGCAACCCCCGCATCGCCGCGCGGCTCCGCGCGGTCATCGGCCGTGGCGCGTGACGCCGGCCGACGCGTGGCACTGACGACGTCACGTCCCGTGCGGGTGGCGACGTCACGTCCCGTGCGGGCGACGGCGCTCGTGCTGCTCGCGGTCTGGGCGCTCTACCAGTGCGGCTGGAACCTGCTCGGGCACAACGTCCACGGTGACGAGTCGATCTACGTCCGGGCCGGCTGGGCGTACCTGCACGGCGACTTCTCGGCGAACCGCGAGCACCCGCCGACGGCGAAGTACCTGTTCGGCCTGGCGCAGCTCGTGACCGGGCAGGGGGTGCTCGGCCCCCGGCTGCTCGTCGGCGCGCTCGTGCTGGCCGTGGGCGTCACGTTCTTCTGGTGGCTGCGCCGCGAGGTCGGCTTCTGGACCGGTCTGCTGGCCGCCGCGACGTGGCTCCTCACCCCGCGTGGCTTCCTCGGCACCCGGGTCGACCGGTACGCGCTGCTCGACCCGGTGATGATCGCGTTCGCGGTCCTCGCCCTCGCGGTCGCGTGGGCGTGGATCCGGACGGACCGGTGGTGGCTCGCGCCGCTCTCCGGTGTCCTCCTCGCGATGTCGGTGACGTCGAAGGTGTCCACGATCGTCCTGCTCCCGGCCTTCGTCCTGCTGCCCCTGCTCCACCGCCGACCGCGTCGCCTGCTCACTGGCGGCGTGGGTTGGCTGGTCGCGTTCGTCGTGACCGCGGTCGCCCTCTACGCGCCGATGGGGATCCGCTCCGCGATCACGTACATGGTGCGGTTCCAGGACGGCCAGAACGAACACGGGCACCCGATCAGCATCGCAGGACAGATCCACACCTTCGCGCCGTGGTGGGCGAACGCCTGGTTCCTGTGGACCGGCGTCGGCGCCGTCACCACCGTCGTCCTGGTCGTCGGGCTCGTGGCGGCCCTCGCGATCCGCCCCGACCGCCTGGTCGCCTACCTCGGCACCGCCCTCGCGCTGCTCGTCGTCTTCTACACGGTCGTCGCGCACATCGCCCTCGCCAACTACTACGCCGCCTGGATGCCGCTGCTGGTCGCCCTGTCGTCGATCGGTATCGGTCGACTGGCCACCGTGGTGCCGCGACCCGTCGGCCTGGTGGCGGCGGGTCTCCTCGTGCTCGCGCTCGTCGTGCCTGCCGTGGGTGAGAGCGTGACGGTCGCCCGGACGCACCCGAGCGGCATCGCGCTCGTGGACCGGTGGCTCGACGAGCACGGCCGCGCCTCCGGTGGCGTCCTGTTCGCCGCGGCGACCCCGACGCTGACGGACCCGTACTTCGCCGGGCGCGGGTCGATGGAACCCGACGACGGCCCGTTCGTCGCCGTCGTGGTCGGGAACGACCGCCGCTTCCCGCCGAGCGCCGCGGTGCGCTCCTTCCTCGAGGCGCAGGCCGACCGGCTGGACCGCACCGAGGTGGACGGGTTCGCCGTCTGGACGCCGCGGTCCGGCGTCGTCGAGGAGGCCGGGGACGAGCTGACGGTCCGGGGCTGAGCCGTCGCGGCATCCCGCTGCCGGACGCACACGCGCCTCCCTGCCGGCGAACCTGCGCGCCTGCGCGACTGCGCGACTGCGCGACTGCGCGCCTCCGCGCCTCCGCGCCGGTGGCGCCGGTGGCGCTCGATCAGGCGACCGCGTCGACCACCGGGCGGTGTCGGACCACCGCGGCGCCGTCCCAGGCACCGAGCAGGTGCAGCGTCGCCACACGGAACGCGAGCGCCCGCACCAGGAACTGCCGCCACTCCGGGATCCCCGCACCGAGTGCTGCGAGCCGGTCGGTCGGGACGCCGTGCCAGCACACCGCGTCGACCGCAGCGATCGCCAGTCCGGTCCCGGCCGGACGCCAGGTGGGCGGCCAGTCGATGATCGTCGGCGGCTGCCCCTCGGTGAACAGCACGTTGCCGAGCAGGTCGCCGTGGACCAGCTGCGGCGACGAACGGACCGGCCGGAACGCCGCACCGAGGCGCTGGAGCGTCGGGTCGTGGAGCATCGGCGCCTCGCCCCAGGCGATCCGGTCCGCGCGGCGCCAGGCGTCGTTCGGCGCGACGGTCTCGTCGCCCTCGTCGAGGAACGCGGGGCGGTCGAGGTGGGCGACCGCGCGGTGGAAGGCCGCACCCGCGCGGAGGACGTCCTCGACCCGGTGCTCGTCCGCGGCGCCGGGCACCCACTCCCACGCTTCCCAGGATCCGACCCGCCATCCCCCGTGGCGGGCGGCGACCGGGCGCGGGGTGCGGAACTCCGCGGTGTGTGGGAGCGTCGCGAGCACGGCGCTCCGCCAGTCGGTCACAACCCGCCCGTCGTGGGGCCGGAGCACGAGGTCGCCGGCGCGCCACGTCAGCCCGCGGCCACCCGCGAGCGGCCGGGGCCGCGCCTCCCCACCGCCGAAGGCCCGGAGGACCTCGACAGCGGGGGCGGCAGCGTCCGTGTCGTGCACGTGCCTACACGAGGCAGCGCGGCCCGAGCAGGCTCTTCAGCTCGCCGAACAGGTCGGGCGTCAGCGCCACCGGGAACGGCAGCTCGAACGTCCGTGCCACATCGTCCTTGAGGAGCTTCAACCGCACCTCGGTGTCGCCCTGGTGCCGTCCGAGCACGGCCGCGAGCTCCGTCACGGTCTGCGTGGTCGCCTGGCGCTCGGGCAGTGACAACGTCAGTGGCCCGGACCCCATCGCGTCGCCGACGTTCGGCTGGAACATGCTGACCGCGTGCAGCGCCTTGCCGTCGTCGCGCACGTTGACCCGGCCGCGCAGGACCACGATCGAGTCCGGCACGAGCGACGGGCCGAACTCCTGGTACGTCTTGCCCAGGAACATGACGCCGATCTGGCCGCCGAAGTCCTCGATGTCGACGATGCCGTACGGGTTGCCGCTCGTCTTCGCCACGCGGTGCTGCACGCTGGTGAGCAGGCCGGCGACCGTGACGGTCTCGCCCTCGACCGAGTCGTCCGCGACGAGCAGGTCCGCGATGGTGATCGACTGGTGCTTCGCGAGCTCGATCTCGAGCCCGGCGAGCGGGTGGTCGGAGACGTAGAGCCCGAGCATGTCCCGCTCGAACGCGAGCTTGTCGCGCTTGGACCACTCCGGACGCTCCGGCACCTGCGACACCGTCAGCGACGCCGGGTGCTCCTCGGCGACCTCGGCGAAGAGCGAGTCGAAGTCGAACCCGACGTTGCCGTGGGCCTCGTCGCGCTTCACCTTGACCGCCGCCTCGACGGCACCCTCGTGGATCTCGACCAGGGCACGGCGGCTGTCGCCGAACTCGTCGAACGCGCCCGCCTTGATGAGCGACTCGACGGTCCGCTTGTTCGCCGACGAGATCGGGATCTTGCGCAGGAAGTCGTGGAACGACTCGAACGCGCCCTTCTCGGTGCGGGCCTGGACGATGTCGTCGACGACGTTGAAGCCGACGTTGCGGATCGCGCCCATGCCGAAGCGGATGTCGTCGCCGACGGCCGCGAAGAAGCCGATCGATTCGTTGACGTCCGGCGGCATGACCTTGATGCCCATCCGGCGGCACTCGTTGAGGTACAGCGCGAGCTTGTCGCGGGCGTCCCCGACGCTGGTGAGCAGCGCGGCCATGTACTCGGCCGGGTAGTGCGCCTTGAGGTACGCGGTCCAGAACGACACCACGCCGTACGCGGCCGAGTGCGCCTTGTTGAACGCGTAGTCGGAGAACGGCAGCAGGATGTCCCACAGCGTCTTGATCGCCGCTTCGCCGTAGCCGTTGTCGACCATGCCCTGGTGGAAGCCGGCGTACTGCTTGTCCAGCTCGGACTTCTTCTTCTTGCCCATCGCGCGGCGGAGGATGTCCGCCTGGCCGAGCGAGAAGCCGGCGACCTTCTGCGCGATCGCCATCACCTGCTCCTGGTAGATGATCAGGCCGTACGTGCCGCCGAGGATCTCCGCCAGGGGCTCTTCGAGCTCCGGGTGGATCGGCGTGATCGCCTGCTCGCCGTTCTTGCGGAGCGCGTAGTTCGTGTGCGAGTTCGCACCCATGGGCCCCGGTCGGTACAGGGCGATCAGGGCGGAGATGTCCTCGAAGTTGTCCGGCTTCATCAGGCGGAGCAGGCCACGCATCGGCCCGCCGTCGAGCTGGAACACACCGAGGGTGTCACCGCGCTGCAGGAGCGCGTACGCCTCGGGGTCCTCGAGGCCCATCGTCTCGAGGTCGAGGTCGATGCCGCGGTTGGTCTTGATGTTGTCGAGGGCGTCGCTGATGATCGTGAGGTTGCGGAGCCCCAGGAAGTCCATCTTGATCAAACCGAGCGACTCCGCTGCCGGGTAGTCGAACTGCGTGACGATCTGGCCGTCCTGCTCCCGCTTCATGATCGGGATGATGTCGATCAGCGGGTCGCTCGACATGATGACGCCGGCCGCGTGCACGCCCCACTGGCGCTTCAGCCCTTCGAGGCCGAGTGCGGTGTCGAAGACGGTCTTCGCCTCGGGGTCGGTCTCGACGACCGTCCGGACGTCGACGGCTTCCTTGTAGCGCGGGTGGTCCTTGTCGAAGATCCCGGTGAGCGGGATGTCCTTGCCCATGACGGGCGGCGGCATCGCCTTCGTGAGCTTCTCGCCCATGCCGAAGGGGAACCCGAGGACGCGTGAGGAGTCCTTGAGTGCCTGCTTCGCCTTGATCGTGCCGTAGGTGACGATCTGCGCCACGCGCTCCGACCCGTACTTCTCGGTGACGTACTTGATCGCCTCACCGCGGCGCCGGTCGTCGAAGTCGACGTCGAAGTCGGGCATCGAGACGCGGTCCGGGTTGAGGAAGCGCTCGAAGATCAGGCCGTGCCGGATCGGGTCGAGGTCGGTGATGCGCATGGCGTACGCGACCATCGAACCCGCACCGGAGCCACGACCCGGACCGACCCGGATGCCGTTGTTCTTCGACCAGTTGATGAAGTCGGCGACGACGAGGAAGTACCCCGGGAAGCCCATCTGGTTGATGATGCCGACCTCGTAGTCGGCGCGCTCCTGGACGTCCTGCGGGATGCCGCCGGGGTACCGGTACTCCAGGCCCTTCGCGACCTCCTTCTCGAACCACGAGTGCTCGGTCTCCCCGTCGGGCACGGGGAACTTCGGCATGTAGTTCGCCGCGGTGTCGAACTCGACGTTGCAGCGCTCGGCGATGAGCAGCGTGTTGTCGCAGGCCTCGAGGTTGTCGCGGAAGACGTGGCGCATCTGCGCGGGGGTCTTCAGGTAGAACTCGTCGGCGTCGAACTTGAACCGGTTCGGGTCGTTCAGCGTGGACCCGGACTGCACGCAGAGCAGGGCCGCGTGCGAGGTGGCGTCGTGCGCGTGCGTGTAGTGCAGGTCGTTCGTGCCGACCAGCGGGATGTCGAGGTCCTTCGCCAGGCGGATGAGGTCGCTCATGATGCGCCGCTCGATCTCGAGCCCGTGGTCCATGACCTCGGCGAAGTAGTTCTCCTTGCCGAAGATGTCGCGGTAGTCGGCGGCGGCCTTGAGCGCCTCGTCGTACTGGCCGAGCCGCAGTCGGGTCTGGACCTCGCCCGACGGGCACCCGGTCGTGGCGATGATGCCCTCGTGGTGCTCCTGCAGGAGCTCGATGTCCATGCGCGGCTTGAAGTAGTAGCCCTCGAGCGAGGCCTTCGACGACAGCCGGAACAGGTTGTGCATGCCGGTGGTGTTCTCGGCGAACATCGTCATGTGCGTGTACGACCCGGCACCGGAGACGTCGTCACCGCCGCCGTCGCCCCAGCGGACACGGGTCTTGTCGGTGCGGTGCGTCCGCGGCGTGATGTACGCCTCGGTCCCGATGATCGGCTTGACGCCGCCGGCCTTCGCGGCCTTCCAGAACTCGAACGCCCCGAACATGTTGCCGTGGTCGGTCACCGCCACGGCCGGCATGCCCTGCGCGGCGGTCTCCGCCACGAGGTCGGAGAGCCTGGCGGCACCGTCGAGCATCGAGTACTCGCTGTGCACGTGCAGGTGGACGAAGGAGTCGGAATCCGACACGGAACCTCCGGTTCGTACGGTCTGCTGTGGGGTGGGGACAGCCTAACCGCGACCGGTGACCATCCCGAGCGTGTCGTCGGGACGACGGACGTCAGGCGGCGCGGATGCGGTCGAGCGCGCGCTGCAGGTCGTCCGGGTAGGACGCCTGGAACTCGACCCAGTCTCCCGTGCGCGGGTGCGCGAAGCCGAGGCGCACGGCGTCGAGCCACTGCCGGGTCAGGCCGAGCTCCTCGGCGAGCACCGGGTCCGCGCCGTACGTCGTGTCGCCGACCAGGGGGTGTCGCGTCGCCGCCATGTGCACGCGGATCTGGTGGGTGCGCCCGGTCTCCAGGTGCACCTCGAGCAGCGTCGCGGCGCGGAAGGCTTCGAGCGTCGCGTAGTGGGTCACGCTGGGCTTGCCGTCGGCCGTGACCGCGAACTTCCAGTCACTGGACGGGTGCCGTCCGATGGGCGCGTCGATCGTCCCCGTGGTCGGGTCCGGGTGCCCCTGCGCGAGCGCGTGGTAGACCTTCTCGACCGTGCGCTCCTTGAACGCCCGCTTGAGGTGCGTGTACGCCAGCTCGGTCTTCGCGACGACCATGAGCCCCGAGGTCCCGACGTCGAGTCGGTGCACGATCCCGGCGCGTTCGGCGGCGCCGGACGTGGCGATCGTGAAACCGGCCGCCGCGAGCCCACCGGGCACGGTCGGACCGTCCCACCCTGGCGACGGGTGCGCCGCGACCCCGACGGGCTTGTCGACGACGACGATGTCCTCGTCGTCGTGCACGACGGTCATGCCCGGCACGACGGCCGGCACGATGCGCGGTGGCTCCTTCGGGCTCCACTCGACCTCGAGCCAGGTGTCCGCGTGCAGGCGGTCCGACTTGTCGACCACGACGCCGTCGACCCGGACGCCGCCGGCGGCGACGACGTCGGCAGCGAAGGACCGGCTGAAGCCGAGGAGCTTCGCGATGGCGGTGTCGGCGCGCTCACCGGCGAGCCCGTCGGGGACGGGGAGGCTGCGGGACTCGGTCATGCGGTGTGCGTCACGTCGCGTCGTGGCCGAGGGCGTCGTGCCGACGGCCGTCGGGGGTGTGTCCGTCGCGGGTCGCGTCGTCGAGCGTGCCGTCGGCGGTCCGGGAGGCCCGTCCCGCGTCCGTCCCGTCCGCTGCGGTCGTGCCGTCGGTCGCGTCCGCAGCGGCAGCGTCACGCGCTGCCCGGGACTCGGACACCGACCGGGTGCCGTCGAGGTTCACCCCGAGGATCACGAGCAGGACGAACACGACCATGCTCACGCAGATGAACGTGTCGGCGACGTTGTAGATCGCCGGCATCATCCACGGCGTCGAGATAAAGTCCACGACGTGGCCCCGCCCGAAGCCGGGCTCACGGAAGAGCCGGTCGGTCAGGTTGCCGAGCGCGCCGCCGAGCAGCATGCCGAGCACGAGTGCCCACCACATCGAGCGGATGCGCCGGGCGTACACGACGATCGCCACGACCACGGCGGCCGAGATGATCGAGAACACCCACGTCATGTTCACCGCGAACGAGAACGCGGCGCCGGGGTTCCGGACCGACAGGAACTGCAGGGCGTTGCCGACCACCGGGACGACGACGCCCTCGGGCAGGTTCGCGACGACGAGCGCCTTCGTGCCCTGGTCGAGCGCCACCACCACGACAGCGGCGAAGGCCAGTGCCGCGATCGCGCGTGCACTGACCTTCGCTCGTGGGACGGGTCGGTCCAACGTCAGTTGCCGAAGCCCTGCGCCGAGGCCGGGGCCGGCGAGAAGCCGGACTGCTCGGTGCTGGCAGACGAGTCCAGCTCGGAGAGCTGGCTCTGGATGTAGCTCTTGAGCTGCGCACGGTAGTCGCGCTCGAAGGTGCGGAGCTCGTCGATCTTGCCCTCGAGCTGCGTGCGCTCCTGGTCGAGCACCGCGACGCGCTGGCGGTTCTGGTTCTCGGTGTCGGCGATGATCTGGCGCTGCTTGGCCTCGGCCTCGGAGACGAGGCGGGCGGCCTGGGCCTGACCCTCGGCGATGAGCGCGTCGCGCTTCTCGACGCCTTCGCGGACGTGCTCCTCGTGGAGACGACGCGCGAGCGTGAGGAGGTTCGTGGTGCCCTCGGTGTCCTCGTCCGGGTTGACCGTCGTGGTCGGCGCGGCGGCGGCGACCGGGGCCGGCTCGGGCGCTGCGGCGACGGGGGCCGGCTCGGGAGCGGGGGCCGGCGCGGGCTCGTCGTCCTTGGCGAGCGACGGCGCGGAGTCGGCCGACTGGAGGCGCTGCCGCAGCTCCTCGTTCTCCTGGTTCAGGCGACGCAGCTCGGCCACGATCTCGTCGAGGAAGTCGTCGACCTCGTCCTGGTCGTAGCCCTCGCGGAACTTGGTCGGCTGGAACCGCTTGTTGACTACGTCTTCCGGCGTCAAAGCCATTGCCGTCACCTCAATAGAACTGCTGAACGTGTGGAACCGGGGCCCTGCTGGCCGTCCGTGCTGAACGTACCAGCCCGGGTCCCGGTGCGGATGTCCCGCCGGAGCGGGGCATCGATCCCGACCACCGTACACCGCGGGCGGGTCCGAACCGTGTCGGAGCGCCGCGTGGCGCGTGTCGGGACGATGCGGATCAGACGAATCGGTAGGCCAGGGACTGGACCACGACGCGCAGGATGATCACGACGAGCATGACGATCGTCCACCCGAAGTCGAGCGCCACCGGCCCGAGCCGCAGCGGCGGCAGGACCCGGCGGACGGCCTTGATCGGCGGGTCCGTGACCGTGTAGACGAACTCCGCGACGACGAGCAGCACGCGCTGCGGTCGCCAGGAGCGGCTGAACGCCTGCACCATGTCGAAGGCGAAGCGCCCCCACATGATGAAGAAGTAGAGCGTGAGGAGTAAGGAGAGGATCGTGAAGATGAACACGGTTCGGCTCGCTCGTCTCGTGTGACCGGGGCCGGTGTGCGCCGGTCACGGGGCGGGTGGGCCTGGGTGCCGGACGGACGACCGGGGCCCGTCGGACCCCGGCGCCGAGCGGACGGCTCAGGACTGGGCGAAGAAGTTCGCCTCGATGTCGGACTCTACCTCAGCAGGCTCGCCGCTCACTGCGATGTGCGCGGGCGACAGGAGGAAGACCTTGTTCGTCACGCGCTCGATCTTGCCGTACAGACCGAGGGACAGCCCGCTGGCGAAGTCGATCATGCGGCGGGCGTCCGTCTCGGTCATCTGCGAGAGGTTGATGATGACGGGGATGCCGTCACGGAAGCTCTCGGCGATGGACTGGGCGTCCTTGTACTCGCGCGGGTGGACGGTGAGGATCTCGTTCATTTCCTGGACCGGGGTCGCCTTCTGTGCGGTCGTGTGCGAGCGGCGGAGCGGGGTGACCTGCGCGCCGCGCTGGGAGGTGTGCTGGGGCTTCGCGGGCGCCGACGGCGGGGTGGCCACGGGAGCGGCGGCCGCCGGGGCAGCGGCGGGGGCCGCGGCAGCGGGCGCCTCCTGCTGCGCGGCGGGCGCGGCGGCGGGCTGACGCGTCTGCGTCGGCGCGGCCGGCTGCTCGTCCTCGTACTCGAGTTCCTCGTCGGCGAGGCCGAGGTAGACCATCGTCTTCTTCAGGGGGTTGGCCATGGTTCCTCCGGGGGTCCGTGCTCGTTGGTGCCCTGTGTCGAGGCTAGGGCGCGTCCGGTCGTTTGCCGGTGATTGCGGTCCCGATCCGCAGGTGTGTCGCGCCCTCGGCGATCGCCTCGGCGTGGTCGCCGCTCATGCCGGCCGAGATGTCGGTCGCGGTGGGCTCGACCGTGCGGAGGCGCTCGGAGATCGTCCGCAGCCGGGCGAAGGCGGCACGCGGCTCCTCGTCGAGCGGTGCGACGGCCATGACCCCGCGCAGCCGCAGGGTCCCGGTCGCGAGGATCCGCTCCGCGAGTGCCTCGACCGCGTCCGGTGCGACGCCGCCGCGTCCGGGGTCGTCGGTCAGGTTCACCTGGACGAAGCCGTCGAGGACGCGCGGGTCCGGCTCGGCCTCGGTCGGGGCGAAGGCGTCGACGACGCTCGCACGGTCGAGGGACTGGACGACGTGGGCGTACCGACGCGCCTGCCGGGCCTTCTTCGACTGCAGCTGCCCGATGAAGTGCCAGGTGAGCGGCAGGTCGGCCAGTTCCGCGGCCTTGGCCTGCGCCTCCTGGTGGCGGTTCTCCCCCACGTCCGTCACACCGAGCCCGGCGAGCCGACGGACGAGCGCGGCGGGGTGGTACTTCGTGACGACGACGAGCGTCAGCTCGTCGGCCGTCCGTCCGGCGGCGCCGGCCGCGTCGGCGATGCTGCCGCGGACGGCGGCGAGCCGAGCCTCCAGCCCGGTGTCGGACTGGGCCCCGACCGCCGGTTCCGGAACGACGCGCAAGCGGCGTTCCGGCCGTGCCGGTTGGGAGAGGCTCGGCTCGCTCGGGTGCCCAGCGGTCACGATGCGCTCGTGCTCACGTGGGACCGACTCACTTCAGGAAGTCGGGGACGTCGAGTTCGTCGTCGTCGTCGAAGGCCGGGTCGGCGGCGCGCTGCGCCGGCGGCTCGTGCTCCTGCGAGGCCCAGGACGGCGTGCTGTGGCCGGAGTCCTCGATGCGGTTCGCGGACCCGGTGGCGACGGGCACGGTGGCGCCGGCGTCGGGGTCGACGTAGCTCGAGCGACGCTCCTGGTGCTGCTGCTGCGAGGGCTCGCCGCCGTCGAAGCCCGCCGCGATGACGGTCACGCGGACCTCGTCGCCGAGGGTGTCGTCGATGACCGCACCGAAGATGATGTTCGCTTCGGGGTGGACGGCCTCCTGCACCAGGCGGGCGGCGTCGTTGATCTCGAAGATGCCGAGGTTCGAGCCACCCTGGATCGAGAGCAGCACGCCGTGCGCTCCGTCGATCGAGGCCTCGAGCAGCGGCGACGCGACGGCGAGCTCGGCCGCCTTGATGGCTCGGTCGGCACCCCGCGAGGAACCGATGCCCATGAGGGCCGAACCGGCGCCCTGCATGACGCTCTTGACGTCCGCGAAGTCGAGGTTGATGAGACCGGGGGTCGTGATGAGGTCCGTGATGCCCTGGACACCGGCGAGGAGCACCTGGTCGGCGGTGGCGAACGCCTCGACCATGGAGATACCGCGGTCGGAGATCTCGAGCAGGCGGTCGTTCGGCACGACGATGAGCGTGTCGACCTCGTCCTTGAGGCTCGCGACGCCGTTCTCGGCCTGGGACTGCCGACGCTTGCCCTCGAAGCCGAACGGCTTCGTGACGACGCCGATGGTCAGCGCGCCGATGGACTTCGCGATGCGCGCGACGACGGGCGCGCCACCGGTGCCGGTGCCACCACCCTCACCCGCGGTGACGAAGACCATGTCCGCGCCGGCGAGGGCTTCCTCGATCTCCTCGGCGTGGTCCTCGGCGGCGCGACGGCCGACCTCGGGGTCGGCGCCGGCACCGAGACCACGGGTGATCTCGCGACCGACGTCGAGCTTGACGTCGGCGTCGCTCAGGAGCAGCGCCTGCGCGTCCGTGTTGATGGCGATGAACTCGACTCCGCGGAGTCCGAGCTCGATCATGCGGTTGACGGCGTTGACACCGCCGCCGCCGACACCGACCACCTTGATGACGGCGAGGTAGTTGTGGTTCGTGGTCACGTCTGTCCGGCCTCCGGTCAAAACCCTCAACCTGTACTTGAAGTTCAGAGTTCTAGCTGCTATGAATCGTGCTGGCCCCGACGCTACGGGTGTCGTCCCGTCGGGGACGACCCGCCACGCCGCGTGTCGGCGATGCGACGGGACAATCCGGCGCGTCGTGTCCCGGCTGCCGGACCGGCCACCCGGCCGACAGGGTCAGGACCGGGGTCGGATGATGCCGTTGTCCGGCGCCGACACGTCGAACTCGACCTTCGCGTCGGGAGCCCGCTTCGCGTGGTCCGCCACGAGCGCCGCCAGCAGCCGGGCCTTCGCCGCGGACTCGTCCGGGCTCCCCCACACCACGGTCGAGCCGTCGCGCATGCTCAGGGTCACGTCGTCCGAGGTGGACGCCGCGATCCCGGCGACCTGGTCCCGGACGCTCGAGGGCATCGCGAGGACGACCTCGGTCATGGTGCGGAACACGCTCGAGCCGAGCGTCGTGCGACCGACGTCCGCGATCGGCACGTCGCCGGGCTTCTTCGTCGTCGACTGCACGACGATCCCGGCCGGGTCGACGAGGTCGTACGACTTCCCGGACCGCACGGCGACGACCGGGGTGCGCTCGGTGACCGTGACGACGAGTGTGTGCGGCGGCTCCTCCTCGGTCACGTAGCTCTCGATGAGGGGGAACCCGCCGATCCGGTCCTTCACCTCGTCGAGGTCGATGCGCGCGAGCGGCGTCCCGATCTGCCCGGACAGTGCCGCGCGGACCTCGGCGGCGTCCACCCGGTCCGTGCCCTTGACCTCGATCGTGCGGAGGGCCATCAGCGGCGAGTAGACAGCCACCAGGATCGACGCCACGAGCACCGCGACGACACCGCCGGCCGCGATCCAGGCGGCGCGCCGGTGCCGGCTGCGCCGCGTGAAGCGCCGGACCTCGGCACGCTCGAGCAGGCGGCGGCGCTTGCGGGCGATGCGCGCCTCGCGTGCCGTCTCGGCAGCGCGGACGCGGGCGCCGATCGGCGTGGCGTGCGGGACGTGGCTCGCGACGTCGGCGTGTGGGGCGGTCGCGGTGTGCGGGTCGTCGACGCTGGCGCCCTGGTCGTCGCCGACGGCGCGGTCCGGCCGGGAGGCGCGCCCCGCCTCCGGCGCGCTCGTCCCGCGTTCGCCCGGCGCGGGGTTGCTCGACGCCGCCCCGCTCCGCGCCGGGGCGCGGTCGCCCGGGGCACCGTCACGCAGGTCGCTGGTGCCCGACTCGCTCCGGCCAGACTCGCTCCGGCCTGACTCGCTCCGGCCAGACTCGCTCCGGCCCGACTGGATCCGCCCCGACTGGATCCGCCCCGACTCCCTCCGGCGAGGCTCGGTCCGCCCCCGTCCGGGCCGCCCCGATCCGGTCCGCCCCGGGTCGAGGACGTCGGTCGCGTCGGCGTCGCCGGTGACCGACGACGAGGACGGTCGCGACGTGGCAGGCGGTGTGGCCCGCGGCGACGCGAAGAGGCCCTCGAGCTCGGCGACCGCGCCGTCGTCGTGCGAGCCACCCTCGCCGGGCAGCTCGGTGCCGTCGGGAACACCGGTGACGTCGGGCAGCTCGGGCAGCCCGGACGCCGACGAGGCCACCCGGTCGGACCGGGCGGACCCATCGGGGGCGTCGCCGACCGCACCCGGTGCGCGGGAGCCGCGACGGGCCTCCCGGACGCCGTCGAGTGCAGCGCGGAACCCGCGCGCGCGGGACGGCCGCGGGGCCGTGCGGGACCGGTCGGCAGCGTCCGGCTGCTCCTGCTGCGCGTCGAGCCCGGCGTGTTCGTCGAACCCCTCGGGGCGCTTCACCGGCCCGCGGCCCCGGGCTCGTCGTGCAGCGCGGTGAGCACCTGCGGGATGATCCGGTACACGTCGCCGCAGCTCAGGGTCATGATGATGTCGCCGTCGCGGGCGACCGCGGCGGCCCGGGCGGAGGCCTCGGCCCAGTCCGGCAGGTAGTCGACGCGGTCCTGGTCGGCGAAGCGCTCCTGCACGAGGGCTCCGGTGACGCCGGGCTCCGGGTCCTCCCGGGCGCCGTAGACGTCCAGGACGACCGTGTGGTCGGCCAGGTCCTCGTAGACGGCGGCGAAGTCGCCGGCCATCATCCGGGTGCGCGAGTACAGGTGCGGCTGGTGGATCGCGATGATCCGGCCGTCGCCGACGACGTTGCGCGCGGCGCGCAGGGCAGCGGCGACCTCGGTCGGGTGGTGGGCGTAGTCGTCGTACACCGAGACGCCGCGCTCGACGCCGTGCAGCTCGAACCGGCGCTCGGTCCCGCCGAACGCCTCGATGCCGCGCACCGCGTCGGCGGGCTCGACGCCCAGGCCGACCAGGACCGCGAACGCGCCGGCCGCGTTGACCGCGTTGTGCCGACCGGGCACGCGGAGCGCCAGGTGGTACGCGGTGTCGTTCCACCGCAGGTCGACGCCGACCCCGGCGCCCTCGTCGACGCGCTCGATGCGGACGTCGGCGTCCTCGGCCTCGCCGAAGGTCACGATCTCGGGCGCGTCCGGACGGGCACGGAGGCCCTCGGTCACGCGGACCGCGCCGGCGTCGTCGCTCGAGACCACGACACGCTCGCGGGCCTTCGCGGCGAACTCGACGAACGCGTCGATGAACGCCTGCTCGCTGCCGTAGTGGTCGAGGTGGTCCGGGTCGACGTTCGTGATGAGCGCGACGGCGACGTCGTAGAGCAGGAACGAGCCGTCGGACTCGTCGGCCTCGACGACGAACAGGTCGCTGCTGCCGGGCGCGGAGCTCGTGCCGAGCGACTGGATGACACCGCCGTTGACGAAGCTCGGGTCGAGGCCCAGCTCGACCAGCGCCGTGACGACCATGCCGGTGGACGTGGTCTTGCCGTGCGCACCGGCGACCGCGACCAGGCGGTGCGAGGAGATGAGGGCGGCGAGGGCCTGCGACCGGTGGAGCACGGGCAGACCGCGGCGCTTCGCCTCGAGCAGCTCGGGGTTGTCCGGCCACAGGGCGCTCGTGACGACGACGGTGTCCGCGTCTTCGAGGTTGGCGGCGTCGTGGCCGATCCGCACCTCGGCACCGAGCTCGCGCATGCGACCGGTCGTCGCGGTCTCGCGCGAGTCGCTGCCCGAGACGCGGTGGCCGGCGGCCAGGAACATCCGGGCGATGCCGCTCATGCCGGACCCGCCGATGCCGACGAAGTGCACCGTGCCCAGGTCGTCGGGGATCGGCTGGGTGAGGTCCGGCTTGATGGTCATGGTTCCTCCGTGCTGCTGGTGCTGCTGGTGCTGCTGGTGCTGCTGGTACCGGTGCCGGCTCGGCGGCTGCGGGCGGACCGGGCGGCCGCGAGGACCAGCTCGGTCATGCGGTCCGCGCCGTCGCGGTGGCCGACGCTGCCGGACCGGACGGCCATGTCGGCGATGCCCGCGCGGTCCTCCAGCAGGGTCAGCAGGTGCAACGTGACCCACTCCGGGGTGAATTCCTCGTCCGCGACCAGGACCGCTCCCCCGGCGGCGACCACGTCGCGCGCGTTGTGGCGCTGCTCGCCGTTGCCGACCGGGTACGGCACGAGCACGCTCGGCAGTCCGACCGCCGTGAGCTCGCAGACCATGCCGGCGCCGGAGCGCGAGACGACGAAGTCCGCGGCGGCGTAGGCCAGGTCCATGCGGTCGCAGTACGGCAGTACGTGGTAGCCGTCCAGGTCGCTCGGCCCGATGTCCGAGGCGGCGCCGACGACGTGCAGGACCTGCCACCCGGCGCCGAGGATCGTCGCCGCCGCCTGGTGCACCGTGCGGTTGATGCTCCGGGCGCCCGAGGAGCCGCCGGTGACGAGCAGCACGGGCTTGTCCGGGTCGAGGCCGAACTCCGCGAAGCCCGCGGCACGTTCGGCACGGCGGTCCAGGCGCTCGACCTCGCGACGGAGGGGCATGCCGACCACGCGCGAGTGCGGCAGGCGGGTGTTCGAGAACGTGACACCGACGTGGTCGGTGAGCACCGCGGCCATCCGGTTCGCCAGACCCGGCTTGGCGTTCTGCTCGTGCACCACGATCGGCGTGCCGGTGCGCTTCGCGGCGACGTACGCCGGCGCGGCCGCGTAGCCCCCGACACCGAGGACGACGGCGATCTCGCGCTCGCGGATGATCTGCTCCGTGCGGCGGACGGCCGACCAGAACGCGCCCGGGAACCGGAGGGCGGCGCCGTTCAGCTTCCGCGGGAACGGCAGGCGCGGGATGGTCACGAGCTCGTAGCCGCGCATCGGGACGAGGCGGGACTCGAGCCCCTCGGCGGTGCCGAGCACCAGGACCTCGTCCTCCGGCGACCGCTGGGTCAGCCGGTCGGCGACCGCGAGCAGGGGGTTCACGTGGCCGGCGGTCCCGCCGCCGGCGAAGAGGAAGCGGCTCACCGCAGGGCTCCGTTCTGGGTCCCGGGGTGCGGGACGGTGGTGCGGGCCGCGGCGCTGCCGTGGCCGGCGCGGCGGGTCGAGGCAGCGGGCAGGTCACGGGCGAAGGACAGCACGACACCGATCGCGACGAGGGTCATGATGAGCGCCGAACCACCGGCGGAGATGAGCGGCAGGGGTACACCGAGCACCGGCAGCAGCCCGAGCACGACGGCGATGTTGACGAGCGCCTGGCCGATGACCCAGGCGAGCACGCCACCCGTGACGGTGCGGGCGAAGGGGTCCGGCGAGAGACGGATGACGCGGACCATGCCGATCGCCAGCACGACGAAGAGGGCGAGGACGACGACGGCGCCGATCAGCCCGAGCTCCTCGCCGACGATGGCGAAGATGTAGTCGTTGTCGGCCTCCGGCAGCCACGACCACTTGAGCTTCGAGTTGCCGAGCCCGACGCCGAACACGCCACCGGACGCGAGTGCCCACATGCCGTGCACGGGCTGCCAGCAGATGTCCTGCGCCTGGTTCGAGTCGGTGCAGCCGGACAGCCACGCGCTGATGCGGACCTGACGGGAGCTCGACGCCATCGTGACGACCGGCAGCATCACCGCGATCGCGGCCAGGCCGACACCGAGGTGCCGCAGCCGTGCGCCGCCGACGAACAGGGCGCCGAACACCAGGATGACCATGATCATCGCGGTGCCCTGGTCGCCGCCGAGCAGCACGAGCCCGATCGACACGGCCGACGCCAGGCCGACCGGGATGAAGACCTCGCGCCAGTCGTGCAGCTTCTCGCGCTTGCGGAACAGCACCGCCCCTATGCCGAGCGCGAGGGCGAGCTTGAGGACCTCGGACGGCTGCGCACTGAAGCCGCCGACGCCGATCCAGTTCCGGTTGCCCTGCACGTCGATGCCGATCGGGGTGAACACGAGGAGCTGGAGCACGAGGCCGGCACCGAGGACCCGCATCGCCCAGCGACGCCAGAAGTCCGCGGAGAACCGGCTCACCACGAGCATGAGCGGCACCCCGATGAGCGCGTACAGGCCCTGCTTCGCGAACGCGCCGAAGAAGCCGTGCTTGTACCGGTACTCCTCGACGCTCGAGGACGACAGCACCATCACGACGCCGAAGACGACGAGGAAGAGCGTCACGCCGAGGATCGTGTAGAACGTCGTCGACTCGGCGACGAACACGTTCTTGACCGCGACGACCGCACCGTTCGACCGACGGCGTGCACCCTCCACCCCGGAGGTCACGCGGGCGCCGGCCGCCGCTCCGGCCGCGCCGGCACGGGCCCGTGCGCTACGGCCGTTCGTCGGCAGATCCGTCGGTGTCGCCATCGGCGTCGCCTCCCAGGTGCTCGTGGACCGCTGCCGCGAAACGCTCGCCCCGGTCGGCGTAGGAACCGAACTGGTCGAACGACGCTGCGGCCGGGGCGAGGAGGACCGTGTCGCCCGGTCGCGCGACCGATGCGGCATGCCGGACCGCCTCGGGCATGACCTGCTCAGTGTCCGTCGCTTCCACCTGGAGCACCGGGACCGCGGGGGCGTGTCGTGCGAATGCCTCGAGCACGGGCGCGCGGTCGGTACCGATGACGACGACGCCCCGGACGCCCGGGCCGAAGCGTTCGACGAGTCCGTCGATGTCGACGCCCTTGAACAGGCCGCCGACGATCCACACGACCGGGTCGAACGCGGACAGGGACGCCGTCGCGGCGTGCGGGTTCGTCGCCTTCGAGTCGTCGACCCACGCGACCCCGTCGGCCGTGGCGACCGCCTCGGTGCGGTGGTGGTCGGCCCGGAAGCCCTGCACGGCGGTGCGGATCGCGCTCGGCTGCACGGCGGCGGCACGCGCGAGGGCGGCCGCTGCCAGGACGTTCGCGGTCATGTGCGGGCTGTCGAGTCCGGCGGCCTCGAGGTCGGCGAGGGTCGCCAGCTCGAGGGCGCTGTTCCGACGGTCGCCGGTGAACGCGCGGTCGCAGAGCACGTCGTCGACGATCCCGACGTCGCCCGGAGCCGGGACGCCGAGCGAGAAGCCGACGGCACGGCAGCCCTCGACCACGTCGGCTTCCTCGACCATGTGCCGGGTGACCTCGTCGGCCGTGTTGTAGACGCAGGCCATCACGGTGCGCTCGTAGACCTTGCCCTTGGCGGCGCGGTACGCCTCGGCGGACCCGTGCCACTCGAGGTGGTCGTCGGCGATGTTCAGGCAGGCCGAGGCGAGCGGCACGACGGCGCCGGGACCGGTGGTCGGCATCGAGTGCAGCTGGTGGCTGGACAGCTCGACGACCAGGACGTCGAAGCCCTCCGGGTCACGGACGACGTCGAGCACCGGCACGCCGATGTTCCCGCACGCCACGGCGCGGAGCCCGCCGGCCGT
Organism: Curtobacterium sp. L6-1; assembly: GCF_018885305.1. Classification (NCBI taxonomy): domain Bacteria; kingdom Bacillati; phylum Actinomycetota; class Actinomycetes; order Micrococcales; family Microbacteriaceae; genus Curtobacterium; species Curtobacterium aetherium. The sequence goes on from NZ_CP076544.1 coordinate 1,471,864, forward strand.
GAACATGGCGGTCGCGAGCTGCGTCGTCGTGGTCTTGCCGTTCGTCCCCGTGATGGTCACCCAGGGCGCGGCGACCGGCCCGCGCACGACCTTGTCGCGGACGCGCCAGGCGAGTTCGATGTCGCCCCAGACGGCGGCGTGCTCGACGGCCCAGACCACGGTCGGGTTGTGCGGCGGGAGGCCCGGCGACACCACGACCACGTCCGGCGCCTGCTCGACCAGCGCGGCCGGCACCGTGTCGAGCGGCGCTTGCACGAAGCGGACGCCGATCACGTCGAGCAGCTCGACGCTGTCGGCGGGGGCGTCGGTCGAGTAGACGACGACCTCGCTGCCGAGCTCGGCGAGCGTGTCGGCGACCGAGAAGCCCGTGGCCCCGAGGCCGAGCACCGCCACCCGCAGGCCCTTCCAGCCCTCCGCGTACCAGCTGTCGAGACCGTTCAGGCGTTCATCCATGGACTCGTGTGATCCATTCCAGGTAGAACAGCCCGACCCCGGCCGCGACGCAGAGCCCCGCGATGATCCAGAACCGGACGACGACGGTCACCTCGGCCCAGCCCTTGAGCTCGAAGTGGTGGTGCAGGGGACTCATCCGGAAGATGCGCTTGCCGTGCGTGATCTTGAAGTACGCGCGCTGCAGGATGACCGAGCCGGTGACGATGAAGAACAGGCCACCGATGAGGATGAGCAGCAGCTCGGTGCGGCTGAGGATCGCGAGACCGGCGAGGGCGCCGCCCAGGCCGAGCGAGCCGGTGTCGCCGAGGAAGATCTGCGCCGGCGACGTGTTGTACCAGAGGAAGCCGATCAGGCCACCGCACACCGCGGCCGCGACGACCGCGAGGTCGAGCGGGTCGGTCACGGTGTAGCAGGCGTGCCGGGTGCTCTCGTCGATCCGGGCCCCACCGCAGATCTGGTTCGACTGCCAGAACCCGATGATGACGTAGGACCCGATCGCCAGGATGCTGGACCCGGTCGCGAGCCCGTCCAGCCCGTCGGCGACGTTCACGCCGTTCGACGTCGAGACGGTGAGCAGCACGATCCAGGCCAGGAACAGGATCGTCCCGATGACCGTGCCGAGCGCCATGAAGTCGAGCCAGGGCACGTCGCGGATCGCCGAGATCATGGTCGACGCCGGCGGCTTCCCGGTGCCGGTCGGGACGACCAGGGCGACGGTCGCGAAGACCACGCCGACGATCACCTGACCGAGCACCTTCGCCCACCCGCCGAGTCCCAGGCTCCGCTGGCGACGGACCTTGAGGAAGTCGTCGACGAAGCCCACGACGCCGAGCCCGACCATGAGGAAGAGCACGAGCAGCCCGGACAGCGTCAGCGAGTCGCCACCGGCGAGGTGCCCGACGAAGTACCCGATGACGGCGCCCAGGATGAGGACGATGCCGCCCATTGTGGCGGTGCCGCGCTTGGTGTGGTGCGACTGCGGACCGTCGTCACGGATGAACTGGCCCCAGCCGAGGCGGTGGAACAGCTTGATGAACAGCGGCGTGAGCAGCAGTGTGAACACCAGCGACACGGCGCCGGCGACGAGGAGCGCGATCATGCGGGGACACCTCCGAGGCGGTCGCCGAGGAACCGCAGCCCGGCCGACTTCGAGGACTTGACGAGGACGACGTCACCCGGACGCACGAGCTCCTGCAGGGCGCGGACGGCGTCGTCGACGTCCTCGATGAACACGGACTCGCCGTCCCACGATCCCTCGAGGGTGGCGGCCTGGTGGACGGCCATCGCGCCGCGGCCGACGACCACGAGCTGCCCGATGCCGAGCCGCACGACGAGGCGACCGATGCGGTCGTGCTCCTCGACGGAGAACTCGCCGAGCTCGGCCATCTCGCCGAGGACGGCGACGGTGCGCTCCCCCGGTCGGGCGACCTGGGCGAGCGTCCGCAGGGCGGCCGCCGTCGAGTCGGGCGAGGCGTTGTAGGCGTCGTTGATCACCGTGACGCCGTCGGGGCCCTGGAGGAGCTCCATCCGCCACCGTTCCGCCCGCGTCATCGACGCGAGCGCCTCGGCGCCGACGGCGAGCGGGACGCCCCAGCCGTGCGCGACCGTGAGGGCCGCGGCGGCGTTCATCGCGTGGTGCTCGCCGAGGATGGCGAGACGGACGTCGACGGTCTCGGGAGCGCTGGAGCCGCTGCCCACCGACGCGGCGCCGCGGTCGTCGTCACCGACGGGAGGCGCGGTGAGCGTGAAGCGCGTGCCCTCGCGGTCCGTCGCGACGTCGCTGATGCGGTAGTCCGCCCCGGCGGAGGTGCCGAAGCCGACCACACGTGCCGCGGTGCGCTCGCGCATCCGCGCGACGCGGTCGTCGTCGACGTTGAGGAGGGCCGTGGCCGTCGCCGGCAGGTCCGTCACCATCTCCGACTTGGCGCGTTCGGTCGCCTCGATGCCGCCGAACTCCCCCGCGTGGGCGAGCCCGACCTTGAGGACGACGCCCACGTCGGGCTCGGCGATGCGGACGAGCGCGGCGATGTGGCCGATGCCGCTGGCACCCATCTCGACGACGAGGAAGCGCGTGTCGTGGGTGATGCGCAGCATCGAGACCGGCGCGCCGACGTGGTTGTTGAACGACCCCTCGGGCGCGACGGTCTCCCCGACGCGCGACAGGATCCTGCGGAGCATGTTCTTCGTGCTCGTCTTGCCGTTCGAGCCCGTGATGCCGACGACGCGGAGCGCACCACCGGCACGGACCCGGACGACGACCTCGTGGGCCAGGGCGGCCAGTGCGGCGTACCCGTCGGCGACGACGATCTGGGCGGTGGTGGTGTCCTCCGGCAGGTCGAGGGCGCGCTCGGTGACGACGAGGCCGGCACCGGCGGCGGCGGCGGTCGGCACGAAGCGGTGGCCGTCGGTCTCCTCGCCGAGCAGGGCGAAGAACACGCTGCCGGGAGCGACGAGGCGGGAGTCGGTCTCGACGGAGCCGTCGACGATCGTGTCGGCGGCACCGCGGACCAGCTCGCCGTCGACCGCGGCGGCGATCTCGGCGAGGGTGAGCGCGATCATCGTGCGTCCTCCGCCGGGCCCGTGTTCGGTTCCCAGCCGGCTTCGCGGAGGGCGGTGCGGGCTTCGTCGCGGGCGGAGTACGGCGTCCGGACGCCCTGGATGTCGCGGTAGTCCTGGTGTCCCGGACCGGCCCAGAGGATCGAGTCCCCGTCGCCGACGAGGGCGACGGCGGCGCGGATCGCGGCCTCGGGCGGGCTCACTTCGTGGATCTCGTGGTCCGGGTACGCGGCACGGGCGGCGTCGACCAGGGTCTTCCGGATCGACGCGGCGTCCTCGAAGCGGGGGTGGTGGTCGGTGACGACGAGGATGTCCGACCCCTCGGCCGCCACGCGCGCCATGTCGGCACGCTTCGTGGTGTCGCGGTCACCGTCGGCACCGAACAGCATCACGACCTTGCCGGGCGTGAACTGGCGGACCGCGGCGAGGGTGTTGAGGAAGGCGTCGGGGCTGTGGCCGAAGTCGACGTAGACGCTCGGGCCCGCGTCGCCGGAGACCCGCTCGGTGCGACCGGGCAGGTAGCACTCGATCGCGCTGACGACCGTGCCCTCGGTCTCGTCGGGGTAGCGCCGGTGGTTCGTCTCGAGCGCGTGCGCGATGGCGCCGAGCTCGAAGCCGCCCTCGACGAGCATGACGATCGCCAGTGCGGCGTTCGCGGCCATGTGCCAGCCGATGAGCGGGACGCGGGTGGTCAGCTCCCGACCCTCGGGGCCGGTCAGCCGGAACTCGGTGTAGGCGGCGTGCGCCTCGACGATGTCGACGTGCCACTCGGCCTCGACGTCGGGGTGGACCGTGATGGTCGTCACCGGGATGCGGCAGTCCTGCACGACACGCTGCCCCCAATCGGTGTCGAGCGAGACGACTCCGCGACGGCCGTGCTCCGGCTGGAACAGCGGCAGCTTCGCCTGGAAGTACTCCTCCATGTCGGCGTAGTCGTCGAGGTGGTCGTGGCTGAGGTTCGTGAAGGCGACGACGTCGAACACGATGCCGTCGACCCGGTGCCGGCTGAGGGCCTGGGCGCTGACCTCGACGGCCACCGCGCGGACCTCGCTCTCGCGCATGCGGGCGAGGAGCGCGTGCATCTCGCTGGCCTCGGGCGTGGTGAGGCGGCTCGTCACGCTGAGCGAGCCGATGTGGCGCTCGGCGGTCGAGCTCAGGCCGGTGACCAGGCCGAGCTGCTTGAGGATGCCCTCGAGGATGTAGGAGGTGCTCGTCTTGCCGTTCGTGCCCGTGACGGCGAAGAGCTGCGGGAGCTCGGCCTCGTCCGGGTTGGTGCGGTAGACCCACGCCGAGACGTCGCCCAGCGCGGCACGGGGGTCCTCGACGACGAGCACCGGGAGGCCCGAGGTCTCGGCCGTCGCGACGCCGTCGGCGTCGGTCAGCACCGCGACCGCACCGCGCTCGGCGGCGTCGGCGGCGAACTCGGCACCGTGGCGGTTCGCGCCGTGGACGCCGACGAACAGGTCACCCGGCTGCACCTCGGCGGCGCTCAGGGTGACCCCGGTCGTCTCGACGCCGTCCAGGGAGCCGACGACGCGGAGCCCGAAGGCGTTCGCGAGTTCGGCGACCGGCCGCGGGGTCGGGTGTTCGGGCCGGAGGACCGGGGGGATCCGTGCTGACAAGTGCTCCTTCTTCCTCACCACGTGGACGGGTGTGCCTACCAGGTCGACGGGTAGGTGCGTGCCTGCGTCGTGGAGGGGGCGACTCGGTACTTCTCGAGCACCTGGGACATGAGTGTGCGGAACGCCGGAGCCGCTCCGCTCGACCACTTCGAGGTCTGCGGCTTCGTGAACGTCACCGTGACAACATACTGGGGGTCTTCGGCGGGTGCCATTCCGGCCACCGAGATGATACGGTCCGCGCCGTAGCCCTTGCCGTCGGAGACCTCGGCGGTGCCGGTCTTCGCCGCGACGTTGTAGCCCGAGATCGGCTTCATGCCCTCGAGCGTCCCGTCCGTCACCACGCTCTGGAGCATGTCGACGGTCTGGGTCGCCGCGGTCTCGGACACCACCCGCTTGCTCTGCACGTCGGGCGCGTCGATCGTCTTCCCGGACTCGGTCTGGCAGCCCTTGACCATGTGCAGCGGGATCCGGACACCGCCGTTCGCGAGGGTCTGGTAGATGCTTGACACCTGCATCGCCGTCGTCACGATGCCCTGACCGAACATTGAGTTGACGTCGGTCTGCTTGTCCCACTTCGGGCTCGCGCCGTACTGCATGGACGGCTGGCCCGGGTAGTCGATCGCCGGCTCCGGTTCGAACAGGCCGAACTCACGCATGACGTCGTACCGCTGCTGCGTCGTCATCTTGGCGCCGAGGTCGGTGATGCCGACGTTCGACGAGTCGCGGAGGATCCCGGTCAGCGTCAGGTTCTCGGTCGGGTGCAGCTCGGAGTCGTGGATGGTGCCGCCCCACGAGAACGTGCGCGAGTACGGGACGACGACCTGGGTCGTCGGGCTCGCGAGCCCCTTGTCGATGAGCGCGGCGGCGATGGCGGCCTTGATCGTCGAACCGGGCTCGTACGCCGCCGTCAGCGCCCGGGACCCGAAGGCGCCCTGGTCGGTGGTCGCGTCGACGTCGTTGGGGTCGACCGTCGGGTAGTCCGCGACGGCGAGCACCTCACCGGTCTTCGCGTTGACGACGGTCGCGGTCGCGGACTCGGCCTTGAGCTGCAGCGCCGCGTCGGCGATGTCCTGCCCCGCCATGTACTGCAGGTCGCTGTCGATCGTGGTGACGAGCGTCCCACCGTCCTGCGCACGCTTCTTCGTCACGGTGCTGCCCGGCAGCTGGACGCCGTCCTCGCCGCGTTCGTAGGTCTCGGAGCCGTTCGTCCCGGCGAGGCACTTCTGGTACGCGAGCTCGAGGCCGGCCTGGGCACCGTCCGTGCCCATGAACCCGGTGATGTTGCCGGTGGCAGCGCCCGTCGGGTACGTCCGCGCGGCCTGCTGCTCCTTGTAGACCCAGGGGATGCCGAGGGCGACGACGGCCTCGTAGTGCTTGGCGTCGATGCCCTTCACCAGGTAGGCGAAGTCCGACTTCGGGTCCGCGGCGATGTTCTTCCGCATGGTCTCGACGTCACCGCCAGACGCCTGCGCGACGGCGGCGAGGGCCTGGTCGACCGTGACGTCCTTGACCCGGGTCCCGCCGAGCTTGCCCTCGAACTTCTTCACCAGGCGGGGCGACGTCGTGATGTTGTACCGGATCACGCTCTCGGCCAGGGCGGTGCCGTCCCGGTCGACGATCGACCCCCGGGTGCCGTAGAGCGTCACCGGGATGCTGCGCTTCGACTGCGCAGCGTCGGTGAGCTCCTCGGCCTGCACGACCTGGATGTCCACCAGGCGGACGACGAACACCGCGACCAGGGCGATGATCGCGATCACCACGACGCTGTATCGGAGTCGGCGGTTGCGGAGGGTCTTCTGCACGAGCGGCCTTTCCGGGTCGAGCTGAGCTGCGGGTCAGCGGGTCGTCGGGGCCTGCAGCTGGTTCGGGTCGGACTCTACGGACGACTTCGGCGAACCCTGGTCCGACGCGCTGGCCCCGCCGGTGTTCCCAGCGTCCGACGCCGGGCGCTCCGCCGCGGGTGCCGGGGCGGCGGCGGCAGGAGCCTGGGCGGCCTCGCCGTCGGTCGCGGCGGATGCGCCGCCGGTCTCCTTGCTGGTGGCAGTGTCGCCGGGTCGTGCGGCCATGGGGACGTCGCCGAGCAGGGAGTTCGGCACCTGGTTCGCGGTGTTGCCCGTGGCCTCCTCCGGGGTCGCGGGCGTCGGCGTGCCGTACACGGTGCCGGTCTTCGGGTCGAGGTACACCGGCGTCGAGTTCGCGATCATGCCGAGGGACTGTGCGTTCCGGGCGAGGTTCTGGGGCGACTCGAGCACCCGGAGCTCCTCGGACAGCGAGCCCTGGCTGCGGTTCAGTCCCACCTGCTCCGACTTCAGCGAGCTGAGCGTGTAGGCGCCCTGGCTGAGCGCCATGCTGATGCCGAGCTGCGCGAGCAGCAGGATGCCGAGCGCGGCGATCGCCACGACGGCGTAGGCGACACGGGGTCGGGCCCGGCGCTGCGCCTTGGTCGGCCGCACCTCGACGAGCTCCGGGCGGGAGCGGTCGGGACGCGGCGCGCGCGACGGGGCGACGACAGGGTCGACGAGTGCGAGGTTCGTGCTCATGTCACTTCCGGATCCGCTCGGCCGCGCGGAGTCGCACGGGGGTAGCTCGGGGGTTGGCGGCGCGTTCGGCCTCGTCGGCCTGTTCCGCGCCCTTGACGACGAGGGTGAAGGTCGGAGCGTGCTCGGGGAGTTCGACCGGCAGGTCCGCCGGGGCACTCGACGTGGTCCGTTCCACGAGGGCCCGCTTGACGATGCGGTCCTCGAGGGACTGGTAGGACTCGACCACCAGGCGCCCGCCGACCCGGATGCGGTCGAGTGCGGCGGGGATCGCCCGTTCGAGCACGCTGAGCTCGGTGTTGACCTCGATCCGGAGCGCCTGGAACACGCGCTTCGCCGGGTGCCCCTGGCGCTGGACCGCGACCGGGGTCGCGTCGTGCAGCACCTGGACCAGGTCGCCGGACATGGTGAAGGGACGCTCGACGCGTCGTTCGACGATCGCCTTCGCGTACCGGCCGGCGAGCTTCTCCTCGCCGTAGCGCTGGAAGATCCGTCGCAGGTCGCGCTCGTCGTACTCGGCGAGGACCTCGGCCGCGGTGATGCCCTGCGTCCGGTCCATCCGCATGTCGAGCGGGGCGTCCTGGCTGTAGGCGAAGCCACGCTCGGCCCGGTCGAGCTGCAGCGACGAGACGCCCAGGTCGAACAGGACGCCGTCCACCGCGCTGATGCCGAGGCCGTCGAGCGCCGCGGGCAGTTCGTCGTAGACGGTGTGCACCAGGTGCACACGGTCGCCGAAGCGTGCGAGCCGGTCCCCCGCGATGCCGAGTGCGTCGGTGTCGCGGTCGAGGCCGACGAGGGTGAGCTCGGGGAAACGCTCGAGGAGTCCCGCCGAGTGGCCGCCCATCCCGAGGGTCGCATCGACGACGACCTTGCCCGGGCCCTCGAGCGTCGGCGTGAAGAGGTCCACGATGCGCTCGAGCATCACGGGTGTGTGCGGGAACCGTTCCGGTGCTGCCATGTGCGCCCCTGACCTCCTGGGCCGTGGGTCCGGATCCCCATCCATGCGACCTGACACCGGGGAAGGTGTGTCAGGGCTCCACGGCTGGGAGTCTCGATCCACGGATCAGAAGATCCCCGGGATCACCTCCTCGTCGTTCTCGGCGAAGGCCTCCTCGGCCTCGGCGTAGTAGGCCTCCCATGCGCTGGTCGACCAGATCTCGGCACGGTCACCGCTGCCGATGACTGTCAGGTCCCGCTCGAGCCCCGCGTACTCGCGGAGGTTCTGCGGGATCGTGACGCGGTTCTGCTTGTCGGGCTGTTCCGCGCTCGCCCCGGAGAGGAACAGGCGCATGTAGTCGCGGGTGCGCTTCGACGTCATCGGCGCCTGGCGGATCCGCTCGTGGAGTTCCTCGAAGGTCCTGGCACTGAAGACGACCACGCACCGCTCCTGGCCGCGGGTCATGACGAGGCCCCCGGACAGTTCGTCCCGGAACTTGGCGGGGAGGATCACGCGACCCTTCTCGTCGAGCTTCGGGGCATGGGTACCGAGCAGCATCTCGGGGCCTCCCCTTCAGCTCCACCGGTCCTCGTCATGCTCCACGGTACTCCACTTCCCTCCACTCCGCTGTCCAAATGCCCCACCACTCCCCGTCGGCACCCCTATTGGGGCCATCCGGGCGCTGTGGAGGGGCGCCGGATCCGCGCAGCGGCGGGCTGGGCGGCGCGGTGAAGCGGAGTGGAGGGGAATCGGCTCCGGAGGAGCACCGGTGCCCGTCGGCGACCCGGCGCGGCGACGCGACCGAGAGGGTGCGCCCGGTACATCCGGGCACCGAGCACCGAGCACCGAGCACCGAGCACCCTGCGCCGCCTGCCGTCGGTCGGCGTCCGGGCACGAAGAAACGGGGCCGGCCTGTGGAGGCCGACCCCGTGGAGGGATGTGGAGGAACTAGTCCTGCTGGTTGCGCTTGTCCCAGCGCTCGTTCATCCGGTCGATGAAGGACCCGCCGGAGGAGCCCCGCGCCGGACGTGCGGTGCCGCGCGCTGCCGGACGCCCGCCGGGGCCGGGCCGCGCGGGCCGGGCCGCCACGGTGCGTCCACCCGGACGGAGGGCGAAGAGCACCCCCGCGAGCATCACGACGAATCCCAGCACACCGATGAGGGGCTGCTTGATGACCAGGCCGAGGACGATCACACCCACGCCGACGAGGCCGATGAGCACACCGATCGTGATGGCGGTGTACGTGGGACGGCCTTGGCGGCGGGTCACGCGCGCCACGAAGTCGGAGTCGTTCTGGTAGAGGCTCCGCTCCATCTCCTCGAGGAGTCGCTGCTCTTGCTCCGAGAGTGGCATCTTGGTTCCCTCTTGTTCCTGGGATCGACGCGGTGGAAGGGGTGGACCGATCTTACGACCGGACCACCCACTAAGGTAAGGACCGTGGCTGAGAGTACGCGATTAGTGGACCTCGTCTCGGCGCGGATCGATCGGGCTCTCGACGAGCAGCGCGACCGCCTCGCGTCGATCAGTCCGGACCTGGTGTCCTTCGACACGTTCGCCCGGGACCTCCTGTCCGGCGGCAAGCGCTTCCGGGCGCTGTTCTGCTACTGGGGGTGGCAGTCCGTCGCGGGCCGTTCCGGCTCGTTCGACCCGCTCTCCGAGGGGTCCCGCCAGACCACGGCCGAGGCGATCGTCACCGCCGCCGCCGCACTGGAGATCTTCCACGCCGCGGCCCTCGTGCACGACGACATCATGGACCGGTCGGACACCCGTCGCGGCCGTCCGGCAGCGCACCGCCGCTTCGAGTCCCTGCACGCCGAGTCGTCCTGGGTCGGCGACCGTGCGCTCTACGGCACGAACGCCGCCCTGCTGCTGGGTGACGGACTCCTCTCCCTCAGCGACGCGGTCTTCGACGAGGCCCTCGCGCTCCTCGACCCGGTCCGGGCGCGCATCGTCCGCCAGGAGTTCCACACCATGCGGCTCGAGGTGACGGCCGGGCAGTACCTCGACATCCACGAGGAGACCGCGTGGCCGACGGTCGACGACGCCGAGCAGCTCGTCCGGGCCCAGCGCGTCATCGTCTTCAAGTCCGCCAAGTACTCGGTCGAGGCGCCGCTCCTCATCGGTGCGCTGATCGCCGGCGCGAGCGAGAGCCAGCTCGACGGGCTGCGGTCGTTCGGCCTCCCCCTCGGCGTGGCCTACCAGCTCCGCGACGACGTCCTCGGTGTCTTCGGCGACCCCGAGGTGACGGGCAAGCCGGCGGGCGACGACCTCCGCGAGGGCAAGCGCACCGTCCTCGTCGCGACGGCCCGCAAGGCACTCCCGGTCGGTGCGCGCCAGCTCCTCGACGAGCTGCTCGGCGACCCGGACCTCGACGACGACCAGGTGCAGATGCTCCGCGCGACGCTCACCGACTCCGGTGCGCTCAGCGCCGTCGAGCGCTCGATCGACCGCCACGTCCAGCGGGCGAAGGCCGCGCTCGACGCGGCGCCGCTCACGCCCTCGGCACGCGAGCAGCTCGCGTCCCTCGCGGACACGGTCAGTCGCCGCTCCGCCTGAGCCGGCCGGAGACACGACACAGCGCGCAGCGCACCCCGAGACGGACGGGAGGCCCGGTACCAGCTGGTACCGGGCCTCCCGTCCGTCTGGTCCGTGCGTCAGCGGGTCGCGTCTGCGACCGGGTGGGTGACCGCCCCGGCGGGGCCGGCCGACCGACGGTTGGTCCTAGAGGAGCGCCTGCGCCGCGCGGCGCACCTCCGCCTTGCGGTTCGCCCGCAGGGCGGCGATCGGCGACGTCCCCATGGCGTCGTCGGGGGTGAGCATCCAGCGCACGGCCTCGTCGTCGGTCAGCCCGTTGTCGCCGAGGACGATGAGGGTGCCGCGGAGGGCGGGCAGGGGCTCGGTGCCGTCGAGGAACTCGGTGGGGACCCGGAGCACGCCGTCGACGCGGGCGGGGAGCAGCGTGCGCTCCTCGAACAGGCGGTGGACGCGGCCGGGGCTCACCCCCAGCAGGTCGACCAGGTCGGGCACGGTCAACCAGCGTTCGGACAGGGCGTCGTCTCCGGGAAGGGTGGCACTCACGGGGTCCATCGTGCCAGAGCCGGACGGGCACGGACAGCACCGGGCACCTCCGACCGCGTCCGTGTCCGGTCGCCGCTGCTCGACGAGGGCACCGGAGTGGCACGGCGAAGTCACACCAGTCACACCCACAACACCCGACTCTCTGGTTGACTTGGCACCAACCGCATGTCAGCGTGTGGTCACCTGTGCGTGCCGCGTGTGCGCGCACGGCCGACAGACCCACCCCGTACCGACGCCGTGCGGAGACAGGAGAACGACCGTGGACAGGGACACGACCGCAGACGAGACGGCACGCCGCATCCGCTCGGCGCGCTTCGCGACGATGCCGATCGTCCTGGCCGGCACCATCGCGGTGACCGCCGGACTCACCGGACCGATCGCCCACGCCGACCAGCGCCACGACGACGAGGCCGGCAAGCGCCACGTCGACGAGGACCGCAACCTCGGCTCCCGTCCGGTCTTCGGCACCGCGGTCGCCCGACCCGCGACCCCGGTCGCGACCACCGTCGCCGCGACCCGGCAGCCAGCGCCGACCACCTACACCGTCCAGCAGGGCGACACCGTCTCCGGCATCGCGGCCCGCTACGGCCTCTCCGCCCAGGAGATCCTGGTGCGCAACGGCCTCGGCTGGAACACGATCATCCACGCCGGGCAGACGCTGCGCCTGGCCTCCACGCCCGTCGGCGGAGCGGTGACCACCTCGTCGACCACGGCGAGCTACCACGTCAAGCAGGGCGACACCGTCTCCGGCATCGCCGCGAAGGTCGGCGTCTCGACCGCGGCGCTCCTCACGGCGAACGAGCTGTCGCAGCGCAGCGTCATCTACCCCGGCCAGACGCTCCGCGTGCCGGCCGGCGGCAGCGGCGCGGTCGAGACCGCCACCACCGCCGGTCCGGCGACCACCACGTCGGCGGCCCCGACCGCCGCGTCGGTCACCCGTGGCGGGTCGGTCACGATCGGCAACGGCGACACCATCGCCTCGGTCGCGACCACGCACGGGGTGTCGGTCGCCTCGCTCCTGGCCGCGAACGGCCTCACCTACACGAGCACGATCTACGCCGGCGGCACGCTCGTCCTGCCGACCAGCGGACCGTCGCTGTCCAGCGAGCAGCGCGCGAACGCCGCCACGATCGTCCGCGTCGGCCGCTCCCTCGGGGTGTCCGACCGTGGCCTCGTCATCGCGCTCGCCACGGCGATGCAGGAGTCGAACCTCCGGAACCTGGCACACGGCGACCGCGACTCGGTCGGCCTGTTCCAGCAGCGACCGAGCCAGGGCTGGGGCACGCCGGGGCAGCTGCAGGACACCGTGTACGCCACCGAACTCTTCTTCGGCGGCTCGCGGAACCCGAACCCCGGCGTGACCCGCGGGCTGCTCGACGTGCCCGGCTGGTCCTCGATGAGCGTCACCGAGGCCGCACAGGCCGTCCAGCTCTCCGCGTACCCCAAGGCCTACGCCCAGTGGGAGCAGTCCGCGGCCGCCTGGCTCCGGTCGATCTGACCCCTGCCGGCGGTCGCTCGCGGACCGCCGGGTCATCCCTCCGGTCGAGATCGTGTAACGACCGGTGCGCCGGTGCCGTCGTCGGACGAACCGCTTCGTAGAATGCCGCAGATGACCACGAACGCCGCCACGGACCCGATGATCGGTCGCATGATCGATCAGCGGTACCGCGTCCGCTCGCGCATCGCGCGGGGCGGCATGGCGACCGTGTACCTCGCCACCGATGTGCGGCTCGAGCGTCGTGTCGCGGTGAAGATCATGCACGGGCACCTGGCGGACGACCAGGCCTTCCGGGAGCGCTTCATCCAGGAGGCCCGGTCCGCCGCCCGGCTCTCGCACCCGAACCTCGTGGGCGTCTACGACCAGGGCGCCGAGGACGACTGCGTCTACATCGTCATGGAGTACATCCCGGGCATCACGCTCCGGGACCTCCTGCACGAGCACCGGGCGCTCACCCCCGAGCAGGCGACGGACATCCTCCGCGCCGTGCTCGCCGGTCTGGCCTCCGCGCACCGCGCCGGCATCGTGCACCGCGACCTCAAGCCGGAGAACGTCCTGCTCGCCGACGACGGCCGGATCAAGCTCGGCGACTTCGGCCTCGCCCGCGCCACGACCGCGAACACCGCCACCGGCGCCGCCCTGCTCGGGACCATCGCCTACCTCTCCCCCGAACTCGTCACCCGGGGTGCCGCCGACTCGCGCAGCGACATCTACGCGCTCGGCATCATGCTCTACGAGATGCTCACCGGCGAGCAGCCCTACAAGGGCGAGCAGCCGATGCAGATCGCGTACCAGCACGCCAACGACACCGTCCCCGCGCCCAGCGCCGCGACGCCCGGCGTCCCCGCGGAGCTCGACGACCTCGTCGCCTGGGCGACCGCACGCGACCCGCGCGACCGGCCCCGCGACGCCCGCGAGATGCTCGACCACATGTCGGGCGTCCAGCAGCGCGCCACCGGGCAGTACCGCACCGCCGTGCTGCGCCCCGAGAACGCGACCGCGATCCTCCCCTCCGGCGGAAGTGCCGGGGCCGCCGGCTTCGGCGGGCACGAGCCGCTCGAGGACGCCAGCGAACACGACACCACCGTGCTCGACCGTCGCGGCACCGACGAGACCGCCGCCGCCCCCCAGCGCGGCCGCAGCGGTGGTCGCTCGGCACCGGGCCCGCGACGCACCGGGGCCGTCGCCGCGGTGCTCTCCCCCGCCGGCCAGCGACTCGCCGACAAGTCGGCCAAGCGACGCAAGCGCGGCTGGATCGCCCTGGTCGTCGTCGTGGTCCTCGCCCTCGTCGGGGCCGGCGTCGCCGCCTGGTTCGGGCCCGGCCCGGGCGGCAACGTCCGCATCCCCGCCGTGGCCGGCAAGACCGTGTCGCAGGTCCGGCAGCTGCTCGAGTCGAACGGCCTCACCGCCGCTGCGGCCACGAGCTCCCGACCCGACGCCGCCGTCGAGGCCGGCCGGGTCACCGCGACCCAGCCCCCGGCGGCACGCGAGGTCCGGAAGGGCACCGCGGTCCGCATCGTCGTGTCGAGCGGCCCCCGGATGATCACCCTGCCGACCATCGTCGGGCAGTCGGTGACCACCGCACAGGCCGCCCTCGACGACGACTTCGACCTGCAGGACGCGCAGTACCAGTTCTCTGCCGACGTCGCCGCCGACACCGTCATCGCGGCCACCGGTCGGGACGGTGACGGCACCGTGGACCTCACGACCGTCGAGCAGTACCCCGAGGGCGGCCCCGTGACCCTCACCGTCTCCCTCGGCGCGGTCCCGGACGTCACCGGCAAGACCGTCGACGACGCCCGTGCGGCCCTCGACGAGGTCGGTCTGGCGCTCGGGGCGCAGACACAGCAGTTCAGCGACGACGTGCCGCAGGGGCAGGTCATCTCCGCGACGGTCACCGCCGACCCCGCGGTCGAGGGAACGGCCGTCGACGTCCTCGTGTCCAAGGGGCCGGTCCCGATCACCCTGCCGGACGTGAGCGACCAGACGATCGACCAGGCGCGCTCGTCGCTCGAGGGGCTCGGGCTCGAAGTGACGTACCCGAAGTGCACGAACATCCTCTGCGGCTTCTACGACTGGGAGAGCAAGCTCCCGGTCAGGTCCACGGACCCCGCGCCGGGCACCACGGTGCACAAGGGCGACACGGTCACCCTCTCCTACGACCAGTAGGCACGACCGTTCGACACGGCCAGTCGGCACGACCGTTCGACACGGCCAGTAGGCAGCACCAGTGGGCACGACCCCGGGAGCGCGACCAGGCGGGACCCGGTCCGCGCGGCCCGGTGCCGGACCCGACCGGTGCCGGACCCGACCGGTGACGGACGGGAGGCCCGACACCCGTCGCGGTGTCGGGCCTCCCGTCCGGCGGGTGGTCAGCGCGTCAGCGCACGACCGAGGGGTGGGCGCGGAGCTCCTCGGCCACCAGGAAGGCGAGCTCGAGCGACTGCATGTGGTTGAGCCGCGGGTCGCAGAGCGACTCGTACCGGGTCGCGAGCGTCGCCTCGTCGATGTGCTCCGAGCCGCCGAGGCACTCGGTGACGTCGTCGCCGGTGAGCTCGACGTGCATGCCGCCGGGGTACGTGCCCACGGCGCGGTGCACCTCGAAGAACCCGAGGACCTCGTCCACGACGTCGTCGAAGCGGCGCGTCTTGTAGCCGTTCGGCGTCGTCAGGCCGTTGCCGTGCATCGGGTCGGTCACCCAGAGCGGGTTCGCGTCCATGCCCTTGACCGCTTCGAGCAGCTTGGGCAGCTCGTCGCGGATCCTGCCGGCGCCCATCCGGGTGATGAAGGTCAGGCGACCCGGCTCGCGCTCGGGGTCGAGCTTCTCGACGAGGGCCTGCATGTCGGCGACCGAGGTCGTCGGGCCGAGCTTGACGCCGATCGGGTTGCGGACGCGCGACAGGAAGTCGACGTGGGCGCCGTCGAGGTCGCGCGTGCGCTCCCCGATCCAGATGAAGTGGCCGGACGTGTCGTACGCCTGCCCGGAGCGGGAGTCGATCCGGGTCATCGGGCGCTCGTAGTCCATGAGCAGACCCTCGTGCGACGCGTAGAACTCGACGTGCTTGAGCGCCTCGAAGTCCGCGCCGCAGGCCGCCATGAACTGGATGGCGCGGTCGATCTCCGCCGCCAGGTTCTCGTAGCGGGCGTTCGCCGGGTTGGCCGCGAAACCCTTGTTCCACGAGTGCACCTGGCGCAGGTCGGCGAACCCGCCCTGGGTGAAGGCGCGCACGAGGTTCAGCGTCGAGGCTGCCGTGTGGTAACCCTGGACCAGGCGCCGGGGGTCGGCCTGGCGGGACTCCGGCGTGAAGTCGTAGCCGTTCACGATGTCGCCGCGGTACGCCGGCAGCGTGACGTCGCCGCGGGTCTCGAGGTCGCTCGACCGGGGCTTGGCGAACTGCCCCGCCATCCGGCCCATCTTGATCACCGGGGTCGAGGCGCCGTACGTCAGCACGACGGCCATCTGCAGGATCGTCTTGACGCGGTCGCGGATCGAGTCGGCGGTGGCCCCGGCGAAGGTCTCGGCGCAGTCGCCGCCCTGCAGCAGGAAGGCGCGGCCCTGCGCGGCTGCGGCCAGACGGTCACGGAGCTGGTCGACCTCGCCCGCGAAGACGAGCGGCGGCAGCGTGGCGATCTCGGCGGACGCGGCCTCGGCCGCGGCGGGGTCGGGCCAGGTCGGCTGCTGCTTGATCGGGAGCGTGCGCCAGTGGTCGAGACCCGCGATCACGTCGGGATCCTGCAGGGTGAGGGAGTCGATCGACTCGGACAAGGCTGCACCTCGGTGTTCTGGTCGCGCGCGGCCGTCGGCGGCCGGCCGGCGGCGTCCCGACGGTTGCGGGACTGTCCGAGCCTACCGTCCGGGGGTGGCGCGACGCTCCCGCATGACGGTCTCGCGCGCGGTGGTCGCCCGCTCCTTCACGCTCGTCGCGTAGACGTCCTCGTACTGCTGTCGGCTCAGCCCACGGAGCTCGTGCATGATCTCGTCCGTGACGCTCCGGAGGATGAACCGGTCGGTCTCGAGGCCCTCGAAGCGCGAGAAGTCGAGCGGCTTGCCGAACACGACCCCGACGCGCTTGAACTTCGGGAACTTCTGCCCGATCTGCTGCACCTCGCGCGTGCCGATCATCGCGACCGGCACGACGAGGACCCGGCCCTCGAGGACCATGCGGGCGATGCCGGTGCGGCCGCGGTAAAGCGTTCCGTCCGGGCTCCGGGTGCCCTCGGGGTAGATGCCGAGCTGCTCACCGCGCGCCAGGACCTGCAGGCCGGTGCGGAGCGACGCCTCGGACGCCTTGCCGCCGGAGCGGTCGATCGGCAGCTGCCCGATGGCGTTGAAGAACGTCTTCGTCGCCCAGCCCTTGAGCCCCCGACCGGTGAAGTAGTCGCTCTTCGCCAGGAAGGACAGACGCCGGTCGAGCACCGCCGGCAGGATGACCGAGTCGATGAACGAGACGTGGTTCGAGGCGAAGATGACCGGTCCGGTGGTGGGCACGTACTCGCGGCCGATCACCCACGGCCGGAACAGCGTCAGGATGAGCGGGCCGAGCACGAAGTTCTTCAGCAGCCAGTAGAGCATCGTCGACTCCGTCGGGTGGGGGTGGGCTGGCGGTCAGGCCGTGCGAGCGTGGATGCGCGCGAGGTCGGCCGCGCCGACCACCCCGGCGTCGTTGACGAGCTCGGCGATGACGAAGTCGGGCTCCGGGTGGTAGCCGCGCGCCGGCAGGTTGTTGAGGTACGCCTGCTTGATCGGCTCCAGCAGCCGGTCCCCCGCGCTCGCGACGCCGCCGCCGAACACGAACAGCTGCGGGTCGAGCACCGCGGAGAGCGACGCGCACGCCTCGCCCAGGTGGCGACCGAGTCGGCGGAGCGCGGCCAGGGCGCCCGGGTCGTCAGCGAGGATGAGGTCCCCGACGATCGCGCCGTCGAGGTGCCCGCCGTTCGCGTCGCGGGCCTCGGCCAGGGCGACGCCGATGCCGCCGGCGTCCGCGACGTCGTTCGCCATCCGCTGGAGCGCGCGGCCGGAACCGTACTGCTCGATGCAACCGCGGGCGCCGCAGCCGCAGGGCAGACCGTTCGGGACGATGCGGAGGTGGCCGATCTCGCCGCCGGTGCCGAAGCCCCCGCGGAACAGGCGGTCCTCGGTGACGATCGCGCCACCGACACCGGTGCCGATCGTGAGCATCGTCATGTCGGACACCAGGCGGCCGGCGCCGAAGCGGAACTCGGCCCAGCCGGCGGCGTTCGCGTCGTTGTCGACCGTGATGTGCAGGTCGCCGAGGCGCTCCTGCAGCTTCTGACGCAGGGGTTCGTTCCGCCAGCGGATGTTCGGCGTGTAGTAGACGATCGACTGCGAGGCGTCGATGAAGCCCGGGGCAGCGACGCCCACCGCACCGACCTGGTGCTGGAGGCTGAGGCGCTCGACCATCGACACGACGTCGTCGAGCATGGCGATCGGGTCCGCAGCGTTCGTGGCGACGCGGTCCTCGGCGAGGATCTCGCCGAGCTCCGTGACGACCGCTCCCGCGATCTTGGTGCCCCCGATGTCGATTCCGATGGCATGCACGAACACGGAGCCTACCGGTTCACCGCCCTCGCTCCGAACCTGCCGGGCGCTCACCGAACCCGCGAGTCGGCGTCCTATGCTGAGCGGGAGCCGACTCGACGATGAGCGGACTCACATCGAACGGGCCGACGAGGGAGTTGCCGTGACCGATCAGCGTGCCGACCGCACCACGTCCACCAGCAGGGGCGCGTCGCCCGCCGCGCACCGCTCCGAGCAGGACACGGGGCCCGTCGCCCCGGACCACGGCTCCGCCGCACGCCTGCTCGCCGACCGGGCCCGGCTCACCCCGGACCGACCGATCCTCGCCGAGCGCACCGGGGACACCTGGACCGGCATCAGCGCGGCCGAGGTGCTGCGCCGGGTCCGCGGGATCGCGAAGGGCTTCGTCGCGGCCGGACTCGAGCCGGGCGCCCACGTGGCGATCCTGTCCCGCACCCGCATGGAGTGGACGCTCGTCGACTTCGCGGTGTGGACCGCCGGCCTGGTGTCCGTCCCCGTGTACGAGACCAGCTCCCCCGACCAGGTCCGGCACATCCTGTCCGACTCGGAGTCGGTCGCGATCGTCGTCGAGCAGGAGGAGTACGCCCGTCGGGTCGCCGGGATCGCCGCCGACCTGCCCCACCTCGGGCAGCACTGGACGATCGACGGCGGCGGCCTCGACGACCTCACCCGCCTGGGCGAGGAGGTCACCGACGACGAGCTCGACGCCCGCACCGCCACGGTCTCCGGGCGTGACGACGCGACGATCATCTACACCTCGGGCACGACCGGGCGGCCGAAGGGCTGCGTGCTCCGGCACGACAACTTCACCGCCACCGTCGAGGGCTCCACCGAGGCCATGTCGGAGATCGTCGCCGGGGACGCCTCGACGCTGCTGTTCATCCCGATGGCCCACGTCTTCGCCCGCTTCATCGCCGCGATGTCCGTCTCCGCCGGTGTGCTCGTCGGGCACGAGCCGGACACGAAGGACCTGCTGCGCGCGGTGTCCACGTTCAAGCCGACCTTCCTGCTGGCCGTCCCCCGCGTCTTCGAGAAGATCTACAACTCGTCCGAGCAGAAGGCCGACCTCGGCGGCAAGGGACGGATCTTCCGGGCCGCGGCCACCACCGCGGTCGCGCACTCCGAGGCCGTCGCCGCCGGTCGGGTGCCGTTCGGGCTCGCCCTGCGCTTCCGGCTCTTCGACAGGCTCGTGTACAGCAAGCTCCGCGACGCCCTCGGCGGCCGCGTGCGGTACGCGATCAGCGGTTCGGCGCCGCTCTCGCCGCGGCTGTCGCACTTCTTCCGCTCGATCGGCGTGCACATCCTCGAGGGCTACGGCCTGACCGAGACCACCGCCCCCGCGACCGTCAACCGGGCGACGGAGCTCCGGATCGGGACGGTCGGCCGGGCGCTGCCGGGCGTCGAGGTCCGGATCGCGGACGACCAGGAGATCCTCATCCGCGGCGTCGACGTCTTCGACCGCTACTGGCAGAACCCCGAGGCGACGGCGGCCGCGTTCCGCGACGGGTGGTTCCGGACGGGTGACCTCGGCCGCCTCGACGCGGACGGTGTCCTCACCGTGACGGGCCGGGCGAAGGAGCTCATCGTCACCGCGAGCGGCAAGAACGTCGCCCCGGCCCCGCTCGAGGACGCGATCCGCGAGCACCCCGTCGTCGGGCAGGTCGTCGTGGTAGGCGAGGGCAAGCCGTTCGTGGCCGCCCTCGTGACGCTCGACCGCGAGATGCTCCCCGGCTGGTGCGAGGCGCGCGGCATCACGCCGGCCCTCACGCCCGGCCAGGCCGCGCACGACGAGCGGGTGCAGCAGGCCGTGCAGGAGGCCGTCGACGCGGCGAACGCCCGGGTCTCCCGCGCCGAGTCGATCCGGTCGTTCTCGGTCGTCGACGCGGACCTCACCGAGGCGTCCGGCCACCTGACGCCGAAGCTCACCATCAAGCGCGCGGTCGTCCTGCGGGACTTCGCCGCCGACGTCGAGCACATCTACTCCGGCTCGGCGGTGCAGACGACGTCGACGCCGGTCGTGCCCTCGCGGCGACGCCACTGAGGGAGCCACTGCGGTCGCCGTCCGGCGGCGACCCCGTGACCGCCTGGAGGCCCGTCACCCGTCTGCGAGACGGGTGACGGGCCTCCAGTGCGTCGCCGCGGTGCGCCGGTGCCGGAGCCGACCGAGGTGTCGGAGCCGACCGGGGGTCGGAGCCGACCGGGAGTGTCGGTGGCCCGGGGGTCTCGGTGGGCTCCGGACGGAGCCCGCGGCTCAGGCCTGCGGGACCTCCGGGGAGTCGATCGGGTCGAGCACCGCGGTCGCGGCCGTGCTCGTCGAGACCGGCTCGGGTCGGCGGTTGGTGCGGGTGCGGTGCGAGCTGAGCTCGTCGTTCTGAGGTGCCATCGTGCTCGTCCTCGTACGTGGGATCGTCATCGGCGGGGTGACCGACGCGGATACGCTACCCCGCCGTCGGGCCGTCCCGACAATCCCGCGTCCGGGTGTCACCCGTCAGTGGTGCATGACGATGTTCGAGGGTGCCTCGGCGGTCGCGCTCGGGACCCCGGGGTGGGTCAGCGTGACCCGGATCCGGTAGCTCGACGCGGGCCGGTCCGCCACCGAGAAGACGACCGAGTTCGACCCCTTGGTCACCGGGACGTCCCGCGCGATCGCGTGCCAGGTCGCCGTCGGTGCGGTGCGGGCGATGCTCACCGTCGCGGTCGTCCCCGACACCCAGGCGGCGTCGTGGAACCGCACGGTGGTCTTGCCGACGGCGGACGGATCGGCGCGCAGGTGGAGGGCCTTCAGGTGCCAGGTCAGCGCGCCCGGGTCCTCGTTCGGGTCGAACCGCAGGCCGGACACCGTGCGCTTCGACCAGCCCAGCCGGGGCGCGAGGGCGTCCTCGTCGAGGTCGTTCTGCTTGTTCAGGTCGATCGAGATCCGGCGGGCGTTCCGGCCCGAGTAGGTCAGCACGTCGTTGCCGATCTGCGGGACCGACGAGGTCGCGTCCCACCAGATGAGCCGGGCCATCTTGCCGCCGCCCGGGGTGCCCGCGAGCGAGTAGCGCCCGTCGTACGTGTAGTCGATCGACAGCCGGTGGTACTTGCTCGCCGAGAACCGCGAGACCGGCAGCAGCAGCTGCGAGTCGCCCTTGGCGGAGCCGGAGTTGCGCGCCGTCATCCCGGACGAGCCGTACCCGGTGATCGTGGCGTTGCGCAGCGTCGCGCCCTGCATCGCCGCCGGGCTCGTGAAGTCCCACGGACGGCCGCGCTGGGTCGTGGCCAGGTCCTCGCCCTGGTCGGGGTTCGGGGAGTCGACGACCGGCCGCGGACGGGGCACGACGACGGTGCTGCCGTGCGTCCCCGGCGGGTAGGCCGCCTTCGCCCCGCCACTGCCGTGCAGCCGCACCCAGTCGATGGACGCGGTGCCGGACTTCCCCGTCGGCAGGACCACCGGGTCGAGCCGCACCGAGACGATCTTGCCGCTCCACGGCTTCCGGGCCTGGAGCGTCGAGGCCTTGCTCAGCGCCAGGTCGTACACGTGGCTGCCGGCGGTGACCTCGAACGTCGTGCCGCCGCCGCACGCCGACGTCTTCTCGCGGCAGGTCCACCAGTAGACCGCCCCGATCTGCTTCGAGAAGGGCTGGTCCATGCTGAACGACAGGCTGCGGTAGGTCGACGCGTTCACCGAGCGGGACCCGCCGTCGCGTCCGTACGGCAGGCTGCCGCTCGTCGTGGACACGAGCGACACCGCGGTGTCGCCGACCAGGTGGACGCGGAGCTTGCCGTCCCGGAGCGACGAGGGGTTGTTCACCTCGTCGGTGTTCTGGTCCTCGACGTTCGAGTAGTCCCACGGGTCGCCGTGGACCTGCGAGGCGAAGTCGGGCGACTCGACCTCCCGGGTGGCGGCGGACGCCGGCGCAGCCGTCGGGACGACGCTGACGGTGGTGCCGACGAGCGCCGCGAGGGCGGCGGTGACGACGACGGACGCGGTGCGACGACGAGTCGTCCGGAGGCGGTGCTGCATGCGGCTGATCCCCTGACCTCGGCCGCCAAGGCGACGGCACGAGGTGACCGTACACAGCGGCGCGCCGCCGGTCAGTCCGCATTCCCGGGGACAACCGCCCCCGCGTCCGGGGGTCAGCGCCCCGCGGGCAGCGTCGTCAGTGGAACCAGTCCTGTGCGCGGATGTCGCGGAGGGCCTGTCGCCGGGTCTCCGCGTCGAGCGTCATGACGTACACCGTGCCGTCGAGGTGGTCGCACTCGTGCTGCAGCGCCTCGGCCATCAGCCCGGTGCCCTCGAGTTCCACGGGCTCGCCGGCGACGTCGACGCCCCGCACCTTGGCGTACGGGAAGCGCTTCGTCGGGTAGGCCAGGCCGGGCACCGAGAGGCACCCCTCGTCCATGAGCTCGGGCTCCCCCGCAGTCTCGACGAGTTCCGGGTTGAGGACGTAGCCGACCTCGCCGTCCACGTTGTACGAGAACGCGCGGACGCCGACGCCGATCTGCGGCGCGGCCACGCCGGCACGGCCGGGTTCGCGGACGGTGTCGAGGAGGTCCTGCACGAGTTCCCGGACACCGTCGGAACCGATCCGGACGGGGTCGGCGGGCGAACGGAGGACAGGGTCGCCGAACAGGCGGATGGGACGGACGGTCACGTTACTGCAGCACCACCAGGAGGTCGCCGGCGTCCACCTGCTGGGTCACCGGGATCGCGAGACGGCCGACGGTCCCCGCGACGGGAGCCGTGATGGCCGCTTCCATCTTCATCGCCTCGATGCTCGCCACGGCCTGTCCGGCTGCGACGACGTCACCGACGGCGACCTTGAGCGTCACGACCCCGGAGAACGGGGCGGCGACGTGGTTCGGGTCGGACCGGTCCGCCTGCTCGGCGGCCTTGGTCTCGACGGCGACGGAACGGTCCCGCACGGCCACGGGCCGCAGCTGTCCGTTCAGGGTCGCCATGACGGTCCGGATCCCCCGGGCGTCGACCTCGCCGATCGCCTCGAGCCCGACCAGCAGGTTCACCCCCGTCCCGAGCGGCACGACGTGCTCCTCGCCCGGGCGGAGACCGTAGAGGTAGTCGACCGTCGGCACGACCGACAGGTCGCCGTACTCGTCACGGACCTGCTGGAACTGGCGGGTCGGCTGCGCGAACAGCAGACGGTTGAGGGCCTGCTGCCGGACGGCGCCGGGGGTGTCCAGGGCGGCGCGCTCGTGCTCGGGCACGGGCGTCACCGCGATGTGGACGTCACGGCCGGCGAGCACCTTCGAGCGGAAGGGCTCCGGCCACCCACCCGGCAGGTCGCCGAGCTCCCCCGCCATGAAGCCGACGACCGAGTCCGGGATGTCGTACTTCTCCGGGTGCTGCTCGAAGTCGGCCGGGTCGGCGTCCACGGCCGCGAGCTGCAGCGCGAGGTCCCCGACGACCTTCGATGAGGGCGTGACCTTCGGCGGACG
Organism: Curtobacterium sp. L6-1; assembly: GCF_018885305.1. NCBI lineage: Bacteria > Bacillati > Actinomycetota > Actinomycetes > Micrococcales > Microbacteriaceae > Curtobacterium > Curtobacterium aetherium. Next base: position 1,495,541 of record NZ_CP076544.1, read on the forward strand.
CCCGAGGATCCGGTTCGCCTCGGCGTACCAGTCCTCCACCTGCTCGAACCGGTCGCCGAGGCCGAGCGCGATGGCCTGCTGGCGGAGGTTCGACAGCTGTCCGCCCGGGATCTCGTGCTTGTAGACGCGTCCGGTGGGACCGGCGAGCCCGGACTCGAACGGCGCGTATACCCGGCGGACCGCCTCCCAGTAGGGCTCGAGGTCGCCGACGGCACCCAGGTCGATGCCGGTGTCGCGCTCGGTGTGGGCCAGGGCCGCGACGAGGGCGGACATGCTCGGCTGGCTGGTCGTTCCCGCCATCGGTGCCGCCGCGACGTCGACCGCGTCCGCACCGGCACGCGATGCCGCCAGGAGGGTCGCGAGCTGGCCGCCGGCAGTGTCGTGCGTGTGCACGTGCACGGGCTGGTCGAAGCGCTCCCGCAGCGCGGTGACGAGGCGCTCGGCAGCGCCGGCGCGGAGGAGGCCCGCCATGTCCTTGATCCCGATGACGTGCGCGCCCGCCTCGACCATCTGCTCCGCGAGCCGGAGGTAGTAGTCGAGCGTGTAGAGGTCCTCGGCGGGGTCGAGGAGGTCGCCGGTGTAGCAGAGCGCCGCCTCGGCGACGGCCGTGTCGGTGGCGAGCACCGCCTCCAGGGCGGGCCGCAACTGGCTGACGTCGTTGAGCGCGTCGAACACGCGGAAGACGTCGACGCCGGTGGCGGCGGCCTCGGCCACGAACGCGTCGGTGACCTCGGTCGGGTACGGGGTGTAGCCGACCGTGTTCCGACCGCGCAGCAGCATCTGGATGGGGATGTTCGGCATCGCCTGGCGGAGCGACGCGAGACGCTCCCACGGGTCCTCGCCGAGGAAGCGGAGCGCGACGTCGTAGGTGGCGCCGCCCCAGGCCTCGACGCTGAGCAGCTGCGGCGTCAGTCGGGCGACGTGCGGGGCGACCGCCACCAGGTCCTTCGTGCGGACGCGGGTGGCCAGGAGCGACTGGTGCGCGTCCCGCATCGTGGTCTCGGTGACGGCGAGGGCGGTCTGGGCGCGGAGCGACTCCGCCCACGCTGCCGGGCCGAGCTGCCGGAGCAGGTCGCGCTGTCCCTCGGGAACCGGCGCGGTCAGGTCGGTCGCGGGCAGCTTGGACGCCGGGTCGACGACGTGCGCCGCGGGCGACCCGTTCGGCTTGTTCACCGTGACGTCGGCCAGCCAGCTGAGCACCTTCGTGCCGCGGTCCTTCGACACGTGGCCGGCGAACAGCTGCGGCCGCTCGCCGATGAACGCGGTCGAGACGTCGCCGCGGGCGAAGTCCGGGTCCTCGAGGACGGCCTGCAGGAACGGGATGTTCGTGCTGACGCCCCGGATGCGGAACTCGGCGAGGGCACGACGCGCCCGGGCGACCGCCGCCGGGAAGTCCCGTCCGCGGCAGGTCATCTTCGCGAGCATGGAGTCGAAGTGCGGGCTGATCTGCGCGCCCGTCGCGACCGTGCCGCCGTCGAGGCGGACGCCCGCGCCGCCGGGGCTCCGGTACGTGGTGATGCGGCCGGTGTCGGGACGGAAGCCCTGCGTCGGGTCCTCGGTGGTGATGCGGGTCTGCAGGGCGGCGCCGTGCACCGACACGGTGTCCTGCGTCAGCCCGAGCTCGGCGAGGGTGGCCCCGGCCGCGATGCGCATCTGCGACTGCACGAGGTCGACGTCGGTGACCTCCTCGGTCACCGTGTGCTCGACCTGGATGCGCGGGTTCATCTCGATGAAGACGTGCTGTCCGGCACGCTCGCCCACGGTGTCGAGCAGGAACTCCACGGTGCCCGCGTTGATGTAGCCGATCGAGCGCGCGAAGGCCACGGCGTCGCGGTGCAGCGCCGCGGCGATGGCGGGGTCGAGGTTCGGCGCCGGGGCGATCTCGACGACCTTCTGGTTGCGGCGCTGGACCGAGCAGTCCCGCTCGAAGAGGTGGATGGTGCCGGCTTCGTCGCCCGAGGCGTCCGCGAGGATCTGCACCTCGATGTGCCGCGGCCGCAGGACCGCCTGCTCGAGGAACATCGTCGGGTCGCCGAACGCACTGTCGGCCTCCCGCATGGCCTCCTCGAGTGCCGGGCGCAGCTCCGCCGGGGTCTCGACGCGGCGCATGCCCCGACCGCCACCGCCCGCGACGGCCTTCGCGAAGACGGGGAAGCCGATCGCCTCGGCGCCAGCGACGAGCTCGTCGACGTCGCGGCTCGCCGGGGTGCTCGCGAGGACCGGGACCCCGGCCGCGATCGCGTGCTCCTTCGCGGTGACCTTGTTGCCGGCCATCTCGAGGACGTGCTCGCCGGGCCCGATGAAGGTGATGCCGGCCGCGGCCGCCGCGGCGGCGAGCTCGGGGTTCTCGGACAGGAAGCCGTAGCCCGGGTAGATCGCGTCGGCTCCCGACTCGCGGGCGACACGGATGATCTCGGAGACGTCCAGGTAGGCCCGGACCGGGTGTCCGCGCTCCCCGATGAGGTACGCCTCGTCGGCCTTCAACCGGTGCAGGGAGTTGCGGTCCTCGTACGGGTACACCGCCACGGTGCGGGCACCGAGCTCGTACGCCGCACGGAACGCTCGGATGGCGATCTCGCCACGGTTGGCGACCAGGATCTTGGTGAACACGAGGTCCCTTTCAGCCCGGGTTGAGGTCTCCCAACCTTACTGGCGGTAACGTTGCTCATCGTGCATGTACTCAGCGTGAGCTCGCTCAAGGGCGGTGTCGGCAAGACGACGGTGACGCTCGGCCTGACGTCGGCAGCGTTCGCCAAGGGTCTGCGCACCCTGGTGGTGGACCTCGACCCGCAGTCGGACGTCTCCACCGGCCTCGACATCGACCTGACCGGACACCTCAACGTGGCCGACGTCCTCGAGAACCCGAAGGAGAAGATCGTCCGTCAGGCGATCGCCCCCTCGGGCTGGACGAAGGGGTCCCAGGGGAAGATCGACGTCATGGTCGGCTCCCCCTCGGCCATCAACTTCGACGGGCCACACCCGTCGATCCGGGACATCTGGAAGCTCGAGGAGGCCCTGGCGAACGTCGAGGCCGACTACGACCTCGTCCTCATCGACTGCGCCCCGTCGCTCAACGCGCTGACCCGGACCGCGTGGGCGGCCTCGGACCGCGTCTCGGTCGTCACCGAGCCGGGTCTGTTCTCCGTCGCCGCCGCCGACCGTGCCCTGCGCGCCATCGAGGAGATCCGTCGCGGACTCTCTCCGCGCCTCCAGCCCCTCGGCATCATCGTGAACCGCGCCCGCGTGCAGTCGCTTGAGCACCAGTTCCGGATCAAGGAGCTCCGCGACATGTTCGGGCCGCTCGTGCTCTCGCCGCAGCTGCCGGAGCGCACCTCGTTGCAGCAGGCGCAGGGTGCCGCCAAGCCGCTGCACGTGTGGCCCGGTGAGTCGGCGCAGGAGATGGCGCGGAACTTCGACCAGCTGCTCGAGCGCATCATGCGGACGGGCAAGATCGGGCCGTACGCCGACGGTGCGGGTGCGGGTGCCGGCACGGCTGCGGGGGCCATCGCGGAGTAGGTCCGCCCAGGTTCGTCACGAAGGGTCGCCCGCGGGCGGCCCTTCGTCATGTGCGGGGGCGGGTGCGGGCGGGTGCGGGCGGGCCCGAGGTCGCACGACGCGCCGCGTGCGGGGGCGGGCATCCGGGGGCGTCGGGCGCGGGCGCGTCGGGGGCGTCGGGGGCGTTGGACGCGGGCTGGCTCGAGGTCGCACGACATGCCGCTCACGTCCCCCGAGGTCGCACGATCTGCAGCCGCCGGACCCTCGCCGCGACGGTTCGTGCGACCCCGGCGACCTCCCGACGGCGGGTCGAGCGACCTCGGGCGGAGGCGGCGGGGCCACGGAGGTCGTCGAGCGCCGTTCCTCCGGTCCTGACCACGTCCGGGAGGCTCAGCTCGCGCTGACATCTACGGTGACCGCGCCCGAGATGGCCGCCACCCCAGCCTCGAGGTCGCAGGACATGCCGCCTGCGTTCGCCGAGGTCGCACGAAGTGTTTGCGGTGGGGAGTCGCGGCGGCCGATCGTGCGACCTCGGTAGAGGTCAGGCGGCGAGTTGTGCGACCTCGGCAGTCGCTTGACCCGGGTCGGGAAATTGACGGGAGGCTGGGCCGGCCCCGTCGCGACGGCTACCGCAGCCGGTCGCTCGGCACCGCGACCCCGAGGTCGCAGGACATGCCGTCTGCGTTCGCCGAGGTCGCACGAAGTGTTTGCGGTGGGGAGTCGCGGCGGCCGATCGTGCGACCTCGGCGGGAGGCGGACGGCGCGTCGTGCGACCTCGGCGAGGGGCGGGCGGCAGCCCGTGCGACCTCGGCGAGGGCGGGCGTCGGCCCGGTGACCTGGCAGCCCCGCGGCCGGGCCGCGACGAGGTCAGGACGCGCGCGTGGCGCGGCGGGCCGCGAGCTCGTCGCTCGGGTCCTCCGCCGGGGTGGCGTCGAGCTCGACCAGCGAGGACTCCACCTCACGCAGGACCTTGCCGACCGCGATGCCGAACACGCCCTGCCCGCGGGAGACCAGGTCGATGACCTCGTCGTCCGAGGTGCACAGGTAGACCGAGGCACCGTCGGACATCAGGGTCGTCTGCGCCAGGTCGCTCACGCCGGCTTCGCGGAGCTGGTTCACGGCGGTGCGGATCTGCTGCAACGAGATCCCGGTGTCGAGCAGGCGCTTCACGAGCTTGAGCACGAGGATGTCGCGGAAGCCGTAGAGCCGCTGCGATCCGGATCCGGCAGCGCCGCGGATGGTGGGCTGCACGAGTTCGGTCCGGGCCCAGTAGTCGAGCTGGCGGTAGCTGATGCCCGCTGCCTTCGCGGCGACGGTGCCGCGGTAGCCGTTCTGTTCGTCGTGCTCGGGCAGGCCGTCGGTGAACAGCAGCCCGAGGTCGTACCGCGTCATGTCAGACGGGGTACCGGGGACATCGTTCCCACTCATCAGCTTGCCTTCCACGACGATCGAGCTCCCACCCGAAGCTTCAACAGCGGGTTGAGAGTTGTTCCGAGGTCCACGGTAGCGAGTCGGGCGGCGTGGAGGCGGGACATCCGCTCCGGCGAGTCCGGCGTGTCGAGGATATGCCCCGGCACCGACGCGCGTCGAGGGTGCACCCCGCCCGGGACCGTCACGAGTCGAGCCGACCGATCGCCGCGCGGATGAGTGTCGAACGGATGACCTCGAGGTGTCCAGCGATCTCCCGGGCGAGTTCGAGGGCCTTCGCACGCGATGTGGCGTCGCCGCGACGGGACACGGGCATGAGCGCGGACTCGATGAGCCCGACCTCGCGCTCGGCGGTGGTTCGGAAGGTGCGGAGGTGTCGCGGCTCGATGCCGGACCGCTGGAGCTCGACGAGGGCCTTGAGGACGCCGACGGACTCCTCGCCGTACGTGTCCGCCGCGGGGATGAGCGAGGCGGAGACCGCGTCGCCGACGAGCATCGGGGACGCCCCGGCGGCGCGCTGGAGTTCGTCGCGCGAGTACCGGCGTTCGCGGCCGAGCATCGACGGCCGCGGGACGTCGCCGCCACCGGGCAGCGTCGGCTCGCGTCCGGCGTCGAGGTCGGCCAGGTACTCCTTGATGACCTTGAGCGGCAGGTAGTGGTCCCGCTGCAGCCCGAGCACGATCCGCAACCGGTCGACGTCGGCCGGCGAGAACTTCCGGTAGCCGCTCTGCGTCCGGACCGGCGTGACGAGCTCGCGCTCCTCGAGGAAGCGCAACTTCGAGCTCGACAGGTCCGGGAAGTCCGGCTTCAGCCGTGCGAGCACCTGACCGATCGTGAGCAGGTCCGGCGCCGGTGACACCGCCCGCGCCGCAGCGGAGCGGGGAGCCACTACGCGTTCGCCAGGCGCGCCAGGTCGACCCGGGATGCGTAGAACGTGAGGCGGAACTTGCCGACCTGGACCTCCGAGCCGTCGACCAGCAGGGCTTCGTCGATGCGGACACCGTCGAAGTACGTCCCGTTGAGCGAACCGAGGTCCTTGACGCTGAACGAGGTGCCCCGACGGACGAACTCGGCGTGCTTGCGCGACACCGTGACGTCGTCGAGGAAGATCTCGGCGTCGGGGTGACGGCCCGCCGTGGTGAGGTCGGAGTCGAGGAGGAACCGTGCACCGACGTTCGGGCCGCGTCGGACGACGAGCAACGCCGATCCGGACGGCAGCGCCGAGATCGCGTCGCGTTCCTCCGCCGAGACTCCCGCCTCGGGCGTGAGCGCCGTCGCGTTCTCCATGCTGAAGGTCAGCGTGGTGTCGACCAGCCGCGGTTCCGGGGTCTGTCGTCCCGGCTGCGGGACCACTGGATCTGGCATCGTGGACCTCCTCCTCTTGGTCGTCCAGCGTATCGGAAACGAGCGGGTCGGCGAGAGCCTCTCCACAGGGGTCACCGGAAACGCCCCGCTGACGGACGGTGTTCCACCACTTCGCCTGGTACGGCGTGCCGTCGAAGAGCACGCGGTCGCCGGTGTCGTACGTCGCGGTGCCGGACCACGCCGGGTGGGTGCCGGTCGGCAGGCTGACGGGTGCGACCGGCTTCTCCCCCGGCAGCACCGGACCGACGAGCTGCCACGGCGTCTCGTACGAGCTGAGCCCGGCGTCGTCGGGCAGGTCGCCGGAGGTCCACCACTTGGCCTCGTAGACGTTGCGGCGCCAGACGATCTTCGTGCCCTCGATGGTGGACGCGTCCTTGTCCCACACGGGGTAGGGGCTCGTCGACGGGTCGTCGGACGGAGGCGTGGTCGGGGAGGGCTCGGCCGTCGTGACGTCGTCGGACGCGGCGCCGATGCCGCCGCTGAACCCGCCTCCTGGGAGCGGCGCGACGGTGCGGCGAGCTGCGCCTGGATGGTGTCGGCGACGGCGCGGGCGGTGCACGTCCGTCGACCGGCTCGCTCCGGCGTCGGTCCGGTCCGGCGTCGGCCGACTCAGCGCGCGGCTCGGCTGCGGCTGCGGGTCAGCGCCCGCGTGCGAGCAGCCAGAGCAGGTAGGGCGCCCCGACGAGTCCGGTCACCACACCGACCGGCAGCGTCACCCCCGGCAGCGCGAACTGCGCCACCAGGTCGGACCCGAGCGTGACGACGGCCCCGACGGCCGCGGCCGGGCCGAGGGCGATCCGCCCGCCGCCGACGAGCCTCCGGGCGATGGGAGCGGCCATCAGCGCGACGAAGGACACGGGTCCGGCGGTCGCCACGGCGCCGGCCGTCAGCAGGACTGCCGTCAGCAGGAGCAGGACCTTCGCCCGGTCGGGTCGGAGGCCGAGCGAGGCGGCGACGTCGTCCCCGAGCGTCAGGACCGCGAGCCGCGGCGACTGCACGAGCGCGAGCGCCATGAGCACGACGAACCCGACGAGGAGCGCACCGACGACGGTGCGGTCGACGGCGTTGAGGCTGCCGGAGAGCCAGAGGAGCGCGGTGCCCGCCTGCTGCAGGCTGCCGCTCGTGAGCAGCCAGCCGGTGACGCTGAGGGACATCGCGCCGACGCCCACGCCGACCAGGACCACGCGGTTGCCGGTGATCCCCCGCCGCCAGGCGAGCGCCGCGATGAGCACCGCGACCGCGACGGCACCGACGAGCACCACGCCGAAGAGCAGCACCCCGGACGCACCGAACAGGACGATCGCGACCAGTCCCGAGGCGCTCGCCCCGGCGGTGATGCCGATGATGTCCGGGCTCGCGATCGGGTTCCGGACGACGGTCTGCACGACGGCCCCGGCCGCTCCCAGGCTCGCGCCGACGAGGACGGCCGCCAGGACCCGCGGCCCGCGGAGCTGCCCGAGCACGAAGTCCGAGACCGTGTCGCCGTGGCCGACGAGGGCGCCGAGGACCTGCACCGGCGAGAGCGGGATGTCGCCGACGCCGAGTCCGACGAGCACGAGCACGAGCAGGGCGACGAGGGCGCCGACGAGCACGAGGAGCTCGCGCCGGAGCGTCCCCGGTCGCCGCGGTGCCGTGTCGGGCCGGCTCGCCACGGTGCGGCTCACAGTCCCCGCACCACCCGGGAGCGGACGAGCGCGATGAACACGGGCGCGCCGATGAGGGCCGTCACGATGCCCACCTGCAGCTCCCCCGGGTACGCGACGACGCGGCCGACGACGTCGGCGACGAGCAGGAGCGCCGGAGCGACCAGGGCGGACAGGAGGATCGTCCAGCGGTGGTCAGGTCCGCTCAGTCGGCGGACGGCGTGCGGGACGGCGAGGCCGACGAAGGCGATCGGCCCGGCCGCGGCGACCGCGGACCCCGCGAGGAGCACGGTGACGACGGCACCGACCGCGCGGACGAGCACCACCCGCTGCCCGAGCGAGGCCGCGAGTTCGTCGCCGAGCGCGAGGGTGTTCAGGGAGCGCCCGAGCCCGACCGCGATCACCAGCCCGACGACGACCGGCGCCACGATGACCCCGGCGGTGCCGAGGTCCCCGCCGGCGAGCGCGCCGACCTGCCAGAAGCGCAACTGGTCGAGCAGGCTCGCGTTTGTGACGAGCACCGCGGTGGTCACCGACCCGAGGGCCGCCGCGGTCACCGCCCCGGACAGGGCCAGGCCCACCGGGGTGAGGCCGCCGCGGGCGACGGCGGCGATGCCGTAGACGAGCAGGGCGGCGAGCGCGGCCCCGACGAACGCGAAGGGCAGGTAGGCGGCGGTCCCGCTGACACCGAGGACCGCGATCCCCACCACGACGGCGAGTGCGGCGCCGGCGTTGACGCCGAGGATGCTCGGGTCGGCGAGCGGGTTCCGGGTGACGCCCTGCATCACGGCACCGGCGACCCCGAGGGCGGCGCCGGAAAGGAGCCCGACCACGGTCCGCGGCAGGCGATTGCCGAGCACGATGAGTCCGACCTCGTCGTCCCGGCCCGGGTGCGTCAGGGTGTCGAGCACCACTGCGAGCGAGATGGGGCGCGATCCGACGGCGATGCTCAGGGCGCAGGCGACGACGAGGACGACCACGGCGAGGACGACGGCCAGCACCAGCCGGGGTACGGGGGCGGGCGCGGGACGCGCGACGGTTCGGGAACGCATGGGCAGTGAGGCGAGCCTAATCCCTCGTCGTCCGAGCGGCCGGACGTGCACTGTCGGCCAGTGCCTAGCGACTGCACGGCGTCGGCAGGGCTCGTTCATCGGGTCGTCATTGGTTCGGGGTCTGGAGTGGTCCCCATCGCCGGCCGACCGGGCCGCGACGAACGACCGGAGAGCAGCATGAACGAGACCCCGAACCCCGCCGCGGACGACGAGCGTCGCGAGCAGGCGCCCGCGGACGCCCACGAGCACACCGCGCAGCAGCAGCAGTGGGGCGTCGCCTGGGAGCCGGCGCACGTCCATCCCCGGACCCTCCGCTCCGCGTACGCCTTCGACGGGTCCGGCCCGTACCTCTTCGCCCCCGACGGCTCCGGTCCGTACCTGCTCGGCAGCGCCCCGCTCGGCACCGCGTCCGGAGTCCCGTCGGCTGACCGGGGGCCGGGCGTCGGCGGGTACGCGGGGGCTCCCGCGGGCTGGACCGGAGCCTTCGGGTCCGCCCCGGGGACCCGTCGCCGCCCCCGCCGCCTGGGCCTCGTGATCGGGTCGGGCGTCGCCGCGCTCGCGGTCCTCGGCGCGGCCGGTGGCACCGCACTCGGGCTGTCCTCCGTGCACACCACCACGACGTCCAGCCAGACCCAGGGCAGCACGAGCGACGGCAGCACCGGCAGCGGCAGCACCGGGGACGGCAGCGGCATCGGCGGGTTCACCGTCCCCGGGCAGGGCGGCGCGGGCGGCAGCACCGGCACCGGCACCGGCACGGGCACGGGCTCCTCGCAGTCGGCGGCGACCGCGGCGACGACGGCCCAGAAGAAGGGCACCGTCACCATCGACACGGTCATCGGGTACGACGACGCCCAGCGTGCGGCCGGCACCGGCATGGTCCTGACCTCCGACGGCACGGTCCTCACGAACAACCACGTCATCCAGGGCGCGACCTCGATCGAGGTCACCGACGAGACGACCGGCGAGCAGTACACCGCCGACGTCGTGGGGGCCGACGCGACGAACGACGTGGCCGTCCTCAAGCTCCGCGGTGCGTCCGGCCTGTCGACGGTCGCGCTCGACGACGACGGGGGCGCCCGCACGGGTGACACCGTCACGGACGTCGGCAACGCCGAGGGCACGGGCGACCTGGTCGCCGCCGAGGGCACCGTGACCGCCACCGACCAGGACATCCAGGTGCAGAGCGAGTCCGGCACCGGCACGGAGTCGCTCTCCGGGCTCATCGAGGTCGCCGCGCAGATCGTCTCCGGCGACTCGGGCGGTCCGGTGCTCGACAGCGAGGGCGAGGTGGTCGGCATGGCCACCGCCGCGTCCTCGGGGTCGGCGGACGTCACCGGCTACGCGATCCCGATCAGCACGGCGAAGGCGATCGCCGACAAGATCCTGGACGGTGAGTCCTCGGACACCATCACGATCGGCCTGCCCGCGTTCCTGGGCGTCCAGGTGAGCAGCGCCGCGACCGGCACCACCGCGGGGGTCCCGATCGCGGGAACCGTCGAGGGGTCCGGGGCCGCGAGCGCCGGACTCGCCGCGGGCGACACCGTGACGAGCATCGACGGCGCCGCGGTGACGAGCTCCTCGCAGCTGACCGAGGCGATCACCCGCCACGCCGTCGGCGACCGGGTGACGGTCGGCTACACCACGGCCGACGGCACGGCGAAGACGGTCACCGTGACCCTCACCGCCGGTCCGGCCGCCTGACCCGGCCGAGGCCGACGCCCCGCCCGCGCGGACACCCGCGCGGGCGTCGTCGTCACCCCAGGACGGCGCGGACGACCGACCGGTGCACGTTCGCCGAGGCCTCGGCCGTGAAGGCGGTCGCCCCGCCCTCGGTCCGTCCGACCCGTGCGAAGCCGATCCCCTCGGCCGAGACGACCACGACGGGCCGGGTCCGTCCCGGGCGCACGAGCGCCGAGACCGTCCACGGTGCCGCCCAGAACGCGGCGAGCCGCGGGTCCGCCTCCGCCAGCGCGGTCGGCAGGTCGGGCGCGGACTCCCCACCCGCCAGGCGCCGGTCGAGCAGGTCGGCGGACAGCGCCGGTGTGCGGAACGGCCAGGTCCACGTCGGACGCACCCCGAGCCTCCCGGCCAGCAGACCGACGACACGGTCGGCGGAGACCGCGGCGACCACCGACCGGCCGTCCGCCCCGGTGTCCACGACGGTCCCCGCCCAGGCCTGGAGGCGCGTCACGCGCCCGTCGTCGTCGTGCTGGTCCAGCGTGGTCGGCTGCACCCCCTCGGCCCACGGCGCGATGACGGCGGCGGTCTCCGGCGGGACGGTGCCGAAGCGCCCGACCAGGTCGGCGGCGACGAGCTCGCGGCCGCCGTCGGTGCGGAGGAGGGCCGGGTTCCAGCGCTTCCCCGCGAGGTTCTGCAGGGTGGCGACGGCCTCGGCGCCGAGCGAGGGCCCGGTGAGCGTCGACCCGGCGAGCAGGACCGGCAGCGCCTCGAGTGTCCGCGACTCGGTCGCGGTGACCCGGTCGAGGGACCGCACGGAGTCGAGCACCGCGAACACCACGTCGTCGGTGGCCGTCATCCGGGCCAGCGGCCGCTCCACGGTGACGTCGACACGGTGCCGACCGGTGACGAACACGAGGTGCGCTCCCGCGACGTCGCCGTCCTCGTCCGGGCGCACGTACTCCACCAGGCGGGCCGGGGCCGCAGCGGTGGTCCAGACGTCGCAGCCGGTGAGGAGCAGCCCGTCGACCGAGCCGGGCAGCCGCTCGAGCAGCGACGCGTTCTCGTCACCGACGGAGCGGTCGCTCGGGCGGGACCGGACGGTGAGGACGACGTCGTCCCCGCGCACCCGGAGGTCGGCGCCCGGGGTGTCCTCGGCGCGCCAGCTCGACGGACGGGTGAACCGGACACGGGCGGTGCGGTCCTCGGTGGTCCCGGCAGCGGCGGCGGGTGGGTCGGGGACGGCCATGCTGCGAGGCTACGTGCGCGCGGGCGGTGGTCGGTCGGCGGCTCGCCGGGCGCCCGGGATCGGCAGGACGGGGACCGGCCGCCCGGGGATCGGCCGGACGCGTGTCGGGCGTCGGCCGGGGCGCCTGTCGGGCGTCGGCCGGGGCGCGTCCTCAGCGGCGACGGGGCGGGGGTGGTGGGACGGGCTTGGCGGCGACGACGTCCGCCAGGCGCACGGTGACCGGTCCGCGGCGGGTCGCGACCGTCACGGTGTCCGTGGTTCGGGCCTCCAGGTCGCCGAGCGCGTCCAGCGCACCGTCGCCGTCCCCGTCCAGGGCGCGGACGACCACCCGGTCGCCGAGCGTGGCGGCGGCGAGCACCGCGAGTCCGCGGGCGCGGGCGATCGCCGCCTGCGTCGGCACGGCCGGTCGCACCGGCGCAGCCGACTCCCCTGGTGCTGCGGGCTGCGCTGCCGCTGCGGGCGGCTCCGACGCTGCCGACTCCGGGGCGGCGTCGGCGTCGGCGTCGGCGTCAGCGTCGGCGTCGGCGTCGGGGGTACGGGTCACGCCTCCCGAGGGTACGGGGCAGCACGCCCGTCTAGGGTGGCGGGATGGACAAGGCCCGGGTGGACAGCTGGATCTGGGCGGTCCGGATCACCAAGACCCGGTCCGCCGCGACGACAGCGTGCAAGGCCGGGCACGTCCGCGTGAACGGCGAGCGGGCAAAGCCGTCGCAGCCCGTCGGTCCCGGTGACGAGGTCCGCGTGCGGCAGTCCGGCTTCGACCGGATCGTCGTCGTGAAGAGCATCATCCTCAAGCGCGTCGGGGCGACCGAGGCCGCGAAGCACCTCGAGGACCGGACGCCCCCGCGCCTCCCCCGCGAGGAGGCCGGCTTCGTCCCGATCCGCGAGCGTGGCGCGGGACGTCCGAGCAAGCGGGAGCGTCGCGACCTCGAGAAGCTCCGCGGCTACTGACCCGACCGTGACGGCCCCGGCAGCCCGGGTCAGACGAAGCGGACGGTCTGCTGCAGGCGGTCCCGGATCGCGAACACGTCGACCGAGCCCTCGGGTGACCAGGAGCCGGACAGCACCTGCCCGAGTGCACCGCGTCGGACGATGAAGGCCGTCGGCTTCCTCGGCGTGCCGATGAGCTCGGCGTCCTCGTCGACGGCGGAGTCCGGCACGACGAGCAGCCGTCCCGTGAAGCGCACCCGCGTCTGCTTCTGCACGGCACGGGCGGCGCGGACGAGTTCCTTGACGGGACGTTCGCCCGGCGCGAGGGTCTCGCCGACGACCTCGCCGTGCTCCACGTGCACCGGACCGCCCCAGTCGATGGACTCGACCGCCCACAGCCCGGTCGTGGTGAGGACGGCGTGGTCGAGCTTGCCCTCGGCACCGGCGTCGAGGTCGTGCCACACGGTCACCCCGATGCCCATGTCCGCGATGATCGCCGCGGTCGCTTCCTCGGCCAGCGCCTCGCCGAGCAGCCGCCGGACGTGCCGGGGTGCCGAGCGGACGAGGACGGGGTCGTAGGGGTCCTCGACGGGGTCGCCGAGTCCGACCCACTCGCGTTCCGCGGCGAGGAAGACCTCGCGGGACCGGCCGCCCGGGTGGCCGTGGGAGCGGGCACGGGGGCGGGAGTCGCGCCGGGCCGTCGGGGGCGCGTAGTCGTCGCGGCCGGACCCGGACCGCCAGGCGGCGGAGCCGGTCGGGGCGGACGACGACGACCCGGGTCGGGCGGCTCCCGTGTCGTAGGCGCGGCGGGCGGCGGGCGTCCCGATGCGTTCCCAGGCGAGCTGCACGCGGCGGAAGCGCTGGGCGTCACCGCCGAGGTCGGGGTGGCTCTCGCGGGCGGCACGGCGGTAGGCGCGGCGGAGGGTCTCGTCGTCGGCGGTCGCGGGGACGCCGAGGACCTCGTACGGGGTGGCGTCGGCCGGGCTGTCGGTCATGGCCGGGTGAACGCTACCGGATGCCGGGTCCACACCCGCCGCGAGCGCGCTGGACGCCCGCTGGGCAGCGGCAGCGCCGGGTGCGTCCCCGTGCCCGGGTCCACGCCGGGGTCCGGCCGCCGGGACCGGCGCTCGGGTCCGGCGCCCGGTTCCGACGCCCGGTTCCGACGCCCGGGTCCGGCGCCCGGGTCCGGACGGTCAGCGGAGGGCGGTGGCGATGTCCTCGGCGTGCTGCTCGATCCAGCCGACGTCCGCCCGGTACAGGTCGGCGTGCCCGTGCGCCAGGTCGCTGACGAACTTGGGGTTGCCAGCCGCGGCCTCGGTCTCGATCGTCGTCACGAGCGCGACGAGCCCGGCCGTGATCGTGTCGACGAGGACCGCACGGGACCGGTCGTCGAGACCGTACGCGCGGCAGAACTCGGCGGCGCGGGCGAGCCGGTCGTCGAGCGACGGCACGGGTGCGCCCTCGTCGGTGCCGGTCGTGAACGGTGCGAACCGGTACACGGCGCTGGCGACGTCCCAGACGCGCGGCCCCGGGTGGGCGGTGTCGAAGTCGATGACCCCGACGGCGGCGATGCCGTCGTAGACCACGTTGTACGGGGCGAAGTCGCCGTGCACGATCGTCTCGGTCGGCACCCGGACGGCCTGTGACCAGACGTCGACGGTGTCGTCGCGCGGGAAGCTCGTGGCCGCGTCGTGCATCTGACGGAGCAGGCGGGCGGTCGTGACGAGGGCGGCCTCGCTTGCGACGTCCTCGGTCCAGGGGTACTCCCCCGCGACACCGGGGACGAAGGTCACGGTCTCGAGCGCGTCCCCGAGGGCGATCGGCGCCGGGGCCGCGACGAACCCCTGCTCGTGCAGGTGCGTCAGCAACCGGTGCACCGTGGGGGTCCACGGTCCGGCCGGGCGGTGCACCCGGTCGTCGGCCTTGGTGATCCGTTCCATGGGGAACCTCCTGAACGTCATCGTCGACGTGAGCGCCACTGTAGCGCCGACACCCCACGCCGCGCCGGAGGTGCCGTCGGCCGTCCGGTGCGCGCGCCGGCGGCCGTCCGGTCTGCGCGCTCCCGACCGTGCGGTGCGCTCCGCAGACCGTCGGGTGTGTTCCGCCGACCGCCGTGCAGTGCGCACGCGGACCGTGGCACCGGCGCTCGGTGTGCCGTGTCAGTCGGGCAGGAGCTCCCGGAGCCAGGACGGGCCACGCACCTGGGCGCCGACCGCGGTCACGCGCTCGCGCAGCCCGCGATCAGCCGTCACGACGACGACCGGCCCGTCACCCGCGGCCACGGCGGCACCCGCCGCCTCGACGATCGCGTCGTCGCCGGAGCCGGCTGCGTGCGCAACGGTGACGGCGGGGGTTCCCGGCCGCGCGTCGGCGGCGACCGGTCCCACGGTGGCGCTGCGGGCCTCCCCCTCGAGCACGACGGTCCACCGAGGCCACCAGGCGGCCGACGGCAGGTCGAGCGCGTCCGCCGGGACGCCGGCGGCGGCGAGCGCCGTCGCCTGGGCGACGAGGCGCGAGGCGGCGCCGGCGCGGTCCTTCCACCACCCGTCGGGGACGCTGCCGACGACGTTCGCGGCGTCGACGACCACGTGCGGGGTGCGGTCGAGGGTGGCGCGGAGCGCGGGCCACGAGTCGCCGAACCCCGGGTGCAGGGGCAGGGTCTCGACGTCGGCCACGGGGACCCAGGACAGGGCGAGGCTCTCCCGGTCGGCGACGACGGGTTCGAACGGTCGGGAGGCGCGCCCCACGACGGTCGTGTAGGTCCAGAACCCGAGGTCGAGCACGGCGGTGTGGCGGAGGTCGACGCCGTCCTCGGGGACCCCGGCCTCCTCGGCGGACTCGCGGAGGGCGGCCGTCACGGGGTCCTCGTGCTGGTGTCGGGCACCGCCGGGGATGCCCCAGGTCCCGCCGTGGTGACTCCACTCGACGCGGTGCTGCAGGAGGACGCGGCCGTGCCCGTCGTCGATGAGGAGCCCGGCGGCGCCGAAGCGGCCCCACGCCTTGGTGCCGTCGTCGCCGTACGCCCAGGCGTCGCCCGGGTCGCGGGGTCCGGCAGGGGGTCCGGGTGGCGGTCCCGGCGGGGTCGCGGTCCGTCGTTCGTCGTCCACGGTCCCACCCTTCCACAAACGTCCTGCCGGTGGCCCTGGACGGCGGCGTGGATGCGTGTACGGTGTCGTCCGAGACACGGGGTGCCGCATCCGAGCGGCTGAGATCACACCCGTCGAACCTGCTCGAGCTCGTACTCGCGAAGGGATCGTCCATGGAGAACGCCGCGCCCACCACCGACTGGGCCGACCGCACCGCCGACCTGCTGGAGGCCGTCCGCACCCGGGCGCCGCTGGTGCAGTGCATCACCAACACGGTGGTGCAGAACGTCACCGCGAACGTGCTGCTCGCACTCGGGGCGTCGGCCGCGATGGTCGACGTGCCGACCGAGGCGGGGCCGTTCGCCGGCGTCGCCGACGGGCTGCTCGTGAACACCGGTACCCCGCACGCCGAGCCGCTGGCCGCGTCGCTCGAGGCCGCCGCCGCCGCGGTCGTCGCCGGCACGCCGTGGGTCCTGGACCCGGTGGCGGTCGGGTCGCTGCCGGTGCGGACGGCGCTGGCGCGGGACCTGCTGGCGCTGCGCCCGACGGTGCTGCGCGGGAACGCGTCCGAGGTCCTCGCGGTCCTCGGCGCCTCGGCGGGTGGTCGGGGCGTGGACAGCACGGTCGGCACCGAGGACGCGCGGGACGCCGCCGTGGCCGCGGTCCGGGCCGACGCGGTGGCCGCCGTCGCGGTGTCGGGAGCGGTCGACCTGCTCGTCGCGCCGGACGGTGCGGTCCGGGTGGCGAACGGGACGGGTCTGCTCACCCGGATCACGGGTGGCGGGTGCGCCCTGGGTGCGGTGGTCGCCGCCTTCGCGGCGGTGGCACCCGGTCGTCCGCTCGACGCGGCGGTCGCCGCGACGGCGGTGCACACGATCGCGGCGGAGCTGGCCGCGCGGGACGCCGGTGGGCCGGGGACGTTCCAGCCGCTGTTCCTGGACCGGCTCGCGTCGCTGACGCCGGAGGACGTCGTCCGGGAGGCCCGGATCACCACCGACACGGCGGCTGCGGCGGGCACGACGGGCGGGGCCGCGTCGTGACGACGGCGCCGTCCACGTGGGACGCGGTCGACCGCCCGGCAGCGACGGCGCTCGGCGTCTACCTGGTCACCGACACCGCACAGGCCGAGCGGCACGGGCACGGGGTGCTCGGCGTCGTCCGGGCGGCGGTCGCGGCCGGGGTCCGGATCGTGCAGGTGCGGGACAAGACCGCCTCGGCACGGGACCTGCTCGCGCTGACGGCGGCCGTCGCGGACGCCGTCGGCGACCGGGCGCTGGTGGTCGTCGACGACCGGCTCGACGTCGCCCTGGCCGCCCGGTCCGCCGGGCACCGGATCGCCGGCGTGCACCTGGGCCAGTCGGACGTCCCGGCGAGCGCCGCCCGTGCGCTGCTCGGCCCAGACGCGCACGTCGGGTTGACGGCGAACACCACCCGGCACCTGGTCGAGGTCGCCGCCATGCCGCGCGGCACCGTCGACCTGCTCGGGGTGGGGGTGGTGCACCCCACGTCGACGAAGCCGGACCACCCGCCGGCGCTCGGGGTCGCGGGCTTCGGGCGGCTCGCGGCGACGACGAGCGTGCCGTGCGTGGGGATCGGCGGGGTCGGCCTGGACGACGTCGGACCGCTGCGGCAGGCGGGGGCCGCCGGGGTGGCGATCGTGTCGGGCATCTGCGCGGCACCGGACCCGGGTGCCGCGGCGGCGGCGTACGTCGCGGCCTGGGACGGAGCGGGACGGTGACCGGGCCGACGACGACGGCGTCGGGCGCGGCTGCAGGAGCGGCAACGGCGCCGGCGGTGCTGCAGGTGCTGCAGGTGCCGCGGGTGCTCAGCATCGCGGGCACGGACCCGACCGGCGGCGCGGGCGTCCAGGCGGACCTCAAGGCGATCGCCGCGCAGGACGGCTACGGCATGGCGGTGGTCACGGCCCTCGTCGCGCAGAACACCCGCGGCGTCCGGTCCGTGCACGTCCCCGACGCGGCCTTCCTCCGCGAGCAGCTCGACGCGGTGTCCGACGACGTGACGATCGACGCCGTGAAGACCGGCATGCTCGGCACCGCCGAGGTCGTCCGCGTGGTCGTCGACTGGCTGCGGGAGCACCGGCCCGAACGGGTCGTCGTCGACCCCGTGATGGTGGCGACCAGCGGCGACCGGCTGCTCGACGCCGACGGCGGGGCCGCGATGGTCGACCTCGTCGCCCTGGCGGACCTCGTCACCCCGAACCGCGACGAACTGCGGGTGCTCGCCGAGCTGGCCGGCTCCTCCGCGACCGACCCGCTCGACGCCGCCCGGGCCGTCGCGCGGCACTTCGACGTCCGCGTCCTGGCGAAGGGCGGCCACGACGGCGGTCCGACCTCGGACGACGCCCTCGTTGCCCCGGACGGGAGCGTCCGCGTGTTCACCGGCCCCCGGATCCCCACCGGGAACACCCACGGCACCGGCTGCTCCCTGTCGAGTGCGATCGCGACCCTCGTGGCCCGGCACGGCGACTGGGAGCTCGCCGTCGGTGCGGCGAAGACCTGGCTGACCGCGGCCCTGCGGGGAGCGGACGCCCTCGAGGTCGGGCAGGGCCAGGGACCCGTCGACCACAACGCCGCCGTCCGTGCAGCGCTCCCGACACCCCGGCTCACCGACCTGTGGTGGGACGACGCGACCGAGGTCCTCGAGGAGACCCTGGCGTGCTCGTTCCTGCGCGGACTCGCCGACGGCACCCTCGACCCCGAGGTGTTCGCCGGGTACCTCGCGCAGGACGTGCACTACCTCCGCGCGTACGAGCAGCACCTCGCCGCCGTCGCTGCCGGGTCACCGGGCGACGCGGCCGCGTTCTGGACCACCGCGAGCGAAGGCTGCGCCGCCGAGGCCCGCGACCTGCACCACCGCCGGCTCGCCGGGTCGCACGCCGACGACCCCGTGCACCCGGTCTGCGCCGGGTACCTCGCGCACCTGGCCGCCGCGGCCCGGGAGCACACCGCGACGGGCGACGTGTCCGTGCTCACCGCCGCCGTGCTGCCCTGCTTCCGCGTCTACGCGTGGGTCGGGGACCGGCTGGGCACCGCTCCGGTCGGGCACCCGTTCGCGGACTGGATCACGGCGTACGGGGACCCGGGGTTCGCGGCCTCGAGCGCGCGGGCGACGGAGCTCGTGGAGGAGCTGGCGCGGCGGGCCGACCCCGGGCTGCGGGGACGGATGGCACGCGCCTTCCGGGAGTCGGTCGCGCAGGAGCTCGCGTTCTTCCGGATGCCGGAGGCGTTCGCGACGGAGCCGGAGGACCGACCGACGGCGGTCTGACGGCGGTGGGGCGCGCCTCCCGGCCAGGAAGGCCCCCGGTCAGGCCGGGGCCCTCCGGTCAGACCAGGCCCCTCGGTCTGGCCGGGGCGCGCTCGTCAGGCCGGGGTGGAGGGGACGACGCGCACGTCGTCGGCACCCGGCGCGCGCCGGACGAGGGACACCCGGAGGTCGGCGCCGTCCAGCGTGCACCGCATCCAGGTGTGGTCCGGCTGTCGGCGTCGGTCCGTCGGCGAGCCGGGGTTGAGCAGCCGCATGCCGTTCGCCGCGGTCGAGTCCCACGGGATGTGCGAGTGACCGAAGACGAGCACGTCGACGTCCGGGTGGTCGAGCACCGCACGCCGTTCCCGACCCGTGGCCGCACCGGTCTCGTGGACGACCGCGAAGCGCAGGTCCTCGACGCGGCGGGTGGCGACGAGCGGGAGGCGGTCCTCGAACCCGTGGTCGTTGTTGCCCCGCACGGCCAGCAGGTCCCGCGACCGCTCCTGCAGGAGGTCCACCGTGGCCAGGTCCACCCAGTCGCCGGCGTGCACCACGAGGTCGGCGGACGTGATGTCTGCCCACAGCTCGGGCGGCAGGTCCTTCGCCCGCTTGGGCAGGTGCGTGTCGGACAGGAGGACGAGCGAGGTGGTCACGGCTCGGTCGGCTCCGTCGGCCGGCTCGGCATCGGCAGGTCGGCCTCGTCGGCGGCGCCGAGTCGTTCGAGCATGCCGGCGAGGAGCGCGACGTCGTCGTCGGACCAGTCGACGAGCCGCTCCACCAGCGCGTCACGGTGCAGCTGCACCGAGCGGGCGAGGGTGCGGCGGCCGGCGTCGGTGGCCTCGAGGGGCTTCGCGTTGCCCGTGCCGCCGTCGACCGTGCGGACGAGGCCCGCGGCGAGCAGACCCGACAGCTGCCGGGAGATCGTCGACCGGTTCAACCGCAGGTAGCGGGCGATGTCGATGGCCATGCACCCCGGGTGCTGCACCACGAAGTCCACGAGCGACTGGTCGACGACGCTGAGGACGTCGTCGGTGCCGCGCGCCCGGACGCTCGCGCGCCGCGTGATGCGGGAGAGCTCGGTGTACGCCCGTCCGATGTCCGCTTCGCGGATGCCGGGGCCCCTCGGGTCGGCCATGCTGTTCCCGTCTGTCGTCCGGCCGGTCGGCCGGTGTCGCTGTCGTCCGGTGGTCCGCCGGTGTCGGTCGCCCTCGGACCGGAGCGTGGTGCTCCGTCGGCGGTCTCCCACGGCCCCGCCGTGCGTCCCCGCCGCCGGCGGTCCTGCCCACGATAACGCCGGGTCCCCCGGAACGGGGACCGGCCGCCGACCGGGACCGGCGGGACGGGGTCACCCGGGCCTCCGAGCTGCCCGGTGTGGACCGGCGGCGGACCGTCGGTGCTGGTCAGGCCGCGGCAGCTGCCCGCAGCGCCCCGATGTCGAGCTTCACCATGTCCTGCATGGCGCGGAACACCCGTTCGGCCGCCGTCGCGTCGCCGCCGGCCGCCAGGAGTTCGCCCATCACCGCCGGCGTCACCTGCCACGACAGGCCCCAGCGGTCCACGAGCCAGCCGCACGCGACGGGGTGCCCGCCCTCGGCGACGAGCGCGTCCCAGACCCGGTCGAGCTCCTCCTGCGAGTCCACGTCGACCTGCAACGAGCAGGCGTCCGTGAAGGGGTGCCCCGGTCCGCCGTTCATCGCGCGGTACGGCTGCCCGAGCAGCGTGAACTCCACGACCAGGACGGACCCGTCGGGACCGCGGCCGACACCGTCGATGCGCGAGTCCGGGAACAGTTCGGTGTAGTACTCGGCCGCGTGCTGGGCCTGGTCGTCGAACCAGAGGAACGGGACGATGCGGGGCATGGTGGTGCCTCTCGGTCGGAGGTCAGTCCGCGACGCCGCGGCTGAGCAGGTCTGCCTTGTCGGGGTGCCCGTCGAACCACTGGCTGACGAACCAGCACATCGGCACGATGCGCTTCGTGGACGTCGTCTCGACGTCGCTGACGGCGTGCTCCACGAGTTCCCCGGCGTACCCGTGGCCTCGGTGGGCGGGGACCGTGTAGGTGTGCGGGAAGGCGATCGCGTCACCGTTGACGCGGTAGTCGAGCACGCTCACCAGGGTTCCGTCGACGTACATGGCGTACCGGTCGCGGTCGACCTCGTTGCGGAACTCGTGTGTCATGGCGCCATCCTGCACCGCTCGCCGACGGACGGTCACGCCACGCGGGCCGGACGGTCGACCACGCCGAGGAATGGCCACGGCACGCCGGTGTTGCACCCTGCATGACAACCATCGGAATCATCGGCGCAGGCAACATCGGATCCCAGCTCGCACGCCTCGCGGTGCAGCACGGCCACCAGGTCGTCATCGCGAACTCGCGCGGCCCGGAGACGCTGACGGACCTCGTGGCGGAACTCGGCGAGCACGCCACCGCCGGTACGCGGGAGGACGCCGCCACCCAGGGCGACATCGTCGTCGTCACCGTGCCGCTCGGTGCGATCGAGACGATCCCCGTCGAGCCGCTCGTCGGCAAGGTCGTCATCGACACCGACAACTACTACCCCGAGCGCGACGGGCACATCGCCGCCCTCGACCACGAGACGACCACCACCGCGGAGATGCTGCAGGACCACCTGGTGGGCGCGAAGGTCGTCAAGGCGTTCAACCACATCGGTGCCGCCGACCTGACCGGCCACGCCACCCCGAGCGGCACCGCCGACCGTCGTGCCCTCGTGGTCGCCGGCGACGACGAGACCGCCAAGCGCACCGTCGTCGACCTGATCGACGAGTTCGGGTTCGACACCGTCGACGCCGGTCCCCTCGCCGAGGGATGGCGCATCCAGCGCGACACCCCCGGCTACGGCCCGCGCATGACGGCGGACGAGCTCCGCGACGCACTCGCCGCCGCGAAGCGCTACCGCGACATGTGACGACGGCGCACCGACCGTCGGCCCCCCTCTGACTGGGGCTCTCGGCCGCTGTTCCTCCCGGGTAGAACTGACGGTGGATCATTCGACGGAGAGGAACAGCGGCCGTGCCGTCACACCGCATGCCCGAGTCCGAGCGACCGCGCCGGTCGGTACCCGCCTGGGTCACCGCGCCGCCGGAGGACGCCGACGCCCCTGCGTCGAGCGCGCCGACCGTCGCCTCCGCCGCTGACCTCGCCGTCGGCGCCGCCGCGGCCGGGACCGCGGTCGCCGTCGCGTCCTCGTCGTCCACCCCCTCCGGTCCGGAGGCGCACCCCACCTCCGCCCCGCCGGTCCTCGACCCGCACGCGGCCGTCCCCGACTACCCGCCGGTGCCCGAACTCCTGCCCCCGGCCCCGACCTCGCCGAACGTCGACACCGTCCCGTTCTCGACCGTCGCCGGTGCGCACCCCGCGCCGGGTGCCGATCCGGCTGCGGCTCCCGAGGTACGCGCGACCCGCAGCGCACGCCGGGCCGCAGGACGCCACGACGGTGGGCAGCCCGCCGTCCCGCGGGCGGACACCCTGTCCGCTGCCGGCATGGCACTCCCCGTCGCACCGGTCCTCGGTGGCCCGCAGGCGCCCGGCCCCGGTGCACCCGACGGCACCGTCGACCGACCCGACGGTTCCGCGTCCGCCGGGACGATGCCCGCCCGGCGCGGACCCGGCGGCGGAGCGGCACCGGGCCGACCCGACGGCCAGGGACACCCGGCGGTGACGGGTCACCTCGCCGGTGCCGGTCGTCCGGCGGACGTCGGACGCCCGGACGGGCTGACGCCCGCCGTCCTCCCCGGCGCGGTCGGACGCACGCTCCCCGGCGCTCCGGGCGGGACCCCTGCTCCGGCCGGCGCCCCCGAGGTGTCCTGGACGCCACCGACCCTGCCCGGTCCCCCGGCAGGAGCCTCCGCGGTCGCCGCTCCGACAGCGCCCCCGGCACCGATCGTCCCGAGCGCCGGCCAGCCGCGGTTCTCGGTCCCCGGCCTCGAGCACGTCGTCGTCGAGGGCACCGAGCCCGAGCCCGTCGGCCCCATCGGGTACCGCACCCCGGCACGCTTCGCACGGCAGCAGGCCCGCGTGGTCCCGCCTGCCGTCACCGCGCTGCCGTCGCCCGCCGGTGCCCCGCCGTCGTTCGACGCCCTGCTCGCCGCGCCGGCACCCACGACTGCCCTGCCCTTCGTCGACCCGACTGCCGCCACCGCCACCGCCACCGCCACCGATGGGGCGCAGCACTCCGGTGCTCACCTCGCTGGCAGCACGCCCCCGGTCGTCCCGGCGCCCGCTGGTCCCGGAGCGACCGGGCAGGACGACGCCGCGCGTCGGCCGAGCGTCGCGGGAGCGGAACCGGACGCGTCGACCCACGCTGCCCACGCGCCCACCCCGGCGCGCGAACACCGGAACGCCTCGCCCGAGCGCGCCCGGACGCCGCGCCGGCCCGGACTGCTGCGCCGTCGGTCGGCGGAGGCGCCGAAGCTGCGCGCCACCGCGGTCCCGGTCCCCGCGCAGGCCGACACCGCACCAAGCGTGGAGCGGGTGACGGACGCGACCACGGGCCTCCAGACCGCGACGGAGACGCCGGCACCGTCGCGTCCCGCGCGCACCGGGGCTGGTCCGGCTGCGCGCCGGTCCCTCGGACCGACGCCCGGCGCCCTCCTCGGTGCGGTCGCCGGTCTCGGCACGATCGGTCTCGCCGCCTGGTGGTTCACCGCTCCCGCGACCGTGCACGCCGTCGGTGTGGTGCTGGGTCTCCTCGCGGTCCTGGTCTCCGTCGTCACGATGCGGAACCCGGCGACGACGTGGCAGCGGCCGGTGGCCCTGCTCGGCGCGGTGCTCGGCACGGTCGGCACCCTCGTGCTGCTCTGGGCGGTCGCGGTCGCGCTCGGAGCACCGCTGCCGGACATCACCGGAACGGGGACCGTCCCGACGATCGCGCCCTGACCTCGGCGCGGTCCGCCGGGCGTGACCCCGTGGCGGCGTCCGTCGGCGACGTCCGTCAGACGGCGCGGACCACCCCGCGCGAGAGGATCGCGTTCGTCAGCGCCTCGATCGGCTCGCGCTGCACCGTCGGGTTGGCGATGAGGACGTAGTCGACCGCCGGCAGGTCCGGCAACGACAACCGCTGCGACACCTTCACCAGGTCGGCCGGGATGAGTGAGTGCGGGAACACCGCCACGCCGATCCCTGCCCGGACCGCCGCCAGCACGCCGTTGACGTCACGCGTGTTGCAGGTGATCCGCCACGTGCGACCGGCTGCCTCGAGCGCGTCGATCGCCATCTGTCGGCTGATGCTCGGCGCCTGGTACGCGATCAAGGGCACCGGGTCGTCGGCTTCGAGTGCGATGCCGTCCTGCGCCATCCACACCATCTGGTCCGAGGCGACGCGGGTCCCCTCGGCGGACTCCCCCGCGGTCCGCTTGATGAACACCAGGTCGAGCTGCCCGGCGTGCACCCGTCGGAGGAGCGGCGCGGACTGGTTCACCGTCAGCTCGAGGTCGACCTGCGGGTGCAGCTTGCGGAAGTCGCGGAGGATCCGTGGCAGCTGCGTGATGGCGAGGTCGTCCGCCGCACCGAAGCGCAGGCGACCACGGGCGGCGACGCCGGAGAAGTACGCGTCGGCGGTGGCGTGGGCCGCCAGGATCGTCCGGGCGAACCCGGCCATCGCGTCACCGTTGTCGGTCAGCCGCACGCCCCGGGTGTCGCGGGCGACGAGGGTGCGTGCGACGGCGGCCTCGAGCCGTCGGACGTGCTGCGACACCGTCGGCTGGCTGATGCCCAGGCGCACACCGGCCTGCGTGAAGCTGCTCGTCTCGGCGACGGCCAGGAAGGTCCGGAGCAGGACGGGGTCGAGCACGGCACGCTCCTCATTCGAGATCGCAATGGAGTGATGCCGATCATAGGCGGATCGAATGGCCCGGGACCACGTAGTTTCGACTGGGTACCGTTCCCGCCCCTCGACAGCCGGAGTCCCCCAGACCGTGCGATCGTCACCGACGACCATCCACCCGCCCACCGAACCGCTCCCGATCAGCACCGTCCGCCCGCCCTGGCGACGCTCGTTCATCGCCCTGTCGGTCCCGAACTTCCGGCTCTTCACCGCGACGAACCTCGTCGCGATGACCGCCGGGTGGATGCAGCGGATCGCGCAGGACTGGCTCGTGCTGCAGCTCACCGGCTCGGTCGCGCAGGTCGGCATCACGGTGGCGTGCCAGTTCGCCCCGATGCTGCTGTTCGGTCTGCTGGGCGGGGTCTTCGTCGACCGCTACTCGAAGCGCGCGCTGATGATGATCACGCAGGGCGCCTTCGCGGTGCTGTCCCTGCTGCTCGCCGTCCTGACCCTGACCGGGGTGGTGCAGGCGTGGCACGTCTGGGTAATCGCCTTCCTGGTCGGCATGGTCACCGTCATCGACAACCCGGCTCGGCAGGTGTTCGTCACCGAGATCGTCGGGCACCAGCACCTGCGGAACGCGATCAGCGTCAACTCGTCGGTGTTCCAGCTCGGCGGCATGATCGGCCCGGCGCTGTCCGGCATCCTGCTCGTCGCGGTGGGCGCGGGCTGGTCGTTCGGCATCAACGCCGTCGCGTGCGTCGCCGTCGTCGTGACGCTCGGGTTCCTCCGGGTCTCCGAACTGCACCGGACGCCACCGCAGCCGCGCGCGAAGGGGCAGCTCGTCGAGGGGCTCCGCTACGCCGCCGCGAAGCCGACGATCATCGTGCCGGTCGTCCTGGTGGCGTTCTTCTCGGTGTTCGCCCTGACCATGCCGGTGCTGCTGTCGGCCTTCGCGTCGACGGTCTACGACGTCGGCGCGGGCGGGTACGGGCTGTTCAACTCCGCCGTCGCGGTCGGTGCGCTCACCGGTGCCGTGCTCTCCACCCGCCGCGCCGTGGTCCGGCTCCGCACCATCGTCGGCGGGGTGTTCTGGACCGGTGTCCTGCTCGTGGTCGCGGGTGCCACGCCGGCGATCGCGCCGTTCACCGCCCTGCTCGTCGTGGTCGGCCTGTCGCAGCTGCTGTTCCAGACGGCGTCGAACTCGCTCGTCCAGCTGTCGTCGAACGTCGCGATCCGCGGGCGGGTGATGTCGCTCTACGTCCTCGTGCTGCTCGGCGGACAGGCGATCGGCGGACCGGTGATGGGCCAGGTCGTGGACCACTTCGGCGCCCACGTCGGGATGATGGTCGCCGGCGGCGTGCCGGCTGCCGCGGCTGCGGTGATCGCGCTCGTCCTGGCGCGACGCGGCGGGCTGCACCTCGAGGTACGGATGCGCCACCACCTGCCGTTGCCGACGATCGTCGGCCACCGCTGACGATCGACGATGCGCCCACGCAGCCAGCGCCGGGCTAGCGGGCCGACGGGCTGACGGGCCGACGGGCCGACGGGCCGACGGGCCGACGGGCTGACGGGGCGGCGGGCTGACGGGCCGGCGGGGCAGCCGTGACGGACGGGAGGCCCGTGACCAGCTGGTCACGGGCCTCCCGTCCGTCACGTGGTGACGCGAGCCGGTCGACTCAGTAGGCGACGCCGAAGCGGGCCTGGTGGTGCGCCGGCTGCTCGATCTCGTCGACGACCGCGATCGCGTAGTCGGCACCCGAGATGTCCGAGTTGCCCTCGGCGTCGGTGAGGAGCACGTCGTCCGAGGTCCGGTACGTGCCACGACGCTCGCCGGGGTTGTAGTCACCGAAGGCTGCGGCGGGGCTGACGTAGAACCAGTCGACGTCGGTGCCGCTCGCGCGGAGGTTCTCGAGGACCTGACCGTGGCTCTTCGCCTCGCCCTTGAACGCGTCGGGGAACTCGGCCGTGTCGTACAGGGCCGGGCCGCCCTCGGCGACGAGGAGCGAGCCGGCACCGCCGACGATGCCGAGGCGCGCACCGGCAGCAGCCGCGGCGTCGACGAAGTGCTGGAACCGGTCCTTCAGCTCGCTGCCGTCCGACTGGACCGCGTGCAGGGACACGATGACGACGTCGGCGTCCTTCGTCACCTCGGTCACGAAGGACGCGTCGAAGGCGTCGCCCTGCGCGAGGGTGAGGTGCTCGGCCGCGTCGAGCTTCGAGGTGTCGCGGGCGACGGCGATGACCTCGTGGCCGCGGGAGAGGGCTTCACGGACGATGGCGGACCCGGCGTACCCGGTGCCTCCGAAGACGACGATGGTGGACATGCGTGCTCCCTTTCGTGGTGGTGGTGCCGGCACCCTGCAGGCGCCGTGACACTCACTGTACGGGTGTTACTCTCTTTCGGTAAGTAGGCACCTCGTGGTGCGTGTCCTCGACGAACGGGACGCCCGAGGTGTGCGACGGAGGTCCCGATGAGTGCGCTCGAGTACAGCCCCTACGCGGCCGACTGTCCCTCCAGACAACTCCTCGACCGGATCGGTGACCGGTGGAGCGTGCTGACCATCGGCGCGCTGGCCGACGGACCGCGGCGCTACTCGGCGATCGCGGCCCGGGTGCAGGGCGTGTCGCAGAAGATGCTCACGCAGACGCTCCGCGCCCTCGAACGCGACGGGCTCGTCACCCGCACGGTGTTCCCGGAGATCCCGCCGCACGTCGAGTACGAGCTGACCGACGCCGGCCGGTCGCTCCGCACGGTGCTCGTCCCGCTCGAGCAGTGGGCGATCGACCACATGGACGGGGTCGCCGAGGCCCGCGCGGGGTACGACGCCCGCGCCTGACCGCCCCCGGTCTGGAATCGTCGTCGACCGCGAGTGGTTGCGTGGACACATGCGATCGATCGTCTACTCCCAGCCCGGCACCTCCTCCGTCCTCTCGCTCGCCGACCGTCCGGTCCCCGAGCCCGGCGCCGGCGAGGTCCGCGTCCGTGTCGTCGTCTCCGGCGTGAACCCCACCGACTGGAAGGCCCGCCAGGGCGGCACCTACGGAGGCGGCTTGCCGTTCCCCGAGATCACGCCGAACCAGGACGGCGCCGGCATCGTCGACGCGCTCGGCGACGGCGTCGAGGGCCTGTCCGTCGGCGACCACGTCTGGCTCTTCATGGCCGCCGCGTCCCGCCCGACCGGCACCGCACAGGAGTTCACCGTCGTGCCCGCCACCCGCGTCGTCCCGCTGCCCGAGGGCGTCTCGTTCGACGTCGGCGCCTCGCTCGGTGTCCCCGCGATGACCGCGCACCGTGCGCTCACCGTGCACGAGGACGGCCCGGCCCGCCTCTCCCCCGGTGCCCTGTCCGGTCGGACCGTCCTGGTCGCGGGAGGTGCTGGGGCCGTCGGGCACGCCGCCATCCAGCTCGCCCGCTGGGCCGGCGCGACCGTCATCGCGACGATCAGCTCCGAGGACAAGGCCGCCCTCGCCACCGCTGCAGGAGCGCACCACACCGTGAACTACCGCGAGGACGGTGCGGCCGACCGCATCCGCTCGGTCGCCCCGGACGGCGTGGACATCGTCGTCGAGGTGTCGATCCCCGCGAACGCCGACCTCGACGCGGCCGTCCTGGCGAACCACGGCGTCGTGTCGATGTACGCGGACAACGGCGGCGACGCAGCCTCGATCCCGGTCCGGCCGAACATGGGCATCAACGCGCGCTACCAGTTCCTGCTGCTCTACACGATCGGGGACGCCGCCCTCGCGGCTGCCGCCGAGGACATCACCGCCGCGCTCCGCGACGGCGTCCTGCCGGTCGGCGAGGAGGCCGGCCTGGCGCTCCTGCGCTTCCCGCTCGAGGAGACCGCGGCGGCGCACGACGCCGTGCAGGGCGACGCCGTCGGCAAGGTGCTCATCGACGTGCAGTCGGCAGAGTAGGGCGCGCGACCGGTACCGGGTCGGACGGGAGGCGCGGGGCGGGCCCGCACCGCGCCCCCCGTCCGACCCGTGGGCGGCTCCGGCACCGCGTTCCCTGTACGCCCTCGTGGCGGCGACGCGCGGCGGGGCAGGACGCACTCATGGTCGGACCAGGTATGCAGGACACATGACCGACGTCGAAACGACCACCCCCACGCCCGGAACCAGAGCCGTCGTCCTCGGAGGGGGTGGGGTCGCCGGCATCGCCTGGGAGCTCGGCGTCCTCGCGACGCTCGAGGACGCGGGCGTCGACCTCGGCACCGCGGACCTCGTCGTCGGGACGAGCGCCGGCAGTGTCGTCGGCACGTTCCTCCGCGCCGGAGCCGTCCGCGGCGCCTTCGAGCAGCAGCTGAGCCCGCTCCCGACCACCTACGAGGAGCCGGTCGCGGTGGACGCCGGCGCGATCGAGCAGGGCTTCACCACCGCGGTGCAGGGCGCGACCTCGGAGCAGGACGCCCGCGCACGCCTCGGAGCCGCCGCGCAGCAGGTCACCGCGGGGCAGAGCGACGACGACCGCGTCGCGACCTTCCGGCAGACCCTGCCCAGCCCGGAGTGGCCGGACCGTGCCTACGCGGTGACGGTCGTCGACGCCGTGGACGGATCGTTCCGGGTGATCCGCGCGGAGGACGGCGTGCCGCTCGAACGTGCGGTGGCGGCGAGCTGCTCGGTGCCGTTCGTCTGGTCGCCGGTGCGGATCGACGGGCACCCGTACGTCGACGGTGGTGCGCGCTCGGCGACGAACGCCGACGTCGCGGCCGGCTTCGAGCGTGTACTCGTCATCGCCTGCAGCCCGGAAGGCCCGTCGCCGCTCGGGCCGTGGCTCGACCGTGCCGTGGCGGACCTGCGAGCCGCCGGCTCGCAGGTGGAGGTCATCGTGGCGGACGAGGCCTCGCGCCAGGCGTTCGGCGCGGACTCGCTCGCGCTGTCCTCGCAGCGACCGTCCGCCGAGGCCGGTCGCACGCAGGCGCAGCGGGAGGCCGAGCGGATCAGCGCGTTCTGGGCCTGAGCGGCCCCGGCGCCGGCGCCGGCCCGAGCCGCTCAGGCAGCGGCCCGGCTGCCGACCCGGTCACCGGCACGGCCGCCGGCCCGGCCGTCGTCGTGGTACGGAGGCGCGACGGCGTCAGACGAACGCGGCCTGTCCGGTCACGGCGCGCCCGACGATGAGCGTGTTGACCTCGCGCGTGCCCTCGTACGAGTAGATCGCCTCGGCATCGGCGAAGAAGCGTGCGACGCCCTTGTCGAGGACGATGCCGTTCCCGCCCTGCACCTCTCGGCACCAGCCGACGGTCTCCCGCATCTTCGCCGTGGCGAACGCCTTGGCCATCGCCGAGTGCTCGTCGCCGCCGAGCCCCTGGTCCTGCAGCGCCGACGCCTGGGTGCAGAGCGCGATCGACGCCGTGATGTTCGCCAGGGACTTCACGAGCAGGTCCTGGATGAGCTGGTGCGACGCGATCGGCTTGCCGAACTGCACTCGCTCGCGGGCGTAGCGGAGGGCCGCCTCGTACGCACCGACCGAGATGCCGACGGCCTGCCACGCGACCTCGGTGCGGGTGAGGCGGAGGACCTCGGCCGTCGCGCGGAACGAGTCGGCACGCTGCAGGCGACGGGACTCGGGCACGCGGACGTCCTCGAGCGTGATGTCGGCGTTCTGCACCGACCGGAGGGCGATCTTGTCCTCGATCTTCGTCGCGGTGAACCCCGGGGTGTCCGCGGTGACGAGGAAGCCCTTCACCTGGCCGTCGGCCTCGTCCTTCGCCCAGATGACGACGACGTCAGCGAAGGTCGCGTTGCCGATCCACCGCTTCGAGCCGTTCAGGACCCAGGTGTCGCCCTCGCGCCGGGCGGTGGTGCGGAGCCCGCGGGCGGAGTCGCTGCCGGAGAGCGGCTCGGTGAGACCGAATGCGCCGACGACCTCTCCCGAGGCCATGCGCGGCAGCCACTCGCGCTGCTGCTCGTCGCTGCCCGCGACCGCGATCGAGTTCATCGCCAGTCCGGACTGCACGCCGATGAACGTCGCGACGCTGGCGTCGACGCGGCCGAGCTCGAGGGCCGCCCAACCGCGGTAGACCGCCGAGTTCTCGAACTGACGGACCAGTGGCACGCCGGGCCCGTACATGCCGAGCTCGGCGAGCGGAGCGATGACCTGCTTCGGGAACTCGGCGCGGGCCCAGTACTCGTCCGCGATCGGCGCGACGTCGCGCTCGAGGTACTCACGGAGCTTGCCGAGGGAGGCGCGTTCCTGGTCGGTCAGCTGCTCCTGGAACCGGTAGAAGTCGGATTCCAGCAGGGGCGTCTGCGCAGCCGTCATTGACATGGCCCCAACAATGCATCATTCTCGGAAACGTTGCAAGACGGGATCGACGACTCGGGGGGAACCGTGAGCAAACAGCCACTCGGCGCCCTCGGGTCGGCGCTCGTCCCGAGCGCGCTCGCCACCCGCTTGGAGGCCCACCCCGACGCCCAGCGCGCGTTCCGGTCCGCGCGTCACGCCTTCATCGACGGGGGCCGCGTCGACATGCAGGCGCTCGCGTCCTCGCTCGGCGTCGACCGGACTTCACTGTTCCGCTGGGTCGGCAACCGCGACCAGCTGCTCTCGGAGATCCTCTGGTCGCTGGCCGTCCCGACGCTCGACGCCGCCGGCCGAGCAGCGGCACCGTCGGGAGCGGCACGCATCGTCGACGTCCTCGACCACTTCACCGCGGACCTGATCCGGGCGCCGTACTTCCGCGCGTTCCTGACCCGCGAGCCGGCCCGGGCACTGCGACTCCTGACGACGACCGACAGCGACGTGCAGCGCCGGTTCGTCGCCGTGGTCTCGACCCTGGTCGCCACCGAGCAGGAGTCGGGCGCCTTCGACCCGGCGCCACTCTCCCCCGACGAACTCGGTCGACTGCTCGTCCGCGTCTCGGAGTCGTTCACCTACGCGGACCTGATCTCGGGCGACACCCCCAACCCCGAGCGGGCACGTACGACGTTCGAGTACATCCTGCGCCCTGTGCGGTGACCGCCGCGGGTGGTCAGCTGCGGGCGGCCGCCAGTTCCAGGTTGATGTCGTCCGGGTCCTGCACGGACAGGATCACCATGCCGGCGTCTCCGAGGTCGGTCACCTCGCCGTGCTCGACACCGGCGGCGTCGAGCCGCGCGGCCGCCTCGTGCAGCTCGTCGACCGATCCGACCATGAAGCTCACGTGGTCGAGACCGACCGTGTCCGGGTCGAACCGCTGGCCGCTGGGAGCGACGGGGCGGAGGCCGAAGAGCTGGTCCCCGACGGGGAAGATGCAACCGCCGTAGAGCCGCTCACGGTCCTCGGTGATCCCGGGCTCACCGGCGTGCTCGCTGAAGTCCATCGCGGGATCGACGCCGAACAGCTGCTGGTAGAACGCCTTGCTGCGGGCGATGTCGGTCACGGTCACGCGGACGTGCGCCAGTGCGATGGGGCGGGCGATGGGGTCGGTCATGTGGGGCTCCTCGGGTGTCACCGGCAGGGTGGCCGGGTCGTCGTCGCTGTGCGTCGTGGATCCGAGGCAACGCCGGACACCTGACCGTGCGCACCGACCGTGCGGCGAGCGGACAGCTCAGGCCGACCGGTCAGCGCAGCGGGGGCTCAGCGCACCAGCTGGCCACCCGCTGGCCGGACATCACCCGACGCCGCAGAACGGACACGGCACCGCGTGGAAGCGCGGGGCCGTGTCCGTCCGGTGGTGTCGTACTGGCGAGCAGCCGTCAGATGAGGGCGTCCGACAGGTGGTTCGGCGTCCCGAAGCGGTGCGCCGTGATGGACACCGCCTGCTCCCGGAGGAACGGCAGCATCTCGATGCGCCCGGCCTCGGTCACCGGCTCCGCGTACACGGCGACGTCGGGCCGCCCGTCCGTCCCAACTGCGAGCGCGGCAGCGTCCCCGGCGATGAGTCGGACGCGCGTGGACGGGCCGGCAGCGATCCGGGCGGCGAACGTCTCGTCCGACTCGGTCTGCCGCACGGACTCGACGAGCGAGAGGCCTCGGAGCGCGGTGGCCACCGCTTCCGGGAGCGCGACGGCCGTGGAGACCTGGACGGAGGTGCCTGCACGGAGCGCCGCGGCGACGACCCGCACGAGGTCCTCGGTCGTGCCCTCGGCAGCCAAGCGGACCTGCACCCCAGGGAACGGCAGGTAGCGGAAGACGTTGCGCTCGGCGGAGAGTGCGGACACATCGGCCGCGGTCCCGAACTCCGTGGTCCACGCGAGCTCGTCGGACGCGACCGCACGGTCGACCGACTCGGACGCGACACCGGTCGCCCGGACGAAGGCCGACACGTCCGACGACGGCGTCGAGCCAGCGCGGGCGACGGCGGGCTCCCACGAGCCGAGGCCGACCAGGTAGTTCACGCCGCCGGCCTTGGTGCCCGCGCCGACTGCGGACTTCTTCCACCCGCCGAACGGCTGGCGGCGGACGATGGCGCCCGTGATGCTGCGGTTCACGTAGAGGTTGCCCGCCTGGATGCGACGGAGCCACGTCCCGATCTCACCCGGGTCGAGCGAGTGCAGGCCGGAGGTGAGGCCGTAGTCGACCTCGTTGACGATGTCGATCGCCTCGTCGAGGGTCTCCGCCACCATCACGCCGAGGATCGGGCCGAAGTACTCCGTGCGGTGGTACTCCGAGCCGCGCCGGACGCCCTGCCGGACACCGGGGCTCCAGAGCTTCCCGGTCTCGTCGAGCCGCTTCGGCTCGACCGCCCAGGACTCCCCC
The DNA here is from genome assembly GCF_018885305.1 of Curtobacterium sp. L6-1. NCBI lineage: Bacteria > Bacillati > Actinomycetota > Actinomycetes > Micrococcales > Microbacteriaceae > Curtobacterium > Curtobacterium aetherium. Next base: position 1,529,199 of record NZ_CP076544.1, read on the forward strand.
GCACCGAGCGTCGTCAGGCCGTCGAGCAGCTTGCCCGACGCCGGTTCGATGATCGGTCCCATCTGGGTCGTCGGGTCGGTCGGGTAGCCGACGGTCAGCGAGGACACCGCGTCGAGGAGCTGGTTGCGGAAGCGCTTGGACTTCGCGACCGAGCCGACCATGACGACGAGCGACGCGGCCGAGCACTTCTGCCCCGCGTGGCCGAAGGCCGAGGCGACGACGTCCTTCACGGCGAGGTCGAGGTCCGCCGACGGGGTCACGATGACGGCGTTCTTGCCGGACGTCTCGGCGAGCAGCGGCAGGTCCGGCCGGAAGGACCGGAACAGCTCGGCCGTCTCGTACGCGCCGGTCAGGATCACCCGGTCGACGAGCGGCGACGCGATGAGGTCCTTGCCGAGCTCGGACTCCTCGACGTCGAGGAACGCCATGACGTCCGCCGGCGCACCGTGCGCGTCGAGGGCAGTCTCGATGACCGACGCCAGGACGGCACCACTGCGGGCGGCCGGCGGCGCGGGCTTCAGCACGACCGCGGACCCGGCGGCGAGGGCGGCCAGGGTCGAGCCGGCGGGGATCGCCACGGGGAAGTTCCACGGCGGCGTGACGAGCGTCAGCGCAGCCGGGGTGAACGACGCACCGTCGACCGTGTCGAGCGACGCGGCCAGTTCCGCGTAGAAGTGCGCGAAGTCGATGGCCTCGGACACCTCGGGGTCGGCCTGGTCGATCGTCTTGCCGGTCTCCGACGCCATGACCTCGATGAGGGCGGCGCGGTTCGCCTCGAGGGCATCGCCGACGGCGTGCAGGACGGCACCGCGTGCTGCACCCGACCAGGAGCCCCAGGCCGTGCCGGCGGCACGGACGCGCCGCAGGGCGGACTCGAGGGTCGTGCCGGAGGTGATGCGCGCCTGCTGGACGGCGGAGACGCCGAGCGTCGAGGTGGCGATCCGCTCGGTGATGGCGGCACCCCACTCGCGGACGGCGCCGACGGACGGGTCGCTGTCGGGGGTGTTCTCGAAGTGGCCGGGCACCGGGCGCTCGACGGCGGCGTAACGGTCGGCGATGCGGTGGGACGCCGGGGCGTCCAGTCCGCCGGGCAGTGCGAGCGGGGCGAGGGAGTCGCGGAAGCGGGCTTCCTCGCGGGCGAAGAGCGTCGGCGACGAGGCGAGGGAGAACACCGCGGACATGAAGTTGTCCTGCGACGCACCTTCTTCGAGGCGACGGATGAGGTAGGCGATGGCGACGTCGAACTCGCCCGGGTGCACGACCGGCGTGTACAGGAGCAGCGAGCCGACGGTCTTCTTCACCGCGGCGGCCTGGCCCTGCGCCATGCCGAGGAGCATCTCGAACTCGATGCCGTCCCGGACACCGCGCTCCCCGGCGAGGAGCCAGGCGTGCGCCACGTCGAACAGGTTGTGCCCGGCGACGCCGACCCGGACGTTCGCGATGCGCTCGGGCGTCAGTGCCCAGTCGAGCACGCGCTTGTAGTTCGTGTCCGAGTCCTGCTTGGTGTGCCAGGTCGCGAGCGGCCACCCGTGCACGGAGGCCTCGACCTGCTCCATCGGCAGGTTCGCGCCCTTGACCAGGCGGACCTTGATGTCGGCGCCCCCGCGGGCACGACGAGCGGCGGACCACTCCTGCAGGTGCTCCATGGCGGCGAGCGCGTCCGGCAGGTACGCCTGCAGGACGATCCCCGCTTCGAGGTCGGTGAACTGCGGCTCGTCGAGGAGCTTCGTGAAGACCGCGATCGTCAGGTCGAGGTCCTTGTACTCCTCCATGTCGAGGTTGATGAACTTCTTCGGCGTCGACGCTGCCGCTCGCTCGAACAGCGGACGGAGCTGCTCGACGATGTCGTCGACCGCGTGGTCGAACGCCCACGGCGAGTGCGGGTGCACGGTCGACGAGACCTTGATCGACACGTAGTCGACGTCCGCACGGCTGAGCAGCGCGTGCGTCCCGGCGAGGCGGCGCGCGGCTTCGCGCTCCCCGAGCACGGCTTCGCCGAGCAGGTTCACGTTGAGCCGGACGCCGTCCTGCTTGATCTTCGCGATCGCCGGACCGAGCTTCGCGTCGGTGGCGTCGACGATGAGGTGCCCGACCATGTTCCGCAGCACGCGTCGGGCGATCGGGACGACGACGCCCGGGAGGCCTGGTGCCATCCCGCCACCGAGGCGCACCAGCCCACGCAGCGCGGCCGGCAGGAAGCCGGGGGCGTCGGGTGCGATCGCGCGCAGCTTGCGGGCGGCGACGCCGAGGTCCTCGGGCCGGACGACGCCGTCGACGAACCCGACGGCGAAGGCCAGGCCCTTCGGGTCGGCGAGGACGCCGGCGAGCTGCTTCGCGGACCCGTCGACCGGGTACGTCTCGGCCTCGGCGAGCCACTGTCGGACGAGCGCGACGCTCTGGTCTGCGAGGGCGTCGGCGGTGGGGGCGGCGGGGCTCGTGGCCGTGCCGTCGGGCGCAGGGGTGCCGTCCGCGTCGGTGCGGGGCTGCAGGTCGGTCATGCGATCAGTGTGGAGCCACGGAAGCGGTAGCGAAAGCGACCGTTGCTGACGGATACTGTTCAGTTCCACTACCGTTTCGTCATGGCCAACACCCTCGACGTCCGGCGCCTCGTCCTGCTGCGCGAACTGTCCGTGCGCGGGACGGTCGCTGCGGTGGCGGAAGCGCTCAACTTCACGCCATCGGCGGTGTCCCAGCAGCTCGCCGCCCTCGAGCGCGAGGCCGGCGTCCCGCTGCTCCGGAAGGCCGGTCGACGCCTGCAGCTCACCCCGCAGGCGGACGTCCTGGTCGCCGCTGCGGGCGAGGTCCTGGACACCCTCGAACGTGCGCAGTCCGCGCTCGAGACGACGCTCACCACGGTGCAGGGACGGGTGCGGGTCGCGGTGTTCCAGTCGGCCGCCCTGGCCCTCATGCCGACGGCGCTCCGCACGATGGCGATCGAGCACCCCGACGTACGCGTGGAGATGGTGCAGCGCGAACCGGAGACCGCGCTGCACGAGACCTGGGCGCGGGACTTCGACATGGTGATCGCCGAGCAGTACCCCGCCCACGCGGCCCCGCGGTTCCCGGGACTCGAGCGCCACGACCTGACGACGGACGCCGTCCGACTCGCCCTCCCGCCGTGGGACACCGTCCTCGTGCACGTCACCGACCTGGCCGAGGCCGCAGCCCTCCCCTGGGTGATGGAGCCACGGGGCACGGCGTCCCGGCACTTCGCCGAGCAGGTGTGCCGTCGTGCCGGGTTCGAGCCGGACGTCCGCTACGAGACGGCGGACCTGCAGTCGCAGATCCGCCTGATCGAGTCGGGGAACGCGGTCGCCCTGATGCCCGACCTCGTCTGGACGGGCCGCGAGACCACGTGCCGGTTGGTCGACCTCCCGGACGCACCACGGCGCACGATCTTCACCGCGCAACGGACCGCGAGCTCCGACTCGCCGGCCGTCGTGACCGTCCGCACCGCGCTCGAGCGGGCAGCGTCGGCCTCCGCCTGACGACGGCGCCGTTGCGGGAAGCCGCACGATCCCGCGCCTCCCACCCCCAGCTCGGGGCACTCCAGCCGTTGCGCGCACGTTTACACCTCTTCCGCCCAATACGCTCCGATCACCCGAGGACTTTCGGCCAACTCTTGTGTTCCGGCACCCGACCGGACTCGAACTGGGGGAAGACCCGTGCACCGCAGCACCTCCTTCGTCCGACGCGCCTGCGCCGTCGGCACCGCCACCGCTCTCATCGGCCTGACGACCGGCCTCGGCGTCATGACCGCGACCACGGCCTCCGCCGCCGAGCTGCCGACCGCAGGCTCGACGGCCGTCGCAGCCGCGGTCCCGGGTGCCGAGGCGACCACGCCGGCAGCCGCGCCGACGACGCCGGCCGAGCCGAGCCTCCCGTCCGGTGACGCAGCGGCACCGACGGCCCCGGACAGCACGACCGGCGGTGGCGCCGGGACCGGCGCCGCACCGACGGCCCCGGTCACGGCGACGCCGACCAGCCCGGCCACGACTGCCCCGTCCGCTCCCGCAGCGAGCACGCCGGCAGCCGCGCCGTCCGCCGAGGCGGCACCGACCGCCGCCGCGACCGCGACGGTCAGGATCAGCGGGAAGGCAAAGGTCGGCGAGACCCTCCGGGCGAACCCCAAGGGCTTCACCGCTCCGGCAGCGCTGTCCTACGAGTGGTCCGTCGACGGCGTCGGCACCGGCGACCAGGGCTCGACTTACGACGTCGACGCCGACGACGCCGGCGGGGTCGTGACGGTGACCGTGCGCAACACCGCTGCCGGGCACACCGACGAGGAGGCGACCGCGACGACCGCGGACGTCACGCAGACCCCCGTGTTCGTCGACGCGGACGGCAAGCCCGTCGAGGGCGGCACCGCCGCCGACGAGGACAGCCTGCCCCTCGAGGCGACCGCGGGCGAGGCGTTCTCGTACACCTTCCGTGCCCAGGGCTTCCCCGCGCCGACGCTCGCACTGTCCTGGTACTACGACGGCGAGGAAGCGGACCCGGACCACCCCGAAAACACCCCCGAGGGTCAGCTCCCCGAGGGCATCGAGTTCGACGCCGCGACCGGGGTGCTGTCCGGCACGACCGAGTGGGCATCTTCCTACGACTTCGCCGTGACGGCGACGAGCGGCACCGAGTCCGTCACGGAGTACGTCGAGCTGACGGTCGACGCCGGCGCGGCGGCGGGCGTCCAGGTCGTCGCGGCGGACCGCGCGGACTACGAGGACCTCTTCAGCGGCGTGAGCTTCGGCTTCGTGGCCGACGAGTCCTCGGAAGAGACGACCGACGACGGCACCGTCCGCACCTGGATCATCGACGAACAGGGCGACATCACCACCGTCGACCTCCACTGGACCACCGGCCCCGAGGGCAGCGACGTCGAGCCCGAGTCCATCCCCGGCGGCAAGCCGACCGTCGACCAGGGTGGCACCCTCTTCGTGAACGGCGGGGTCGTCGACCGGTTCGGCAACCTCGTCACCGACGACGCCGGGGAGCCCACCCCGATCTCGGTGACCTCGGACGTCACCTCGGACATCATCGAGGTCGACAACGAGCTCTGGGGCTACAACGCCGTGGACGTGACGTTCCCGCACGCGTCGACGCACACCCTGACGGTGGCCTCGGACGTGCTCTCGACGTCCTTCCCGGTCGAGGTCGTCCCGACCGCCACGGCCCCGGTCGTGACGCCCCCGGCCTCGGTCCCCCCGGTCGTCACCCCGCCGACCGCCGCTGCGCCCATCGGCTCCGTCCCGGTCCGCACCGCGTCGCACGGCCGTCTCGCCTACACCGGCACCGACAGCACGGACGCCCTGCCCTGGGCGCTCGCGATGCTCGCCGCCGGCGCGGCCCTGGTGGGTCTGCGCATCGTCCGTCGGCGCGCCCAGCGCTGACCCGGACGGGAGGCGCCTCCCGCGGCCCCGTCGACTCCTCCACAGGTCGACGGGGCCGTTCCGTCATCCACAGGTCCGGCCGTCGCGTGCCCGCCTGGGGCGCGCGCGTCTAGCGTTGCTCCCATGCCGAGCCTGCTGCACATCGACTCCTCCGCCGACCTCTCCCACTCCCGCTCCCGAGCGCTCACCGGTGCCTTCGCCGACGCGTGGCGGGCGCGCGGCCCCGAGTACACGGTCGTCCGGCGCGACCTCCACGTCGACCCGCTGCCGCACCTCGAGACCTCCGCGTTGCACTGGGCCGCCGGTGACCGCACACCGGACGAGTCGGTGGCCGTCGCCGCCGAGCAGTTGCGGCAGCAGGTCATCGACGAACTCCTGGCCGCCGACGTCGTCGTGATCGGGTCACCGCTGTACAACTACACGGTGCCGTCCACCCTCAAGGCGTGGCTCGACCGCGTGCACGTTCCGGGCGTCCTGGTCCCCGGTCCCGACGGAACGCCGCAGCCCCTCGCCGGACGCCCGGTCGTGACCGTGGTCAGTCGCGGCGGCACCTACGACGTGGGGACGCCGACGGAGCACTGGGACCACGCCTCCCCGGTGCTGGACATCGTCCTCGGGACGGCGCTCGGCATGAAGGTGCACCCGGTCGTGGTGAGCGCCACACTGTCCGACCGCCTGCCGGGCCTGGCACCGCTGGCCGACCGTGCTGCCGCCGAGCTCGCCGATGCGACGGTCACGGTCGAGCGGCTGGCGGCCACGCTCGGCTGAGACCGAGCACGACCAGGCGACGAGCTCAGGCCGGGCGGATCTCCCCGGCGCGGCCGAGCAGGTCGGCGTGCAGCGCGGTCTGGCTGAGCGCACTCGCGAGCAGGTACCCGGTCATCGACTCGATCCCGCCGCTGAACGGCACGCGGGACGCGACCTCGAACAGCGTCGGTCGGTCGAGGGCGTTCAGGGCGGCGGCGACGTGCCGGGTCCGTTCCTCGCGGTGGGCCGTCACGGCCCGTGCCCGCGACACCACGTCGCGGAAGCGGTACTCGTGGCCCGGGCAGACCTCCAGCTCGGCGAACGCGTCGAGCGCCGCCAGCGACCCGAGCGAGTCCCGCAGCGGATTCGTCGCCGTCCGCCCTCCGAGTCCGACGCCCGAGTTGATGCGCGGGAGCACGTGGTCCCCGGTGAAGAGCAACCCGTCGGGCTCGTCCACGAAGCAGACGTGCCCGGCGGTGTGTCCGGGCGTCCACAGCGTCCGGATCGTGCACCCCGGGATCGGCAGGAGCGTGCCGTCCTCGAGCACCAGGTCGGCGAAGGGCGGCTCCGCGGCACCCAGGCCGATCCGCCGACCGCTACCCCACGCGGCCAGCACCCCGTCGAGCAGCCCGGCCGGGATGCCCCAGGTGCGGATGTCGCGATCGTTCTGCTCGGCGTCCGCCCGTTCGTCGTCGAGCGCACGGACCTCCGCCGCGTGCATCGCGACCGGGGCACCGGAACGACGACGGAGCTCCGCCGCGGCCCCGAGGTGGTCGGCGTGCAGGTGGGTGACCGCGACGAGGGTGACGTCCTCCAGCCGGCGACCGATCACGCGGAAGCCCGCGGTCAGGGCACCGAGCGAGCCGTCCTCGTCCCACCCCGGGTCGATGACCGCGAGCGCTCCGCCACTGCCCGCGACGACGTACGCGAGCGTCGCGTCCGGGACACCGCCCCGGAACGGGACGGCGACGGTCCAGATGCCGGGCCGCACCTCCTCGACGGGTGGCAGCACGCCGGCGGCGAGCGCCTCGGCCTGCACGTGGCTGACGGGCGACGGGATCGACACGCGACCACCCTAACCAGCCGCGGCCGGGCGCCGGACGGTGGCCGCGCCTCCGGGCCGACCCCGTCACCGGCGCGTAGACAGGCCGCATGGAGACCATCGCGCCCATGCTGGCCAAGGCCGTCGCGACCGTACCCGATCCGGACAGCGTCGCCGGCGGACTGCGGTACGAACCGAAGTGGGACGGCTTCCGCGGCATCGTGACGATCGACGGGGACGACGTCGAGATCGGCAGCCGCGGGTCGAAGCCGCTGACCCGGTACTTCCCGGAACTGGTCGAGGCGTTCCGGGCGCAGTTCGGCGGGCGGGAGCACCCGGTCGTCCTCGACGGCGAGGTCGTCGTCCGGTCGGGCGTCCCCGGGAACGAGCGGCTCGACTGGGAGGCGCTGTCGCAGCGCATCCACCCGGCCGCCTCACGGATCGCGAAGCTGTCGGCCGAGACGCCCGCGCAGTTCGTGGCGTTCGACCTGTTGCACGTCGACGGCCAGGACCTCACCGGCCGTCCGTTCGACGACCGACGGGCCGCGCTCGAGGAGCTGGGCTCCGGCCTCACCGCTCCCCTGTTCGTCACGCGGACGACGCTCGACGTCGAGACCGCGCGTCGCTGGCTGACGACGTTCGAGGGAGCCGGACTCGACGGCGTGGTGGCGAAGCCGCGCCGTCGGCCGTACGAGCCGAACAAGCGGACGATGCTCAAGGTGAAGCACCACCGCGAGGCCGACGTCGTCGCCGTCGGGTACCGCGTCCACAAGAGCGGGACGGGCGTCGGGTCCCTGCTGCTCGGGCTCTACGACGACAGCGGCGAACTGCGGATGGTCGGCGGCGTCAGCGCCTTCACCGACAAGCGCCGTCGGGAGCTGGTGGACGAGCTCGAGCCGTTGGTCGAACGCGATGCGGACGGGAGGCCCGTCACCGGTGACGGGGAACGGTCGCGGTTCTCGTCCGGTCGCGACACGTCGTTCGTCCGGCTCGCGCCGGAGCGGGTGCTCGAGGTGCGGTACGACCAGATGGAGGGCGACCGCTTCCGGCACACGGTGCAGTTCGCCCGCTGGCGGACCGATCGGGATGCCCGGTCGTGCGGCTTCGACCAGCTCGAGGTGCCCGCGGCGTACGACCTGCAGAGCGTCCTGTCCTGACGCCCCAGATCGGGTGGGAGCGATGTCCACTACGCGCTCATCGGCGATCAGTAGTTAGCCGAACTAGCCATCTTGTGGAAGCATCTGAGGTGTCAGGACGACGGCGGATCCATCGCCGTGGGACCAGGGATCGGAGTGGACATGAGCAACGACATCCTCGTTCGCCGAGCGCAGCGCAGCCCCCTCAGCGAGCTCCGCGAAGCACGCCACCAGCGTGCGCTGCAGACCAGCGCGATCATCAGCGGCATCGCCGGTGTCACCGTCGCCGCGCTCGCCTTCGTCACGGTCGGCCTGGGCGCATGATCGTCCTCGACGGCGTCACGCAGGGCAACCGCGGCACCTGGTCGCGCCTGACCCGCCTGCACACCGCGACGGTGGGGCTGCCGATGCAGACCTCCCGCGTTGAGGACGACGACCTCCGTCGCGAGGACGCCTCCACCCTCGTCTGAGCCACCCGTCAGCGGCGATCGCACTCCGATCCGCCCGGACACACCGGCGGTCGTGCTCGCACGGCCGCCGGTGCCGTTCCTGCTGGACGACCGGGTCAGGGGTGGTCGAGCGGGTCAGCGGTGGCCGACCGGATCAGCGCTTCTTCGCGCGGGAGGGCTGCACGCGCGGGGGTTCCCCCGGCATCTTCGGGAAGTCCGGCGGGAACGGCAGCTCGCCCAGTCCCTGCTCGAGGTCGCGACGCCACCACTCGAGCAACGGGTCGATGCTCCCCGGTCCGGTGGACATGGTCTCCCACGGATCGCCCCCGGTCGCCAGTCGCTCCGGGACCGTGCGGATCGTGAACGTCGTCGGGTCGGCGGCGTCGAGCTCCTCCCAGCGCAGCGGCGTGGACACGGCGGCGTTCGGCAGGGCACGCGGGCTGTAGGCGCCGGCCATGGTCCGGTCCCGGTTCGCCTGGTTGAAGTCGACGAAGATGCGCTGCCCGCGCTCCTCCTTCCACCAGGCGGTCGTGACCTGCTCGGGAATCCGGCGCTCGAGCTCCCGCGCAGCCGCGATCACCGCGTGCCGCACGTCGAGGAACTCGTGGGCCGGCTCGATCGGGGCGAACACGTGCAGGCCGCGGTTGCCGCTCGTCTTGACCCACGCCTCCAGGCCGACCTCGGCCAGGACCGCGCGGAGTTCGTGCGCGGCCGGGACTGCGTCGTGGAAGTCGGTGCCGGGCTGCGGGTCGAGGTCGATGCGGAGCTGGTCGGGGTGGTCGCTGTCCCCGGCGCGGGACGCCCACGGGTGGAACACGACCGTGTTCATCTGCGCCGCCCAGACGGCGACAGCGGGTTCGTCGACCACGAGCTGGGGGTGGCTCCGGGCGCTCGGGTACGTGACGGTCACGGCACGGACGTAGTCGGGCGCGCCCTTCGGCGGGTTCTTCGAGAAGAACTGCTCGCCGTCGACACCGTCGGGGAACCGCTGCAACGAGATCGGCCGGTCCCCGTTCGCCCGGACGAAGGGCTCCCCCACGTCGACCAGGTACTGCGCCAGGTCGAGCTTGGTGATCCCGAGGTCCGGCCAGAGCACGCGGGACGGGCTGGAGATCCGTACCTCCCGGTCGCCGTCGGGGCCGGGCACGGTGAGCGTCGTCGCCGGAGTCGCCATGCGCCGGAACCTACTCCCCGCCGGACCGGAGCGGGTGCGGGTGCAGACCCGGGCGCGGGTGCAGGCCCGGGGGCGGGTGTCGGTGCAGGCGCGGGCGCGGGCGCGGGCGCGGGCGCGGGCGCGGGCAGAGCGTGGGTGCGGGTCCCGGTGCAGGGGCGCCGGGCCGGCTGCGTCGCGGGCATCATGGCTGCATGAGCGCGTACCTCGGGGTGGACCTGGCGTGGGGCCTCGGCACCGAACGTCGCGCGCCGAACGAGACCGGGCTCGCCGCGCTCGACACCGACGGACGGGTCCTCGACGCCGGGTGGGCCCGCGGGGTCGACGACGTCACGACGTGGATCGCCGAGCACCTCGGTCCGCGCACGCTCATCGCCGTCGACGCGTCCCTCGTCGTCACCAACCCGACGGGCATCCGCGAGGCCGAGCGGCAGGTCGGCCAGCGCTACGGCCGGTGGAAGGTGGCGGCGAACCCGACGAACGCCGCCTCGGCAGCGAGCGCGGGCACCCAGCTGCTCGGGCGGCTGTCGGCACTCGGTGTGACCTACGTCAGCGACACCGCGAGCATGCGCGACCGCACCGGCCCGGCCGTCTTCGAGTGCTACCCGTACACGACGCTCGTCGGGGTCGAGGAGTTCGGCTACGACGACGAACGTCCCCGCTACAAGCGACTCGACACGAGCGTCCCGCCCGCGGTGGCCCGACAGCGGCGGGCCGTGGCCTTCGACGACCTCGTGCAGCGCATCCGCACCACGCCGCTCGACCCGCCCCTCGGCCTCGACGGCCACCCAGCGACCCGGGAGCTCGCGACGCCGTCGGTGCTCCACGGGCCGACCCACAAGCACCGCGAGGACCTGCTCGACGGCGTCCTGTGCGCCTGGACCGCTGCGTTCTGGGAGCGGCACGGCGACGGACGGGTGCAGGTGCTGGGGAGCGACCCGGGCTTCCCGTCCGACGCGCCGGACGCGGCCGGGCGCCGACCGGTCGTCGTCGCACCCGCGAGGCCGTCGCAACGCCCGGCTCGGTAGGCTGGCTCGGTGGACACGACGACCGAACCGTTGCGCATCGGGCTGGTCTCGCTGCACACCTCCCCCGGCGACGAGCCGGGCTCCGGCGAGGTCGGCGGCATGAACGTCGTCGTCCGGCACCAGGCGGAAGCGCTCGCCGACCGCGGGCACCAGGTGGACATCATCACGCGCCGCTCGTCGCCGACGCAGCCGGACTCGGTCGCGCTCGTCCCCGGCGTCTGCCTGCGGTTCCTGTCCGCCGGGCCGGCCGCACCGGTGCCGAAGGGTGAACACGACGCCTTCATCGAGCCGTTCCAGCACGGACTCGCGGCGCTCGGGCCGTTCGACGTCCTGCACGCCCACCACTGGTTCTCCGGCGTCGCCGCCCTCCCCGTCGCACGCGAGCGCGGCATCCCGCTCGTGCAGTCGTTCCACTCGATCGCCGCCGACGCCGCCACGCCCCTGTCCGAGGGCGAGCGTCCCGAGTCGGCAGGGCGCATGGCCGGTGAGCAGCTCCTCGCCCGACAGGCGGACGCCGTGGTGGTCGTCAGCGAGGCCGAGGCCGAGACCGTCCGCACCCGGCTCGGCGGCGAACCGGCCCGACTCTGGATCGTGCTGCCCGGCGTGGACGGGTCCGTCTTCCGTCCTGCCGGCGCCGGCGCACGCCGGGCCGCCGCCCCCTACGTCGTCGCGGCGGCACGCGTCCAGCCGCTCAAGGGCCTCGACCTGGCGATCGAGGCGCTCGCGGGCATCGACCAGGAGGCCCGCCCCACCCTCGTCATCGCCGGCGACGCCTCGAGCGAGGCAGGCGACCACCTCGCCGAACTGCGTCGGCTCGCCGAGTCGCTGGGCATCGCCGACCGGGTCACCTTCATCGGCCCGCAGTCCCGCGCCGACCTGGCCTTCCTGTTCCGCGGGGCGGCCGCGGTGCTCGTCCCGTCGCACTCCGAGACCTACGGCCTGGTCGCGCTCGAGGGCTCCGCATCCGGGGTGCCCGTCGTCGCCGCCGCCGCCGGAGGGCTGCGCGAAGCGGTCGTCGACGGCGAGACCGGGGTGGTGCTCGAGTCCCGCGACCCGGCCGTCTGGGCGGCGGAGATCCAGCGCATCCTGACCGAGCCCGCGTACGCGGCTGCGCTGTCCTCGGCGGGGCGCGAGCACGCGGAACGGCTCAGCTGGGAGCGCTCGGCCGCCGGACTCGAGCGCGTGTACCTGCGGGTCCTCGGGCGCTGAGGACGACCGTGACCCTCGACCTGACCGCGTTCTGGGCGGCGCTCGACGCGGTCCCGGCAGCAGCGGACGCTGAGCGGCTGTACGACGTCGCGCCGACCGAGCGCGACGGCCCGACCGAGCGGGACGGCCCGACCGAGCGGGACGGGGCGACCGAGCGCGACGGGGCGGCCGATCGCGGTGAGCTCGCCGCCGGGGCGCTGCGGCGGACGAACCTGGACCGCTACCTGCAGCGCTTCGCCCCGGCGGCGGACACGATCCTCGTTGCCGAGGCCCCCGGCTGGCGCGGCATGAGCAACACCGGCGTCCCGTTCACCAGCATGCGCGAACTGCAGGACCCCGACGGGCTGTTCGCCGACCTGCCGTTCGCCGTGCCCGAGGCCCCGACCGCGCCGTGGGAGGCCTCGTCCCGCGTCGTGCACGCTGCCCTGCGCGGGTGGAAGGGTCCACTCCCCGTGCTGTGGGCGGTGTTCCCGCACCACCCCTTCGCCGCCCCGGACCCGCTGACGAACCGGACCCCACGTCCGGCCGAGGTCCGCGCCGGCGCCCCCGTCGCCCTCGCGCTGGCCGACGCGGTCGGCGCACGGCGGTTCGTCGCGGTGGGCCGGAAGGCGCAGGGAGCGTTGGCCGCCGCCGGCATCGACGCGATCGCCGTGCGGCACCCCGCCCAGGGAGGCGCGGCACAGTTCACCGCGCAACTCGCCGCCCTGGGCTGACCGGGGGCAGGCCGAGCTGGCCGGTGCGCCCGCACATCCCGCGGGGCCCGCGATGCGCGACCGGCGACCCGCGACCGGCGTCCCGCGATTGGCGGCGCCCGGCTCGGGCCCGTGCGGCTCTAGGCCGAGCGGACCTCGACGCCCTTCGCGGTCAACGCCTCGGAGACGTGCGCCGGCAGCGGTGCGGCCGCGTAGACGATGCGGAGCGACGGCAGGTCCACGACGTCGTCCCAGTTCTGCGGGTCGTAGCGGTCGTCGGAGCCGTCCCAGCCGGGGTGCAGGTCCTGCAGGATCTCGAGGTCGGAGTCGACCGTGAGCTCGGTCACGAGGTCGAGGTGCGACGGCAGCAGGTCGAGCTCGTCGTAGTACTCCCGCGCCCGGTCGTCCTGTCCCTCGACGTCCTCGTCCGCGACGACCTCGTCCTCGTCGTCATCGGCGTCGTAGGGCTCCAGCACGTCCAGGTCGTAGCAGAGCGTGTCGAGCACGAGCAGCTTCGCGTTGAAGTCCGCGAACTCGATCGGTTCCTCGGTGGTCGTCGACGCCTCGTCCATGCAGGGAGCGTACCGAGCGGCTGCCCGACGTGCCCGCGTGGGCGGATTTCCCTGTGGGACTGGACAGGAAGCGCTCGGCGGGAAGAGGGTGGGGCATGGCAACCACGACGAAGACCGACCACGAACCGGGGCAGCAGACCGAGCTCCGCCGTGTCCTCGGTCCGAAACTCCTGCTGCTGTTCATCGTCGGCGACATCCTCGGGACCGGTGTCTACGCCCTGACCGGGCAGGTGGCCGCCGAGGTCGGCGGTGCCGCGTGGCTGCCGTTCCTCATCGCCTTCTCGGTGGCGCTCCTGACGGCGTTCTCGTACCTCGAACTCGTGACGAAGTACCCGCAGACCGCCGGGGCGGCGCTCTACGTGCACAAGGCGTTCGGGGTCCACTTCGTCACGTTCATCGTCACCTTCATCGTGATGTGCTCGGGGATCACGTCGGCGTCGACGGCGTCCCGGGCGTTCGCCGCCAACCTCGGCGTCGGGTTCGGGCTCGAGCTGCCCAACACCGTCGTGATGCTCATCGCGATGGGCTTCATGCTCGCCGTCATGGCGGTCAACTTCCGTGGCGTCAGCGAGAGCGTGAAGACCAACGTGGTGCTCACCCTCGTCGAGCTGTCGGGCCTGGTGCTCGTGATCCTGGTCGGTTTCACCGCCATCGCCGGCGGCAACGCGGACTTCTCGCGCGTGGTGATGTTCGAGACCCCGGAGGACAAGAGCCTGCTCCTCAGCATCTCGACGGCGACCTCGCTGGCGTTCTTCGCCATGGTCGGGTTCGAGGACTCGGTGAACATGGCCGAGGAGACGAAAGACCCGTCGCGGATCTTCCCCCGCGTCATGCTCACCGGCCTCGGGATCACCGCCGTCATCTACGTGCTGGTGTCGATCTGTGCGGTCGCCGTCGTGCCGATCGGTCAGCTCGCCGGCAACGAGACCCCGCTCGTCACCGTGGTGCAGACCGCGGCCCCGGACTTCCCGATCGGCGCGGTCCTGCCGTTCATCTCGATGTTCGCCGTCGCCAACACCGCGCTCATCAACATGATGATGGCGTCGCGACTGCTCTACGGGATGAGCAAGCAGGGTGTCCTGCCCCGCTTCCTCGGCCGTGTCTCCCCCACCCGCCGCACCCCGTCGACCGCGATCGTCTTCACGACGCTCATCTCCCTCGCCCTGATCGGCTGGGTGTCGCTCGACCCGGAGTCGCCGATCGTGGTGATCCTGGGCGGGACGACCTCGCTCCTGCTGCTCGCGGTGTTCGCCGTCGTGAACACCTCGGTGCTCGTGCTGCGACGGGACAAGGTCGGACACCGGCACTTCCGGGCGGGCATCGTCATCCCGCTCATCGGTGTCGTCGCGTGCCTCTGGCTCGTGCTGCCGTTCTCGTCCGGGCGGGCCGGCGAGCAGTACCAGATCGCCGGGGCGCTGCTCGTGCTCGGTGTCGTGCTGTGGGCCGTCACGTGGTTCACGCACGGCAGGAAGGTCGCCGACAAGGCACCCACTGGGGTCGTCACCGAGCCGACCGCGGTGCAGCGCGACGCCCGGTCGGACCGAGACGACTGACGAACGACCACCGGGGCGGCCCGTCGGGGCCGTCAGCTCCGGCGGACGGGCATCCCGAGCGGACCGGGCGTCCGGTCGACCGCCCGGACGGCGAGGGAGCGCAGCCAGTCCAGCCGCTTGCCCGGCCATCCGTGCACCAGGACCGTCCACTGCTCCGGCAGCGCGGACGCCCCGGCGAGCGCGCCGGCCAACCCGCCGGTGATGGCCGCGACCGTGTCGGTGTCCCCGCCGCCGCGGACCGCACGCTCGAGGGTGTCGACGAGCCCGTCCCCGGTGCTGATCGCCGAGACCGCGGCCTGCAGTGCGGCCACGACCCAGCCGTTGCGTTCGGTGTGGTCGGCCGGCGCGGAGTGCTCCGCCTCGGCGATCCGGTCGAGCCACAGGGTGCGGCGCTCCCGCGGCAGCAGCGGCACACCACGGCGGACGTCGAGCTTCCCGCGGCGCACGGCGTGCCGGATCGCGACGGTCCAGAGCACGCAGGCGTCACCGGCGTCGTCCTCGTGGTGGGTGAGGTCGCTCACCCGTCGGGCTGCCACGGCGAGCGGTCGCTTCCCGCCGTCGCCGAGGAACCCGAGTGCGAGCGGGGCCGTCCGCATCAGCGAGCCGTTGCCCGCCGACCGTCCCTGCTGCTCGTGCACGGCGAGGGCGGCGGCCCTGGCGGCGTCCTCGGTGTTGGCCGTCAGGCGTCCGAGGACGGCCCGGGTCTGCGCGCCGACGTCGGGGGCGTCCTGCGCCCAGTCCGACCAGGCCGCGAGCAGCCGGCCGTGCGTGCGGGTCTCGTTCCACCGGGCGCCGTTCGCGACGGCTTCGAGGACGGGGATCGCCATGCTCGTGTCGTCGGTCCACTCGCCCGGCTCCCAGCCGAACGGTCCCCCGCCGCGCATCTCGACCGGCTGCTCGGCAACCAGTGGCGGTCCGAACTCGTACGGAGCGCCGAGTGCGTCCCCGCACGCTCCGGCCAGCACGGCGCCGAGCGCCCGGTCCTGCATCGCTGTGTCCATGGTTCCCTCCGCGCTCCACGGTAGTGCCGCGAACCGGGGGTACGGCGGTACGCCCCGTGTCCAGCGGGAGCGCTTAGCCTCGTGGAGGTGGGCACTCCCCTGCCCCGTTCCGCTCCCGACCGAGGACCTCCCCCCATGCGCCGTGCCGGCATCGCAGTCGCGTCCGTCTTCGGCGTGGGCGTCGTCGCCGCGGTGATCGGCGTGATCGTGCTCGTGGTCGTCGCGGTGAACTCGCTGACCGGCATCGTGTCGTCCTCGGCGACGCCGAAGGCCCTGACCTGCCCGGCCGCCTCGGCGAAGACGGTCGGGGGCGTCGTCGTGCCGGCGGGCCCGGTCGGCGGCTTCTGCCAGGACCGTCTCGTGAACGCCGCCGAGGTCATCCGCGCCGCCCGTGCCCTGGGCATCGGCCCGCACACGCAGGCAGTCGGTGTCATGACGGCGATCGGTGAGTCGGGCCTGGTGAACCTGGACCACGGGGACGCCGTCGGGCCGGACAGCCGCGGGTTGTTCCAGCAGCGCGACAACGGTGCGTGGGGCACGTACGAGCAGCGGATGGACCCGTACACAGCGGCGTCGATGTTCTACGCCAAGCTCGTCAAGGTGCCCGGGTGGAAGAGCATGACGCCGACCCAGATGGCACACGCGGTGCAGGTGAACGCCGACCCCGACCACTACGCGAAGTACTGGCCGACGGCGAAGCGGGTCGTCGAGGGCCTGACCGGCCAGACCGTGCCGGACACGGCACCGCAGGGCTGACGCACCCCGGTACGACCCGGCGCACGCCGTCACGCCGCGACCACCGCACCCGCTGCCGGCCCGTCGTCGTCGAGCTCGATCATCGACGCCCCGTCCTCGTGCACGATCACCTGCGCCCGCAGCCGGACGCCGTGCTCGTCGAGGGTGCACGCCATCGCGTCGACCCACTCCCAGTCCACCGGGAACAGCCCGCTCGCCCCGGGCCGCTCCCACGCGAGCACGACCTCGGCGGCCCCGACCTGGGCGACGACGTCCTCGATGAGCGCCCCGAAGTCGGACACCCGGTCGTCGGGCTCGTACGGCAGGTCCGCGACGGGCATGACGAGGTGCACGGGGACGCCCCGCTCGCTGAGGAAGAGCACCCAGCACTGTCGGCGCACGGGCGCTTCGAGCAGGGCGACGACGAGGTCCACCACGTCGTCGTCGGTACGGACTGCGGTTCGCTCGAGTCGGTCGAGCACGTCGGTGTCTGGCATGCCTCCAGCGTCACCGAGCCCGGCCAGCCGTCGCACGACCACCGACCGGACTGTGGACAACGCCGGTCCGCGCCGGCGCCTGTGCAGGAACGCCCGCTCAGAGCCCGATCGTGACGGTCCCGCCGACGACCAGGCGTGCCACCAGGAACACCACGACCAGGACCACGAGGCCCACCAGCGCCACCGGCCAGGCCGTCCGACGACGCACCGACCGGAGCACGCACAGGACGACCGTGACGACGAACACGACCGCCACGAGGACCGGCCCGAGCGTCACGACCGTGCTCCCCAGTCCCTCGTCGCAGCGGTTGCCGGGCGCACCGCACGAGCGGAAGGCGAGGCCGAGCAGTGCGATCCCCCACCCCGCCGTCGTCGCGGCGAGCGCCCCGACCAGCAGCAGGACGATCGTGGCGACCACGTCGGCGACGCGACGGCCGCCGTGCAGGCCACCCCGGGCCTCCCGGCCGTGCCCTGCCGGGGTCGCCACCGGCGACCCGTCCGACGCGTCGACGACGACGTCGCGGCGGCGGGCACGGGAGGAGGAACGCATGGACACCATCGTGCCCCGTCTCGGCGGGCCCGGTTGCCGCTACGGTCGGGACATGGCCCGTGCGCGTGACCACGAACCCCCTGCTGCCCCCGCCACCGCAGCCGTGCTGCTCTGCGGGTTCGCGTTCCTGCAGGGGCTGATCCTGCCGGCCGAGGCCGTCGGCCGCCACCTCGCCATCGGCTTCCTGTTCGGCGGGCTCGGTCTCCTGTCGGCGTGGCGCACGTTCCGGATCGCCAGGCGCCGCCGGCCGGCACGCCGGTGGGCGTGGTTCGCCGCCGGACTCGGCATGCTCGGCGTCGGGATGCTCGCCTACCAGGGGCTCGTCATCCTGACGGGCGGCGCGCTGCCGCCGCCGTTCTGGTGGCCGTACGCCGAACGCTGATCCGTGGGCCCCGGCCGGGACGGGTCCGGACGGGAGGCCCGCCCCACGTCCGGACGAGCGGGTGCCGTTCCGCCGTGACGGGTGCAGGATGGTCGGCATGGCAACGACGCCGCGCACCTCCACCCTGTTCCGCCGGAAGCCGATCGACACGATCGACGACGGCTCCGGGGGCGAGGGCGGTCTGAAACGGCACCTCGGGCTCTGGCAGCTGACCGCGATCGGCATCGGCGGGATCATCGGCGCGGGGATCTTCACCCTCGCCGGCACGGTCGCGAACGGCGTCGCCGGACCGGCCGTCCTCATCTCGTTCCTCGTCGCCGGGGTCGCGAGCGCCGCCGCCGCGCTGTCGTACGCGGAGTTCGCGGGCCTCATCCCGAAGGCCGGCAGCGCCTACACGTACGGGTACGCCGTGCTCGGCGAGATCGTCGGCTGGTTCATCGGCTGGGACCTGCTGCTCGAGTACACGGCGATCGTCGCGGTGGTCGCCATCGGGATCTCCGGCTACGTCGGGTTCCTGGTCGGTCAGTTCGGCATCGACCTGCCCGCCTGGATGCTCGGCGCCCCCGGCACCGGCGACGGGCACGTCGTCGACGTCTTCGCCATCGCGCTCTGCCTGCTCACCGCGTTCGTGCTCACCCGGGGCATCCGGAGCGCCGCCCGGTTCGAGTTCGTCGCGGTCGGCATCAAGGTCGCGCTCGTCGTGCTCATCGTCGTGCTCGGGGTGTTCCACATCGACAGCGCGAACTACTCGCCGTACTTCCCGTTCGGCTTCGGCGGGGTGATGACCGGTGCCGCGACGGTGTTCTTCGCCGTGTTCGGCTACGACGCCATGTCGACGGCCGCCGAGGAGTCGACCGACGCCCGGAAGCACATGCCGAAGGCGATCCTGCTGTCCCTCGGCATCTCGATGGTGCTCTACGTGCTCGCGACGCTCGTGCTCACCGGGATGCAGGATTACAAGGACATCGACCCGGCGTCCGGCTTCTCGTCCGCGTTCGCGTCGGTCGGGTTCGGCGGCGTCGCGAACGTCATCGCGATCGGAGCCATCGTCGGCATCGTCACGGTCCTGGTCACGTTCATGCTCGGCGCCTCGCGCGTCTGGTTCTCGATGAGCCGCGACGGCCTCATGCCGAAGTGGTTCGCGAAGACCGACCCGAAGCGCCACGTGCCGACCCGGGTCACCTGGATCCTCGGCATCGCGTCGGCCGTGCTGGCCGGGGTGCTGCCGATCGGGGTCGTCGCCGAGCTGACGAACATCGGCATCCTGCTCGCGTTCGTGGTCGTCTGCACCGCGGTGATCGTGCTCCGCTACCGGCAGCCCGACCTGGACCGCCAGTTCCGGCTGCCGTTCATGCCGGTCGTCCCGGCGATCGGGGTGCTCGCCTCGCTGTGGCTGGTGTCGTTCCTGCAGTGGGAGACGTGGGTGCGGTTCGCGATCTGGTTCGCGATCGGGCTGGGCGTGTACTTCGGCTACTCGCGGAAGCACAGCAAGCTGGCCGAGCCGACCGCGCGCTGAGGGATCGCTGGAGACGACGTCGCCTGGACGGCAGCGACCCGACCGTCCACGAGAGACGGCCGGGCCGCTGGTGCCCCAGTGCGGGCCGATCCGGACGGGTCAGTACACCTTGCGGATGTAGCTGATGCAGATGTCCACCTCGACGGTCAGGAGCGAGTCCTGCTTCTGGAACCGCCGCAACAGGCTGACGTGGCTCGGGCTCGAGATCGTCGCGCGGCCGGCCGGCCCGACGATGAAGATGTTGTCGGTCTCTGCGGCTTCGATGATCTTGAACAAGTCGTCTTCTCCTGTGTTTGTCTGGTCTGAGTCGCCAGGTGTGTACGAGCCGTCGTACTCGAAGTGCCACGGCTCCTTCTTCTTGAATCCATCGCCCTTGGGCTGCCAACCGAACTTCGGACCGTTGGCGTTCATCCAGGTCTTGGCCGACGTACCGTAGCTGTCGACGCCTCCGCTGAAGTCGACCGCGAGCCCGAGACCGTGGACGGATGTGCCTGGCAGCGCCGCTTCGTTGAAGCCGGGCTCCCCGGCGATGTACCCGTCGTACAGGTACTGCTGACGTGCGCGGCTCCGGTACGCCTCCGCCATCGTCAAAGGCGTCCCGAGGGCCTTCTTGAAGGCCGTGTTCATCGCCCGGTAGGAAGCGGCAGCACCGGCGACCAGGTACTGATCACCGAGACCGAGTGTCGAGACCGCGACGAGCACCAGTTGCGACGTCGGGATCTCTCCGTTCGGGTAGGCAGCAGCGGCCCGCATCGCGGACGACCTCGATCCCGCACCGGGTCCGGTCTCGGGGTACGAGGGCCCCAGTGGTCCGGTGGGTACAGCGGCGTTCGCCTTGGTCGTCCCACTCACCGTCGAAGCTCCGAGCGTCGCGGCTGCGGCTGCCGCGAGCAGCAACACGGACCGTCGACTCGTTCCTCGTGGGCCTCCGGGTGGCCCCTCGCCCTCGTGCCCGTCAGGATTGCTCGTCATCGTGCTCCCCTCTGGGAGACCACGCCCCTCGTGTTCCCCCGCGAGCAGAATCGCAGTTCTGCCCCCGCACGGGGACCCCCACAACTGGGCCTTCCGTTCCACGCCGTCGTCGGGTGGCTTCCGCAGGAGACCGGTCAGTCGCGCCGGTGCTTGCCGAGCGAGGCGGTCGGCGCCGCCATCGGGTGGTTCCGGAACCAGCGGAGCAGCTCGCGCGGCTTGCTCCGGTCGGCGCTGGCGTCCCCACCACCGAGGAAGTCGCTGAACCCCTCGGGCGGCTCGACCTGGTCGCCGCGGTCGAACGCCATCGTCCAATCCGGGAACCGACGGGTGTGGATGGACTCCTCGACCAGCAGCCGGACCTCGTCGTGCCGCGGGTCGCCGACGATGCGGCTGTACGTCGCCATCACCGCGTCGTGCGGCCCCTCGAGGAGCTGCATGAAGCGTCCGGCCCGGTGCACGAGCAGCCCGGTCAGCCCGTCCTGGGTGTTCCGGACGCGGGAGTACTCGAGCACCTCTTCGAGCGCCTCGGCGTCGAACGGCTGGGTGGCCGAGCTCATGTAGACGAGTGACTGCAGCATGATGACTCATCCTCCCGTCTCCGGGGGCCCCGCGTGCTCCCCAGAACGGGGCTGATCGTCGGAGGGGCCTGGCACGATGTCCCTGTGCCAGCCGTCCCGATGATCGATGCCGTCGACGTCATCCGCTTCGTCGGACCGCAGACGTTCGGACGCGCCCGCGACGTCGTGCGCGCCGGCCTGGTCGAGGACGCCACCTGGACCGACGAGGACGGCTCGATCACCGCGACCGTGGGCGGCAGCGCGGACGACCCGTACGAGGTCCGTGTCGAGACGACGATCGCCCGCGGCGAGTTCGTCCGCCCGGTCCGCAGCCGCTGCACCTGCCCCCTCGGCGGCGAGTGCAAGCACGTCGCCGCCGCACTCCTCACCATCAACGCACGTGCCCTGGCCGCGCAGGCCGGCCCGCGCACGCAGGCGCCCACGGCGCCGACCCCGGACTGGAGGCGCGACCTCGCCCGCCTCGCCGGTGACGACGACGACGCGGTCGGGTCCGCAGGCCGACCTGCGCCGGGCGGGATGGGCCTCCAGTTCGAGCTGCGCGACGCCGTGCCGGCACGGCTCGCCGGCCGGGCGCGTGCCGCCGGTCGACCGATGCCGGTCGCCTCGCGCGCGGTGCGGCTCGGGGTGCGTCCGGTCAGCCGGAGCGCCGCGGGCAACTGGGTGCGTGGGCAGCTGACGTGGGGCGCGCTCCCCTACTCGATGAACCGGCTCGGTCTCGAACCCGAGCAGCACGGGTGGTTCATGCAGTTCGCCGCGCTGCACCGCGCCGGTGCCCTGGCCGGACTGCCGGGCGAGAGCGACTGGATCCACCTCGACGACTTCCGCAGTCCGCTCCTCTGGCCGTTGCTCCGGCAGGCGGGGCCGCTCGGCATCGCGTTCGTGACGGGCAAGCGCGAGGGCGGGGTGGACCTCGGCGTCGACGCGCGGGTGCTGCTCGACGCGACCCGGACGGCCGAGGGGCTCGTGATCGGCGCCAGCGCGGTGCTCGACGGTCGCCCCGTCGCCGAGGGTGCCGCCCGTGTCGTCGGTGACCACGGCGTCTACGCGTTCCGCGAGTCACCCGAGTTCCACGTCGCTCTCGCCCCCACCCCAGCACCCGTGCCGGAGGACCAGCGCCGGATGCTCGTCGACGCCGCGCGGATCACCGTGCCGACGGACGAGGTCGACGAGTTCCTGGCGGACTGGTCGCCGCGCCTCCGCGGCTCGCTCGGGCTGGTGAGCTCCGACGGGTCGCTGGAACTGCCGGAGCGCACACCGCCGGAACTCGTGCTCTCGGTGACGTTCGAGCCGGCCCGGGCGCCGCGGACGGACGACCGGGCGCACCTGCAGTGGCGCTGGACCGTCGACGGGCGGAAGGACCCGGTGTCGCTGCACGGGCCGCTGCCTGACCTGTCGGGTGTGCGGGCCGCCGACGACGACCACGTCCCGGGGCCGGGTGGCGGACTCGACTGGTTCGCGGACGGCACGATCGACGGTGCCGACGTGGCCGTGCTCGCGAACGAGCTGCTGCCCGCGCTGCCTGCGGCCGGCGTCCGCGTGGTCGTGCAGGGCGAGCGCGTCGACTACGAGCGGTTGAGCGGCCGACCCCACATCCGGGTGACCACGATGCCGTCCGACAAGCACGACTGGTTCGACCTCGGGATCATCGTCAGCGTGAACGGCAAGGAGATCCCGTTCACGCCGCTGCTCCGGGCGCTCGCCAAACGGGACCGGCGGCTCAAGCTCGTCGACAACTCGTACCTGTCGTTGGCCGACCCCGCGTTCGACCGCCTCAAGGAGATCATCGAGGAGGCCCGCGAGCTCGAGGAGTGGGAGCCCGACCAGCCCCTCACCGTCACGCCGTACCGGGCAGCGCTGTGGGCGGAGTTCGACCAGCTCGCCGACGAGACCGAGCACGACGAGCGGTGGCAGGAGATCGCCGGACGGCTGCTCGACGCGACGGCGCCCACGGACCTCGCCGTCCCCGAGACCGTGCACGCCGAACTCCGCCCGTACCAACGCGACGGGTACGCGTGGCTGTCGTTCCTGGTCGAGCACGGGGTCGGCGGGGTGCTCGCCGACGACATGGGGCTCGGCAAGACCCTGCAGGTGCTGACGATGATCGCCGAGCGTCGGGCAGCGGCACCGGACGCGCCGCCGTTCCTCGTCGTCGCGCCGACCTCGGTGGTCGGGAATTGGGCGGACGAGGCCGCGAAGTTCGTGCCGTCCCTGCGGGTGACGACCGTCGCGGCGACCTCGCTCAAGGACCCGGCGCGGGTCGCCCGGTCGGCCGCCGCGTCGGACGTCGTCGTGACCTCGTACGCGCTGCTCCGTCTCGACGCACCGGCGTACCTCGACCTGACGTGGTCGGCGCTGCTCCTCGACGAGGCGCAGTTCGTGAAGAACCCGCAGTCGCAGACGCACCGGGTCGCCGCCGAGGTCCGTGCGCCGGTGAAGATCGCCGTGACGGGGACGCCGCTCGAGAACGGGCTCGCGGACCTCTGGGCGCTGTTCTCGATCGTCACGCCCGGGCTGCTGTCCTCGTGGACGCGGTTCGGCGACGACTACGTGAAGCCCCTCGCCTCGCCCGAGCTCCAGGGCGCTGCGCGCAAGGAACTGACCGACCGGCTCCGGCGGCGCATCCGGCCGCTCATGCTCCGGCGGACGAAGGAGAGCGTCGCCGCCGACCTGCCCGAGAAGGTCGAACAGGTCGTCCGCGTCACGCTCGACCCCGCCCACCGCGAGCTGTACGAGACGACGCTGAACCGGGAGCGGCTCAAGGTGCTCGACCTGGTCGACGACCTCGACCGCAACCGGATGATCGTCTTCCGGTCGCTCACCCTGCTCCGGATGCTCGCGCTCTCCCCCGCCCTGGTCTCCGGCGACCACGACGACGTCCCGAGCGCGAAGCTCGACCTGCTGCTGGACGAACTCGAACAGCTCGCGGCCGAGGGGCGACGAGCCCTGGTGTTCAGTCAGTTCACGTCGTTCCTGCGGATGGTGTCCGACGCGCTCGACGCCCGCGGCGTCGCGTACGAGTACCTCGACGGCTCCACCCGCCGCCGCGGAGCCGTCATCGACCGCTTCCGCGACGGCACCGCGCCCGCGTTCCTGATCTCGCTCAAGGCCGGTGGCTTCGGCCTGACCCTGACCGAAGCGGACACCGTCTTCGTGCTCGACCCGTGGTGGAACCCCGCTGCCGAGAACCAGGCCGTCGACCGGACCCACCGCATCGGACAGACGCGGTCGGTCACCGTGGAACGGCTCATCGCCGAGGACACCATCGAGGAGAAGGTGCTCGCGCTGGCCCAGCGGAAGGCGCAGCTGTTCGCCACCATGATCGACGACGACGCGCTCTTCGCCGAGGGGCTCAGCGCGGACGACATCCGCTCGTTGCTGTCCTGACCGGGAGGCGCGGCACCGGTCCGGTACGGCGGCTCGGGCCGGCTCGGGGTCGGGCTGGTCGGCCGTGGTGTGTCCCGCGCCGCGCCGCGCGGCGCGGGACACGCGCGGCTGCGAGACACGCCCGTCTGCGCGAGACGCCGCAGACCTCCCGGGACGCCGCCGGATCCGGCGGCGTCTCACGTGGTCGGCGGCGTCTCGGCAGCGCGGCGGCGTCTCGCCGCGGCCTATCAGTTGCTCAGGGCGTCGATCCGCGCGATCTCGTCCGGCGTCAGCTCGAGGGTCGCGCCCGCGGCGTTCGAGCGGATGCGGTCCGGGTTGGACGACTTCGGGATGACGACGAACTGGTGCGCGACGTGCCACGCGACGATCACCTGGGCAGCGTCGGCGTCGTGCGCCTGCGCGATGTCCACGAGGGTCGGGTCCTGCAGGTTGCTCGCCTTGAAGGGGCTGTAGCCCTCCAGGACGACCCCGCGGTCGCGCAGGCCGTCGGCCACGGCACGGTCGAACTCCACCGGGCTCCAGCGGATCTGGTTCACGGCCGGCGTGGCACCGGTGGCGTCGATGAGCTCGTCGATCTGGTCGAGCGAGTAGTTGCTCACGCCGATCGCCTTCGTCAGGCCGGTCTGCTGCGCCTCCACGAGCTGCTGCCAGACGTCGGGGCGTGCCTCGCCGTTCGGCGGCCAGTGCACGAGCCACAGGTCGAGGTGGTCGAGGCCGAGCTGGTCGAGGCTCTCCTCGATGGTCTGTCGGACGCGGTCGGCGTTGTCCGGCGGCAGCTTCGTCGTGACGAAGAGGTCCTCGCGGGCCAGGCCGGACTCGGCGATCGCCTTCCCGACCCCGCGCTGGTTGCGGTAGCCGGTCGCGGTGTCGATGTGGCGGTAGCCGGCCTCGAGGGCGGCGGCGACCGCGGCGGGAGCGTCAGGCTCCTCGATCTGCCAGGTGCCGAAGCCGAGGAGCGGCATCGATCCCCCGGTGACGGGTACGGACGGTCGTGCGTAGTCGGTCATGGTCCCTTGCTACGCGCGCAGTCCATGACCGGTCCCAGGTGTGCGGAGCGGCGAGCAGAGAGGTGTCGGGGGCTTCCGCCAAGATCGACGGGTCCCCCGAGCACCACCAGGAGCACCACCGAGCATGACGTCCCGCCGACGCCGCAGCCGCACCACCGTCCAGTCCTCGATCGTCACGCTCGTCGTCGCCGTGGGCGTCTGGGCGCTCCTGTCCTCCGGGGTCCTCTCCGCAGGCGCCGCTGCCGATGCCGACGCGGGCGCAGACTCGGCCCCGGGCGCCGGACCGACCACGAGCATCACGGACAGCACACCGGCCACCGGCACGGCACCGAGCGACGAGCCGACCATCGAGACCACGTCCGTCCCCGCAGCCAGCCTCGGGGAGCCGAGCCGCGCCTCCCGGCCGACCGGGACCGCCGCCGCCGCCGGTGGGACCAGGACCGACGCAGTCGCCGCCCGCGCCCTCCTGGCGACGCTGCCCGTCAAGGGCCGGAGCCCGTCGACCGGCTACGACCGCGAGGCCGACTTCGGCACCGCCTGGCTCGACGTCGACCACAACGGCTGCGACACCCGGAACGACGTCCTGGCCCGCGACCTGACGCACGTCGTCCGGCAGGGGCCGTGCAGGGTTCTGTCGGGCGACCTCGTCTCCCCCTACACCGGCGCCGCGATCGCGTTCGTGCGCGGCAACACGACCTCGACCCTCGTGCAGATCGACCACGTCGTCGCGCTCGAGAACGCCTGGCGGACCGGGGCCCAGCGGCTGAGCCAGGCCCAGCGGGAGGCGCTGGCGAACGACCCGGAGAACCTGTTCGCCGTCGACGGTCGGTCGAACGCGCAGAAGCGGTCGGCCGACGCCGCGACCTGGCTGCCCGCGGCGAAGGGGTTCCGCTGCGAGTACGTCGCCCACCAGATCACGGTGAAGGCGACCTACCGGCTGTGGGTCGTCCCGGCCGAGCGCGACGCGATGGAGCGGGTCCTCAGCACCTGCTGAGCAGGAGCCGCCCGCACGTCGCGCCAGGCCACCTCGGCCCGCGCCACACCGCTCGCAGTCAGACGACACCTGTAGCGTAAGTCGCGTCCGGCGGGCGTTCCGTCGGACCGGACTCGCCGCCCGGTGCCGCGACGCAGCGCACCGCCCCCGGACCCCGAGCCCTTCACCGTCGAAGACCGCAGGAGGCCTCCATGACCGACACCAGCTCCACCAGCACCCGCTTCACCGACCGCGTCGTCCTCATCACCGGCGGCGGCTCCGGCCTCGGCCGCGCGACCGCCGTCCGGCTCGCCGCCGAAGGAGCGAAGCTCGCCCTGGTCGACGTGTCCGAGCCGGGCCTCGAGGGGACGAAGACCGCCGTGCTCGAGACGACGCCCGACGCCGAGGTGCTGACCACCGTCGCCGACGTGTCCGACGAGGCGCAGGTCGAGGCGTACGTCGCCGCCACCCGCGAGCGCTTCGGCCGCATCGACGGGTTCTTCAACAACGCCGGCATCGAGGGCAAGCAGAACCTCACCGAGTCGTTCACCGCCGCCGAGTTCGACAAGGTCGTCGCGATCAACCTGCGCGGTGTGTTCCTCGGGCTCGAGAAGGTCCTCGCCGTCATGCGCGAGCAGGGCTCCGGCATGGTCGTGAACACCGCGAGCGTCGGCGGCATCCGCGGCGTCGGCAACCAGTCCGGCTACGCGGCCGCCAAGCACGGCGTCGTCGGACTCACCCGCAACTCCGCCGTCGAGTACGGCCGCTTCGGCATCCGCATCAACGCGATCGCCCCGGGCGCCATCTGGACGCCGATGGTCGAGAACTCGATGAAGCAGATCGACGCGGAGAACCCCCGCCGGGCCGCCGAGGACTTCATCCAGGGCAACCCCACGAAGCGCTACGGCGAGGCCCCGGAGATCGCCGCGGTCGTCGCGTTCCTGCTCTCCGAGGACGCCTCGTACGTCAACGCCGCGGTCGTCCCGATCGACGGTGGCCAGTCGGCCGCGTACTGACCGTCCCGGCGAGCGGGCCCGTCCCGCTCGCCACGGGCCGGGTCCTCGCCACGGCCCAGTCCTCGCGACAGCCCGGTCCTCGCGACGGCCCGGTCCTCGCGACGGCCCGGTCCTCGGCCTGGAGGCGCGCCCCGCCACGACCGGCCGTCCCGCCGTGGCAGCATGGCCGGTGACACGACCGTGGAGGGGAACGCGATGAGCGCGAACGGAACGACCGGCTCGGCCTTCGGCCCGGGTGCCGAGGATGCGGTGCCGAACGACGCCGGTGAACTGCGACGTCGCATGAGCGAGTCAGCCGAGGGCTTCCTCGGCAGCGCCGCCTGGGTGCCGTGGAAGACCGACGGCGCCGACGGCGACCCCGAGGACGGCAGCGTCGCGCACGTCGTCATCCGCGACCGCCAGTTCGTGCCGGTCTTCACCGACCCGTCGGAGCTGCGGACGAGCCTCCCGGGCCTCGAGGCCCGCGCGACCCCGATGGCCGAACTCGTCAGCGCCCTGCCCGAGGAGTTCGGGATCGTCGTCGACCCGACCAGCGCCCAGGCCGCGAACTTCCTGCAGGCCGACGTGATCGCCGGGCTGCGCGAGGGCATGCACCGCGGCGTCCCGACCGACGACGACGCCCCGTCGGACTCCGACCCGGCCTGATGTCCGAGTCGCTCACGCTGCCGGAAGCGTTGGCGCTCCTGCTCCTCGACCCCGGCGGCCGACTGCTCGCCACCGGGCAGGCGTTCGACGCCGGGTTGGCCGGAGCGGCGCTCGGTGACCTCGCCCTCCGCGGACAGGTCTCGCTCGAGCGGAAGCGGGTCGTCGTCGCCAAGGCACCGCCCACGGGGAACCCGGCGATCGACGGCTTCGTGCACTTCCTCGAGGCCGCGCCGTCGCCGCGACGTCCCACCAGCTGGGTCTCGCGCCTGGGCAACCGGGGGCTCCGCGACGCCGTCCTCGGCGGCCTCGTCCACCGCGGGGTCCTCGCTCGTGAGGAGCGGCGCGTCCTCGGCATCTTCCCCTCGGTGCGGTGGCCCGAGCGTGACGGCGGTCCCGAGAAGGCCCTGCGCGCCGAGCTCTGGGCGGTCCTGCAGGGCCAGGCGGTGCCGACCCCGTTCACGACCGCGCTCATCGGGCTCCTGCAGGCGACCCGGTCGCTGCGGACGCAGTTCGGCCCGCAGGACCGGGCGCGGGTGCGGTGGATCACCCAGGGTGACTGGATCGCGGAGGCGGTGCGGTTCGTGATCCGGCAGGCCGAGTCCTCCGTTGGCGGCATCGACGGAGCGGACGGCGGCGGTGGCGGGGACGGCGGCGGCGGTGGGGACGGCGGCAGCAGCTGACAGCGACGACGCCTCACTCTGCACCGTCGGTGCAGCCCCGGCGGGTGGGCAGGAGGACCGACTCCCCGAGCAGGACATCCGGCTGCCCGGCGCCATCCGAACCGCACCAGAACTGGGGCTGCGCCGACCTGGGGGGTCCGGTCCAAACTGGTCCGGCTCGTACGGTGAACTGGGGGAAGCGACGATGCCACTAGGTGGTCCGGGGCCGCGTGACTGGTCCCCGTCAGAGGATCGAGCACGCGGTGGGCGCTCAGTGCCGCCGATCGCGACGATGACGTTGGCACCCGCTCCGACTCGAGCGCGGACGCGCCCCGCTGCGTTCGCCTGGTTGTCGATGCTCCTGGGCGGCGGCAGCGTCGCGCTCGCACTGGTCGAGCCGCAGCACGAAGGGGTCTCGACCGGTTTCGTTGCCTCGACCATCGGCGTGACGGCGATCGTCGTCGGGACCCATGCCGTCCGTCTCGCGCGGTGGGGCTCACCGACGGTCAGGGCGTTCGGCCGAGGTGGTGCGCTCCTCGGCGGGATCGGGTCGGCGCTCATGGCCTACGCGGTACTCGCCTTCGGGCTGAGCACGACCGGCATCGTCCTCCCGCCGCTCTCGCTTGCCATCGAGCACACCGAGCGAACGCTCACCCTGCCCGAGGCCGAGCGGCAACCCGCAGCGGTCGAAGCGGATGCACCCGCGGCGGTCGCGGGCGAGGGCGGGCCCGCCGAGGTCGGGCAGTCGACCGCCGAAGCGCCGCCGGCCGCGGTGACCGTGCCGGCAGCGCCCTTGCCGCCGCTGACGGCCGCTGAGGAGCGGTCCGCGCTCATGCAGACGGTCGGCACACTGTCCTTCGTGCTCCGACAGCGGTTCGAGGCCGGACCCTTCCCTCCGGCCCTCGTCGTCGAGTCCGCCCCACAGCACCGGATCACGCTCGCAGACGGCTCACCGCTCGTCGCCCTGCCCCCGGGCGCTCAGGTGACCTACTCGGTGTCAGCCGATGCGGCCTCGTGGTCCGTGTCCGTCGTCGGTGCACAGTTCGGCGCGACGGCGACCTACGACTCACGGACCGGTGTCGTCGAGGCGCACTGACGTCGCCACCGATGATCTCGGACGGATCCGCCACCGGTTCAGTGCTGCGTGGGCCTCAGCCCCGCGGTCCCACCAACTCGATGAACCGCGACAGCAGCGCCAGCCCCGGGATCGACGGCGGCAGCGCCGTCGTCAGCGCCGGCGAGTGCACCAGGTACGCCGCCCACTTCGCCCGCGACAGCGCGACGTTCAGCCGGTTCGGCATGAGCAGGAAGTCGAGCCCGCGCGGGATGTCCGCCGCCGAGGACGCGGCCAGCGAGGTGATCGACACCACCGCCTCCCGGCCCTGGAACAGGTCGACCGTCCCGACCTGCGTGCCGCGGAAGCCCGCCCGGTCGAGCGCCTCCCGGACGACCGCGCCCTGCGCGTTGTAGGGCGCGACGACGATCACGTCCTCGTCGGTCAGCTGTCGCGTACCCTGCTCGTCCGTCCAGGTCCGGCCGACGACGTCCGCGACGAGGGCGACGACCTGCGCCGCTTCCTCCGGTGACGAGGTCGTGTTGCCCGCGTGCAGCACCGGCACCGGGTGGACGCCGGCGTCGATGCCGTCGAGGTGCCGCCCGGACACCATCGACGCGAGCTGCCCGTCGTAGGACAGCCCG
This sequence comes from Curtobacterium sp. L6-1, assembly GCF_018885305.1. Lineage (NCBI taxonomy): Bacteria > Bacillati > Actinomycetota > Actinomycetes > Micrococcales > Microbacteriaceae > Curtobacterium > Curtobacterium aetherium. The sequence goes on from NZ_CP076544.1 coordinate 1,559,798, forward strand.
GAGACCGCGGCGGTCAGGGCCGTCTCCATCCGCCGGGTCTTCGCCAGGAAGTACCCGAACTCCGGCGGCAGCACGTGCTCCCCGTCCGCGAGCCAACCGAGCGCGGACTGGTCGACCGGCTCGGGGTGCGACCCCTGCGACACCTGCGGGAGCTGCTGCGGGTCACCGAGCAACAGCAGGCGTGTGGCGGCGACGGCGGAGGCGATCGTCGGCGCGAGCGAGAACTGCCCCGCCTCGTCGACGACGAGCAGGTCCAGGGAGCGCCGGCCGGTCGTCGACTCGTTCGCGAAGGTCCACGCCGTCCCGCCGACGACTCCCCCGGTGCCGGTGTCGGCGCAGGACTGCAGGAACGCCGCGATCGCAGCGCCGTTCTTCACGGGCGTCCACTGCGCCGCCTCGATCTCCTCGGCGTCGGCACCGCTCTTCGGCTGCTTCACGACCCGCTCCGCCGGCACACCGGCGGCGATGACGGCGTCGAGAAAGTTCTCGCTCGTCGCGTGCGACTGCCCGACCACGCCGACACGCCACCCGTGCTCACGCACGAGCTTCGCGACGACGTTCGACCCGACGTACGTCTTGCCGGTGCCGGGAGGCCCCTGGATCGCCAGGTACGACCGGTCCAGTCCCAGCAGGGTCGCCACCACGGCGCTCACCGTGTCGTCGCCGACGACGGGCGCGAGGGGCCCGCGCGGCGGCACCCGCCGGAGGAGGTCGAGCGCCGGGTCGGGCAGCATCTCGGGCAGCGCGTCGAGCACCTCGGCACCCCACTCGGCGATCGCCTCGGGCTGCGGCTTCGCCCGGGGCGGCGACGACGGTGCGAGGGCGACCGGGAAGTCCGTGTGCGGTTCTCCCCCGCCGACCGGCATGCGTTCCAGGAGCAGCACCTCGGTGACATCGCCGTTGTCCCACACCTCGAGGATGACCGCACGGTCCGTCGCACCCTTGGAACCGGGGCCCGGGGCGGCGATCGACGCCGGGAGTGGGTCGTCGTAGACGAGGTGGGGCGAGCCTCCCGGCCGGAGCCGCGAGCCCGGGGCGAGCGTCCCCGACACCCGGATCTCTCGTGACAGCGAGCGGGCGCGCGGCAGCGTCGCCCAGTCGCGCTCGACGGAGGCGCGTTCGACGACCAGGACGTCACGCGTGTCCGCCCACTCGTCGACCGGGTTGCGGAGGCGGTCGAAGTGGTCCTGCCAGAAGGTCTTCGCCTCGCGGCGGTGGTAGTCGATCGCCGCCGCGGCGAGCGCCAGCGCGGTCTGGTCAGGCGTGCGGTCGAGGGCGTCGACGTCGCCGAGGTACTCGGTGAGCGCGACGGTCACCGGGTTCGGCTCGCGCTCGACCGGGATGGGCGGGAGGCCCTCGAGCTCGGTCGTGGTGGTGGCGTCCGGCGCGTGTTCGGCGCGGAGGCCGAGCAGCCAGTCGCGGAGGCGCAGCGTCGACCGGCAGTCGTAGGCGTTGTAGTCGGCGACCTGGTCGAGCTGCCGCTGCCCCTCGGCGGGGTCGCCGCTGCGGAGCTCCTCGATCGCGTCGACGTAGGCGGTGATGCTGTCAGCCGCGTTCGTCACGTCGCTCAGGCGCAGGTCGTCGCCCATGTACAGCGGCTCGAGCTTCTTGATCGAGTAGCTGCGGCTGCCGACCACCAGGGCCTTCCGCACGATCGGGTACAGGTCGACCAGGACGCCGGCGCGCAGGAGGTCGTCCACCGCGTCCTCCCCCACCCCGTGCCGGGCGGCGAGGGACAGCAGATGTGTCCGCTCGTACGCGGCGTAGTGGTAGATGTGCATGTCCGGGTACCGCTCGCGGCGGTCGGCGATGAACGCGAGGAAGTCTTCGAGGGCTCGTCGCTCATCGCGGATGGTGTGCGCCCAGAACGCGCGGAACTCGGCCTGGTCGTCGACGAGGCCGAACAGGTAGTCGAGGCCCCAGTGCACGCCGTCCTCGGTGTGGAGCGGGTCGCCCTCGAAGTCGAAGAAGACGTCGCCCGGGTTGGGGGCGGGGATCGCGTCGAGTGCCCGCGGGTCCATGACGTCGAAGGCCGGCCCTCCGTTCGGGCTGGCAGCGTTGCTGCGGTTGACTGCGCGCTCCGTTTCGATCTGGAGGCTCGCCTGCCGCACCAGACGATCCAGCGTCGTCTTCGACATGGTCGCCACCGGCGCGGTCCGGACCGCCAGGTCGTCGATCGACCGGACCCCCTGCCGGATCAGCTTCGTCCGCTGGTCGAGGCGCATGCCGGCGACGAGGACCAGATCCCGGTGTCGCTGCACCTCCTGCTGGCACGCGGAGCACCGGCCACAGCTCGAGTAGCGCGGGTCACCCCACTGCATCGGTTCGTCGGCAGCCAAGCGCTCGGCGATCACCCGGATCAGCTCGGCCCGCTGGGTGCGGTACACCGGCACGATGTCGGCCAGCTCGTGTGTGGTCGTCGTCCGGTCGCCGAGGACCAGGTGCACCTGCTGCCCGGTCGGGATGTCGTTCGCCCGCATCTGCTCGGCGTAGGCGGCGAGCTGCAGCAGAGCGCTGATCTTGGCGTGCCGCGCGAGCTTGGTGTCGTACACCTCGTACTCACCGCGGGCGTTGCGGATGATGAAGTCAGCGAAGCCGATGAAGCCCGTGCCGTCCGCGGACGCGGGGACGTGGAACGTCGGTTGGAACAGGACGTCCGCGCCGTCCCGCATCGCTCTGAGGGCTTGCTCGGCCGCTTCGGCGTACTGCGGCGGAGCCGGGCGGTCGAACTCCACCACGTCGTGGGTCTGCTTGAGGATCTCGAGGTAGTCGAGTTCGTGCTGGTCCCCCAGGCGTGCCGTCCGGTCGAGCATGTCGTCGTGCTCGTCCGGCAGGGGCTCCCCGCGACCGAGCTTGACGTCCAGGCGGCGGAGGACCGCCCACTCGCAGGTCGCCCACGTGGTGAGGTCGCTGGGGCTGAGCATGGCTCGGCCGTCCTCGGTGATCTGCACTGCGCTCCTTGCCGTCCGTGTCGTCGCTGCCCTGGAACTCTAGGGGCGACCACCGACCGGTGCTGGTGGGCCATCGCGTTCCCCGATCGGCGAGGCCGGAGCCGGACGGAGCAGCCCGGCCGCCACCGCGACGACCGGGCTGCGGGTGCTCAGTACGTCTGTCGGACGGAGTTCACCGAGAGTCGGAGTTCGGGAGCGTACGACGTCCCGTTGATCTTCGAGATCGTCCAGTGGTACCGGTCGGACCGGGTCATCACACCCCAGTCGCTCTTGCCGCAACGGTTGGTCTTCGAGCCCTTGCTCTGGTCCGGCAGCAGACCGCGCTCGTCGTAGAGCGTCACGGTCGCGGAGGCGAACCCCGACGCGTTCCCGGAGACACGGCAGCCACTGAACGTCGTCGTCGTGCTCGTCCGCACCCACGGCCGTCCCCCTGCCGCGTTCGGTCGAGCCCGGCACGGCGATGCTAGTGTTCGCTGACATTTCAATGCAAGGAACCGCCACGCATGAGCATCACCCTAGACGAACTGTCCTTCGCGCACCCGCGCAGACCCCCGCTCCTGAACGCCCTCTCGCTCGAGATCCCCAAGGGCAGGTCCGTCCTGCTCGGGCCGAACGGTGCCGGGAAGTCGACCCTCCTCGCGCTGATCGCCGATGCGCTGCGCCCCCGCAGCGGCACGATCTCCGTCGGTCCGGCAGGCTCGGCGTCGACGAAGGGCAACCGTCGACGCTTCCGTCGCGCGGTCAGTTGGCTGCCACAGCACACCGCCGCGATGCCCAGGCTGACCGTCCGGGAACAGGTCGCCTACAGCGGCTGGCTGAAGGGCCTCTCCCGGGCCGACGCCTGGGAGCGCAGCGAAGGAGCCCTCGCGGCCGCTGATCTCGGGGCACGGAGCGACCAACGAGCGGCCACCCTGTCCGGCGGGCAGATGCGACGCCTCGGCGTCGCGAGCGCGCTCGTTTCCGGAGCCTCCTGGCTCCTGCTCGACGAGCCGACCGCGGGGCTGGATCCTGCCCAACGCAATCGGTTCGCCCAGGTCGTGCAGGGCCTCCCGGATGACGTCTCGGTCCTGATCTCCACTCACCAAACCGACGACGTCGTGGCGACCATCGACCACGTGACGGTCCTGGTCGACGGGCGGGTGCCGTTCGCCGGTACGGTCGCTGACTTCACGCGCCCCTTCGACGGCCGGGAGCCGGCGGCTGCGGTCATCGCGGCCTACACGCAGTTCGCGGACGAGGAGGACTGATGCGTCCGCTCGTCCCCTGGCGGAGCCGAGCCGCGGTGTGGGTGACCCCGCCAGGGCTGGCCGGAGTGGTCGGCTACACCGCGCAGTTCGGGTCCGAGACGACGGTCGTCGGGTACTGGCCCGCCGCGACGGCAGCCGGCGCGATCTACCTCATCTTCTCGTGCGCGGTCGCGGCGGTCGCCGGCGCGTGGGAGGGACGGCGTTACCGATCACTGCTGAGCGGCGTCAGGACCAGTGGGCGGCCGGTGTCCGCGGTCCTCGTGCAGTTGCTTTGGTTGCCGATGGCCGCCGGCGTCCTCCTGCAACTGTTCGGCGTCGCGATCGCGAGCGCGCACTCCCGGGGCTCGCCGGGAGGCCCGTCCCCCGTCGTCCTGCTGGCGTACGTCGGCATCGTCTTCTTCCACACCTGCCTCGGCTTCGTGTGCGGCCGCTGGCTCCCGCCGGTCGCCGGCCTGCCGGTCGCACTCCTCGTCTCGTACTGCTGGTTGGGCTTCACCTGGGCCGTCGACTCCTTCCCGCTCCGGTACCTGGCCGGGCTCACCATGTCGGACTGCTGCTCGGTCGAGACCGCGCTCGACGTCCGCGCACCCGCCATCGCGCTGTTCTTCAGCGTGGTCGGTGGTGCTGCGCTGCTCGTCGTCGCCGTGAGCGACCGCGCCACCGGCAGTGTCGCTCGTCGGGACGGGCTCCTGATCGGGAGCGCGCTCATGGTCACGACCACGGTGCTGTCGTTGCTGGCGGGGTCGGGGCTCGGAGCCAGTCCGATCGTCGAACGGCCAAAGTCCGAAGCCAACTGCTCCGGGACACGGCCCACGATCTGCCTGTTCCCCGAGCAGGTGCTGCGTTCCGATCCCGAGCGGGTGATCCGTTCCGCAGCGCGCAACCTCGAAGCGGCCGGGCTGTCACTCCCCGCGACGATCCGGACGAGCAACGAGCCGTCGACGTCCTCGACGTTGAACATGGTCGTGCAGGTCCACATGTCCGAGGCCGATCTCGTGCACAGCATCACGACCGCGCTGCTGCCCGACACCATCGCCAGCTACTGCGGATCCGAGCGGGACTACGACCAGCGGCTCGAGGACGCCGCGGTCGTCGACCGGTGGCTGATCGACGTCGCCTCCGTCGGGATCGTCGACCCGCGCGATGTCGAACCCGCCGTCGAGATGCAGAACCCGAGCACGCTCGCCGCCCTCGAACGCGCTCCGATGGAGGAGCAGGTGCGCTGGATCACGCAGACCTCGGACCGGTTGACCGACTGTTCGGCCCGATCGATCCCGGTGCCGTCAGCATGAGGTGGTGGCTGCGCGTCCACCGGATGACGTTCGTGGTCGTCTCCGTCGTCGTGCTCACCCTGCTGTCCATCGGGTCGGGGTCGCTCTCGCTGCTGTTCCCGGCACTGGGCGGCACAACGCCGTTCGCGTCGATTCCCGTGGCCGCGGTCCTGCCGTTGGTCCTCGCGATCATCACGTTGACGTGTCTCGATCGAGCGTCTGCGCCAGCGGCAGTCCGGCGGACGGACCTGCTCGAACTCGGCGCCATCGCGCTCGTCCTGGTAGTCGTCGTCGCGGTGTCGGGCATCGCACTGGCGGCTGGTGCCGAGGGCTCTGCAGCGCTGGCGACGGTCCGCAACACCGGCACGTTCCTCGGCCTCGCACTCGTCGCTCGGGAGTGGCTCGGCGCACGGCACCAGTCCGTCCCGGGCGTGGTGTACCTGTTCCTCGCGGCGCTGTTCGGTCGGGAAACTCCGGGGCACCCCGCTGCGTGGGCGGGCGTGGTGACGACGAGCAGGGAGCCGGAGTACTCGGTGTTCACGCTGGTGGTCGTCATCGCGGCGGTGGTCGTCAGCGTGCGGAGGGTCGCCGGGCGTCGGTGAGCGGCCGGTGCCCGGCGAGAGTGCCGTCACGAGGGCAGGAGCACCGCGGGGACCACGGGGACTGACGTTCGAGCGCGGCGCCGATCGGCTCGTCTCCTCCTAGTGTTGGAGCAATGGACGAGTACCAGGGAGTCGCGCGCCGGACATGGCGTCGGACAGCCGTCATCGTCGCCGTCGGTCTGATCGTGGGCGGGGTCTTCGGATGGCTGGTGAGCCACGGAGAGTCACCATCGACCACGGTGCTCACGACGACAGGTTTCGCGTTCTCGCTGGGCGGCATCGCCGGAGCCTTCTCCGTCATGGCGACGAGCTTCCGCATCGCGATGAAGATGCAGGCGCCGATGCAGGGCCTCCCTCGTCCTGAGCGGCAGATGATCGGGCGAGCCATCAAGACGGGCGTCCCGGTCGAACCGGCGGGCTCCGAGCTCGGCTGGCGCGCGTTCGACCAAGCGCGGTTGATGGCGGTCTACCAGCCGCTGGCGCTCGGCCAGTTCCTGCTGCTCTACCTCGGGATCATCGGGCCGCAGTTGCCGCTGCTGATCCGCGACGACGGGTTGTCCGTCTGGATCGGCCGCGTTCTCTGCTCACTGCTCGTCGTAGCGGCGGTGGTGGTGACGCCGATGCTCCTGCGGAGCTCCCGGCGAGCCCGGCGGTACGTCGAGGTCGCGTCGGTGTCAGGTTGACCAAGCGATCGCGGCACTTTGGCGGCGGGAGTTCTTCGCCAACGGCAGCGTGACGCCCGCGACGGAGCGATCCTGACCGCTGAGGGCCGCCGGGTCATGGGCGCCCGGGAGCACGACGACCCGGTCATGACCGCACAACGCGTCGAACACGCACTCGACGGGTGGCCGTCGTCGCGGAGCGGAGCACTGCCGACCTCCGCCCGGTACGGTGTTCGTCGGAGGGGGAACGATGAGCAACATCAACACCTGGGGTGGAACCGCCACGAAGGCCGCTGCAAAGCCGCAATTCATCGTGCGGCGGTCATGGATCAGTTCGACGCTGATCCTGTGGCTCGGACTCGGAGCATTCGGGGTTGGTGTCCTCGGCGCGATCCTGCAGTCGAGCATCGCGCCGGACTCTGACGGCGCGGTGTTCGCGATGCTCATCGGCGCCAGCATCGTGGCCCTGCCCCTCGGCCTGATCCTCAACCGCAGCCGCATCACGGTCTACGACGAGCGGTACGACGTCCGGCCCGGGCTGGGCCGCAAGCGTCGCCGTGATGTGAACGACCTGGACAAGCTCCGCTTCGGCCGCCAGTCGAGCCGCAACGGCACGGTCTACATCAACCTCACCGGTTGGAACGAGCAGCAGAAGAAGCAGTTCCGGATCTACACGACCCATCGCGGGTATGCCGAGTTCACAGCGTGGCTCGCGCAGCATCGCCCCGAGCAGTGGGCGAAGTGCGAGGCGCTCGGCGTTCCCGACTCGGACTGACCGCGCTCGTGTCAATCAGATCGGAATGAGCCAGGGCTCGACCCGGATCAGATCGCACCAGCCCGTCCCCAGGACGTCACGAATCTCATTCGACGGAACCGGAAGCAGCGTCCCGACGAAGGCGTCCAGCCCTGACCCCGGTACTTCGCTGACTCGCACTTCGTACGGGAGCCAGGACTCCGGCACTCGATCCAGGGAGTCGAACAGCCCGTCGATGTCGGAGGATCGCCTGCGCTCGACGGCGGCAAGAGGCGCTGCCCAACCAGCATCGCGGATCACCCGCCCGATCCTCCCGTGATCAGGGAAGGTGTCCGGCACTTCGATCTCGACCAAGCGGCGATGGTCGGCAGCCACGGCGGCCATGTCGGTATCGATCTCTGCCCACCAGCGTTGCGGATCGGCGGACGGTTGCCACCGGTCCACACCACCAGTCGGCTCCGCCACGATGACGCCGCCCCGGCGTACGAAGAACGCTTCGGCGCGCATCAGCACCACACGATCACACCCACTGCTCTCGGTACGTGTACAGCCACCAGCGACCGCAGGGCTTCCGGCACGAGATCGCCTTGACGTCACGGTAGTGCTTCATGATGGTGCGCCCGCGAGCGAGGCACGTCGCCTGCGAGGAGTAGTTGGTCCCGTCCCAGCGCTGCCAGACGTAGGACCACCGGTCGATCGTGATTTCGTCGCTCGCCGCGGCGCTGACCTGCGACGGGGCTGGGGCCGCTTGAGCTTCGCCTGCTGACCCGGCCACAGGCACGCCCACGGTCATCGAACCGACGGCAAGGGTGAGTGCGAGACGGAAAGGAAGGTCGCGTTTCTTCATGTTGCTCTTCATGCCTTGAACCTGCCGCAAACCGACTACTGATGTATCAACATCACGTAACGTATTCGTTTCCAACAGTTCATGACGCCAGCGAGGTGAACGGCATCGATCGACACCACCGTCGTCACGGGACTCAACACCCTCGCTCCCAGCGCGAGCGCGACGTAGGGTCCAGACATGACCGTCGCCGGCTCCCTCGCGATCGTCGCCGGCGTCCTCGCCATCGCGACGGTCATCGGCCTGCTGCTGCGCAGCCGGACCGGGCGAGCACGCGTGGCCACTTCCCGGGCCAGCGACGCGACGACGGTGGCCGATCTTGCCAGCCGGGAGGCTTTCGGCACCGCCGCCACGCTCCTCCAGTTCTCGACGCCCACGTGTGCGCGCTGCCCCGCCACGGCGCGGCAGCTCGACGCGGTCGCCGCGTCGAGGTCGACGAAGGCAGAGGGTCCGGACCGCGTCCGACGAATCGAGATCGACCTTGCCGAACGGCCGGACCTCGCCCGCCGCTTTGACGTGATGCAGACCCCGACCGTGCTCCTCGTGGACGGCGAACACACCGTCCGAGCCCGCTTCGGCGGACCACCCCGCCAGCCCGAACTCGTCGCCGCGCTCGACGCCGTCCTGACCGAGGAGCACTCGTGACCACCTCTCCCGCACCGTCCCGAGGGATCGATCCCCGTTCGCCGCGCTTCGGCGCCGCGATCACAGCGGTCCTGCTCGCGCTCGACATCGTCCTCACCCTCAACGGGAGCACTCGGACGATCGGCATCGTGCTGCTCGCCGTCCTCGCCGCGCTCTTCGCCTGGGGAGGCTTCGCCGGCATCGCTCGCCACCCGTACGGCGCGGTGTTCCGCCGCCTGGTGCGCCCGCGGCTCGGCGCGCCCGCCGAACTCGAGGCCCCCGAGCCCCCGACCTTCGCCCAGCGGGTCGGCCTCGTCGTCACCGGCGTCGCACTTGTCCTCGCGCTCTTCGGCGTCCCCTACGCCGCACCGGTCGGCGCTGCCGTCGCCCTGGTCGCCGCGTTCCTCAACGCGGCGTTCGACGTCTGCATCGGGTGCCTGATGTACGTCTGGCTGGTGCGGGTCGGGGTCTTCCGCGGCCGCAGCAGCATCGCGTAGCACCGAGGTCGGCGCCGGAAGCTCCCCCCACGGCAGCTTCCGACGCCGACTCCGGTGCCCCACGTTCAGCGGCCGCGGACCGCCTGCCCCGACATCGCCACGAGGTCGTCCGCCCGCAGCCCCGGCCATCCGTGCAGCACCGCACGCCACTCCTCCGGCAGCGCCGCCGCCCCGTACAGCGCCCCGGCCAGTCCCCCGGCGATGGCCGCGACCGTGTCGGTGTCGTTGCCCGACCGCACTGCGCGGACGAGTGCGTCCTCGAGCGAGGTCGACAGCCGCACCGCCGCGTACGCCGCCTGCAACGCCGACACGACCCACCCGTTCGTCGCGGTGAAGCCGACCGGTTCCGCGTGCTCGGCCGCGACCAGCCGCTCTGCCCACGTCCGCCGCGTACCGGGTGCGAGCAGGTCCAGCCCCCGCAGGACGTCGAGCTCGCCGTGCAGCACCGCGTGCCGGATCGCGACGCACCACAGCACGCACGCGTCCCCAGCGTCCGCTTCGTGGTGCGTCAGGTCGCTGACGGCGCGAGCCGCCAAGGCGAGTCGCTCCTCCTCGCCGTCCTCGTCGCGCAGGTACGCGAGGACCAGCGGCACCGTCCGCATCAGCGACCCGTTGCCGGCCGACCGGCCGGTCGACTCGTGCACCTGCCGGGCTGCGACTCGACTGGCAGCGGCGGTCCGTTCCTCCAGACCGGCCGCCAAGACCTGTCGCGTCTGGATCCCGACGTCGGGCGCGGTCAGCGCCCACTCCACCCAGGCGGCGACGAAGCCGTCGAGGGTGGCTTCCGCCGCTGGGTCGTCACCTCGGGCGACGGCCTGGAGGATCGGCACGGCCATGCTCGTGTCGTCCGTCCACTCCCCTGGTCGCCACCCGAACGAGCCGCCGCCCTGCATCAGGATCGGCGTCGGTTCCGGGACGGGCGGGCCGAACTCGTAGCCGGCGCCGAGTGCGTCCCCGGCGGCGGAGCCGAGGACGGCGCCGACAGCGCGGTCGAGGATCGCGGTGTGCTCGGTCATGGCGAGACCTCCGGATCGAGTTAGCGCAGTTCCGCGCTAACTCGATCCTGCACCGGTCTCGTGATTTGCGCAAGGGCGCGTAAACTCCTGCTCGTGGCTGACACCGAGTACCGCGACCCGAGCGGCAAGCGCCTGGCGGACTACCCGCACCCCTCTGTGGCGGTCGACACGGCGGTCATGACCGTCGTCGACGGCGAGTTGTCGGTGCTGCAAATCTGTGACGCCGTCGACGATGACTGGCGGCTGCCGGGGACGTTCGTCCACGAGGGCGAACGCCTCGCCGACTCGGTACTGCGGTCGCTGCGCGAGAAGGCGGGCGTCGAGGGACTCGCGCCACGGCAGCTCCACGTGTTCGACGACCCTTCGCGGGACTCACGGGGGTGGGTACTGTCGGTGGCGCACCTCGACGTCGTGCCCGCCGCTGCCCTGACGATCGACCCCGGGCGGGCGCGCCTGGTGGCCGTCGCGGCATCGGGGGCGATGGTGCACGCGCACGACGACATCCTGGAGTACGCGGTGGCGCAGCTGCGGGAGGACCATCGGGAGCGGCCGGACCCGCACGGGCTGCTGGCGGAGCCGTTCACGATGACCGAGCTGCGGCGGTTGCACGAAGTGGTGCTCGGGGTGGAGTTGCAGCCGGACACGTTCCGGAGGGCGATGGTGGGGCGGCTCGTGGTGGCCGAGGGGAAGCGGGCGGAGGGGCCGGGGAAGCCGGCGGGGTTGTATAGGCGGGGGTGACCGTTCAGAGGAGGAAGCGCTCATGAGCGATGCCGAAATGACGGTGGCTCATCCGAGCACGGATGGCACCTTCCGGTCGTGAAGTCCCGCTAGCGTACGTAGACGTGCTCTCATCATCAGAGGTCGCACGCAGGGGTGAGAGGTTCCAAGAGGTGTCGTTGACCGAATCCGTTTCGCAGTCGAAGAAGCCGGAACGCCCGAACGTCGCGCCCGGCAGCGTGGTGCTCGTCCGAGACGCTGAGTGGTTGGTGCTCTCGACCGCATCGACGGGATCCGGGCTCCTCGTGACCGCCCAGGGTCTGTCGGAGCTTGTGCGCGACACCACGGCGACGTTCTACAGCGACCTCGACGAGATCGAACCCCTCGACCCTGCCCAGGCGACGGTCGAAGCCGACGACTCCTCCGGCTACCGGCGCGCAAAGCTCTGGCTCGAAGCCACCCTCCGGAAGACTCCGGTGCCGCTGCACGAGGACGCCCTGACGGTGAGCACGCAGATGCTCGCCGACCCGCTCGACTACCAGCGGGCCGCGGTGCGCAAGGCCCTCGACCGCGACAACCTCCGTCCGCGCCTCCTGATCGCAGACGCGGTCGGTCTCGGCAAGACCATCGAGATCGGGATGATCCTCTCCGAGCTCGTGCGTCGCGGCCGCGGCGAGCGCATCCTCATCGTGACGCCGAAACACGTGCTCGAGCAGATGCAGCAGGAGATGTGGACGAAGTTCGCGCTCCCCTTCGTCCGTCTCGACTCCCTCGGCATCCAGCGCGTGCGACAGAAGCTGCCGGCGACCCGCAACCCGTTCAGCATGTACAAGCGGGCGATCATCTCGGTCGACACGCTGAAGCAGAGCCAGTACCGCAGCCACCTCGAGAAGCAGCGCTGGGACGCCGTCGTCATCGACGAAGCGCACAACGTCATGAACAACACGACGTTGAACGGCGAGCTCGCCTCGCGCCTCGCGCCGCAGACCGATGCGCTCATTCTCGCGTCCGCGACGCCGCATAACGGCAAGAAGGACTCGTTCGCACGCCTCGTTCGTCTGCTCGACCCGACCGCGGTGACGCCCGAAGGCGACCTGATCGAGGACGAGGTGAAGCGGCTGATCATCCGCCGGCACCGGCACAGCCCCGCCGTCGCGATGGAGGTCGGCGCAGACTGGGCGGAACGACAGGAGCCGAACAACGTCCTGGTGCCGCCGTCCCCAGCGGAAGCTGCGATCGCCACCGAGCTCTCCACGGTGTGGCTGCACCCAAGGGATGGGCGGTCCCCGTACTCCGGCGAGAACGCATCGCTCTTCCCCTGGACGCTCGCGAAGGCCTTCCTCTCGTCACCGAGCGCCCTCGACGAATCGGTGCGTGAGCGTCTGAAGCGGCTCCGCAAGGGCGACGCTGACAGCGACGTCCAGCGAGAGATCGAGGCGCTCGAGCGCCTCGAGCAGCTGACGGTCACAGCGCTCGAGGCGACCTCGGGTAAGTACGAGGCCCTCCTGCAGCACGCAAAGAGCATCGGAATCGGTGCGAAGTCGGAGGAACGGCTCGTGGTGTTCTCCGAACGCGTCGCAACCCTGCACTGGCTCCGGCAGAAGCTCGCCAAGGACCTCAAGCTGTCGGACAAGCAGATCCGGGTGATGCACGGCGGGCTGACCGACCAGGAGCAGCAGGAGCTCGTGGACAGCTTCAAGCAGTCGGCCTCCCCCATCCGCGTGCTGATCACCGGCGACGTGGCGAGCGAGGGCGTGAACCTCCATTCCCAGTGCCACGAACTCGTGCATTTCGACATCCCGTGGAGCCTCATCCGCATCGAGCAGCGGAACGGCCGCATCGACCGGTACGGCCAGCGGCACTCCCCCCGCATCACGACCCTGCTACTCGACGTTGACGACGACGAGTTCTCCGGTGACGTCCGCGTGCTCCGGAACCTGCTCGAACGCGAGACCGAGGCGCACAGGGCGCTCGGCGACGTCGCATCACTCATGGGCGAGTACAGCGCGGCCGCCGAGGAGTCGGCGATCCGCGACGTCCTGCTCCGCAAGCGCAACTTCGACGATGCGGTCCCGACCGTCGAGGCGACGCTCGAGGAGGGCGACGACATCACGCGTCTGATGGCCGAACTCGCCGCCGAGCAAGCGGGCGAGAGCAGGCAGGACGGGTCGCTCCCAGCCGCGCACGAGCCGGGGACCCCCGGGCAGCACCCCAAGGCGGACATCGGTAGCGGCTTGTTCCCCGACCTCGTCTCGTTCCTCGACACGGCTCTGGCCGAGCGCTTCGTGGTCCCGAGCGCCGACGTCGGCCTTGGTGGTGTGGGGTGGTCGCGAACGAACGCGATCGCGCAGCTCGAACCGACCGCCGACCTCCGACAGCGCCTCGATGTCCTCCCACAGACGTACCTCCGAGACCGGCGCGTCACGGAACGACTGCTCCTGGCGACCACTTCGGTCCAGGGCAAGGCCGAGGTCGTCAACGCGATCAACGACAAGTCGAGCCCCTCGACCTGGCCGCACGCGCACTTCCTCGGCCCACTGCACCCGGTCCTCGACTGGGCGGCGGACAGCGCGCTCTCCCGGCTCGGGCGCAACCGCGTCTACGCCGTTCGCGGCGCCGTCGACCACCCCGTCGTCGTCGTCCACGCCACCTTGACGAACCACGCCGGTCAGGTGGTCGCGGGCTCGTTCCTCACCGTCGAGTTCCCCGACACCGCGGGCTCGTTCCACTTCACCCAGCCGCACGCCGACGCACGCGCCGCCCTTGCGCACGTCGGGTTCACGTCCGAGATGAAGACGAACCCGGGCGCAGTCGACGCCGCACCGCTTCAGGACCTCATCCCCCTGGCAGTCGATGCTGCTCGCAGCCACGCGGTCCAGCAGATGGCGGCAACGGCCGACGACATCCGCCGTCGTGTCCACCAGTGGGCGGCGCGGATCGACGACTGGCAGGGATCCGCGGCGGAGCGGGCCCAGTTGCGCGGGCTCCGGGAGCACCGAGACCGCGTCGACGACGAATCGAAGCTCGTCGACCGCATGACGCCGAACCAGCACTTCGTGCGTCCTCTCTTGGTCATCGTCCCTGCGGACAGTCCCGCAGCCCCCGAACACTCCGGAAGCGAGCACTGACCCGTGGGAACCCTCACCTCGGAAGCGATCGTCGTCGGCGAAGACTGGATCAGCGAGCACTACCTCACTACCGACTCGAAGTCGCAGTCCTTCCAGAGCCGGGTGCTCGAGCGTCGGGCAGCATGGGACGCCGAGGACACGGCAGGCGGCCCGTCGACGCGCGCTCGCTTCACGGCGAAGCGCGGCGAGCTGATGGACCTCTTGTCCACCGTGAACCCGGAGGGCGCCGACGACGCAGCTGACGGTCGGGAGGCCCTGCACGCGCTCTCGGCACACCTGCGGTCAGTCCTCGGGTACGTCCAGGGCGTCTTCCACCTCGACGAGTCGGGTCCGGTCCGGCACGTGGCGATCCACGGGCTCGAGGACGCAGCGCCGCTGGCTCTCGTCGACGCCAAGCCGGTCGCCCAGCTGGAGGATCTGCTCGCGAAGGACGGTGACACGCTGCTGTCTCCGTGGACGCCGAACGACGACGACCCCAAGCCGCTGAAATCGGTCTTGCGCGCACTGTCGGTCGTGTTCGAGCGCAGCGCGAAGTTCGCGCTCGTCTTCGCCGGCCGGTGGCTGCTCGTCGCCGAACGCGACCGGTGGTACGAGGGCCGGTACCTCGCACTCGACCTGCAGCTCGTGTGCGAGCGCAACGACGCCAAGCGTGGCGGTGAGATCGACCGTGTCCTGACCTGCGTCGAAGCCGCCTCACTCGCCCCCGACGGCGACGGCGATGTCTGGTGGACCTCAACGCTCGAGGACGCGGTCAAGCACACCGTCGGTGTCTCCGAGGACCTCCGTGAGGGTGTCCGCGAGTCCATCGAGATCCTCGCGAACGACGTGGTGGAGCGCCGTCGGGAGCGGGGCCTCGATCCGCTGCCGAAGGAGCAGGCCCAGCCGTTGGCCAAGCAGTCGCTGCGCTTCCTCTATCGGATCCTGTTCCTCCTCTACGCCGAGGCTTCGCCTCAACTCGGCGTCCTGCCGGTGAACGCGCCGGAGTACGAGAACGGCTACAGCCTCGATCGTCTTCGGGAACTCGCGCTCGTCGTGATCGAGAGCCCGCAGGGCGAGCGAGCGACACACCTGTACCAATCGCTCGACGTACTGTTCCGTCTCGTGGACCGCGGCCACACACCCGAGGCGAGGGATGACGACGGAGCCGAGGCAGGCCTCCAGTTCGAGAGCCTGCGAGCGGACCTGTTCAAGCCGGAGGCGATCGCCCTGATCGGCGAGGTCGGTCTCAGCGATCGAAACCTGCAACAGGTGTTGCGTCGACTGCTCCTGAGCAAGGAGACGAAGGGCAGGGACCGGGGCTACATCAGCTACGCCGATCTTGGGATCAACCAGCTCGGAGCGGTCTACGAGGGCCTGATGTCGTACACGGGCTTCTTCGCCGAGGAAGACCTGTTCGAGGTCGCGCCGAACGGCGACCCGTCGAAGGGCTCCTGGGTCGTCCCTGTCGGACGCGAGAACGGCATCGAGTCGCACCACTTCGTGACCCGCGAGGACCCGAACACCGGCCAGCCGAGGCGCGTGCGGCATCCCGCTGGCTCGTTCGTGTACCGGCTCGCCGGTCGCGAGCGCCAGCAGTCGGCGTCGTACTACACGCCGGAGGTGCTGACGCAGTTCACCGTCTCGCAGGCGCTCGAGGAGTTGCTCGATCAGGACGGTCAGCGGACGAGCGCGGAGGACATCCTGTCGCTGACGGTCTGCGAACCCGCACTCGGCTCCGGCGCGTTCGCGATCGAGGCCGTCCGCCAGCTCGCTGAGCAGTACTTGAAGCGCCGAGAGGAGGAGCTCGGCGAGCGCGTCGACCCGGACGACCGACCGCGCCAGCTGCAGAAGATCAAGGCTGCGATCGCGCTCCACCAGGTGTACGGCGTCGACCTCAATGCGACCGCCGTCGAGTTCGCCGAGATCACGCTGTGGCTCGACACCATGTCGGAGGGGCTCGAGGCTCCGTGGTTCGGTCTGCACCTCCGCCGCGGGAACTCGCTGATCGGTGCCCGCCGCGCCGTCTACGACCGGTCGTCGATCTCCAGCAAGGCGTGGCTCAAGCAGGGGCCGCGCGACGTCCCGCTCCGCAACGAGATCGAACTCGGCGAGGGCCAGCTCCGCGCGTCGACTGCTGGTGCTGTGCACCACTTCCTCCTGCCCGCTGAGGGCTGGGGTAGCGCGGTCGACGCGAAGGAGGCGAAGGAACTCGCGCCGGAAGCGCTGGCTGTATTGAAGACGTGGCGACGCGGCATCCTGGCGAAGCCGACGGCGAAGCAGATCGACCAGCTCATCGCGCTCGCCTACCGTGTCGAGACGCTGTGGGACCTCGCGCGGCGTCGACTGACGATCGCCGAGCAGGAGATCCGGCGCGACATTCCGCTGTGGGGACGCGATCAGTCGGGCTTCGAACGGAAGCCGGTCGTCTCTCGCGAGGAGATCGAGCGGACCCTCAACGATCCGGACGGTGCGTACCAACGACTTCGCCGCGTGATGGACGCGTGGTGCGCGATGTGGTTCTGGCCGCTCACGAATACGCTCATCAACGGGGCGACGCCACCGACGCTCGACGAGTGGATTGCGACATTCCGCGAACTGCTCGGAGAGCACACGGTCGCGAAACCGAAGGAGATCGCGCACGGGCAAGTTGCCCTCGGCTCCTCGCGCTCCGGTTGGGACGCACTCAACGACGAGGAGCGCGACGACCTCGACTTTGCGAGCGCACGGCACATCGACGACGTCCTTCGGGACCACCCGTGGCTGGCGGCGACACAACGAGTCGCAGAGCAGCAGGGCTTCTTCCACTGGGAGCTCGACTTCGCGAGCGTGTTCGAGCGCGGCGGATTCGATCTGCAGGTGGGGAATCCGCCGTGGGTACGGCCCGACTGGGACGAAATCGCGAACTTCGCGGAGCACGACACTTGGTGGGCCCTCACAGCAAAGACCAGCGCGAAGGAACAAGGGGTACGGCGCAAGGAGCTCTTGGCGGATCCTGACGTGGCTTCGGGAACGATTTATGGAATCGGAGCGGCCGCGTCGCAGCGCTCCTTCCTTTCAAACGAACTCTACTTTCCCGAGCTGAAGGGACTGCGCCCGGATCTTTACCGGTGCTTCATGAGCGCAACCTGGCGCCACGCTTCTCCCAATGGCACGACCGGCCTTGTGCATCCCGAATCCCATTTCACGGACGAAAACGCGGGCCCCTTGAGGGCCGCGACATATCGCCATTTGCGACGCCACTGGCAGTTCTTCAACGAGCTCGGACTATTCGAAATTGATAACCATGTCTCGTTCGGCGTTCACATCTATGCCACTGAGGGTGAGATCCGCTTCAAACAAGCGTCGAGCTTGTATCACCCGAAGACTGTTGAAACATCAATTCGGCATGACGGGCTCGGGGCCGAGCCCGGAGCGAAGGATGACGCCGGACGATGGAACCTGAGTCCGCATGCGTCGCGGATCATCGAAGTATCTAGGGCAACGCTCGCCAATTGGGCGTCTGTGCTCGGCAATCAAAGCGTGCCGGCAGAAACAAAGCTGCTGTACTCCACGAGCGCGAGTATCGAAACGGCGTTCCTCAAGATTGCCAATCGCTCTTCCCTTCGAGCTAGGGGGCTCAACTACGCCCTAGGGTTCGATGAGACAGCGGAACGAAAGGCTGGATCGATCTCTGCGGAATGGTCGCACCCAACAAAATGGGCTGACGTAATTATTCAGGGTCCGCACCTTTTCGCCGCAACTGCGTTCAACAAGGAACCCAACCCGACTCTGAAGAGCAATCGAGACTGGTCGCGAATCGATCTTGAACAGATGCCGGTCGATTTCATACCAGCAACGGCCTATAAGCGACTGAGGAACAGGGCGAGCAAACCTTTTGTGACGTGGAACTACGCCGGCATCGACAGGGCGAGCTCGGAGCAATACCGGGTCGCTTGGCGCTCGATGGCCGCGAACCGAAATGAACGCACCCTTATTGCGGCAATCATTCCACCCGGAACGGAATATTTGACTCAAAGCATCTATGCTCTTGGCGCAAAAAACTCGATGCAAGAGCGAGATGTTCCGCTTGCAGCTGGCATCTTAACCTCCCTGCTATCGGATTTCCTGATCCGTAGCGCTCCAAAATCGTCGATACCGAGAAGCTCTATCGAACGCCTCCCTTATCCCGAAAGCGAGAGCATTCGGAATATGATTGCCATACGGGCCCTTCGCCTCAACTGCCTCTCGGCGAGCTTCGCAGAGTTATGGAACGCGACAGCTGCTGCCGCAGCTTGTTCGGCAGATCCACTGCTCGAACAGCTACCTTCGGAACCCTGGCGGTGGCAGAGGTCGTCCGCCGCGAGAACCGCCCAAGACCGTCGCCAAATGCAGATCGAAATTGACGTGCTCATGAGCATTGACGTGGGGATCACAGCCGATGAGCTGTGCACTATATACCGCACGCAATTCGCGGTGCTGTTTGGCTACGACCGCAACGTGTACTTCTACGATGCGAATGGCCGACTGGTGCCGAACGAGGTGCTCAAGGTGTGGCGGCAGAAGCAGGAGGCGATCAGCGAGGAAGAACGGACGGCGACGAACACGTCGGGTAATACGTACATCTACGAGCTGCCGTTCCGAACGCTTGATCGCGAGGCTGACATGCGCCAGGCGTACGCCCACTTCGAGAAGCTCTTGCAGGACGAAGCATGAGCGAGCTGCTCCCCTCCGTGCAGGCCGGCGAGATCACGAAGGGACTCGTCGACTTCTTGACGACGACGTTCGCGCTGTCCGAGCCCGAGGCACAGACGACGCTGCAGCAGTTCCTGCAGGACCCGGACGACGGGATCTTCCGTGGGCCGTACGTCCGCCTTCGCCTGCCGTTCCGCGCAGCCGATCCGGGCTGGGAGACGGCGCTCGAGTGGACTCCCCCGATCGCTCCGTACGGGCACCAGGCGGAGGCGATCGCGCGGCTCTCCAGCTTGCAGACGGCCAAGCACGACGGCCCGCAGCCGACGCTCGTCACGACGGGGACCGGTTCGGGGAAGACCGAGGCGTTCCTGTACCCGATCATTGACCACGTCCTCCGTGCGAAGCGACAAGGCGTCGAGGGGATCAAGGCGCTCATCCTGTACCCGATGAACGCGCTGGCCAACGATCAGGCTCGACGCATCACCGACCTGATCACGACCGACTCGGCGCTCGGCGGGATCCGGGCAGCGCTCTACGTCGGTGAGGAGGGCCCGCAGCGCTCGGCAGTGACCAAGGACGGGCTGATCACCTCGCGCCCCGCCATGCGGGAGCAGGCCCCGGACATCCTGCTCACCAACTACAAGATGTTGGACCAGCTCCTTCTGCGTCCGTCGGACGCGACCCTGTGGGACCAGAGCGCCACGAGCCTCCAGTACCTGGTCCTGGACGAGTTCCACACGTACGACGGCGCACAGGGAACCGACGTCGCCATGCTGCTGCGGCGCCTCGGACTCGCGCTCAAGGGGCGCTGGGCGGACGAAGACTTCGGCACAGCGGCGCGGCAGCGGCCGCTCGGGGTCCTGACGCCGGTCGCGACGTCGGCAACGCTCGGTGACGGAAGCGACCCGAGCGCGATGATCGCGTTCGCGAACACGGTTTTCGGTGGGGGGTTCGACGCATCGAGCGTCGTCACCGAGACGCGACTCTCCGTGGACGAGTGGGCTCGTGAGTCCGTTGATGCGGTCGACAGGCTGCGCCTGGCACCGGTTCCACTGCTAGATGCACGTGCAGCTCAGCTCCACCAGCAGCTCCGCGGACAGCGCCGCAGCCCGGAGGAGATCACGGCCGCGGTGCTCGAGCTGTTCTACGTCGCGGTGGAGGACGAAGCGGGTCGGAGGCGCTACCAGGCGGCGCTCGCTTCGGCAACCGACGGCGCTGACCGGCTCGAACTCGAGTTCGCACTCATGCTGGCGCACCCGTTCGTCCGAGCGCTCGTGACCACGACTGAACAGGCGACGTCACTCGCGGAGCTCGCGCAGACGCTGTTCCCCAACGAACTCGTCGCAGGCGAGCGGCCCGCGGACCGAGACGACGCTCGCCGCACCACGATCGTGATGGTGCTCGCCGCGCTCAGTCAGCTCCGCAAGGAGGTTGGACGCCGGTCCGTGTCGGTCGACCTGCACCTCTGGGTTCGCTCGCTGACGCGCGTCGATCGAGCGGCTCAAGCGCTGCCCGAGTTCCGCTGGGCCGACGACGGCGAGCTCCAGACCGATGCCGGTGTCGGGCCTGCCGCTGCCGAGATCGCCCCTGCCTTCCCCGCGCTGTACTGCCGGCACTGCGGTCGGAGCGGTTGGGGCGTCGAGCTGGCTCCGACCGGGTGGGACCTGGCGCAGACCGACGCGAACATCCGCCGGGACCACGCCAACAAGCAGTCGAAGAGCAGGTTCCGAGCGCTCATCCACGCCCCCCGCGAGGGCGAACTCGCCCTCGCCGGCGAAAACGAAGACGACGGATTGACCACTGGCCCATGGTGGTTCCGCGTGGCCGACCGTCAGCTCACGAGCGAACGCCCGAGCGCTGACGACGAGGGCGTCGCGGTGCCGGTCCTGACGTTGACGGGCAACGACGCGGACGACGAGTCCCGCGACGACGTCTGCCCCAACTGCGGCAAAACGAACGGCATCCGCTTCCTCGGCTCGGCGATCGCCACGCAGCTGTCGACGGTGGTGACGACCCTGTTCGGCGACCGGCACCTCCACGTCGGTGAGAAGAAGGCGCTGGTCTTCACCGACAGCGTGCAGGACGCCGCACATCGCGCTGGCTTTATCCAGAGCAGGGCGCGTGTCTTCAACCTGCGGAACGCCGTCCGACAGGCTGTCATCGAAGAAACGACACTCGACGACATCCCCGCGGCGATGATGGCCGCAGCGCAGACCCCGAGCGAGCGCTACCGGCTCCTCCCGCCCGACCTCGCGGAACGTGACGGTTTCCGCGGGTTCTGGGAGACGGACAAGGCGGTGTCGGCGGTCGTGAAGAAGCGGGTGCAGCGGAGGCTCGCCTTCGACCTCGCGCTCGAGTTCGGGCTCGAATCGCGGGTCGGCCGCACGCTTGAAGAGACCGGCAGTCTGGCTGCCCACGTCGAGGCAGGACCGGCAACCCGCCTGGAGGCAGTGGGTCGCGCGGCCGTGCAGGGTCTCGAAGTCGACTGGTCGCTCGACGACAGCCGCGACGGCCTGCTCGAGGCAGCGTCCGTCGTTCGCTGGGTGCGCGGCACCGTCGAACGCCTACGCGAACGCGGCGCGATCGACCACCCATGGCTGGACAAGTACGTCGAGAACGACGGCAATCGCCACTGGGTGTGGGGCGGCCGTCCCAGACAGGAAGGCATGCCCGCCTTCCCGCAGGGCCGAGAAGCGCCGGCGTTCGCACGAGTGGGCAAGAAGACGACGGGTGCACGCGAGTCAGCGCTCGACACCGTCACGTCATCGCAGAGCTGGTACGCGCGGTGGACGGCTCGGTGCCTGGGAGTCGCGCCGTCCGCGGGCGAGAAGCTCGCGCGCCGGCTCTTCGAGACGCTCGACCGCGAGGGGATCGTCACGTCGAGGCCGATCGCGGGCGGAGAGACTCGCGCCTACGGTCTGGCTCCGAGCAGCATCATCATCGCCCCGGTGGCCGGCGCCGGCATCGGCCAGACGCTGGTCTGCAACACGTGCGAGACCGAGACACCGTCCGCTAGCACCACCGCAGACCAACTCGCCGGTGGTCCGTGCACGATGGCACGGTGTCCGGGGACGCTCCTGCGCAAGGACGCGGCGCAGGAGAACTTCTACCGCGACCAGTACGACAACGGCCAGATGCGTCGTGTCGTCGCTCGCGAGCACACCAGCCTGCTCGCGGACAAGCTCCGGCTCGACTACGAGACCCAGTTCAAGAACAGCGACGTGCAGCCCGACGCGCCGAACGTGCTCGTCGCGACGCCGACGCTCGAGATGGGCATCGACATCGGAGACCTGTCGACCGTCTTCCTGGCAGGCCTCCCTCGGACGGTGTCGTCTTACCTGCAGCGCGTGGGGCGAGCCGGACGATTGACGGGGAACGCCCTCGTCCTCGCGTTCGTCCTCGGCCGTGGGGATCAGCTGCCGAAGATCGGTGACCCTTCCTCTGTCATCAACGGCGCCGTCCGGCCGCCCGCGACGTACCTGAACGCGATCGAGATCCTGCAGCGTCAGTACACCGCGTTCGTCGTCGACCAGCTCGCTGCGGACGGAACGCTCCCTGAGGTCCAGTACGCACCCTCGGTCCTCGAGAGCTCGGACCCCGGTTCGTTCCTCGACCTGGTCATCGCTCAAGCGGAACGGCGCGCCGAGAAGCACCTCGAGCGGTTCACCGGCGCGTTCGACTCGCTGAGCGAGGACGTCGTGGCCGGGCTGTCGGACTGGGCTCGCCCCGTGGGCACAGCCGTCCGATCGAGCCAGCTCGCGCGGACGCTGTTGGATGCGAGCCTGCACTGGAACCAGGAACTCGAGCGGATCCGGATCCGGACGAAGGCGATCGAGGAGTCGCTACCTGAGCTCAAGCGTCTGGCCGAGCTGACGAAGGAGAGCGAGGACGTGTCCGCTCACAACGCGGCGCGAGCCGCGCTGCGTCTGGCGAAGAAGCAGGCCGGGGAACGACGGACCGAGTTCTGGGTCGCAGCCCTCGAGCGGTACGGCGTGCTCCCGAATTACACGCTGCTCGACGACCGCGTGCAACTCGACGTCGGTCTCACCTGGGTCGACCCCGAGTCCGGCGAGTTCGCAGAGGAACAGCGGAGCTACGAGCGAGGGCGCAGCCGCGCGATCAATGAGTTCGCACCGGGCGCGCACTTCTACGCGCAGGGCCTCGACGTGACGATCGATGCCGTCGACCTCGGAACGGACGGCGAACGCGTCCGGACGATGGCGTTCTGCCCCGAGTGCGGCTTCGCACGGGACCTCGACGAGGGCGCGGTCACGACGTGCCCGCGGTGTTTGAGCACCGCCATCGCGGACGTCGACCAGCGCCTGCGCGTCGTCGAGATCGAGCACGTCTCGGCCGAGGTTCGACGCGACGAGTCGAGCATCAGTGACGCGAACGAGGAACGCGATCGCACGCGTTTCACCGTGCAGCTCGCCGCAGACCTGGACGACGCTGACGTGTCTGCGCAGTGGTACGTCGACGAGGTCGGCTTCGGGTGCAAGTTCGCGCGCTCGATGACGCTGCGCTGGGTGAACCTCGGTCGCGCCGGACTTGGGGCGACGCGGTTCGTTGCCGGGTCGGAACACGCGGCACCGCTCTTCCGCGTCTGCAAGGGCTGCGGGAAGCTCGATCGTGAAGGCGACACGAACCACGCGTGGGAACACCGCGTGTGGTGTCGGTACCGGAAGGACCGGGCCGAGCACACCGACACAATCGGCCTGACGCGGACGCTCACGACGCAGGCCATCGTGCTGCGGGTCCCGCCGTCGATGACCGTCGGCGACGCACTGTCCATGCCGAGCCTGTCGGCCGCGATCCAACTCGGTCTGCGAGAGGTCATCGGCGGTGACCCCGACCACCTCCAGCTCGCGACCATCGTCGAGCCCGTTCCTGGCGAGGACGTGAACAACCTCGCACTGCTCATCCACGACACCGTGCCCGGTGGGACCGGCTACCTCGCCGACCTCGCTGACCCGTCGCGCATCCGCGAGGTGTTCGAACAGGCCCTCGCCGTCTTGGGGCGGTGCGACTGCGCCACGGATCCGGTCCGAGCGGCATGCGACAAGTGCCTGCTGCCCTTCGCCCCAGGCGGCGACGTGGGCAGTGTGTCGCGCACGAGCGCGCTCCACAACCTGCAGGTCCTGCTGCAGTACCGGGACGGGAGCGCGTCGGACTGGTCCACGACCGAGGTCGACCCGGGCGTCCAGGATCCGGAGTCCCACTTGGAGCAGTGGTTCCGGAAGGTGTTCAAGGAGCGCGTGACGGCGCTCGGCGCGCGCCTCAAGGAGATCCCGGGCGAGTGGGGGTCGACGATCCAGGTCACGCTGCCAGGACAGCACCGGACGTGGTCGTTGCGGCCGCAGCAACTCGTCGGCGGTACGCGGCCGGACTTCGTACTCGAGGCATCGGGCGCTCCAGTTCCGCCGGTCGCGATCTACACGGACGGGTTCGCCTACCACGCGTCGCCAGCGCATCTGCGACTGGCAGACGACGCGACGAAGCGCCAGGGCCTGCGCGATCTCGGTTACCGCGTCATCGCGCTGACATGGGACGACCTGCGCCGACTGCGGGACGACGAAGCGGAACCCGATCTGCACGTCTACGACCCGTCGATGTCCTTGAGGTTCGCCGGGCCCTTCCAGCTGACCCCAGCGGACGTGCAGATGCTCGACGAGAACCCGGTCACGACACTCATGGGCTGGATCCAGAGCCCTGAGGACGCTGCTGCGCGAACCGAACGTCTTGCCGATGCGCTCCCGATGCTCGCGATCCCCAGGGGCAAGATGGTCGCCGAGAGCGGGTCGATCGTCGAGCAGGCGATCACGCTCGCGCTCGACAGCACCGGACCGATCATGGCCGGCCCGACGTCCTGGGCGCTCCGGTCCGAGCACCTCGCGATGCTCGCGCGTCGTCCGGTCGGCGTCAAGGGAGCGACGCCGCCCGAGACAGCGCTCGTGCTCGACGACGGGCCGGAGGCACTGACCGCACCCGGGTTCCGGGAGGCCTGGCAACGGTGGCTGCGGCTGTCGAACCTGCTCGGGGCACGCTTGGCGAAGCCGGTCACGATCACGACCGCCAGTGCCACCGCCAGCGTCGCGGAGGCGCCGACGCTGGCGGTTCGCGAAGACTCCCGCGTGGATCTGCCCACGGAGTGGCAGAAGCTGATCGCGATGGCCGAACCGGACGAGGCAATGGTCCTCCAGCAGCTCGCGGAAGTGGGCGTCGCCGTGCCCGCCCTCGGTCACGAAACGGCCAGCGGCATCCCCGTCCCGGTCGCATGGCCAGGGGAACGCATCGCGCTCGACGTACTGCTGAGCAGTGCGGACCGTGACGACCTCCTCGGCGAGGGCTGGACCATCGTGTCCCCCTCGGACGATCCTGCCCTCCTGCGAATCCCGCATCACCGGAAGGACTCCTGACATGCCGTTGCTCGTCATGGCGAACATGCAGCAGAAGCTCGAGAAGGTCGTGCAGCTGAAGCTGTTCGCCTTCATGGCCAAACTGCAGGCCGATGACGCCCTGCCCGGCTTGCACATCGAGCCGATGGTCAACGCTGCCGATGCGCGCGCCCGTACGGGGCGCGTCGACCAGGGGCTGCGGGCGGTGCTCTACAAGATCGAGGTGCCGTCCGGGCCGACGACCTACGTCTGCGCAGGCGTGTACGAGCACGACGAAGCGATCAAGATCGCGAAGTCGCAGGTGCTCCGGGTCAACCCGGTCAACGGGGTGACGGAACTGATCGCAGCGCCTACGCCGGCGGCACCCGCTACCCAGGCCGCCCAGTGGGTTCATGAGCCGCCGACGTCACAGAAGCCGTTCCTCGACCAGTTCGGGTATGAGGCTGAAGATCTGACGAGCTCGCTTGGCTTCGACCTCGAGACAGCCGAACGACTCCTCGCGTTCGCCGCCGAGGACGAACTCCTGGCCTTCGCGGAGTCGTTGCCAAACCAGTGGCAGCAGAACGCCGCTCTCGGCCTCGCGGTCGGAGACTCGATCGAGGGGATCAAGACCTCCCTCGGACTTGGTGGCACGGAGTCGGACACAGCTGTTCCGCCGACGAAGGAGCGCCCAGCAGAGGTGGCGCCCAGCGGCTCTCCGGAGGAGACCGAGGCTTCGGAGCTGCTCGAATCGCTCAAGCGACCCGCGTCGCAGATGCAGTTCACGTTCGTCGACGATGATGAGGAACTCCGCCGCGTCATCGAGGGCGGTGACTTCGGAGCATGGCGCGTGTTCCTGCACCCCGAGCAGCGCGCGTACGCGACGCGCACCTACAAGGGTCCCTTCCGCCTGACCGGAGGCGCCGGTACCGGCAAGACCGTGGTCCTGTTGCACCGAGCTCGAGAACTCACGGTGGATTCGGACGCACGGACCGTCCTCACGACCTTCACCAGGACCCTTGCGAGCATGCTCGACCGAGACCTCCGACGTCTCGACCCGCAGCTCCCGCGTGCAGCGCAGCTCGGAGAGCCCGGTGTCCTCACCGCGGGGATCGACCAGCTCGCGCACGCTGTCCGGGACGCCGCGGAGTCGAGCGGGTGGGAGCGGGCTTCGATCGACGCCATCGGTTGGGACGCCGAGCGTTCCGCTTCCCTGGTGTCGAACGCGACCGGGTGGGACGAGGCGGTGTTCGATGCCAAGCCCGACCTGCCGAGCGAGCTGCGTTCACCCGCCTTCATGGAGAGTGAGTACCTCCAGGTCGTCCTGCCGAACGGTGTGACGTCGAGGGCGGACTACTTCGCGGCCCGACGGCCCGGACGCGGAGTAGCGCTGGATCGGGCGAAACGAGCACAGGTGTGGTCCGTCGTCGAGCAGTTCCGGCGCAACGCACGAGCTCATCGCCGACTCTCGTGGGCAGAGCTCTCGTCCGTGGCTGCCGCGTACCTCGACGCTCACCCCGCGGAGCGCCCCGCTGACCACGTCCTCGTCGATGAAGCCCAGGACCTCACGCCGAGCCACTGGACCATGCTCCGCGCGCTCGTCAGGGAGCACAGCAACGACCTGTTCGTCGCCGAGGACTCCCACCAGCGCATCTACGGGCAGCGGGTCGTGCTCTCGCGTCTCGGCATAAAGATCGTGGGCAGATCGCGACGTCTGACCCTCAACTACCGGACGACGCAGCAGAACCTGCGGTACGCGCTCGGCGTGCTCGAAGGCGGCGAGTTCACGGACAGCGAGGGAAGCCCCCAGGACGAGCAGGGCTACCGGTCCGCGCGACTCGGACCCGAGGTACGGGTCCGAGGACATCAGACACCGTCTGCGCAGTACGACGCCCTGGCGCAACAGCTCGAGGACTGGAGAGCTGCGTCCGGCGATGTGGACTCGATCGCGGTACTCGTCCGGACGAAGGGTGCGACCGAGACCGTGGTCCAGCAGCTCGCCACGCGCGACGTCCCCGCTACCGAGAAGTCAGCACGCGACAAGGTGCGGGTGATGACGATGCACGGCGCCAAGGGCCTCGAGTTCTCCCGAGTCGTCCTGTTCGACGTGTCGGAAGGCGTCGTCCCGAACAAGCTAGCCCTGCAGCATGCTGCTCCTGAGGAGCGGGCCGACGCCGAGCTCCGCGAGCGATCACTGCTGTACGTCGCGGCCAGCCGTGCGCGTGACGAGCTGATCGTCAGCTGGCAAGGGGCACCTTCTTCGCTCCTGGCGCGGTGACGAGTTCGCTGTGGCTCTGGACGAAGTTGCGCTGACGCGCTTGGTGACGGGGCTCGTGCCGACGATGTCGAGGAGCCTTGCCGAGCAGTTCAACGTGTTCCGGGTGATGCACCACGGTACCCACGAGAAGCAGTTGTCGAACGTGTTCGCATGGCTCTTGCGCGTGGATGCGACGCACCACCTCGGAGACCTGTTCCAACGCATCCTGCTCCTCCGCGTCAACAAGGCGCGCCCCTCCGGCGACCAGCTGCCGCTCTCAGGTTTCCGCGTGCTGCAGGAGGTGGACACGACGATCACTGCCGAGCCTGGCAAGGACATCGCCGACATCGTCCTGTTGCGTGACGACACGGCAGTCATGATCGAGAACTTCGAGACGTCGGACGGCCATGGGCACGACTACGAGAGCTACCGCACGTACGGCAGCGCGAACGAAAGACAGAGCGTCGTCGTGATGCTCTGCGTGCGCCGGGAACGTCAAAAGTTGTCCATGGGTTGGGAGAACGCCGTCGTGGTCGCCTACTCCGAGGTGCTCGACGATCTCCGCACCCACCTCGACACAGATCGCGGTTGGCGCGAGGAAAACCCCCGGCAGAACGTCTTCATCAACGAGCTCGTCGACCAATTCGTGGAAGGACCGCAGGCGATGACGGTGCAGGATCAGTTGGAGTTCATCAAGACGATGTGTGAGACCGGCGAGTCCGCTCGCTACGGGCGGCGCAACCGGGAAGCAGTGGCAGCCGAGTTCGCCGGGCAGGTCGCTCAGCACGCGCAACGACAGTTCGAGGACAGCCGCAAGACGCTGGGCCTGATCAAACAGTCGTTGCGTCGGTACGCGGAGCCAACGCTTCGCGTCCTGGTCAACGAGGCAACCGGTGGCGTGGTCCAGTCCGTCTCAGCAAACTTCCAAGGACGGTGGGAGTGGAGTACGACTCTCGTGACAGGGGACGGTGAGCCGAACATCTTCCTGGCGTTCGGCCCGACTGCCGCGACGGAGAACGAGCGAGCACCGGAGCCCGTGAGCGATCCCGACTACTCGAGGGTGTTCGTCGCGAGGCAAGCGGGAGCTGGGATCGACCGGATCGTTCAAACCGACGTCTCGCTTGGGGAAGTCATCGCGGGCATCGATCCCGATGATGATCGACTCGGCCTTACGGTCGTGGCGTTGCTCCAGGAGAACACAGAGGAAGGCGAGACAGCGAGCATCGCCCTTCCCGCCGGTCCATCGTACTGACGTCTTCCTCATCGTCGCGAGGTCAATATGACTCGTCAGACCAGTGTGTCGGGAACCAGATGCCCGGCTGCACTGTACAGACGTAGACGGGTTCGCCATCGATCAACGTCGCCATCGTGCCTGTGCCGTCGACCTTGAAGCGCCCGCCGGTCGGGCGGGCGCTCCGCATCGCGTCCCGCAGGGGCTTCGTCGCGGCCTCGCCGATGTAGCTCACGAGGGTACGACGGCTGTACAGCGGAAGGATGTTGCCTTCCGTGTCGAGTTGATACGCCCGACCTTCGTTCCAAGCCGCTCGTGCCCGCGTGGTAGCCGCTTCCAGAGATCCCTGCGAAGCTTCGACAGCAGTATGAGAGCCGCCATGATCCGATTCGACCCGACCTTCCACGCCCGCATCGTCCCGATCACTCGTCTCGTCGGCGTGGGCGCGGAGCCATGCACTCACGATCTCGGCCGAGATCCTCCCGCGTTCCCCAACCGCGAAGCCGTTCGCCTTCGCCCAGCGGCGAAGCGCCGGGACGGGCGCAGGAAGCAGAGGTGCGAACTGCTCCGCTCGATCGACTTCGGGCTGCCGATCGGGACGAGGACCCGCCGGCGAAGGCAGAGCCTCGTCCACGCTCGGGACGAGTGCCAGCTCCAACGCCGTCTCCGCGTCAGTTTCGTGCCTTGGCGTCCATCTCACCTCATCGGTCGAGAACAGCTCAGGGGCAATGACTGCTTCAGCCTGAGCAGGAGGCGAAGAGCTCGCCTCCTGACTCAGAGGCAGCTCGGCCGGGTCCTCCGAAGGCAGATCTGCGACATCGATAGGTGCTCGCAGCTGATCCAGACGCTCCGTCTCAGCGCGGTCCTCACGAAGGCGCGCCAGGTCGGCTGCCTCTGCTGCTCGCTCCTTCATCGCCTCGAGGCGAGCCCACAGTGGCCTCATCGCCTCCTCTGGATCCAGGTAGTACTTCGAAGCACGGACGCGCCAGAATGACCAACCCATGCGCTCGAGAACGCGCTGGCGCCGCACGTCGTCGTCCCACTTGTCGGGCCCGTGGAACGAGTCTCCGTCGCACTCGACCGCGAGACGCTCCCCTGGTGCGACACGCACGACGAAGTCGAGACGGTAGCTACCGACGCGATGCTGTGGCTGGACGTCGTAGCCTCGGTCCAGCATCTGCTTCAGGACGTCACGCTCGAACTTCGACTCGGTCAGCTCGTAGAGACCGACGGTCTGATCTCGCCGCTCGTAGCTCTGGGCATACTCGATCATCGCCCGACGGTGGTCCTCGTGGTGAAGCGTCGCCGCGTCCATGCTGTGGAAGATCCACAACTGGTCCTGCGCTCGAGATACCGCGACGTTCGCCCATTGCGCGTAGCGCACCGTCGTCGCAGCGAACGATGCGTCGTGCGCAACCATCGAGACGAACATCACGTTGCGCTCGTCGCCCTGGAACAGCGGCGGGTTCCCGACCCTCATCCGCCGGCGCTCGAACTCCTCATCGCCGATCGCCTCCCGGATCATGTCCTGAATGATCTGCGACTGCGGACCGCTCATCATCGTCACGACGCCGAAGGTGAGGCCCTCGTACGACGCGTCCTTCACGCATTGAGCTACCTGGGCCGCGATCGCCTTGGCTTCGTCGGTGTTGACACGACTCGAACCTCGCTGGACCGAGACCGCACCCTCGACGTGCACTACCTTCAGCGGGTCGCCGATCTGCGGAACTCCGACTTCTCTCAAGGGGAGAATCGCTCCCTTGTAGTAGCGATTCGAGAACTCGATGATCTCCGGCACGCAGCGAAAGTGTTCTTTGAGCGCGATGGTCGAGGGGAAAGCGCGGCCAGAGATCGAGTAGAGCGAATCGTCGAGTGTGAGCAGCTTCGCTTCGGGCATGCTCTTGAGATGCTGATCTTGGAGAGCCGCGATGCGTTCCGTCGGGGTTCCGACTCGCTCCGGGGTAGTTTGTCGGTCGTCCCCGACGACGACGGTCTTCTTGCCGAGCGCGAGCACACCGAGCGACAGGAGGTCGCACTGTGATGACTCGTCGACCACGACGACGTCGAAGAGGTCAGAAACCCGCGGGTCGAAGTTCTCCATCACTCGGTAGATCGGCATGATCCAGATCGGCACGGCACCCATCGCGGCCGGCAGAGCCTCGCGCGCAGCTGCTTGGAAGCGGGGTGCGTTCTTGCCGGTGCCCTTGCCGACGCGTTTGACGGCCGAGAGCCAGTTCTCGAGCGCTCGACGTTTGCGGTCTCGGAAGTTCTTCTTCAATTCGACACGAGCCGACCGACTTGCAAGGTCCACGATCGCCTGACGGAGCTCGGCCGCGTCGGCGTGCGACTGCTCCATCAGGGACTCGGTGTCCGTCTCGGCGTGCAGGGCACTCAACCAAGTGCGAGCCCTCGCCCGCTCCCATGCCCGAGGAGCGTGTTCGACGTCCCCGACGACAGCTGGCGCTGCGCACGTTTCGACGATGGACCGTCCCCACGCTGGCGCACCAGCGCGAACAAGACGCTCGGCCAGTTCCTCCACTCGGAGCACACGCGAGCGGATCACGAGCAGGCGGCGAGTCTCTTCAACGGCTTCTTCCCACTTGTCGGGTATCGCCAACTCGAGTGCCTCCAGCAGCGTTTTCCACAGCGGCGACCTGTCCTGTGATTCGTGCTCTTCACGAATCCGGGACTCGAGTGCGCCCAGTTCAGCCGTCAGTTGTCGCTCTTCCAGCCGAGCGCCCCCTCGCTCGAGTACCTCGGCCGCTGTTGAAAAGGACTCGGCGGGGCCGTCAGCTGCCCGTTGGTGCCCGATGTAGTGCTCGACCCGGGCCGCCAGCGGCGGGTACGTCTCTGACCACCACCGTCCGACCAAATCCACCCGACCGGCCAGCTGGTCCGCGCTGAAGAGGAAAGAACCATCGAGCGGTGGCACCGGGATCTGGAAGGGTGCGTACGCCTGCGTCATCCTGACGTGCGCCTCGCGCAGAGCAGCCCGCAGAGCGATCTGAGCGCCGACGAGCTCGAGTTGCGGCGCTGTCGTCACCGGGAAGGTGTCGACGCTGGTCTGTGCCGCGAAGTCCTTGAGTTCCTTCGAGGCGAACATCGACAACTTCTTGCCGGCCGTTAGACGCTCCGTCCAGACCTTTACCATCTGGAACTGAGCAGCGGGATCCCCATCGGGCGTGGCCACGATGTGCCCAGCCATGCGCTTCGTGAGGTCGCGCGCTTCGCGGATCTTCCCCCTCACGCCGGGGTTGTGCTCCGCGACCCAGAGGTGTCGTTGGTCACCACTTCGCACGGCCGCTGCGAAGGAATTCTCCCAGTCGCCGGACAAGTCTCGCAGCGTGGCCGCAGATCGTCCGAAGTCAGCGGCTTCTCGACGAATGACCTCCAGGGTCAAACCGTCGACGGTCTCGAGCCGAAGGCCCTGGTCCTCCAGCGACGTCACTCTCGCCCGAAGGTCCTCCAGCCGTTCGAACTTGCTGCGAAGCTCGCCGGCGCTGGGCAACCACGGCACATTTGGCAGGTTCAGCACGGCGGCATGACGGTCCTCCAACGCGATCGCTCGTACCAGGGCGACCAGCTCGGAGAATTCTTCCGCTGTGATCGGGAACCTCGCGTCCAGGGGAACCCGGTCCGAGATCACGTCCAGCTCGCGATCGCGAGCAAGC
The DNA here is from genome assembly GCF_018885305.1 of Curtobacterium sp. L6-1. Classification (NCBI taxonomy): domain Bacteria; kingdom Bacillati; phylum Actinomycetota; class Actinomycetes; order Micrococcales; family Microbacteriaceae; genus Curtobacterium; species Curtobacterium aetherium. The sequence goes on from NZ_CP076544.1 coordinate 1,592,294, forward strand.
CACGCTGCGACCTGCGGCGCCTTGCTCCACCCCTCCGGGAGTTCGTACTCGCGTTGCTCGCTCTGCAGCGCTCTGACAAGGGCCGCGTCGGTACGCGCTACTGAGTCGCGAAGCTCGTCGACTCGCGCCTCGAGCTCAGATATTCGCCGCTCCTCCCGAGGAACATCGAGGGCTGACAACGAATCCTGCATCGACTGAGCCGCACTCCGGAGATCCTCCAGGGCTGCCGGAGTCGATCCGAGGACTGCGAGCGAGAGGTCACGAAGCTCCTCCGGAATCTTGTCGCGGAGTACGGACAGCGCCTGTTCCTTCTCGGCGGTGACGAGGACTCGCTTCCCCTGAGCGACGAGGTGGGAAACGAGGTTGACGATCGTGTGGGACTTGCCGGTCCCCGGCGGGCCCTGGACCGTGACGCCGCGCGACGTCGCGAGTTGCCTCGCAATCCGCACCTGCTCGGCGTTCGCCGGCAACGGCATCAGAAGACGATCGGCCGTGCCGTCGTTCGTAGTGAGGACCTGCCCTTGCTGGACCAACGCCGCGTCCACCCGGTCGCGATCCGCCACGACCGAGGCCAGACCCTCCGGCAGGAACTGCTCGCTACGGATCTTCTGTGCGAGCTCGTCGTAGAAACGCTCTTGACGGAGTGGTCGCTTGCGAAGGAAGAGCACCCACCCGTCGTTGATCGAGGGCCCGTTGCCCATCGCAGCAATGTCCGAGGACTCCGTCAGCGTCGCGTCGACACCGAGCGGGGCTGCGATCTGCTTCCGGACGGCGAGGCGCTCTTGCTCGTCCCAAGGGTCGGGAGGCGTCTCACGCAGAATCGAGCGAAGGCTCACGAGACCGTCTCGGCCTGGCAGGTCTGTGCCCTCGACGCTGTCGAGTTCGAGTTCGACCGCCTGCTCCGGGGCCACCCGGACGACCGCGTCCTCAGGACCCAGCTGGACGGATACCGGCGTGGTGAGCATCGGCGCAACGATCTCCGTTCGGTTGTCGCGAGCAGAGAGGACGACATGACCCCACACGACCTCGTGCGTGGCCGACGAGGCCTCCGCTTCGAGGTGCAAGTCGTAGAGCGCAGAGTAGAGCTCGCGGGCTGCCAAGGACGGCCGGTTGACCTCTGCCCAAGGGACCCACACCTCGGTCAGCCAGTCATCGAAAGCGGCGCGGAGGTCGTCACGGAAGCGATCTCGAAGGGCCGCACGGACTTCGCGCGCTTCGTCATCAGCTTCGGATGCTGGGTCCCCGAGCTGGGTCGTCACCTGATGTTCGACGCGCTGCGTCGCAAGCTGCTCGTCAAGGACCGGCGTCTTGCTGGCGGTTCGAAGGGCTTCATCCGGCGCGAGAAGTCCCACCAACGTCGAGGGCACTGCAACAGTGGCTGGAGCCGGAACCCTGTCGACGGACAACCAGGCGGTCCGGTTGTCTCCCGGCCCGAGGATCACTGCGCGGTGCTTGGGAACAGCGGATGGAAAGAGGCACATTGAGTGCCGTCTGACATCTCGTACTGGCTTCGGACCGATCTCGCGCGCAACAGCGGAGAGGTACTCGAGGAGATCGTAACTCTGATCGAGAACGGACTGCTCGGTGGTGGATTCACCATGATCGCGCAACTGCGGTTTCCCCTCTGATGACCGGTGAAATGATCATGCCAGTTCGGACCGACACACAGGAACCGTCCGGCGTGATCGACGAACTGGAGCGAGACCCCGCTTGGCCCACGAATGCGGAACGCGGACCGATACAGACCTCTTTGCCATCAAGCTTCTGGTTGTGCGTCGAGACACGCGATGCCGTGCCCGTTGGCATCTGCGATGTCCCGAACCAGCTGCGAAATGCCGTCCAGCGTCCACTTGCTCGGCAGGTCGAGGGATACGGCGGAGCGACGGAGCACGGGTCCGCCGAGCAACCCGACAGTTCCGATGGGAGCCGACCCCCCTGCCGCGTAAACGAGGTGTCCCTGCCCAAGCCCGAACCTCCGGCAGTACGCGGCCAGCTGGTACAAGTCGGCGTTCGGGTACTGCCCGTGCTTCTCCACCTTGTATTTCACGTCGATGCACGCCCGTACCTCCCCGTCGACGAGCCACACGAGGTCCGGCGCGATCTTCACCGTCCCCTCGACGTCGAGCGTCGACTTGTACTGCGACACAAGCACTCCCCCGTACGGCTTGAATGCCTCGCGCAGCGCAGCTGACACGAAGTCCTCGAACACCGACCACATGTCGACGAGGAATCCTGACGCGACGATTGACCCGGCGCGCTGTTCGACCGACGACCCAGTCAACACGAGCGACGCCAATGCCAGCGCCGACCTGTGCCGCGCGTTGCGTCGATCCGGCCGGACGACCGGCACCGGCGCCCCGACCGGGATCACCGACGCCCCATCGAGCACCCGCACGATCCGCCGAAGCGCCCCGAGCACATCAGCAGGCACACCCGGCAACCGGAGTAGCCGCGTCGCAGCGGTCAGCAGCACCTGGTTCTCCACGATGTCCTCGACGTAGTCGTCGAACGACACCTCGACCGGCAGAGGCTGCCCACCCCGCCGCGTCAGCTGGTCGCCGATCCGCCACCGTCCGCGCACGAGCGGTAGCGCGTCCTCCCGCGTCACGTACCCGCGGAGCGGCCCTCCTGCGAGCGCCCGCGAGGCCTGCCGCACGAATGCGTGCGCCAACGCTGGGACGAGGTCCTCGTCCTCCTCGAAGCCGAAGTCGTCCTCGGTCCAGATGGCACTCCCGGCGCGTGCGTACCCGAGCATCGCGAACAGCCGCCGCACGGGCGTCTTCGGCTTGAGCCAGACTGTGTGCCCGGCGATGCGGACCACCCCGACCTTCCGGACGCCGCTCACACAGAACTCATCTGTGCCGAGTGTCGGCGCGACGGTCGCGATGTTCGCCGATGCCAGACCGACGGCCACCGCCCGCGGCAGCCGGCGCACCACCAGCTGGTCCGCCTCCCGCAACTCAATCGTCGACGGAAGCACCTTCGGCCCCGTCCGACACGGGGGGCGTCGCCTGGCGACGCAGCGTCTTCAGGCCGTACCGCGCCTCCAGGTCAACGCCTTCCCCGTAATGGTGCTCAGCTAGCAGCGGCAAGATCTCGTACCGCCACACGTCCTGCAGGCCGGTCCCGGCCAGGTCGCGCATCAGGAAGGACGGACCCACCTTCGCATCGTGGTCCTGGATCTGCGCGTTGAGTCGCGTCAGCAGGTCCGCACGGTCGTCCTGGAGGCCCTGGGTCACCAGCCAGCGCGACAACACGTCCTGCACGGGCTCGCGTTCCGGGTGCAACTCGACGAACGCGAATCGGCGCCGCATCGCGGCGTCGAGCATCGCGATCGAACGGTCTGCGGTGTTCATCGTGCCGATGACGAAGATGTTGCTCGGCAGGGTGAACGGCTCGTCGCTGTAGAGCAGGGAGATCTCGCTGTCGCGGTACTCGAGCAGGAAGTACAGCTCGCCGAAGACCTTGGCGATGTTGCCACGGTTGATCTCGTCGATGACCAAGAAGTAGTTCGCCTCCGGGTTGGCGGCTGCTGCATCAGCGAGGCGCCGCAGCGGGCCCTTCCGGAGCGTGAAGGCGAGGTTGCCGCTGTCGTCGTTGGCGACGGGGCGGAAGCCCTCGAAGAAGTCCTCGTACGAGTACGTCGGGTGGAACTGCACGATGGTGGTCTCGCCGTCGGTGCCGTCCGTCACGTGCTTCGACAGGGCCTGTGCGAGGAACGTCTTGCCGGTACCGGGAGGTCCGTAGAGGATGACCTGCTTTCGGCGCTCGATGAGGTCGAGGGTGTCCTGCAGCCACCGTTGAGGTATGTGCAGCGCGTCGGTCAGTTCCTGCACGGCCCTGGGAAACGGAGCGTGCTGCTGCGGTAGGTGCCGGTCAGACTGCGAGTCCTCTCGATCGTCGAGACTCGGGCCAACCTCGTCGTTGCCCGACCACCGCACTCTGAGCGGGTCGCGGTAGTACGCCGCCGGCTCGTTGTTCTTGGTCTGCAGGGCCAGGGTGATCTCGAGGAACTCGCGGTCTGGGTCGTCTCCGACCTCGACATCCTTCAGGTCACCGGCCACTTCCCCTCGGAAAGCTTCACGGATGCGCTCTCGGTCGGTACCGGAGACGACTTCGCCGAACGACTCGGGGTGCACGAGGTACAGGAGCTCGTTGCGTTGCGTCGGGAACGGAGTCCCCGGAACGCCCATGACGAAGTCGCGCCACGACCAGGGGTCTTCAAGCAATGCATCGCGCTCGTCGTCGTCGAGGCGCACCCAGGCATCCACGAGTCGAACCACGAGGGACAGGGCGCTGTGGATGTTCTGCAGCATGCCCTGGCCCGGATTGAATGACCAGGAGCGGAAAGCATCGTCGATCGAGGCTGGAATGAGGACGGTTTCGTCCATCAGGTCGAGCAGCGCTTGGACGCGCTCCCGTTTCTTCCGCTCACCCGGGTTCTGGAGCGGCAACACCTGCCAAGCGATGAGCTCCGACATCAACAACCGGGCATCGTCACTGGCGTCGGCGAACTGCTGCCGAAGCTGATCGACGAAGGACTCCCCCGAGGCGGTCTCCTGCTTGACAAAACATTTGATGATCTCCTCGGTGACCTCTGTCCGCCAGACGGTTCGGTGCTCCGCGAACACCGACGTCAACTGACGGAGACCACGTTCCGTGAACCGTTCTGACGCCGCTCGAATGCGCTCGGATCCAGCGTCCGGCGCGAGGATGGCCACTGCGAGTCGAGCCTCACGGTCGGCGAAGAGCAGCTTCGTGTTGACTCGAGCCTTCCGACTCGCCTCCTTGCGCAACAGCGTCGGGTCTGACATCTCGTTGATGGCAGTGCGCCCCAGATCGGTGATCGACCATCGGCCGTCGCCAGACTTGTTGAGCAGTCCGGCGCGCCCGAGCATCGATGTACCGAACAGGAAGGCGTTGAAGCCGCGAGCCTGCGGTCGTGAGCGCACATGCGTTTCCTCACTCTCGCTCATCGGGATCTGGGCGACAACTGCCTCCCAGGTGTCTTTCCGCCGTTGTGGCTCGGACTGATCGGCGAGCTGATGGAGCGCCGCTACGAGTCGCTGGTCTTGAAGCTGCTGATCGGTCATCTCCGGCCTTTCACGTTGTCCGAGCGCACTGAGTCTCGCGTCGTCCTGGCGGGACCCGGTTCCAGTCCGTTCTCCCGCATGAACTCGAGCGCACGTTCGACCGTTTGGATCTTCCTCCGGAGATCTGCGAGCACCGGCGACTTCAGGTCCGAGTACTCGTCCAGGCGCTCGTACTGACGCCGCACCTGTCGCTCGGTCTCGACCAGGAGGTGCCAGACACCGGGATCCTGCTCGAAGCCGCGCTTCTCGCGAAGGATCGCCGCAGCGAGTTGTCGCATCACGATCGATTCGACCACCTCCGCAGAAGTTCCCGTGTTGGCGAGGCCGAAGGCTATTCCCCCACCCCCCGCGGTCACGAGGCTGCCGGCGGTGATCAGGCCTCCGATCATCCCGCCCGGGCCGAAGGTCGCAAGCGCGCTCGTGAGTGCGGCGGCCCCGGCGAGCCCTGCGCCCGCGGCGATCGCCAGGCCACCGGTCGCGATGACGATCGCGACGGCACCAGCGCCGAGCGCGCCGACCTTGATCCAGTTGACACCCTTGCCAGCGTCGAGCACGGCCTCCGCGCGTCGAATGGCGTCGAGGACGTCATCTCCGAAGGCAGTACCGAGACCGAGCTCCGCGGTGATCTCTCTCATCGCTTGACGCCGCGCGGGGTCAGGAATCGCGATCTCGAACGGTCTGATCACGTTGTCCGATGCGAGGACGATGAGTTGAGCCAGCGCATTCTCCGGATCAACGTGCGCGCCAGGAGCAGGTGCAGGCGCTGTTGACTCCGGTTCAGCGAGGTCGAACCCCAGGGCCGCGAGGTGCTCCGGTCGCGGGCGGCCGTCGGCCTCGCGGCGGCTGAGCAGCGCCTCGATCACGTTCGCCTGCGTGGCCCGGACAGCTCCGAGGAATCTGTCGCGATGGTCGTCCTTCAGCTGGCCACTCAAGAGGTGTGCGTACCGGAGCGCGAGCAGGACGACGTTTTCGTCATCGTCAAGCGGAGTGTCGAGGGCGGAGCTCGTCGTGGCGACTTCTCTCGAAAGCGACCCGTGCAGCGCGTATCCGATCGCTTCGGCAACTCGCAAGTCAGAGAGGTATTCGACGGCGGAGTGCACTCGGAGGGTCGGGGGCGTGGAAACACGGAGATCGAGCAACCAGGGCATGACGGACGAGAGACCCCGAAGGGCCGCGACCGGATCGCGGTCGTTCCAGAAGTTGACCCACCAATCGAGGTTCGTCGGGGGCTCCTGCATCGCGTCCCGCAACGCAGTGGCCTGCACCGAACCGCTTGCCAACGGGCTGCCGATCGTGACCATGCCAACGAGCTGCAGATCCGAGGGGAGGCGTCGGACGAGGTCAGCAGCGATGACTGACCCCAGGCTGTGACCGACGATCAAGAGCCGCCCGCTGGCGGGCAATGCCTCGAGAACTCGATTGAGCACCCGCGCCCGCGTCTGCTCGTCGTGGAGGTAGTTGTACGCCTGCGTGAACGGATGCGTCTCGAAACTGAGGTCAACGAGCGCCGCAGCGCCGAAAGCACCGGACCCGGGATCGTGTTGGCCAAGGCGGTACTCCATCGCGCTCGTCCGACGCTCGAACGCGCGTCGGTTCGCGCGGGCGTCGTCGCGACTGGGCTGCTTGACCGTCACCGGTGGGAGGCGCAGCTTGCCATCACCGTTCCGGAGCGCGTAGGAGTACTTCGGCGCGATCCACCGATTGGGATCGAGCGCCGGGTAGCCGCCTCGGACCAGAGCAGCAGAGAGCGCGATCTGCCACGCGTCTTCGAGATCGCCCGCTCCCACGCCGTGGAGGAACAGCAGGATGGGGTCAGAACTCACGAGGAACCTTTCGAGCCCAATTGACAAATCTTCGACGTTCGTCAGGCTAGTGGTCCCGCTGCCGATTCGGCGCGTCAACGCTTGAGCACCATCCGACCCCGGCTTGTCGGCGAGCCATGGCGATGAATCCCGACATGGCCGGAGCAAGCAGCAGGGGAACTCCGGCAGACGCCCCCAGAACAGGTGCTGCCGCCATCCACCTTCCGTCCCCGAGGATGAGTCAGCACCGTCGGTATCAGGGACAGGCGGCGCTCCGCGCACCACGCCCTCGGGGGAAGCACATGACGATCGCAGGGGAATCGGCAGGCGTCGAAGCACGCCGTCAACGCGGCCGAGCGAGCGAACTCCGCCGCCAGGCCGACGAAGCCGAGCAACGCGCCGGCCGATTCGAGATCGCCCACCGCACCGAGGCCGAGACGGCGAGGACCCTCGCGCCCCTCGCCGGCATCGGCTACCACCTCCTCGCCGATCGCCGCTGGCCCGGCAGCGCCCACGCCAACGTGGACATGATCGTCGTCGGTCGCTCCGGCGTCTGGATCGTCGACACGAAGGCCTGGCGCGAGGTCGCTGTGGACAACGGCCGGATCACCCGCGGGCAGGAGGACGTGACCGATGACGTCGCACGTCTGGCCGATCTTGCCTGGGACACCGAGAAGGTGTTGACCGACGTCGGGCTCGCTCCCGGCGAGGTCCACGCGGTCGTCGCACTCGCAGGCAAGAAGGGCGTCAGCGCGCACGTCGCCTCCGTCGACGTTGTCGGCACTCACGACCTCATCAAGCACATCACCCGCCCGCGAGCCCGACTTTCCCCCGAGCGCGTCGACAAGGCACTCGCTGCAGTGCTCTCGTACTTCCCGGTGATGGACGGCGCCGCGGCGAGCACGCAGCAGGTGATCGTGCCGCAGACCGTCCTTGCGCGGGAGCCCGAGCCGCAGCCGGCCCTCATCGACCAGGGGGAGCTCGACCAGGGGGAGCTCGACCAATACCTCCTCGACGGCATCCTCGAGGCACCCATCGAGGAGTGGATGGCCTCGCTCGACCCGGCGCAGGCGAAACTCGTCCGCCGCAACTTCAACGGTCCCGCCCGCATCCGCGGTGCGGCCGGCACGGGCAAGACGGTCGTCGGCCTCCACCGAGCCGCCTACCTCGCTCGCTCGACCGGCGGTCGCATCCTCTTCACCACGTACATCCGCACCCTGCCCGCGGTGCTCGAGTCGCTCTTGAAGCGACTGGCGCCGGAGATGGTCGGCCGCGTCGACTTCGTCAACGTCCACGCCTTCGCGACCCGCCTCCTCAAGGAACGCGGCATCGCATTCCGCACGCCCGGACGGGAGGCACAACTCGCGTTCACCGACGCGTGGAACGCGGTCAGCGCCTCCAGTCCGTTGAAGGCGACCCGCTTCACTCGTCGCTACTGGGAGGAGGAGATCAGCCACGTCATCAAGGGGCGTGGGCTGACCCGCTTCGACGAGTATGCAGACCTCGCTCGCGTGGGCCGGAAGCACCGGCTGACCGGTGATGACCGGCAGGCGGTGTGGGACCTGTACGAGGCGTACTCGGCCGGGCTCCGCGAACGTGGCGGCTGCGACTGGGAGGACGTGATCCTCCTCGCGCGCGACGCCCTGCGGGAGGTTCCGCTCGACCGGTACGACGCCGTCATCGTCGACGAGGCGCAGGACCTGTCGTGCGCGATGGTCTCGCTACTGCACTCGCTCGTCGGCGACCGCTCCGACGGGCTGACCCTGATCGGTGACGGCCAGCAGACGATCTACCCCGGTGGGTACACCCTCGGCGAAGTCGGCATCAGCCTCGCCGGCCGTGGCGTGGTCCTCGACGTGAACCACCGGAACACGGCCGAGATCCTCGACTTCGCCAAGCAGATGGTCGCGGACGACCAGTTCGTCGACATCGAGGGGGTCGACGGCGTTGGGGACTCCGTCTCCGCAGTGACGCGCTCGGGGCCCGAGCCGGGCATCCACCGGTTCACCCGTCGTGACGAGCACGATGCCGCGATGCTGGTGCGAGTGGAGGAGGTCCTCCGATTGGTCGGGACCGGTCGTGGCGATGTCGGCATCCTGACGGCAACGAATCCGCAGGCGGACAAGGTGATGGCCTTGCTCGCCGATGCCGGGGTGCCGACGGTCTCGCTGAAGGACTACGCCGGCAAGAGCTCGGACCTGATCCGCGTCGGCACCATCAAGCGGGCAAAGGGCCTGGAGTTCAAGCAGGTGCTCCTGCCGCAGGTGCCGGCGAAATTGCTCGCCGATCCGCCGACGACGGAGTCCGAGTCAGCGAAGGAGCGGCGCGAGCTCGACCGGCGGGAGTTGTACGTCGCGATGACTCGGGCGCGCGATGGACTCTGGGTCGGGGCGCGCTGAAGACCGCGACCACCTTGTCCCGCTGAACCGCGCTCTGTGGCACATCAGGCTTTCGCGTTCAGACGTTCTGCAATCGATTCCCTGACGGGCATGATGTGAGAGTGCCGCTCACTTCCCCCGCAACGCTGCGTGATCGCCTTGTGACGTTCCTCGCCGCGGTAGGGGGCTCCGCGAGAAGGTCGGAAGCTCTCCAAGGTCTCTTCGATCTGTACGACGACCAGTGGACCGCGGACGATCTGTCCCCAAGAACTCCTCGGGACTTCGAAGCGAAGTGGCGCGGTCGAGTCGTCGTCGAACAGCGGAAGCTCGTGCAGCGCGGAGTGCTTGAGGCCAGGACCGATGATCTCTGGGCGCTGCAAGCTGACTTCGACCTCGGTGCGATCGATCTTCAGCAACTCAGGGCTCGAAACGATGAGGTCCGGCGCAGGGAGCGAATCTGGTCCGCTGCCAAGAACGCGGGAGCCCCTTCGAAGTTCTTGCCCGACAACTTCCCGAGTTGCGGCTGCGCGCCGGAGGACGGGGAATCTACGTTGACCGTCCGACCACGAACTCGACGATCGCGCCGGCCGGTATTGCTGTTTCATTCTTGGACCTGGGGGCGGCATATGCGAATGAGCGTGGTGTTGATGGCGTAGAGTACATGCTGCCGAAGACGAAACGGCCGGGGCGAGACACGGCAGAAATCGAGGCGACCGTCCGGGCTTACGAACTGGCGGTACCGGTCTTCGTGATTCTTCCCGGCAAGACGACGACCACCAGAGCGGTCCGACGAGCAATCGTCGAGGAGGTCAATCGCGACTCCGGTTCCGTGCTCATCACCTTCATCGATGATGAAGTCCTTCCCCCAGCGCCTTCGACGGGGATCCATGCCGAGTTCGAACTCGTGCTCGATGATGAGGAAACTCGCTGGCAACGCAGGAGGGCACGACCAAACCAGGCACGTTTTGCCTTCGCGGTGATGGCGCGGTACGGAGCTCGCTGCGCCGTCTGTGACATCTCCGCATCCCCGGTCCTTGAAGCAGCACATGTACGTCCGAATTCGCTCAAAGGTTCAGACGATGCCAGGAATGGTCTCCCACTCTGCAGCAATCACCACCGGCTGTTCGACAAGGGGTGGTTCGGTATCGATCCGGTGAGCACCAAGATCGTGTTTCGGGACGACAGTCAACGAGAACACGTGCCTATCACGCGGAGTGATCTCCGGCATCTTCCGGCTCAGCCCGCGCCGGCCGCGCTCCAAGATGCCTGGATGCGGTGGAAGCGACACCAAGACGGTTAGCTTCTACCGGCTATGCCTGAGCCGCGGCGACGACAATGGGTTCGCGAATCAAATTGACCTCGAACGAGCCCGACTGACAAAAGCTGTCTTCCGTCGACGCCAGCTTTCAAAAGCCCGCAAGATCATCATAATCGGCTCAGGGGTGGCATCGCTGCGTTGAGTCCGTCACCGGCGAACAACCGACCTCGCTCCCACACGCGCCTATGCCACGATGAACGCAACGACCCAGGGAGGGGCACCAATGGTCGACCGAGCACTCCGTGACCGTCTACAGACACTGTCGACGGTGGCCGCAGCGATCCGCCACCACCAAGCCTCCATCCAGAACGCCGCCACAACGGCGCAGGACACCCTCCTCACCCGCCGCGTGACGATCACCGGCCCAGCCCTCTCGTGCTCCGTCCTCCCCCTCCGCGCCGCCGACACGACCCTGGCGGCAGCGATGCAGCACGCCGCCCTGCTCCCCCAGGTCGACGCCACTGCCGAGAACGTCCTCACCGTCCTGGCGAAGGACGTCCCCCTGGCCCTCGCCGACGAGGACGCAGCGTCCGGCATCGCCGGGATCTTCGCCGGGAAGGAACGCCGCGAGGCAGCAGCACGGGCCGAGTACTACCTGGCCGAGACGGACGCGTGGCTCGACGCCAGCGGCGCCCTCACCGCGCTGAAGGCGATCGACACCCGTCATGTCCCCCGCCCCGACGCCACCCTCGACGCGCTCCTCGACACCGAGGGCCCGCTCCTCACCGCGACCGCGCACCTCGGCCCGGTCGCCCTGATCGACCTCGCCCCGATGGCGCACCTCCCCACCACGATCGAGACGCTCCGCACGGTCGTCGAGACCGAGCAGGAGGCACGGGCGCGCGTCCTCGACGCCGGCCACCGCGTGCGGGACGTCGCGGCACGGCGTGAGTTGAACACGATGAACGTCGACCGGCTCCGCGAGGTCACCCGCGACCAGCTCCGCCTCGGCGCGGTCCGGGACGCCGGCATCCAGACCGTGGGCGAGCTCCTGCGGGCCCCGATCGTCGCCGGTCACCTGCCGGGCATCGGCGAGACGACGGCCGCTCGCATCAACGCCGCCGCCCGGTCGATGCAGGACGCGGCTCGCGAGGACGCCGCCGTCCAGATCGACGCCCACCGCCAGGACACCGCGAGCGTGGCGCTCGTGTCCGCGCTCCGGCAGTGGGAGGCCGCGAAGAACGGCGGCGGCCCCCGCGCCGCCGTCCTCGTCGACGAACTCGCTCCCCTGGCGGACGCGGTCGCGCAGCGAGCGGTCCTGGGGATCGTGCACCAGCCGGGCGCGCGGGCCTCCGGGTCGTTCAACCCAGCCGCGGGCGCCGTCGAGCGGATCGAGGCGGACGTCGACGACGCCCGCCAGCGCGCGGTCCGCGCGGCCGGCGACCGCGACCGGATCGCGACGACGGACGACTGGAGCGACTTCCTCGACCGCCCGGCCAGCTACTTCGCGCTCCTCGACGAGGTCGGGCTCACCGACTCGACGACGGCCGGCCGCGGGTCGCTCCCCGAGGGCCTGATCGAACAGATCGAGCAGTTCCACCTCGACACGTCCCTCCTGTCCGCGTCCCTCCGCGGGTACCAGCGATTCGGTGCGGCGTTCGCGCTCGTGCAGGAGCGAGTCGTCATCGGTGACGAGATGGGCCTGGGCAAGACCGTCGAGGCACTCGCGGCGATCGCGCACGTGGCGGCCACCGCTCCGGACGGCATGCCCCGCTTCGTGGTCGTCTGTCCCGCGGCGGTGGTGGCGAACTGGCTGCGTGAGACCGAGAAGCACACCGCCGTCCCGGCGTTCCGCGTCCACGGCACCGAGCGGATGCGCCGGATCAGCGGCTGGCTCCGCGAGGGCGGCGTCGCCGTCACCACCTATGAGACACTCGAGTGGTTCCGCACGCAGGTGTCCGAGGAGCAGCGATTCGCCGCGGTGATCGTCGACGAGGCGCACTACGTCAAGAACCCCGACGCCAAGCGCACGAAGCACACGCGCGCGCTCCTCGAACGGTCCGACCGTGCACTGCTCATGTCCGGCACGCCGCTCGAGAACCGTGTCGAGGAGTTCCGCGTGCTCATCGACCACATCCGCCCGGATCTCATCGTCGGCGAGGACGACGACCCGTTGACGTTCCGCAAGCAGATCGCGCCGGTGTACCTCCGCCGCAGCCAGGAGGACGTCCTCACCGAGCTCCCGGAACTGGTCGAGGTCGAGGAGTGGACCGACCTCACCCCCGCCGAGGCCACGCGCTACGCCGCCGCGGTCGACAGCGACAACTTCCACACGATGCGGCAGCTCGCCATGCTCGACGGCGCCGCCTCGAGCAAGATCGCGTCGCTCCGCGACGTGATCGCGGAGGCTCGCTCCACCGGCCGCAAGACCATCGTCTTCTCCCACTACCGAGCCGTCCTGGAGGCGGTGCTCGCCGCCGTCGACGGAACCGTCATCGGTCCGCTCAGCGGCTCCACCCCGCCTTCCGGGCGTCAGGACATGATCGACGAGTTCTCCGCGGCCGCTCCTGGCGCCGTGTTGGTCGCGCAGATCATCGCCGGCGGTGTCGGCCTCAACATCCAGGCCGCGTCGGTCGTGGTGATCTGCGAGCCGCAGCTCAAGCCGACGACGGAGTGGCAGGCGATCGCCCGCGCCCGTCGGATGGGTCAGCTCGACGTCGTGCAGGTGCACCGGCTGCTGTCCGAGGACGGCGTCGACGCAGCCCTCGTCCGGATGCTCGCGCGGAAGACCCGGACGTTCGCGGACTTCGCGGCGGTGAGCGAGACGGCGAGCGCGTCTGCGCAGGCGTTCGACATCTCCGAGTCGCAGCTCATCGCGCAGGTGCTCGCCGAGGAGCGTGCTCGGCTGACGGAGGAACGAACTGCCGGAGCCGCAACGCCGGAACCGGCCGTCTGACGGGCTGAGCCCTACCTGGCGGCGGCGAGCGCCGCCTCCAGGACGTCCTCTTCGATGATGGGGATGCCGTACTGCCGGGCCTTCCGCGCCTTGCCGGACAGGCTGTCGACGTCCGCCGCGATGAGCACCGCCGTCTTCTTCGTGACGTTCGGCGCCGACCTGATGCCGAGCCGCGCGAGATCCGCCTCGATCTCAGGGCGGCTGCGACGCATCTCGCCGGTCAGGGTGACGATGCTGCCCTCGCCCAGGTCGATCGACGGCTCTGCAGCTGCCGCGGTCGACGTCGGCTGCTGCGCGGCGGAGAACGACCGTGCACCCATGCGGGCGGGCTGCCGGCTGTGCACCGCGTGCTCGAGCTCGTCGTCCGTCACGCCGAGCAACCGGGCGACCCGCTCGAGCTGGATGTGGTCCTGGATGGTCAAGACGCCGTCTGCCCACACCGCTTCGACCAGGTCGCCGAAGTACCGCTGGTGCAGATTCGCACGGGCAGCCGCGTCCAGCCCGAACTCGGTCGCGTAGGCGCTGAGCTGATCAGCGTCGCTGGCGGCGAGCAGGTCCTCGGAGACCGCACGGTCGAGGACGGCCGCGTAGAGCGTCGCCTCCGCGCTGCCGTCGACGGCGGGCAGTCGGTCGGTCGCCACGTCGACGCGGGTCCGGGTTGACGCGCCGGTCGAGCGGTTGCGCGCGGTCCACGCCCGACCACTGCGCGGGACTCCGGGCCACCGCTGCCCGCCGGCCAGGGTGCCCCAGGTCGTCCAGCGCGGATCACGGCGGGACGATCCGATGTAGGCGCCGAGCAGACGGGCGGTAGCGTGCGCATCGGCGAGCGCCTCGTGCGCGTCGACGAGCTCGATGTCGTAGGCGCTGCAGCAGTCGGCGAGCTTCCGGCCGGACCCGGGGAGGAACTCCTGTGCGAGCCGCATCGTGCAGAGCGCACTGCCCGCTTGCTTGAGCGGTGAGCGGTGTCCGAGCCGTTCGAACTCGGCGTGCAGGAACCGTGCTTCGAACGAGGCGTTGTGCGCCACGACGACGCGACCCTGCAGACGCTCTGCAAGGTCACCGGCGACGTCCGCGAAGGTCGGAGCGCCCGCCATGTCGGCACCACGAAGGCGGTGGACGTGCACGGGGCCGAGGTCGCGGTTCGGGTTGACGACGGTCTCGAAGGTTCGCTCGACCTCGCCGTCCGGCGTCACGTGGACGATCCCGATCTCGATGATGCGGTGCCCGTACGACGGAGCGAGTCCGGTCGTCTCCAGGTCGATCACCGCGTAGCCGTTGTGCATCGTGCGCTCCTCCCCAGCGCCACGGTCCCACCCGGCGCTGGACCATCATCACCGCGATGGCGCCCCGCGGCGACCACCTGTTCGAGGGACGACCGCCCGGGGCCTCGACCGGCACGCCGCGCCCGACCGTGATCGCGCGACCAGGCCCAGCACCGAGACGGCATCCTCCGATCGGAGGATGCGCCTCCACCCACTCCCCCGATCCACCGACCACGGCCTCCGCGCGAGGCTGGTCTCATGCCCGACACCCCAGCCATCGAGGTCCACGACCTCACCAAGCGCTACCCCACCGGCCACACCGCCGTCTCCGACCTCTCCCTCACCATCGCCCGCGGCGAGACCGTCGCCCTGCTCGGCCCGAACGGCGCCGGCAAGTCGACCACGGTCGAGATCCTCGAGGGCTTCCGCTCCCGCACCGCCGGCGAGGTCCGCGTCCTCGGCACCGACCCCGCCCGCCCGACGCGTGAGCACAAGGCCCGCGTCGGCATCGTCCTGCAGACGAGCGCCGAGTCCCCGAACGTCACCGTCGCCGAACAGCTCCGCCACTTCGGCCGCCTCTACCCGCGCAGCCGCAGCGTCGAGGAACTCCTCGCCGCGACCGGCCTGGAGGCACAGCGCAACACCCGGGTCAGCCGCCTGTCCGGTGGGCAGCGGCGCCGCGTCGACGTCGCCCTCGGTGTGATCGGGCGGCCGGAGGTGCTGTTCCTCGACGAGCCGACCACGGGCTTCGACCCGGAGGCGCGACGGCAGTTCTGGGACCTCGTCACCGCGGTCAAGCGCGAGGGCACGACGGTCCTCCTCACCACGCACTACCTCGACGAGGCCGCGCACCTCGCCGACCGGGCAGCCGTTATCGCGGACGGCCGCCTCCGCGCGCTGGCACCGATCGACGAGCTCGGCGGAGCCGAGGCACGGACGCCACGCCTCCGCTGGCGCGACGCGGACGGCACCCGGCACGAGGAACGCACCGACCGGCCGCAGGACCGCATCCGCAGCACGACGACCCCGATGCTCGACCTCGAGGTCATCCGCCCGTCCCTCGAGGACGTCTACCTCGAGATGGTGGCCTGAACCATGACGACGACCACGCCGACCGCCACGACCACCGCGGCCCCGACCCCGGCGCCCAGCGCCCTCACCCTCGGCGCCGCACGCATCGGGTACGAGATCCGCTCGTACTTCCGCGCCCCCGACTCCGTCTTCTTCACCTTCCTGTTCCCCGTCGTGATGCTCGCCCTGTTCTCCGTCGCCTTCGCCAGCATGCGCGACATCCAGGCCGGGACGGCGAGCGTCGACTACGCCACCTACTACCTGCCCGGCCTCGTCGCGACCGGCATCCTCCTCTCCGGCACGCAAGCGCTCGGTGTCGACATCGCCGGCGAGCGCAGCGACGGCACGCTGAAGCGGCTGGGCGGCACGCCCCTTCCCGTGATGTCGTACTTCGTCGGCAAGATCGGGATGGTCCTGGTGACCACGCTGGTGCAGACGGCGATCCTGCTGGCCGTGTCGAGCCTCCTGTTCGGGGTGATGCTCCCGACCGACGCGGGTCGGTGGGGCACCTTCGCAGTGGTGCTGCTGCTCGGCATCGCGACGAGCGCCGTCCTCGGCATCGCGATCTCCGCCCTGCCCCGCGAGGGCCGTCGCGCCACCGCCACGATCGTCCCGGTCGTGCTGGTGCTCCAGTTCATCTCCGGCGTCTACCTCCCCTTCCTGCAGTTGCCGGACTGGCTGCAGGGCATCGCCAGCGCCTTCCCGCTGCGCTGGATGGCGTCCGGCATGCGGTCCGTGTTCCTGCCGGACGCGTTCGCGTCCGTCGAGCCGGGAGGCTCGTGGCACCTCGGTCTCGGAGCGCTCGTCCTGGCAGCGTGGCTGGTCCTCGGCCTGGTCGCCTGCCTGCTGACGTTCCGGTGGAACCGGAAGGACGGCTGACCGTGCACCGGGGACGGGTCCTGGACGACCTCGGACGGGTTGTGGACAACGTCGATCGGAAGCCGGCGGCGTGGGAGGCTGTGGCCATGACGGAGCTGCAGCCGACGACCCGCGCCAACGTGTGGCTGCACGTGTCGTTCGCGGCGACGGTGCTGCTGACGGGTGTGATCGCGGTCGCCGCCGGGTCGCCGTGGTCCTCCCGGTGGCCGGCGTTCGCCGCACTGGCAGTCCTCACCCTCGCGTACGTCACCTACGGTCGGCGCGGGTACGACGAGCGGTGGGCCGCAGCCGCGTTCCTACCGCTCGCGATCAGCGCCGCGTTCGTGCTCCCCGCAGTCGTCCCGACCACCGCGTTCGTGCAGTGCATCCTCTTCCCGCTGGTGTGGCGGCAGGCCGAGCGGGTCCCGGTCGCCGTCGCCCTGTCCGTGCTGGTCGGGCTCGCGAGCGGGCTCGGCCTCATGGTCGCGGGCGGCCCGGACGCCCTGCCCAGCACCCTCCTCATCGAGGTGGTCAGCGT
This sequence comes from Curtobacterium sp. L6-1, assembly GCF_018885305.1. NCBI lineage: Bacteria > Bacillati > Actinomycetota > Actinomycetes > Micrococcales > Microbacteriaceae > Curtobacterium > Curtobacterium aetherium. The sequence continues at coordinate 1,609,510 of NZ_CP076544.1, forward strand.
CGTCGGCTCGTGCGCGCTCGGACTCTGGCTGACGCGGGTGTCCACCCTCGCCGAGGAGCGTCGTCACCTGATCGAGGAGCTCCGTGCCGCCCAGGATTCCCTGGCCGACGCACATCGCACCGCGGGGATCGCGCACGAACGGGAGCGCCTCGCCCGCGAGATCCACGACACCGTCGCGCAGAACCTGGCCGGCATCGTCATGCTCACCGAGCGGGCGCGGAATGACCTGGCCGACGACCGCACCGACGCCCTCGACGAACGGCTCACGATCCTCGAGGAGTCCGCTCGTGCCGCCCTCGAGGAGTCACGCGTCCTCGTCGCCGCCGGCGCTGCCGGAGCCACCCACGACAGCCTGGCCGGGGCACTCCACCGCCTCGGCGAGCGCCACACCCGCGAGACCGGGACGCCCGTGACCGTCACCGCTGCCGACTGCGTGCTCGACCGCGACGCCCAGGTGGTGCTGCTGCGGGTCGCACAAGAGGGACTGTCGAACGTCCGCGCGCACGCCGGTGCCCGGTCGGTCCGGATCGTGCTGGAGCAGGACACCGAGGGCACCGTCCTGCGGCTCACCGACGACGGCAGCGGCTTCGACTCGGCGATCGTGACGGCGGGACACGGCCTGCACGGACTCCGCGACCGGCTCGCCCTCGCCGGTGGGACGTGCACCGTCGACAGCAGGCCCGGAGCGGGCACGGTCGTGACGGCCGTCCTGCCGACAGCGCGCGGAACGAGCACGGGCACGGCGCCGGTCCCGGCCCCCTCGTCCGTCCACGGCGAAGCGGTGTCCCGGTGATCCGCGTCGTGGTGGCCGACGACCACCCGATCGTCCGGTCCGGCATCGTCGCACTGTTGCAGGCAGCGGACGACATCGACGTCGTCGGGCAGGCCGCCGACGGTGCCGCTGCCGTGTCCCTCGTGCTGGCCGAGCGTCCGGACGTCGTCCTGATGGACCTGCGCATGCCGATCCTCGACGGCGACGCCGCAACGGCCGAGATCCTCGCCACCGCACCCGACGTCCGCGTCCTGATCCTCACGACCTACGAGTCCGACGACCAGATCCTCGCCGCGATCGAGGCCGGCGCCACGGGTTACCTGCTCAAGGCCGCGCCGGAGTCGGAGATCCTCGCCGGCGTCCGGGCGACCGCTCGCGGCGAGACCGCCCTCGCTCCCTCGGCAGCTGCCGCACTGGTCCGTCGGACCGTGGGCGCCGTGCCGAGCGGACCGTCCCTGACCCCGCGCGAGCTCGACGTCCTGCGCCTCGTCGCCCAGGGCAACAGCAACCCGGCGATCGGCCGCGTGCTCTTCCTCAGCGAGACCACCGTGAAGACGCACCTCGGCCACGTCTTTGAGAAGCTCGGCGTCAACGACCGCACCCGCGCCGTCACCCGCGCGATGGAGCTCGGCCTCCTGCCTTGACGCCGTGATCGACCGGGGTCAGTCCCAGGTCGCCAGCGCCAGCACCACCGCGATCGGCAGCGACACCGCGAGCACGATCCCCACGACGATCGCCAGAGTCCTCGCTGCCCGGATCCCCTGCTGCCCGACCCACACGAGCAGCAGGATCGCCACCAGGTACAGCGGCGGGACGAACAGCAGCGGCACGAAGCCGAGCCCGGTCCACTCCACGAGCGCGCCGGCGAGCAGCTCGTACACGGTGCAGCCGGCAGCCACCACGAGTGCGACCCACACGCCCTGCGACCGGCCGCGAGGGACAGCGCGTGCGTCCGGCTCACTCATCGTCGTACCCGTCGCCCGGTCCTCCGGCCAGGCAGGTGGTCTCGATCGACACGTCACCCGACACCTTCGTCACATGCGCCAAGGCCTCCTGCAGCCACCCGTCGCCGACCCCGCGGACGTCCCACCCGTACGGGTCGACGTCGCGGAGTCCGACGTCGCGCAGGACCTCGCGCACCGGAGCGATCCGCCGCTCGAGCTCGTCCGCCGGGAGTTCGTCGGCCGCCCGCTCCGCGTCGGAGCGCGGATCACCCTCGGGCACCGACGTCGCGGACCAGCGCCACGTGTACTGCGTGCCCTGCTCCAGGTTCGACAGCGGGCACCCGCGTGTGTACCGCTCGACCTCCCCGGTGCGCAGGTCCTCGCCCAGTGCGCGCACCGCACGCTCCCCGACGTCCGCGAGGTCCCGCTCCGCTTCCGCCTGCGATCTGCTGGTCTCGAGCTCGGTGAGCGGCTGCGCGCGACGCTCCTCGTCCGCAGTCCAGCTCTGCGCGACCCCCGACGTCGGGTAGCCGAGCGTCCCGGCCGCGAGGACCGCGAACACCGCGCACGCCACCGGTCCGACCAACGTCACCGATCGGTCCCGCCGTCGCTGCACCAGCAGCACGACGACGCCGGTCAGCGGCACCCCCGCACAGACGACCGTGACGACGATGCTCCCCGTCGTCTGCTCGGCGAGCGAGTGGGTCGAGTTCCCGGCACCGCTGTAGCCGGCGAGCGCGACGAGCAGCCACGCGACCCAGCCGGCGGGCAGCAACAGCCCGCTCGCCACGATCCACCAGATGCCGTTCCGCCGCCTCGGCGGCGACCACGCGACGTCGTCGATCATCCGTCCCCCGTTCCCCACACCCAGCGTACCGACCGGCCGGGAGGCGCGGCACCCGCCCGCCACGCGCCTCCCGTCCCTGGTTCATCGATCGCCAGCTCTCCGGTCGCCCTGTGGCCGGCACGCCGCAGCTCACCCGCGTACGCTCGAACGGATGCCCGCACCACGCACGACCACGGATCCGACTATCGAGCGGGACACGATCGCGACGCCCACCCCCGACGGCTTCATCCGCGTCCGCGGCGCGAGCGAGAACAACCTCCGCGACGTCGACGTCGACATCCCCCGCGACCGCATCGTCGCCTTCACGGGCATCTCCGGCTCGGGCAAGTCGAGCCTGGCGTTCGGCACAGTGTTCGCCGAGGCACAGCGCCGCTTCCTCGAGTCCGTCGCCCCGTACGCCCGCCGCCTCATCGCGCAGGGCTCCACCCCGCACGTCGACTCGATCACCGGCCTCCCGCCGGCGGTCGCCCTGCAGCAGCGCCGCGGCGCCCCGAGTTCCCGATCGACCGTCGGTACGCTCACGACGCTGAGCAACTCCACGCGCATGCTCTACTCGCGCGCCGGCACGTACCCGGCGGGTGCCGAGCAGCTGTACTCGGACTCGTTCTCCCCGAACACCGTCGCCGGCGCCTGCCCGCGCTGCCACGGGCTGGGCGTCGCGCACGAGGTGACCGAGGCCTCCGCCGTCCGCGACCCGTCGCTGAGCATCCGCGACGGTGCGATCACCGCGTGGCCGGGTGCATGGCAGGGGAAGAACCTCCGCGACGTGACGGCCGGCCTCGGGTACGACATCGAGCGGCCGTGGCGCGAGCTGCCGCAGGCCGACCGCGACTGGCTGCTCTTCACCGAGGAGCAGCCCGTCGTCGAGGTGAACCCGAAGCGCGACCGCGTGGCGAAGCCGTACAAGGGCCGCTTCTGGAGTGCCCGGCAGTTCGTGATGCACACGCTGGCGGACTCGCAGAGCGAGACGCAGCGGAACAAGGTCCTGCAGTTCGTGGAGTCCGGCCCGTGCTCGCTGTGCGGTGGCACGGGGCTGACGCAGGCGGCCCTCGCGGTGACGTTCGGCGGCCGGACGATCGCCGAGCTGAACGCGCTGCCGCTGTCCGACGTCGCCGAGGTCCTGCGTCCGACGACCGAGCTGACCGACGCCGCGGCGGCCACGTCGCGGACCTCGTCGGGTGAGCGCACCGAGGTCGCGGTCGCCATCGCACGTGACCTCCTCGGCCGGGTCGAGGTCCTCACCGGACTGGGCCTCGGCTACCTGAGCCTGGACCGCACGACGCCGACGCTCTCCCCCGGGGAGATGCAGCGCCTCCGCATCGCCACGCAGCTGCGGAGCGGCCTGTTCGGCGTCGTCTACGTCCTCGACGAGCCGAGCGCGGGCCTCCACCCCGCGGACGCGGAACCCCTCGTCCAGGTCCTCGAGGACTTGCGCGCGAGCGGCAACAGCGTCTTCGTCGTCGAGCACGACATGCGCATCGTCCGGCAGGCCGACTGGATCGTCGACGTCGGCCCCGGTGCCGGATCCGCCGGCGGCACGGTCCTGTACAGCGGTCCCGTCGACGGCCTCGCCGACGTCGACGAATCCGTCACGCGTCGGTTCCTGCAGCCCCGTCGACCCGGCCAGGAGGCACGCCCTCCCCGGACGCCCGTCGGCACCCTCGAACTGCGGAACGTCTCACAGCACAACCTCCGCGGGCTCGACGTCGACCTCCCGCTCGGCGTCCTGACCGCCGTGACCGGCGTCTCCGGGTCCGGCAAGTCGTCGCTCGTCGGCGGTGTCCTCCCGACCAGGGCGCTCGACCACCCGACCGTCAGCCGCGTGGTCGAGGTCGACCAGAAGCCGATCGGCCGCACGCCCCGCTCGAACCTCGCTACGTACACGGGCCTGTTCGACGCGGTGCGCGCCGCGTTCGCCGCCACCGACGACGCGAAGGCCCGTGGTTGGACGGCGGGCCGGTTCTCGTTCAACGTCGCCGGCGGACGGTGCGAGGTGTGCCAGGGCGAGGGCTCGGTGTCCGTCGAGCTGCTGTTCCTGCCGGGCAGCTGGGCCCCGTGCGCGGAGTGCCACGGCTCCCGGTACAACGCCGAGACCCTCGAGGTCCGGCTCGACGGCGCCACCATCGCGGACGTGCTCGGCATGACCGTCGACGAGGCCACCCCGTTCCTCGCCGAGCTCCCCGCCGCAGCACGTGCCCTGGACGCCCTCGGGCAGGTCGGCCTCGGCTACCTCCGCCTCGGCCAGCCGGCGCCCGAGCTCTCCGGCGGCGAGGCCCAGCGCATCAAGCTCGCCACCGAACTGCAGCGTGCCCGGTCCGGCCACACCCTGTACCTGCTCGACGAACCGACGACGGGCCTCCACCCGGCCGACGTCGAGCGGCTCACGGAGCAGCTCGCCCGCCTGACGGACGCAGGCAACACGGTCGTCGTCGTCGAGCACGCGATGTCCGTCGTCGCCGCTGCCGACCACGTCATCGACATGGGCCCGTCCGGTGGTGACGCCGGCGGCCAGGTGGTCGCGGCCGGCACCCCCGCCGAGGTCGCGGCCTCCCCCGACAGCCGCACGGCGCCGTACCTGCGCGCCGAACTCGGCGGCTGACCGACCACCCGTCGGACGGGAGGCGCGGTGCCGGCCCGCCACGCGCCTCCCGTCCGTCGTCGCGCCGTGGGGCGATCCGTCGTCCCGCCGCGCCCTCGCGCGGCGGGCGTCAACCCGCGACCGCGAACGCCTCACGTGCCCCGGCGGCGTCCTCCGCCGGCGGCAGCCCGTACGCCTCCCGGTAGTCCCGCGAGAAGTGCGACGCACTCCGGTACCCGACGGCCGTCGCCGCTCGTGCCGCGGTCTCGCCGAGCACGACCATGCGCCGCCGTGCCTCGCCGAGCCGGGCGCGCTTGAGGTACTGCGCCGGCGACATCCCCGTCGCCTGCTTGAACCGGGTGAACAGCGTCGAGGCGCTCGTCGTCAGCACCGCGGCCAACCGCTCCATCGACCACGCCTCGTCGAGCCGTCCGTTGAGCAGCGCCGTGGCCCGTGCGACGACCGAGTCGCCGTCGAGCGCGGCCAGGATCCGTGGCGCCTGCTCGGTCTGCAGCAGCCGCAGCACGACCTCCCGGGAGACGAGCGGGAACAGCACCGGCACGTCCTCCGGCGCCGACAGGAGTCCGACGAGCCGGGCGAACGCGTCGGCCAGCGGCGCCGTCCACGTGCCGAGGCGAGGGGGCTCCACGAGCGGGGCGGTCGAGCGCGACATGGACGCCACGACCTCGCCGACGACCACCGGGTCGAGCCGCCAGACGACCGAGACGAAGCCGCGGTCCCCCTCGACCTCGGTCACGCCGGCGACCACGGGCAGGTCGACGGGCGTGATGAGGAAGTGTTCGCGTCCCCACTGCTGGTCGTCGTCCCCGACGACGGAGCGCTTGCGGCCGACGAGCACGACCGACAGCGAGGGCACGTACCGCTGGTACCCGATCGGCGTCGGCGCCCTTACCTGGGACACCCGCATCTGGAGCGCTGCGGCACGTCCGGTCGCCCCGCTCACCGGCAGCAGCCCACCGTCCGCCCACGCACCGCGGGGCACCGACGGCATCCGCTCGGCGTGCACCAGGGCCGTCGCCGCTGCACGGTCCAGCGCCTGCGCGACCTGCTCGTCCATGGCGCCACGGTACCGCCACGAGCGCGCCGTCGGAGCGCCACCGGATCCGGCAAGGAGTCGGCCGGTCCGGGCAAGGGTGGAGCACCCGGCGGGCGCGAGCATCGGAGCATGACCACGAACACCACCACCGCGACCACCACCCTCGCCGGACGCACGGCCCTCGTCACCGGGGCGTCGAGCGGCATCGGTGAGGCCATCGCCCACGAACTCGCCGCTGCCGGCGCCGTCGTCGTCGTCACCGGCCGTGACGCCGTCCGGACCGAGGCCGTCGTGACGGCGATCCGCGAAGCCGGCGGCTCTGCAGAGGGAGCCGTCGTCGACCTGGCCAGCCACCCCGACGAGGTGCGCGCCCTGGGGGCGCGGGCCACGAGCCTCCTCGGCGGCCACGTGGACGTCCTCGTCAACAACGCCGGTGTGTACCCAATCGGCCCGACCGCCACCCTGACCGACGCCGACGCCGACGCACTGTGGGCCGTCAACGTCCGCGCACCCCACCTGCTCGTCGGGGCACTCGCTCCGGCGATGGCCGACCGCGGTGCGGGTGCGGTCGTGAACATCGGCTCGTGGATGGCACGTGTCGGCGTCCCCGTCGCTGCCCTTTACCCCGCCACGAAGGCCGCGGTCGAGCAGCTCACCCGCGCCTGGGCCGCCGAGTTCGGGCCCGCCGGTGTCCGCGTCAACACGGTGTCCCCGGGTGCGACCTCGACGCCCGGTAACGCGGACTCCGCCGACGCGCTCGCGGCGATGACCGCCGGCACCCCGGCCGGCGTCCCGGTCCGCCCGGTGGACGTCGCCCGCGCCGTCCGGTGGCTCGTCTCCGACGAGGCGGCGTTCGTCCACGGCGCGACCCTCGACGTCGACGGCGGCATCGCGGCCACCCGCCTCAGCTGATGCGTGCTCCGGGCGGCCGCAGGCCGACCGGAGGGCCTGGACGGACGGGAGGCCCGACACCAGCTGGTGTCGGGCCTCCCGTCATCGTGTGGTCACCAGGTCAGGACGAAGCGCCCGCGCGTCCCACCGGCCTCGAGGCGTTCGTGAGCCTCGGTCGCACGCGCTGCCGGCAGCACCTCGGCGACACGGGGCACGATCGTGCCGCCCTCGACCGCCTGGCGCAGCCGCTCGAGCTTGTCGAAGGAGCGGTACTCGCTGAACACGAAGACGCGCTCGAAGCGGATGCCGGCAGCGCCGTTGCCCTCCCACCCACGGACGTCGACGAAGACGCCGCCGTCCCGGAGTGCCGGCACGACGACGTCCCGCTGCACAGCGCAGTCGAAGAGGGCGTCTGCGCCCTCGGGGACGATCGCCCGAACCGCATCGGTGAACCCGTCCCCGCGCCGCACGACGTGGTCCGGCCCGAGCGACCGGACGAGCGGCTCGTCCTGCTCCGAACTGTCGGCGACCACCGTGAGTCCCGCTGCCTTCGCGAACTGCACGACGTAGTTGCCGAGCAGTCCGGCCGCACCGGTCACGGCCAGGGTCTGCCCGCGTTCGAGCCCGGCGAGCTCGAGCATCTGGATCGCCGTCAGACCGTTCATCGGCACCGTGGACGCTTCCTCGATCGTGGTGTCGCGCGGGATCCGCGTGAACGACCCGACCGGCGCGACGAGGTACTCGACGTACGCTCCCCCGTGCCCGGTCAACGGGAGCGCCATGGCCATCACCTCGTCACCGATCGGCCAGCCCTCGACGTCCGGTCCCACCTCGTCGATGACGCCCGCGGCGTCCATCCCGGGGACGTAGGGCGACCGGGCGGCCGAACTGTCCCGCTCACCGGCACGGACACCGGTGTCGGTCGGGTTCACCGCGAACGCACGGACGGCGATGCGTACCGAACCAGCGCCGGCGTGGACCTCCGGGACTTCGTGGACAGCGAGGGCTGCAGGCCCTCCGAACGTTTCGACTCCGACGACCTTCATGCACCCGGTCTACGCGCAGTACGACAGCCGTCGTCCAGCCAGCGTGTACCTCGTCGTCGAGGCGGACTGCGATCGTCCTGGGAATGCAGAAGAGCCCCTGGTCGAAGGGAGCATTGCTGCTCCCCTGACCAGGGGCTCTTCTGTTCAAGGTAAGTCCGGCGGCGTCCTACTCTCCCACAAGGTCCCCCTTGCAGTACCATCGGCGCTGAGAGGCTTAGCTTCCGGGTTCGGAATGTGACCGGGCGTTTCCCTCTCGCTATGACCACCGGAACAATTTCGACACTCCTCTAGGGAAGCGTTGAAACGTGTTCCGCGCATGCGCGGTGTTCAGTTTCAGTTGTTCCCGATCATCTGTCGGGAACCACAAAGTGGACGCGAGCCCCAACACCCCGAAAGGTGTTGGGAAAAAAGTGTGTGTCAAGTCTTCGGCTTATTAGTACCGGTCAGCTCCACGGGTCGTTAGTCCCCGCTTCCACATCCGGCCTATCAACCCAGTAGTCTGCTGGGAGCCTCTCACACTCAAGGTGCATGGAAATCTCATCTCGAAGACGGCTTCCCGCTTAGATGCTTTCAGCGGTTATCCGGTCCGAACGTAGCTAATCAGCGGTGCCCTTGGCAGAACAACTGACACACCAGAGGTTCGTCCATCCCGGTCCTCTCGTACTAGGGATAGATCTTCTCAAATTTCCAACGCGCGCAGCGGATAGGGACCGAACTGTCTCACGACGTTCTAAACCCAGCTCGCGTACCGCTTTAATGGGCGAACAGCCCAACCCTTGGGACCTACTCCAGCCCCAGGATGCGACGAGCCGACATCGAGGTGCCAAACCATGCCGTCGATATGGACTCTTGGGCAAGATCAGCCTGTTATCCCCGAGGTACCTTTTATCCGTTGAGCGACAGCGCTTCCACAAGCCACTGCCGGATCACTAGTCCCGACTTTCGTCCCTGCTCGACCTGTCAGTCTCACAGTCAAGCTCCCTTGTGCACTTACACTCGCCACCTGATTGCCAACCAGGTTGAGGGAACCTTTGGGCGCCTCCGTTACTCTTTGGGAGGCAACCGCCCCAGTTAAACTACCCATCAGGCACTGTCCATGAACCCGATCAGGGTCCTACGTTAGACATCCAAAGTGACCAGAGTGGTATTTCAACAACGACTCCACGAACACTAGCGTGCCCGCTTCACAGTCTCCCACCTATCCTACACAAGCCACTCCGAACACCAATACCAAACTGTAGTAAAGGTCACGGGGTCTTTCCGTCCTGCTGCGCGTAACGAGCATCTTTACTCGTAGTGCAATTTCGCCGAGTTCGCGGTTGAGACAGCTGGGAAGTCGTTACGCCATTCGTGCAGGTCGGAACTTACCCGACAAGGAATTTCGCTACCTTAGGATGGTTATAGTTACCACCGCCGTTTACTGGGGCTTAAATTCAGAGCTTCGCCGTGAGGCTGACCCTTCCTCTTAACCTTCCAGCACCGGGCAGGCGTCAGTCCGTATACATCGTCTTGCGACTTCGCACGGACCTGTGTTTTTAGTAAACAGTCGCTTCCCACTGGTCTCTGCGGCCTTCAACGCTCACGGAGTGAATCCGGTCACGTGTCCGGCCCCCCTTCTCCCGAAGTTACGGGGGCATTTTGCCGAGTTCCTTAACCACGATTATCTCGATCTCCTTGGTATTCTCTACCTGACCACCTGAGTCGGTTTCGGGTACGGGCGGCTGCAACCTCGCGTCGATGCTTTTCTCGGCAGCATAGGATCACTGATTTCCCCTTACGGGTACGCGTCGGATCTCAGGCACACAGACGACGGATTTGCCTATCGTCAGCCCTACATCCTTACACCAGGTTCACCTTACGGATACCATCGCCTGGCTCAGCTACCTTCCTGCGTCACACCTGTTCATACGCTAACCGCACCAGCATGGGGTCGAGCGTTAGACCGGCCACCATCACCCCGAAGGGATCCGGATGTGCCGGGTTAGGACTCTTAGCACCACTGGATTAGCTTGGGCGGTTGTTCGCCGGTACGGGAATATCAACCCGTTGTCCATCGACTACGCCTGTCGGCCTCGCCTTAGGTCCCGACTTACCCAGGGCGGATTAACCTGGCCCTGGAACCCTTGGTCTTTCGGAGGACGGGTTTCTCACCCGTCTTTCGCTACTCATGCCTGCATTCTCACTCGTGTAGCGTCCACGGCTGGATCACTCCGCCGCTTCACTCGCCACACGACGCTCTCCTACCACTCCGCACGACTGAACCACGAAGGCTTGTCGAGTGTGCGAAATCTACAACTTCGGCGGTGTGCTTGAGCCCCGTTACATTGTCGGCGCGGAATCACTTGACCAGTGAGCTATTACGCACTCTTTCAAGGGTGGCTGCTTCTAAGCCAACCTCCTGGTTGTCTGTGCAACTCCACATCCTTTCCCACTTAGCACACGCTTAGGGGCCTTAGTTGGTAGTCTGGGTTGTTTCCCTCTCGACGATGAAGCTTATCCCCCACCGTCTCACTGCTGCGCTCTCACTCACCGGCATTCGGAGTTTGGCTGACGTCAGTAACCTGTTGAGGCCCATCGGCCATCCAGTAGCTCTACCTCCGGCGAGAAACACGCAACGCTGCACCTAAATGCATTTCGGAGAGAACCAGCTATCACGAAGTTTGATTGGCCTTTCACCCCTATCCACAGCTCATCCCCTCCATTTTCAACTGAAGTGGGTTCGGTCCTCCACGACGTCTTACCGTCGCTTCAACCTGGCCATGGATAGATCACTTCGCTTCGGGTCTAGGACATGCGACTGAATCGCCCTATTCAGACTCGCTTTCGCTACGGCTACCCCACACGGGTTAACCTCGCCACATATCGCTAACTCGCAGGCTCATTCTTCAAAAGGCACGCCGTCACCCCTACAAAGGAGGCTCCGACGGTTTGTAAGCAAACGGTTTCAGGTACTATTTCACTCCCCTCCCGGGGTACTTTTCACCTTTCCCTCACGGTACTTGTCCGCTATCGGTCATCTGGGAGTATTTAGGCTTATCAGGTGGTCCTGACAGATTCACACGGGATTTCTCGGGCCCCGTGCTACTTGGGATACACATCCGGCCATAACACCATTTCGTCTACGGGGCTGGCACCCACTACGGCCCGGCTTTCAAACCGGTTCGACTATGATGCGCTGTAACCGTCCCAGTCCGGCAGAACTGAGTGACGTGTCCCACAACCCCGACCATGCAACGCCCGCCGGCTATCACACATGATCGGTTTAGCCTCATCCGTTTTCGCTCGCCACTACTCACGGAATCACATGTTGTTTTCTCTTCCTGTGGGTACTGAGATGTTTCACTTCCCCACGTTCCCTCTACCCGCCCTATATATTCAGGCGGGAGTCACCAGGTCGACAAGTCGCCTGGCGGGGTTTCCCCATTCGGAAATCCTCGGATCACAGCTCGATTATCAGCTCCCCGAGGCTTATCGCAGATTTCTACGTCCTTCTTCGGCTCCAGATGCCAAGGCATCCACCGTTTGCTCTTAGAAACTTGACCACAAAGATTAAAATTGCGATCCAACGCCACAACACAACACCACCCACAAGGAGCAGCCCATGCTGATGACGCGAATCTAAAGATGCTCGCGTCCACTGTGTAGTTCTCAACATACGATCGGCACCACACTCCCCGAACCCAACAGGTTCGCTTCATGCAGCCCAACGAAGGACCCGCAGGCCCAACCCCCACCACCAGCACATCCGAAGACACACCCTGGCAGGAAGCCTGGTCCCTCAGGACCCAACAACGTGCACCAGCCGACCCGCTCCCACCCGACCCGTTCCAACCCTGCAAGCAGAGCGTACTGAGACCGGGAGACGCGCTCCCGACTGCACTGTCAATGTTCCACCCATGAGCTACCCGTCGGACACGTTCGGTCCGAATCGGGCGCCTGGACCCCAAACCATGCTCAAACGAACACAACCTGGAACCAGATGCTCCTTAGAAAGGAGGTGATCCAGCCGCACCTTCCGGTACGGCTACCTTGTTACGACTTAGTCCTAATCACCGATCCCACCTTCGACGGCTCCTTCCACAAGGGTTAGGCCACCGGCTTCGGGTGTTACCGACTTTCATGACTTGACGGGCGGTGTGTACAAGGCCCGGGAACGTATTCACCGCAGCGTTGCTGATCTGCGATTACTAGCGACTCCGACTTCATGAGGTCGAGTTGCAGACCTCAATCCGAACTGAGACCGGCTTTTTGGGATTCGCTCCACCTTACGGTATCGCAGCCCTTTGTACCGGCCATTGTAGCATGCGTGAAGCCCAAGACATAAGGGGCATGATGATTTGACGTCATCCCCACCTTCCTCCGAGTTGACCCCGGCAGTCTCCTATGAGTCCCCGGCATAACCCGCTGGCAACATAGAACGAGGGTTGCGCTCGTTGCGGGACTTAACCCAACATCTCACGACACGAGCTGACGACAACCATGCACCACCTGTACACCGACCACAAGGGGGCGACCATCTCTGGCCGTTTCCGGTGTATGTCAAGCCTTGGTAAGGTTCTTCGCGTTGCATCGAATTAATCCGCATGCTCCGCCGCTTGTGCGGGCCCCCGTCAATTCCTTTGAGTTTTAGCCTTGCGGCCGTACTCCCCAGGCGGGGCGCTTAATGCGTTAGCTACGACACAGAAACCGTGGAAAGGTCCCTACATCTAGCGCCCAACGTTTACGGCATGGACTACCAGGGTATCTAATCCTGTTCGCTCCCCATGCTTTCGCTCCTCAGCGTCAGTTACGGCCCAGAGATCTGCCTTCGCCATCGGTGTTCCTCCTGATATCTGCGCATTCCACCGCTACACCAGGAATTCCAATCTCCCCTACCGCACTCTAGTCTGCCCGTACCCACTGCAAGCCCGAGGTTGAGCCTCGGGATTTCACAGCAGACGCGACAAACCGCCTACGAGCTCTTTACGCCCAATAATTCCGGACAACGCTTGCACCCTACGTATTACCGCGGCTGCTGGCACGTAGTTAGCCGGTGCTTTTTCTGCAGGTACCGTCACTTTCGCTTCTTCCCTACTAAAAGAGGTTTACAACCCGAAGGCCGTCATCCCTCACGCGGCGTTGCTGCATCAGGCTTTCGCCCATTGTGCAATATTCCCCACTGCTGCCTCCCGTAGGAGTCTGGGCCGTGTCTCAGTCCCAGTGTGGCCGGTCACCCTCTCAGGCCGGCTACCCGTCGTCGCCTTGGTGAGCCATTACCTCACCAACAAGCTGATAGGCCGCGAGTCCATCCCCAACCAAAAAATCTTTCCACCACCAGGCCATGCGACCAGTGATCATATCCAGTATTAGACGTCGTTTCCAACGCTTATCCCAGAGTCAGGGGCAGGTTACTCACGTGTTACTCACCCGTTCGCCACTAATCAACCCAGCAAGCTGGGCATCATCGTTCGACTTGCATGTGTTAAGCACGCCGCCAGCGTTCGTCCTGAGCCAGGATCAAACTCTCCGTAAAAAATTACAACCAACACCCGAAAGCGTCAGCGAGTTGATCTTGACTGTTGACTGTCTACTGACAATCTTCAATCCAAAAGGAATTGTCTCCGACACCCACCACCACGAAGGCGATGAGCGACGAGGTCAATAAATTGGCATTGACAATGTGCACGCTGTTGAGTTCTCAAGGACCAGACGCACTCCCCACTCCACACCGAACACGGTGCATGACAGAGAGGCTGGCTCGTTGCCCGGGGAAGAACAGGGCCAGACTCGAACCTTCCAGGATCTCATCCCGGTCAGCGTCTCAGCCGTTCCGTTCTCCGCCTCAGCGGCAACGAGTGATTACTTTACGCACGGGTGAACGGGAGCGCCAAGCCAGCTCGACGCCCGGGCGTGTCGCGCTCGGAGCCCCTTCCCCGGGTCCGTCCCCGCCAGGCCCGTGCTGCCCGCGGTTGCCGGGCGGGGCCAGCCCCGGGAACGACGGGAGGCACGGTGCGGACTCGCACCGTGCCTCCCGTTCGACCGCCGGAGCGGTCGTCGAACGTGATCGATCGTCAGTCGGCGGCAGCCAACTGCCCGCACGCCCCGTCGATCTCCTTGCCGCGGGTGTCGCGGAGGGTCGTCGGGATGCCGGCAGCGTTGAGTCGGCGGACGAACTCGTCCTGCACGTGCTCCTCGGACGAGGTCCACACCGAGCCCGGCGTCGGGTTGAGCGGGATCGGGTTGACGTGCACCCACCCCTTGCCACGCTTGTTGAGCTTCTCGGCGAGCAGGTCGGCACGCCAGGCGTGGTCGTTCATGTCCTTGATGAGCGCGTACTCGATCGACACCCGCCGACCGGTCTTGACGTAGTAGTCGTGGGCGGCGTCGATCGCTTCGTCGGCCTTCCACTTCGAGTTCACCGGGATGAGCTCGTCGCGCAGTTCGTCGTCGGGCGCGTGCAGCGAGAGCGCGAAGGTGATCGGGATGCCCTCGTCGGCGAGCTTGTTGATCGCCGGCACCAGACCGACCGTCGACACCGTGATCCCGCGCGCGCTCATGCCGAGCCCGTTCGGCTGCGGCGCGACCATGATCCGCACGGCGTCCATCACGCGCTTGTAGTTCGCGAGCGGCTCCCCCATGCCCATGAACACGATGTTCGTCACCCGCTCGGCGTCGACGCGGTCCTGCCCGCCCTTGCGCGGGTCGCCGCCCAGCTCACCGGCGGCGATCGCGGCGTTGGCCCGGACGATCTGCTCGATGATCTCGGCCGTCGACATGTTGCGCGTCAGGCCCGCCTGGCCCGTGGCGCAGAACGGGCAGTTCATCCCGCAGCCGGCCTGGGACGAGACGCAGAGCGTGATGCGGCCCGGGTACCGCATGAGCACCGACTCGACCAGGGCGCCGTCGTGCAGCTTCCAGAGGAACTTGATCGTGTCGCCCTTGTCCGTCTCGAGACGACGGGTCTCGGTCAGCAGGGGCGGCAGCATGCCCGCGACGAGTTCCTCGCGCTGGGCAGCCGGCAGGTCGGTCATCTTCGCCGGGTCGGACGTGTAGTGCGTGAAGTAGTGGGTCGCGAGCTGCTTGGCGCGGAAGCCGGGCAGACCGAGTTCCTTCACCTTGGCCTCGCGCTCCTCGACCGTCAGGTCCGCCAGGTGCACCGGCGGCTTGCCCCGCTTCGGCGACGCGAACTGCAGCAGCGGCCGACCGTCGGTCCCCGTCGCCTGCTGCCAGCCCTCGGTGCGCGGGCGCACCTGCGGGCGGGCAGAGCGCTGCTCCTCGAACGGGGTGCGGGTGTCGATGGCCATCACTCCAGCTTACGGGAGGCACGCAACCCCTCCGACCCGTCACGCCGGTCCGGCAGGTGGCCGGTCGGGTCAGGAGCCGGCGGGCAGCAGCCGGGCGAAGTGGTGCGCGGCTGGGAACATCGGGATGACGTCGACCGGCTCGCCGGGGTGCGGGGCCTGCAGGACGAGTCCGTACCCGAGGTACAGCCCGACGTGGTCGCCGTTGTCGTACACGACGAGGTCGCCGGCCTTCGCCTCGGACTCCGGGATCGTCGTCGCGACCGCGTCCTGTGTGGGGACGTAGTGGTCCAGCTGGATGCCGACGGCCTGGTACGCGACCATCGTCAGGCCGGAGCAGTCGATGCCGGTGTGGCTCGCACCGCCCTCGACGTACGGGTCGCCGAGGTACTGCAGGGCGGTCTGCACGATCGTCGCCCGGTCGCCGCCGGCCGAGAGCACCTCGGACAGGGCCGCCTGGGTCTCCCCGACCGTCGCCCCGCCGCTGACGACCAGGGTCGGGTACGACACGATCGAGGTGGTGCCTCGGTCGGTCACCGGCACCCGGACCCCGCGCGCGACGGTGAAGGTCTGGGCCTGCCCGCCGGCGCTCGCGGTCGTCGTGGCACTGGTGGCCGTGTCGACCGGAGCCGCCTCGGCCGGGATCGACAGCGTCAGGCTGGACGTCACGGCGAGGGCCGGGGCGATGAGGAGCGCGGCACGCTGCATGGTCGCGGTACGCCGGACGTGCCGGGGGTCCTTCGCCCCCCCGGTGCGGACGGCCGTGGGGAGGACCGGTCCAGCGGCTGTCGCCAGCGCAGCCCGGTGCTGGGGCATCGCGATGACCCGGGCGGGCTTGCGGTGCTCGACGTAGGTGGACCGGGCGACCAGCGGTGCCGCTGCCGGACGACGGACCCGCGGCCGGAGTGGAGCGTCCGGTGCGGTGTCGGCTCGACGGACCGGGGTGTCGGTCGGTCGGCGGTCGTCGGCTGCTGACAGGGCGTGGCGTCCCATGGTTCCTTCCGGGTCCGGACCACCGGGGGCGCCGTCGCGATCCCTGCGCGACGAGGCCGGACTCCGGTGACTCGCGCAGATAACGTATTGGTCACGAACCTGGTCCTCCCTGGAGAACCCGGCCCGCTTCCTGCGGTGCGTCACAGATCCCGCTCGACGCCGCCACGACCGACACCCTGCTCCGCCGCACAGGGAGCCCCTGACGGACGGCCCGTCGCCCCCAACCGCGCGTGGTTCGCCGCCCTCAGCCGTGCGCGGCCCGCGTGGGCGGCGGGGCGGTGGTGAGGCGGGCCTCCCGGTCGGTCGCGAGCGCGGTCAGGCGCGACGCGAGCGCGACCACCGACGGATCCGGCCGGGTACCGGCGCCCGCCGACAGCGTGCCGGGGACCGGGTCGCCGGCGCGGACCGCGAGGGGCAGGACGCCCGCCCAGACCGCGTGGTCCTCACCGTCGTCCGATGCCTCGCCGACGCCGGCCGCGCGCACCTTGACGCTCGCGGCGTCGAGCGGGAGCTGCAGGACCTGGGTCGCGCGGACCTCCTTGTCCGTCATCTCGCGCACCTCGCTCCGGCGGCCCGGCATGAGGTGGTCGGCGACCTGGCGGAGCGCCTCGGCCCGCTGCTCGACGGGGACCACGGTGGCGCGGCCGACGACCATCGCGCTGCGGTAGTTCGCCGAGCTGTCGAAGGTGGAGCGGGCGAAGACGATACCGTCGAGGTGCGTGACCGTGGCGCTGACCGGGACCCCGTCCGCGCCGGCGTCGAGGAACAGGCCGCCTCCGGTCGAGCCGTGCAGGAGCAGGACCGGCCCCGTGCCGAGGTCGCCGACGCCGTAGAGGAAGGGCAGGACGACCGGGAAGCCGTCGCGGACCATGCCGACGTGGGCGACGACCCCCTCGGCCAGGACCTGGCGGAGGACCTGCGGATCGGTCTGCTGGCGCTCGCGGATCCGGCGGACGGTGAGGGACGGGAGGGCGTCGGGAGTGGGCATGCTCCGACGCTAGGGTCGGCACTGGATCAGTACGTAGACCAGATCGGGGCGCACGGGGTGGACCAGTCGAGCAAGGTGGGCGTCGTCGTCGCCCGGGTGCGGGGGCTCGTGCACGACGGCACGCTCGGCGCCGAGGACCCGCTGCCGTCGACGCGGGCTCTCGCGGCCGAGCTCGGTGTCGCACGGGGCACGGTCGTGGCGGCGTACGAGCAGCTCGACGGCGAGGGGTACATCCGGACGCGGCAGGGGGCGGCGGCGCGGGTGGTCGCGGGAGCGGCGGGCGCGCACGGAGCGGCGGGCGCGGCGAGTGCGGGCGCGAGCTCGGGCTCGGGCTCGGGCTCGGGCTCGGCCTCGGCCTCGGCCTCGGCCTCGGCGAGCGGGGCGGGCGCGGTCGGCGGCGGCTGGGACGGCGCGGGGAGCGTCGGTGCAGGTGGACCGGGTGCAGGGGCCGGTGCGCCGGGTGCAGGGGCCGGGGCACCGGCTGCAGCCCCCGCTGCGGGTGCCGTGCCCGCGCACGACGGCGGCGTGCAGCGGGCGGTCGTCGACTGCCGACCCGGCATCCCGGCCGTCACCGCGATCAGCGAGCGCGACTGGCGGGCTGCCTGGCGTGCCGCGGCGAGCGCACCGCTCCGCAACGGCCTGTCCGATCCGACGGGCCTCCTCGCCCTCCGCGAGCAGGTGGTCGTGCAGCTCGGCCTGGCGCGCGGCTTCACCCCGTCGGTGTCGGAGGTCGTCGTGGCCGCCGGCACCTCGGAGGCGCTGTCCCTCCTGGTCGAGGCCCTGCGCGCCCGGCTCGGACGGCCCCCGCGGATCGCCGTCGAGGACCCCGGGTACCGGTCGGGGCACCGCGCCCTGACCAGTGCGGGGGCGGAACTCGTCGCCGTACCGGTCACCGCGGACGGCATCGACCTCGACGTCCTCGCATCGACCACGGTGGACGCGGTCCTGGTGTCACCCACGCACCAGTACCCGCTCGGCTCGGTCATGCCCGTCGGGCACCGACTGGCCCTCCTCGCGCACGCGGCACGGACGGGCACGGTCGTCGTCGAGGACGACTACGACTCCGAGTTCCGTCACCGCGGCCGTCCGGTGCCCGCCCTGGCGGCGCTCGACACCGCCGGCGTGGTCGTGCACCTGGGCGGGTTCTCGAAGACGCTGGACCCGCGGTTGCGGTGCGCCTACGTCGTGCTGCCGCCGGGGCCGCTCGGCGCCGCGGTCGTCACCGCCCGTCGCGCGCGTGGTGCCGTCGTCGCGGAGCCGGTGCAGGTCGCGGTCGCGCACCTGCTGCGGACGGGGGCGTTCCGGCGGCACCTGGGCCGGGTGCGGCGGGACTACGCGCACCGACGGGACCGCATCGCACGCCGACTGGCCGACACCGGTCTGGAGGCACGGGCCCTCACCGGCGGTCTGCACGCGGTGCTGACGTGGCCGGGTCCGGCGACCGGTGCCGCCGTGGTCGCCCGTGCCGAGGCGGGCGGGGTCCTCGTGAGCGACCTGGCGGACTACGAGGTCGAGCGGGGGCGGTCCGGCGACGGAGTGGTCGTCGGCTACGGCGCGGTGACGCTGCCGGAGCTCGACCGGGCGCTCGACGTGGTGCTCGCGGCGGTGCGGACGGAGCGGGCGGCGGGGGCACGGGCGGCGGACCCGCAGCCGCCGGCTCCCGGGCGCGAGCGAGTGCGCCGCTGATCCGTCGTCGTCAGCGGCGTCCCGCGGACGGGCGTCGACGGCGCCCCTGTCGGTCGGACCTCAGCGGCGCGGGCCGCGTTCCGACGCGGTCCGGCCGGCGCGCCACACGTCGGCGAGCGACGGGACCGGCGAGTCAGCCGGGGCTGCCCACCCACGACGGGCCGCCTTGCGGGCGGAGCGGTAGGTGGTCACGTGGATCGGGTCCACGTCCTGGTTCGATTCGTACTTCGTCATGGCGTGCTCCCTGTTCACGGCGCCCACCGTCCGGTGCGCCGACCCTCGCCGGGACGGATCACGGACACAGGACGCGAGACGAACTCTCTTCTCCTGCGACGGTACGCGGCACGGACGTGCGACGAACGGTCGACGGCACGAGCCCGCGTCATCCGGACGTGTCGGGCACCGGGCGCGGCGGAGGTCCGGGTCCGGGTCAGCTGTCCGGCAGTGCGGCCGTCGGGAGCTTGCGGAGCTTGGTCCGCCGACGTCGACGGTCCGGGATCATCGACCGCATCTCCTCGAGCTTGCCGAAGCAGAGCAGGCGGTCGCCCGGCTCGAGCGCGACACCGCTGCGCGGGTTCGGGATCACGGACGTCCCGCGGTGCAGGGTCAGGACGGTGATGTCGCGGTCCCACAGGCCCGAGTCCTTGATGGTCTTGCCGACGAGGTCTGCGTTCGTGTGCACGAGCAGCTCGGCGACGCCGTACCCGGTCGAGACGCTGAGGCGCTGGCGGACGTCGATCTCCGGGAACGCCACCTGGTTCGCGATGAAGTCGATGACCGCGCCGGCCACGTCGAGCCCGGTCGCGCGTTCGATCCCCTCGAGGCCCGGGGACGAGTTGACCTCCATGACGAGCGGCCCGTCGTTGCCCTCGAGCATGTCGACGCCGGCGACGCGGAGTCCCATGATCTGGGCGGAGCGGACCGCCGCCTCCTCGTACTCCGGCGTGAGCGTGACCTGCTCGACGGTGCCGCCGCGGTGCACGTTCGACCGGAACTCGTCGCCCGAGGCCGACCGGCGCATCGCGGCGACGACCCGGTCCCCCACGACGAGCGCGCGGATGTCCTTGCCGCGGCTCTCCGAGATGAAGCTCTGGATGAGGACGTTCTGCTTCGTCGAGTGCAGCGTCTCGACGATCGACTCGGCGACCTTGGCCTCGGGCGCCAGGATCACGCCGATGCCCTGCGTGCCCTCGAGGAGCTTGATGACCACCGGTGCGCCACCCACCCGTTCGATCGCTCCGCGGACGTCGGCCCGGCTGCTGACGAACGTGGTCGCGGGCATGCCGATGTCGTGCCGGGACAGGATCTGGTTGGCGCGCAGCTTGTCCCGGGAGTTCGTGATGCCGTTCGCGGTGTTCGGCGTGTACACGTCCATCTGTTCGAACTGTCGGACGACCGCGGTGCCGTAGTACGTGATCGAGTTCCCGATCCGCGGCAGCACGGCGTCGTAGTCGGACAAGAGCTTGCCGCGGTAGAGCAGGTCGGGCTGTTCGCCGGTGAGGTCGATCGCGAAGCGCAGGGTGTTGAGCACCTTGACGGTGTGTCCGCGTTCCTCCGCGGCGGTGCGGAGGCGCTGGGTCGAGTACGCGTGCGGAGCGCGCGACAGGATGGCGAGTTTCATCACTGCCAAGATAGGGGCATGGCCGAGCGATCGAAGAGCGGGGCGTCCGCGTCCCGGGTACCGATCGTCGCCGGGTGGCGCGAGTGGGCGGCGCTGCCGGACATCGGCATCCCGTGGATCAAGGTGAAGCTCGACACCGGTGCCCGCACCTCGGCCCTGCACGCCTTCGACGTGGAGGAGCTGCCCGGCGGCCGCGTCCGGTTCTCGGTGCACCCATGGCAGGACTCCGACGTCGACCCGCAGACCGTCGAGTGCGCCGTGCACGACCGCCGGGTGATCCGCAGTTCGAGCGGCCACACCCAGGAGCGCATCGTCGTCCTCATGTCCATCGAGCTCGGCGGGCGGACGGTCCTGGCCGAGGTCACGCTGAGCAACCGCGACCAGATGGGCTTCCGGATGCTCGTCGGGCGCGAGGCCCTGCGTCAGGGGTTCGTCGTCGACCCAGCACGGTCGTTCATGGCGGGCCGGGCGCCGAAGGCGGTCCGGCGCCGGAACCGCGGCCGGAGCTGACGCGCCGCCTCCGAGCAGCGACCTGGGACGGACGGGAGGCCCGTGGCGGGGCCGCCACGGGCCTCCCGTCCGTCGTCGGTACGGCCGGTCACGCCCCCGCGAGCACCGGCTACCGGTCGACGACCGGCGCACCGAGCGTGGCGCGCACCTGACGGGTGAGCTCGTCGGCGAGCACCTCGTGCGCCCCGGCGACGACTCCGTCCCAGACCGCACGCACCACGTCCGCGGCCGTCACCACCAGCCGAGGACGACGACCGCCGAGAGGCTGAACACCAGGTACGCGAGCACGGCCCCGCCGACGCGACCGGTCAGGGCGACGAGCGATCCACAGAGGACCCCGAAGGTCGTGTACACGACACCGCTCAGGACCAGGTCGGAGGGCGTCGGCGCCACGACCGTGCGTCGGACCACGATCTGCAGGAGGGCGTAGAGGAGCGCCGGCGCGAGCACCGCGGCGAACCACCGTGGTGCCGGCAGCAGCCGGGCGAGTCGGCGCTGGAGGAGCCCCTGGAAGACGACCGCGCTGAGCACCGGGCTGACGAGGAGGAGGCCGACGAACCCGACCACGACCGCGACGGTCTGCTCCGCCGTCAGCACCAGTGGCGGTGTCCCGGCGCTCGACCACGGGCCCGGCAGCGCCCGGGCGAGGACGCTCTCGAGCGTGCGGCAGACCATGACGATGCCGACGGCGGCGACGACCTCGCGCCCGCCGACCCGGAGGGACCCGAGCGTCGGGCGGGGACGGGCCCGCCGAAGCACCCAGCAGGCCGCGAGGACGTACGGCACCCAGACGGGCAGGAACCGGCGCGCGACCATGAGCATCGCCGGTGTCCCGGTGTCGACCGGGAACGCCGCCACCGCGAGGGTCCCAACCACGGCGAGCACGACGGCACCCGCCAGGACGACGGCATCGCGGCGTGCGGACCCCGCACCGACCGCGGGTGCACCGCCGTCGTCGCTGCTCACCCCGCGAGCGTAGGGCGGAGCGCGGGCCGGGCGCAGGCCCTCGTCCGGGGCGCACGCCGAGGGCCCGTCCGGTTCGTCGAGACCGCTTGACACGGCCACCGCCCGCTGTCTACTGTCGTGGAATCGATTCCATGGAATCGATTCCACGTCTCGCCCAACGGAGTGCTCACCGATGAACGCCGTCACCATCAAGGACGTCGCCGCTCGCGCCGGCGTCTCCGCAGCGACGGCCTCCCGCGTGCTCTCCGGGAACGCCGCGACGTCCGAGGACTCCCGCCGCGCGGTCGAGCAGGCCGCGAAGGACCTCGACTTCCGCCCGAACCTGCAGGCCCGCGCGCTCCGCTCCACCCGCAGCGAAACCATCGGGCTCCTGGTCTCCGACGTCCGGAACCCGTTCTTCGCGGACCTCGCACACACGGTCGAGCAGGCCGCCCTCGCCGAGGGGTACGTCACGCTGCTCGGCAACGCGAACGAGCGCGCCGACCAGCAGAACCGGTACCTCGACACGCTCATCGCCCGCCGGGTGGACGGGGTGATCGTCGCTCCCCAGGGCGACGACACCGGCACGGTGCAGCAGCTCGTCGACCGCGAGGTCCCCACCGTCTTCGTCGACCGCGTCATCCCGGGCATCGACGTCCCGAGCGTCACCACCGACAGCAGCACCGGCATCCGGCAGACGGTCGAGCACCTCGCCGCCCTCGGCCACACCCGCATCGGGTACATCGCCGGTCCGCAGAGCGTCTCCACCGGTCGGGAGCGGTTCGACGCCTACCGTGAGGCCGTCGCCGCGGCCGGTCTCAGCGAGGACCCCGAGCTCGTCGTGTTCGGCGACTTCCAGGCCGCATCCGGGTCCGCGGGCGTCACGACGCTGCTCGCCCTCGACGACCCGCCCACCGCGATCTTCGCCGCCGACAGCCTGATGGCCGTCGGCGCGATCGGGATCCTCGGTCGCCTCGGGATGCGCGTCGGCGAGGACATCGCCCTCGTCGCCTTCGACGACATCGAGTGGTTCTCGCTGCTCGACCCCGCACTGTCCGTCGTCGCGCACAGCGTCGAGGACATGGGCCGCGTCGCGGTCGACCTGCTCCGTGACGTCATCGCCGGTGGCACCCCGCGGTCGGTGCGCCTGCCGAGCGAGCTCATCGTCCGCGCCTCCTCGGCCACCCCCATCCGTTCCCGACGACGGGCCGCACCGCCGCGCCCCGCCGACCAGCAGCACCCGGAGCACTGACATGCCGCAGCACCCCCTCCTCACCCTCGACCGGGTGAGCAAGTCGTTCGGCCCCGTCCAGGTCATCACCGACGTCACCGTCGACGTCCACGCCGGGAAGGTCCAGGTCCTCCTGGGCGAGAACGGCGCCGGCAAGTCGACCCTCATCAAGATGATGTCGGGCATCCACCAGCCCGACGGCGGACGCATCCTCGTCGACGGAGCCGAGGTGAGCCTCCCGACCGTCTCGGCCGCGGAGCGGCTCGGCATCGCGACGATCCACCAGGAGCTCAACCTGGTCGGCTCCCTCAGCGTCGCCGAGAACGTCATGATGGGTCGGATCCCGACGCGGTTCGGGATGGTCGACCGGAGGGCGCTACGCCGTCAGGCGCGGGAGGCACTCGCGACGATCGGTCTCGACGTCGACGTCGACACCCCGGTCGGCCGACTCGGGATCGCCCGCCAGCAGCTCGTCGAGATCGCCAAGGCGCTCAGCGTCGACGCGCGGATCCTCATCCTCGACGAACCCACCGCGGCACTGACGCGACACGAGACGGAGGCGCTGTTCCGGGTGGTCGCGGACCTCCGGGCCCGGGGCGTCGGCATGCTCTTCATCAGCCACCACCTCGACGAGATCGCCGAGATCGGGGACACGGTGGCCGTGCTCCGCGACGGCCACTTCGTGGCCGAGGTGCCGGCGTCGACCCCGGAGGACGAACTCGTCCGGCTCATGGTCGGCCGCAGCATCGAGGAGCAGTACCCGACCGGCGAGGCCGTCGTCGACCGAGCGGACGCCGTGCTGCGGGTCGAGCACCTCACCGCCACCGGACGCTTCAGCGACGTGTCCTTCGACGTGCACGCGGGTGAGATCCTCGGCATCTCGGGGCTCGTCGGCGCCGGACGCACCGAGCTCGTCCGCGCGATCGCCGGCGCCGACGGGTACGACAGCGGCACCGTCACGGTCCGCGGTCGGAAGCTCGCGAAGGGCAGCGTCGCGGGGGCGATCCGCGCAGGCATCGGCCACGTGCCCGAGGACCGCAAGGCGCAGGGCCTCGTGCTCGGCGCGTCGGTGAACGACAACCTCGGCTACGCGACCCTCGCATCGAGCGCCCGCGGCGGCCTCGTCGACTTCGCCGGGCAGAAGCAGCGCGCCGAACAGGTCGCGGCACGCTTGCGCATCCGGATGCACGACATCGACCAGCCCATCGGGTCGCTCTCCGGCGGCAACCAGCAGAAGGCCGTGTTCGGGCGGTGGATCCTCGCCGGCTCGAGCGTGCTCCTGCTCGACGAACCCACCCGTGGAGTCGACGTCGGCGCGAAGGTCGAGATCTACGAGCTCGTCAACGCCATCACCGCGGCCGGCGGCGCCGTCGTCATGGTGTCGAGCGAACTGCCCGAGGTCCTCGGCATGAGCGACCGCATCCTCGTCATGCGCGACGGCCGCATCGCCGGCGAACTCGACGGCGCCGACGCCACCGAGGACGCCGTCATGACCCTCGCCGCCCGCGACGTCGCCGAGCCCGAGAACGGGCAGGCCGACGCGGCCTGACCCGCACCGCCTCCGCCTCGCCTCGCCTCCGCACGGCCCGTCGGCCGTCCCTCCCCTTCCCCGCGTACAGCGCAGTACCCACCAGAAAGCACCCCTCGCATGTCATCGACCACCGTGCAGCGATCCTCGCGGTCCTCCTCGTTCACGACGTTCCTCGCGAACAACGGCGCCCTCGTCGGCCTCGTCGTGCTCTGCATCGCGCTCTTCATCGCGACGCCCGACTTCCTCACCGGCCGCAACCTGCTCAACATCGGCATCCAGGTGTCGACGGTCGCGGTGCTCGCGTTCGGCGTCACGTTCGTCATCGTCGCCGGCGGGATCGACCTGTCCGTCGGCTCGGTCGCCGCCCTGTCCGCCATGGTCTCCGGATGGTTCTTCGCCAGTGCCGGGCTGCCCGGCTGGATCGCCCTGGTCGGCGGGCTCGTCGCGGGACTCGCCACCGGCGTCGTGAACGGCCTGGCGAGCGCCTACGGCAAGCTGCCGTCCTTCATCGCGACGCTCGCCATGCTCAGCGTCGCCCGCGGCCTGACCCTGGTGCTCTCCGACGGCAAGCCGGTCCCGACCTCCCCGCAGGTGTCGTTCCTCGGCAGTGACATCGGCCCGGTGCCGGTGCCGATCATCGTCCTGGTGCTCGCCGCCCTCGTCGCGTCGTTCATCCTCAACCGCACCGTCATCGGCCGCAGCATGTACGCCGTCGGCGGCAACGCCGAAGCCGCACGCCTGTCGGGCCTGCCGGTCAAGCGCATCGTCGTCGTCGTGTTCGGGCTCTCCGGTCTGTTCGCCGCGCTGGCCGGCCTGCTGCTCGCCGGCCGTCTCGACTCCGCCCAGCCCCAGGCGGCCAGCGGGTACGAGCTCGACGCGATCGCCTCGGTCGTCATCGGCGGTGCCTCGCTCGCCGGTGGTGTCGGCCGCATCTCCGGCACCTTCATCGGCGCGCTCGTCCTCGTCGTGATCCGCAACGGACTCAACCTGCTCAACGTCAGCTCCTTCTGGCAGCAGGTCGTCATCGGCCTCGTCATCGCGGTCGCGGTCGGGTTCGACGTCCTCCGTCGCAAGACGCGCAGCAGCTGACCCTCCTTCCTCCCCTCCTCCCCCACACCACCAGCACAAAGGAACCAACGATGAAGTTCTCCTCCTTCCAGAAGGTCGCCACCGTCGGCGTCGTCGCCGGCCTGGTCGTCCTCGGCACCGCCGGGTGCAACCGCACGAGCAGCACCGGGGCGTCGGGCGGCGGCGACACGAAGGTCACGCTCGCCCTCTCCACGCTCAACAACCCGTTCTTCGTCGAGGTCCGCGACGGCGCCGAGGCCGAGGCCAAGAAGCAGGGCGTCACGCTCGACGTCGTCGACGCGCAGAACGACTCCGCGCAGCAGGCGAACCAGCTGCAGACCGCCTCGAGCGGCAGCACCGACGCCGTCATCGTCAACCCGGTCGACTCCGACGCCGCCGGCCCGAGCGTGACCGCGCTGAACAAGGCCGACATCCCCGTCATCGCCGTCGACCGCACCGTCAACGGCGCCGACGTCGACTCCTTCATCGCGAGCGACAACGTCGCCGGTGGCAAGCAGGCCGCCGACGACCTGGCCAAGGCCATCGGCGAGAAGGGCGAGATCCTCGTCCTGCAGGGCCAGGCGGGCACCTCGGCCAGCCGTGACCGCGGCAAGGGCTTCGCCGAGGGCATCGCGGCGTACCCGGACATCACGGTCGTCGGCAAGCAGACCGCGAACTTCGACCGCGCCACCGCGCTCGACGTCACCACGAACCTGCTGCAGGCGCACCCGGACGTCGTCGGCGTCTTCGCCGAGAACGACGAGATGGCCCTCGGCGCCATCAAGGCCCTCGGGTCGAAGGCCGGCACCAGCGTCAAGGTCGCCGGGTTCGACGGCGAGGCCGACGGTCTCTCCGCCATCGAGGACGGCACGCTCAGCAGCACCGTCGCGCAGCAGCCCGCGAAGCTCGGCGCCCTCGCGGTCGACCAGGCGATCAAGGCCGCCTCGGGCAAGGCGAAGAAGACCGTCCAGGTGCCGGTCGTCTCGGTGACCAAGAGCAACGTCGGCGACTTCACCAAGTGAGCCGCGCCACCGGAACCGTGGTCGTCGTGGGTTCGCTCAACGTCGACCAGGTCGTGACCGTCGAGCGACACCCGTCGCCCGGCGAGACCGTCGTCGCGACCTCCATGACCCTGCTGCCCGGCGGCAAGGGCGCCAACCAGGCCGTGGCGGCCGCCCGTCGGGGTGCCGCCACGACCATGGTGGGGAGCGTCGGACGCGACGGGTCGGCGGAGGTCGCCACGAGCCTCCTGGCCGACAGCGGCGTCGACGTCACCCACGTCCGCGCCGTCGACCTGCCCACCGGGCTGGCGACCGTCACCGTCGACCGGAGCGGCGAGAACACCATCGTCGTCGTCCCGGGCGCCAACGGCGCGACCGGCCGGGAGGCCCTCCTCGCCTCCGCCACGGTCGTCGCGTCGGCCGCGGTCGTCGTCCTGCAGGGCGAGATCCCGGCGGACGGCATCGCCGCCGCCGCGGGACTCGCCACCGGGCGGGTGCTGCTCAACCTGGCACCCGTCGTGCCGGTCGACCCGGCGGTCGTCCTGACCGCCGACCCGCTCGTCGTCAACGAGCACGAGGCAGCGCTCGTCCTCGCGCAGCTCGACCCCGGTGCCGTGGTGCCGACGGACGAGCCCGCGCTCGTCGACGCGCTGCGGGCGCTCGGTGTGCGGAGCGTCGTGGTGACGCTCGGCGCACGCGGGGCCCTCGTCGCCGAGGGGTCGGCGGAGATCGTCGCGGTCCCCTCCCCCCGGGTGACGGCGGTCGACTCGTCGGGTGCGGGTGACGCGTTCGTCGGAGCGCTCGCGGCCGGCCTCGCCGCGGGGGACGGCCTGCTCGACGCCGCGCGGCAGGCGGTCCGGGTCGGGGCGTTCGCCGTGCAGGGCGCCGGGACGCAGCCCTCGTACCCGCGGCTGGACGACGTGCTGCCGTCGGTCGACGCGGCGGGGAGCCCGTCGTGAAGAAGGGCGGCATCCTCAACGCCGAGTTGAACGCGGGCCTCAGTCGGCTCGGGCACGGGGACCTGGTCGTCGTCGCGGACTGCGGGCTGCCGATCCCGCCCGGGGTGCCGGTCGTGGACCTCGCGCTCGTGCACGGGGTGCCGCGGTTCGTCGACGTGCTCGACGCGCTGCTCGGCGACGCGGTGTTCCAGGAGTGCATCGCGGCGACCGAGGCGACCGGGACCGCGGCGGCGGGGTGGCTCGACGAGCGCTTCCCGGCACGACGCACGGTGTCCCACGAGGACCTGAAGACCATGTCGGCGGACGCCCGGTTGTTCGTCCGGACCGGTGAGGCGACGGCGTTCGCCAACGCGGTCCTCGTCTGCGGGGTGCCGTTCTGACGGTCGCGCGGTCCTGACGGTCGCGCGGTCCTGACGGTCGCGCGGTCCTGACGGTCGCGCGGTCCTGACGGTCGCGCGGTCCTGCGCGACCACGTCGGGCACGACCGGTGGGACGGGCACGACCGGTCTCCGTGGTTCCACGGATCCGGCAGCGGCGGCGGCGGGGCTACTGTTGCGGAACCGGCCGGGGGGACGCCGGTCTCTCCGGAGCCAGCAGATCGCAGAGGGAAGCGCCGAGCAACGATGAACCTGCAGTCGCTGCTGTTCCGTCGGTCGCTCGTCCGGTGGCGCTTCCTGGTGCCCCTCGTCCTCGTGCTCGCCGCCCTGACCGCGGTACCGCTCCTGCTCGCCGGCACCGCCGACACCGCAACCGCCGCGGGCTCCGCCGCCTTCGTGCAGGACCGACCCGCACGGGCAGGCGCGATCCGCGTCCAGGAGGACCTCGACCGGACGAGCACCACGCAGGCACGCGCCGTGACGACGGCGATCACGCGCCACTTCCCGGACGGCCTGGTCGACGTCACCTGGGCGGCGCACACGTCGACGGACCTCCCGGACGGCCGTGCCCTCGACGTCGCAGCGGTCCCCGACCTCCCCCGCGTGGCACGGCTCACCGCCGGCACGTGGGACGGCACGGCCACCGGTGCGGACGTCGCGGGGACGCTCCAGCAGGACGCCGCCCGTCGGCTCGGGGTGTCCGTCGGCAGCACGGTCACGGTCGGCGACCCCGGTGACCCGGTGGTCGTCCGCGTGGTCGGGACCTGGCGGGCCGACGACCCGGGCGCGGCCCGGTGGTTCGGTGCCGCGGACGTCGGCTCCGGTCGGGACGGCGCCGAGGTCGGTCCCCTGGTCGTGGCGGCGCACGACCTCGACGTCGTGCCCGGGCCGGCGACCGCCACGTGGACCGTCTCCCCGTCGGGAGCACGGCTCACCCCGGCGGACGTCGGGGCGGTCCGCCAGGGCATCGCCGCGGTCCGGACGGCGTCGTCCGGCGGGAGCTCCGTGCTGGCGGGCGCCGACCTCGCCGGGACGCTCGACACCACGCTCGTCGACCTGCAGGCCGCGGACCGGACCGCCGCGGCCGTCGTCGACGTGGCACTGACGGTGGTGGCCGTGGTCGGCACACTGACCGTCGCCCTGCTCGCCACCCTCGTCGCACGGTCCCGCGCGGACGAGGACCGGCTGCTGACCGCACGTGGCGCGTCCACCGCGCAACGGCTCTGGTGGGCGGTGGCCGAGGGGCTCGGTGTGGGCGTCCTCGGAGCGGTGACCGGGGTCGCGGTGCGGGTCGTGTCGGGCGTCGTCACGGTCGACGGCCCGGGCCCCGCGCAGGTCGCCCGGGTGCTCGTCGTCGCCGCCGCGGTCGTGTCGGTCGCCGTGGTGTCGAGCGGCGGAGCGGCCGTCCGCGCCGGGCGGCGCGACCGGACCGGCCGGACCGACCGGTGGGCCGCCGCCCCGGCGGTCCTCCTCACCGCCGGCGCGGGCTTCGCGGTCTGGCGGCTCTCGTCCGGCGGGGCGCCCGTGCGGGTCACCGACGGTGGCGTCGTCCTCGACCCGGTCGCGTCGGCCGCGCCCGTCGCCGTCGTGCTCGCCTGCGCGACGGTGGCCGTCCTGCTGGTCCTCGTCGCCTCCCGGGTCGCGGCGCGCGCCGTCCGCCGCACGGGCCGGCTGCTCCCCGCGCTGACGGTGCGCCGGCTGGCACGGGGGTGGTCCGCGGTCTCCCCCGTCGTGGTGACCGTCGTGGTCGCCGTGTCCACGGGCGGGTTCGCCGCCGGGTTCGCCGCGACGAGCACCGCGGCCGAGCAGGCCACCGCGACGAGCGTCGTGGGCCCACCGGTGCGCGTCCTCGCCGACGGGGACGCCGTCGTCTCCGGGGACACCCCCGACCAGGACCTCGACGACCGACCGGCCGGCGCGACCACGGTGACCCCGGTGCTGACCGACAGCGTCCGGACCGGCGGCACCGACGTCCCCCTCGTCGCTGTCCCGCGGAGCGCCGTCGCCCTCGCCGTCCCGTCCCTCGACGCCCGCACCGCTGCGGCCCTCCGGCGCGACCGCGCCGGCGTCCCGGTGCCGCGTGGCGCATCCCGCGTCGCGGTCGACGTCCGCAGTGCCGTGCCGACGCTGGCCGGTGCCGCCCGTCCCGACGCCGCGGGGTCCCTCCGCTTCACCCTGTGGGTCGGTGACGGGGACGGTGTCGTCCGGTCGCTCGCGCTGGCCGGTGCCGACGGCGGACGTGTGCCGACGGGGACCGGTGCGACGCTGTCCACGACCCTCCCGCCTGGTGCACACCGCTGGCGCGCCCTGGCGGTCGTGCCGGACCTGACCTTCTCCACCCGGCCGACCGACGCCGACCCGGGGTACGGCACCGCCCGCCTGCGCGTCGCGGTCGACGCGGCCCTGCGCGGCGTGGACGGCGCCACCGGCAACGCCGTGGTCGAGGACCTGGCCGACGCACCGGCGCTCCGGTTCGGTGCGCCGCCCGCCGCCGGACGACTCCCGGTCGTCGTGAGCGCTGCGACGGCGGGCGTGCTCGGGGCGCACGTCGGGACCGGTCTGGACCTCGCCCTCGCCTCGACGAGCGCGACCGTGCGGGCGCGGGTCGTCGCCGTCGTGCCCCGCGTCGCCGGCACGGCCGCACGGGCGGGGATCGTCGCCGACCTGCCGTCCCTGACCGACGCGTCGGTGCTCGGTGGCGGCGCCGTCCGCGGGACACCCGGCACCGCTCCCCGCGTCGACGAGACCTGGATCACGAGCTCCGACGTCGCAGCCACGACCGCGGCCGTCGAACGGTCGCTCCCGACGTCGGGCAGCGTCGTCGCGGCCTCCGCGGCCTCGGCGGTGGGCGTGGTCGACGCGGCACGCGCGGTCCTGGCGGGCGTCGCGGCACTCGCCGCGGTGCTGGCGGCGCTCGTGGTCGTGGCGGTGGCCGTCGTGACCAGCCGGACCGCACCGACCACGGTCCTCCGGTCCCTCGGGGTGCGACCGCGCCCGGCCGCGACGGCACGTGCGGCGGAGGTCGCCGTACCCGCCCTCGCGGCGCTCCTGCTCGGTCTCGTCGGTGCGGTGGCCGTGGTCGCGGCGACCGCCGGGCCGTTCGCCCTCGGCGCGGTACCGACGTCGCTCGGACTCGTGGACGTGGTCCCGTCGGCCGCCGTCGGTGACGTGCTCCTGGTACCGGCCGCGCTGGCCGTCGTGACGGCGGTGACCGCCGCCGTCGCCGCGTCGGCCGTCCGACGACGGGTGGCGCGCACGACCGACGGCGTGGACCGGTGACGGCCGCCGTCTGGAGGACCGTGGTGCGCATCCTCCGCGTCCACCGTCAGCCGCTGCTCGCCATCGCGGTCGTGACGCTCGTCGGGGCCTTCGTGGCGGGGACCGCCCTGCCCGTGCTCGACGCCCTCGCGGGTGCCGGCACCCGGGCCGACCTGCACCGAGCCACGGACCGCGAGCGGGACCTCGAGGCGACGTTCACCGTCGTCCCGCCGGACGGGCTCGGCGGCGACCCGCAGCAGGCGTTCGACGGCGTCGCCGGGGACCTGGCCGCGGTGCACGACCGCATGCCGGTCGGTCTGCGAGCAGCGACGGGACGCGGAGCCTGGGTGGCGACGACCCCGTTCGCCGCGCTCGAGGCGGTGCCGTCGAGGGTCCCGGCGTCCGTGGCGCTCGCCTCCGACCCCGACGCCCTGCAGCGGGTGCGGTTCGTGCACGGCCGTGCCCCGTCCCCGACGACGGACAGCAGCACCATCGAGGTGACCGTCTCGGAACGCGTCGCCGCGGCCATCGGGTGGCGCGTCGGTGAGGCACGGGTCGCGAAGGGGCCGTCCGGCAGGACCACGCTGGAGCTGACCGGCATCTACGCGGCCCGGGACCCGCACGATCCGGCGTGGGGGCACACGCCGACGACGCTCCGGCCGTCGGCGACCGGGACGAGCGACGGCGGGACGGGGTACGCGGGCACCGCGTACACGGCACCCGGTTCGTTCGCCGCGGTGGTCGGCAGCGGCCGGGTCACGCTCGGTCGCGCCTGGTTCCCCCTCGAGCAGGCGGCGGTCACCGCGGCGTCGCGGCCCGGGCTCGTCGCCGACACCCGACGGTTCCTGTCCACCCGGCACCCGCTCCCGGTGACCGCTGCCGGCAGCACGGTCTTCACCACCGACCTGCCGGAGGTGCTGGACGCCTCCGTCGCCCGGGACGCCACGCTCCGGACTCTCGCCGCAGCGCTCGGCTCCGGGCCCGCCGGCGCCGTCGTCGCACTCCAGTTCCTGCTCGCTGCCCTGCTCCTCCGACGCGCCCGACCGCAGCTCCTGCTCCTCGGGGCCCGAGGTGCGCGACCCGCGACGGTCCGGGCGATCGCCACGGCGCTCGTCCTCCCGGCCGCGGTGCCGGGTGCGGTCGCGGGCGGCGCGCTGGCCGCCATCGTGTCGGCGGCACTCCCCGGCGAGGTACCGGGCGGGCCGACGACGAGCGTCGTGGCCGCGGTGCTCGCAGCCCTCGTCTCCTGCGCGGCCGTCGCGGTCGGCTCCCCCGTCGCCCGCCTGCGGGCACCGTCGTCACGGCTGCGGTGGACCGGCGCCGGCGTGGTCGTCGCGGTGACCGTCGCCTCCGTGGCCGTCACGCTGCGCGGTGGGCTCGACACGGCGGCCCCCGGCGGGGCGGTCGACCCCGTGGCCGCCGTCCTCCCCGTGGCGCTGGCGAGCTGCGGGGCGCTGCTCGCCGTCCGGGTGCTGCCGGTGGTGACGCGCGCGGTCACCGAGCGCGGTCGCCGCGGACGTGGGCTCGGTGTGTTCCTCGGCGGGGCTGCGGCGTCCCGGTCGGGTCCGGGGCGCGCGGTGCCGCTCGCGGTCGCCGTGATCGGGCTGGTCGTGGCGCTGTTCGCGACGGTGGTCGGCAGCACGCTCGAGCACGGCGTGTCCGACGCGGCCCGTCGATCGGTTGCCGCGGACGTCTCGGTCGCCGCTCCTGGGTTGGACGTCGACGACGTCCGGCGCATCCGCGCGGTCCACGGCGTCGGCGACGCCGTCGGTGTCGCGACGACCGACGAGGTCACCTTCGACACCGCCCACGGCAGTGTCTCCGCGGTCGTGCTCGTCGCCGACACCGCCGCGCTCCGCCGGGTGCAGGCCGGTGTCCCCGGTGCCCTGCCGGCCCAGGAGGCCCGTCACCGGTCCGCCGGTCGCGCCGTGCCCGTCGTCGTGTCGCGGTCCCTCCTCGACGCCACGGGTCGGTCCTCCGAGGTGCTGTCCACCCCGACCCGTGTGGTCGCCGTCGGGTCCGACGTCGTCCCGTTCACCGGCGCGCGACGGTGGGTGCTCGTGGACGACCGCGACGCGGACGCCGTCACGGACACCGGCAGCGTCGACCGGGTGCTGGTACGCGTGACCGACGGCGCCGACACGTCGGCCGTGGCCACCGCGCTCCGGCGGGCCGCCCCGGGTGCGCGGGTCACCGTCGCGTCGGACGTCGAGCGCGCCCTCCGCGCCGACCCGCGGATCCCCGGCGCCCGTGCCGTCGCCGCCGTCGCTGCCGGACTGGGCGGGCTGTTCGGTGTCGGGGCGCTCCTGGTCGACGCGGTCCTCACCGCACCGGCACGACGACGACGCTCCGCGCTCCTCGACGTGCTCGGCCTGGGACGCCGCCGGGCCGGACGCGTCACGGCGGTGGAGAGCCTGCCGACGGTGGTCGCGGTCCCGGTGACGTCCGCCCTCGTCGCGGCCGCGGTGGTCGCCCTGACGCTGCCGGCGGCCGACCTCCGGTCCTTCACGGGTGGCTCGGTCCGGCCGGCGGTGGCCGTCGACCCGGGGCTGCTCGCGGTCGTCCTCGCGGTCACGGTGGTGTCCCTGGCCGGCGTCCTCGCCGTCACGGTGCGCCTGTCGCTGCCGGGCCGCACCGGTCCTCCCGGCGCGGCCCGGTCGACGACGACCACGCCCAGGCCCACGCCGAGGTCGGGAGCCACGACCGGGGCCACGACCGGGTCCACGTCCGACGATCCGCCGGGTGCTCCGCGCACCAGGAACAGGGAGAACCGATGAGCACGACCACCAGCAGCGTCGGCACCGACACCGCCGACGTCGTCTGCCGCGACCTGGTCCGCATCTTCCGGACGCGCGACGTCGAGGTACAGGCCCTCCAGGGGCTCAACCTCGTCGTGCGCCCCGGCGAGATGGTCGCCGTCGTCGGGGCCTCGGGCAGCGGCAAGTCCACCCTGCTGACGATCCTCTCCGGGTTGGACGCGCCGTCGGCCGGCCAGGCGGTGGTCGCCGGCGTCGACGTCGGGACGCTCACGGCGCGGAGCCGGACCGCGTTCCACCGCAGGAGCGTCGGCTTCGTGTGGCAGC
This sequence comes from Curtobacterium sp. L6-1, assembly GCF_018885305.1. Classification (NCBI taxonomy): domain Bacteria; kingdom Bacillati; phylum Actinomycetota; class Actinomycetes; order Micrococcales; family Microbacteriaceae; genus Curtobacterium; species Curtobacterium aetherium. Next base: position 1,644,176 of record NZ_CP076544.1, read on the forward strand.
AGACGGCACGCAACCTCATCGCCTACCTCACCGTCCGGCAGAACGTCGCGGCGGTGCTCACGGTCGCGGGTGTCCGTGGTCGCCCGCGGCGCGAACGGACCGAGGAGGTCCTCGACCTCGTCGGGATGCGTGCGCACGGCGACCGGCTGCCCGGGGAGCTGCCGGGCGGCCTGCAGCAGCTCGCCGCCGTGGCCGTCGCCCTCGCGAACCGCCCCCGGGTGCTCCTCGCGGACGAACCGACGGGTGCGCTCGACCAGGAGACCGCGACCGCCGTGCTGTCGGCGATGCGCGCCGTGAACGAACACGAGGGGGTCACCGTGCTCATCGTCACCCACGACCAGGACGTGGCCGAGCAGGTCCGCCGGACGGTCCGGATCCGGGACGGCCGCACGTCGACCGAGACCATCCGCGACGACGCGGGCCGCGCCTCCGGGGAGGAGTTCGCCGTGATCGACGACGCCGGGCGTCTCCAGTTGCCCGAGTCGTTCCAGGCCGCGCTGGGCCTGCGCGACCTGGTCCGGCTGACGCTCGAGGACGACCACGTCGCCGTCCACCGGGGCGACGCCGGGACGACGGGAGGCGCACGGTGACCGGGCCGACGGCGACGGGGCCGGCGACCACCGGACCGGGGACGAGCGTGCCGGTGCTGCGCGCGGTCGGTCTCGGACGGGACCACGAGACCGCGGCGGGCACCGTCCGTGCGCTGGACACCGTGGACCTCACCGTCGACCGCGGCGAGCTCGTGGTCGTCCGCGGGGCGTCGGGGTCCGGCAAGACGACCCTGCTCCGGCTGCTCGGTGGGCTCGACGTCCCGACCCGGGGCACCGTCCTCGTCGACGGCGTCCCGTCCGCCGAGCGCGACCAGGACGATCAACGAGCGCTCCGACGCGACCGCATCGCGTTCGTCTTCCAGGACTTCGCCCTGCTCGCGGTCCTCACGGCGGCGGAGAACGTCGAGGTGCCACTCCGGATCCGTCGAGCCTCGGCCCGGCGACGGGACGCCGCGGTCGCCGAGGCGCTCGAGCAGGTCGGCCTGACCGGGCACGGGGCGCAGTTCCCCGACGAGCTCTCCGGTGGTCAGCAGCAGCGGGTCGCGATCGCCCGTGCCGTCGTGGGAGGTCCGGACGTGCTGCTCGCGGACGAGCCGACCGCGCAGTTGGACAGCGCGACGGCCGCCGGGATCGTCGAGCTGCTGGCCGACCTGGTCCGGCGCACGGGGCTCGCGGTGGTCGTCACGACCTCGGACGACGCCTTCGTGGACCGCGCGACGCGGGTGGTGGACCTCCGGCGCTGAGTGCCCGGGTGTCCGGGTGCGGAGCGCTCGGACACCGGGTGCCGTCGTCAGGGGTGCCGCGTGCTGCGGTGCCGTCGCCGGTCGGACCCGACGAGCCGGAGCGCGGACGTCCCCAGGGCGACGAGCAGGGCGTCGACGGCCGTCACGTGCTCCGCGACGGCGCGCAGGCGCGGCCCGGTCGTCGCGTCGAGCGCGACGGCCCGGACGGCCGCACCCACGTCGTCCGCGGACACCGCGACGACGCCGGCGCCGACCGAGGCGACGGCGCTGCCGATGCCGGCCTGCGCGGGACGGGCCGGCAGGACGACGAGCGGGACGCGCGCCCGGAGGGCGACGAGCACCGTGTGCACGTCACCGGCCAGGACGGCGACGTCCACGTCGTCGAGCAGCTCGGTCAGGGGCACCGCGACGGCGAACGCGAGGTTCGGCGACGGGGCGGTCCGGGGTCCGTCAGACCGACCGGTGAGCTGCACCACGGTGTTCGCCTCGGTCGAGCCGATCGAGGTCAGGACGGCGTCGACCTCGTCCGAGGGACGTCCGGGGAGCGCGACGAGGACGTTCCACCGGTAGTCCGAGCCGTCCGTCGGCCGCTTCCCGCCGTGGCCCGCCCGGACGGGCGTCACGGGGCGAGCTCGGTGAGCGGGACCGCTACGGTCGGGCGGTACCGACGGAAGACGGCGTCCGGGAAGTGCGGGCCGACCAGCACCTCGGCGCCGTCGCCGACCCGTTCGGTGATGGCCCTGCGGGTGGCGACGGCGCCGGCCGGGTCGTGGTCCCCCACCCACACGAGGTCCGGGTGCAGGACCTCGGCCGGGCAGTGCAGGGCGTCGCCGACGACGAGTGCCCGCCCGCTGCTCCCCCGGACGGCGAACGCGACGTGACCGGGTGTGTGCCCGGCGGTGGCGACGGCGACGACCCCGTCGACCGGCTCGCAGCCGTCGGTCAGGGCACGACGTCGGGTCGCGATGAGCGCGAGCTCGTGGGGGCGCGGGCCGACCGCATCGGCACCGTCGCCATCTGCCCAGGCCTCCCACTCGTCGTCGCTCACCCAGTACTCCGCGTTCGGGAAGGTGGGGGCGGTGCCGGCGCTCTCGTCGCCGATCCACCCGACGTGGTCGGCGTGCAGGTGGGTGAGCAGCACGGCGTCGACGTCCTCGGGGCGGACGCCGAGCGCACGCAGGTTCTCGAGGAGCATGCCGCCGCGCATGAACGCGTCGCGGTCCGCCCCGGGCCGGACGAGCGGGATCGTCCGGTCACCGATGCCGGTGTCGATGAGGACCCGTCGGTCGTGCGTGGTGACGAGGATCGCGCCGACGCTGAGCACGAGCATGCCGTCGTCGTCGAGCACGTCGAGCCCGTCGGTGAGGACGTCCTCGTGGCCGTGCGGGTAGGCGATGCCGGGTTCGGCGCGGAACTCCCCGTCCGGGACGTAGGTGAGGGTGATCCCACCGAGGTCGAGCTGCGTGGTGGGTGCGGGCGATGCGGTCACGAGGACTCCTTCTGACTCGGGTTCGAGGGCCCCACCCCACCAAAGGACCGTGGTGTTCGTCGTCCGCGTTCCCACGGAGACGTGGCGCGTCCGCAGCGTCGCCGTCGTAGGCTCCGGCAATGTCCTTCACCGTCGTGCACACCGCCGATGTCCCCGCCAGTGGTGCCGAGCACCCGGCGTCGAGTCCGTGGGACCGGCGTCTCAACGGTGCCCTCGGCATCACGCGGTTCGGGCTCTACGAGGTCGACCTCCCGGCCGGTGCCACCACGGTGCCGCACGACCACCGGGAGGACCACGCCGAGGACGCCTACGTCGTGGTCCGGGGGTCGGGCTGGCTCGTGGTGGACGGCACCGAGACGGCGCTCTCGGTGGGCGACGCCGCCGCGGTGACGGAGCAGCCGGAACGCTGGTTCCGTGCCGGCGAGGACGGGTGCACGCTCGTCGCGGTCTGCGCCTGATCGAGGTCGTCCGGGGGTCTCCCCGGGGTGGGTGTCCCCGCGGTGGGACGCCCGGGTTGGGCAGGGCGACTAGGCGCCGTGGACGGCGCCGACGACGAAGTGGACGAGGAACGCCGTCGCGAACAGGGCGATCCAGAAGCCACCGACGACGATGCCGGTGATCGCGAGACCGCGGCCGCGTTCGCCGGTCCGGCTGATCTGCACGAGTGCGACGACCGAGACGACCAGGCCGACGACGTTGGCGACGAGGGCCAGCACGAAGCCGACGATCGAGAGGGTGTTGAGGCGGTCGGTGGGGACGGCGGCGGTGGCGTGCGGTTCGAGGGTGGACATGGGATCTCCTTCGGGTGTGTGGTCGGGCGGCGTCCTGCGTCGTCCGTGGGACAAGGCTGCGCTCGTGGCCGGTCGCGTTCGACCTCCCTGCGGAGGAGCGACGTCACTCGCCAGGATGATCGTTCCGGAGCGGTACTTCCGAGCGCGACGAGGGCCCGAGGGCGGTGCGTGCCGCCATGCCGTGCGCACGCACCACCGTTCGGGTGCTGGAGCGTGCGCGGTCAGCCGATCGCGGCCAGCAGGACCGTCGGGTCGCCCTCCATCCACAGGCAGTCCATGGTGAAGCGCGCCACCCGGAGGCCGCTCGGCGTGGGACGGACGAGGAAGGTCCAGGTGTTGCCCATCAGTGCGTGCCGGGTCGCGGTGACGTCGGGGCCCTGCCCGGGCAGGTGGTGCTGCGCGAGGGCGTAGGACTCGACGAGGTAGCCGTCGCCGAGTCCGCGGGCGGTGGTGTTGCTCACGGCGTGCATCGTGTCGAGCGGCCCGACGGCGCCGATCATGGTCGGGATGACGGTCTCGCGGCCCTGCAGCACCGGGAACTCGAGCCCGATCTTCGAGGTCGCGGGGGTCATGTCGACCACGACGTCGTCGGTGAGGAGCCCCTCGAGCACGGCGGCGTCGGCGGTGTCGAGCGCCCGCGCCCAGCGGAGCGGGAGGCGGCCGAGCTCCCACTCGGTCTCGATCGGCAGGGCGGTGGTGATGTCGGTGGTGGTGGACACGGTGGTGCTCCTTCGTGCGGTGGGTCGATGGGTCGGTGGATCGGTGTGGGTCAGGTGGTCAGGACTCGACGAGCGGCTGCTGCGCACGGAAGACGTCGCCGGGGTCGACGGCTGCCTTCACCCGCTGCAGTCGGCTGAGGTCCGCCGGGGTGAACGACAGCTCGGGGTGCCCGTCGTCGGGCGCGAAGTTGAGGTACCGCGTCCCGGTGCCCCACGGCTGCATGCCCTCGACGAGTGCCCGGGCCCGCGCGATCCCGTCGGCGTCGTCATCCGGCATGCCGATGGAGACGGCCCAGAGGACGTACGCGGCGGACCCGGCGACGATCGCTCCCGCTCCCGGTCGCGTGGTGTCGAAGGCACCACCGAGGTGCCGGAGTTCGACGATGTGCGGTGCGACCTCGTTCGACGGACCGACGAAGTCCAGGAGTGCCTGCTGCGCGGCGGGGTCGAGGCCGGCGAGCATCGCCGTCTCCTCGGAGAACGGGGCCGGATCGACGGGATCCTCGTGGACGCGCTCGAAGTCCTCCGAGCGCGTCTCCTCGACCGTGTCGACGAGCACCGGAGCGGCGGCCCGGAGCGGCGCGAGCAGCGCCTCTGCCCCGGCGGCGTCCCCGAGGTACGCCACGCGCACGTGCAGGACGGGACGGCCCGCGAGCAGCGGCGGCACCCCGGGCACCGCCGGCAGGCGGAGGAACGCCAGCGACAGGGTGAGGTCGTCGGGAGCCGTCTCGGTCACTGCCGCGAACGCCGCCAGGACCGCGGCCGCGTGCTCCCCGTCGTGGAACAGACCGCCGCCGACGAAGCGCTCGACGGGGAAGAGCTCGATCTCCATCGAGGTGACGATGCCCAGGTTGCTCCGGCCGCCGCGCAGCGCCCAGAACAGGTCGACGTGCTCGTCGGCGCTCGCCCGGAGCAGTTCCCCGGCCGCCGTGACCACCTCGAGCGCGACGACGTGGTCCGATCCCCACCCGTACTTCCGGCCGAGGACCGGGCTGAGTCCGCCGCCGAGCGTGAAGCCGACGGCGCCCACCTGCCCGGAGGATCCGTGGACGGGACTGAGGTGGTGCTCGACGGTGCGGGGCACGACGTCGTTCCACCGGGCGCCGGCACCGATGACGGCTCGACGGGCGGCGGCGTCGACGTGCACGTCGTCCATCGCGGCCGTCGTGACGAGCAGGCCGCCGTGCAGGGGGCGCATCGCGTGGTGGCCGGTCGCCATCACGGCGACCGGCAGGTCGTGCGCGGTGGCGAAGGTGACCGCCTCGACGACGTCGCTCGCGCTGTGAGCGGCGACGACGACGTCCGGGTGGCGCTGACCGGCCAGGTTGTAGCCGGCGCAGGCAGCCGCGTAGCCGGCGTCCTCGGCGGTGAGGGCGTCGCCGTCCAGGGTGGCGGCGAGTTCGGCGACGTCCTCGCGGAACGCGGCGCGGACGCCGTGCTCGACGGTGTCGTCGTGGGTCGTACGGGACATCTCGGTCCTCCATCAGGGTGGGGCCCCGGGCGGGGCGGGCAGTGGGGTGGACGGGCGGGTGGTCCGGGTCCGGGTCGGGTGGTCCGGGCGGGGTGGTCCGGTCCTGGACCCCGGGGACGATCACACCGGCAGCAGGTCGACGACGCGTCGACGACCGGTCGACACCCGGTCGACGGGTGCGACGGGTGCGACAGGCGCGACGGGTGCGACAGGCGCGACAGGTGCGACGGGTGCGACGGGACCCGCTCGCGGCTCAGCCGCCGAGCGGCTCGACGGGCTGCACGAGCTGCGTCGTCCAGGTCCGTTCGTCCGTCCCGCGGGGGTGTTGGAACGACGTGTACGGCCGTCGACTCGCCACGACGTCGACGCCCAGCAGGAATCCGCGCAACCGACCCCAGGCCTGGTCGGTCTGGTCCCCGGACACCAGGAGCGTCGCTGCCTCGTGCCGGGGTCGCAGGACCACGCGCACGGTGTCCGTCGGCCGCACGGGGTCGTGCACCACGACGCCCACCTCGACTCCGACACCGCTGTCGTCCACGGCGACGACCGACATCGAGGCGCTGCCGACGGCGGTGACTTCTTGCGCCGCGAGCTCCGCGAGCAGGTCCCGCAGCAGCTCGTCCGTCCGTCGGCGGGTCGCGGAGGGCCGGAAGCCGAGGGTCCGACCCGACGTGACCGCGACGGTCACGGCAGCCATCGACACGAGTTCGGGCGCCCGGGCCTCGTCGAGCATCGCCTCGACGCTCACACGCGCTCCCGCGTGGCCGAGACGACGAGGTCCTCGATCTCGGTGAGCGCGGCCTCGACGGGTGGCAGCTCGCGGATGCGTGCGGCGACGACCCGGGCGGACCGTCCGAGGTCGCCGTCCTCGAGCACGCGACGCAGTCCCGCGCCCACCGCCTCCGGACCGTCGACGGTGACCGCGGCGCCGGCGGCCTCGGCCCGGGCAGCGTTCACGGCGTGGTCGGCACCGAGGGGCATCACGACCGCCGGGACCCCGGCGGCGAGCGCGCCGAGGACGGTGCCGGCACCGCCGACGGTCACGACCGCGTCGACCTCCGCGAGCAGTTCGGCGAGCGGCCGGAACGGGACGTTGCGGATCCGGACCGCCGAGTCGTGCCGGGTCGGCTCGGCCCGCACGCCGTTGACCGCGGTGGTCACGAGGTCGACCTGGAGGCCCGCCTCCTCGATCGACGCCAGCACGCGGTCCAGGAGCGGCTGGCTCGTGAAGACCGTGCCCATCGTGACGAGTGCACGCGGTCGGACGGACCCGGGCCCGCTGGCGGACGCCGGTGACACGGCCCTGCGGCGGCGGTCCGCCGGGCTCGCCGCGCCGTCGCGCCCGACGGCGTCGTGCGCCGCCGGCCGGATCGGGATCCGACGGCCCTCGCGGACCGTGCCCGGGGCCTCGAGGAACGCCGGGTAGACGTCGATCCAGGCGGCCACGGGCGGGAGCACGACGCCGCGGTCGGCAGCGGTCCGGGCGGACACGGCAGCCATCGCGGTCCGGACCGCCTCCGGGCGTTCGGGCCCGAAGGAGTGACGGAGGAACGGCACGTCCAGCGCCGCCGCGACGTACGGACCGACGTGGTCCAGGCTCTCGCTGACGACGAGGTGCGGACGCCAGGCCCGGGCGGCTCGGATCGCGTCGTCGACGGTCGCGGTGACCCGGCGTCCGGCGAAGTACTCGGCGATGACGTCGGGTCGCGGCGCGGTCGCGGGACTGGTGCCGGTCTCCCGCTGCATGTCGGCCATCGCCTCGAGGGTGGGCGGGCCGGCGGCGAGCACCTCGACGTCGGGGCTGCCCTCGGCCAGGACGAAGGGTGCCGCGTCGGCGCCGGTGACGACGGCGACGCCGTGCCCCGCTGCCAGGGCGGCGCGCACGAGCGGGATCATCGGGACGATGTGTCCCGGGAGCGGGTTGGCGGTGAAGGCGATGCGCATGCTGGACCTCGGTCGGACGTGGGACGGACGGGGAGGGGTCGTCGTGACGGTGCTCACGGCGTGGCGCTCACGACGAGGGCGGCGCTGAGGAGCAGCCCGTACGCCAGCGAGGCGAACGAGGACCGCTGGAGCGCGCTGACGAGCCGCGACGCGTCGGCCGGTCGGGAACCGACGGCGACGGCGGGCAGTGCCAGGACGAGCGCGAGCGCCGCGGCCAGGGTCAGTGGGGCGTCGACGACGAAGACCACCAGGACGAGGAACGGCAGGAGCATGAAGACCGCGTAGAGCACACGTGCGGCCCGCTCCCCCACGACGACCGCGAGGGTCCGCTTGTCGGCGAGCCGGTCCACCTCGAGGTCACGGATGTTGTTGACCATGAGGACGCCGCAGGCGAACAGTCCCGCGGCGGTGCCCGCGGCCCAACCCTGCCCGGTGACGCGGCCGAGCTGTGCGACCTGCGTGCCGAGGACGGCGACGAGTCCGAAGAACAGGAACACCGAGACCTCGCCGAGTGCCCGGTAGCCGTACGGCCGCTCGCCACCCGTGTAGTACCAGGCGGCGATGATCGTGACGGCGCCGACGACGAGCATCCACCAGAGTCCCGTGAGCAGCACGATCACCAGCCCGGCGACCGCGGCGAGCGCGAAGAACGCCACCGCGACGCCGAGCACCGCCCGTGGGGTCGCGGTCCCGGCACCGGTCAGGCGCGCGGGTCCACGGCGGAAGCGGTCGGTCCCGCGGACGCCGTCGGAGTAGTCGTTGCTGTAGTTGACACCGATCTGCAGGGACAGGGCGACGGCGAGACAGAGAACGGCGACGAGCACGTGGTGGTCACGGGAGGCCCAGGCCGCGCCGCCACCGTCGGTGCCGGCGATCGCGACGCCGGTCCCGAGTGCCACCGGGACGACGCTGAGGGGGAGGGTGCGGGGCCGCGCGCCGCCGACCCACTGGCGGGGCGACGGACGAGGGACCTGGACGAGTTCGACTCCGGACATGGAGCAAGGGTCTCCGCGCCGCGCGTCGGAGGTCATCCGTGCAACCACGGACTGCCCGGCGGCCGGGGTGGAGCAGGTCCGCGTCCTCGTCGTGCCGTCCGACCGACCGGCGGGTCCACGGTCCGGGGACGACGGTCCGGACGGATCCCGGTGGTTCCCCCGATGCGCAGTGCAGCGCCGTGGCGGGACGATCGAGCGACGTCGTCGCGCACGCCCAGGGTGCGCACGCTCAGGAGGCACCCCCATGGACACACCAGCGATCCCCACCCTGCGGTTCACGGTGCTCGGACCGGTCACGGCCGTCTCCGAGGACACCGAGCTCGACGTCGGGTCGCCCCAGCAGCGGGCCGTCCTCGCGATGCTGCTCCTGGCGGACGGTCACCCCGTCGACGTCGACACGGTCGTCGACCGTATCTGGGGCAGCACCCCTCCGCGCAGCGCCGCCGGCGTCCTGCGCACCTACGTCTACCGGCTGCGTCGGGTCCTCGCACCGGTCGCCGAGGCCACCGGTCTGCGCATCGGTTCCGACGGTGGCGCCTACCGCCTCGTCCGCGGTCGGTCCGACCTCGACCTCGCCGCCGTGGAGGCCGCCCGGCGCCGCGCCCACGACCTCGACCGTGCCGGCGACCCGTCCGGGGCAGTCGAGCACCTCGCCGCCGCCGAGGACCGGTGGAACGGGAACGCACTCGGTGGTCTGCACGGTCCGTGGGCCGACGCCGAGCGCTCCCGGCTCGGCGAGCTCCACGACGAGGTCGCCCTCGAACGCGCCGCACTCGAATTCCGGCTCGGCCGCGCCGCGGACGCCCTGCCCGGTCTCCGCCGGGTGGCAGCAGCACGCCCGCTCGACGAACGGGTCGCGGTGCTCCTGCTCGAGTCGCTCCTCGACACCGGGCTCCGCACCGAGGCCCTCGCCACATACGACCGCTTCCGCCGGCAGCTCGCCGACCAGCTCGGCGTGTCGCCGGGCGCCGCGCTCCAGCGCACGCACCAGCAGCTCCTGCGGGACGACGTCCCGGGACACCCCACCGGACGGGAGGCTCCCCCCGCGTCCGGCACCGAGCCTCCCGTCCGCACCAGCGCGCCGCCCGCCGGCGCGGCGACGCCCGCGCAGCTGCCGCCGGACCTGCCGGAGTTCGTCGGCCGGGGCGACGAGCTCGCCCGGGTCGAGGAGGCCGTCGCCACGGGCGCGACCGGGGTCGTCATCGGGTTCACCGGTCTCGGCGGCATGGGCAAGACCGCGCTCGCGGTCCACGCCGCGCACCGGGTGCGTGCGGCGTTCCCGGGCGGCCAGTTCGCCGTCGACCTCCGCGCGGCCGGCGGACACCCGCTGACCGCAGCCGAGGCGCTGCTGTCCCTGCTGCAGAGCGCCGGCGTGCCGCGGGCGGCGATCCCGGACGGTCTGGACGACCGGTGCGCCGCGTGGCGGTCCGTCGTCGCCGACCGACGTGTGCTGCTCGTGCTCGACGACGCGGCGAGCGCCGCCCAGGTGCGTCCGCTCGTCCCGACCGGGCCCGGCTCCCTGACCCTCGTGACGTCCGTCCGGCGGTTCGTCGACCTGGCGGGGATCCGGTGGAGCACACTGCTCCCGCTCGCCCCCCACGAGTCCTTCGAGCTGATGGGCCGACTCGTCGGGCACGACCGTCTCGCCGCGGAACCCGGTCCCACCGCCCGGTTGGCGAGCGCGTGCTCCCACCAGCCCCTCGCGGTGCGGGTCGCGGCTGCACGCCTCGCCGACCGGCCGTCGTGGTCCGTCGCGCAGATCGAGCAGCAGCTGTACGACGACCTCGACCAGCCGGTCGTGATGCACGCCGACTGCCGCATCGTGGACGCACCGTTCCGCCGTGCGTCGGCGTCCCTGCTCGAGGAGCAGCGTGACGCGTTCCACCGGCTGGCACACCTGCCGGACCGGCCCTTCACCACCGAGGAGGCCGCGTGGGCGCTCCGTCGGGACGTCGGCAGCACGCGGGCGCTCCTGGAGGACCTCGTCGACGCGCACCTGCTCGTCGACGAGGGTGGGCAGCGCTACGGGTTCTTCGCGTTGGTGCGGGCGTTCGCGCGGCGGCAGCCGGTCCGGGCGCGGGCGGCCTGATCGACGAGGGGGCGGCGGCGGGTGGGCTGCGGCCGGTCGGCGTGCTCGGCCGTCGTCGCCGTCGTCGTCGGGTAGGAGGCGCGGATGGGCGCCGGCGCTCGGGTCACGCGGCGCGTGCGGGTCCCGCGGCGCGTGCGGGTCACCCGGGCCCGCGGCGCCCGCGCTCAGGTCTCGTCGAGCAGGAGCGGCTCCGGCCCGACCCGGCGGACCTCGACGAGGACCCACCACACGAGGGCGCGGGAGGCTGCCCAGGACACTGCCGCACCGACACCGACCACCAGGCCCGGGCCGAGCCACCGCCGGGTCACGCCGTCCCTCCTCGGCGGGGGCCGGTGCTGACCGCGCGGTCTTCCCGGGCGGCGAGCGGCGCGGCCTGGGCGAGGACGGAGGCGGGTGCCGGCGCGGGCGCGGGCGTCGACCAGCGCACGAGGGTGTCGACCTGGCGGAAGCCGAGCGACCGGTACAGCGGGAGCCCCTCCGTCGAGCTGACCAGGAACGCCGCGGTCGCTCCCCCGGCGAAGCCGTCCCGGACGACGCGCTCCGACACCGCACGACCGAAGCCCCGGCCGCGACGATCGGGGACCACGGCGATGTTGTGCACGCCGACCGCGTCGCCCGCCACGACACCGAGGCCTGAGCCGACCACGCGCCCGGCCGAGCGGACGAGGTACCCCGTCACGAGCGGGTCGTCGAGGAGGTCGCCGCCGAACACCGTGCCGAACGCGGCCGCGGCCATCCCGAAGCCGTCGGCGACCGCGCCGGTGTAGTCGGCCCATGCCCGGGCGGTCACGGTCTCGACGGACGGCTCCCCGGCATCGTGGCCACCGGCGGGACCGGCGGGACGGAACGAGGCCGGCAGGCAGACCAGGAACGGGTCCTCGTCCCGCTCGGTGAGCCCGTGGGCGGCCGCGACCCGTTCGACGGCGTGCAGCCGGGCGGCGTCGCGCGTCGTGGACCCGCCGCGCTGCACCGTGACCGACCAGGGACGGCCGCCGGCTGCGGCGATCCCGGCAGCCCGGTCGAGGTCGCGCGCCGACCACGCTGCCCCGGTCACCGTGACCGCGTTGAACGCCCCCACGTCGATGCCGGAGTCCGCGAACGCGAGCGACCCCGCGCGGAAGACCCGTCCGTGCGGGCTGCCGGCCGTCAGGTGTTCGAGGCCGCGCACGTGGTGCCGGAGCAGGGCTGCGGTGGATCGAGTGGTCATGGCGCGATGCTGCCGTCGTCGGGCGGACCGCGCATCCGTGGCACCACCGGTGCGGACCGCGCGCACCGGCGGACCCGGTTCGGTGATCGCCACGATGTCGGCGGGCGCTCCGCGGACCAGCATGTGCACTCCGTGTCCGCGCCCGACCCCTGGAGCACCATGCCGTCGATCCCACTGTCCGTCCCCGACGTCCTCGCCGTCGAGCGCGCCGAGAGCACCTACTTCCGCCGTTTCCTCGACCACGCTGCTCCGGAGGACCGAGCGCGCCTCGGCATCCGCACGGCTGCGGTCCGGGACGGTGTGGCCACGGTCGTCACCGCCGACCCCTCCCGCTACTGGACGAAGGCGATGGGGTTCGGCCCGGACGCGCCCGTCGACGACGCCCTGGTCGCCGACGTCGTCGCGTTCTCGCGGGCCGCCGGCGCTGCCCAGGGCACGCTGGCGATCGCCCCGCTCGCACTTCCGGTGGACTGGTCCGCGATCTGCGAGCACCACGCACTCGTCGCCGCCTCGACGTGGTCGAAGTACGCCTGCTCGGTGACCGAGGTCGTGCCGGGACGGACCGACCTCCCGGTCCGACCGCTCACCGTCGACGACGTCCCGGGATGGGCACGGATCATCCGGGAGGCCTTCGGCATGACCGACCCCGACCTCACGCCGATGCTCCGCGGCGCGGTCGAGGACCCGGTCGCGCAGGTGTTCGGAGCCTTCGACGGTGACCTGCTCGTCGGCGCCGGCGCGCTCTACGTCGTCGACGGGGTCGGCTCGCTCAACACCGGGGGCACCCTCCCGACGCACCGTCGTCGCGGGGTGCAGTCCGCCCTGCTCGCCGCGCGCGCGGCCGCCGCAGCCGACTCGGGCTGCCGACTGCTGACGGCCGAGACCGGTGGCTCCGACGACGACCCGTCCGCGCGCAACCTGGTCCGCGCCGGGTTCGTCCGCGCGTACCACCGGGTGAACTGGACCTGGACGGCGTGAACGAGCGACGGGGCGGGAGCGGCCGTGCTGGCCGCTCCCGCCCCGTCGCTCGTGCGGGTTCCCCGACGTCGAGGTCAGTGACCCGCTCGCGGTGTCACCGGCGCGTGGGTGTCGTCGCGGGCCGTGCGCGGTGTGATGAACACGGCGACGAGGACGGCGGCGAGGAGTGGGAGCCGCTCGAGGACCGGCCACGTGAAGAGTGGCAGGTGTCCGGTGAGCGGGAGCACGATCGCCCAGGTCACGAGCGGTACGGCGACGAGTGCCCACCGCCAGCCGCGGACGTCGACGCACCAGCACCACAGCAGCAGCGCGAGGGTCGGGAGCCCCCAGAAGGTCGGGGCCATCGAGTACGAGTAGTCAAGCGGTACGAGGCCGAGCAGCCTCCAGACCTCCCACCCGCCGAAGCCGATCGCCCCGACGAGGAGCAGGACCGCGGAGACCACCAGGCGGGTTCGCGGGACCCGGGACGCGTGCAGCGCCAGCACGACGCCGATCGCCGGCAGGATCGTGCCGAGGGCGGCCTGGATCGCGATGAAGCGGTACCACTGCCACGAGCCGCCGCCGTGGTTGCCGCCGAAGGCCTCGGTGAAGGCGGCACTGAGCAGGATCGAGAGCACGATGCCGACGGTCAGCACCGGCACCGTCCCGATCGTCGGACGGGCGGTTGCGGTGGCGGTCACGAGGTCTCCCCAGGAGGATCGGTGGGTGCGGGTGCGGTGGAAGACCGCGGTGGCGAGTGCGCCGAACGCGAGTCGGAGCGGCGAGACGTCGAGCTCGGCCGCGTCACGGACGTCGGCGAGCCACTGCTCGCGTCGGACCGAGCGGTGCTGGGCGGGTGACAGGTCGGCGGCGACCTCGACGATGACCTGCGCGATGCTCACGAGGTCACGGTCCGGCCGCTGGCGCGTCGGGCCGGTGCCTGGCGGCGACGGAAGTCGGCCCGGGCCTCCACGGCGGCGACCCGGCCGTCCGACGTGAACTCGTACAGGCGGCGGCGCGGTCCGGGCCGCTCGGGGTCGTCCTCCCACGTCGAGGTGATCCATCCGCGCCCCTCCAGGCGTTCCAGGATCGGGTAGACGGTGCCGGCGGGACGCTCGGTCGACTTGATGACCAGCAGCCCCCAGACCGGACCGTCGTGGTCCAGGAGCGCGGAGAGCACGTCGATGGTCGGGGCGGTGACGCGGGTCAGCGGTTCCATCAGGCGGTCACCGCCCGACCGGCCGAGCGTCCGTCGAGGATCGGCAGCGCGACGGCGACGACGGCCGCCACCAGGATCGGCAGCGCGAGGACGACCAGGCCCTCCGCCTCCCAGAGTACCGGCCGTGCAGCGGGCGACGCGTCGACGACCGACCGGAGGGCGACCACGATCACGTCGACGGTGACGAGCGCCGCAGCGGGCATGGCGACCAGCGACCAGACGCGGGGACGGGAGCGGTTCGCCGAGAACCAGGCCGCGAGCAGCCCGGCGGACCCGGTGCTCGCGCAGACGACCCCGACCACGCCACCGAACACCGCACCGACCCCCAGGAGAACGGACCCGGCGACGGCCAGCGCGGCGGCGGCCACCCACCGGCGGCCGTCGGTCACGCGCGACAGGGCGACGAGCACCAGGGCGACTGGGACGACGAAGCCGAGCGCGAGCTGCAGGACCTCGCCGACCCGGGCCTGCTGCGTGCTGGTCCAGACGAAGAACAGGGTCCGCTGCAGCACGGACGACGCGACGACCGACAGGACGGCGGCGGCGATGAGCACCCGAGCGGAGCAGATGCGGGCGGTGTGGTTCGAGGTCACGGGTCCCCCTGGGACGTGTCGGACGGAGCGGTGGACGGCGGCGGTCAGGACCATCCCGAGGACGAGACCGCGGCGCGGGACGCCGACCTCGGCCGCCCCGGCGACGTCTGCGTGCCACTGCTCACGACGGGTCTCGCGGACTGCGACGGGTGACAGGTCGGCAGCGCGGTCGACCCACCAGTGGGCTGCGTGCGCGATGCGTCGTGGTTCGTGGTGCACGGGCGGTCCTCTCTCGTGTCGGCGTCGTCGGGGACGTCCGGCACTTGTTTCTACCTATGTAGGATAAGCACACCTCGGAGCATCATTCAAGTTCGAACAGGATTCTTGACCGTTCGTTCCACCACCGCGTACGGTCCGGACCAACCGATCCACCACCGGTCTCGTGCACCGGACGCCCCCTCGGCGACAGGACGTCGACACGACGTCGACACGAGCCGTCGACGATCGAGACCCGGCACCGATCCCGCCGGTCTCCGCACCCACCGGACCACGTCCCCGGCAGCACGACCCCGACGCTCCGGACGAGCCCCCGACGAACCCCAGAGGAAGACCGATGTCCACGTCCCAGGCAGGACCGACCCCGACGACCACGACCACGACCAGCACGACGAGCACGACGCGCGACCGCGCGGCGGTCCGCGGCCCGCTCGCGCGGTCGGGAGCCCTCGACGCCTGGCTCCCGCGCCCCGACGGCACCGCCCCCTGGACCGTCCGGGAGATCGCCGACCGCCTCACGGCCCTCGGCGCCGAGGACGCCGACCTCGGGTGGATCGGTGCGGTCGCCGCGGTCACGAACCTCGCCGTCGTCGAGTTCCCGGACGAGACCGTCCGGGAGATCCGGGCCACCGACGGCGACACGCTGGTGTGCGGCACCCTGGCCCCGCAGGGAACCGGCACCTGGGTCGGCGACGACCTCCACGTGCGTGCCGTCTCGTCCCCGGCGAGCGGGCTGCCCTGGGCCGACTGGGTCATGGCGACGGTCCGTGACGTCGACACCGACGGGCTGGTCCGGGTCCTCGTCCCGGTCGACGACGTCCGCATCGAGACGACGTGGGACGCAGCGGGCCTCCGGGGTTCGGGCGGGGACACCGCACACCTCGAGGACGTCGTCGTGCCCGGCCGCCGAGCGCGCGCCCTCACCCCGTCCCCGTCCGCGGCGCCGCTGCCGTTCTACGCCTCGGTCTTCTTCGCGGCACCCCTGATCGGCGTCGTGCACGCGGCGCTCCAGCGGGTCCTCACGGCGGTCGACGAGGGCGGTCCGCGGTGGGCCCGTGCGGACCTGCGGGAGTCGGTGAGTTCGGCGGCGCTGCAGGTCGCCCATGCGGAGGCGCTCCACGACGCCGCGGTCGCGGGACTCGGGACGCGGGCGGAGGTCGACGCACTGACGGCCGTGGAACGGGCGACGGCAGCGGACCTGGCCGTCCAGGCCCTCGCCGCTGCCGAGGGCGCGCTCCCCCTCCTGGTGACCGCGATCGGAGCGGCCGCGCTCCACGCCGAGCACCCGCTCGCCCGTGCCGTCCGGGACGTCGGGGTGGGCGCTCGACACACGGCGCTCTCGCCCGCGAAGGCCGCACTCGCGCACCGTGACGCGCTGTTCGACGGTCGCGCCTGATGCCTGCCGGGAACCACGAGGACGCAGCCGGCCGTGACCGGGTCCCCCGTGAGCGTCGGGAGTTGCTGGAGCGCATGGTGCGGGTCGCCGGTGAGCGCGGCGGCCGCCTGGCGATCGTCGGCGAACCCGGGGTGGGGAAGACGACGATGCTCGAGGCCCTCGCCCGCCGCGTCCGGGACGACCGCACCGTGCTGCTCATCCGACTCGACGAGGGCGCGACGGGTCCCTACACGGCGGTGCGGAGCCTCCTGCGGCTCGTCCCGGACCGCGTCCTCCGGGCCGTGCCGATCGGGTACCGCGCCGTCCTCGAACAACTGCTCGCGACCACTCCCCCGGAGTCCGGCGACCACCGCATGCTCGAGGCGGCCCTGCGGTACCTCTGCAACCTGTTGGCGGCCGCGCACGCGGTCGTGGTCCTCGACGACGCGCACCTGGCGGACCGGCAGTCCGTCGACCTGATGGCCCCGATGTTCCGACCGCCGCACGAGGCAGCCGGCATCGCCCTCGTCGTCGCCCGCGAGCTCGACGCCGGCGGTCCCGTCACCAGTTGGAAGGTCGTCTTCACCGCGGCGCAGCTCGCCTTCCTGGCGCCGCTCAGTCCCGCGGGCATCGCCGCGGTGCTGAGCGACGCCGACCTGGACGGGCTGACCGCGACCGACGTCGCCGAGGTCGCCGCGCAGAGCGGTGGCAACCCGTCGTGGGCCGTCGACCTGGCCGTGGCCCGCCGGTCCGGACAGGACCGCCCCGCGACCACGTCGCGGGCCGTCACCTCGACCATCGCCCGGATCACGCGCCTCCCCGGCCCGGTCCAGGAGGTGCTGCTCACCACCGCGTTGATGCGGGCGGGGACCGTCGAGGCGCTCGCGCACGTCGTGGGTCCCACGGACCAGGCCCTCGCCGAGGGCGTCCGCCTCGGCGTCCTCGGCGTCAAGGGTCGCGAGGTGTCAGTGACGACACCCCTGCTCCGGGCCGCGGTGCTGGAGATGACGCCGGCGGCCGACCGGCGTGCCCTGCACGCCCGCCTCGCCGAGGCGCCGCTCCCCGCGGCGCACCGCCTCGAGCACCGGGACGACGCGGCCCTCCCCGGGCCGCGACCGGACCTGGCGGAGGAACTGCGTGCGGCCTCCGGCCGTGCCCGCCGCATCGGGACGACCACGGACGCGCTCCGGTTGGCGATGCGGTCGGTCGCGCGGTCCGACGGGCGGTCGGCGGCACACGTCGACCGGGTCCTCCACGCCGCCGAGATCGCCGGCACGCAGGGCGACGTCGCGCTCGTGCTCCGGCTGTCGGCGACCCTCGACCCGGTCACCCTGGCGCCGGCGGAGTTCGACCGCATCGCCGTCGTCACCGCGGAGGCGGTCGCGGCGGACCTCGGTGTGCAGGCGCTCGAGCGGCGGCTCGCGGACGCGCACCGGTCGTTCGCGCCGGATGACGTCCGGTCGGAGGTCATCCGGGTGCTCCGGCTCCTCTGGTCGGACGACGACGCGGCCGACGTGGCGCGGGAACTGGACGCGGCCACCGCGGCGCTCCCTGCCGACCTGGTGCCGCACACCGTCCTGGCGGCACTCGAGGACCTCGCGTTCCGGCGTCTCGACTCAGGGCTCGGTCTGTCGTCGGAGATCATCGCGCGGTCCCGGGCCGTCGAGTCGGCCAGCGGTGTCCTGGAGCTGTCGACGAGCTCCGGGGCGATCGAGGCGGTCGGCGCGTACCAGGCCGACGACCTCAGCCGCTCACGGCCGGCCCTCACGGCCTTCGTCCGGACCTCGGAGCTGCTCGGCGCCCACGCGACCACGGCGCGGGCGATGGCCCACGCCGCCATCGTCGAGGTGCTGTCCGGACGGGTCGTCCACGCCGCCGCACTGCTGGCCGACGCGGAACGGCACGCGCTCCGGCTGGTGGACGCCCCGCCTCCGTTGAGCCGTGCCCGCGGTCTGCTCGCCCTCACCCGCAACGACCGGGACGCCCTCGAGGAACTGCTCACCGGGTGGCTGAGCCCGGTCGCGACGATCCGTGGCCGTCTGCTCCTGCACGGGCTCGCCGGCATCGACGCAGCGTGGTCGGAGGACTGGGCCGTCGCACGGGCGGAACTCGAGACGGCTCTGCACCTCGCCGAGGCGAAGGGCATCGTCGAGCCCGGCCGGCGGCTCTGGATCGACGTCGAACTGGCACGTGCCCGGGCGCACCTCGGTGACCTGGACGGTGCCGAGCGACTCGCACGACACCTCGCGACCCTCGACGAACCGCACCGACGCCCGCACGCGTACGGCCAGGCCCTCCGGGTGCGTGCCCTCGTGGCGATGCAGCGCGGGGACCAGGAGGAGTCGCTGCGTCTCGCCGAGGAGGCCGTCCAGTCCCTGCGCCGCGGCGGGTTCGCCCCGGAGCTGGCCAGGGCGCAGCTCGACCGCGCCCAGCTGCTCGTCGACGCCGGTCGCGAGGGCCGTGCCCGCCAGGTGCTCGTCGACGTCGCCGCCAGCCGGATCCACGCGGACGACCCCCGCATCGCGGCCCGGACGCTGCGCCTGACCGAGGTCGTCGACGCCGCCGACGGCCGTGCGCTGCTGACGGCCGCGGAGACGCGGGTCGCGCAGGCCGCGGCAGCTGGCCGGACGAACCGTGAGATCGCGGCCCAGCTGTTCGTGAGCGTCCGGACCGTGGAGACCCACCTCGGCAACGCCTACCGGAAGATGGGGGTGCGCACGCGCACGCAGCTCGCGCTCGCACTCAACGACCTCGGTCACGACGAGTCGGCGACGCGGTGAGCACGCGATGCAGGCCGGTGTCCCGGACCGGTCACACCGCCTCCAGCCGGTCGACGGTGGTGCGGTGGTGCACGCGGAGGCCGAGCCGTTCGTACACGCGCACCGCGCGGACGTTCTCCGGCAGCACCTGGAGCCACGGCGTGCGGCCCGTCGCCCGGATCGACGCGCGGAGCGCGTCCACCGTCCGGGAGGCGAGTCCCTCACCCTGCCGGTCGGGCACCGTCGCGACCGCGACCACCTCGCGCGTCGTGCGGGTCGATCCGCGGGTGCCCGCCAGGGAGACGAGGCGGTCCCCGTCGAGGACACCCGCGAACGTCCCCAGGGCGAACGCGCCCGCCGAGAACATCGGGGCGCCCACCTCGTCCGCGAGACCGCGGATCGCGTCCAGGTGACGCTCGTCCAGCACCTGCACGCCAGCCACGTCGCCGACGGGCACGGCGGAGTCGTCCACCATCAGGAGGTACTCGTCGCGGCGGAGCAGACGCCACCCGTCCGGCACCGAGCGGGTCGAGCGCTCGACCTCGACGGTCGCGGCCAGCGACCGCAGGTCGTCCCAGGCCGCCTGCTCGTCGGCCGCGACGGCCGCCCAGGGTCCGACCGCGGGCCGGTACGCCGCCGCGGCGCCGGTCGTCACGGCGTGCTCGGCCTGCTCGGTCCGCAGCGCGGTCCAGCGGAGACCGCGGAAGGCACCGTCGTCGTGCGCATGGGTCATGTCGGTCCTGTCCGTCCGGGACGGTGCCGTGTGCTGCCGTCGGCCGATGGTCGCCGGGGGCCTCGGGTCCGCGCATCGTGGCGACCACGGAGGGAGCCCGGGTGTGGAGGAACCGAGCCCGACCGTGCGCCGGACCAGGCCAGCACGCTCACGGTGCACCTCGGTGTTCCGGGACCCGCTTCACCTCCGTCTCATGCCCCCGCTGTCATGGTCGTCACGTGCCCCAGCTGACACTCCTCCGGACGGTGATCGCCGCCGCCGCCGTGGCCCTCACCACCGCGGCGAGCGGCTGCTCGACATCGCTCCAGACGGCCGGCGCGGACCGGAGCGTCCCCACGCTGCGGTCCCCGTGGTGCGGGGCGGCGTCCCTGTCCGTGACGGTCGCCGGGCGGGACGGTGCCGCGCTGCCGTCGCCGCCGACGGACGAGGGAGCCGTGCTGCTGGCACTCGTGCTGACGAACGAGGGAGACCGGAGCTGCGTCCTGCAGGGCTGGCCGACCGTCCGTCTCGCGTCGCACGGTGACCCCTTCGGTCCGCCCGCGCTGGAGATCCGTGCCGTGCCGGCACCGGCCGTCACGCTCCGGTCCGGGAAGGAGGCGCAGGTGTACCTCGCGCTGCACTCCGGCTCGGCGCCCGTCCGCTGCCGGCCGGTCGAGCCGGACGCGCTGTCGGTGGTCGTGCCGCACACGGTCCGCGCGCTCACCGCCGGCTTGCCGACGGGGTACCTCGGGTCGACGTGTCGGTCCGAGACCGCCCCCTTGATCGGCGTCCAGGCCGTCCTGCCCCGCTGACCGTCCCGGCGCCCCTTCCACGTCCCGCTCCGCGGACGGCACCACCCACACCACCACCATCGAGAGGAAGACCACCATGACGGAGAACGACACCCCCACGCGCGGCCGCGCGTTCCGACGCATCGGCGGCACGGCGCTCGCCGGCGGCGCCGCCGTCTGCGCGATCGCTGCGCTGTTCAGCAGCCTGCCCGCACAGGCCGCGGTGACCCACCACGCAGCGGCGACCGGTTCTGCCGCCCCGCACGTCACCGCGCACCCCCACGTGGCGGTGGACGCACGGACCAGCGCGGAGAAGCTCCGGCAGCTCCGGGCCGCAGTGGAGAAGCGGATCGACGACTCCCCCGAGGTGAAGGACATCAACGCGTACTACGCCGCCGGCTACGGCTACGAGGACGCGCTGGACCTCGCGGTCCTCTGGAACGCCGCCGACCGAAACCACGCGAAGACCACGGCGGGTGCGCAGTTGCTCGCCGGGCAGCAGCTGCCGTTCGGTCCCGGCCAGGGCTTCGCGCGCAGCTACACCGAGGACCAGCAGCTGCGCGCGTTCGCCCTCGCCGAGCCCGACGACCCGGGCCTGGCGGACCGGCTCGCGGCCTCGTGGAAGGTCTCCACGCACGACGCGAAGGTCAAGGCCGGCGGTCTTGCGCTGGCGAACAAGCCCGTCCCGCTCGAGCACCCGACGCCGTCCGCCGGCGACGCGGCCGCAGCCTTCTTCGCCGCCGGCTACGACTACGCGGACGCGGGTGAACTGGCGCAGCTGTGGAAGATCGACACCTACAGCGCCAAGATCAAGGCCGGCCAGGACCTGCTGAGCACGCCTCGGATCCCGCTGCCCATCCAGCCCTGACCCCCTGCCGGTGTCGCGTCGTCCCGACGCGGCACCGGCTCCCCTCCGGGAGGAACGACGATGACCGGACTCCGCCGACGCATCGGCTTCGAGGTCGAGCTGCTGGCGCCGGGAGGCTCGGATCGGCGTGCCCTCGCAGCGCGCGTCGCGCAGGCCGTGGGCGGCCGGGTCACCCGGGTGTTCCACACCGACTCCGAGCCGTCGCTCGTACCGGGGATGGGGCAGTTCTGGCACCTCACCCCTGGCTTCGCCGTGACCGACGGCTCCGGCCGACCGCTCGCGTCCTTCGTGGACGACATCACCCTGGTCGCCGACCTCCGGGATGGCCCGGGGCGCCCCGACGTCCCGAGCACCGCGGACGGCTGGTTCCGGATCCTGTCGGACGACCCGCGTCTCCTCCGACTCGTCGCGCGGCACCAACCGCCGGACGCGACCTTCGAGCGGCTGCTCGACCCGGTCGCCGCCCTCCTCGGGAGCGAGGTGGACGTGATCGGTGGGGTCCGCCGCGTGGACGACGAGGCCGGTGCGACCGTTGCCCTCGCGACGGCCCTCCCCCGCGGGCGGGACCGACCGTGCGAGATCGTGACGGCGCCGCTGGTGTCGGACCACCGCGAGACGCTCGACCTCCTGCTCGGGCACGCTCGGGCGCTCGGCTTCACCGTCCCCGTGGAGGCGGCGGTCCACCTCCACTTCGACGGCCAGCCCTTCCGCGCCGCCCGTCCCTTCGCGAACCTGGTGCGGCTGTTCACCCTCTGGCGTGCGGAGCTCCGGGCCGCGCTCGGCTCGAACCCCGCCGCAACTCGGGTCCGCGCGCTGCCCGACGAACTCCTCGCGCTGACCGGGTCGGACGCCACCTGGCCCGCGCTCCGGGACGCCGGTCGGCGACTGGGCTTGGGCAAGTTCTTCGACGTCAACCTCGGCGCCCTGCTGTCCGACGCGCCCGTGCGGGACACCGTCGAGGTCCGCATCCTCCCGGGGTCGATCGACGCCGACGAGGTCGTCGAGCGGGCCGTGCTCGTCGAGCGGCTGCTGGACCGGTGCCTCGAGCCGGAGCCCGTCCCGCCTCCAGCCCGTGGCGGCGGTGACCTGCGTGCACTCGCTGACCGTGCCCTCTGACGCCGTCGCCACCGGCGCGATGGTCGATGCCGGCGCCGTGCGGGCCGCCCCGTGAAGGTCCTGCTGCTCGAGGACGACGAACCCCTCGCCCTCGAGGTCGAACGCGTCCTGCGGCGGGCCGGTCACGCGGTCGACGTCACCCGCGACTACCAGGAGGCCGAGATCGCAGCGGCCTCTGGGACGTACGGGTGCCTGGTCCTCGACCGCACCGTCCCGGGCGGCGACGGAGCGACACTGGTCGCTGCCCTGCGCCGTCGCGGTGACCTGACCCCGGCACTCGTCGTCACCGCCAGGGACGCCCTCGCCGACCGCGTCAGCGGCTTCGACCTCGGCGCGGACGACTACCTGGTGAAGCCGTTCGCGGCCGTGGAACTGATCGCACGTGTCCGAGCGCTCGGTCGCCGCGGCCAGGTCACCGTCCCGCCCACCCTCGAACGCGCCGGCATCCGCCTGGACGTGCAGCGGCACACGGTGCACCGACACGGGACAAAGCTCATCCTCCGGGCGAAGGAGTTCGCCGTCCTCGACGAGCTGCTCCGGGCGTCCGGCGGCGTCGTGACCCGGTCGGACCTCATCGAGCGGTGCTGGGACGAGCACCACGACCCGGCGTCGAACGTCGTCGACGTGGTCATCGCGCAACTCCGCAAGCGCCTGGGGTCCCCACCGCCGATCCACACCGTGCGCGGTGTCGGGTACCGGCTCGTCGACGAGGCCGACGGTGACGCCTGAACGTCGACAGCTCCAGCGGCTCCGGTGGCGCGGGACCGTCCTCTTCGCCGTGACCACGGCGCTCTGCCTCGTGGTCCTCGCCGTGATGGCGTCGGCCATCGACTCGCGCTCCCACACGCGCGAGACCTACCGCGAGCTCACGGGCCTCGCGGAACAGCTCTCGCGGTCCGCCGCCTCCTCCGGTCCGGACATCCGGTTCGACCCCCAGGACGTGGCCACCTGGACGACGGTCGACCGGACCTTCGCCTACGTCGACCGGGCCGGCATCCTCGTCGCGTCGCCCTCGCAGCGAGCGCTCCCGAGCTCCGCGACGCTGATCGACCTGATGGCCCGGGCGCGGCGCAGCGGGGCGCCCGTCGAGTCGACCGCACCGGCCGTCGAGCGCGACGCGCCGTCGGACTGGGTCGCGCTGTCGGTCCCGTACTCGGACACGGTCGTCCTCGCCGGCGCCTCAGCTGCACCCACCCCCGAACACCGGAGGCTCGACCTCCTCCTCGTCGTCACGGTCGTCGGGCTCTGCGCGCTCGGGACCGGCCTCGGGCACCTCCTGTCCGGTCTCGCCATGCGCCCCGCCATCCGGAGCATCGAGCAGCACGAGCAGTTCCTCCGCGAGGCCGCACACGAACTCCGGACACCACTCGCCGTGATGCAGCTCGCCCTCGAGGCAGACCGCTCCCCGCACCGGCTCGCGTCCATCGAGACCCAGGTCACGCGCATGTCCGCCCTCGTGTCCCGCCTCCTCGACCGCGCCCGGATCCGCGGCGCCGACCCTGCCTCGTTCGAACTCGAACCCGTCCGCTTCGACCAGGTCGTCGAGCTCGCGGTCGAGGACGTCCCCGGTGCCGGGGCGGTCCGTCTCGACCTCCGGCCGTCGGTCGTCGTCGGGCACGCCGACCTCCTGGCGCAGGCGGTGCGGAACCTCACCGAGAACGCCGTGCGACACGGTTCGGGCGACGTGGTCGTGCGGGTCCGCGGAGTGGTGCTCGAGGTCACCGACCAGGGCCCGGGAATCCCGGCGCACCGTCGCGGGGCGGTCCTCGAGGGCGGCCGGACCACCGCCGTCGGCTCGGGGACCGGGACGGGGTTGGCCATCGTGTCGTGGGTGGCGGAGGTCCACGGCGCGAGCGTCGCCCTCGGCGACGCCGAGCCGAGCGGCCTGCGCGTCACGATGACCTTCCCGGAGGCGCCCAGCCGGTGATCCCCGCGACCGGCGGATGGGCGCCCGACCGGCCACGGGCCTCCCGGCCGGACCCGCCGCCTACGCGGCCCCGGTCGGTCCGAGCTGCGCGATCTCCGGGTAGACGGTCTCGAGCGGCAGCGCGAGGGCCGCACGCACCTGCCGGCTCCGCTCGTCCGCGAGCACCTCGAGCGCGCCCGCCTCGATCTGGTCGTACGCGGACCGGACGACGTCGTCGGGCTCACCCATCGGCGGGAGCGCCACTGTCTGCTTCGTCATCATCGGCGTGCGCGTGAAACCGAGGTGCAGCCCGACCACACGGATGCCCACAGGGGCGAGTTCGAGTCGGAGCACGTCGGTCGCGGCCCACATCGCCGCCTTCGAGACGCTGTACGACCCGAGTCGGTGCACCCAGCTCGCCGCCGACAGCACGTTGACGAGCGAGCCGCCGCCGTTCGCCTGCATCACCGGTGCGAACGCCCTGGCGACCCGCAGCGATCCCCACAGGTTCGTCTCGACGACGGCCCGGAGGACGTCGACGTCACCGGTGGACAGCGGTTCGAGCGACGTGGTGCCGGCGTTGTTGATCGTGATGGTGGTGTCTCCGGCGGTGCGTGCCGCGCGCTCGACGGACTCCTGGTCGTCCACGTCGAGCTCCAGCGGCACGATCCGCTCGTCGGCCCACGTCCGCGGTGTCCGGGCAGCGGCGTAGACACGGGCGGCACCGCGCTCGAGTGCCTGGGCGACGAACTCCACACCGAGTCCGCCGTTCGCTCCGGTGACGAGCAGGGTGGCCCCGTCGATCCTCGTTCCTGCCGACATGCTGCTCCGTTCCGTCGGCGGTCCGGGTGACCGCCGTCGCTCCAACGATGCGGTCGGGCCGGGCGCGGCCGCGTCGGGGGTTCCACTGCTGTCCCGCGGCGGAACTGCGGACCGCGCGACCCTGGGCACGGCGCCACCCCCAGCGCGGCGCGACCGTGGGGATCAGCATCCGGGTACGTCGGGTGGGACGGGCGACGGCCGGGAGGGCGACACCGGCCCGGAACGAGGAGAACCCACCGATGTCTCGGTGGGTTCCGCTTCGTGCACGGCCGTCCGACCGTCCTGCATGGTCGGGCTGACAGGATTTGAACCTGCGACCCCTTGACCCCCAGTCAAGTGCGCTACCAAGCTGCGCCACAGCCCGTGAGTCCGTTCGGACCCAGACCCCGTGTCGCGAACGACACCGCGGGCCCTGCTCCACACCCGACCGAGCGCGGAGCAACCCGACCAGCATAGCGGACACCGGACCCCCACCGCGCCACGGCCGACAGCCCGCGCGCGTCACACGTCCCCGGATTGGCTCGGACGCGTGCCGGATCACGGCAGGTCCGCGTCACCCCCTCGGGTCGAGCGCCGCCCCCTGCCCGCGCCGGGAGCCGACCGCGCGGGCAGCACCGTCCGGCCGCACGACCCGCCGCTCGCGCGACAGCCACGGCAGCGCGAACCCGGCCAGCAGCGCACCGAGCCCGTCCGCCGCCAGGTCCCCGATGGTGTCGTCGTAGCCCACGTAGATGGTGTCGTCGACGAAGTTGTGCCCGAGCCACTCCCCGATCTCCCACACGGCACCGATCGCCATGCCCGCGGCGAGCGCCACGAGCGCGGACAGCAGCACGCCGGCCCGAGGAGCGGAGGCGACGACGCCGACGTCGGACGCGATGACGTACACCAGTCCGGCGAGCAGGCCGACCAGGACCACGTGCACGACCTTGTCCCACAGGAAGACCGTCGTGTACCAGTCGAGCGGGCTGCTCCACCCAGCGACCAGGGAGAGCAGCACGACCGCGACGTCGAAGGTCGGGCGCAGACCGAGCATGCGCGGGACGACCGCACCCAGCAGGGCAAGGGCCATCACGGCGAACGCGACGGCACCCCAGCCGATCAGTGCGACGGGCACGCTGACGAGCGTCACGAACCGGAGCACGTCGGCGATCCAGACCGCACCGTGCGGGCGGCGCAGGAACGTCAGCCCGAGGGTGGCGATCACGCCTCCGCTCCGAGGGAGAGCACGGCGTGCACCGCGAGGTGGTCGGAGGGCCAGACCCCTCCGGGGCGCCGCGTGGACACGGCGACGCGCGACACCTCGGCTCCGGCCGTGGCCAGCACCCCGTCGATGCGCGGTCGGTCCGCGCGCGGCTCCCGGTAGGCGGCGTACGTCCCGAGTTCCGGCGTCTCCCGCCGGGAGGCCCGGCCCCAGGTGTCCGTGACGCCCACCTCCGCCAGGGCGCGCCAGGGCGCCGACCCGGCCGCGCTGTTCCAGTCCGCCATGACGACGGCGGGCAGGCCGGACTCGGTCACGATCCTGCCGAGCAGCTCGGCGGAACGGAGACGCGCCCACGGGGAGACCACGTCGAGGTGCGTGGCGAGTGCGAGGAAGCGTCGGCCGGTCACGCGGTCGTCGAGCACGACCCCCACGGCGTGCCGGGGGAAGGCGGTGCCCCAGGAGCGGGAGCCCGGGCGGAGCGGTCGGCGGGACAGCGCCCAGGAGCGACGCTCGACGACCGTGCAGCGCTCGGTGTCGACGAGGACGCCGACGGCTTCCCCGTCCCCGTAGCGGTCCCGACCGAGCAGGACGGCTTCCCAACGGTCGCCGATGCCGGTGGCGAGGTCGACCGCCTGCGGGCGGAGGGCCTCCTGGACGGCGAGGACGGTGGGCTCCTCGGAGGCGACGAGCGCGACGACGGCGTCCCGGCGGTGTTCCCACGCGTCCGGGTGTCCCGCGGGGCGACGCACCTGTCGACGGAGGTTCAGGGTCATGCAGTGCAGGTCGGGAGCCGCCACCGGCCCGATGATCGGTCGGTCGTCGGCCTGTCGGTGCATGCTCCCCTTCTACGAGACCGCACGGACCGCGCTCCCAGGCTGGCGGCCCGCGGGCTCCTATGGTGGCCCGATGCGTTCTCGACCCGTCCGTTCCCTGCTCGCGCTCACGGTGGCCGGTCTCGTGCTCGGTGTCGCCGCCTGCTCCGGTGCCGCTCCGACGCCGCGGCCGACCCTGGCCCGCGCCGCGTCGGACGCCGTCACGGTGGTGGCGCAGGACTCCGCCGCCGACCGGTCCGTCCGGGCGAGCCGCACGTTGTTCCGCTCGTCCCCGGGTGCGGTCGTGGCGCGGTCGGACGACGCGGGGGCCGTGCGCCGGGCCGCGACCGCCGCGGTCCGCGCGCACGTCCCGGCGCTCCTCGTGGGCGACGACCCGCGGACCGTCGACCGCGAGCTGCGGCGTCTCGGGGCCACCTGGTACCAGGCGGTCGGCGACGTGACGCTGGACACATCCGTCGCGGAGCGGGACGCACCGGAGGCGGGCCGACGTGCGGAGGCGGGACGCGCCTCCCGGCAGACGGTCGTGGTGGCGGAGCGGTCGGACGACGCCGCGGCGGTCGCGACGGCCCGTGCTGCCGGCGCTCAGCTGGTGGACATGCCCTCGGGCGTGTCGGACCCGGCGGCGTCGGGTTCCGTCGTCGAGGCGCTGCACCGTGCCGCGGGTCGGCCGACGCTGCTGCTCGGCGCGGCATTCGCCGACCTCCGGGAGCCGGCGTGGGTCGTGCGGGCGGCGCAGACCGGGTACCGGATCGGCGACGGCGGACAGCGTCCGTTCGACGGCCACCGGTACACCGCGCTCTACGGCGCTCCCGGTGCGCCGGTCCTGGGCGTCCTCGGTGAGCAGGGCCCGGCGGACAGCGTGCGGCGGGCGGAGGAGACGGCCCGCGCGTACCGCGGCTCGTCCGACGAACCGGTCACCCCGGCGTTCGAGGTGATCGCGACGGTCGCCGCGGGCGAGGCCGGGGAGGACGGCGACTACTCACGCGAGCTGCCGGTCTCGTCCCTCGAGCCCTACGTCGACGCGGCGCACGACGCCGGCTTGCCGACGATCATCGACCTGCAGCCGGGACGCAGTGACTTCCTGTCGCAGGCGAAGCGGTACGAGTCGCTGTTGCAGCGGCCGGACGTCTGGCTGGCACTCGACCCGGAGTGGCGGCTCGGTCCGGACCAGGTCCCGTTGGAGCAGATCGGGTCGGTGAGCGCCGAGGAGGTGAACGAGGTGTCGTCGTGGTTGGCCGGTCTGGTCCGTCGGGAGGGGCTGCCGCCCAAGGCCCTCGTGCTGCACCAGTTCCGGCTGTCGATGATCTCGGACCGGGACGCGCTGGCGTCGCACCCCGAACTCGACCTGCTCGTGCACGTCGACGGGCAGGGGTCGCAGCCGGACAAGCAGGCGACGTGGAAGGCCCTGCACGTCGGTGCTCCGCGCGGCGTGCACTGGGGCTGGAAGAACTTCATCGACGAGGACACCCCGATGCTGACCCCGGAGCAGACGATGACCGAGGTCGAACCGACACCGTCGCTCGTCACCTACCAGTGACCGCGCCGGGTTCCCCACAGGTCGGAGGCCCGTGGCTCGGTACGTCGGTCGGTCCTGACAGCATGGGGGCATGAGCTCACCTGCTGCCTCCCCCGTCCCGCCGTCGGTCGCGGACGCCGCGCCGTCGGGCCCGGCATCGTCGGGGCCGGCATCGTCGGGGCCGGCATCGTCGGGGCCGGCGCCGTCGTCGGCGATCGCCGCGGAGGCGCAGGAGGCGCTGCAGGCGCTCACCGGCCGCCCCGAAGCCGTCTTCCACCCCGGACAACTCGAGGCGATCTCGGCACTCGTGGAGCACCGGCAGCGCGCGCTCGTGGTGCAGCGCACCGGGTGGGGCAAGTCCGCCGTCTACTTCCTCGCGACCCTGCTGCTCCGGCGCCGCGGCGGCGGTCCGACCGTGCTGGTGTCCCCGCTGCTCGCGCTCATGCGGGACCAGGTGGCGGCGGCTGCCCGTGCCGGGGTCCGGGCGGTGTCGATCAACTCGGCGAACGCGCACGAGTGGTCCGAGACCCAGGCGGCGCTCGCCCGTGACGAGGTCGACGTGCTCCTCGTCTCCCCCGAGCGGCTGAACAACCCGAAGTTCCGCGACGAGCAGCTGCCCGCACTGATCGGGCGGATGGGGATGCTCGTCGTCGACGAAGCGCACTGCATCTCCGACTGGGGCCACGACTTCCGCCCGGACTACCGGCGGCTCGCCGAGCTCATCCGGTCCCTGCCGCACGGCGTGCCGGTCCTGGCGACGACCGCGACCGCCAACGAACGCGTGGTCGAGGACGTCGCCGAGCAGCTCACCGCCGGCCCCGAGGACCCGGTGTTCACCATCCGCGGTTCGCTCGCCCGCGCCTCCCTGCGCCTCGGCGTCCTCACCCTGCCCGACGCCCGCGCCCGGCTCGGCTGGTTGCTCGCGCACCTCGGCGACCTGCCCGGCAGCGGGATCATCTACACGCTCACGGTCTCGGCGGCCGAGGACATCGCCCGCTTGCTGCGCGAGTCCGGGTACGCCGTCCGCGCCTACACGGGCCGCACCGACAACGAGGAACGCGAGCAGCTCGAAGCACAGTTGAAGGGCAACGAGCTCAAGGCCCTCGTCGCGACCAGCGCGCTCGGCATGGGGTTCGACAAGCCCGACCTCGGGTTCGTGGTGCACATCGGCGCTCCGTCCTCCCCCGTCGCCTACTACCAGCAGATCGGTCGTGCGGGACGCGCCACGGACAACGCCGACGTCCTGCTGCTGCCCGGTCGCGAGGACCAGGAGATCTGGCAGTACTTCGCGAGCGCCTCGATGCCGACGGAGTCCCGCGCGTCTGCCGTGCTCGGCGCGCTGTCCCCCGACGCCGCCATGTCGACCGTGGCGCTCGAGGGGCTCGTCGACATTAAGCGTTCGACCCTCGAGCTGCTCCTCAAGGTGCTCGACGTCGACGGGGCCGTCCGGCGGGTGGGCGGGGGCTGGGTCACCACCGGCCGCCCCTGGGAGTACGACGCCGTCCGCTACGAGCGCGTCGCCGCCGCCCGCGCCGCCGAGGCCGCGTCGATGCTGACGTACGAGTCGACGAGCGCCTGCCGCATGCAGCTGCTGCAGCAGGACCTGGACGACCCGACCGCCGAGCCCTGCGGCCGGTGCGACAACTGCGCCGGTGCCTGGTACCCGACCGACGTCTCCGAGGCCGACCGCTCCGGGGCCGCGGACGCCCTCGACCAGGTGGGGGTGGAGATCGCCCCGCGCGCGCAGTGGCCGTCCGGCATGGCGTCCCTGGGGGTCGCCGTCAAGGGCAAGATCCCGGCAGGCGAACTCGTCGCACCCGGGCGGGCGGTCGCACGCCTCACCGACCTCGGCTGGGGTGGTCCGCTCCGCGCACTGTTCGCCACCGGGACGTCCGATGCGCCGGTCTCGCGCGAACTCGTCGACGGGTGCGTCCGCGCCCTGAAGGACTGGCCGTGGGAGGTCCGACCGACCGGGGTCGTCGCGATGTCCTCCCGCTCCCGGCCACAGCTCGTCGGCTCCCTCGCGCAGGCGCTGTCGTCGATCGGTCGGCTGCAGCACCTGGGCACGCTCGAGCGTGACGGCGGCGTCCCCCGTGGCGACGGCGCGACGAACAGCGCCTACCGGTTGTCCGGCGTGTGGGACACCTTCGTGGTCGGACCCGAACTGGCCGCCGGGCTCCAGGCGCACCACGGGCCGGTGCTGCTCGTGGACGACCTGGTCGACAGCCGGTGGACGATGACGGTCGCGGGGCGCGAACTCCTGCGCGCCGGAGCGTCGGCGGTGCTGCCGTTCGCCCTGGCCACCGTCGCCTGACCGTCCGCCCGGCGTCTGGCCCGCGCACGGTGCGTGCCCGACGGGCGGGAGGCACGTGGCGGCAGTGCCACGTGCCTCCCGGCCGTCAGCAGGTCGGCTCCGGCCCGGTCCTCGCTACGCCGCGGAACCGATCGCGTCGAGCTCGGCCACCGCGTCCTCGGGCAGCACGAACCCGGCCGACGCCACGTTGTCCCGCAGGTGCGCCACCGACGACGTGCCCGGGATGAGCAGCATGTTGGGCGAGCGCTGCAGCAGCCAGGACAGCGCGACCGTGAGCCGCGACACCTCGAGGCGCTCCGCGACCCGGTCGAGCGCGCCGGACTGCAGCGGGGAGAAGCCTCCGAGCGGGAAGTACGGCACGTAGGCGATGCCCTGCTCGGCGGTCAGGTCGACGAGGGCGTCGTCCTCGCGCCGGGCGACGTTGTACATGTTCTGCACGCAGACGACGGGCGCGATCGTCTGCGCTTCGGCGAGCTGATCGGCGTCCACGGTCGACAGGCCGAGGTGCCGGATCAGCCCCTGCTGCTGGAGCTCGGCGAGCGCCGCGAACTGCGGTGCGATCGAGCCGGCCTCGGGGGCGTCGACGCCGCCCATGCGCAGGTTGACGACGTCGAGCTGCTCGACGCCCAGGTTCCGGAGGTTGTCGTGCACCTGTTCGACGAGCTCGTGCGGCTCGCGCGCGTGCGGCCACCCGCCCTGCTCATCCCGGCGCGCGCCGACCTTCGTCACGATCCGCAAGTCGGCCGGGTACGGTGCCAGTGCGTCGCGGATGAGCTGGTTGGTGACGTGCGGGCCGTAGAAGTCCGACGTGTCGATGTGGGTGATCCCGAGCTCGACGACCGCCCGCAGGACCCGGACGGCCTCGTCGGGGTCGCTCGGCGGGCCGAACACCCCCGGTCCGGCGAGCTGCATGGCGCCGTACCCGACGCGGGTCAGGGTGAGGTCGTCGGCGAGGCGGTACGTGCCGCCGGGGAGCGATGTCGTGGTCATGCCACCCACGATGCTCCGTGCGCACGACCGGGCACAGATCCCCGTCGGTCCTGGGAGTGCGGGGACCAGGATCGGTCCGCGCACCGCGCCTACGATCGGCAGCGTGAGCGACAACCCCCTCGGTGACCACCTGCGCGCCCGTCGCGAGCTCGTGCAGCCCGCGGACGTCGGCATCCGGGTGACGGGTGTCCGGCGCACGCCCGGACTCCGCCGCGAGGAGGTCGCCACCCTCGCCGGCATCAGCGCCGACTACTACCTCCGGCTCGAGCAGGGCCGCGACCGGAACCCGTCGCCGCAGGTCCTCGAGGCGCTCGCCCGCGTCCTGGGGCTCGACGGCGTCGGGACCGAGTACCTGCTCGGCCTGGCGGGTGTCCGTCCGTCCCCGCCGAGTCGTCGGACGCGGTCGCACCGTCAGGTCGTCCCCGCCGGCACCCTGCAGCTCCTCGACGTCATCGGCCTGCCGGCGTTCGTCGAGAACCGGGTGTTCGACGTCCTCGCTGCCAACGCCGTCGCCACCGAGCTCGCCCCGGGCCTCCGTGCCGGCGCGAACCGGCTCCGGACGATGTTCCTCGAGCCGGACGAGCTCGAGCGGTACCCGGAGTGGCCGCGACACATGGCGGGCATGGTCGCCGCCTTCCGGGCGTCCATCGGCGCCGCCGTCGACGATCCCGACGTGGTCCGCCTGGTCGGTGAGCTGTCGCTCGGCAGCGAGGACTTCCGTCGGCTCTGGGCACGGCACGACGTCCGGGCGCTCGGCGGCGGGGACGTGCGGATGTGGCACCCGGAGGTCGGCGACCTCGAGTTGCGGCGCGAGAAGCTCGGCGTCGGCGGCACCGACGGGCAGCTCCTCGTGGTGCACCACGCCGAGCCCAGCTCTCGGTCGGCCCGCGGACTGGCGCTGCTCGGCAGCCTCGCAGCGACCCGGACGGCGAACGCCGCCGCCGCACGGTCGGACCCGCCGACCGCCGCGCGGGTGACCGCCTCCCCGCCTACCGCCGGACCCGACGAGTCGGACGGGCCGGCTTCGGGAACGTGAGTCGCATGTGGTCGCTGGTCAGGACGTCCCCGATCCCGACCATGAGCACCGAGAACACGATCTGCTCGATGACCATCCAGAACGGGTAGAGCCCGGGGATCGCCGCGACGACGAGCGTGACGATCGGGAAGACCCGACTGAACAACCGGAGCCGCTGGTACGCCCAGTAGTACCCGAGCTGCGCACGCCAGGCGAACACGTACAGCGTCAGCGTGATGAGCAGCACGACCGTCGCGCGGAACCACACCGCCCACGGGACCGTCTGTCCGGCGCGGGTGAGCAGCACGGCGATGACGATGGCCGTCAGTCCGACGACGGTCTCGGCGACGAGCAGCCAGCGGATCCACCGGAACGACCGGACCGTGTCCGGGTGGGCGAGCATGTCCTCACGGATGACGTACCCGCTCTGCCGACCACCGGCCAGGCGGTCGAGCTGCAGGCGGGTCCAGAGCCGGTCGGCGGTCCCTGCCGGGCCGGATGGGTGCTGCGTCACCGTCCCATGGTGCCGCATCCGACGGGCGGGTGGGGCCGCGGGCCTTGCGCTCCGGCTGCGCGTCCGGTCAGCGTCGGGCCCGGAGGCGCGGCCGACGTCGGTCGGGAGGCGCGGG
Organism: Curtobacterium sp. L6-1; assembly: GCF_018885305.1. Lineage (NCBI taxonomy): Bacteria > Bacillati > Actinomycetota > Actinomycetes > Micrococcales > Microbacteriaceae > Curtobacterium > Curtobacterium aetherium. Next base: position 1,678,007 of record NZ_CP076544.1, read on the forward strand.
CTGGGAGGCGCGGCCTCCGTCGGTCGGGAGGCGCGGACCGTGTCGGTCGGGAGGGGCGCGCTCCGCGAGACGGAGCCTCGGCCACTGGTGCGGACGCGCGACCCAGCATCCGCGGACGACGAGCACGGGCTCCCCGCCGAGGAGGCGCACCACCACGGACGCCGAGCCGGTCCGGACGGCGGCAGCCACCCGCTCCGTCCTGCGTCGGGCCGTGCCGCTGCGGTCACGGGGCCGGCAGCAGCTCCGCCCCTCCGAGCACGCGACCGGTGCGGTCGTCGACCAGGAGGACGGCGTGCACGACGTCGGGCAGCACGTGGGGGTCGACGACGGTCAGGACCGGGTGCTCGCCGTCCGGTGTGAAGGACCCGACGTCGACCGGCTGGTCGACCCCGACCCACTGCGCACGCTCGTCACCGAGGACGTCCCCGCTCGACAGCTCGATCCGGACGGAGGCGACGCGCGCCGGGTCGGTGACCCGGACGTCCGTCAGGGTGATCTGCACGGCCTGGGGGCCGACGACGTCGAGGCGGACGTGTCCGCGCACCGTGCCCTCGATCGGGACGAGCCGACCGGAGACGGGCAGGGCACGCTGCCACCAGGGTGCGGCCCAGTCGGCGCCGAGGGGCTGCCCGGTCGCCGAGTCGATCACGACGACATCGCCGGCGCCGGCGCCGTCGTCGCTGGCGCCGTCGCCGTCGCCGACTGCGTCTGCCTCGGCGTCGGCACCGGCATCGGCGTCGTTCGGCAGGAAGCCAGCCCCGAGGGCGACGGGGTCGATCGTGCTCGCCGACGTCGGGTCCGTCGGGTCTGTCGGTCCCGTCGGGAGGAGCAGGTCGTCCGGCCGGGGTTCGTCGACGACCCGGTCAGGAGCCGCCCGCGAGGTCGGGGCAGGCGAGGACCACTGGACGAGCGTGCCCGCCACGACGGCGAGCAGCAGGACGAGTCCGGCCACGAGGGGCCACCGACGTCGTGACGTCGATCGCTCCCCCCGCGGCGCGGACACGGTCGATCAGCGCTTCCGACGCTCGCGGACGCGCATGTTGACGATGATCGGGGTGCCGTCGAAGCCCCAGACCTCGCGGAGACGCCGGGTGATGAACCGGCGGTACTGCGGGTCGAGGAACGCCGACGTGAAGAGCACGAAGGTCGGCGGCTGGGTCGACGCCTGCGTGGCGAACAGGATGCGGGGCTGCTTGCCGCCGCGGACCGGGTGCGGGTGCTCCTGCACGAGTTCCGCGACGAAGGCGTTGACCTTGCCGGTCGGGATGCGGGTGTCCCACGACTCGAGTGCGGTCTCGAGCGCGGGCACGAGCTTCTCGAGGTGACGACCGGTGCGGGCGGATATGTTGACGCGCGGAGCCCAGGCGACGTGCGCCAGGTCCTGCTCGATCTCGCGCTCGAGGTAGCGGCGACGCTCGTCGTCCAGCAGGTCCCACTTGTTGTAGGCCAGGACGAGGGCGCGGCCGGACTCGAGCACCAGGTCGATGATGCGGAGGTCCTGCACCGAGACCGGCTCGGTCACGTCGAGGACGACGACGGCGACCTCGGCCTTCTCGAGCGCGGCGGTCGTGCGGAGCGAGGCGTAGAAGTCCGCGCCCTGCTGCATGTGCACGCGCTTGCGGATGCCCGCGGTGTCGACGAAGCGCCAGGTCTTGCCGCCGAGTTCGATCTGCTCGTCCACCGGGTCGCGCGTGGTGCCGGCGAGCTCGTTCACGACGACGCGCTCCTCGCCCGCGGCCTTGTTGAGCAGCGAGCTCTTGCCGACGTTCGGGCGCCCGAGGATCGCGACGCGACGGGGTCCACCGATCTCCTGCTTCGCGACCGCGGACACGTCCGGCAGCGTCGCGATGATGAGGTCGAGCAGGTCGGCGACACCGCGGCCGTGCAGGGCCGAGACCGGGTGCGGCTCACCGAGGCCGAGGTTCCACAGCGCGTGCGCCTCGAGGTCGCGGCGGTCGTCGTCGGACTTGTTCGCGACGACGATGACCGGGCGGTCGGTGCCGCGGAGCATCTTGACGACGTGCTCGTCGGTCGCGGTGATGCCGACCGTGACGTCCACGACGAAGAGCACCGCGTCGGCGAGGTCGATCGCAACCTCGGCCTGGGCGGCGACCGAGGCGTTGATGCCCTTCGCGTCGGGCTCCCACCCGCCGGTGTCGACGATCGTGAAGCGCTTGTCGTTCCACTCGGCCTTGTAGCTGACGCGGTCGCGCGTGACACCCGGAGTGTCCTGCACGACGGCCTCGCGGCGGCCGAGGATGCGGTTCACGAGCTGCGACTTGCCGACGTTCGGGCGGCCGACGATCGCGAGCACCGGCAGCGCCGGCAGGTACGCGACCCCGTCGACGCCGAGCTTGCCGGCTTCGAGGAGTGCGAGGTCCTCGTCGTCGAGGTCGTACTCCTCGAGGCCGGCGCGGAGGGCGCTCGCGCGCTGGTCCGCTTCGGCCTCGTCGATGTCGGCGAGCCGCTCGCCGAGGGCGTCGTCGTACTCGGGGAAGTCGTCGCTTCGGTCGTCCAGCTGCGCCATGGTGGTTTCCTTGCCGGCGGCCGGTCGGCCGCGTGTTCGTGGTTCACGTGCGGCCGTGTGGCCGCGTTGTCGTCAGTTCGTGGCCGAGCGGGCCAGGTCGACCACCGCCTGCACGGTCTGGTCGAAGTCGAGGTCGGTGGAGTCGAGGGTGGTCACGCCGTCGGCGGCGTTCATGAAGTCGACCACCTTGGCGTCGGCCGCGTCCCGACGAGCGAGTGCCGCCGAGGTCTCTTCGGCCGACTGCGTCGTGACCTCTGCCGACCGACGTGCCATCCTAACGGATTCGTCGGCGGTCAACAGGATCCGCACCTCGGCGTCGGGTGCCACGACGGTCGTGATGTCGCGACCCTCGGTGATGATGCCCTGTCCGTCGGCCATCCGCATCACCTGCCGGAACAGCTGGACGAGCTTCGCGCGGACGTCCGGCAGCTTGGCGATGTGGGCGACGGCGGCCGTGACCTCCGGGGTGCGGATGGCGTCCGTGACGTCGACCCCACCCACCCGCACGAAGGAGTCGTCGGGGTCGGTGCCGATCGCGTAGTCGAAGGTGTCCCAGCTGGCGAGGACCGCCGCCGGGTCGTCGAGGTCGACGCCCTGCTGTAGGGCGTGCCACGCGAGCGCGCGGTAGGCGGCGCCGGTGTCCTGGTACCCGAAGCCGAGCGCGCGGGCCGCGGCACGGGACACGCTCGACTTGCCGCTGCCGGCGGGGCCGTCGACCGCGACCACGAACTTCGCGACGAACGCACCCTCGGGCAGGCCGGCGGGCATCGGCGCCCGCGTCGACCCGAGTTCGCCGGCGCCCTGGCCGTCCGGTCCGCCGGTGACGTCGCCGCCGCCGAGTGGTCCGGGCTGGTCGGCCGGGGTGGGCAGGCCGGAGTCGGGGGCGTCGGGGCCGCCCGTCACGCCGGACTCGAGTGCGCTGTCGTGGTCGTTCAGGCCCATGCTGCTGCGATCCTCCATCCGCGACCCTCGAGTTCCTCGACGAGTCGCTGTTCGTGCTCCGGGACGACGGACACCTCGACGATGCCGATCTGCGCCCGGGGCGAGTGCTCGAGGCGCAGGTCCTCGAGGTTGATGCCGAGCTCCCCGATGGTGGTGAGGAGTGCGGCGAACTGCCCGGGTCGGTCGTCGATGAGGACGACGACCCGGGCGAAGCGGGTGGTGGAGCCGTGCTTGCCGGGCAGCCGTTCGACTCCGCGGTTGCCGGACGCCATCGTCTCGGCGATCGCCCGGGGCGCCCCGGTCGCGGCCGGGTCGGCGAGGGCGTCGATCACGCGGTCGAGGTCGTCACGCAGGGCGGTCAGCACCGGACGGATGTGCTCGGCGTTCGCGCCGATGATCTGGACCCACAGTCCGGGGTCGCTGGCCGCGATGCGGGTGACGTCGCGCACGCCGCCGCCGGCGAGCCCGAGCGCCTCGCCCGGGGCGTCACGCAGTCGCGAGGCCATCAGCGTCGACACGAGCTGTGGCGCGTGAGACACCACCGCCACCGCCCGGTCGTGCGACTCGGGGTCCATCGGGACGACCGTCGCGCCGAGGTCGAGCGCCAGGTCCTCGACCGCGGCGGCACGCTGGTAGCTGATGTCGTCGTGGCCGGCGATCACCCACGGGCGTCCGATGAACAGGTCGGCCCGGGCAGCGGTCGGACCGCTGCGCTCCCGTCCGGCCATCGGATGCGAGCCGATGTACCGCGAGACGTCGGCTCCGACCGCCCGGAGTCGTTCGAGCGGCCCGGACTTGACGCTGGCCACGTCGGTGACGACGGCGTCCGGGTAGGTGGCGAGTTCGCGTTCGACGACCGCGGCCGTGACGTCGGGCGGCACCGCCACCACGACGAGCTGCGGCGCGTCACCGGGCGCCGGGTGTCGACCCGCGCCGTAGTCCACGGCGAGCGCCAGCGCGGCCGGGGAGACGTCGTCGAGGACGACCTCGACCCCCTTGTCGCGCAGCGCGAGGCCGATCGAGGCGCCGAGCAGCCCGGTGCCCACGATCCGGACCGGTCCGCGCAGCCGCCGGTCGGGCTCCGACGCCACGTCGGCGCTCGACGGCGCAGCGTCGGGTGCGGTCGTCCTGGCGTCGGTCACGCGGCAAGCCTACCGAGCCGCGGTCCGCGGATGCGGGACGGCGCCGGGCCTGTGGAGGAACCCCACCGACCCGGCGCCGTGTGCACTGCCGTCAGTCCGTGCTCTCGGCCTCGTCGTCACCCGTGCGCGCCTCGGCACCACGGGCGATCCCGAGCAGCTGTCCGAGCTCGACCGTGGTCAGCTCGCGGGACTGGCCTGGAGCGAGGCTGCCGAGCTGCAGCGGCCCGAACGACCGGCGGACGAGCTCGAGCACCGGGTGCCCGACCGCCTCGAGCATCCGTCGCACGATCCGGTTGCGCCCGGAGTGCAGCGTGATCTCGACGAGGGACTCCCCCCGCGAGGACTCGAGCAGTCGCGCCTTGTCCGCCGCGATCGGACCGTCCTCGAGCTCGATGCCGTCGAGCAGCAGCTGGAGCGTCGAGGGCACCATGTTGCCGTCGACCTTCGCGACGTACGTCTTCGTGACACCGAACGACGGGTGCGCCAGGACGTGTGCCAGACCGCCGTCGTTCGTCAGGATGAGCAGTCCGGACGTGTCGAAGTCGAGGCGGCCGACGTTGAACAGCCGTTCCTCGAACCGGTCGACGAACTGCGACAGGTCGGGCCGGTCGTGCTCGTCCTGCATGCTCGAGACGACCCCGGTCGGCTTGTTGAGGACGACGTAGCGCCGCGAGGTGTCGGTCTGCACCGGCACGCCGTCGACGGCGACCTCGTCGGTGTCCGTGTCGACACGGCGGCCGAGCATGTCGGCGACCTCACCGTTCACGGTCACGCGACCCTCGGCGATCAGGTTCTCCGCGACGCGGCGGCTGGCCACGCCCGCAGCGGCGATCACCTTCTGCAGGCGCTCACCGCCTTCCTGGAGGTCCGGTTCGCCGCCGTCGGTCGCGGTCCCGTCCGCCGCCTCCCAGTCGGGGATGATCGGGCGTTCCGGGGTGCCCTCGGCGGGACGGCCGGCGTCGTCGCGCTCCCCGGCCGGGAGGGGCGTGGTCCGCTTGCGTGCCGGGTCGTTGCGCGGGCTCGTCGTGCCGCCCACGTAGCGGCGACCGTTGTGCCACACGCTGCTCGGCGCGCCGTCCGGGCTGCGGCGGTCCTCGCGGCGGGGGTCGCCGCCGCGGTCGGACGTGCGGTCGTCCGGGCGACGCGGACCACCACGGTCGTCACGCCCGCGGTACCCACCGCGGTCGCCGGTGCTCCGGTCGTCACGCCCGCGGTACCCACCGCGCTGCTCGTCCCGGCCACCACCGCGGCCGTCACGGCCGTCACGGCCCTGGTACCCGCCGCGGTCGCCGGTGCTCCGGTCGTCGCGCCCGCGGTACCCGCCGCGCTGGTCGTCCCGACCGCCGGCGGCCGGCCGGCGGTCGGTGGAGTCGTCGCGACGCACGAAGCGTCCGCGGTCGTCGTCACGGTGCACGAAGCCGCCGCGGTCGGCAGGTCGTCGGTCGGCGCCGCGCTGGTCGCCGTCCGGGCGTCCGCGGTACCCGCCGGTCCCGCGGTCGTCACGGCCCTGGTACCTGCCGCTGCGCTCGTCACGCCCGCGGTACCCACCGGACGGCCGGTCGCCCCGGTCGTCGCGCCCGCGGTACCCACCGGCACCACGATCGTCACGGCCCTGGTACCCGCCGCTGCGCTCGTCACGCCCGCGGTACCCGCCGGCACCACGGTCGCCGCCGGACGCCCGGTCGTCCCGGCCCCGGTAGCCGCCACGGTCGCCTGCACCCCGGCTCTCGGCACCGCGGTACCCGCCCCGGTCGCCCGCGCTCCGGTCGTCGCGCCCGCGGTACCCACCGGTCGAGCGGTCGCCGCCGGCACGGTCGTCGCCGCCCCGGTAGCCACCGGTGCCCCGGTCGTCACCGCGGAAGCCACCACGGTCACCGGCACCCCGGTCGTCGCGGCCCCGGTACCCACCGCGGTCCCCCGCGGCACGGTCGTCGCGGCCCCGGTACCCACCGGTCGAACGGTCACCACCGGCAGCACGGTCGTCACGCCCGCGGTACCCGCCGGCGTTCCGGTCGTCCCCACCGCGGTACCCGCCGCGGTCCCCGGCACCCCGGTCGTCACGGCCTCGGTACCCCCCACGGTCACCGGCACCCCGGTCGTCGCGCCCGCGGTACCCGCCACGGTCACCCGCACCGCGGTCGTCGCGCCCCCGGTACCCGCCGGAGCCGGCCCCGTCGCGCCCGCGCGGTGCGTCGTCACGGCGACCCGCGCCTCCCGGCCGGTCACCGCCCGCGCGTCCGGGGCCGCGACGGTCGTCGTCACGTCGTGGGCGGTCGTTCTGGTCATACCCGGCCATCGGGGATCCCTTCGGTCTGCCCGAAACCGTCCGCGCCGTCCTCCAGGAGGGGCGAGATGAGCGGAAGCTCGTCGAGCGAGTTGATGCCGAGCTGCTGGAGCAGCAGCCCGGAGGTCACGTAGTTGATGGCGCCGGTCTCGGCGTCGGTGAACGACTCCTCGATGAGACCGCGCGCGACGAGCGTCCGCACCACTCCGTCGACGTTGACGGCCCGGATCGCGGCGATCTGGGAGCGGGTGATCGGCTGCTTGTAGGCGACCACCGCGAGGGTCTCGAGCGCCGCCTGGGACAGCCGCGCGGGGCGTTCGGCCTCGACGAACTGCTCGACCACGGCGTCGAGTTCGGCGCGGACGTAGAAGCGCCAGCCGCCGCCGACCTCGCGGAGCTCGAAGCCGCGGCGGACGGTGCCGTCGACGCCGTCGAAGTCCGCCACGAGCCGGTCGACGGCCTGGCGGACGACGGGGACCGGCTCGCCGACCGCCGCGGCGAGCGCGACGAGGGACTGCGGCTGGTCCGCGATCATGAGGATCGCCTCGAGCTGCCGGTCGACCGGCACGTCGACGGGAGGCGCGGCCTCCTCGGCGACGGCGGGCGCGGCTTCCTCGGCGACGGCGGGCGCAGCCGCCTCGGCGACGGCGCCGTCCTGGGTGCCGTGCGCGTCCTGCTCCGCCGCGTGCTCGGCGCGCAGCGACAGCTCGAGCGCACGGACGTCGCCGATCTCGTCGGCGCCACCGGGCTCGGCGGAACCACCCGCGCGAGCGCGGGCTCCGGACGCGTGCACGTCATCCGTCATAGTCGGCTCCCAGGTTCGCGAGGCTCTCGTCCGTCCAGTCGAGCGCGGTCCACCGGAGGACCAGTTCCCCGAGCGGTTCGAGTTGTTCGAACGAGATGGAGGCGTTCCGGTACAGCTCCAGGATCGCGAGGAAACGAGCCACCACGATACCCGCCTGGTCGACCCCGGCGACGAGTTCGCGGAACGTGACGTCCGGCGCCCCCTCGTCCGCCCGGGTGCGCAGGACCGACACGACGATCGCCGCCTGCTCCCGGATGCTCACGGCGGGCGCGTGCAGGTGGTCGAGCCCGACGGTCGGGATCTCCCGCGGGGCGGACGCCAGGGCGGCCAGCGCGGCGAAGTCCTGCACGGACAGCGTCCACACCAGCTCGGGCGTCCGGGCGCGAAAACGTTCCTCGAGCCGGACGCTCCGGACGTGCCGTCGGGACTCGGCGCCCCAGCGTTCGCCGAACCAGTCGGCGGCCTGCTTGAACGCGCGGTACTGCAACAGACGGGCGAAGAGCAGGTCGCGGGCCTCGAGGAGTGCGACGTCCTCGGCGTCGACGAGCTCGCCCTGCGGCAGCAGCCCGACGATCTTCAAGTCGAGCAGCGTCGCTGCGACGACGAGGAACTCGCTCGCCTCGTCGAGTTCGTCGCTCGACTCCGCCTGCCGGACGTACGCGATGAACTCCCCTGTCACGGCGCTGAGCGCGACCTCGGTGATGTCGAGTTCGTGCTTCGTGATGAGCAAGAGCAGCAGGTCGAACGGGCCGTCGAAGTTGCTGAGCCGCACCCGGAACCCGGGTGCGGTCGTGGTGCCGACCGGCGCGTCGCGCCCGTCGGACGCCGGTCCGGCGGCACCGGACGGGAGGCTCGTAGCCGGGTCCTCAGGCGACGGCGCCACGCTGGACGAGCTCCCGGGCGAGCTGCCGGTAGGCGTGGGCCGCGGCGTGCTCCGGGGCCGTCTGCGTGATCGGCCGCGCCGAGACCGTGGCGTCCGGGAACTTCACGGTGCGCCCGATGACGGTGTCGAGGACACGGTCGCCGAAGGTCTCGACGACGCGCTCCATGACTTCCCGCGAGTGCAGCGTGCGCGAGTCGTACATGGTCGGCAGGATGCCGTCGAGGGTCAGCGCCGGGTTGAGCCGGTCGCGCACCTTGTCGATCGTCTCGATGAGCAGCGCGACCCCGCGGAGGGCGAAGAACTCGCACTCGAGCGGGATGAGCACGCCGTGTGCCGCGGTCAGGGCGTTCACGGTGAGCAGGCCGAGGGACGGCTGGCAGTCGATGAGGATGACGTCGTAGTCGTTCGACACCTTGCGCAGGACGCTCGCCAGGATCTGCTCGCGCGCGACCTCGTTCACCAGGTGCACCTCGGCCGCGGACAGGTCGATGTTCGCGGGGATGACGTCGAGCAGGGGCACGTTCGTCGGCTGGATGACCTGGTTCGGGTCCTTCACGGCGCCCATCAGCAGGTCGTAGACGGTGGGGATGTCGTGCGTCCGCACACCGAGCCCGGCGGACAGGGCACCCTGCGGGTCGAAGTCGACCGCGAGCACGCGGCGGCCGTACTCGGCCAACGCGGCGCCGAGGTTGATGGCGGTGGTGGTCTTGCCGACCCCGCCCTTCTGGTTGCACAGCGAGATGATGCGCGCGGGGCCGTGGCCGTCCAGCTCCTCCGGTACGGGGAACGCCCGCACGGGTCGGCCGGTCGGACCCGTGACGATGTCGCCGGTGCCGGAGGCTGTCGTCGGGATGCTGCTCACCGGGCCATCGTACCGGCGCGCCCGCCCGTGACCGGGCCGCACCGCCGGGGCGGGCACCCGACGGGGCGGACGTCGGGCGCGCCTCCCGGCCGGGTCAGGCGGCGCGGAGGGCGACGCGCATGCTGTCGACGCGCTCGGCGATCACCGGGTCGGTCGCCCAGCGCTGCTGCAGCCGACCGACGAGCTCGGCGATCTGCTCGCGGTCCAGACCGGCGACGAGCCGCAGGCCGACGGTGAGCTCGGGACCGGCGAACCGCGAGGTCGGGTCCCCCGGCGACAGCTCGACACGGACCACCGCGGGCTCGGTCTCGACCGTGGCGGCGAAGGCCCGGGCGACCTCCGGGTCCTCGGAGCACGGCGTCCACGGCAGGTCCTGGCCGAGCGCCCACACGGCGGGACGGCGGAGCACGAACTCCGTCGGCGCCGTCGGGTCGAGCACGACGAGCTGTGTGTCCTCGCTCGCCGCGGCCATCGCGACACGGCGGGACTCGACCGGGATCGGCCGGGCGTCCGCGTCCCAGGCGCGCATCGCCTCGACGGAGGTGAAGGCCGGCATCACGGCGCGGCCGTCGGGCCCGGCGACGGTCACGATCGAGAGTTCCTGGGTCTTGTCGACGACCCGGCCGTCGGGCGTCTCGCCGAGCTCCCCCGCCTCGGCGACGAGGGGGATGAGCAGCCGTGCGGAGCGCAGGGCCTCGACCACGGCCGCGTGCGGTCCGCCGGACGCGACGGCGGTGATCGCGGCGACGAGGTCCGGGTCGGCGAGCCCGTCGTCGTCCGCGAAGGCGTCGTCGTGCGCGTCGAACGTCCGACCGGCCCACGGGAACCCGGCCGAGTCGGCTGCGGCCTGGTCGGCTGCGGCCTGGTCGGCTGCGCCGTGGCCCACTGCGTCCGGGCCGGTCCCGCGCCCGTTGGAGATGCCCGCCACGGGCTACTCGGAGGCGATGTCGAGCGCGGCCGGGAGCGTGAACGCCCCCGAGTACAGCGCCTTGCCGATGATCGCGCCCTCGAGGCCGTGCGGCACGAGTTCGCGGAGCGCCCGCAGGTCGTCGAGCGTCGAGATGCCGCCCGAGGCCACGACGGGCTGGTCGGTGCGGTCGCAGACCTGGCGGAGAAGGTCGACGTTCGGGCCCTGCAGGGTGCCGTCCTTCGTGACGTCGGTCACCACGTACCGGGCACAGCCGGCGTCCTCCAGGCGGTCGAGCACCTCCCACAGGTCGCCCGCGTCCTCGGTCCAACCACGACTGGCGAGCGTGGTGCCGCGGACGTCGAGCCCGACGGCGATCTGCTCGCCGTACTGCCCGATGACCCGCGCGGCCCAGTCCGGCTTCTCCAGCGCGGCGGTGCCGAGGTTGACCCGGGCGGCACCGGTGGCCAGGGCGGCCTCGAGCGAGGCGTCGTCGCGGATGCCTCCGGACAGCTCGACCGAGACGCCCTCGACCTCGCGGATGGCGTGCGCGATCACCCGACGGTTGTCGCCGCGGCCGAACGCCGCGTCGAGGTCCACCAGGTGGATCCACTCCGCACCCTGGTCGCGCCAGGTGCGGGCCGCCGCGACGGGGTCGCCGTACCCGGTCTCGCTGCCCGCCTCGCCCTGGGTGAGGCGGACGGCCTGACCGTCGACGACGTCGACGGCCGGCAGGAGGACGAGGGGCTGGGTGGTGGAGAGCTCGGTCATGGTCCCGTCGGGATCGGGGGTCACAGCGACGAGACCCAGTTGCGGAGGAGGCGGATGCCGGGCTCGCCGGACTTCTCCGGGTGGAACTGCGTGGCGCTCAACGGGCCGTTCTCGACGGCGGCGACGAAACGCTCCCCGTGCTCGGCCCAGGTGAGCTTCGGCGCGCGGAACGGCCCGTACGCCTCGAGCGGGAAGTCGGTCACCCCGTACGAGTGCACGAAGTAGAAGCGTTCGTCGTGGAGGCCGTCGAACAGCACCGAGTCCTGCGGCGCCTCGACCGTGTTCCACCCCATGTGCGGCAGGACCTCGGCCTCGATCGGCTCGACGACGCCGGGCCACTGCCCGAGGCCCTCGACGTCGGCGCCGCGCTCGACACCCCGCTCGAACAGCACCTGCATGCCGACGCAGATGCCGAGCACCGGGCGCCCGCCGGCGAGACGGTGGTCGACGATCTCCCCGCCGCGCACGCCCTCGAGCTGGTCGACGACGGCAGCGAACGCCCCGACGCCGGGGACCAGGAGGCCGTCGGCCCGCAGGGCGGCCTGCTTGTCGTTCGACAGGGTCACGTCGGCGCCGGCGCGCTCGAGTGCCTTCGCCGCGGAGTGGACGTTGCCGGATCCGTAGTCGAGGACGACGACGTTCGGCCGGGTGGTGCTCACAGCTTGCCCTTCGTGGACGGGATGCCGTCGACGCGCGGGTCGAGCTCGACGGCGCGGCGCATCGCGCGGGCGAAGGCCTTGAACTCGGCCTCGGCGATGTGGTGGGGGTCACGGCCGGCGAGCACGCGCACGTGCACGGTGATGCCGGCGTTCATCGTGATCGCCTCGAAGACGTGGCGGACGAGCGACCCGGTGAAGTGCCCGCCGATGCGGTGGAACTCGAAGCCCTCGGGCTCGCCGGTGTGCACGAGGAACGGTCGCCCGGAGACGTCGACGACGGCCTGCGCGAGGGCTTCGTCGAGCGGGACGAGCGCGTCGCCGTAGCGACCGATGCCGGCCCGGTCGCCCAGGGCCTGGCGCAGCGCCTGCCCGAGCACGATCCCGGTGTCCTCGACCGTGTGGTGCACGTCGATGTCCGTGTCGCCCGAGCTCTGCACCCGCAGGTCGATCAGGGCGTGCTTGCTGAACGCGGTCAGCATGTGGTCGAAGAACGGCACGCTCGTGGAGATCTCGGACGAGCCGGTGCCGTCGAGGTCGAGCGAGAGGGAGACGGACGATTCACTCGTCGAGCGGGTGATCTCGGCGGTGCGCGCGGTCATGCGTCCAGCCTAACGGGCGGCTGGACGGCGGCGACCTGGCGCATGGCGTCGAGGAACGCGGTGGTCTCCTCCTCGGTGCCGGCACTCACCCGGAGGTGGTTCGGGATGCCGAGGTCGCGGATGATGACGTCCTGGTCGAGCAGGGACTCGAACGCGGCCCGGGGGTCGGCCACCCCGCCGAACAGGACGAAGTTCGACCACGTCTCGTGCGGCTGGTAGCCCATCGCCCGGAGCTCGCTCACCATCCGGTCACGCTGCCCACGGATGTCGTCGACCATACGGAGCATCTCCGGCGCGTGCCGGAGCGCCGCGACCGCCGCGGCCTGGGTGAGCGCGGACAGGTGGTACGGCAGGCGGACCAGTCGGAGGGCGTCGATCACGGCGGGGTCGGCGGCCAGGTACCCGACCCGTGCGCCGGCGAACGCGAACGCCTTGCTCATGGTGCGGGAGACCACGAGGCGCTCACGCCCCGGCAGGAGCGTCAGCGCCGTCGGCTGTCCGACGGGCATGAACTCGGCGTAGGCCTCGTCGACCATCACGATGCCGTCGGTGGCGTCGTACACGGCCTCGATGGTGGCGAGGTCGAGCGGCGTGCCGGTCGGGTTGTTCGGCCCGCACAGGAACACGAGGTCGGGCTGGTGCGCTCGCACGGCAGCGACAGCGGTCTCCGGCGAGATCCGGAAGGCGTCGTCGCGCTCGGCCGCGATCCAGGTGGTGCCGGTGCCCGACGCGATGATCGAGTGCATGGAGTAGGTGGGCGGGAAGCCGAGCACGCTGCGGCCCGGACCGCCGAACGCCTGCAGCAGCTGCTGGATCACCTCGTTCGACCCGTTCGCGGCCCAGACGGACTCTGCACCCAAGCCGTGCCCGAGGTACCCCGCGAGCGACCGGCGGAGTTCGGTGAACTCCCGGTCCGGGTAGCGGTTAACCGTCGTCAGCGCCTGGCGAATCGACTCCACGATGTCCGCTGCGACGTCGTCCGGGACCGGATGCGTGTTCTCGTTGACGTTGAGCTGGACGCGGACGTGCTTCTGCGGGGCGCCGTAGGGGCTCTGTCCACGCAGGTCGTCACGGATGGGGAGGTCTTCGAGCGTGATTGCCACCGATCCATCGTAGGCCGCTCGTGCTCCACGCCGACCGGCCAGCCGGTGCCCCGCGGAGCCCGCTGCGTCAGCGGTCGTACTGTGCGGGGATCGCGATCTCCTGGCCGGCCTGCACGCCTGAGCCGTCGAGCGCGTTGAGGGCGACGACGTCCTGGATGAAGTCACGGGGGTCGGAGTTCGGTGCGGTCTGCTCGGCGAGCTGCCAGAGCGTCTCGCCCGACTGGATGGTCACCGTGTCGAAGTGCACGTCCGCCGCGCGGTCACCGGCCGAGGCCTGGCCGCCGTTCAGCATGGCGATGCCGACGCAGAACAGGACGGGGAGGGCCGCGAGGGTCGTGAACACGACACGGCCGCGACGGGTGAGACGGAGGCGCGTGCGCGCGACGCGTGCGGTGGTGTGCTGCGCGTCCGTGGTGGCGATGGTGCTCATGTCGTTGCCTTCCTGCTTGCCGGGGTGTCGAGAGGACCGGAGGGGTCATCCGAAGCCGTGTCCCGAACATACGTTCGATCCTCGGGCCGCACAAGTCCCCCGGAGGGATTCTCGGAGGATTTTTGTCCGACACGCTCGAACAGGTGTTTGTCCGACATGTCACGGTCGGATACTGTTTCGAGCGACTGGAACAAGTCTCACCGGGACCACCGACATTCCCGCGGGTGCCGTTCCACTCCGACGAAGGGCCAGACGTGACGGACGAACTGCGCGGACAGAAACCGCTGACCGCCAAGCAGCAGTCGATCCTCGACGCCATCCGCGCGTCGATCGCGAGCCGGGGCTACCCGCCGAGCATGCGGGAGATCGGCGACGCCGCCGGGCTCTCGTCGCTCTCGAGCGTCTCGCACCAGCTCGGCCAGCTCGAGCTCGGCGGCTGGATCCGCCGCGACCCGAACCGGCCCCGCGCGCTCGAGGTCCTGGTCGACGAGCCCTCCTCGGCCGCCGACGGCCCGGACGTGGACACCACGACGCTCGTGCCGCTCGTCGGTCGGATCGCCGCCGGCGTCCCGATCACCGCCGAGCAGCACGTCGACGAGATCATCCCGCTCCCCCGCCAGCTCGTCGGCACCGGTGACCTCTTCATGCTCAAGGTCGTCGGCGAGTCGATGATCGACGCCGCCATCTGCGACGGCGACTGGGTGGTCGTCCGGTCCCAGCAGACGGCGGAGAACGGTGACGTCGTCGCCGCCATGCTCGACGAGGAGGCCACCGTCAAGGTGTTCCGGCAGCGGGACGGCCACACCTGGCTGCTCCCCCGCAACTCCGCGTTCGAGCCGATCCTCGGTGACGCCGCCACCGTGCTCGGCAAGGTCGTCGCCGTCCTCCGCTCGCTCTGACCAGCTCGCGCTGACCAGCCCACGCTGACCCGCCCGGCGCCCGCCGCCGGCTCGACGGACGCCCCGCACCACGTCAGTGGCGCGGGGCGTCCGTCGTCCTGCGTGCGGTCCGGCGCGCGGTCACCCGGACACGGACGGACGGGAGGCCCGTGGCGGGGTCGCCACGGGCCTCCCGTCCGTCAGGGGCGTCCGTCAGGGGGCGTCCGTCGGGGCACGTCCGTCAGGGCACGTCGGTCAGGGCACGTCCGTCAGGACGCGACCGGTGCGACAACGAAGGGGTCGAGCTCCGCGACCTCCCGCTGGAACACCCGCACCCGGAGGCGCGTCCCCTCGGCCACGTAGTCGAGCGACTCGACCGCGCCGGCGTCGTGCAGCTGCGAGACGAGGTCGCCGCGCGAGAACGGCACCACGACGGTGAGCTCGACGTCCGGCTCGGGCAGCCGTGCCTCGATCGCCGCGAGGAGGTCCGGGATGCCCTCGCCCGTGCGCGCCGAGACGAACACGGCGTCCGGGGCGAGGCCGAGCAGGAGCATCCGCTGGGTGTCGTCGACCAGGTCGGCCTTGTTGAAGACGACGACCTCGGGGACGTCCCGGGCACCGACGTCGCCGATGACCTCGCGGACCGTGGCGAGCTGTGCGGCCGGGTCCGGGTGCGAGCCGTCGACCACGTGCACGATGACGTCGGCGTCGCCGACCTCCTCGAGCGTGGAGCGGAACGCCTCGACCAGCTGGTGCGGCAGGTTGCGGACGAACCCGACGGTGTCGGTGAACGTGAACTCACGGCCCTTCGCGGTGCTCGTCCGGCGGACCGTCGAGTCCAGGGTGGCGAACAGCTGGTTCTGCACGAGCACGCCCGCACTCGTCAGGCGGTTGAGCAGCGAGGACTTGCCGGCGTTGGTGTAGCCGGCGATCGCGACGCTGGGCACCTCGTTGCGGTTGCGCTCGGCACGCTTGGCCTCGCGCGCCGGGGTGAACCCCGCGATCTGCCGACGCAGCTTCGCCATCCGCGTGTGGATCTTCCGGCGGTCGAGCTCCATCTTGGTCTCACCCGGACCGCGGGAACCCATGCCCGCACCGCCGGAGACCTGTCCACCGGCCTGACGGGACATCGACTCGCCCCAACCGCGCAGACGCGGCAGCAGGTACTGGAGCTGTGCGAGCTCGACCTGCGCCTTGCCCTCGCGGGTGGAGGCGTGCTGGCTGAAGATGTCGAGGATCACCGCCGTGCGGTCGATGACCTTGACCTTGACGACGTCCTCGAGGGCACGGCGCTGGGACGGGGCCAGTTCGGTGTCGGCGATGACCGTGTCCGCACCGGTGGCCTTGACGACCATCGCGAGTTCCTGGGCCTTGCCCTTGCCGAGGTACGTCGCGGGGTCGGGGTTCGGGCGGCGCTGCAGCAGCCCGTCGAGGACCACGGCACCGGCGGTCTCGGCGAGGGCCGACAGCTCGCGGAGGGAGTTCTCGGCGTCCGAGGAGTCGCCCTGCGCGTACACACCGATCAGGACGACCCGCTCGAGCCGGAGCTGCCGGTACTCGACCTCGGTGACGTCCTCGAGCTCGGTGGAGAGGCCGACGACCCGGCGCAGCGCCGCACGGTCGTCACGGTCGTACTGGTCACCGTCACCGCTCCAGCCCTGCTCGTCGACCGAGCGGGTCTGGATCGCCTGTGCCGGCGCGAAGATGGAGGAGGCGGCGCGCTTGTCGGCGTTGCGCAGCACCCGCTCGACGACACCGTCTGCGCTGTCGTCGTGGATGGTCTGTTCGTCCTGCTGATGGGTATCCGTCATGCTGTCCACAGGGTACCTCCGGCGGCCTCGGGACACACGGGGTTCCCGGTACGGTTCTTCCATGGCGAACGACCACTACTTCTCGGCCACCCCGGAGAGCGCGGCACGACCGCGGCAAATCCGGGTGACTCTCGCCGGTCGGACGCTCGAGCTCACCACGGCGGCGGGCGTCTTCAGCCCGGACGGCATCGACCGCGGCACGAGCGTGCTGCTGCAGAACGTCCCCGCTCCCGCGACCGACGGCGACCTGCTCGACGTCGGCTGCGGCTGGGGACCGCTCGCGATCACGATGGCCCTGCAGTCCCCGGACGCACACGTGTGGGGCGTCGACGTCAACGAGCGTGTGCTCGACCTCGCACGGACGAACGCCCTCGCCGCCGGTGCCGAGAACGTGACGGTCGGCCTGCCGACGGACGTCCCGGCCGACAAGCGCTTCCGGACGATCTGGTCGAACCCGCCCATCCGGGTCGGCAAGGACGAACTGCACGACATCCTGCGCACCTGGATCCCCCGGCTCGAGGTCGGCGGGGACGCCTGGCTCGTGGTGTCGAAGGACCTGGGCGGCGACTCCCTCCAGCGGTGGCTGCAGCAGCTGCTCGCCGACGACTTCACGGTCGCCCGTGCCACCACCGACAAGGGGTTCCGGGTCATCCGGGTGCACCGCCGAGCCTGACGCTCGTCGGCTGATCGCGGCGTGGGGCTGACCGCCGAGTGGGGCTGGCCGGGCGTCAGCTGGCGTCTCGTGGCCCGGCCTCGGGCGCCCCGGCGTCGCGTGGTCCGACTCAGACGGTCAGGTCCCCCGAGAACACGAGTTCCGCGGGTCCGGCGAGCGAGACGTGCTCGCCGTCCTCGGTCGCCGTCATCCGGACGGTGAGCACCCCGCCCGGCACGCGCACACGCCAGGTGTCCGGCGCCGCCGAGCCCGCCCAGTGCCGCGTCGCCAGCGCCGCCGCGACCGCCCCGGTCCCGCAGGACAGCGTCTCGCCGCTGCCCCGCTCGTGGACCCGCATGGTGATCTGCCCGACGCCGTCGGTGACCAGCGGGTCACCGGGCAGGACGAACTCGACGTTCGCGCCCGAGGCGGGGGCCGGGTCGAGCACCGGCACGTAGGTGAGGTCGATGCCGGCGAGTTCGTCCTCGCTCGCGACCGCCACGACCACGTGCGGGTTGCCGACGTCGATGCCCAGGCCCGGGCGCGCACGGTCGAGCGCCTTCGCCCGCACGAGCACGTCGTCCGCACCGCCGCCGTCGATGCCGAGTCGCCACCGCCCGAGGTCCGCCGCGAAGCCCGTCGACGAGCGCCGGATGTCGACGACGCCCTTCCGGCTGCCGACCGTCAGCGTCTGCCCGGGCGCGAGGTCGACCAGACCCGCCTCGGTGAGGTAGCGGGCGAAGACGCGGATGCCGTTGCCGCACATCTCCGCGACCGAGCCGTCGGCGTTGTGGTAGTCCATGAACCAGGTCGCGTCCGGGTCCTCGGCGAGGATCGCCTGGCCCTCCGGGATCGCGTCGGACCGGACCGCGCGGATCACGCCGTCCGCACCGACACCGAAGCGGCGGTCCGCGATCGCCCGGATGCGGTCCGGCGTCAGGTCGACGGCGGCATCGGGATCGGCGAACAGGACGAAGTCGTTGCCCGTCCCGTGGCCCTTGGTGAAGTGCAGCTCGGTCACGGGACGATCCTACGGGCCAGCCCGCTCAGGGCCGCGGCGTCGGCACCGGTGACGTCGAGGGTGGTCAGGCGCGTGGTCTCGGTGTCCGTGTACCGCTTGAACCACGACACTTGCCGGCGGGCGTACTTCCGTGTGGCGATGCTCGTCGCCTCGACCGCGGTGGCGACGTCCACCGCCCCACCGAGGACCTGCAGCGCCTGCGCGTACCCGATCGCCGCCCGGGCCGTCCGTCCCTGCTCGAGGCCCCGCTCCCGCAGCGCGGCGACCTCGTCGACCAGCCCGTCGGCGAACATGCGCTCGGCCCGCGCCCGCAGCGCGGTCACGAGCTGCGTACGCTCGCGTCGCAGGTGCAGCACGTGCGCCGGCCGCCACGACCGGGGCGTGGACGGGAGGCTCGTGGTGACGCGGTCGGACCGGCTCGCGATCTCCACGGCGCGGACGAGTCGCCGGGGGTTGCGCGCGTCGATGGTCGCGGCGGCCGCGGGGTCGAGTCGTCGCAGTCGGTCGAGGAGGGCGTTCGGTCCGAGTTCCTCGTGCTCGCGCTCCAGCTGCTCTCGGAGCGCGGGGTCGGTGCCCGGGAACGCGAGGTCGAACAGCACCGCGGAGACGTACAGCCCGCTGCCGCCGACGAGGACGGCGACGCCACCGGCAGCGGTGATGCCGTCGACGACCGCGCGGGCGTCCCGCTGGTAGGCGGCCACGCTGGCCTCGTCGGTCACGTCGAGGACGTCGAGCTGGTGGTGTGGGATCCCCCGCCGCTCCGCCACCGGCAGCTTCGCCGTGCCGATGTCCATGCCGCGGTAGAGCTGCATCGCGTCCGCGTTGACCACCTCGGCGGTGCGACCCTGCGCCCGGTGCGCCTCGGCGACTCCGAGGGCCAGCTCGGACTTGCCGGTGCCGGTCGCACCGACCACGGCGATCAGGTCGGCGTCACCGGCCGTCTCGAGCGGCGCCTCCGGCGGTCCTCCGACGCCGGGAGCGGCCCCGGGCAGGGTGGGGTCCGCCGGGGGCCGCGGGTCAGCGTCCGACACGGAGCGTGGGGAGCCCGAGCGAGACCGGTCGCGGACCGGCTCCGGCCGTGCTGGGCGTCGGTACGCCGCACGACTCGGCCTGCGCACGGTCCCACGCGTCGCCCGCGCGGGTGCGGCGGATGCGGAGCGGTGCGTCCGAGTCCGCGATGAGGAAGTGCGGCGCCGTCCGGGTGACCTGCACCGACACGACGTCACCGGGTCGCGGGACGTCGGACCCGGCCGGTACCGCGAAGTGCACCAGGCGGGAGTCCTCGGCGCGGCCGGAGAGCCGGTGCGTGGTGTCGTCCTTCTTGCCCTCGCCCATCGCGACGAGCACCTCGACCGTCCGCCCGAGCTGCACCGCGTTCTCCTCGGTCGTGATCCGCTCCTGCAGCGCGATGAGCCGCTCGTACCGCTCCTGCACGACGTGCTTCGGCAGCTGGTCGTCCATCGTCGCAGCGGGCGTGCCCGGTCGGATCGAGTACTGGAACGTGAAGGCCGTCGCGAAGCGGGCCTGCTCGACGACCCGCATGGTTTCCTCGAAGTCCTCGTCCGTCTCCCCCGGGAAGCCCACGATGATGTCCGTGGAGATCGCGGCGTGCGGGATCGCGGCCCGGACCCGGTCGAGGATGCCGAGGAACCGCTCGCTCCGGTAGCTGCGCCGCATGGCCTTGAGGACGCGGTCGGAGCCGGACTGCAGCGGCATGTGCAGCTGCGGCATGACGTTCGGCGTCTCGGCCATCGCGGCGATGACGTCGTCGGTGAACGCGGCCGGGTGCGGGCTCGTGAACCGGACGCGCTCGAGGCCCGCGATCTCCCCCGTCGCCCGGAGGAGCTTGCCGAACGCCTGCCGGTCCCCGAACTCGACGCCGTACGAGTTGACGTTCTGCCCGAGCAGTGTGACCTCGATCGCGCCGTCGTCCACGAGGGCCTGGACCTCGGCGAGGACGTCCCCGGGGCGACGGTCCTTCTCCTTGCCGCGCAGCGACGGGACGATGCAGAAGGTGCACGTGTTGTTGCACCCGACGGAGATCGACACCCAGCCGCTCGAAGTCGACTCCCGCTTGGTGGGCAGCGTCGACGGGAAGACGTCGAGCGACTCGAGGATCTCGAGCTGCGCCTCGCCGTTGTGCCGCGCCCGGTCGAGGAGGGTCGGCAGGGACCCCATGTTGTGCGTCCCGAAGACGACGTCGACCCACGGCGCCTTCTCGAGGATGACGTCCTTGTCCTTCTGCGCCAGGCAGCCGCCGACCGCGATCTGCATGCCCGGGCGTTCGCGCTTGATCGACGCGAGCCGACCGAGGTTCCCGTAGAGCCGCTTGTCGGCGTTCTCGCGGACCGCGCAGGTGTTGATGACGACGACGTCGGCCTGCTCGTCCTCGGCGGCGACGTACCCGGCCGCCCGGAGGGAGCCGCTCAGCCGCTCGGAGTCGTGCACGTTCATCTGGCAGCCGTAGGTGCGCACTTCGTAGGTACGCGGGCGCGAGGCGACGGTGTCCATGGTCGTCCCAGTGTAGGACCGGGCACCGCCCGTCCGGGCCCTGGCGGAGCGAGCACGCACACCAAGAGCACTGCCCGGTCGGCGCGCGCCGGGAGCGACCGACCGGGCCGTGCGGAGCCCTACTCGAAGCGGACGGTACCGCGCCCGGTCGGCGGTCGGCGTCCACCGTCGAGCGCGCGTTCCACGGCGACCCGGACCACGCCGGAGCCGTAGCCCTTGCGCATCAGGAAGCCGGAGAGCCGTCGCTCCGCCGTCGCCCGGTCGAGCCCGCGCATCTGCCCGGCACGCTTGGTCGCGAGCTCGATCGCCCGGACGAACTCGTCGTCCTCGTCGTCCGCCGCGGCGTCGAGCGCAGCGTCGATCGCCACCTGGTCGATTCCCCGCCGGCGGAGGTCCGCGACGATCGCCTGGCGTCCGAGGCCCTTGCGCGCGTGCATGCGGTCGACGAGGTCGGTCGCGAGCGCCACGTCGTCGAGCAGGCCGACGCGGGTGAGGCGTTCGATCTCGTGCTCGACCACGTCGGGGTCCAGGTCTTCCTGCTTGTCGAGCATGGTCCGGAGCTCCGACGTGCTGACGCCGCGTCGACCCAGGGCACGCATGCTGATCCGCTCGGCGTCGGCACGCTGTTCATCGATCGGACGCGGGGCGTCCGCCGGGTCGAGCTCACCGCCGGTGATCGAGAAGACCGACGCGGTCGGCGCATCGGCTTCGTCCCCGTCGTACCCGCCCTGCTCGGCACGGGCGCTGCGACCGGAACCGTCACCCACCACCGGCGACAGCCACTCGGACTGCGCGCCGCGGATGGGCAGCGGAACCGGTGTGTCGGCATCGGCATCGGAGCCGGCACCGGGCCGGCCGGATGAGTCGTCAGGGTCGGAGGTCGGCTCGTCGTCGCTGTCGGGCTCGGCGGCAGGAGGCGCCGTTCGTTCCGCTGCTGCCGACGAGCGGCGACGGGACCTCGCACCGAACAGGTCGGTGACCGGTGCGAGGTCCGCGTCGTCGTGTTCGGTCGTCACGCGCCCTTGCGCTCCGCGACCTTCGGCGCGATGGCCTCGACCGGAGCCGCTTCCTTCGCCCCACCGACGCCGAGCTTGGCGAGGATCTTGCCCTCGATCTCGGCGGCGATCTCCGGGTTCTGGATGAGGAAGGACCGCGAGTTCTCCTTGCCCTGCCCGAGCTGGTCGCCGTCGTAGGTGTACCAGGCCCCGGACTTCTTGACGATGCCGTGGTCGACACCGAAGTCGAGCAGCGAACCTTCGCGCGAGATGCCGACGCCGTACAGGATGTCGAACTCGGCCTGCTTGAA
Source organism: Curtobacterium sp. L6-1 (assembly GCF_018885305.1). NCBI lineage: Bacteria > Bacillati > Actinomycetota > Actinomycetes > Micrococcales > Microbacteriaceae > Curtobacterium > Curtobacterium aetherium. The sequence goes on from NZ_CP076544.1 coordinate 1,700,100, forward strand.
GGGCGGCGCCATCTTGTTCTTGACGACCTTGACGCGCGTGCGGTTGCCCACGGCGTCGGTGCCGCTCTTGAGCGTCTCGATGCGGCGGATGTCGAGGCGGACCGAGGCGTAGAACTTCAGCGCCTTGCCGCCGGACGTCGTCTCGGGCGAGCCGAAGAACACGCCGATCTTCTCGCGCAGCTGGTTGATGAAGATCATCGTGGTCTGCGTCTGGTTCAGGCCACCGGCGAGCTTGCGGAGCGCCTGCGACATGAGGCGGGCCTGCAGACCGACGTGGGAGTCACCCATCTCGCCCTCGATCTCGGCGCGGGGCACGAGCGCCGCGACGGAGTCGATGACGATGAGGTCGATGGACCCCGAGCGCACGAGCATGTCGGCGATCTCGAGGGCCTGCTCGGCGGTGTCCGGCTGGGAGACCAGGAGGGCGTCGATGTCGACACCGAGCTTCTTGGCGTACTCCGGGTCGAGCGCGTGCTCGGCGTCGATGAAGGCCGCGATGCCACCGTTGCGCTGTGCGTTCGCGATGGCGTGGATCGTCAGGGTCGTCTTACCGGAGGACTCCGGGCCGTAGATCTCGATGATGCGGCCACGCGGCAGTCCACCGATCCCGAGCGCTACGTCCAGCGCGACGGAGCCGGTCGGGATGACGGCGACCGGGGCGCGCTCGTCGGTTCCGAGGCGCATGACAGCACCCTTGCCGAACTGACGGTCGATCTGGGCGAGTGCGGTCTCGAGGGCCTTCTCGCGGTCTACTGGTGATGGCATGGGGTGCTCCTTCGTGCTGGTGACGGCCGCCTGTAGGCTGTCGCGTCCCGACCGGCCGATGGTGCAAGGCCACTCGTTCTGCGACAAGGCTTCGGACGTGTTCCGATGTCCATGAACCTACGGCTGCCCACCGACATCGCTGCCGCCGGGAGCGTCGGTTGTGGATGGATCACCCGGTCGACGTCGCTGTGCAGGAACGTAGCACCCACCGAACACGTGTTCGAGCGACACGCCGAACACACGTTCGGCAGATCGGCTCGCACCAGCGGCGGCGCCGACCGCGACCACGACGACAGCCGCAGCCGCAGCCGCAGCGACAACGCCTCGACGAACCCGCCCGTGCCGACCCCCGCGGTGCCCGACCTCAGTCCTTCGGGTCCTGCAGCCCCTTGCCGTGCCGCCGCTCGAGCGGGACGTCCTGCGAGTCGCACAGTGCGTCCCACACCGTCCGGGCGTCGATGCCCGCGGCCAACGCGTCGGCGGCGGACCGGCCTCCGAGCTGCTCGAGCACGACGTCCCGCGCCACGACCGAGCCGTAGGCGTCCCCGAACACCTGATCGACGGCTCGCCAGAACTCACTCACGCGCATCGGACCACCCTAACAACGGCGAACGCCCCCGCCGGCGGACCGGCGGGGGCGTTCGTGCGGTGTGCGCTCAGCGCACCGCGAGGTCGTTGTCGAACTCGGCGACGAGCTCGTCCGGGAGCGTGTCCGGGACGCGGGTCAGACCCTCGACCACTGCGAGGCGGTCGCCCACTTCGCGCATGATCGTCGAGATGGGGGTGTCGAGTGCATCCGCCACCGAGGCGAGGATCTCCGAGCTGGCCTCTTTCTGACCACGCTCGACCTCGCTGAGGTACCCGAGGGCCACGCTGGCCTTGGACGCGACCTGACGGAGGGTCCGGCCCTTCTGCAAGCGGAAGTCCCGCAGCACATCGCCGATTTCCTGACGAACGAGAACCATGAGAACTCCTCCTTCCTGTCATCTCCGCGCCCGCTCGATCCGGATGACCGAGCTCGGGTCCGACAACGCTGACGTTGCCGGTTGCATGATGCTAGCCAGTACGGCTGCCGTCCTGCTGGAGATTGCGTGAGATGTAACCTGACGGTCACGCCGCCTATTCCGTGCTCTGGAGCCTGGATCGCAGTCGTGTCAGGAGTTCGGAGACGACCGCCGAACGGATTGCCGCGCGGTCGCCGTCCAGGTGCAGTTCCACGGCCTCCGCGCCCGCCGCGTCGGCGATCCCGACGAACACGGTCCCGACGGCCTTGCCGTCCTGTGGGTCCGGCCCGGCGACGCCCGTGGTGCTGATCCCCCACGTCGCGTGTACCCCGTCGACGGCCAGCGCGATCCGGACACCGGCGGCCATCTGCCGGGCGACCTCGGGGTCGACGGCACCGTGGGCGGCGAGCAGGTCGGCGTCGACGCCGAGCACCGTCGCCTTCACCGGGGTGGCGTAGGCGACCACGCCGCCGCGCACGACCGCGCTGGCGCCGGGGACCCCGACGAGCTCCGCGACGACGAGCCCACCGGTCAGCGACTCGGCGACCGCGACGGTCTCCCCGCGCTCGGCCAGCGCCGCGACCAGGGCGGCAGCGGGTCCCGCGTCGGTCACGCCGTGGTCCGGTTGTGCTTCCACGCCTGCACGAGGTAGTCGATCCCGCTCGCGACGGTGGCGACGACCGCTGCGGTCATGAAGATGCCGTTCACCCAGTGCGCGAGGTCTCCGACGAGGTGCCACCACGGGAAGAGCGCGAGGGTGAGCGCGACGGCCTGCAGCACGGTCTTGATCTTGCCGCCGCGGCTGGCCGGGATCACCCGGTCGGACAGCACCGCGAACCGGAACACCGTGATGCCGATCTCGCGGAGCATGATGAGCACCGTCACGTACCAGGGCAGCTCGTTCAGGATCGAGAGGGCGACGAGCGCGCCGCCGATCAGGACCTTGTCGGCGATCGGGTCGACGAGCTTGCCGAAGTCCGTCACCAGGTCCTGGCGCCGGGCGATCATGCCGTCGGCGCTGTCGGTGACGATCGCCACGACGAAGAGCACGGCGGCCCAGATGCGCACGGGGCCGTCCGCGCCGGCGTCGGCCAGCAGCAGGGCGAAGAACAGCGGCGCCATGAGGATGCGCACCACGGTGATGATGTTGGCAACGTTCGCGGTCGACGCCGGGCCGGGCCCCTTGCGGAGGAGCCGGCCGCGCCAGGGGAACCGGTTGGTCGTGCCGTCGGAGGCGGTCATCGTCTCACTCCCTGCCCGTCAGGCCCCAGGCGTCCTCGTCGGTGTCGCCTTCCACCTCATCGTACCCACGCGTCATGCCGGCGACCGGGTCGTCCCCGTACCGGTCGTCGGAGCCCTCGGCCGGCGGACCGGCCACGGCGGGTGCCGCTGCGGCCGGGGCAGCCGGGGCGGGCGGTTCCTCGCCCCGCAGCTTCGCGAGCACCGCGGGCAGCTGGTCGCCGGTCACGAGCACATCGCGGGCCTTCGACCCCTCGGACGGCCCGACGATGTCGCGGGACTCCATGAGGTCCATGAGCCGGCCGGCCTTGGCGAAGCCGACGCGGAGCTTGCGCTGCAGCATCGACGTCGAGCCGAACTGCGTCGACACGACCTGCTCGACCGCCGCGAGGAGCAGCTCGAGGTCGTCGCCGATGTCGGCGTCGATCTCCTTGCGCTCGACGACCGCGGCGACGTCCTGGCGGTACTCGGGCTGCGCCTGCCGGGTGACGTGCTGGACGACCTCGGCGACCTCGCTCTCCTGCACCCAGGCGCCCTGCACGCGGACCGCCTTCGAGGACCCCATCGGCAGGAACAGTCCGTCGCCCTGACCGATGAGCTTGTCGGCACCCGGCTGGTCGAGGATGACCCGCGAGTCGGTGACGCTCGTCACGGCGAACGCGATCCGCGACGGCACGTTGGCCTTGATGAGCCCGGTGATGACGTCGACGGACGGCCGCTGCGTCGCGAGCACGAGGTGGATGCCGGCGGCACGGGCGAGCTGGGTGATGCGGACGATGGACTCCTCGACGTCGCGGGGGGCGACGAGCATGAGGTCCGCCAGCTCGTCGACGACGACGAGCAGGTACGGGTAGGGCTTGAGCTTCCGCTCACTGCCCGCCGGCAGCACGATCTCCTCGTTCTGCACGGCCTTGTTGAAGTCGTCGACGTGGCGGAACCCGAAGGACGCCAGGTCGTCGTACCGCATGTCCATCTCCTTCACGACCCACTGCAGCGCCTCGGCCGCCTTCTTCGGGTTCGTGATGATGGGTGTGATGAGGTGCGGGACCCCGGCGTAGATGGACAGCTCGACGCGCTTCGGGTCGACGAGGACCATGCGGACCTCGGACGGCTTCGCGCGCATGAGCAGCGACGTGATCATCGAGTTGATGAACACCGACTTGCCCGAACCGGTGGACCCGGCCACGAGCAGGTGCGGCATCTTCGCCAGGTTCGCGACGACGAACCCGCCTTCGACGTCCTTGCCGACGCCGATCGTCATTGGGTGCTTCGACTTGGTCGCCGCGCTCGAGCGCAGTACGTCGCCGAGGGACACGATCTCGCGGTCGGTGTTCGGGATCTCGACGCCGATGGCGCTCTTGCCCGGGATCGGCGAGAGGATCCGGACCTCGTTCGACGCCACCGCGTAGGACAGGTTCTTCGACAGTGCGGTGACGCGTTCGACCTTGACGCCCGGGCCGAGCTCGATCTCGTACCGGGTGACCGTCGGGCCGCGCGAGAAGCCGGTGACCTTGGCGTCGACCTTGAACTCGGTGAGGACACCCGTGATCGCGGCGACGATCTCGTCGTTGGCCTGGCTCCGTGCCACCGAGGGCGTACCGGGGCTCAGCGTGGTCGCCGCGGGCAGCCGGTACGGGTGGGCCGGGTCCTCCTCGGTCGCGACCGGCGGCAGGCCCTCGGGCTCGTCGTCCACGCCGACGTCACCCAGGTCGGACTCCGCCGACACGACGGGCACGGTGGCCGGCGCGGGTGCGGCCGGGAGGCCCGTGGCGACCGCCGCGGCGACGTCGCGGTCCGGACGGAACGCCTCGGTGGGCGCCGCGGGCGCCGGCGACCCGAAGTCACGCAGCGCCTGCTCGGCCCGGTCGAGGTCGTCGGCGACGTCCTGCTCGGTCGAGTCGTTGAGGTTGACCGAGACCGGCTCGGCCGGCGTCAGGTCGCGCAGCCCGGCGGCGGCACCGCGAGCGGCCGGGGCAGCGGGCGTAGCGGCGGGCGCGGCCCCGGTCTGGCTCTCCGGGAGGACGGGGCTGTCGTATGCGGGGTCCTCCTCGCGGCCGGACTTGTTCCGGCGCCACCACGGCAGGTGCTCGTCCGCGCCCTCGGCGGGAGCGCCGTCCTCGTCGAACCCGAGGTCCTCGAACAGCGGGAAGTCCTGCGACTGGCCCTTCGCTCCGCGCTTGCGGGTCGGCTTCGTCGCCGGGGCCGGAGCGGTGTCGTCGGTCGGGGCCTCGTCGACGGGCCCGGGGGCGCCGAACAGGTACGCGTAGAGCTCGTGCAGCCGGCGTCCGAGCTTGTTCGGCGGCGTCTTCGTGATGATGAAGAGCGAGAGCGCCAGCAGCACGACCGCGACCGGGACGGCGACCCACGCGGTGGCGACGGCGACGAGCCAGCCGATGACGACCCAGCCGAGCACCCCACCGGCGGCCGCCAGCGCAGGCATGCCGTCCGCGGCGCTCGGCTGCCCGCCGAAGACGTGGCAGAGCGACGCGATCGAGACGAGCAGCAGCCCGAGCCCGATGCCGATCCGGGTGTTGTCGTGCACCGAGGCCGGGTGGCGGAACAGCCACCCGGCGAAGACGACCATGATCACCGGGAGCGCGAACGCCAGCCGTCCGAAGAGCCCGCCGAACGTGTACGCGTCGAGGGCGATCGAGACCGGGTTGGTCGGGTTCAGCCACTCCACGACCCCGCCAGCGACCGCCAGGACGAACAGCAGGAACGGGAACCCGTCACGCCGCTGGTCCTTCTCGAGCGACTCCTTGCCGAGCAGGCGGAAGCCCGCACCGACGCCGTGCGCCATGCCCGTCCACGCGGTCACGAGCGGGTTCTGCTCGCGGAACACGGGCGTGGGTGCCGCCTGTGGCAGCTTCTTCGTCGTGGCCTGGGTGCGCGACGAACCGCGCGACCCGCCTCCACGGGTCGACGACGAGGACGCGCGCGAGCGCGTGGTCGACTTGGTGCCTCCGGCCATGGGGAGACCCTAACGCCAACCCGGGACACCGTGAGGGAGCCCCGCCGCCCGACGGACCGCGTCGCGCCCGCCGACCGGTGCCGGACGCGACAAGAGGCCCGGTGCGCGTCCCTGACGGACGTGCTCCGGGCCTCCTGGCCGTGCGACCGGGGTGCCGGTCGACCGTGGCGCTACGCCTCGATGACCACCGGGACGATCATCGGACGGCGACGGTGCTTCGTGTTGACCCAGCGGCCGACCGTGCGGCGGACGACCTGGCTGAACGCGTGCGCGTCCCGCGTGCCGTTGCCCGCGGCGTCGGCGAGGGCCTTCGCGATCTGCGGTCGGACCTCGTCGAAGACGGAGTCGTCCTCGGCGAAACCGCGCGACTGGATCTCCGGACCGATGACGCACTGGCCGGTGGTGAAGTCCACCGCGCAGAACACCGTGATGAAGCCCTCCTCGGACAGCACCCGGCGGTCCTTGAGGTCGGCGTCGGTGATCTCGCCGACCGTGGAGCCGTCGACGTAGACGTACGCGATGTCGAGCTGTCCGGCGACCGTGACCTGGCCGTCCTTGAGGTCGACGACCGTGCCGTCCTCGCCCAGGATGACGTTGCGCGGCGGCACACCCGTCTGGATCGCCAGGTCGGCGTTCGCGAACAGGTGGCGGTGCTCGCCGTGCACGGGCATGACGTTGCGCGGCCGCAGGATGTTGTAGCAGTAGAGCAGTTCGCCGGCCGAGGCGTGCCCGGAGACGTGCACCTTGGCGTTGCCCTTGTGCACGACCTTGGCGCCGAGCTTCGTCAGCCCGTCGATCACCCGGTAGACGGCGTTCTCGTTGCCCGGGATGAGCGACGAGGCGAGGATGACGGTGTCGCCCTCGCCGATCTCGATCTGGTGCTCGAGGTTCGCCATGCGCGCGAGCACGGCCATCGGCTCGCCCTGGGACCCCGTCGACATGTAGACGATCTGGTCGTCGGGGACGTTCTTCGCCTTCTTCGTGTCGATGAGCACGTTCTCCGGCACCCGCAGGTACCCGAGCTCGGCGGCGATCGTCATGTTGCGGATCATCGAGCGGCCCATGAACGCGACCTTGCGGTTCGCGGCGGCGGCGGCGTCGAGGACCTGCTGGACACGGTGCACGTGCGACGAGAAGCTCGCGACGACGACCTTCTTGCGGGCGCGCGTGATGATGTTCTCGAGCACGGGGCCGATGTCACGCTCCGGGGCGGTGAAGCCCGGGACGTCGGCGTTCGTGGAGTCCGGCAGGAACAGGTCGACGCCCTGCTCGCCGAGACGGGCGAACGCACGGAGGTCCGTGATCCGGTCGTCGAGCGGCAGCTGGTCCATCTTGAAGTCGCCCGTGTGCAGCACGCGGCCGGCCGGGGTCGTGATCGCGACGGCGAGGGCGTCCGGGATCGAGTGGTTCACCGCGACGAACTCGAGGTGGAACGGACCGATCTGCTCGGTCTGGTCCTCCTGCACGTTCAGCGTGTAGGGCTTGATCCGGTGTTCCTTGAGCTTCGCCTCGACGAGCGCGAGGGTCAGCGTGGAGCCGATCAGCGGGATGTCACCGCGGAGCTTGAGCAGGTACGGGACGGCGCCGATGTGGTCCTCGTGACCGTGCGTGAGCACGACCCCGAGGACGTCGTCGAGGCGGTCCCGGATCGGTGTGAAGTCCGGCAGGATCAGGTCGACCCCGGGCTGGTGCTCCTCGGGGAAGAGCACGCCGGCGTCGACGACGAGGAGCTTGCCCTCGAACTCGTAGACGGTCATGTTGCGACCGATCTCGCCGAGTCCCCCGACGGGGATGACTCGGAGGGTTCCGGGTTCGAGCGGCTGCGGTGTGGAGATCTGTGTGGGCATTCGGTCCTACGGATTCGGGCGACGCACGTCGTACGCCGCGGTGTTCGTCTAGCGGGTGGTGCCTGGCACCTTCGGTAGTGCGCCACCGGCCGCGGCGTTGCGGTCGGGGCGGAAGTTGGAGAAGTCGGCGCCCGGGACGTCCCGGACGGCCTCGAGCGAGGTCTCGATCGCGTACGCCTCGGAGTCCTCGGGTCCGACGAGGGGCAACCGGACGCGCGGGCTGCCGATGCGGCCGAGCCCGTGCAGCACGTACTTCGCGGCGACGGTGCCGGGGACGTGGGTCATGATCGCGCGGACGAGGGGCTCGAGGCGCTTGTGCTCGGCGGTCGCGGTCGTCAGGTCGCCGCGGTTCACGGCGTCGATGATGGTGCGGTACGGCGCGCTGGTGATGTTCGCGGTCACGCCGATCAGCCCCGTCGCACCGATCGACAGGTGCGGGAGCACGTTCGTGTCGTCGCCGGAGAAGTACATCAGGTCGGTGTTGTTGAGCACGCGGGACACCTCGGCGAAGTCGCCCTTGGCGTCCTTCACCGCGAGGATGTTCGGGTGCTTCGAGGCGCGCACGATCGTCTCGTACGTGATCGGGATGCCCGTGCGGCCGGGGATGTCGTACAGGATGACCGGCAGGTCGGTGGCGTCGGCGATCATCCGGAAGTGGGTGAGGACGCCGGCCTGGGTCGGCTTGTTGTAGTACGGGGTGACGATCATGACGCCGTCGGCCCCGGCGCGCTCGCTCTGCTTGTACAGCTGCATGGCGTGCGCGGTCTCGTTCGAGCCGCCGCCGGTGATGATCTTCGCGCGGCCCGCGGCGACGGACTTGCCGACCTCGACCAGGCGGAGCTTCTCCGGGTCGGTGAGGGTGCTCGTCTCACCGGTGGTGCCGGTCACGACGATGCCGTCGGCCCCGGCCGTGATGCAGTCGTCGATGTGCTGCTCGACGCCCGGCCAGTCCACCTCGCCGTCGGCGGTGAACGGGGTCACGAGCGCGACGAGGACCTGGCCGAAGGGATTCTCACGCGTGGACACGGGGTCCAGCGTACCGGCCCGGGCAGGCTCGGCGTCCGTCCGCCCGGACGGTGCGCTCGCGGGTGCGCGTCCGGAGGCACGGTGCCGGTCCCGCACGCTGCCTCCGGTGGGCCGGTGATCGGCCTGGTCAGCGGCGGCGGCGCCACTCCAGGAAGCGGTACCGCGCGCCGGTGCGGGACTCCTGCCAGGGTCCGTCGTCGACGAGCTCCCACGCGTCGTCGAGCGCGGGGGCGTGGGTGTCCCCGTCCACCTCGAGGTCGACGATCGTCTCGGACACCCGGTTGGCGGCGGCGAGCGCGTCCCGGTAGACCGCTCCCCCGCCGATGACCCAGACCGGCCCGTCGGTGTCGAGGGCGGCCGCGAGGTCGTGCACGACCTCCGCGCCCTCGGCAGACCAGTCCGCGGCACGGGTGAGGACGACGTTCCGACGCCCGGGCAGCGGGCGGAAGCGCTCCGGCAGCGACTCCCAGGTGCGGCGGCCCATCACGACGGTGGCGCTCCCGGTGACGGCACGGAAGTGCGCGAGGTCCTCGGGCACGTGCCAGGGGATGCCGCCGTCGGCCCCGATCACGCCGGAGGTCGAGCGCGCCCAGACCATGCCGACGCCGACCTCGCCGCCGTCCGGGGTCATCAGACGGCGACCTTGCCCGAGATCGCCGGGTGGTGCTCGTACCCGACGACGGTGATGTCCTCGTACTCGTAGTCGTCGATCGAGTCGCGCGGGGCGAGCTCAAGCGTCGGCAGGGGGAACGGCTGCCGGGACAGCTGCTCCTGCACCTGCTCGACGTGGTTGTCGTAGACGTGGCAGTCACCGCCGGTCCAGATGAAGTCGCCGACCTCGAGTCCGGTCTGCGCCGCCACCATGTGCGTCAGCAGCGCGTACGAGGCGATGTTGAACGGCACACCGAGGAACATGTCCGCGCTCCGCTGGTACAGCTGGCACGAGAGCTTGCCGTCGTTGACGTAGAACTGGAAGAACGCGTGGCAGGGGGCGAGCGCCATGCTCGGGATGTCCGCCACATTCCAGGCCGAGACGACGAGCCGCCGCGAGTCCGGGTTCGTCCGGATCTGCTCGATCACCTGGGCGATCTGGTCGACGTGCTCGCCGGACGGGGTCGGCCAGGAGCGCCACTGCACGCCGTAGACCGGGCCGAGGTCGCCGTCCTCGGCCGCCCACTCGTTCCAGATCCTGACGCCGTGCTCCTGCAGCCAGGTCGCGTTGCCGTCGCCGCGGAGGAACCAGAGCAGCTCGTACGCGATCGACTTCATGTGCACGCGCTTCGTGGTGACGAGCGGGAACCCCTGCGCGAGGTCGTAGCGCAGCTGGGCGCCGAACAGGCTGCGGGTCCCCGTCCCGGTCCGGTCGCCCTTCGGCGAGCCCTCCTCGAGCACTCGGCGCAGCAGGTCTTCGTACGGCGTGGGGATCTCGGTCACGACGACGAGCCTAAGCGACGCACGAGCCGGCCGGACCGGCACCCAGGACCGGCCGCACCGGCACCCGGGACCGGCCGGACGGGCACCGCGACGTCGGCAGCCGCACCGGGCCTCCCGTCAGCCTGCTGAGTACGGTGGCGGCATGACGCAACAGCCGCTCTCGGTCCTGGTGGCCGGCGCTTCCGGTTTCATCGGCACGCCCCTGGTCCGCGCTCTGCGCGAGGCGGGGCACCACGTGACCACGCTCGTCCGTCGCGAACCGAGGACGCCGACCGAGTTCCGCTGGGCGCCCGGGGAACGTCCCCTCGACCCGGCCGTGCTCGACGGTGCCGACGTCGTCGTGAACCTCGCCGGCGCGAACCTCGGCAAGCTGCCCTGGACGGACGCGTACCGCCGCGAGATCCTGTCCTCCCGTGTCGACGCGACCACCACGCTCGTCGACGCGATGCGCGCTGCGGCCACCCCGCCGCGCGTGTTCCTGTCCGGGTCCGCGTCCGGCGTGTACGGCGACCGGCCGGTCGACGTGCTCGAGGACGACGCCGCACCGGGCACCGGCTTCCTCGCCGAGGTCTGCACCGCGTGGGAGGCGGCGGCCCGCCGGGCACCCGAGGGCGTCCGCGTCGTGCTGCTGCGCACCGGGATCGTGGTCGGGCAGGGCGGCGGCGCGCTCGCGCCCCTCGTCCCGCTCACCAAGGCCGGCGTCGGCAGCCGACTCGGGACGGGCGGTCAGTGGTGGCCGTGGATCGCCCTCGAGGACGAGGTCGGCGCGATCGTGCACCTCGCCACCGCCGACGACGTCGAGGGACCCGTCAACCTGGCCGGCCCGGAGCCCGCCGTCGCCGAGCGCATCACGAAGCGCGTGGCCCACGACCTGCACCGGCCGTACCTGTTCCGGGTGCCGGCGTTCGCGCTCCGCACGCTGCTCCGCGAGGCGGCGGACCAGATGCTCCTGTCGAACCAGCGCCTGGTCCCGACGAAGCTGCTCGGGTCGGGCTACACGTTCCGGTACACGCGCGCCGAGGACGCCGTCGACGCCGCGTTCTGATCCGACGGGAGGCGCGTCCCGCCCCCGACGGTCGTCCTGCGCCCGTCGGCGGGCGGCCAGGCCGACGGGCGGGCGGGCCGGCAGGTCGACGTGCGGGCGGGCGCGCAGGCCGACGGGCAGGTGCGCCCGCTGGGCGCCGGTGCGCTCAGCGGGCGTGCGTGAGCGCCGTCCGCATGGCGGCTCGGGCCCGCTTCCGGTCCCCCGCGGCGTCGTAGACCACACCGAGCCGGTACCAGGCGCGCCAGTCCCCCGGCGCCGCCTCGACCGCCGCCCGGTAGCGCGGGAAGAGCTCGTCGGCGGCGCTCCGGTCCGGTCGCCCCGAGGGACGCACCGGGACGACGTCGTCCGGCGCACCGCCCTCGCGCTCCAGACGGGCGCCGAGCCGGGTGATGCGCAGCCCGAACCGGAACTCGAGCACGAGCAGCACCGCGCCGACGGCCGCGACGACGAGCAGCGCGACCCCGATGCCGATGCCGACCGCGAGTCCGGTCGCGAGGAACGCCACCGCCCGCTGCCCCACCAGCACGATGTACACGGCCAGCAGGACGGTCATGAGCAGGACGCCCCAGAGCGGGGACCGCAGTCCGCGCACGTCAGCCGGCCTGTCCGATGCCGAGCAGGGTGCCCAGGCCCACCGTGAGCCCGCGCATCGAGCCGACGGCCTGCAGCGCGGCCCGGATGCCGGGCAGGTAGGCCGAGTCGTCACCGGTGTCGTGGCGGATCGTCAGCGTCTCGCCGGGGCCGCTCAGCACGACGTCCTGCACGGCCTTCACGCCGGGCAGCCGGAGCGAGTGGATCGGCACGCTCGCGACCTGCTGCCCGCGGGCGCGCTGGTCGACGTGCGGGGCGTCCACGGGGCCGACGTCCCGGCGCGCCTCGGCGATGAGCTCGGCCGTCCGGACCGCGGTGCCCGACGGGGAGTCGATCTTGCCCGCGTGGTGGCTCTCGACGATCTCGACCGAGGGGAACCACGGCGCCGCGACGGTGGCGAGGTGCGTGCCGACGACCGACCCGATCGAGAAGTTCGGCACCACGAACGCACCCTGCTCGGGACGGTCCACGAGCGAGGTCCGGAGTCGACCGAGGCGCTCCCCCGACCAGCCGGACGTGCCGACCAGGACGTTCGCCCCGGTGCCGAGGGCGTTCTCGACGACGGCGGGGCTCAGGGCCGGGACGGTGACGTCGACGACCACCTGCGCGCCGCCGAACACCGTGCCCGGGGCGTCGTGCGCGCGGTCTCGGGACGACAGTCGGGCGACGAGCTCGAAGTCGGGCAGTTCCTCGACGACGGAGGCCACGAGGGCTCCGAGCCGACCGGAGGCGCCGACGACGGCGACGGTGGTGACCATGCCCCCATCCTAGGATCGGGGCATGTCCGACGATCGCAGCCTGGTCACCGTCCGCGTCGTCCCCGCCGACCGCCCCGAGGTCGACGCGCTGCTCGACCGGTACCTTGACGAGCGTGCCGCGACGTTCCCGGTCGCGCAGGGCAGCTACTCCCGCAAGCGCACGCCGGCGGCCGAGTTCGTGCCGCCGAACGGCACGTTCGTGGTGGCCGACGTCGCGGGCACCCCCGTCGGCTGCGGTGGCCTGCGACGCATCGCGGACGACGGCGACGACGCCCGCTTCGAGGTGAAGCACGTGTTCGTCGCGCCCGAGGGCCGCGGGCGCGGGGTGGCGACCGCGGTGATGGACGTCCTCGAGCGGGCCGCTGTGGAGCTCGGGGCGACCAGCGTGGTCCTCGACACGAACGACTCGCTCGTCGCCGCGGGCGCGATGTACCGGAGCCGTGGCTACGTGCGGGTGCCGGCCTTCAACGAGAACCCGAACGCGACCGCCTGGTACCGCCGGCCGGTGCGCTGACGTCGCCACGGGCCTCCCGGCAGGCCGCGCGCGGAGCGCTCGTCAGAGCGGCTGCGGGACCGGCAGGCCGGTGCGCAGCTCGACGGGCAGGTGCGCCAGGTCGTTGAGGGTGACGAGTTCGGCCGGCTTCGCGGAGCGGATCCGGATGATGGTGAGCGAGCCGTGCGCGACGTTCGTGCCCATCCAGCGCCACTCGGGTGCCTGGAAGACCTCGCGCACGAACCAGCCGATGACGGCGTTGTGCGTGATGAGGAGGTCGTGGCGGTCCTCCATCGCAGGGGTGCACCACTCCGCGACGGCGTCCTCCATCTGTGCTTGTCCGGCAGCGATCTCCTCCTCGGTGACCCCGCCGTACCAGCCCTTGTAGGCGTGCGGCATGTCCGGGGTCGGACCGGACGGGATGCAGTCGAAGAGCAGCGTCGAGGGCTCCGGCTGGATCGCGGGCAGTCGCTGCTGCAGGAAGGACGCGGTCTCGCTCGGGGCGTCGAGCGGCGAGTGCCACACGCCGTCGAACGGGACGCCGCCCAGACGGTCCGCGATGAGCATCGCCTGGCGCTTGCCGCGCTCGGACAGCTTGCCGTCGCGGAGGCCGTGCTCGGCGTCCTGGTGTTCGCCGTGGCGGACGAGGTACAGGTAGTGCGACATCGTGGAGGTCAACCGTCGATCCCGAGGGCGGCCGCCAACCGCTCACGCTGAACGTCGCCGACGACGGCGGTCACCGTCGGACGCGTCAGGAGATCGCGGGACAGGTCGAGCACGTCGGCGGCGGTGACGCGGTCGACTCGCTCCAGGGCGGTCGCGAGGTCGGTGAACTCACCGGTGCCGAGCTCGGCGCGGCCGAGGCGGGTCATCCGGGCGTCGGAGTCCTCGAGCGAGAGGGTCAGTGCGCCCTCGATCTGGCCCTTGGCACGGCGGAGCTCGTCCTCGGTGATGCCGTCGTCGACCATCCGCCGGAACTCGCCGTCGATGATGTCGACGACGCCGGCCACGTTGTCGGGTGCGCACCCGGCGTAGACGCCGAAGGCCCCGTTGTCGAGGTAGGCGGGCGCGAACGACGACACCGCGTAGGCGAGGCCCCGGCGCTCGCGGACCTCCTGGAACAGGCGGGAGCTCATGCCGCCACCGAGCACGGCGTTGAGCACGCTGAGCACCGGGCGACGGTCGTCACGGAGGTCGAGCCCCTGCGACCCGCGGAGCATGCTGACCTGCTCGGTCGGACGGTGCACCACGCGCAGGGCGGACTCGACCGGGTCGGCGACGGGCTGGGCGGTCCGGCGGGCCAGGGGCGCGGCGGCTCCGGCATCGGCGAACACGGCCTCGACCAGGGCGCAGAAGTCGTCGTGGTCGACGGCACCGGCCGCGGTGACGACGATGCCGTTCGGTTCGTAGTGCTCGGCGTAGTGCGCCATGACCTCGTCGCGCTGGACCTCGCGGATGGACTCCGGGGTGCCGCCGATCGGTCGGCCGAGGGCGTGCCCGTCGAAGGTCGCGGCGAAGAAGGCCTCGCCGGCGACGTCGGCCGGGTCGTCGGCGGCCATCGCGAGCTCCTCGAGGATGACGCCCCGCTCCACGTCGAACGCGGCCGGCTCGAGCGTCGAGTTGGTGACCATGTCACCGATGACGCCCACGGCCATCGGGACGTCGGTGTCCCGGACGCGGGCGTAGTAGCAGGTGTACTCCTTGGCGGTCGCGGCGTTGTGCTCGCCGCCCACGGAGTCGAACGCCACGGCGATGTCGAGCGCGCTCCGCTCGGCCGTGCCCTTGAACAGCAGGTGCTCGAGGAAGTGCGTGGAGCCGTACTGGCCGGCGCGTTCGTCGCGGGAGCCGACCCCCACCCAGTACCCGATGCTCGTGGAGTGGACGGACGGGACGGCCTCGGTGAGGACACGGACGCCCGACGCGAGGACGGTGCGCCGGACGAGGGCTCCACCGGACGTCACGAAGGACGTTTCCGGAGCCTCGAGCGGCAGCGGCACTGGGCGGTTCATCGTGATGACTCTACTGAAGGCACGAGGTGCCCTGCCCAGTTTGCGGAGCGCACGGGCACGTCACTCGAATAGGGGTACAAAAAAGACGGACAGACCGACTCGTCTGTCTGTCCTCCTTGTGCTACAGTGAGTGCACCGGATCGAGAGCCCCCCTAGATCTCGATCCGGTGGCTCGGGACATCAGTCCTGCGCGGCAACGAGTCCCCCCACTCCGCCGCGGAGCCGATGACCCAAGGAGAGCCACGCTGTGACGGTCGATTCCCCCCAACCGACCGTCCAGCGTCTCCTGGGTCAGCGTCTGCAAGGACCGGCCCCGAGCAACCGGAACCTCGCGTCGCCGGACGGGTCGAGCGTCCCCCCGGCTCCCCGCTCCGGCGGCGCGAAGGTCCGCATCCTCGAGACGGCCAACCGCCTGTTCTACGAAGAGGGCATCCACGGCGTCGGCGTCGACCGCCTCATCTCCGAGGCGAGCGTCACGAAGGCGACGTTCTACAAGCACTACGGCTCGAAGGACAACCTGATCCTCGCCTACGTGCGGGAGCAGCACGCCCGTGCCCAGGCCTGGCTCGAGTCCGTCGTGGCCGAGGCCGACGACCCGCAGGCCGCCGTCCGCGCCTGGGTCGAGGCCGTGTCCGCCGACGTGAACCGCCCCGGCTTCCGCGGCTGCGCGTTCCTCAATGCCGCCGCGGAGTACCACGACCCACGCGACGCCGTCCGCGAGGTCGTCTCGATGCACCGCGACTGGTACACCGAGCGCCTCGGCGACCTGCTGCAGGCCGCCGGGCACCCCCTGCCGGGCGACGGCGCCGACGAGCTCATGCTCGCCCGCGACGGCGCCATGTCCGGCGCGTACGCCGGTGACGCCATCGCGGCGACGGCGGCACTCGGCCGCGTCGCCGAGCGCGTCCTCACGGCCTGATCGTCCCGAGCTCAGACCTCCCGGCGGACGTCGGGTGTCGGGGTGTTGGCTCGGAGCATGACCAACGACCCCAACTGGAACCTGCCGGACGTCCCGTCCTTCGACCTCTCCAGCCCCGACTTCACCGACGGTGGCCAGCTGCCCGACTGGGCACGCGGCAGCGACGTCGGCGGCGAGGACCGCTCCCCCGCGCTGACCTGGTCCGGCGCGCCCGAGGGCACCCAGAGCTACGTGCTCACCGTGTACGACCCCGACGCCCCGACCGGCTCGGGCTTCTGGCACTGGACGCTCTCCGACGTCCCCGCCTCGGTCACCTCGCTCGACCGCGGCGCCGGCACCGACGACGCGCTGCTGCCCGAGGGCGCCACCCGTCGTCGCAACGAGTACGGCACGGACACCTTCCTCGGTGCCGCGCCGCCCGCCGGACACGGGCCGCACCGCTACGTCTTCACGCTGAGCGCGCTCGCGGTGCCGACGCTCGAGGTCCCGGTCGACGTGACCCCGGCCGTCGTCGGGTTCATGTTCCGCGAGCACCTGCTCGGTCGCGCGCAGCTGACCGGCCTGCAGGAGACGCCGGCCGCCTGACCACCACCGCCACGGCACCGCGAACGCGCGGCCCCGCGGCCGGGAGGCACGCCCCGCGACACGACAACGGCCGCCGTCCAGCAGGACGGCGGCCGTTGTGGCGTTCAGACGCTCAGGCGATCGGGGATCAGCCCTCGGCCGGGGCCTCGGCGTGGGAACCGTGGTCGTCGCGACCCTCGGTGTCCACGTCGTCCGCCACGACCGGCGCCAGCGACAGCTTGCCGCGGTCGTCAACCTTGGTGACCTCGACCAGGATCTTCTGGCCGACGCCCAGGACGTCCTCGACGTTCTCCACGCGCTTGCCACCGGCGAGCTTGCGGACCTCGGAGACGTGGAGCAGACCGTCACGACCCGGCATCAGCGACACGAAGGCACCGAACGTCGCGATCTTGACGACCGTGCCGAGGAACTGGTCCCCGATCTCCGGGTTCGTCGGGTTCGCGATCGCGTTGACCTGCGCACGCGCGGCCTCGGCGGACGGACCGTCGACGGCACCGATGTAGACCGTGCCGTCGTCCTCGATCGAGATGTCGGCGCCCGTGGTGTCCTGGATGCCGTTGATCGTCTTGCCCTTCGGGCCGATCAGCTCACCGATCTTGTCGACGGGGATGTTCACCGAGATCACGCGCGGGGCGGTGTCGGCCATCTCGTCGGGGCCGTCGATGGCCTCGTTGAGCACACCGAGGATGGCCGAGCGGGCCTCCTTGGCCTGCTTCAGCGCGGCGTCGAGCACCGACGACGGGATGCCGTCGAGCTTGGTGTCGAGCTGGATGGCGGTGACGAACTCGGAGGTACCGGCGACCTTGAAGTCCATGTCACCGAGCGCGTCCTCGGCACCGAGGATGTCGGTCAGCGCCGCGTAGCGGGTCTGACCGTCGACGGTGTCGGAGACGAGGCCCATCGCGATGCCCGCGACCGGGGCCTTGAGGGGCACACCGGCGTTGAGGAGCGACAGGGTCGACGCGCAGACGGAACCCATCGAGGTCGAGCCGTTCGAGCTGAGCGCCTCGGAGACCTGACGGATGGCGTACGGGAACTCCTCGCGCGACGGCAGCACCGGCACGAGGGCGCGCTCGGCGAGGAAGCCGTGCCCGATCTCGCGGCGCTTCGGCGAACCCACGCGGCCGGTCTCACCGGTCGAGTAGGGCGGGAAGTTGTAGTGGTGCAGGTAGCGCTTCTTCGTGATGGGCGACAGCGAGTCGATCTGCTGCTCCATCTTGAGCATGTTCAGCGTGGTGACGCCGAGGATCTGCGTCTCACCGCGCTGGAACACCGCGGAACCGTGGACGCGCGGGATCACGGCGACCTCGGCGTCGAGCGGGCGGATGTCGGCGAGGCCACGACCGTCCATGCGGACCTGCTCGGTCAGGATGCGGCCGCGGACGACCTTCTTCGTGACCGACTTGTACGCGGCGCCGACCTGGCTGTTCGCGACCTCGGGCAGCGTGCCGGCGGTGACCTGCTCGGCGATCGCGGCCTTGACGCGGGACTTCAGCGCGTCGTCGGCGTCCTGACGCTCCGTCTTCGCGGCGATCTTGTAGACGTCGCCGAGCTCGGACAGGGCGAGGGACTCGACCGCTGCGTAGACCTCGTCGGCGTACGGCGGGAAGACCGGGTAGTCCTGGATCTCCTTGGCCGACTGCGCGGCGAGCTTCGCCTGCGCCTCGACGAGGGACTTGAGGAACGGCTTGGCCGCCTCGAGGCCCTGGGCGACGATCGCCTCGTCGGGCTTGGTGGCGCCGCCCTGGATGAGGTCCCAGCTGTGCTCGGTGGCCTCGGCCTCGACCATCATGATCGCGACGTCCTCGTTGCCCGCCTCGTCCGTGACGACACGGCCGGCGACGGTGAGGTCGAAGACGGCCTCGGCCAGCTGCGACGCCTTCGGGAACGCGACCCACTGGTCACCGATGAGCGCGAGGCGCACACCGGCGATCGGGCCGGAGAACGGCAGACCGGAGATCTGCGTCGACGCGGACGCGGCGTTGATGGCCAGCGCGTCGTAGAACTCGTCCGGGGCGATGCTCAGGACGGTGATGACGATCTGGACCTCGTTGCGGAGGCCGTCGACGAACGACGGGCGCAGCGGCCGGTCGATGAGGCGGCAGACGAGGATCGCCTCGGTGCTGGGGCGGCCTTCGCGGCGGAAGAACGAGCCGGGGATCTTGCCGGCTGCGTACGAGCGCTCCTCGACGTCGACCGTCAGCGGGAAGAAGTCGAAGCCCTCGCGCGGGTGCTTGCCGGCGCTGGTGGCCGACAGCAGCATGGTCTCTTCGTCCAGGTACGCGGCGACGGCACCCTGTGCCTGCTGCGCGAGACGACCGGTCTCGAACCGGACCGTCCTGGTGCCGAAGCGACCGTTGTCGATGGTCGCTTCGGCGAACTTGATCTCGGGACCCTCCAAGAGGATGCCTCCTTGCGGTTGTCTGCAGCAGACCCGGCCTCGGGCACACGCGTGCACGTGCGCTCCACGACGCGGAACGCATGTCTGGCCAGCAGTAGAAGCACTCGGGACGGACTCGGCCCGGATGCCACCACCGATGACCAGCTTCGTGCCGGTCTGCGTGCGATGTCGTATGGCGTCGCGGGGAACGGTCCCCGGACCCTGCGACCTTAGCATTCTGCGGTGGACCAGCGGCGGTGCTGCCGGCGAACGGGCGTGTCCTCGGTACCCTGCACCCATGCGTCGGAACACCGCTCGACCGAACCCTGCGCGTCACGCCGCCGTCCTCGTGGCGGTGGTGGTCGGCGCGCTCGTCGTCCCCGCCGTCACCGCGGCACCGGCCTCCGCCACGGAGTACCCCACGTGGCAGGACGTCGAGCGGGCGAAGGGCGACGAGCAGGCCAAGCGCTCCGAGGTGTCGCGGGTGCAGGCCGCGCTGCGGTCCGCCCAGGCGGAGGCGGCGCGCAGGTCCCAGGTCGCCCTCGAGACGTCCGCCGCGGCGACGCAGGCCGAGGCGGACCTGGCCGAGGCCACGCGGACGGCCACGAGCCTCCAGGCCCACGCCGAGCAGGCGGCCGCGACGGCCCGACGAGCGCAGACCCGGGCCGGGCGCCTGGCCGCCGACCTGTACCGCGACGGCTCCACCGACCAGATGACCACGCGGATCGCGACCGCCGGTGACCCCGACCAGCTGCTCTACCAGCTCGGCGCGCTCGACCAGCTCTCGACGACGTGGTCGAGCGTGATGGAGGACGCCTCGGTCGCGGCGGGGACCGCGTCGTCGCTGCACGACCAGGCGGCGCGCGCCGAGCACGAGCGCGCGTCCCTCGCGGCCGCGGCCGAGCCGACGGCGGCGACCGCGAAGTCGGCGCAGCAGCGCGCGGACTCCGCGGTGGCGTCGACCGAGTCGCACAGCGACGAGCTCTACGCGCAGCTGGCGGCACTCCGGGACTCGACCGCCGAGACGCAGCGACGGTACGAGGTCGGCAAGGCAGTCGCGGCCCAGGCCGCCGCGCAGCGCGCCGCTGCACGAGCCGCTGCCGAAGCCGCTGCACGACGGGCGGCCTCGTCGGCCGCGCCCTCCTCGGGCGGTGGGACCCCGTCGTCACCGGCCCCCGCCGGCAACGCCTACCCGAGCACCGACGGGGTGCCGGTCGACCCCGCCGGAGCACAGGCCTACGCCCGGAGCGCCCTCGGCTCGTACGGCTGGGGCGACGACCAGTTCGGCTGCCTGGTCTCCCTGTGGAAGCAGGAGTCCGGGTGGCGCGCGAACGCACTCAACCCGTCGAGCGGCGCGTACGGCATCCCGCAGGCACTGCCGGCGTCGAAGCTCGCCGCCGCCGGTGCCGACTGGCGGACGAACGCCCGCACGCAGGTCAACTGGGGCCTCGCCTACATCAAGAGCAGCTACGGCACCCCGTGCGGGGCGTGGGACCACGAGATGAGCGTCGACCCGCACTGGTACTGAGCGGGACCGCGTCCGCTAGTGCCGGAGGTCGCCGAGCAGGGCGGCGAAGTCCGTGACCGCCGGCAGCACTCCGGTCTGCTGCGGCTGCCGCCGGGAGGCCCCGATCGCCCAGGCGAGGTCGGCGCCGCCCCGGCGGATGCGCGCGTCGAGCGCGCCGGCCTCGTCGCTCCCCCAGTCGTCGGTGGCGGCGAAGACCGCCGTCGGGACCACCGCGGCGCGGAGGTAGGCGAACACCGGACGCAGCGCGTGCTCGAGGGCGAGCGAGTGCCGGGCGGTCCCCCCGGTGGCGCCGAGCAGCACGGGCATGTCGGTGAGGGCGTCCTTGTCCATCACGTCGAGGAAGGACTTCGCGAGGCCGCTCATGCCAGCGGTGAAGACCGGCGTCACGAAGACCACCGCGTCCGCCTCGACGACGGTCGCCATCGCCTCGGCCAGGGCCGGCGACGAGAAGCGCGTGAGCATGGCGTCGATGACGTCGTGCGCGAGCGGGCGGAGGTCGACGGTACGGACCTGCACCTCGGCGCCCGGGTCGACGTCGAGCGCGGCGACGGCGGCCGCGGCGAGGCGGTCGGCCAGGAGGCGGGTCGAGCTGGGCTCGGAGAGACCGGCGGAGACGACGGCGATGGTGGTCATGGGGACTCCCGACTTTCGATGCGTTTGCATGAACAGTACACCGAACCGGGTGGGGCGTGCAGCCATTCCCGCCCCCGAGGCGCACGGCACTGCCGGGAAGGGGAGAAGCCCCGTCCCTCGCGAGGAGGGACGGGGCTTCCGGTCGAGCAGGCCTGCGACGAGGCAGGGCTCGGACGATGACTAGCGGCGCAGTCCGAGGCGCTCGATGAGCGCACGGTAGCGGGCGATGTCGACGTCGGAGAGGTAGCCGAGGAGACGGCGACGCTGACCGACCATGAGCAGCAGACCACGACGCGAGTGGTGGTCGTGCTTGTGCTCCTTGAGGTGCTCGTTCAGGTCGTTGATACGACGCGTCAGAACGGCGACCTGGACCTCGGGGGATCCGGTGTCGCCCGGGTGGGTCGCGTACTCTTCGATGATCTCCTGCTTGATCTTCGCGTCAAGTGCCATGGAGGATCCCCTTTCCTGCTCTGCGTGAGAGCTGTGTCCGTTGCGCGGTGCCCACACCTGATGTGTGAGCGCTCTTGATCCGCGGCCGTTCGACGGCAACCGAACGAGCATACCAGAGCGCGGCCACGGACCAGGGCCCCGGGCCGGAGCCGGCGTCGGCGTCGGCGTGCGGGTCGGACCGTGCGGGTCAGACCGTGCGGGTCAGGCCGTGCGGGCGCGGAGCGGACGTCGACGACGCCGCCGCTCGGGCAGCAGGCTCCGGACGAAGCCGACGAACGTGGCCCCGATCAGACCGCCGAGGCCGTTCGACAGCACGTCGCGCGGGTCGGCGACCCGGTAGGGCAGGTACACCGCCTGGGCGAACTCGATCCCGACCGACAGCACGACGGCCACGAAGGCGCCGAGCACCCACCACCGGCGCGGGAGCCACAGCGCGGCGATCACACCGACCGGCACGAACATCGCCACGTTCGCCAGGAACTCGGTGCGGTCGTACGTGAACCAGGCACCGTGCGGCTGCTGCTGGACCCAGGCGACCGCACGGAGGACCAGGGTGTTCTCGGCCTCGGAGAAGACGTGCGGCGTCAGGGTCATGCGCCAGATCACCCAGGCGTAGGCCGCCGTCAGGGCGAGCAGGAGCAGCTTCCGGAACATCCCGCCAGTCTGGGGCACGCCTGCTGGCCGGGTGCTGGACGACGCCCTGGCATCCGGTGCCGATCCGATGGGAACATGGCCGCGAGCAGCGACGTCGTCCGGAGGGCGACGTCCGACCAGGGAGGACCGCCGATGCCGGCACCGCAGCGCGCCTCGACCGCCCGGCAGTGGGTGTGGATCGGGCTCGTCCTCGTGCTCGTCGCGGCGGTCGTGGCAGCCGTCGCCGTCGTGTGGCCGCGCGGCGACACCGACCGGCAGATCGCGCACCGACGCACGGTCGCCGAGGCCTGGCCCGGCGGCCTCGCACACCAGCCGGGCACCGCGAACCAGCCACGCTGGCACGAGACGGCCGCGCGGGAGGCCGGACGGGCCTCCACGGCGGACCGCCTGGCGGTGATCGCCGACCAGCCGATCGCGACCTGGTTGACCGACCCCTCGGTCTCGGACACCGTCGCCACCGTGCGGAGCGTCCTGGCCGCCGCCCGCGAGCAACGGGCGACCCCCGTCTTCGTGCTCTACGCGATCCCGGACCGCGACTGCGGTCACTGGTCGCGCGGCGGCGCCGCCGAGGACGCCTACCTGCCGTGGGTGCGGGCCGTCACCCGCGCGCTGTCGGGTTCCCACGCAGTCGTGCTCGTCGAACCGGACTCGATCGCACAGATCGCGGTCTGCGAGCGGTTGCTCGACACCCGGCTGCCCCTGCTCCGAGCGGCGGTGCGCGCCCTGTCCGGGCACGGCCTGACCGTGTACCTGGACGGCGGGAACGAGCGGCGGGTGCCCGTCGAGACCATGGCCGGGTGGCTCCGGCGAGCCGGCGTCGACCGCGTGCAGGGCTTCGCGACGAACGTGTCGAACTTCTACCGCGTGGACCAGGAGCGCGCCTACGCCGACGAGCTCGCGGACGCGATCGGCGGCGACCCGCACTTCGTCATCGACGTCTCGCGGAACGGACGGGGCTGGCGGGGCGACTGGTGCAACCCGGACGGCGCCGGCCTGGGGCAGCTCCCCCACGTCACGCGCGGCACGACCCGCCTCGACGCGCTGCTCTGGGTCAAGACGCCCGGACTGAGCGACGGCAGCTGCAACGGCGGGCCGGCCGCCGGCACGTGGTGGGAGTCGTACGCGCTCGCGCTCGTCGAGAACCGCAAGCGGTCCTGACGGGAGGCGCGGGGCGCGTCCGGCGGGTCGGTCCGGCCGGCGCGGTCGGCCGTCAGGCGACCGACACGACGGTGAGGCGACGCGTCGGCCGGGTCATCGCGACGTAGACCGCCGCCGCGGCACGTGCGGCGTCGTCGCCGACCCGATCCGGGTCGACGAGCAGGACGCCGTCGAACTCGAGCCCCTTCGCGTCCGCACCGGTCAGCACCGTGACCGATCCGGGACGCGGGGAGCCGAGTCCCCGGACGTCGGCGTCGGTGCGGGCCAGGCGCTCCCGCACGGCGGCGACCTCGGACTCGGGCACGATGACGCCGATGGTCCCCGACCCGATCAGCTCGCGCTCGCCCTCGACCCGCTCGGCGACGGTGTCGAGCAGGTCCGCGCGCGGGACCGTCAGCCGCTCGACGGGGTCGCCGTCACGGACCGCCTGGTTCGCCGTGACGGTGAGTCCCGCCGACGCCGCGAACGCCCCGGCGGCCTCGACGATGGAGCGCGGCGTGCGGTAGTTGACCGTCAGCTCCTCGAGGCGGGAGTCGAGCGGGACCTGCGGCGCACGACCGCGACGGCGCCGGGACAGCGCCCCGCGGACGTCGTCCCAGGTGCGGGCGGCGCCGGGCGAGGAACCCTGCGCCATGTCGCCCACGATGGTGAACGAGCGGAGCGGGTTCCGGCGTGCGAGCACCCGCCACTGCATCGGGGAGAGCTCCTGCGCCTCGTCGACGACGATGTGCCCGTACGTCCACTCGCGGTCCTCGGCGGCGCGCTCGGCCGTCGAGCGGGGGTCGCCGCCCTCGGCGAAGGCACCGGCGACCTGCTCGGCGCTGACGATCCCCTCGACGCCCATGTTCTCGATCGCCTGGCGGGCGTTCTCGATGTCCCGGTTGCGGCTCGCCTTCGCCTGGCGCTTCGCCGCACCGCCGGTCGGGTCGAACACCCCGAGCAGTTCGGCGGCCTCGTCTAGGAGCGGGACGTCCTCGACCGTGAAGCCGGCACCGCGCTCCCGCCGGAGCAGGGCTCGGCGCTCCGGGCTCCAGTTCGGGGTGAGGGACGCGAGCCAGTTCGGCCGGGCGTACAGGTCCTCGAGCAGCTTCTCGGCCGGCAGTGGCAGCCACGCGGTGTTGAGCAGGACGCGGGCGTCGTACGAGCTGCGGATGTCCTCGCGCAGGACCTTCTCGTCGGCTTCGTCCACCGTGGTCCCGCGCTGCCGCAACTGGTCGGCCAGCAGCCGGGTCATCGCGTCGAGCGCGTTCTTGTTGAACGTCACGCGGGCGACGTTGTGCGGCTTGCCGCGGTCCTGCGCGCGGCGCATCGCGTCGGCGACGAGCTGCGGCGGGACGACCAGCCGCTCCCCCTCGACGTCGAGCGTGACGGTCTCGGTCGGGACGACCTGCCGCGAGCGGACGGCACGGCGGAGCAGGTCGGCCATCTCGCCCGAGCCCTTCACGGCCGCGACGTCCCGACGGTCGTGCACGGTGGTGTGCAGCCCCGGGTAGAGCGAGCCGAGGGACGCCATCACCACGCCGGTCTCGCCGAGCGACGGGAGCACCTGCTCGATGTAGGTGAGGAACGCCGGAGACGGGCCGACGACGAGCACGCCGGACCCGCGCAGCCGCTCGCGGTACGAGTACAGCAGGTAGGCCGCGCGGTGCAGCGCCACGGCCGTCTTGCCGGTGCCCGGGCCGCCCTGGACGATGAGCACGCCCTCGAGCGGCGACCGGATGATGCGGTCCTGTTCGCCCTGGATGGTCGCGACGATGTCGGTCATCCGCCCGGTGCGCTCGGCGGTGACGGCGGCGAGGAGCGCGCCCTCGCCCTGCAGGTGGGTGCGTTCGTCGTCGTAGAGGGAGGCGTCGAAGACCTCGTCCTCGACGTTCACGACGCTGCGGCCCTCGAGGGTCAGGTGGCGACGGGCGCGCATGCCCATCGGGTGCGCCGCGGTGGCCTGGTAGAAGGCGCTCGCACCGGGCACGCGCCAGTCGAGCAGCAGCGGCCGGTGGTCGGCGTCGCGGAGCCCGACGCGGCCGATGTAGCGGAAGGCGTCCTCGTCGGCGCGCGGGTCCTGCACCTCGAGCCGGCCGAAGACCAGGCGGTCGCCGACGCGCTGGAGGGTGGCGACGGTGTCCTCGTACAGGCGGGCGAAGGCGTCGCGCTCGCTCCGGCTCTGGTGGTTGCCGCCGACGGTCTGGCGTCGGGTCTCCACGAGGCGCTGCTCGGCCTCGGCGGTCAGGTCGTCGAGACGGCGGAACAGACCGTCGACGTAGTCGCGCTCACGGTCGATCTCGGTCGGTTCGGAAACACGCGGTTCGGACACTCGCAACCCTTCGGGACAGGGGAACCAATGGTATCCCCTGCCCCGAGTCGGGTCGTGCCGCTACATCTCCTCGTGCGTGTCCGGGTCGCCGTCCCAGAGCCGTCCGCGCTCGAGCGCCGAGATGGCCCGGACCTCGTCGTCGGTCAGCGTGAAGCCGAAGACGTCGAGGTTCTCGCGCTGGCGGTCCGGGTCGCCCGACTTCGGCACCGGCACGGCACCGAGCTGGACGTGCCAGCGGAGGACGACCTGACCGGCCGAGACACCGTGCGCGGCGGCCGCGGCGGTCACGGGCTCCTCGGTGAGGAGTTCCGACTGCTTGGCGAGCGGGCTCCAGCTCTCGGTGACGATCCCGAGCCGCTCGTGCACCGCGCGGAGCTCGGCCTGCGGGAAGTACGGGTGCAGTTCGACCTGGTTCACCGCGGGGGCGACCCCCGTGGCGTCGAGGATGCGGTCGAGGTGCTCGGGCGTGAAGTTCGAGACTCCGATCGAGCGGACCTTGCCACTGTCGCGGAGGTCGACGAACGCCTTCCACGTCTCGACGAACCTGTCCACGGACGGGTTCGGCCAGTGGATGAGGTAGAGGTCGAGGTGGTCCAGGCCCAGGTTGGCCAGGGTCTCGTCAACGGAGCGGTGCGCCTCGTCGTAGCCGTGGTGGCGTCCCGGGAGCTTCGACGTCACCACGAACGCGTCACGCGGCACGTCGGACTCGCGGACCGCGCGGCCCACAGCGTCCTCGTTGCCGTAGTTCAGCGCGGTGTCGAGCAGGCGGTACCCGCTCGAGATCGCCGCGCCGACCGCCGCCACGCCCGCGTCCCCGTCGAGCGAGTACGTGCCGAGGCCGAGCGCCGGGATGCGGTGCCCGTCGTTCAGCTCGAGGGTCGGGACCTCCGGGACGCCGGCCATCAGCGGACGCCGAGCAGGTCGATGACGAAGATCAGGGTCTTGCCCGACAGGAAGTGGCCGCCGCCGGCCGGGCCGTAGGCGAGCTCCGGCGGGACGACGAGCTTGCGGCGCCCACCGACCTTCATGCCGGGGATGCCCTCCTGCCAGCCGCGGACGAGGGCAGCGAGCGGGAAGTCGATCGGCTCGCCGCGGTTCCACGAGCTGTCGAACTCCTCGCCGGTCTCGTACTCGACGCCGGCGTAGTGAACCTTGACGGTCGAGCCGGACTCGGCGACGTCCCCGTCACCCTCGACGATGTCGGTGACCACGAGGTCGGTGGGGGCGGGGCCCTCGGGGGCGTCGAACTCGGGCTTGCTGTTCAGGTCAGTCATGCTCGTCAGTCAACCAGAGAACGCGGCAGCGCCCCGCAGGAGCCCACCAGCCCGCAGAATGGTTCCACCGTGACACCAGATGCCCCCGCGAAGCCCCGCCGCTCCCTGTTCGCCGACCTGACCCCGCTGCGCCGCTCCCCCGCCTTCGCCCGGCTCTGGCTCGGCAGTTCGATCGCCGGCATCGGCACGATGATGACGAGCGTCACGGTCGGGCTCGAGGTGTACGAGATCACCCGGTCGACGTTCATGGTCTCCCTGGTCGGCGTCGTCTCGCTCGTGCCGATGATCCTGGCCGGACTGTACGGCGGCATGCTCGCCGACGCGTTCGACCGGCGGACCGTCGCACTCGTCTCC
Organism: Curtobacterium sp. L6-1; assembly: GCF_018885305.1. Lineage (NCBI taxonomy): Bacteria > Bacillati > Actinomycetota > Actinomycetes > Micrococcales > Microbacteriaceae > Curtobacterium > Curtobacterium aetherium. The sequence goes on from NZ_CP076544.1 coordinate 1,727,528, forward strand.
GCCGTCTTCGCCTGGGTGTCGACGGCGCTCATCGCCGCGCACGCCTGGCTCGGCATGGAGAGCGTGGTCCTGCTGTACGTCCTGGTCACGGTCAACGCCGTCGCGGGCACGGTGATCGGCGCCTCACGCGCGGCGATCGTCCCGCGGCTGGTCGGCATCGAGCTCCTGCCCGCGGCGAGCGCCCTGAACAGCATCAGCGCCGGCTTCTCGGTGACGGTCGGGCCCGCGGTCGGCGGTGTCCTGGTCGCCGCGTTCGGCTTCGCCCCGACGTACACGGTCGACGTCGTGCTGTTCAGCGCGGCGTTCCTCGGCGTCGTCACGCTGCCGCGGATGGCCCCGGAGCACGACGCCCTGCGCCCCGGGCTGTCCTCGCTCATCGAGGGCGCGCAGTTCCTCCGGCGGTCGCGGAACATCACCATGACCTTCGTGCTCGACATCGTCGCGATGACGTTCGGGCAGCCGAGGGTGCTGTTCCCGGCGATCGGCGCACTCGTCGTCGGCGGCGGGTCGATCACCGTCGGCACCCTCACCGCCGCGTACGCGATCGGCGCGCTCCTGTCGGGCGTGTTCTCGGGGCCGCTCGGACACGTCCGTCGGCAGGGCGAGGCCGTCGGGTGGGCGATCACGGTCTACGGCGCGGCGATCGCCGGGTTCGGAGTGGTCGTGGCGTGCGCGCACCTCCTCGGCGGCCGGGCGTCGGAGACGTTCTCGTCGGGGATCCTGCCGGCGCTGGCGCTCTGCGCGCTGTTCCTCGCGGTGGCCGGCGGTGCGGACAACGTGAGCAGCGTGTTCCGCGGGACGATCCTCCAGGCCGCCGCTCCGGACGGCATGCGCGGTCGACTGCAGGGCATCTTCATCGTCGTCGTCACCGGCGGTCCCCGCGTCGGCGACCTGTACGCCGGCCTGGTCGTCGCGGCCGGCTTCGCGTACCCGCCGGTCATCGGCGGCGTGCTCATCGTCGCGCTGGTCGCGCTGCTGCTCCGACTGGTGCCGTCCTTCCGCCGGTACGACGCCCTGCACCCGCACGCGAACTGACGAGCCGGTACCGTCGTGGCCATGCCCGAACGCCGAGGACGCACCCTGCGGCGGATCGGCGTCCGAGCGGTCGTGCGCCGCACCTACCACTCGGTCATCCGGCACCGGGTGGTCGACTCCGCGGCGTCGCTGACCTTCTTCGCGCTCCTCACCGTGTTCCCGACGACCCTGACCGTCGTCTCGCTGCTCGCGATCGTCGACCGTGGCGGTGACAGCGTCGCGGACATCATCGGCATCCTCGGGATCATCGTCCGACCGGACACCGCCGAGCACTTCGCGACCCCGCTCCGGCAGCTGCTCACCCTCGACAACCCGTGGCTCGGTGCCACGATCGGGCTCGTCCTGACGCTGTGGTCGCTGTCCGGGCACGCGACCGCGTTCGGCCGCGCGATGAACGTCGCGTACGAGGTCGAGGAGGGTCGCCGGATCTGGAAGTTCCGCGGCATGATGCTCCTCGTCACGCTGCTCGTCATGGTGGGCGGTGCCGTGGCGATCGTCATCCTGCTCGGCACCCCGACGATCGCCGCCGCGGTCGCGCAGCAGCTCGGCTGGCCGACCTGGGTCGACGAGGTCTGGGACACGCTCAAGTGGCCGGTGCTCGCCGTGGACCTGGTCGTCATGGTCGCCGTGCTCTACACCGCGACGCCGAACGTGCGGACGCCGCAGCTGCGCTGGGTCTCCGCGGGCGCCGGCTTCGCGATCGGCACCTGGGCGATCGCGACGGTCGGCTTCGCGGTCTACGTCGAGACGATCGGCAGCGGCAACCGGGCGTACGGCTGGCTCGGGGGCGCCCTGCTGCTCCTCGTGTACCTCTACGTCTCGAACTTCGTGCTCGTCGTCGGCGGGGAACTCGACTCCGAGGTGATCCGGATGCGGCAGCTGCTCGCCGGCATCGAGGCCGACGAGCGCATCCGGCTGCCGCTCCGGGACGTCACGCGCAACGCGACCCTGGCGCGCTGGCGCGAGCAGGACGTCACCACCGCCGCCCGCGTCCGGACCGCGGCGGCCGCCCTCCCCGACGGGGCGTCGCCCCGGCAGGAGCACCTGCGCACGGTGGCCGACGCGGCCCGCGACGACGACGCGCGTGCGGACGCGGTGCGGGCGGCGGGGACGCGGGCCGGCGCGGAGCGCGCGGACGAGCCGCTGGCCTGAGCGGTCGACGTCCGCGCTCGCCGGGCCCTGCTCGCCGGGCGCACGGCCCGTTCGTCAGCGTCGGCTGTCCGGCCGCACCGGCTGCCGGACGGGAGGCGCGTGGCGGCGCCCCACGCGCCTCCCGTCCGGCCCGTGGTCCGTCAGGGGCGGGCGCGTCCCTCGGTGTCGCGGAGGTGCTGGTCGAGCATCTCCTCGGTGACCACCGGGATGGCGCCCGTCGCGAGTTCGATGCCGGACAGTCGCGCGGGGCTGAGGACGCGGTGCACCTGGTCCTCGTCCATCAGACCCGCCGCGATCACGAGCGTCGAGATGGGCGTGGACGTCGTCAGCGCCGTGTGCGCGATCGAGGCGGCGGCGGCGTAGCCGATGTACGGCGTCAGCGCGGTGACGACGCCGACGTTCGTGTCGACCTGGGCGGCGAGCTTGGCCTCGTTCGCCTCGATGCCGACCACGCAGTGCTCGCGCAGCGTCGCGCAGCCGCGGGCCATCCACTGCAGCGACTGCAGGATGCTGTGGGCGATGACCGGCTCGAAGGCGTTGAGCTGCAGCTGCCCGCCCTCCGCCGCCATCGTCACCGTGGTGTCCGCACCGGCGACCGCGAACGCGATCTGGTTGACGACCTCGGGGATCACCGGGTTCACCTTGCCCGGCATGATCGAGGACCCCGCCTGCCGGGGCGGCAGCGTGATCTCGCCCAGGCCGGCCTGCGGACCCGATGCGAGCAGCCGCAGGTCGTTGCAGATCTTCGAGAGCTTCGCGGCGCTGCGCTTCACGGTGCCGGACAGCGTCATGAACGAACCGGCGTCGCTCGTCGCCTCGATGAGGTCGGGGGCGGTCACGACGTCGATGCCGCTCGCCTCCTGCAGCTGGCGACGGACCTCGTCGCGGTAGAGCGGATCCGCCGTGATGCCGGTGCCGATGGCCGTCGCGCCGAGGTTCATCTCCGCCAGCAGCGGCACCGCCCGGCGCAGCTGGACGACGTCCTCCTGGATGGTGTGCGCGAAGCCGGTGAACTCCTGCCCGAGCGTCATCGGCACGGCGTCCTGCAGCTGGGTGCGCCCGACCTTGAGGACGTCGGCGAACACGGCACCCCGCTCCGCGAACGCCGCCGAGAGCTGCTCGAGCTGGTCGGCGAGCCGGCGGACGCCGTAGATCATCGCGATCTTGATGCTCGTCGGGTAGGTGTCGTTCGTGGACTGGCTACGGTTCACGTGGTCGATCGGGTGCAGGTGGGCGTAGTCGCCGCGCTCCCGGCCGAGGATCTCGAGGGCCCGGTTCGCCAGGACCTCGTTCGTGTTCATGTTCGTGCTCGTGCCCGCGCCGCCCTGGATGACGTCCACCACGAACTGGTCGCGGAGCCCGCCGTCACGGACCTCCTGCGCGGCCCGGTCGATCGCGTCGGCACGTTCGGCGTCGAGGACCCCGATCGCCTTGTTCGCCCGAGCCGCGGCCTGCTTCACCGTGACGAGGGCGGCGACGAGGTCCGGGTACACCGCGATCGGCACCGAGGCGATCGGGAAGTTCTCCATCGCACGGAGGGTGTTGATGCCCCAGTAGGAGTCGACCGGCACCTCCCTCGAGCCCAGGGAATCGGTCTCGGTGCGTGTGGCGGCGCTCGTCACGTGGTGTTCCTCTCCGTCGCGGGTCACCACCCGAGGCTAGTACGCGACCGTCCGGCCGGTGCTGGCCTGTGGACGGACGCCCGGCGGCGGGACCGACCCGTCAGTGGAAGGCGGGGACGATGAGGTAGATGCCGTACAGCACGGCCGCACCGCAGAGCGCGAAGCAGAGGACCGCGAGGGCCCGGAACGCCCGGATCGCTCCCGAGGCCGCGGTCGGGTCCGGGAAGCCGGCGGTGGCCGGGCCGATGGTGCCGTCGTCCTTCACGGTGTACTTGCCGGCGCGGGCGTCCGCGGCGCTCCAGAAGCGGAGGCCCACCGAGTAGACGGCCACGACGAAGCACGCCGAGACGACGGCGACCAGTGCCACGAGGAGGAACGCTCCCCAGTCGATGCCCATCAGCGACGGCCTCCCTTGCGTCCGGCCATGCGACGGAGGGTCCGCTCGCGGCTCAGTTCGGCGCGACGGGCGGCGACCGCCTCGGCACGCTTCTTGCGCTGCAGGTCGCGCTGCTCCTTGCGGGTCAGCACGGCGTTCGCGGCGACGTCGATCTCGATGGCGGACGCGTGCTCGTGCGGCTTGCGCAGCGACCAGAGGTACAGCCCGAGGATCACCACGGCGCCGACGACGGCGTCGATGACCAGGCCGACCACGCCGAAGCGGGCGATGCCCGACGCGACCGCACCCACCGCGGCGGCGGCCGGCAGCGTGATGAACCAGGCGATGACGATCTTGCCCGCGGTCGACCACTGGATCTTCGACCCGCGACGACCGAGGCCGGCGCCGATGATCGAGCCCGAGGACACCTGCGTGGTGGAGAGCGCGAAGCCGAGGTGGCTCGACGCGAGGATCGTCGCGGCGGTCGAGGCCTCGGCGGCGAAGCCCTGCGTGGCACGGATCTCGGTGATGCCGGAGCCGAGCGTGCGGATGATCCGCCACCCGCCCGTGTAGGTGCCGAGGGCGATCGCGAGGGCACAGGCGACGACGACCCAGAACTGCACGCCCTGGTCGGCGGACTGGGCGCCGGACGCGATCAACGTCAACGTGATGACGCCCATCGTCTTCTGCGCGTCGTTCGTGCCGTGCGCGAGCGAGACCATCGAGCTCGTGAAGATCTGTCCGACCCGGAAGCCGCCGCGCTCGTTCGGGAAGACCGGGCGGCGGGTGATGCGGTAGGCGATCCGGGTGGCGAGCAGCGACACCAGGGCCGCGATCACCGGCGACAGGAACGCCGGGATGATGACCACCGTCAGCAGGGCCGCGTAGTTCACCGAGTCGAACCCAGCACCGACGATCGCGGCACCGATCAGGCCGCCGAAGAGCGCGTGCGAGGACGACGACGGCAGGCCGCGCAGCCACGTGATCATGTTCCAGACCACCGCGCCGATCAGCCCCGCGAAGATCATCTCCGGACTGATGGCGACGCCACCGGGTCCCTCGTTGATGAGCCCGTGCGAGATCGACGTGGCCACGGCGGTGCTGAGGAACGCACCGACCAGGTTGAGCACCGCTGCGACGGAGACCGCCACCGTGGGCTTCATGGCGCCGGTCGCGATCGGGGTCGCCATTGCGTTGGCGGTGTCGTGAAAACCGTTTGTGAAGTCGAAGAAGAGGGCCAACGCAATGACCAGGACGACTATGAGCGTGATGTCCACCGCGGGCAAGTGTCCCAGGCGGGCGGTCCCGGGGCAAGCCGAGCGGACACCTGTTGTTCATCTGCGCTTCACGTCCGCCCGGGTCCGCGCCCCGGGGATGGGATGATGGACCCGTGGACATCGCCGAGCTGCTCATCCTGTTGGTCGGATCGCTCGCCGTCACGGGGGTCGCCCGCGCCTGGGGCCTCCCCGCGCCGCTCCTCGTCACCGCCGTGGCCCTGGGGGTGTCGTTCATCCCCGGCTTGCCGCACATCGAGATCGACTCCGAGGTCATCCTGACGGTCGTCCTGCCGCCACTGCTGTACTCCGCGGCGCTCGACGTGTCGTGGCAGAGCTTCCGCAGCTCCATCAAGCAGATCCGCCGGCTCGGGATCTTCCTCGTCATCATCACGGCACTGGCCGTCGGGCTCGCCGCGTACCTGATCATCCCGGACATGACCTGGCCCGCCGCGATCCTGCTCGGCGCCATCGTCGCCCCGCCGGACGCCGTCTCCGCCGCGGCGATCGGCCGGAAGCTCGGTCTCCCCCGCCGCGTGATGACCGTGCTGTCCGGCGAGAGCCTCATCAACGACGCGGCCTCGCTGACGCTCGTGCGGGTGTTCACGCTCATCATCGCCGGCACCTCGCTGACGGTGTGGCAGGACCTCGGGATCTTCGGACTCGCGATCGGCGTCGGGCTCGTCGTCGGCGGTGTGCTCGGCGTCGTCGTGCACTGGATCCGGATGCGCATCAACGACCCCGTGGTCGAGACGATCATGAGCATCCTGCTGCCGTTCGTCGCGTACATCCTGGCCGAGGAGCTCTCCGGCTCGGGCGTCATCGCCGTCGTGACCGCGGGGCTGTACATCGGCTACAACTCCCCCAAGGAGGGCTACGCGACCCGACTGCAGGAGCGCCCGCTCTGGACGAGCGTCGACGTCATCCTCGAGGGCTTCGTCTTCGCGCTCATCGGCCTGCAGCTGAACACCGTCGTGCAGGACCTCGTCGAGAGCGAGCGGAGCCTGGGCCAGACCCTCACCGCCGCGGCCGTCGTCCTCGCCGTCGTCATCGTCGTGCGCCCGCTCTTCATCTTCGAGTCGTACGTGCGCAACCGCCTGCACGGCCGGTTCGTCCGTCCGCTCCGGATCCGCGCCTCCCGGGGGCACCGCTCCCTGCGGTGGCTGCGCGGCACCGCCGAGCCGAAGCTCAACTGGCGCGAGCTCACCGTCATCTCGTGGACCGGCATGCGCGGCGTGGTGACGCTCGCCGCCGCCGTCTCGGTGGTGGCGAGCTCGACCCAGATCCCGGCGCAGGACACCATCTTCGTCATCGCGTTCATCGTCACCGTCGGCACGCTCCTGCTGCAGGGCCTGACCCTGCCGTTCGTCATCCGCGCGCTCAAGGTGCAGGACCCGTCCGAGGACGACATGGACCGTCGCAGCGAGATGCTGCTCAACCAGCGCACCACCGTGGCCGCCATCGAGCTGCTCGACCGACGCCGTCCGGCGTGGGCCGAGCGGTACGGGCGGGAGGCGGTGGACGCGGTCGTCCCGCGGCTCAAGTCACGACTCGAGCGGCAGGCCGAGACGTTCCGGCAGGACGCCGAGGACGAGGAGTCCGAGGAGCGCATGGCCCCGATCCGCCTCCGTGGAGCGCAGATCCAGGACATCCGGCGCGAGCTGCTCGACCGGCGCCGCGAGATCGTGCTCGAGGAACGCGAGAAGGGCAACCTCGACGAGGAGGTCATGCGCCGCGTGCTCGTGACGCTCGACGCCGAGGAGCTCGCGATGGACTCGGCACAGGCGTCGCGCAGCCGTTCCTGACCTCGTGCCGGTCCCGGTGCCCGGGCGTATCGTGGAGCGCCAGACGGACCAGACAGGACAGGAGCACACCGCCGAGTGAGCACGCCGCGGAACGACCGACCCAGGAACAACGACCTGCCCGACCGGGCCGCCGCGGCGACCGGGGCGGGACGCGCACGGCGCACTCCTCGGACCGCTCCGCCCCCGAAGCAGCAGCTCGGCCGCTACCGGCGCTGGTACGCGACCCTGCACCCGTCGCTGCAGCTCATCGGGCTGCAGCTCTGGATGCCGCTGTTCTTCATCGTCGGGTTCTGCCTCTGCTACGTCTTCGCCTTCCACGCGCCCCACCCGCACGACGTCCCGGTGGCGCTCATCGGCAGCGACCCGACCCTCGTGGCCGCGGTGCAGCAGGCGCTGCCGGGCGAGTTCGTCTTCCACTCGTACGACTCCCTGGTCGCGGCGAAGCGGGACGTGCTCGCGGGGTCGATGGCCGTCGCGTACGACCCGTCGACGAACGAGTTCTGGAAGGCGAGCGCACACCAGTTCCAGGTGGCGAGCCTCGTCCCCGCGACGCTGACCGCCGTGCTCACCGGGCTCGGGGTCGCGTCGCCGAAGGTCACCGAACTCGCACCGCTGCCCGCCTGGGACGAGTACGGCACCGTCCCGATGTACGTGATGCTCGCGTGGTGCATCGGCGGCTACATGGTCGCGATGTTCATCGGGATCATGGGCGGACCGCTCCGCCACCGCACGCGCATGGCGGTCATCGTCACCGGCGGCCTGGTCATCTCGCTCATCACGAACACGCTCGCAGGCCCCGTCGTCGGCGCGATCCACGGCCACTTCGTCCCGCTCGTGCTCATCGCCTGGGGCTGGATCGTCGCCATCGGCCTGGCCGTGAACGGGTTGAGCTACTTCGTCGGACGGTTCATCGCCGCCCCCGCGATGATCTGCTTCGTCTTCCTGTCGATGCCGTCCTCCGGTGGCGCCTACCCGAAGTGGTTCATGCCCGAGCCCTTCGCATGGCTGAACAACGTCGTGGTCGGTTCGAGCATGGTCGACATGATCAAGCACCAGGTCTACGGCGTCGGCCCCGGCCCGGCGCGCGGGCTCCTCACGATGGCCTGCTACGCCCTCGCCGGACTCGTGCTCATGTACTTCGGCAAGAAGTGGTGGGAGCGCCGACGCATCCGCGCGATCGTCACCGGCCGGACCACGATGTTCCAGGATGCGAACACCGCGAACCGCGAGTTCCTCGGCCGGGAGCGCGACGCCGAGCTCGAGCGGCACGGGTTGACCTCGACCGCAACCGGCACGCTCCAGGTGGTGCCCGACGACGGGTGGGAGGACGAGCGGGCAGCCGGCGACGTCTTCACGGGCGGACGGGACGGCCTGGAGAACGAACCGGTCAACCCGCACCGGCAGCAGTCCGGCCGCTGAGCGAGGGTGTCGGCAGCTGCCGGGGCCGTGTGCTCGGGCGGACGACGGCACCTCGTGCCCGGGTGGGTATCCTGGTGCGACCATGACCCGCACCGCCTGGCACCGCCTCCTCGTCACGATCGTCGTCGTCTTCCTCGTGCTCGCGGCGCTGTCGTACGTGACGAGCATCGTGCTCGCCCCGAGCGGTGGCCGGAGCGTCGCCGGGCTCTGGGACGGGTGGGCGATGTTCTCGCTCGTCGCCGCGATCGCGTTCGGGGTCGTCGACTTCTTCGTCCGGCCGCTCGGCGGGCAGAGCGGGGACGCGGACGTCATGGCCGAGGCCGAGGCGGCACGCACCGGCAGCACCCGGACGCAGCGCTCCCGCTGACGGCCGGCCCGCGGACGTCCGTCCGGGCGCCGGGGCCCAGTCGGTACCGGGGCCCAGTCGGTACCGGGGCCCAGTCGGTACCGGGACCCAGTCGGTACCGGGGCCCAGTCGGCTACCGGGGCCCAGTCGGCTACCGGGGCCCAGTCGGCTACCGAGGCCCAGTCGGGTGCCGGGGCTCAGTCCCGCGGCCCAATCGGTACCGATGGCGCCCGGTACAGCACCGATCGGGCTCCGCACAGCACCGGGCTCGGCCCCGCACGCGGGCTCAGCCCGGCTCGCCGATCCCCGTCCCGGTGAAGCCCGCGACCGAGGCGTTGTCCTCGGCGAACACCACACGCGCCTCAACCCGCCCGCCGGCGAGCACCCCCGGAAGCCAGTAGCGCGCGTCGTCCCACATCGCGTCGAACGGGACCGCGTCGACCGGCACCCACCGCGGGTCCAGCTCCTCACCGCCCGACGGGTCCCCCTGCCAGCGGCGGCAGACGAAGACGTCCGAGACCTGCGACCAGGACGGTCGGTACGGGAACCGGTAGTCCAACGTGCCACGGGCCTCCAGGTCGGCGGGGTCGACCCGCAGTCCGACCTCCTCGGCCACCTCGCGCACGGCGGTCTCGACCGCCGTCTCGTCGCCCTCGCGCTTGCCGCCGGGGCCGACCACACGCCCCGTGCCGAGGCCCCGTCGCTTCTCGCCGAGCAGGACCTCCGGTCCGTGTGGGCCGTCGCGGAGCAGGTACACGACGACGACCGCCGGGTGCTGGGTCTTGCTCTCGTCGCGCTCGGTCATGTGGTCCAGTGTGGCCGATCCGGTGGTCTACGCTCGTTGCATGGCAGGCGTGCTGCGGGGGCACCATGGCTGAGTCCCGCAGGACGGGGCGCAGCCTCGAGGTGCTGCGCGCCGAAGCCGCCGAGGAGATATCGGTCATCGTCGAGCACCGCTGTCGTCAGGGTGACGACCCCTGGGACTTCATGCACACGCTGCCGACCGTCGACGAGCAGGTCGTGCTCATCCTCCGGGCCGAGGCGATGGAGCTCGACGTCCGGATCGGCCAGCGGAGCGCCCAGTGGTCCGCGCACCCGGCCTCCGGTCAGCAGACCGAGCACGGTGAGGAGTACCACCGCCTCCGCCGCATCGCCCTGCAGCACCCCGAGCTGACCGAGGCCGTGTGGAAGATGATGGACGCGCTGCCGGGCGCGCGCTGACGCCGACCGGGCTCGCGCTCCGGACGGGGACGTCCCACGGGACCGAGTGCTCCCACCTGGTGGATCGTTCCTGGGGTTGGATGGGGTCATGACCGACACCGTCCTCGCCGTCCTCAACCAGCCTTCGCGGTCCGCAGCACCGCACGACCCCGAGGCGGACGCCTTCACCTGGGCGAAGCCGCTCGAGGAGCACATCCAGGTCATGGACCTCGGCCTGACCCGCGGCGACGGCGTGTTCGAGACGATCACGGTGATCGACGGCCGTCCCCAGGCCCTCGAGGCGCACCTCGGCCGCTTCGTCCGGTCCGCGGCCAAGCTCGACCTGCCGGAGCCCGACATCGACGCCTGGCGCCGTGCGATCGAAGCCGTGTGCGCCCGACTCGACCCAGTGCGCGAGGCGTACGCGAAGACCGTCCTGACGCGCGGCGTCGAGGGCCTCGGACGCCCGACCGGCTGGGTGTACGCGGCACCGTCGGCGGACCAGACGCGGGACCGGACCGAGGGCATCGGGGTCGTCACGCTCGACCGCGGGTACCGGCACGACGTCGAGCGGACCTCGCCGTGGCTGCTGCAGGGGGCGAAGACGCTCTCCTACGCCGTGAACATGGCGGCCCTGCGCGAGGCGGTCCGCCGCGGCGCCGACGACGCGCTCTTCGTCTCGACCGACGGGTACGTCCTCGAGGGCACGCGGGCGAACCTGATCATGTCCGTCGGCGGCCGGTTCGTCACGCCGCGGACCGACATCGGCATCCTCGACGGCACGACGCAGGCGGACGTGTTCCGCTTCGCGGAGCAGGAGGGCATCGAGACCGCCTACGAGCTCGTCACGCTGGACGACCTGCGGGCCGCCGACGCGATGTGGCTCGTGTCGAGCATCCGTCAGGCGGCGCCGATCCACACGGTGAACGGGGTGCGGCAGGAGATGGACCTCGGCATGACCGAGCGCATCAACGACTTCCTGCTGGCGCGGCAGGACTGACGACGCCGCTGGCCGGACGGGAGGCGCGGTGCAGGTCGGCACCGCGGCTTCCGTCCGTCCCGGCGATCGTGGGCGACGGGCCGGCGGTGTCGCGCGGCTGCGTCACCGGTGCGTGGGCGTCACCAGCACCGCGACGTCACCGGCGCTGGCGCCGCGCCGGTGGGCGGGGGCGGCGCCGGGGCTGCGCTGGGGCGGCGCCGGAGGGCGGGCGGCGCCGGTGCGTCGGCGGCATCGGCGCGACGGCGTCACCAGCGCGGGGTCGTGACGCCCTGACCGTCGAAGTAGGCGAAGACCTGCCGACCCTCGATCCAGACGCGCTGGGCGCGGCTCGTCGCGTCGAGCGGGTCACCGTCCCAGAGGACGAGGTCGGCGTCGAGGCCCACGGCGATCCGGCCGACGCGGTCACCGAACCCGAGGATGTCCGCCGGGGCCGACGTGATGGCCTCGAGCGCCGTCTGGCGTGGCAGACCGTCGCGGACCGCCATCGTCGCCTGCGTCACAAGCATGTTGATCGGGACGACCGGCGCGTCCGTCGTGATCGCCACGCGGACGCCGGCGGCCGCGATGGTCGTGAGGTTCGGGATGCCGCGGTCGCGGAGCTCGACCTTGGACCGGCTGGTGAACATCGGCCCGTAGATGACCGGGATGCCCTTCTCGGCCAGGAGGTCGGCGATCTTGTGCGCCTCGGTCCCGTGGTTGACGACCAGGCGGTACCCGAACTCGTCGGCCAGGCGGATCGCGGTCGCGATGTCGTCGTGCCGGTGCGTGTGCTGGTCCCACGCGAGCTCGCCGTCGAGCACGCGCACCAGGGTCTCCTTGGTGAGGTCGCGCGTGAACGGCTCGTCCCGGCGGGCCGCTGCGTCACGGGCGGCCCGGTAGTCCTGCGCCGCCACGAAGGCCTCGCGGATCACCTTCGCGACGCCGAGCCGCGTGGACGGGGTCTGCCCCTTGTCGCCGTAGACCCGCTTCGGGTTCTCACCGAGGGCGCTCTTCACGCTGACCGCGTCCGAGATGAGCTGCTCGTCGATCGTCCGGCCGCCCCAGGTCTTGACGGCGACCGTCTGCCCACCGATCGGGTTGCCCGACCCCGGCTTGACGACGATGCTCGTGACGCCGCCGGACAGTGCGTCGCGGAAGCCCTCGTCGTCGATGTCGACCGCGTCGATCGCCCGGACGGCGGCCATGTTCGGGCCGGTCATCTCGTTCGTGTCGTTGCCGGCGGGGCCGTTCGCCTCCTCGTGGATGCCGACGTGACCGTGCGCCTCGACGAAGCCGGGCAGGAGCCACGCTCCGGCGGCGTCGACGACCGGCAGCCCGTCGAGAGGCGTGACGTCCGGCCCGACGGCGGTGATCCGCCCGTCCTGGACGACGACGGCACCGCCGTCGAACGCCGGGCCGTCCACGGGGACGACGTGGGCACCGGTGATCACGAACGAGTTGTCGGTCATCCTGCAACGGTAGCGAGCGCGGTGCGGCGTGTCCCCTCCAACGGACGTGTTGATGCCTTGTGCACACGACATCCCGATTCCTGGGTCTCCCCGCGCGACCGGCGCTACCGTCGGCGAGCACGACGAGCGGAGGCACCATGCAGCAGCAGGGGGACGGGTCCGGGTGGCCCGTGCACGGTTCGACGGTCGGGCCTGGGGGAGCAGCGGACGACCACCACGAGCAGACCGGATGGTGCGCTCGGTGCGCACGGGCACGGGCACGGGTACGGGTACGGGCACGGGTACGGGCACGGGTACGGGTACGGGCACGGGTACGGGCACGGGTACGGGCACGGGTACGGGCACGGGTACGGGCACGGGTACGGCTACGGGCACGACCACGGGCGCGACCTCGCCTGCCCGGCCGGGTCGGGCCACCACCCCGAGCGCATAGGGTGGGCCGGTGACCAGCGAGCACGACGCGACCACTCCGCCGACCGCCGCCAAGCGGCCTGTCACGCGGACCCACCACGACATCGACTTCGTCGACGACTACGAATGGCTGCGCGACAAGGAGTCCCCGGACACCATCGCGTACCTCGAGGCAGAGAACCGCTACACCGAGGCGCAGACCGAGCACCTCGGCGCGCTGCGCGACCGGCTCTTCGACGAGGTCAAGAGCCGCGTGCAGGAGACCGACCTCTCGGTGCCCGTGCGCATGGGCCAGTGGTGGTACTTCACGCGGACCAGCGAGGGCAGCCAGTACGGCGTCCAGTGCCGCGCGCCGATCAGCGGACCGGACGACTGGACGCCGCCGTCGCTCGACGACGGTGCCGCCACCCTGCCGGGGGAAGAGGTCGTCCTCGACGGCAACGCCCTGGCCGACGGCCACGACTTCTTCTCGCTCGGCACCTACGACATCAGCGACGACGGCCGTCGCCTGGTCTACGGCGTGGACGTCGAGGGCGACGAGCGCTACACGCTGCACGTCCGCGACCTCGAGACCGGGCAGGACCTCGCCGACACCATCCCGGACACGGGCGCCGGCGCGACCTTCGACCCGTCCGGCAGATACGTCTTCTACCCGACCGTCGACGAGTCCTGGCGACCAGACCGCATCTGGCGGCACGAGGTCGGCACGCCCGCCGATGCCGACGTCGTCGTCTTCGAGGAGCCGGACGACCGGTACTGGGTGGGTGTCGGCGTGACCCGGTCGTCGCAGTACATCGTCATCGAGCTCGGATCGAAGATCACGTCCGAGGCGCTCGTCCTCGACGCGGCCGACCCGACCGGCGAGTTCCACGTCGTGTGGCCCCGGCGCGAGGGCGTCGAGTACGAGATCGAGCACGCCATCGTCGGCGGCAGCGACCGGCTGCTCGTCCTGCACAACGACGGTGCCGAGAACTTCGAGCTGGTGGACGTCCCGGCGGACGACCCGACCTCGCAGTCCGACCGCCGGGTCGTGGTGCCCCACCACGAGCAGCGCCGGATCGAGTCGGTGGACGCCTTCGCCGGGCACCTCGCGCTCGAGTACCGGTCCGAGGCGCTCCCCCGCATCGCGGTCATCCCGATCGAGGGCGACGGCTACGGCGAACCGCACGAGGTCCCCTTCGACGAGGCACTGTTCTCGGCGGGCCTCGGCGGCAACCCGGAGTGGGACCAGCCGACGCTGCGCCTCGGCTACACGTCCTTCGTGACACCGTCCGAGGTGAGCGACCTCGACCTTGCATCCGGCGAGGTCACCGTCCTCAAGCGGCAGCCCGTGCTCGGCGGCTACGACCCGGCCGACTACGTGCAGGAGCGCGACTGGGCCACCGCGGCCGACGGCACGCGCATCCCGGTCTCGCTCGTCTGGCGGCGTGACGCCGTCGACGCCGACGCCCCCGCGCCGCTGCACCTGTACGGCTACGGCTCGTACGAGCACTCGATCGACCCTGGCTTCAGCGTGATGCGCCTGTCGATGCTCGACCGCGGCGTCGTGTTCGCCGTGGCACACGTCCGCGGTGGCGGCGAGATGGGCCGGCACTGGTACGAGGACGGCAAGACGCTGACGAAGAAGAACACCTTCACGGACTTCGTCGCCGTCGCCGAGCACCTCATCGACAGCGGTCGGACAACGGCCGACCAGCTCGTGGCCGAGGGCGGCAGCGCCGGAGGTCTCCTCATGGGCGCGGTCGCGAACCTCGCCCCGGAGCGCTTCGCCGGGATCCTGGCCGCCGTGCCGTTCGTCGACGCCCTGACGAGCATCCTCGACCCGGACCTGCCGCTGACCGTGATCGAGTGGGACGAGTGGGGCGACCCGCTGCACGACGCCGAGGTCTACCGGTACATGAGCGAGTACTCGCCCTACGAGAACGTCCGCGACGACGTGCAGTACCCGCGCATCCTCGCGGCCACGTCGATCAACGACACCCGTGTGCTCTACGTCGAGCCCGCCAAGTGGACGGCGAAGCTCCGGGAGGTCGGTGCTCCCGTCCTGCTGAAGACCGAGATGGCCGCGGGTCACGGCGGGGTCAGCGGACGGTATGACTCCTGGAAGGAGCGGGCCTTCGAGCTGGCGTGGCTGCTCGACGTCCTGGGTCTGGCGGACGTCTCCCCCGCGGCGGCGTCAGCGAACCCGATCGCCGCTGGCTGATCCCGGTCAGCGCGCCGGCGAGCGAGGCGCCTGACCGGTGGAGGCCGGAAGACTGCCCGGCCACCACCGACACGACGACGGCGCGCACCCGCACGGGGTGCGCGCCGTCGTGGTGTCAGCAGGCCCTGGAGGTCACACGCGGTTGAGCGCGTGCACCGCCTCGTCGTACGACTCCTCGGCCATGCGGACCCGGTCGCCGGCGAGCACGCCGTACCCGAACGTCCCCTCACCGCCGCGCTCCGCGATGCCCGCCTGCACGCGCAGCTGCTCGAGGGCGTGCAGCGACCGGACCCGCTCGGTCAGGACGTCCGCTGCCGTGCCGACGCGCTTCCACAGCGCGTGCGGGAAGGCGTCGTCGCCGAGCACGTCCATCGCCATCCGGGCGCGGAGCGTCGCGTGCCACGCCCGCTCGGTCGCTTCGCGGTCGCCGGCCTCGTCGGCGGGGTCGTCCCCGACCGCGGCGCGGACGAGGTCGCGGATGCGCGGCTTCTCGACGGCGGAGACGTCCTGTGCGACCTGCTTCGGGTCGCGGAGCGCCCACGCCGTCGGACGCGGCCGTTCGACCGCGTCGTCGAGGGCGTCGAGCAGTTCGAGGAACGACTCCTCGTGCAGGCTGAGCAGGACCTCGCGGGTGGCGTCGTCCCGACGCTGTCGCGTCGACGCGAGGATCCGCTCGCGAGTGATCGAATCGATCAGCGCCTCCTGCGCCGGGCTCGAGGCCCGCGGCAGCCGCTCCACGAGGTACTCGGCGAGGGCCGCGCGGGCGGTCACCGCGGCGAGGGCATCGGCAGCCGCGGCGGCACGGTCGACCTCGGCGCCGGCCGCGAAGGCGGGCCGGTAGGACCCGAACACGGCGGCGATGCCGAGGGCGGTCTCGGCCGTCTCGGCGAGGTCGGCCGCCTCGCCGGACCGGAGGCGGGCCTCCAGGCCGAGCAGCGCGCCGCGCAGCTTGCGCAGTCGCTTGGTGAGCGCGCGGGCCGCGGTGCCCTTGTGCGGCTTCTCCTCGGTCCGGAGGCGCGGCGCCGGTACACCCGCCAGCCCACGTGCCAGCTTGCTCGCCACGGCGGCGGGGCCGGCGCCGACGGCCGCGAACCGGCCGTCGAGGGCGGCGAAGAGCGCCTCGGCGACCTGCGGGTCGACGCCCTCGACGGCTTCGACCTCGACCTCCCGCCAGGTGCGCGGATCGGCCGGTGCGTCGTCGTCGAGACGTTCTGCGACGACGCGGTCGTCGGCGAGCTCGGCGACCTGGTCACCGTCCTCGTCGAGGAGCCGGGTGACCGTCCGCGTGGTGGTGATGCGCACGACCGGACGCAGGCCACGGCCGCGGCGTTCGGTGAACAGGGCGGCCAGGACCTCGTCGGGGACGGCGTCCGGGTCCTCGGTGAGCGGGAAGTGCTGCTCGTGCCGGACCGTGTCGGACGCGGCGCGCTTGATGTGCCAGCCGGCGTCGTGCCCGCCGGTGCGCCGACGGACGGTGACGCGTGCGGCGACGAGGTCGTACCGCTGCGTGTCCCAGTAGGTGGCGTCGAGGTCGAACGGCTCCTGGTGGTCGGTCTGCAGGATGCCCCCGACGCCGATCAGGTCGGGGAGGGCGGCCCCGTCGGGCAGGTCGTAGGTGCGCTCGATCTCGAGGTGGGTGTCGCTCACACGGTCTTGTCTACCAGGCCGCGGAGTTACCCTCGGCACATGAGCGAGACGATCACCCGTGACGCGTTCGTGCCCGAGGCCGGCGGCGTCACCATGTTCACGACGAGCTGGTGCGGCTACT
The DNA here is from genome assembly GCF_018885305.1 of Curtobacterium sp. L6-1. Lineage (NCBI taxonomy): Bacteria > Bacillati > Actinomycetota > Actinomycetes > Micrococcales > Microbacteriaceae > Curtobacterium > Curtobacterium aetherium. The sequence goes on from NZ_CP076544.1 coordinate 1,744,587, forward strand.
GCGCCCGGCTGAAGAACCAGATGACCAAGGCGGGCGTGCCCTTCCGCGAGGTCGACATCGAACAGACGCCGGGCACGGCCGAGCTGGTCGCCGAGGTCAACGGCGGCAACCAGACCGTCCCGACCCTGGTGTTCCCGGACGGCAGCACGGCGACGAACCCCTCCCTCGCCGAGGTGCAGTCGCGCGTCTGACGCCGGCCGCCCGGCGCGGAAGTGCCACACGGCGCGATCGCGCCCCGCAACGAACAACGCGCCCCGTCGGAACGGGGCGCGTTGTTCGTTGTCGGGCGCGGCGCCGTCGCACCGGCGCCCCGGCGCCCCGGCGCGGGGTCCGGGGCGACGCGCCGGGCGCCAGCGCGCTAGCGGCTGAGCGCGTCCAGCAGCAGCGCCGCCATGGCGTCGAGCTGGATGTCGCCGGAGTCGACGACCTCCTCGTCGGAGCCGTCGAGCGCCCGTGCGGCGAGCCCGGCCTTGCTGTCGATGAGCTCGGCGATCTTGGTGTCGATCGTCTGCGCGGCGATGATGCGCCACGCGGTGACCGGCTCCTCCTGCCCGATGCGGTGCACGCGGTCGATCGCCTGCGTCTGCTCGGCGCTCGTCCACGACAGCTCGGCGAGGACGACGTTCGACGCCACCTGCAGGTTGAGGCCGACGCCCGCCGCGGTGAGCGAGCAGACGATGACGGCGACGTCGGGGTCGTTCACGAACGAGTCGATCTCGGCGGTGCGCTGCGCCGGCGTCTGGTCGCCACGGATGGTCGCGGTGCGCAGGTGCCGGCGCGCGAAGACCTCCTCCGCTTGGTCCATCACGTCGAGGTGCTTCGCGAAGAACACGACCTTGCCGACGTTCGAGGCCAGCTGCGCCGCGTAGTCCGCCGCGAGCTGCGCCTTGGCACGGCCGATCCGCCGCACCATCGAGAACACGTTCTCGCCGGTGGACGACGCGTCCTGGTCCTCGAGCTCCCAACGAGCGACCTGGCGGACGAGCTTCTCGTCGATGCCGACGACGGGGTCCTGTCCGGTGCGGGCGGCGAGCGCCTGGTGGTAGCGCTTGACGAGCTTCGCGGTGAGCTCGCGCTCGGCGTCGCGGATCGAGCGGCCCTCGTCCCCGTCGAGCTCGACGGGGATGTCGGCGATCCGGCGCGCGGGGATGTCCGCGGCGACGTCGACCTTCCGACGCCGGACGATGCCGAGGTCGATGACGGCCTTCCGTGCCTCGGAGAAGAAGCCCTGGTCGGCGGGGGTCAGCCCGATCTCCTCGAGCTCGTTCATGAGCTGCGCGCGCGGCTTCTTGTCGTCGATCCAGCCCAGGAACTCCCAGATGGTGCGGAAGTCCTCGACGGAGTTGATGAGCGGGGTGCCGGTGAGGGCCATGAGCAGCGGGTTCGCCGTGCGCTCGCGGATCTTGTCGGCGAGCTGCAGCACGTACCGGGAGCGCTGCGACTCCTTGTTCTTGATGAAGTGCGCCTCGTCGACGACCATGCCCTTGAACCCGAAGGTGCCGAGCCAGCCGACGTGCCGGTCGAGGATCTCGTAGTTGACGATGATGATGTCGGCGAACCCGTCGAGGTCCTGTCCGTCGCCGTGGATGACCGTCGCGCGGTGGTTCGGCACCCAGCGCTCGGCCTCGCGCGCCCAGTTCGTCTTCACGACGTTCGGGACGACGACGAGCAGCGGGAAGGCCTTGGCGGCGTCGGCGGCGATGAGCGACTGCGCGGTCTTGCCGAGACCCGGCTCGTCGGCGAGCAGGAAGGTGCGGTGTCCCTGCGCGGCCGAGGCGACGAGTTCCGCCTGGTGCTTCATCAGCGAGGTGCCGGAGGGCGTGTGCAGCGACGACGGGTCAGGCAGCGGCATCGAGGCCGCTCCCCCGCCGGCGCCGTACTCGAACGACTTGAAGAGCGGACCGAAGAGCTCCCAGTTCGCCAGGCGACGCGGGTGGGCGACGGGCTGATCGGCGAGCGCGAAGTCCGGCGGCAGGAACGGGTTCGCGAGCTGGCGCTGCACGACGGCCTGCGGGACGACGGCCCGTTCGGGCGTCTCGACCGCGGCGGTCGGCTCGGCGGCGATGACGAGGTCCTCGGGCTGCAGCTCGATGCCCGCGGCGATCATCATGTCGCGCTTGACGGTGCGGGTCGCCTCGGAGACCGCGGCCTCCTCGGTGAGGAGCTGGATGACGCTGGTGTCGCGCGCGGCCGTCTTCGCCAGGATCGTCGCGACCCCGTCGAGGCGCTTGAGCTGCTCGGCGCGCTGGGCGTCGGTGAGCTCGGCGTCCGCCTTCACGCGGGCACGTTCCTCGCGCATGAGCAGCGCGACGGCCTGGAACTTCGTCCGGTTGGTGGCCTTGAGGGCGCCACGCTGGGCGGCGGCCTCGACCTCCCGCACGGCGCGGGCGAGCACGGGGATGAGACCCTCGTTGTCGAGCGGCCGGGTCCGGCGTGCAGCCGTCCGCGTGCCGCCGGCAGCGCGCCGGGTACCTGATCGAGCCACGGCTCCTCCTGTTCCGCCCTCGACGGGGCGAGCCACCCGGTACGGGCGGAAGTCGTCACGGTGCGGCTGTCGCACCCGGGTCCACCACGGGCCGCCGTGGCCCGCAGCACACCGGAACGTTCCGGCCGACCGCATCGAGAGCCCAGGTGAGGGCCGGTGATCGATGTGACGGTCTGCGCGGGGAGTCCGGCGCCGTCGCACGCACGCTCCGTCCTGGGGTCAGGCCTCCTGGAGGTCCGGACTCGAGACGACGCGGATCCGGCGCCCGCACCGGTCAGGAGACCGATCGTCGCGTCAGGGATCGACGCCACGTGCGAGCACGCGGTGCGTGCGCGGTCAGTTTACTCCCCAGCCACCGACGGAGGCGACTCTCCCCACCCCGCGCGTGGCGTGCCTCCCGGCCGACGACGACCGGAGCGGTCGACGCTGCCCCACGCAGCGGGCGGGGACCTCAGACGCGCGGCGCGGACCGCGGGCGGCCGGTGCCGGACGGGAGGCTCGGGGCCGGTTCCGCCAGGGCCGCTCGCGTCGCCGCGAGCAGCTGTTCCGCGGTCGCGATCCCGTTCGCCGATCCGGTCGTCGCCTGACCGCCGGCGTGGGCGAGGAGCTGCGCGCCGATCGCCGGGCCGATCCGGTCGGCCTCCTGCGGGTTGCGGGCGACCCAGTCCCGGGCGACGGCGTCGGCGAGGCGCTCGGCCGCGGCACCGCGCTCGACGTCCCCGCGCGACCGGTGCCACAGCCCCGTCACGACGAGGTGTGCCACGACCGCGCCGACGTCGCGCACCGGGTGCCCCCAGCCCGCGGTGTCGATGTCGAGCAGGCCGGAGATGCGCCAGGGCTCGTCCTCGTCGACGAACACCTGCTCGAGGTGCAGGTCACCGTGCACCACCTGCTTCTGGCCGGCGGCCCAGCCGATCGACCGGCGACCGATCGCGTCGTACAGCCGGTCGATCTCCTCGGCGTCCCCGGGCAGCGCCGTGACGAGGGTGCGACGGTGCCAGTCGGCGTGGTCCATCGCGTCCGCGCGGGCCTGCTGCGTCATCGGCACGGTCGCGACCCGACCGCTCAGGGCCGCGAGGGACGCCACGAACCGGGGGTCGTCGGCGATCTCGGTGATCCGGCTCCCCGCGGGCACGCCGCGCACGAGCTCCAGGACGAGCAGCCCGTCGCCGCGACTGGAGAGCACCCGCGGCACCGGCAGACCGGCGGCGGCGAACTGCTCGTGCGTGCGGACGATCGGCGCGACCCGGTGCGGCCGGACGATCTTGATGAACAGGGTCCGCTCCGGTGCGTCCACGCGGACCACGGCACGCTTGCCCGGTCGGTAGGCGGCGACGGTCAACGTCGGGTCGGTGACGGGCATCCCGAGGGTGGTGAGCAGCTCCGCGACGGCGTCGCGGTACGTCACCTGTGGCAGGACCGGGAGGCCCGGGTCGTTCGGGTAGGCCCACACCGAGACCGGCTCCCCCGTCGCCGGGTCGGTGACGATCGCGCTGTTCTGGTCGTGGGCGCCGCCGGTGTCGACGTACGTCAGGACCGTCGCGCGCTGGCCGGCGCGGTCGACGGTGTCGACCTCGTACCCGTAGAGGTACCCGTTGCCCGACGGCTCGACGGAGTGCGCCCGGGCGGCCACGACGGTCGTCCCGGACCCGGCGAAGGCCTCGGGGATGACGCGCTCATGGTTGGGCCACACGGGCACAGTCAACCGTGTCCGCGCGGTTTCGTCGCCTTCGTGCACGGCTCGGCGTGCGGCTCGTGGCTACCGTGGACACGTGAACCCGGTCTCGCGTCTCCGCAGCTCGAGCCGCACCCCGTTCCTGCAGGTCGTCAAGACCGCGGTGGCGGTGGTCGCGGCGGTGCTCCTGTGCGAGCTCCTCATCCGCGGCCCGTTCCCGACCTTCGCCGCGATCGCCGCCCTGCTCGTCGTCCAGCCGAGCATCAACCAGTCGTTCGTGAAGGGCCTGGAGCGCAGCGCGGGCGTCCTGCTCGGGGTGGTCCTGGCGACGGGCGTGCACCTGCTCCTCGGCGACGCGGTGTGGATCGTGCTGCTCGTCGTGGTCCTGGCGATCCTGCTCGCCTGGGCGCTCCGCCTCACCCCGACCTCGGCCACCCAGGTCGGCATCAGCGGCATGCTCGTGCTCACCGCGGGTGTCGTCACGCCCAACTACTCGGCCGACCGCATCCTCGAGACCGTGATCGGCGCGGTCGTCGCCCTCGTGGTGAACGCCCTCATCGTCCCGCCCGTGCTGCTCGAACCCGCGCACCTGGCCGTCGCCCGGCTCGCGCGGGACACCGCCGCCGCATTCGAGCGGATCGCCGTCGGGCTGACCGAGGGGTGGGACGCCGAGCGGTGGCACGAGGCCCTGCTGCAGGCCCGGGCGCTCCGGCAGCAGCACGCCCGGACCGACGCGGCGCTGACCTCGGCGCGCGACTCGCTCACGATGAACCCGCGCGGCGGACGCCACCGGACGATCCTCGAGCGGGACGTCGCCGTCACCGAGCACCTCCGGGTCCTCGTCACGCGGGTCACCGGCATGACGCGTGCCGTCCGAGACAACACGGCGCCGGACCTGCGCGCCGACCCGATGGTGGGGCGGATCGCCACCGAGGTCGCCCGCATCGGTGCGGACGTCCGACGTCTCGGGGCGCAGGTCGAGTCCACGCGCTTGACCCCGGGCGAGCTCGCCGAGGGACCGGAGGAGCCGACCGTCGAGCACGCCCTGACGGCGCCGCTCGAGGTGGTGCGGCCGAACTCCCGGCACTGGGTGCTCATCGGGGCCCTGCTCGAGGACGTCCGCCGCGTGCGCGAGGAACTCCTCGGCGAGGACGACTGACGACCTCGGCGTCGCGGCGGCGTCGGCCCGGGCGACGGGCGCGTCGGATCAGGCGACGGGCGCGTCGGATCAGGCGACGGGCGCGTCAGCTCCGCGTGCAGCCTCGACCGCGGTCTCGAGCACCGCGGACCACACCGTGCCGGCCGGCCACGTCGGGTGGGACGTGACCACCTCGACCTCGGAGAACCGACGGATCTCGGCGACCACCGCCTCCTGGCCGACCGAGCGCGCCGCGCGACCGGCGCTGTCCGGCACGGCGGTCTGCAGGTAGGCGACCACACGGTCGCGGTGTGCCGCGTCCAGCGCTCCGACGCTGACGACGCCCTTCCAGGCGGCGTCGAGCTCGGCGCGCAGGCGGACGATGGCCGGGTTCTCCGGGTCGTGCATGGTGCCCCCAAGTACAGGACGGTCTGTCGGGTACAGCGTCCGAGCCGGAGCATAGCAACGAAGGGGGTACTGTCAGTACCCGTCAGTCTCGAGTGTCCACAGACCGCGGTCCACGGACTCCGGTCGGGACTGTGACGAGATTCAGACACCGTGCCGGTCGATCCGCCCGGCGAGCGCACTTCGGTGCCACGATGGTCGCGGGAGGTCCAGATGCGCTTGTTGGTGGTCGAGGACGACGACGAGATGCGCGCGCTCATGGAGCGCGGGCTCGCCGCCGAGGGGTACCGCGTCACCGCGGTCGAGAACGGCGTGGAGGCGCTCATCGCCCTGGGCGAGCAGGCCTACGACATCGCCGTGGTCGACGTGATGATGCCCGGCATGTCGGGCTTCGAGCTCGCCCGACGCGTGCGCGAACGCGAGGACCCCGTGCGGATCCTGCTCGTCACCGCTCGCGACGCCGTGGACGACCGCGTGTTCGGCCTCGACGCCGGCGCCGACGACTACCTCACGAAGCCGTTCGCGTTCGCCGAGCTGACCGCACGCCTCCGGGCCCTCGGTCGCCGCGAGCCCACCGGTGCGCCGCGGACCATCGAGGTCGGTGACGTCGCGATCGACTCCGAGGCCCGCCGCGTCTCGATCAAGGGCCAGCGCGTCGCCATGAGCCCCACCGAGTTCGCGTTGCTCCGGCTCCTCGCCCGCTCGGTCGGGGCGGTCGTCGACCGGCCGAAGATCCTGGAGGAGGTCTGGGACGGCTCGCAGCACGTCGACCCGAACGTCGTCGAGCAGTACATCTCCTACCTGCGGAAGAAGCTCGTGGCGCAGCAGGCCACCGTCGCGATCAGCACCGTGCGCGGTCGCGGGTACCGGCTCGACCTCGTCACCACCTGACGACCGCGTGATGCGGTCGATGCGCGCGCGGTGGTCGTCGCCGTCCCTGCGGTCGCTGTCCCTCCGTGCCCGGATCACCATCGGGTCGACCGTCATCGCAGCCGTCGTCATCGCGCTCCTGGTGCTCGTGATGCGGCTGCAGGTCGTCAGCGTCGTGGCGAGCGCCACCGAGACCCTGCTCGACGCCGACACCGACCCGTACGTCGCGACGCTCGAGGTGGACAGCGACCCGAACCTGTCGCCGCCCGGCAACGCGCAGTTCGTCGCGGTGCTCTCCCCCACCGGGGACATCACGCTCTCGTCGATGCCCCGACGACTCGAGCAGGCGCTCGGCAGCCTCCGCACCACGCCCGCGGGCACCTCGGTGATCGAGGTCGGCGGTTCCCAGTACCGCGTCGTCGTCGAGCACCCGGTCAACCAGGCCGGCCGCTGGACCGTGGTCGCCGCTCGCAACTCGCAGGCCGAGGCGATCGTCGTCGACGACCTCACGACCACGCTGTCGTTCACCGGGCTCGCGATCCTCGTGGCGTTCGGCATCGCGTCGTGGGTGCTCGCGACCACCGCGCTCCGTCCGGTGAACCGGATGCGCCGCGAGGCCGAACGGCTCTCCGTCGCGCCTGAACGCGCCGAGCTGCCCGTCGGGCCGGCGCAGGACGAACTCGCCTCGCTCGCGATGACGCTCAACGCCTTCCTCGCCCGGACCCGCCAGGCGACCGAACGCGAGCGGCAGATGGTGTCGGACGCCAGCCACGAACTCCGGACGCCGCTCGCGATCCTCACCACCCAGCTCGACCTCGCCGCACTCGACGCGGGTGACGCCGCGGCCCTTGCGGCACACATCGACCGGGCGAAGAACAACGTGGCACGGCTCTCGCGACTGGCGAACGACCTGCTCACGCTCTCGCGCATCGAGGAGTCCGAGCGGCGTGCGGCCGACGGCGCCCCGCAGTCCGCCACGTCGTGGTCCGACCTCGGCGACGAGGTGATGTCCGCCGTCGACCGGGTGCGGCTCATCGCGAGCGCGAAGGACGTCACCGTCGACTTCGAGCTCGACCCACCGGTCCCCGACGACGAGACGGGCGAGCCGCGGTACCGCCTGGACACCGGCGGGATGGCGCAGCTCGTCACGAACACGGCGGGCAACGCGGTCGCTGCCCTCCCCCGCGGCGGGAGCGTCCTGGTCAGCTGGCGCACCACGCCCCGCGAGGGCGTGCTGCAGATCACCGACGACGGACCCGGCGTCCCGGAGTCGTTCGTGCCGGTCGCGTTCGACCGGTTCACCCGTCCGGACGAGGCACGCACCTCCCGCCGCGACCCCGACCCGGCGACCGGCGGGATCCCGATGCCGGGTGGCTCCGGCCTCGGGCTCGCGATCGTCCGGGCGGTGGCGGAACGGGCGGGAGGCACGGCCACGCTCCGCAACGTCCGCTCCGGTGGGCTCGAGGTGACGGTGCGGGTGCCGGAGGTGTCGGCGGCGCCGGCCGGTCCGGCGGGCAGGGAGGGTCGAGAGGCCCGGGGGCGGGACGGACACTGACGCAGGCCCGGCGACGGGACGAGCACTGACGCAGGCCCGGCGGTGGGACGAGCACTGACGCAGGCCCGGGGGCGGGACGAGCACTGACGCAGGCCCGCGCCCGGACCCGGACTCGCACTCGCGCCCGCACTCGCGCCCGCCCCTGCTGGGTGCCGGGTGCGTCGCCCGGGTCATTGGAAGTCGCGGGAGCGGGTCCGGACCCCGAGCGGCAGGTGCTCGATCCGGTCGGCGACCAGGTTGACCACCCCGTCCGGCGACCGCTCGAGGATGCCCCGGACGACCACGGCCGGTGACTCCCGCGCCACACGCCGGTACCGACCCCACACCCCCACGCTGCAGATCACGTTCACCAGTCCGGACTCGTCCTCGACGTTGAGGAAGGTGATCCCCGACGCCGTCGCCGGGCGCTGCCGGTGCGTCACGATGCCGCCGACCTCGACGCGCCGACCGGTCTCCGCCGTCCGGGTGTCCTCGACGCTGAGCACGCCGCGGTCGGACAGTCGGGGCCGGAGGTGCGCGACCGGGTGGTCGTCGGTGGACATCCCCGTCGACCACATGTCGGCGATGAGGACGTCTCCGCTCGTCATCTGTCCGAACAGCGGCGGCTGCACGACGACCTGCGTGTCCGGCAGCTGGTCGGGTCGCTCGGACGCCGCCTGCGCCGCGGACCACATCCCCGCCCGCCGGTCCACGCCGAGGGACTCGAACGCGTCGGCGGCGGCGAGGGCCTCGAGCTGTGCGGTCGTCAGGCCGACCCGGCGGGCGAGGTCGGACATGTCGGTGAACGGTCCGTTCGCCCGACGTTCGGCGACGATCCGCTCGGCACTGCGTCGGCCGAGCGAGGCGACCTCGGCGAGCCCGAGCCGTACTGCGAAGGCGCCGTCGCGGCGGTGCTCGGCGGTGTCGTCGGGGGCGTCGCGGTCGAAGGGCAGCACGGGCGGCTGCTCGGTCGCGAGGCAGCCGTCGTGTCCGAGCCCGTCGGTACCGGGAGCCCCGGCGGCCCCGGCTCCGGCCTGCGCACCGGCGCTGGCGGCCCCGGCCTGCGCACCGGCGCTGGCGGCCCCGGCAGCCCCGGCTCCGGCACCCGACCCGTCCGACGCGTCCGACGCGTCGACGATCGGCTCGAGCGTCGCGTCGACCTCCGAACGCAGGATGTCCGGCCGGAGCACCCGGACGCCGTGTCGCCGGGCGTCGGCGACGAGGGTCTGCGGCGAGTAGAAGCCCATCGGCTGCGCCCGCAGCAGGGCCGCGAGGAACGCCCCCGGGTAGTGCAGCCGCATCCACGCGCTCGCGTAGACGATGAGCGCGAAGCTGATCGAGTGGCTCTCCGCGAAGCCGAAGTTCGCGAACGCCTGGATCTTCGCGTAGATGGCGTCGGCGTCCTCGCCGTGGATGTCGTTCTCCGCCATCCCCCGGTAGAGCTTGTCCCGCAGGCGGTCGATCTTCTCGAGGCCGCGCTTGGACCCCATCGCCCGGCGGAGCAGGTCGGCGTCGTCGCCGGAGCAGTTGCCGACCGCGATGGCCATCTGCATGAGCTGTTCCTGGAACAGCGGGATGCCGAGGGTCCGCTCCAGCACGGGCTCGAGCGCGGGGTGGATGTACGTCACCGGCTCCTCACCGGTGCGCCGACGGATGTACGGGTGCACCGCGCCGCCCTGGATCGGACCGGGGCGCACCAGGGCGACCTCGATCACCAGGTCGTAGAACCGTCGCGGCAGCAGCCGGGGCAGCGTGCCCATCTGCGCGCGGGACTCGACCTGGAAGACGCCGATGGTGTCGGCTCGGCAGAGCTGGTCGTAGACGCCCTGCTCCTCCTTCGGGATCGAGTGCATGTCCCACCGCTCCCCGCAGTGGTCGGCGGCCAGGTCGAACGAGTACTGCAGGGCGGCGAGCATCCCGAGCCCGAGCATGTCGAACTTCACGAGCCCCATGTAGGCGCAGTCGTCCTTGTCCCACTGCAGCACGGTCCGGCCGTCCATCCGGGCGTGCTCGATCGGCACGACCTCGCCCACCGGCCGGTCGGTGAGGACCATGCCGCCCGAGTGGATGCCGAGGTGCCGCGGGAACCCGAGGACCTGCTGCGCGAGGTCCACCACCGGCTCCGGGATGTCGTGGTCCTGGCTCTCGGTGACCGACCCCCACCGCTCCACCTGCTTCGACCAGGCGTCCTGCTGCCCGGGGCTGTGCCCGAGGGCCTTCGCCATGTCCCGCACGGCGCCCTTCGGCCGGTAGGTGATGACGTTCGCGACCTGCGCCGCGTTGAAACGGCCGTACTTGTCGTAGACGTACTGGATGACCTCTTCTCGTCGGTCGGAGTCGAAGTCGACGTCGATGTCGGGCTCCTCGTCGCGCATGGCCGACAGGAAGCGTTCGAACGGCAGACCGTACCTGATCGAGTCGACCGCCGTGATCTCGAGCAGGTAGCAGACCGCCGAGTTGGCGGCGGAGCCGCGCCCCTGGCAGAGGATCCCCCGGTCCCTGGCGTACTGCACCATGTCCCGCACGATGAGGAAGTACCCCGGGAACCCCTTGTCCTCGATGACGGCGAGTTCGCGTTCGATGCGCTCCCGCTTGTGCGCGTCGACCCCGTCCGCGGATCCCGGGTAGAACCGACGGGCCCCGCGCCAGGTCAGCTCGCGCAGCCAGCTCATCGGGGTGTGTCCCTCGGGCACGTCGAGGTCGGGCAGGCCGGGCTTCGCCGTCTTCAACTGGAACCCGAGCTCGTCCGCGAGCGCCACGCTCCGCTCGACGGCACCGGGCCAGCGGGCGAACCGCCGGGCCATCTCGGCTCCGGAGCGGAGGTGCGCGGTGTCCGCCGCCGGCAGCCACCCGTCGACCTCGTCCAGGCTCCGCCGAGCCCGGACGGCGGCCAGCGCAGTCGCCACGGGGAAGCGGTCCGGGGTGGCGTAGTGCACGTTGCCGGTCGCGACGACGGGCACCGCGTGCCGGTCGGCGAGGGCGGCGAGGACGTCGTTCCGGGCGCTGTCGAGCGGGTCGCCGTGGTCGCTGAGCTCCACGACGACGTTGCCCGTGCCGAACCGGTCGAGCAGTGCCCGGAGCGCCTGGTCAGCGGCGCTCTCCCCACCGCGCTCGAGGGCCTGGCGGACCGCACCCTTCCGGCACCCGGTGAGCACGCGCCACCGACCGCCGGAGCGCTCGGCGAGGTCGTCGAGGTCGTACCGGGGACGGCCCTTCTCGGAGCCCGCGGCGAGGTGCGCGGCCGTCACCGCGCCGGCCATCCGGTGGTAGCCCTCCTGACCGTCGGCGAGCAGCAGCAGGTGCGAGCCCTCGGGGTCGGGGACGCCGTTCTGCGGTTCGGTCAGCCCGATGGACAGCTCGGCCCCGTAGACGGTCGTGACGCTCGGGTAGGTCTCGGCGACCTCCGCCATCCGGGCGGCACCGTAGAAGCCGTCGTGGTCCGTGATCGCCAGTCCCTGCAGGCCGAGCCGGGCGGCCTCCTCGAGCAGGTGCTCCGGCGGACTCGCGCCGTCTAGGAAGCTGAAGGTCGAGTGCGCGTGGAGCTCGGCGTACGGCACCGTCGGCGGAGCGTCCGGCGCGACGACGTCCGCCGGCTGGTACGGCGCACGCTTCCGCGACCACGCCGGGCTGTCGCCGCCGTCGCCGTCCGGGGTCGTGCCGGGGCTCCGCTTGTCGGAGAGCGCACGCTCGAACTGCGACCACGGGATCGGCGGGTTGCTGTAGCCCATCAGGAACCGTCCTTCACGTCGCGATCGCCTCTGCCCACCAGCGGTGGTCGGCGAGCACCAGGTACCACGCACGTCCGTCGTCGTCGACGAGCTGCAGTCGGTGCAGCCGTCGACCGCCCGACTCCCACCACCGCACGACGAGCGGCCAGGGACCGGCCCACGCGGTGACCGGTGCGAACCGGCCACCGCGGTCGCCGTCGGACCGGAACCGCTCGGGTTCCCCGGTCAGCGTGCCGCGCTCGTCGACGTCCACGGAGCCGCCGTCGGCTGCGACGACGTCCACCGGTCGGGGCCGCTCGAGCACCGTCGCCGGCGGCGGCCCGGGCAGCCTGCCCGGCCACGGACGGTCGCGGACCACCGCGAGGGCGCGCTCGCCGCCCACGGGCGCGTCGCCCCACGGGACGAGCACCGTGCGTTCGGCGAGCGTGCGGCCGCCCCCGATCCGGGGCGTGACGACCCCGTCGTGTCCGACCATGCCCTGTACGCGGGCCAGGCCGTGGTGCACCCGCTCGTCCGGGCCGGAGCCCCAGAGCCCGCGTTCGTGGTTCGCGAGGTCGTCCACGGCGACGGGCTCGAGCAGGACCGAGGTCACCGGCGCCTCGAGCCCGGTCGGGTCGACCCCGCCCGCGAGTTGCCACCGCACCCGGTCGACCACGTCGGCGGCGTCGAACCACCGCGGGTGCGCCCACACCCGTTCGAGCAGGATGTCCCGCTCGTCGACGATGCCCACGCGGATCGTCGTCGCGACGAGCCCGGCTGCCCGGAGCTTCGCCGCGAAGTCGTCGGCGGACCGGCGGAAGGCGAACGCGATCTGGTCGGCCCGGTCGAGCGCTGGTTCGAACGAGGCCAGGACCTCGAGGTCGGGCGGGACCTCGCGCGCGGAGACCTCCCGCGGGTCACGACCGCCGGCGAGCCGGTGCAGGAAGGCCCCGGGCAGCCCGAACCGGTCGCGCACCTGTTCGTCGGTGAGCGCGGCGAAGTCCCCCAGGGTCGCGATGCCGAGTCGGCCGAGCACCATCGCGAGGTCGGGGTCGCCGAGCACACCGAGCGGCAGCGGGGCGAGGAACTCCGCCGAGCCGCCGACCGGCACCATCCGGACACGTTCACCGGGGCGCCGCGGACGTGCCCGGGCGGCCTGTTCCGCGGCGAACGGGGTGTCCGCCACCCCCGCTCGGACCCCCGGCGCACCGTGGTCGGCAGCGATGCCCGCGAGGACGGTCGCCGCTGCCCGTTCGCCACCGTGGTACCGCGCCGGGCCACGGGCACGCAGCGCGATCGTGCCGGGCCGCAGGACCTCGACCCCGGGTGCTGCCGTCTCGATCGCACGGATCACCGGTTCGAAGGCACGGTGGTCGAGCGCGTCGTCGTAGGGCTGCGTGACGAGGTCGGTGCAGCGCGCCTGGGCCTCCCGCAGACGCAGCCCCCGGACCACCCCGACCTGCCGGGCCGAGGCGGAGCTCGCGAAGACCAGGCCCTTGGCGATGAGGGCGAAGGGCTGCTCCGGCGGTGCGCCGGCGGCACGGGCAGCCGCGATGACGGGCCAGTCCGGGCACCAGAGGACGATCGTGCGGGTGGGTGGCGGTTCCGGCAGCCCGGCACCACGGCTGAGCGCGTCGGCGCGGACGGCACCCGCCCCCGGCAGGCCGACACCCGGCAGGCCGACCCCTGCACCGCCCCGGGGTGCGGTGGCCAGGCCCCGGCGTCCGCGCGGGCTCACGACGCCACCGCCACGGGACGCAGGACCCGCGTGTCGGCCGGCACCACGGCCGCCGTCGGGACGACCGCGCGGACCGAGCCGTCGGCGGCCGGCAGCAGCAGCTCGGTGCTCGTCGGACGCACGGCTCCTGCCCGGCCCGACGCCGTGACGGTCGCCCGACGTTCGGCGAGGTACCCGTGTCCGTGGCCGATCCCGGTCCAGTGCGACTCGGTGACCCGCAGGGTGACGTCGGCACCCGGCCACGACCCGAGTGCGACGAGGGCTGCCCCGCGCTGCCGGAGCCGAGCGGAGAGCCGTGCGACGTCACCGGGGACCACGCGGCCGAGCGGCCGGGTCAGGACGATCTGTGCGACGTCGGCCAGCGCCGCGGTCACCGCGAGCCACTGGTCGCCCGGGTCCGGCACGAGCACGAGCCGTTCGAGGTCGATGCCGGCCGCGGCCGCGGCTTCGACCCCGAAGGACGGCACCCCGACGACCGCGCACCACGACCCGGCGGCCGAGGCGGCCTGCAGCATGGTCTGGGCGAGCAGCACCGACTCGGGCACGGAGTAGGTGCCCCCGGCGCGGATGGCACCACCCGGCAGCAGCGGCACGAGGGCGTCGGCGGTGGGCAGTCCCTCGGTGTCCACCCGGGTCGACTCCATGTCGGCCACCCGCGAGCGGAGCGAGGTGATCCGGTCGAGCGCGGCCCGAGCCGCGGAGACGTGGTCGGACGCCCGCGCTCCCCCGTCACCGCGCCCAGCACCGTTCCGCCCGGTGCGCTCTCGGTCGCCGCGTCCGCGGTCCCCACGCTCACCGGGCGACCGGAGTGCCGTCGCCGTCTGCATTCCCTCATGTTCGAACATGTGTTCGATGATGTCAACCGGCACCGACATCCGGTGGACAACCGGTCGAACACCCGTTCGAGCACCGTCGGAAGATGCCGAGCCCTACCAGCGCGCGGCAGCCCCGACGCCACCGAGCACCGACACCGTCTTCGTCTCGACCTCGTCGGCCTCGTCCGCGGCGGTGGACGACCACGTGACCGCGCCGCCTGCTCCGAGCGACCGCCGTCGGACGGAGCCGTCGGGGTGCAGGACCGTCACCAGTGTCCGGATGGCCACCGACAGATCGACCGTCCCGCTCGCCGAGAAGTACCCGATCGCCCCGGAGTACACCCCGCGCGGCGCCCCCTCCAGCCGGTCCGCGATCGCCGTCCCGCTGGGCTTCGGCGCGCCGGTCATCGACCCCGGCGGGAACGCCGCCCTAACGGCCTCGACCCGCGAGGTCCCCGCCGCCAGCACCCCGGTCACCGTCGACACCATCTGGTGCACGCTCGCGTAGGTCTCGACGTCGCAGAGCCGCTCGACCCGCACGGACCCCGGTCGGGCCGTCCGTTGCAGGTCGTTCCGGAGCAGGTCCACGATCATCACGTTCTCGGCCCGGTCCTTCTCGCTCGACGCGAGCTCCGCGCGTGTCGCGAGGTCCGCCTCCGGGTCGGACCGCCGCGGCCGCGTGCCCTTGATCGGTTCGGCCGACACCCGCCCGTCGGCGTCGATCCGCAGGAACCGTTCGGGCGACCGGCTGGCGATCCGCAGGTCGCCCGTCCGCAGGTAGGCCCCGAAGGGCACCGGGTCCGACCCGCGCAACCGCAGGTACTCGGCCAGGTGCGGGTCGCTGTCGGCGTCCGCCGGCGCGTCCGGCACCGCGAACGCGGTCGTCAGGCACACCTGGAACGCGTTGCCCTCGCGGATCTCGTCGCGACACGCCTCCACGGCGCGCTCGTAGGCGGCGCGGGTGACGCGACCACGGGCCTCCAGGACCGGACCGGTCCGCTGCTGCCGCTCCGGGACGGCCGGGAGGCCCGTGCGGACGTCCGCCACGTCGTCCTGCGTCACCGGGACGCGCAGCCGGGCCAGCCACGCCCGGTTCAGTGCCGACGCGGCGGGCTCGTCGTCGTCGACCAGCGCCACCGCCCACGCGTGCCCGTCGCCGCGCACCAGGACGGCCCGGTCCACGAAGCGGAGGTCGGCGTCGGCGTGCCCGTCGGCGGTGCGGTCGGGTCCGTCGACCTCGCGTCCGAGCTCGTAGCCGAGGAACCCCACCCACCCGAGCGCGAACCCGCAGCCGGCGACCGGTTCCACGAGCGGCGGCGTCCGACGCACCAGGTCGTCGAGGACGGCGAAGGCTGGACGATCCCCGGACCACGACGGGCCGAACCAGCGCCGGGCCGGCGTCGCCACGTCGAGCCGGGCGACCCGGTCCCGGTGGTGGAACCGCGCCGCGAACGGCCCGTCGCTGACCGCCAGCACGGACCACCTCGCCCGCTCGGCGGCTGCAGCCGGGGATCCCGCCGGCAGTGCCGAGTCGAACCAGACCAGGTCGGCCGGGGTGTGCTGCGCGAGCACGGCGAGGTCGACCGGGCCGTCGAGCGCACGGGTCTCGAGCCGGACCGACGAGGCGTCGGCCCGGTCCGGCCCGGTGGTCAGACCGCCGAGATCGTCCATGCTGCGGCGTGCGCGGCGCCCGGCTCGAGCACGACGAGGCCCGCGTCGACGTCGGCCGCGAAGGCGTCGGCGTTGAAGGCGTTCGGCGCGCAGGTCATCGGCTCGACGGCCAGTCCGGCGCGGTGGTACCCGGGTACGACGTGGTCGGCGGTGTGCACCTGGGCCCAGCCGCAGTCCGTGCCGAACGCGACGCTGACGCCGTGTCCGTCGGCCGCGGTGACGGTGATGACGGCGGTGCCCGCGGCGTCGCGGTCGAAGCCGGTGAAGGCGTGGTCGATGAACCGCGTGCCGACAGGCGTCGGGGTGCGGAGGTCGAACTCGTCGTGCACGGGCACCAGCTCGGTCGGGACGAGACGGTCCTCGGTGACCTCGAGCACCTCGGCCGCGGGCAGGGTCAGCGTCCAGTCGTCGACGGTCCCGGCGCCCGCGACGAGGTACGGGTGCGGTCCGGCGCCCCACGGTGCCCGGTCGTCGCCGGTGTTCGTGCCCGTGACGGTCGTGTGCAGGCCGTCGGCGTCCAAGCGGTACTCGACGCGCACCTCGACCCGGTACGGGTAGCCCTCCTGGGGCTGCACGGTGGTCGCGAGCAGGACCCGGTCGGCGTCGTGCTCGAGGACGGCGAACTCGGTCCACGCCACGAGCCCGTGCAGCGCGTGCGAGCGCTTCGGCTCGGTGAGCGCGAGCTCGTGGTCGACGCCGCCGAACGAGTAGCGGCCGTTGACGACGCGGTTCGGCCAGGGCGCGAGGACGGCACCGCGGAAGACCGGGCGCACCTCGTCGGCGTCGAACGTGGTGACGAGGTCACGGCCGTCGTGGCGGAGCGCACGCAGGGTGGCGCCGACGCTCGCGACGTCCGCCGTGTAGCCGTGGGCGGCGATCGACGACTGTGATCCGGACCGGGGGGCTGCGCTGCTCATGCGGCCAGCGTATCGGCCACCCGCGGCACGCATCGGCACGAGCGGAACGGGCTACGTGGACGGGCTGCAGGAACGGACTGCGGGAACGGGAGAAGCCCCGCTGCTCGGAGAGCAACGGGGCTTCGTGGGTGGATCTGAGGGGACTCGAACCCCTGACCCCCTGCATGCCATGCAGGTGCGCTACCAGCTGCGCCACAGACCCAGACTGACGAAGAGAGCCAGTCGGTGTTCCTCCGGTTCCCCGGAGGCACCAGTACAGCGTACACCACGCGAACACCGGGTGACGAAATCGTCGCCGCCACCCGGGCGCGTCGCGGGTCAGGCGGAGTGTTCCGCTGCCTGCGCCTGGTCGACCGGCAGGTCGAGCGGGATGACCGGGCAGTCCGACCAGAGGCGCTCGAGGGAGTAGTACTGCCGCTCTTCCTCGTGGAAGACGTGCACGACGATGTCACCGAAGTCGATGAGCGCCCAACGGCCCTCGCTGCGCCCTTCGCGACGGAGCGGCTTGGCGCCGGCCTCGAGCAGGCGGTCCTCGATCTCGTCGGCGATGGCGAGCACGTTGCGCTCGTTCCGACCGGTGGCGAGGAGGAAGACGTCGGTGAGCTGGAGCGGTCGGGTGACGTCGAGGGCGACGAGGTCCTCGGCCTGCTTGGCGTCGGCCGCTTGAGCGGCGATCTGCACGAGTTCGAGTGCGCGAGCGGAGGCGGTCACGGATTCCTTCCGGTGGTCACCACGACGGGGCGTCGCGGTGGTGCGTGTGGGTCACGATCATAGGTCAGGGCGCCGACACCGGCCATGCCCCGGAACGCCGGGAGGCCCGCACACCGTGCGCGGGCCGCCACCGACGGACGTCGGGTCAGGACCCGAAGGCGTTGGTGGCGACGAGTGCGACGACGATCACACCGGCGGCGACGACACCGACGGCACTCGCCGCGACGGCGAGCACGACCGGGGTCTTCGAGTCCTTGGGCTTCGCAGCGGCCAGGACGACCTGACGCGTCGACGTGTGGCTCGACACCGCACGGCTGGCCCGCACGGGGCTGGCGTCCGTCTCGGGCTGCTCGTCCTGCTGGTCGAGCAACCGGTCGACGTCCGCTCCGTCGATCGGCCGGTGCGACCCGGTCGAGGACAGCGAGGACGGCAGGTCGATCGAGCCGGTCAGGATGACCTCGCCGGTGGCGTTGAGCGCACCGGTGGGGTCGGCCAGGGCCGAGTTCGGCAGGATGATCGCGTTGGAACGGGCTTCTGCGACGCGGCGCGTGCCGGTCTCCTCGTCGTGGACCTCGGCGTCGTTCGAGTCGTGCGCGAAGGTCGACCAGTGTCCGGCGGGGGCGTCGAAGGCCGTCGTGACGGGCTTCGGTTCGCGCGCGGTGTCGGACGACGAGGGCGCCGCCGCCGACCCCGGGCGTGCTGCCGAGCCGGGGCGGGACACCGGGGCGTCGGCGGGCACGACGGGGATCGGGACCTCGTTCGTGTCGTCGTCGTCGAGGTCGAGCGGGAAGACGCCGGGCGCGGCGGCCGGGAGCGTGCCGGCCGCGGTCGGGACGACGTCGTCGATCCCGTCGACCTCGTCGTCGTCCTGCGCGAGCTCGTCCGGGTCCGCGTCGTGCGGCGCCCAGGTCGTGCGGTGGGCGCGCGGTTCCTCGGCGTGGGCGGCGGCTTCCTCGAGGGGCTCGATCGCGTCGGGCGACCCGTCGGCGGCGGTGGCCTGCTCGACGGCCGCGGGCTCGAGGTGCGAGACCTCGGGGTTCGGGTCCTGCCAGTTCGACGACTCGCCGTCCTGGGCAGCGGTGGTGTCGGCGGCCGTGTCGTCCTGCGCGTCACCCGTGGCGTCGTCCGCGTTCGGGTCGTCGGCGGTACCGGATGCCGCGGTCTCGGCCGGGGTCGGCAGCGAGGGCACGCGCGCGTCGGGAGCCGGAGCAGCCGGGTCCGTCAGGGTGCCGAGGACATCCTGGACGGTGCGGTCCGAGGAGTGCGGCGTCGGGTTCTGCAGCGGGACCGGACGGCCGCCCTGCTCCTGCGCCTCGCGGAGCAGCCGCAACTGCCGACGGGACATCCCGCCGGTGCCGGGCACGATCTCGGTGGCGGAGGCCGGGGGCAGGTCGGGGACACCGGCGGAACGCGGTGCCGCGGACTGGGCAGCGGCGGCCGAGCCGGGCGCGACGTGCGAACCGGGCCGACGACGGGCCTCCGGAGCGCTCGGGGCGACGACGGAGGGCGGCGGCGTGGCGGGCTGGGCACCGCCTGAGGCGGCGCGCTCGCGCTCGCGCATCTGGCGCCGTGACAACGGCGGCTGCGCGTCGGACGAACTCATGCAACGCTCCGATACAGATGGTGCTTCGAGATGTACTGGACGACGCCGTCCGGAACGAGGTACCAGACGGGGAACCCGCTTCTCACCCGGTCGCGGCAATCGGTCGAGGATATCGCCAGCGCGGGGACCTCGAGAACACTAACGTCCCGTTCTGGGAGTCCGGTGATGCTCAGCTGGTGACCGGGGCGGGTCACGGCGACGAAGTGCGCCAGGTCCCAGAGCCCGTCGTGGTCCTTCCAGTCGACGATCTGCTGGACCGCGTCGGCTCCGGAGATGAACACGAGCTGCGCGTCGGGCCGCTGTTCGCGCAGGTCCCGCAGCGTGTCGACGGTGTAGGTCGGCCCCGGACGGTCGATGTCCACGCGGCTGACCGTGAACATCGGGTTCGACGCGGTCGCGATCACCGTCATGAGGTACCGGTGTTCGGCGTCGGTGACGTCCGACTTCATGTACGGCTGGCCGGTCGGGACGAAGACGACCTCGTCGAGGTCGAAGTGCTTCGCGACCTCGGAAGCCGCCACGAGGTGTCCGTGGTGGATCGGGTCGAACGTCCCGCCCATCACCCCGATGCGCGGTCGACCCGTGCTCTCGAGCATCGGGGGACGGATCAGATCTTCGAGTGGCCGAACTCGTCCACGCCGGTCTCGTGCTGCCGCGTGGCCTGGAACTTGTGCGAGTGACGGTAGGCGACGTCGCGGAAGCTCCACGTGACGAAGCCCAGGAAGGTGAAGAAGCAGGCGGCGACGACCGGGTAGACGATCGCGGGGACGCCACCGGCGTGCTCGGCGGCCTCAGCGAGGATGTACATCTGGCAGTGCTCCGATCGGTCGAGGAAGACTCCGGACCATCCTAGCCGCGGATGTGTCCCTGCCCGCGCACGAGCCACTTGGTGCTCGTCAGCTCCAGCAGCCCCATCGGCCCCCGGGCGTGCAGCTTCTGCGTGGAGATGCCGACCTCGGCCCCGAAGCCGAACTCCCCGCCGTCGGTGAACCGGGTGGAGGCGTTCACCATCACCACGGCCGAGTCGACGCCGGCCAGGAAGTGCTCGGCCGTGTCGACGTCGTTCGTGACGATCGACTCGGTGTGGTGCGTCGACCACCGGGCGATGTGCGCCATGGCCGCGTCGACGTCGGGCACGACACGGATCGACAGGTCGAGGTCCATCGACTCGGTCGCCCAGTCGGCCTCGGTCGCGCGCAGCACGCCCGGCACGATGGTGCGCGTGGCGTCGTCGCCCCGCAGGGTGACGCCGGCAGCGCGGAGCCGTGCCGTGAGGGCGGGCAGCAGCCGCTCGGCAGCGCGCTCGTGCACCAGGAGCGTCTCGAGGGCGTTGCACACGCTCGGGCGCTGCACCTTGCTGTTCAGGACGATGTCGACGGCCCGGTCGAGCGGCGCGGACTCGTCGAGGAACACGTGCACGACACCGGCGCCGGTCTCGATCACGGGCACCTGCGACTCGGCGACGACCGTCTGGATGAGCGAGGCGCTCCCCCGCGGGATGAGGACGTCGACCAGGCCGCGCGCCCGCATGAGCTCGGTGGCGCCCGGCCGACCGAACTCGTCGATGGTCTGCACGAGTGCCCGCGGCAACCCGACCGAGGCGACGGCGTCCTGGATGCGGCGCACCAGCACGGCGTTCGTGCGCTGCGCAGCGGACCCGCCCCGCAGGACCACGGCGTTGCCGGACTTCAGCGCGAGCGAGGCGATGTCGACCGTCACGTTGGGACGGGCTTCGTAGATCGCGCCGACGACCCCGAACGGCACCCGCACCTGCGTGAGCTGCAGGCCGTTCGGCAGCACGGAGCCGCGGACGTGCTGTCCGACGGGGTCGGTGAGCCCGACGACGTGCTCGACGGCGTCGGCGAGGGCGTCCACCCGGTCCACGTCGAGTCGCAGCCGGTCCAGCAGCCCGGAGGACAGCCCGTCGTCCTGTCCGGCGACGAGGTCCTCGTGGTTCGCCGTCACGATGTCGGCGGTCCCGGCGCGCAGTTCGTGCGCGATCGCGCGGAGCGCCGCGTCCTTCACCGCGGTCGTCGCGGTGGCCAGGGCCGTCGACGCCGTCCGCGCTGCCGTGAGGACGTCGACGAGGGTCGGGACGGGAGCGGTGGTCGGCATGAGCCGATTGTAGGTCGGTGACCGGTCGCGTGACGCGCCCTGTGGACGGACGGGAGGCGCGCCTCCTGGCTGTGGACAGCCACCGGTCGTTCGGTGCGCGGCCCACTCCGGCGGCGCCGTCAGGGACGCGGTGCGGCATGGAACCAGGTGCCGACGTGCTCGCCACCGAGGGCGCGCTCGACGAGCGGCGTCGCGGTGACGAGGACCGCGGTGCCGGCCTCGGCGGCGAGGCGGGCGGCGGCGACCTTCGTGGCGGCTCCCCCGGTGCCGACGCCCGCGGCACCGATCGAACCGAACGTCACGCCCGCGAGCTCGTCGCCGAACGGGACCTCGTCGATGCGCGCGGCCCCGGGCTGCTCCGGCGGCTTCGTGTAGAGCGCCTCGACGTCGGACAGGAGCACCAGGGCGTCCGCCTCGAGCTCACGGGCGACGAGTGCGGCGAGCCGGTCGTTGTCGCCGAAGCGGATCTCGTGCGTCGCGACGGTGTCGTTCTCGTTGACGATCGGGAGGACCCGCAGTTCCAGCAGCCGGTTCATCGCCCGACGGGCGTTCACCCGGTGCGTCGGGTTCTGCAGGTCACCGGCGGTGAGCAGGACCTGGGCCGCGGTGACCCCGTGCCGGTCGAGTTCCTTCTGGTACCGGAAGACCAGGACGGCCTGCCCCGTCGCGGCCGCGGCCTGCTGGGTGGCGAGGTCGTCCGGGCGCCCCTCGATGCCGAGGAACGGGAACCCGGTCGCGATCGCCCCCGAGGACACGAGCACGACCTCGGTCCCCCGACCGTGCGCACCGACCAGGGCGTCCACGAGCGGGGCGATCTGCCCGGCGTTGTCCCCGCTCACCGAGGACGAGCCGACCTTGACGACGATCCGCCGGGCACTCGACAGGTCGGCACGGTCGGCGACGGCCACGGGACGGGTGCGCTGCTCGGTCATGTCGGGGCGGTCACTCCCGCTCGGACGCTGCCGGCTCGGCCGCGGTCTGCTCGGCCGAGGCCTGCTCGGCGGCCGGCTCGTCCGCCCACAGCCCGGCACGACGCTCCTGCTCGAGCTCGGCGCGGGCGGCGGCCTTAGCGTCCATGCGCTCGAAGTAGTCGGCGCGACGCTCGTTGCGGGTCGGGCGGGCGTTGAGGTCGAGGCGGGAGTCGGTACCGCGCGCGCTCGTGATGAGCTCGGCGGTCGAGGTCAGCGTCGGCTCCCAGTCGAAGATCATGCCGCCGTCGCCACCGATGACCACGGTGGACCCGGCGACGGCTCCGGCCTTGAACAGGCCGTCCTCGACGCCGAGCTTCGCCAGCCGGTCGGCCAGGTAGCCGATGGCCTCTTCGTTGGTGAAGTCGGTCTGCTGCACCCAGCGCTCCGGCTTCGCACCGCGGACCCGGTAGAAGCGGTGCTCCTCGCCGCCCTCGGCACGCACGGTGAACGGCTTCTCGTCGACGGCCTTCGGGCGGAGCACGATGCGCTCGACCGCGGGCTCGGCGGCCTGCTCGGCGCGCGCCTGCTCGACGACGTCGGCCAGGGCGAAGGTCAGTTCACGCAGGCCCTTGTGCGAGGCGGTCGAGATCGGGAAGACCCGGTAGCCACGGGACTCGAACTCGGCGGTCACGAAGGCCGCCAGCTCGGCGGCGTCCGGCACGTCGATCTTGTTGAGCGCGATGAGCTGCGGTCGCTCGAGGAGCGGCACCTGGCCCTCGGGCACCGGGTACTGCTCGAGTTCGCGCAGGATGACGTCGAGGTCGCTGATCGGGTCGCGGCCGGCGTCGAGCGTGGCGCAGTCGATGACGTGCAGCAGGGCTTCGCAGCGCTCGACGTGGCGGAGGAACTCGAGCCCGAGGCCCTTGCCCTCGGACGCACCCTCGATGAGCCCCGGGACGTCCGCGACCGTGAAGCGCGTGCTGCCGGACTCGACGACGCCGAGGTTCGGCGTGAGGGTGGTGAACGGGTAGTCGGCGATCTTCGGCTTCGCTGCCGAGATCGCGGCGATGAGCGAGGACTTGCCCGCACTCGGGTAGCCGACCAGGGCCACGTCGGCGATGGTCTTCAGCTCGAGGCTGACGTCGCCGCTCCAGCCGTCGGTGCCGAGGAGCGCGAACCCGGGGGCCTTGCGCTTGGTGGTGGCGAGCGCGGCGTTGCCGAGTCCGCCCTGTCCGCCGGGGCCGACGACGACGCGGATGCCCGGCTCGGTGAGGTCCGCGAGCACCTCGCCGTCCTCGTCGTACACGACCGTGCCGACGGGGACGGGGAGCTCGAGCGTCTCACCGCTGACACCGCTGCGGTGGTCGCCCATGCCCGGCTGGCCGTTGCGGCTCGAGCGGTGGGGCGACCGGTGGTAGCCCAGGAGGGTCGTGACCTGCGGGTCGGAGACGAGCACGATGTCGCCGCCGTCACCGCCGTTGCCGCCGTCGGGGCCCGCGAGGGGCTTGAACTTCTCGCGACGGACGGACACACAGCCGTTGCCACCGTTGCCTGCCGTCAGGTGCAGGGTCACGCGGTCGACGAACGTCGCCATGGGTTCACTCCTGGTTGTCGTGGGGGAAT
The DNA here is from genome assembly GCF_018885305.1 of Curtobacterium sp. L6-1. NCBI lineage: Bacteria > Bacillati > Actinomycetota > Actinomycetes > Micrococcales > Microbacteriaceae > Curtobacterium > Curtobacterium aetherium. The sequence goes on from NZ_CP076544.1 coordinate 1,768,505, forward strand.
GCAGAAGAGGGGCAGGCACACGGCCTGCCCCTCCCGCTGAGCTCGATCGTCAGCGACTACGCGTTGACGATGTTGATGACCTTGCGGCCACCCTTGGTGCCGAACTCGACCGAACCGGCCGAGAGGGCGAACAGCGTGTCGTCGCCACCACGGCCGACGTTGGCGCCGGGGTGGAAGTGCGTGCCACGCTGGCGGACGATGATCTCGCCGGCGTTGACGACCTCGCCACCGAAGCGCTTCACGCCGAGGCGCTGTGCGTTCGAGTCGCGACCGTTGCGAGTGGAACTCGCACCCTTCTTGTGTGCCATGTCTCTACCTCCGCCTTACGCGATCTTCGTGACCTTGACGCGCGTGAGATCCGCGCGGAAGCCCTGGCGCTTCTTGTAACCGGTCTTGTTCTTGAACTTCTGGATGACGACCTTCGGGCCGCGGAGGTCGGCGAGGACCTCGGCCGTGACGGTCACGTTGGCGAGCTCGGCCGCGGCGGAGGTGATCTTGTCCCCGTCCACGAGGAGCACCGGCGCGAGGTCGATGTTGCCATTGTCGTCGGCCTTGATGCGGTCGATGGTGATGATCGAGCCGACCTCGACCTTCTCCTGACGGCCGCCGGCGCGCACTACTGCGTAAACCACGTGGATTCCTTACGTACTCTGCTTGAGGGAAGTCTCGGGTGCCCACTTCTGCGCGACCTGCCCGGACTGCCCCGATGGTCTGGTTCGGTCCGGGTCCCGGGTTGCCCCGGGACGATCGGCGACGCAGGCAGAATGGCCCGCTGACACCAGGGATCGAGAATACTCGATCCGACCAGGCGGGTCAAACGCCGACACACGTACCATCGAGGGATGACCGTGCTGATCGATCCCCCGGCCTGGCCCGCGCACGACACGCTGTGGTCACACCTGGTCAGTGACTCATCCTACGACGAGCTGCACGCCTTCGCCGACCGTGCGGGCGTGCCGCGGCGCGCCTTCGACCACGACCACTACGACGTGCCGCAGTCGCGGTACGCCGAACTGGTGGCGTCCGGGGCGTCCCCGGTGACGGGTCGGGAGCTCGTGCTGCGCCTCATCGCCAGCGGACTGCGCGTGCCCCAGCGGGACAAGCGCAGCTGACGCCGGAGGACCCGCGGCGCTGACCACGTCCGACGCGCGGCGCTGACCCGCAGGACGCGCGGCCGTCCCCGCGGGACGAGCGGCTGCTCCTGCGGACCAGCGGCTGTCCAGTGGGACGAGGGCGCTCAGCGGCGCGGCGGAGTGGACGGCCCGGTGCGCGGACGCCCGAGCAGCAGCCACGCCACGGTCGCCGTGCCGAGCAGCATGAGCGTGAGGGGCAGCCCGATCTGCAGCGGTGTGGTCACCACGTCGACGAACACCCGTCCGAGGCCCCGTCCGACGCTCCCCTGCCGGACGGCCGCGTAGGCCCCCGTGGCGACCCCGACGAGCGCCAGGGCGAGGGCGCCCGCCGCTCCCGCCAGGAGCGCGCGCACGAGCACGACGGGCAGCGGTGCGCGGGGCACCACCGGCACCAGGAACGCGAGCGCGAGGAAGGCCCCGACGTAGAACGGGGTGCGCGCGACGAAGACGCCCTGGACGAAGGCCTCGACCAGGCTCGTCCCGCCGTGGCTGAGGAAGGGTCCGACGAGCGTGCTCGACCCGAGCAGGCCGACGACGCCGGCGAGGAACTCGACCACGACGACGCTGACGACCGTGAGGGCGGCGCCGGTCGTCGCGATCCGGGAGGCTCCGGGCGCGATCGTGCCCGTCCGCTCGGCCGGGCGCGGGGCCGGCGGTGCGGACCGCGGTCCGGGCGGCGGGACGGCCGCCCACCCGGACGGCCCCGGTCCGGGGACGTGGTGTCCCGGCCCGGGGCCGTCCGTGGGGTGGTCGGCGGTCACGTCACTGCCCGAGGATGACGGTGCCGTCGTCTTCGGTGCCGGTGCCGTCCGTGGCGGTCGGGGTCGCCGGGGCGCTGATGCTCCCCGAGGAGACGCGACGCGACCGCGAGCGCCCCTGTCCGGGCTGCTTGGGCTCGGGCAGCGCCTGCAGGACGGAGTCGAGCAGGGACTCGGCCGCCTCGGCGGGCACCCGACGCGGTTCGCGCTTCGTGGCGCCGACCGGGATGTCGAGGATGGCCACCGTGGTGTCCGCGGGCGTGATCGCGGCCGACGAGCTCACCCGACGGCGACCGGCGGGGCGCTCCTTCGGTGCCGCCTCGGCCTCCGACGCCACCGGCTGCTCGGCCTGGCGCGGTTGGGCCGCCTCCGCCGAGTGCGACCGCTGCGGCTGCTGCGACTGCTGCGGCTGCTCGGTGGGGGCGTCCGCTGCGGACGTCGTCCCGGGCAGCACGGCCTCCGCGGCCGGGGTCTCGAGCGTCGACGACTGCGGCGCGTCTCCGGCGCGGCTGCCGCGACGGCGACGCCGCTTCGACCCGCCGGTGGGCTCCGCCGGCGTCTCCGCCGCCGGGGCGACCGGTGAGGTGGGCGACGCGACCGTCACCGGCGACACCGGCGAGACGGTCGTGGCGATCCCGGTGACGGGCTCACCGGACTCATCGTGGCCGATCGTCGACGCGGCGATCCGCGACAGGGCGTGCTTCACGTCGTCGGTGATCTGGTGCGCCGAGGACTTCTGCTCGGACGCGCCGTTGCCACCGTTCGACCCGTTGCCGTTGCCGTTGCCGTTGCCGCCGGTCGAACCGCTGCGCGCCTTGCGGCGCCCCTTGCTCGGACCCGGGTCGGCGTTGTTGTCGTTGACCTTCGCGTTGACCTCGTCGAGCGACTCGCGCAGGCCGACGCCGATCTTCTTGCGGGTCATCTGCACGAGGCCGAGCGAGGTGACCTCGGCGACCTGGTGCTTCGTGCGGTCGCGGCTCAGGCACTCGACGAGACGGCGCAGCACGAGGTCGCGGTTCTCCTCGAGCACCATGTCGATGAAGTCGACGACGATGATCCCGCCGATGTCGCGCAGGCGGAGCTGACGGACGATCTCCTCGGCGGCCTCGAGGTTGTTCTTCGTGACCGTCTCCTCGAGGTTGCCCCCGGAGCCGACGAACTTGCCGGTGTTGACGTCGACGACCGTCATGGCCTCGGTGCGGTCGATGACGAGCGAGCCACCGGAGGGCAGCCAGACCTTGCGGTCCAGGGCCTTCTCGATCTGCTCGTTCAGGCGGTACTCCTCGAACGAGTCCGGCCCGTCGTAGAGCTCGACGCGGTCCTTGAGGTCCGGGGCGACGGCGCTGAGGTACTCGTCGATCGTCTGGCGGGCGGACTCGCCGTCGATGATGAGCTTCGTGAAGTCCTCGTTGAAGACGTCGCGGACGATCTTGACGAGCAGGTCGGGCTCCGAGTGCAGCATGACCGGGGCCTGCCCGTTCTGCACCTTCTTCTCGATGGCCTCCCACTGGCTGGTGAGGCGCTGCACGTCGCGCGTGAGCTGGTCCTCGGTGGCGCCCTCGGCGGCCGTGCGCACGATGACGCCGGCGTGCTCGGGGAGGACCTCCTTGAGGATCTTCTTGAGACGGGCACGCTCGGTGTCCGGCAGCTTGCGGGAGATCCCGTTCATCGAGCCGTTCGGCACGTAGACGAGGTACCGACCCGGCAGCGAGACCTGGCTGGTGAGGCGGGCGCCCTTGTGGCCGACCGGGTCCTTCGTGACCTGCACGAGCACCTTGTCGCCGGGCTTGAGCGCGGCCTCGATGCGACGACCGTGGCTGGTGTCCACCGAGTTCCAGTCGACCTCGCCGGCGTAGAGCACGGCGTTGCGGCCACGGCCGATGTCGACGAAGGCTGCTTCCATCGACGGCAGGACGTTCTGCACCTTGCCGAGGTAGACGTTCCCGATGAGCGAGACGTTCTGCGACTTGGTGACGTAGTGCTCGGCGAGGACGTTGTCCTCGAGCACGCCGATCTCGATCGTGGACGAGCTCGACCGGACGATCATCTGGCGGTCGACGCTCTCGCGGCGGGCGAGGAACTCGTCCTCGGTCACGACCTGGCGGCGGCGTCCGGCGTCACGGCCGTCGCGACGTCGCTGCTTCTTGGCCTCGAGGCGGGTCGACCCCTTGATGCGCTGGGGCTCGGTGATGAGCTCCGGCTCGCGGCGGCGCGGTTCGGCCTGCTCGCGGTCGCTGCTGCTACCACGACGACGGGTCCGACGGCGGCCGCCGCCCTGCTCGTCGCGGTCCTCGTCGTCCCAGCGGTCGGACCGGTCGGGACGGTCCTCGTGCTCGTACCGGTCGCCGCGGTCGGCGCGGTCGAACCGGTCACCACGACCGGCGCGCTCGCCCCGCTCGCCGCGGTCCGAGCGGTCGAACCGGTCACCGCGGTCGCGGTCACGATCACGGTCGGACCGTGCCGGTCGCTCCGGCAGCACCGGGGCGTGGAAGATCAGGCTGAGGGTGCTGGTCGCCTTCGGCACGAACGGCTCGGCGGGTGCCGGGGCCGTCTCGGCCGGACGGGAGGCCCGTCCCGCGTCCGTCGCGTCGGCGGCGTCCGCCTCGACCTCTGCCTCGACCTCTGCCTCGACCGGGGATGCCGGCTCGGGGTCGGTGCCCGCGAGTTCCTCGGTCGAGGTCGCCGTCGATGCGACCGCGTCCTGGGCCGGAGCGTCCGCGGCGGACTCCTGCGCGACGACGGGCAGGTCGCCGGTCAGCGTGCTGACGTTGACGTCCTCCGGGGCGGTGCCCGCGCCCGAGGTCGTGTCGACCGCGACGGAGAGCGCCTCGTCGGTGTCGGTCGCGGGTGCCGTCTGCTCGACGTCGGCCTCGGCCGTGTCGGTCACGTCGGCGGTGTCCGTGACGTCGGAGACGTCGACCGCCTCGGCGTCGACCGTCTCGGCACCGGCCGCCTCGGCGTCCAACGCTCCGCTCGCGCCGGCGACCCCGGCCTGGGCCGTCTCGTCCGTCGCGACCGCGTCGGTCGCCGTGTCGGGCTGCGCCGCCGTGTCGGACTGATCAGGGGCCTCCAGGCCGCCCGACCGGGCGCGACGGCCACCGAACAGGCGGGTCCGGCGCTTCGGCGCGTCGTCGGTGTTCTGGTTCTGGTTCTCGTTCTGCTCCACCATGGACTGGTGCACTCCTCGACCCCGCACTCACCCGCGAGGGTGGCGGGAACTCTCTCGTTCGGCTGCGGGCGGCGACTCCGCCCCCGCACTCGCTGCGGTCAGTGACCGGTCCGGCGTCTCGTCCGCGTCCGTCGTCCTGGGCACCCGGCCCACGGCGGCTCGGCGTCGGAGGTGACGCGTCGTCCGGTCACGGCGCCCTCTCACGGCACCATCACGTCCGGGCGGTGGCCCGGCAAGTTCTCGTCGTCGCCCGGATCGGCCGGGTGACTCCCCCATCATCGCACGCGGTCAGGGAGAACGCCGGGAGCCTCGTGCGAAGATGACGCCGTGAGTTCGACGCCTGTTGCTCCCCGCCGTCCCGTCCCGGTCGCGATCCTCCTGATCGTGACCGGTCTGGTCGGGCTCTACGCGGCCTTCAGCCTGGTGCTGGACGAGTTCGCCAAGTACGAGAACCCGCAGAAGGTGCTGACGTGCGACGTCAGTCCGTTCCTCAACTGCTCGAACGTGATGACGACGTGGCAGGGGCACCTGTTCGGCTTCCCGAACCCGCTGCTCGGGATGATGGGGTTCGTCGCGCCGATCGCCGTCGGGGTCGTGCTGCTCGCCGGGTTCCGCGGGACGACGTGGTTCTGGACGCTCTTCAACGCCGGGCTCTTCCTGGCGTGGGTCTTCGTGACCTGGCTGTTCACGCAGACCGTCTGGTTCATCGGCTACCTCTGCCTCTGGTGCATGCTCGTCTGGGCGATGACGATCCCGCTGTTCTGGATCTTCACGATCTGGAACCTCGCGAAGGGGAACCTGCCCTTCGGCGCCCGGGCCCGTCGCATCGGGCGTGCGCTCCTGCCGTTCTGCTGGGCGATCCCGCTCGCGAACTACCTGTTCGTCATCGTGACGATCCTCGTCAAGTTCCCGACGCTCCTCACCACTCTGTAGCGCCGGGGCGCACGAGCGCGGTGACGTGTCACCGCATTCCTGGGCTCTTCCCAGCGCAGCGGCCCGGTCCCGCCACCCGCACGCATTACGCTCGTTCCCGATGAGCGACAACGAGAGCAAGAAGGCGCGCCGCAACGCCGCGCGCGAGCGTGCCCGCGAGGCCCGCCAGAAGGAGCAGGCCCGTCGACGCCGGAACAAGACGTTCCTGATCAGCGGCATCATCGTGGGGTCGCTCGCCGTCGTCACGGTCGTCGTCCTGTTGATCGCGAACTCGATCCAGCCGGTCGGCCCCGGTCCGAAGAACATGGCCAGCGACGGCATCGTCCTGACCGGCGAGAGCGGCAAGATCGTCCCCGTCGAGACCAAGGCGATCCCCGAGGGCGGGAAGCCCACGGCGACGAAGCAGGACGACTCGGTCACGAACATCACCGTGTACGAGGACTACATGTGCCCGATCTGCAACCAGTTCGAGACGGGCAACATGTCCCAGATCAAGCAGTGGGTGCAGGACGGCAAGGCCACCCTCGAGGTGCACCCGTTCAACCTGCTCGACCGTGCGTCGCTCGGCTCGAAGTACTCGACCCGCTCGGCCGCCGCTGCCGCCTGCGTCGCGAACTACGACCCCGAGGCGTTCCTCGACGTCAACAGCGCGTTCTACGAGAACCAGCCGTCGGAGAACACCCGCGGCCTGTCGAACGACGAACTCGCCGACATCGCGAAGAAGGCCGGCGCGACGAACAGCAAGGTGCAGTCCTGCATCACCGACCAGGAGTTCGCGGGCTGGGTCGCCGACGCCACGAACCGTGCGCTCACCGAACCGCTGCCGAACTCCGACCTGCCGAAGCTGACCGGCACCCCGACGGTCATCGTCAACGGCAAGCAGTACAACGGCCAGGGCACGAACTCGTGGGCCGACCCGCAGGCGTTCGCCGACTTCGTCGAGCAGAACGGCGCGTCGGGCAAGTAGCCCGCCCGGTACGACGACGGCCCCCGCACTCCTCGGAGTGCGGGGGCCGTCGTCGTACCGGCGTGCGGCTCAGGCGAACCAGAGGCCGAGCTCACGGGCGGCCGACGCGGCCGAGTCGGAGCCGTGCACGAGGTTCTGCTGGACCTTGAGGCCCCAGTCGCGCCCGAGGTCGCCGCGGATCGTGCCCGGGGCGGCCGAGGTCGGGTCGGTGGTGCCGGCGAGCGAGCGGAACCCGGCGATGACGCCGTTGCCCGCGACGCGCACGGCGACGACCGGGCCGGACTGCATGAACTCGACGAGCGGCTCGAAGAACGGCTTGCCCTGGTGCTCCTCGTAGTGGCTGTCGAGCAGGTCGCGCGGCGCGGTCAGCATCTTCAGGTCGACGATCTCGTAGCCCTTGGCCTCGATCCGGCGGAGGATCTCACCGGTGAGCTGGCGGGCGACACCGTCGGGCTTGACGAGGACGAGGGTCTCTTCGAGTTCGGACACAGCGGGACTCCCTGCGGTTCGAGGTGGTGTGGATCAGTCCTCGCCGAGCGCGGCACGGCGGGCGGCGTTCTGCCGGTCGAGCTGACCGCCCTTGACGAAGCAGAAGACCCACAACGCCAGGAACACCAGGCCCACCACGACCATGAAGGGCTCGATGAACCCGGTGGCGAGGATGGCCGCCTGCAGCAGCCACCCGAACACTACACCGGCCCGCGAACCGGTCATCCGCGAGGCCAGGGCGAGCACGACGATCGCCGCGATCCCGCCGCCGAACGCGACACCGGCCGGCAGCGTGTGCTTGCCGTAGACGACGAGCATCGGGAAGAAGAACATGATCGCCTCGAGCACCAGGGTGATCGAGAGCAGGCTCTCGCGGGCACCGCGGTCACGCCGCGGGCGGCGGGTGCGCGGCTTCCGGGAGGCCCGTCCTGCGTCGGTCACTTCGTCCCGCCTTCCCGGTGCACCAGGTCCATGACCGCGCCGACCATGACGATCGAGCCCGCGACGAGGACCATCGCGTCCTCGGCGTCGGCGTCGTCGGCCAGGTCGCGCGCCTCCTGCAGGGCGCCGGCGAGCGAGGGCTCGACCACGACCCGGTCGTTGCCGACCTCGTCGACGACGACCCGGGCGAACTCGTCCGCGTCGAGCGCACGGTCACCCGGCGGCTGCGTCACGACGAAGGTCGCGACGGTGTCCTTGAGCGCGCGGACGAACCCGCGGGCGTCCTTGTCGCGGAGGATCCCCACGACGCCGACGACGTGCTCCGACGGGAAGGCCACGGGGAGTGCCTCGGCGAGGGCCTTCGCGCCGTGCGGGTTGTGCGCCGCGTCGACCACGACGGTCGGGCCGGTCGCGACGGGCTGCAGGCGACCCGGGCTCGTCGCGGCGGCCAGCCCCTCGCTGAGGACGTCCTCGTCGAGCGCCTGGCTCCCCCGGCCGAGGAACGACTCCACGGCGGCGATCGCGACGGCCGCGTTGTGCGCCTGGTGCGCGCCGAACAGCGGGACGAACAGGTCGTCGTAGGTGCCGGCGATGCCCTGCACACTGACGAGCTGCCCGCCGACGGCCGGGGTGTCGCTGGTCACCCGGAAGCCGGTGCCCTCGACCGCCAGGGTCGACTCGGTCAGCTCGGCGGCGCGCTCGAGCTCGGCGAGGGCCTCGGGCGTCTGCGCGCTCGACACCACCGACGAGGACGGCTTCACGATGCCCGACTTCGTCCGCGCGATCTCGGCCACGGTGCTGCCGAGCTGCTTCGCGTGGTCGATGGCGATCGGGGTGAACACCTGGACCTGGCTCTGCACGACGTTCGTGGAGTCCCACTCGCCGCCCATGCCGACCTCGATCACGGCGACGTCGACGGGTGCCTCGGCGAAGCACGCCAGGGCGAGGACCGTCAGCGCCTCGAAGAACGTCAGCGGGAGCTCGCCCTTCGCGGTGAGCTCGGCGTCGGTGATCTCGAGGATCGGCGTGATGTCGTCCCAGTTCTCGACGAACCGGTCCGCGGCGATGGGCTCGCCGTCGACGACGATGCGCTCCCGGATGGACACCAGGTGCGGGCTCGTCATGAGACCGGTCCGGAGGCCGTGCGCGCGGACGATGCTCTCCGTCATCCGCGCGGTCGAGGTCTTGCCGTTCGTCCCCGTGACGTGGATCACCGGGTACGCCAGGTGCGGGTCGCCGAGCAGCTCGACGGCGCGACGCGTGGCGGTCAGCCGGCGCTCGGGCGCCTGCTCGCCGATCCGGGCGTACAGGGCGGCCTCGACGCGGCGGACCTCGTCGTCGTCACCCCCGTAGGGCAGGTCGGCACCGGCAGCGGTGTCGCCCGCGGGGCCGACCGGGATCGCGACGCCGTCGCCCTCGCCGGTCTCCCCGAGCAGGTCGTCGTCCGGCTGGTCGTCGTCGGGCAGGTCGTACTGGTCCGTGCTCATGCGCGTGCCACCTCCACGGTCACCTTCGCTCCGTCGCCGACGGCGACGGACTCGTCGTCCGCACCGAACGTCGTCGGCACCACCTGCACTCCCGTCGCGAGGGTCTCGTTCGCGATGAGCGTCCGGTGCGTGCCGACGGCAGCGGCCGCCACCTCGTCCGCACGGACGGTCAGGGCGATGCGGTCCCCGACGTCGAGCCCGGCGTCACGACGTGCCTGCTGGACGGCACGGACGACGTCGCGGGCGATGCCCTCGGCCTCGAGCTCCGGCGTCGTGACGGTGTCGAGGACGACGAAGCCGCCGCCGTCGAGGAACGCCACGGCCGTCGCAGCGTCGGCCACGGTGAGGTCGAGCGTGTACTCGCCCTCGACCAGGTCGACGCCACCGACGGTCACGCCGGTCTCCGTCGCCACCCAGTCGCCCTTCTTGGCGGCCGGGATGACCTGCTGGACGGCCTTCCCGATGCGCGGGCCGGCGGCACGGGCGTTGACGGTGAGCTTCCGCTCGATGCCGTACTGCGCCAGGGACTCCTCGGCCTGCTCCTCGAGGACGACCCGCTTGACGTTGAGCTCGTCGCGCAGGATGTCCGCGAACGGCTCGACGGCCGCCGGGTCCGGCACGACCAGCGTCAGCGTCGCGAGCGGCAGTCGGACGCGCTTGCCCGTCGCCTTGCGGAGCGCCAGGCCCTTCGAGGCGACGTCGCGCACGCGGTCCATCGCCGCGACGAGGGCGTCGTCGGCCGGGAACTCGTCCGCCGACGGCCAGTCCGTCAGGTGCACGCTCCGGTCGCCGGTCAGGCCCTTCCAGACCTCCTCGGTGACGAGCGGCGCCAGCGGCGCCGCCACCCGGGCGAGCGTCTCGAGGACCGTGAACAGCGTGTCGAACGCGGCACGGGCCTCCGGGGAGGACTCGGCCCCGGCCCAGAACTTGTCACGCGACCGACGGACGTACCAGTTGGTGAGCACGTCTGCGAAGTCGCGGACCGCCTGGGCGGCGAGCGGCGTGTCGAGCGCGTCGAGGTGCGTCGTGACGTCGGCGACGAGCACACGGGTCTTCGCGAGCAGGTAGCGGTCGAGCACGTCGGTCGAGTCGGTGCGGCGCTCGGCACCGTAGCCGGACTCCCCCGAGGCGTTCGCGTACAGGGTGAAGAAGTAGTACGTCGACCACAGCGGCAGCAGGAACTCGCGGACGCCCTGGCGGATGCCCTCCTCGGTGACGACGAGGTTGCCGCCGCGGATCACCGACGACGACATGAGGAACCACCGCATGGCGTCGGCGCCGTCGCGGTCGAACACCTCGGACACGTCCGGGTAGTTGCGCAGGCTCTTCGACATCTTCTGCCCGTCGGAGCCGAGGACGATGCCGTGGCTGATGACGTTCGTGAAGGCCGGACGGTCGAACAACGCCGTCGACAGGGCGTGCATGACGTAGAACCAGCCCCGGGTCTGCCCGATGTACTCGACGATGAAGTCGGCCGGGCTGTGCTCGTCGAACCACTCCCGGTTCTCGAAGGGGTAGTGCACCTGCGCGTACGGCATCGAGCCGGAGTCGAACCAGACGTCGAACACGTCGGAGATCCGGCGCATGGTCGACCGCCCCGTCGGGTCGTCGGGGTTCGGACGGGTCAGCTCGTCGATGAACGGACGGTGCAGGTCGACCTCGCCGTCGGCGTTCAGCGGCAGCCGTCCGAAGTCGCGCTCGAGCTCCTCGAGCGAGCCGTAGACGTCCTGGCGCGGGTGCTCGGGGTCGTCGGAGACCCACACCGGGATCGGCGTGCCGAAGTACCGGTTGCGCGAGACCGACCAGTCGATCGCGTTCCCGACCCACTTGCCGAACTGGCCGTCCTTGACGTTGTCGGGCACCCAGGTGATGTCCTGGTTCAGCTCGCCCATGCGGTCGCGGAACTCGGTGACGCGGACGAACCACGACGAGACCGCCTTGTAGATGAGCGGCTTGCGGCAGCGCCAGCAGTGCGGGTAGCTGTGCTCGTACGAGGCCTGGCGGAGGAGCCGTCCGGCGTCACGCACGGCCTTGGTCAGCGGCTTGTTGGCGTCCGACCAGAGCATGCCGGCGACCTCGCCGAACTGCGACGTGAAGAGCCCGCCCTCGTCGAGGGACAGCACGACCGGGATGCCCGCGGCAGCGCACACCTCCTGGTCGTCGGCGCCGTAGGCCGGGGCCTGGTGGACGATGCCGGTGCCCTCGCCCGTCTCGACGTACTCGGCGACCAGCACGCGCCAGGCGTGCTCGTAGCCCTCCTGGTCGGCCAGGAAGTCGAACAGGCGCTCGTACTCCACGGCGTCGAGCTCCGCGCCGACGACCGTGCGGAGCACGGCGGCGAGCGCGTCGTCGGCCGACTCGTAACCGAGGTCCTTCGCGTGCGCCGCCACGGTGTCGGCGGCGAGCAGGTAGGAAGCCGAGCCGGCGTCGCCACCGTCGGCCGCGCCTCCCGGCCCGGCCGGCACGACCGCGTAGGCGATCTCCGGGCCGACCGCGAGCGCCGCGTTCGTCGGCAGGGTCCACGGGGTCGTCGTCCAGGCGAGGGCGCGGACGCCCTCGAGCCCGAGCTCGGTCGCGCGCGCACCGCGCAGCGGGAACGCCACCGTGACCGACTGGTCCTGACGCATCTTGTAGACGTCGTCGTCCATGCGGAGCTCGTGGTTGGACAGCGGCGTCTGGTCATTCCAGCAGTACGGCAGGACGCGGAAGCCCTCGTACGCCAGGCCCTTGTCCCAGAGCGTCTTCCAGGCCCAGAGCACGCTCTCCATGTAGGTGACGTCGAGGGTCTTGTAGTCGTCCTCGAAGTCGACCCAGCGCGCCTGCCGGGTGACGTACTGCTGCCACTCGTCGGTGTACTGCAGCACGGAGCGCTTGGCCGCCGCGTTGAAGACGTCGATGCCCATGGCGTCGATCTCGTGCTTCTCGGTGATCCCGAGCTGCCGCATGGCCTCGAGCTCGGCCGGCAGCCCGTGCGTGTCCCACCCGAAGCGGCGATGCACCTGCTTGCCGCGCATGGTCTGGTAGCGCGGGAAGACGTCCTTCGCGTAGCCGGTCAGCAGGTGGCCGTAGTGCGGGAGGCCGTTGGCGAACGGCGGGCCGTCGTAGAACGTCCACTCGTCGCAGCCCTCGCGCCGGGCGATGGAGGCGCGGAACGTGTCGTCGCCCTTCCAGAAGGCGAGGATGCCGTCCTCGACCGCGGGGAAGGACGGGGACGGGGTCACGCCGTCGGAGTCGGAGTTCAGCGGGTACCGCACGGGAGGCTCCTGGAGGTCGGTGGAACTGGACCACGAGGACGGAGCCTGCGCTCCGCGGTACCACCTCGCTTGCCGCTCCGCCGTGCTGGAGGTGCGACCGCTCGTCGTCGGGGTGGTGACGGTCCCGAACCCGTCCGGATCTACTGACGGCTCCGTCGTGCGGTGCCGCGTTCTGCCGGAGGCTCCCCGGTGATGGCCGGATCGACGCCTGTGCACCCGAGTCTAGCGGACGGGAGCATGCTGGAGCGATGCCCTCGTCGTCGTCACCCGGCGCTCCGGAGCCCGCTCCGGACACCTCCTCGGACTCCCAGCAGAAGCCGGAGTCCCTGCTCACCGTCGTCATCGCGTTCGCCGCGAACCTGCTCGTCGCGATCGCGAAGTCGATCGCCGCGCTGCTCTCCGGCTCGGCGTCGATGGTCGCCGAGGCCGCGCACTCGTGGGCCGACACCGGCAACGAGGTCTTCCTGCTCGTCGCGGAACGTCGGGGCGCCCGGAAGCGCGATGCCCGGCACCCGCTCGGCTACGGCCGGGAGACCTACATCTGGTCGATGTTCGCCGCGTTCGGCCTGTTCACGGCGGGCGCGATCGTGTCGATCTACCACGGCATCACCGAGCTCGGGGACACCGGGCCGGCCGAGGACGTCACCCTGAACTACGTGGTCCTGGCGCTGTCGTTCTGCCTCGAGGGGACGAGCTTCCTGCAGGCGTACCGGCAGGCACGCGGCGCCGCGACGAAGCGTCGGGTACCGATCCTGCGGCACGTGCTGCAGTCGTCGAACCCGACCCTGCGCGCCGTCTTCGCCGAGGACGCCGCAGCGCTCGTCGGCCTGGTCATCGCGTTCCTCGGGGTCTTCCTGCACCAGGTCACCGGTCTGGCCGTGTTCGACGCGATCGGCTCCATCGCGGTGGGTCTGCTGCTCGGTGTGGTCGCGATCGTGCTCATCGACCGCAACCGCCGGTTCCTGCTCGGCGAGAGCACCTCGCCCGAGCTCGAGAACGCCGTGCTCGTCGAGCTGCTCGCCCGCGACCAGGTCGAGAGCGTCAGCTACCTGCACCTGGAGTTCGTTGGCCCGTCCCGCGTCTACCTGGTCGCCGCCGTCGACCTGGTCGGCAACGACACCGAGGAGCACGTGGCCGGCCGACTGCGGCGGATCGAGCAGTCGCTCGAGGACAGCCGGTACGTCGAGGAGGCGGTGCTCACCCTGTCCGTGCCGGGTGCGCCCGTGCTCCGCCCGACGAGCGACGAGATCCCGGAGGGCGTCAGGGACGGGACCGTCGAGGACGTGGCCGCGGGTGGTGCGGGGACGCTCCGCGCCTGAGGCGCGGAGCGTCGGGGTCCGCTGCCGCGCCGGGGCGGTGTCGCCCCGGCGTCGCGCGGCGCCCGCCAGGAGCGCGCCTGCTGGGGGTCAGCAGTCGTCGTTCGTGAACTCCAGGTCGACGGTCTTGTCCGAGCCGGGGAACACGTAGGAGTACCGCATCGCGATGTCCTCCTCGAGGATGTCCCGGGTCGCCGTCGTCGAGCAGAGGTTCGACAGCACCGAGTCGCGGATCGAGCGCTCGGAGATCGCGGTCGGGTCGGCATCGACGCTGTAGCGGTAGTGGATCGCCTCGTCCTCGGCGTCGACGCCCGTCCACGTGGTGATCGAGTCGACCTGCTTCGGGAAGGTGGTCTGCTCGGAGATCTTCGCGACGCCCTCGTCGACCAGCTCCTGCTTGGACGGACCACCGAAGGACGCGAAGCCCCAGCGGACGAGCCCGGCGGCCACCACGAAGGCGAGGACGCCGGCCAGGGCCACGAGGACCCGGCGTCCGCGGGACGGGCCGGTGGGCTGGCCGCCGTACGCGACGGCTCCCCCGGGCTGCCCGGCCGGTGCGCCGGCGCCCTGCCACGGCTGCTGCGGCGGGCCGGCGGGGTACTGCGGGGGCTGGCCGGAGCCGAACTGCTGGGGCTGCTGGCTCGGGAACCCGGGCTGCTGGCCGGCGCCGTACTGGGGCTGCTGGCCGGGGAACTGCGCCTGCTGGGCACCCGGCTGCGCGGGGTACTGCGGCTGCTGCGCCGCCGGGTCCTGCGCCGGGTACTGCGGCTGCTGCGCCGCCGGGTCCTGCGCCGGGTACTGCGGCTGCTGGCCGTCCGTGCGCTCCGGGTCCGGCCCCGATCCGGACGACGACGGCTGCTGTGCGGGTGTGTCGGACAAGGGTCCCCCTGGTGTCGGTGCCCGTCCCCCTCGGACGGCGCACCCAGAACCTACCAGCGGTCGGTGTCCCGCCCCGGGGTCCCACCGGTCGGGCTCAGCGCGCGTCGAGCCCAGCCGCCACCGGGGTGAGCGCCGCTGCGACGTACTCGGCGAGCGGCCGCCGGGCGACCCCGTCCGTCACCCACACTCCGAACGCCGCGGCGGCGGCCCCGAGCATCGCGCCCGCCACGGTCTGCGGCCAGAGCGCCCCGGGCTGCTCCCCCGTGCGGTCGGCGACGAACGCGGCGACCGCCTGGTGCTGCGCGGTGACCCGGGTGGCGACGCTCGCGACGAGCTCGGCGCCGACGTCCATCACCTCGGCCTGCGCGATCGCCCACGGCACCCGGTCCGGGTCGTGGGCGCGGGCCGCGGCGAGCAGGGCCTCCTCGACGGCGCGTACCGCACTCGTCCCGAAGGAGGTCGCCAGGTGCTGCGGGAGGTCCGCGACCGCGGCGTCGAGGTCGAGCCACATGACGTCCGACTTCGCGGCGAAGTAGTTGAAGAAGGTCGCCCGGCTGACCCCGGCGCGGGCGGAGATGTGGTCGACGGTGGTCCTCGCGTACCCCTGCTCGAGGAACAGCTCGGCGGCCGCGTCCGCGAGCACCTCGGCGCTCGAGCGACGGGGGCGGCCACCGCGGCGGATCGGTTCGCTCATGGCCCCCAGTAAAGCGCTAGACTCGCCCAGCCATGATCTTGGACCCAGTACAGAAAAACCCGGCGCTGCGGCGCATCGTGACGGGCGTCGCCGGCGCTGCCACGATCCTCCTGGCCGTCACCGCCTGCTCCGGCGGCGGCACCCCCGGTGCCGGCAGCACGCCGGTGCGCGGGGGGACGCTCACGTACGCGTCGGGCGACGCCGAACCGGCCTGTCTCGACCCGCACGTCGGCGGCAACTACCCGCAGGCCCTCCTGGCGACGCAGTACGTCGAGGAGCTCGTCGGGCTCGACGCCGACGGCGGACCGACGCCCGAGCTCGCGACGAAGTGGACGACGAGCGACGACGGCAGGACGCTCACCTTCACGCTCCGCGACGACGTCAGCTTCAGCGACGGCACGCCGTTCGACGCCGCGGCCGTGGTGGCGAACATCGAGCACGTGCAGGACCCGGCGACGGCGTCGAGCACCGGGTACCTCGCCCTCCAGTCCGTCGAGAAGGCGACCGCGACCGACGACACGACGGTCACGCTCGCGCTCAGCCGCCCGGACGCCGCACTCCTCGAGTCGTTCTCGCAGCCCTGGGTCGGCATGGAGTCGCCGAAGGCCCTCGAGCGCGATCAGGCCACCAACTGCGAGTCCCCGGTCGGCACCGGCCCGTTCGCGATCACCGGCTGGAAGCACGGCGACCGCGTCACCCTCGAGCGCAACGCCGATTACACGCCGCTGGGCGGGTCGACCACGAAGCCCCGGCTCGACGGCCTGACGTGGCGCTTCCTGCCGGACTCGACGTCCCGGTACGCGGCCCTGCAGTCCGGTCAGGTGGACGTCATCGACAACGCGCAGCCGGACCAGCTGAAGGCCGCGTCCGCGAAGGGCGCCGTCCGCGACCTCGACGCCCCGCGACCCGGCGCGTCCAACCGGCTCGAGCTGAACTCCGGGCACGGCGTCTTCCGCGACGAGGCGGTCCGCAAGGCGTTCATCGCCGCCGCCGAGATCGACCCGGGCCTGCAGTCGCTGTTCCTCGGGACCGCGAAGCGCTCGTACTCGGTCCTGTCCAGCGTCGAGCCGACGGCGTACTCCGACGAGTCGCTCTTCGCGTACGACCCGTCCGAGGCGGAGCGTCTGCTCGACGAGGCCGGCTGGCGGACGAACGCCGACGGTGTCCGCGAGAAGGACGGCAAGGAGCTCACCGTCACCTTCCCGGTCTCGACGAACCAGTCGGTGCCCGCGGAGCGCAGCCTGTTCCAGCAGATCCAGGCCTCCGAGGCCGAGGTCGGCATCAAGGTCGACCTGCAGGAGCTCGACCTGTCCAGCTGGTACGCCGCCCTGGCGAAGAACCAGTACGACGTCGTGAGCGCTCCGTACACGAAGGTCGGGCCGGACGTCCTGCGCATCCTCTACGACTCCGCGTCGATCACCCCCGCTCCGTCCGGCTACTTCGCGAACCTCGCGCAGCTCGACGACCCGGCGCTCGACGAGCTGCTGCAGCGGGCGGCGCAGACCGCGGACGCGTCCGAACGCGCCGACCTGGTGGAGCAGGCACAGAAGACGATCCTCGAGAGCCGCACGGTCCTGCCGCTCTACGACCAGCAGAACCACTTCCTGTACCGCTCGTCGGTGCACGACATCGCGACGACCTCCGTCTCCACCCCGTGGTTCGGCACGGCGTGGATCGCGCGCTGACCACCCGGTGACGTCCAGGAGGCCCGGCGCGCGTCCGACGCGCCGCCCACCCCGCGCGGGGTGGGCGCGCTGGGTCGTGCGCAGGCTCCTCGGCGGCGTCGGGGTCCTCTGGGCGGTCGCCACGATCGTGTTCGTCGCGATCCGCCTGATCCCCGGAGACCCGGCCCTCGCGATCCTCGGCGGGCCGGGCTCGCAGGCCTCGGCCGAGGCGGTCGCGCAGGTCCGCGCCGAGTACGGCCTCGACCAGCCGGTGCTCGTGCAGTACGCGGTGTTCCTCGGCCGCCTGGCCACCGGGCAGCTCGGCGACTCGTACGCGTTCCGCACGCCGGTGTCGACGCTCCTGGCGCAGCAGCTCCCGGTCACGCTGACCCTGGCGGTCGCGGGGCTCGTCGTCGCCTGGGTGCTCGCGGTCATGGCGGCGTGGTGGTCGACCCAGCGCGGCCGGGTCGCGGCGCTCCTGACCACCGGATTGTCCGTGACGGCGAGCGTCGTGCCGCACTTCTGGCTCGGCAGCGTGCTCATCGTGGTGTTCGCGACGAGCCTGGGGTGGGTGCCGGCGGTCAGCGACGGCACGGTCCGGGGATGGGTCCTGCCCGTGCTGGTCGTCGCGGTCCCGGTCGCCGGGTACCTCGCCGAGACGGTGCGGGACGGCGTGGTCGACGCGCAGCGCTCGGCCTTCGCCCTGGCCGCACGGGGTCGGGGTGAGTCCCGCGCGGGCCTGTTCGGTCGGCACCTGCTCCGGCACGCCGCGCTCCCCGGCATCGGCCTGTCCGCCTGGGCCTTCGGGTCGCTGGTGTCCGGCGCCGTGGTCGTCGAGTCGGTGTTCGCGCTGCCCGGGATCGGCCGCGCGCTCGTGACCGCGGTCACGCAGCGGGACATGCCGCTCGTCGCCGGGATCGCCCTCGTGTCGGCTGCGGCCTACGTCGTGGTGCTCGCGGTGGCGGACCTGGTCGAACGGGCCGTCGACCCTCGGGGCGCGGACCGGTCGGGCCCCCGGGGCGCCGGCCGACCGGGTCCGCGGGGTGCCGACGGGCCGGGCGGGTCGGACGTCGTCCGGTCCGCCACCGCAGACCCCGACGCGGCGTGGGACGGGACGGTGGCGCGGTGAGCGGCATCGCCGACCCGCGCCTCCCGGCCGGGGCGGCCGTCCGTGCCCGGTCCGAGCGATTCCGTGGGGGGACGCTCGGGCCGGCCGGGACGGTCGCAGCCGTCGTGGTGGCGGTCGCCGTCGTCGCGGCGGTGTGGCCGGCGCTGCTCGGCGGTGCGCACCCGCTCGCGGTGCACCCGTCCGACGCGCTGCAGGCGCCGTCGTGGCGGAGTCCGTTCGGCACCGACGAGTCCGGTCGGGACGTCCTGGCACGGGTGGTCGCGGGCACCCGGGCATCGCTCCTGGTGGGGGTCGTCGCGACGCTCGTCGGCGGCGGGGTCGGCATCGTGCTCGGTGTCCTCGCCGGCCTCGGCGGGCGGTTCGTCGACGCGGTGGTCGGTCGGGTGACCGAGGTCGCCTTCGCCCTCCCGCTGCTCCTGGTCGCGCTCGTCGTCATCGCGGTGACGGGCCCCGGACCGGTGCCGGCGATGCTCGCCGTCGGGTTCGCGACCGCCCCCGGCTACGCCCGCATCGTGCGCGGACTGGTGCGCACGGCGCGGTCCTCGCAGGTGGTCGAGACGGCCGTGCTGCTCGGCCGCTCCCCCGCCGTCGTCGTCGTGCGGCACGTGCTGCCCGCCGCGCTGTGGCCGATCCTCGCCGTGGGGACGCTCGGCATCGGCCAGGCGGTGGTCTGGGCCTCGGCGCTGAGCTACCTCGGGGTCGGGACGCCGCCGCCCGCGCCGGAGTGGGGCGCGATGCTCGCCGACGGCCGCACCTACCTGCAGACCGCGCCCTGGATGAGCACGTTCCCGGGGCTCGCGATCGTGGTCCTCGCCACCGCGGTGACGGTGCTCGGGCGTGCCCTCCGTCGCCTCGGGGTGGCCCGGTGAGCGCCGTCCTCGACGTCGCCGGGCTGTCGGTCCGCATCGGCGGCACCGCCGTGGTCACCGACGTCGGCCTGCAGGTCGCCGCCGGCGAGTGCGTCGCCCTCGTCGGGGCGTCCGGCTCGGGCAAGTCCGTCACCGTCCGCGCGGCGCTCGGCCTGTCCGCCGACGGAGCCGACGTCACCGCCGACCGGCTGACGGTGGCCGACCAGGACGTCCGGGGGCTGCCCGAGCGACGGTGGCGGCGGATCCGCGGACGACACGTCGGCTACGTCGGCCAGGAGGCGCTGGGGGCGCTCGACCCGCTCCGTCCCGTCGGGCGCGAGGTCGCCGACGCACTCCGGCTGCACACGGACCTGTCGGCGCGGGACCGCGTGGAGGCGGTCCGGGCCGGTCTCGAGGCCGTCGGACTCGACCCCGCCCTGGCCACCGACGGCCGGACCGCCGGGACCCTGTCGGGTGGGATGCGGCAGCGTGCGCTCATCGCCGCGGCGACGATCGGTCGACCGTCGCTCCTGGTGGCCGACGAACCGACCACCGCGCTCGACGCCGGCATCGCCCTGACCGTGATGGAGCAGCTGCGGGCCGCCCAGCGCGATGGGACCGGCGTGCTCGTCGTGACGCACGACCTGGGCCTCGTCGCCGGGTGGGCCGACCGGGTCGTGGTGGTCGACGGTGGGCGCGTGGTCGAGGCCGGGCGGACCGCCGAGGTCCTCGGCTCCCCCGAGCACCCGGCCACGCAGGCGCTCGTGCGGGCGGCGCGGGCCGCCGAGCAGCCGCGCCCGGTCCG
The DNA here is from genome assembly GCF_018885305.1 of Curtobacterium sp. L6-1. NCBI lineage: Bacteria > Bacillati > Actinomycetota > Actinomycetes > Micrococcales > Microbacteriaceae > Curtobacterium > Curtobacterium aetherium. The sequence goes on from NZ_CP076544.1 coordinate 1,788,471, forward strand.
CCCGCAGCCGGAGGCCACCGTCGTCCCGGTCCTCGCGGCCGACCACCTGCGCCGGAGCTACGACGACGTCCCCGCGGTCGCCGACGTGTCCCTCGGCGTCGCCCCGGGTCGGGTGCTCGGGGTCGTCGGGGCGTCCGGCTCCGGCAAGACCACCATCGTCCGCATGCTCCTCGGGCTCGAGACCCCCGACGACGGCACCATCACGCTCGACGACGAACCGTGGGCACCGCTGTCGGAACGGGACCGGCGGCCCAGGCGGCACCGGATCGCCGCCGTGGTGCAGGACCCGGGCGCGACCTTCGACGAGCGGTGGACCGTGGAACGGGTCCTCGCCGATGCACTGACCCGTGGTGCCGTCCGCCGCGCGTCCGGGGAGCTCGGCGACCGGGTGGACGCGGCCCTGCGGCAGGTCGGGCTCGACCCCGTGCTCCGGCGCCGCTCGCCCCGGACCCTGTCGGGCGGGCAACGCCAGCGACTCGCCATCGCCCGAGCGCTCGCCACCGCGCCCGAGGTGATGGTGCTCGACGAGCCCGTCACCGCCCTCGACGCGACCGTCCAGGACGCCGTGCTCGGGCTGTTGGAACGCCTGCGCGACGAGACCGGGGTGGCGATGGTGTTCGTGTCGCACGACCTGCGTGCCGTCCGGCGGCTCGCCGACGAGGTGTTGGTCGTCCACCGCGGCGCCGTCGTCGAGCGCGGGGCGACCGACGCCGTGTTCGCGCGGCCGACGCACGAGGTCACCGCGCGGCTCGTGCGGGCTGCGGCGCAGCTCGCCGCCGGGCCCGCGGCCTGACGGGCGGCCCCGCGGCGGTGCGGCCGGTGCGGCCGTGCACTTCGCGCTGGGCGACAGCCCTCGCGGTGCGAGCCGCGAGGGCCGTCGCGCAGCGCGAGGCTCGGCCCGCGCCAGCGGCGCATGGGTGGGCGGACACACGAGGAGGCCCGACCTGCGGAACGCGGGTCGGGCCTCCAGGCGGGTGGTGCGGCCGGTCAGGAGCCGGCGGACGCCTTGTCCGGCGAGCCGTCGCCGACCGGGCCGTCGGCCGACACGACCGGCATCTGGCTGGTCGAGAAGTCCTTCGCCCAGTCGGACTGCGCGAGCTCCGAGCTCGGGTCGTTGTAGTCCTTGATGACGTCGGCGATCTCGTCCTCGTGCGCGACCGTCGGGCCGGAGCCCATGAGCGGGGAGCTGGCGGTCTCCTTGGTGAAGTAGACCGCGACCAGGCCGATGACGGCGGCGAGCATGAGGTAGAACGCCGGGATGTCCTCGGCCCACCCGTAGCCCGCGTCCTTCGCGCCGGCGATGAGTGCCTGCGTGGCCAGCGGGGTCGTCCCGCCGAACAGCGACACCGACACGTTGAACGCGATGGCCAGGGCACCGTAACGGATGATCGTCGGGAACAGCGCGGGGAGCGTCGACGGCATGGTCGAGGTGAACGTCACCAGGACCAGGCCGAGGATGAGCAGGCCGAAGAAGACCCCGGGGCCGGAGCCGGTCTGCACGAGCTTGAGCGCCGGCCAGGACAGCACGATGAAGCCGATGCAGCCCGCGGCGAGCACGGGACGACGGCCGAACTTGTCGGACAGCCGCCCGCCGAACGTGATGACGACCATCATCAGGATCATCACGATGACGATGAGGATCAGGCCGAAGGTCGCGTTCTGGCCGAGGTTCGTCTCGAGGTAGGTCGGCATGTACGACAGCAGCATGTAGTCGGTCACGTTGAACACGAGGACCAGACCGATGCAGACGATGAGCGAGCGCCAGTTCTCGGCGAAGAGCTTGAGGAACGGCGTCTTCTGCGACTCGCGCTCGGCCGCCTGCTCCTGCTGCTTTTGGAAGGCCGGGGTCTCCTCGAGCTTGAGGCGCAGGTAGAGCCCGATGAGCCCGAGCGGACCGGCGACGATGAACGGGATTCGCCAGCCCCAGCTGAGCAGGGTCTCCTCGGGCATCGCGTACTGCAGCACGGTGACGATCGACGCGCCGAGGACGTACCCGGCGAGCGTGCCGAACTCGAGCCACGAGCCCATGAAGCCACGGCGCTTGTCCGGCGAGTACTCGGCGATGAAGGTCGCTGCGCCGCCGTACTCACCACCGGTCGAGAAGCCTTGCACGAAGCGGGCGACGAGCAGCAGCACGGGCGCCCAGAAGCCGATCGTGTCGTAGGACGGGATCAGGCCGATCATGAGCGTGCCCGCGGCCATCAGGATCATCGTCAGGGCGAGGACCTTCTGGCGGCCGATCTTGTCCCCGATCGGGCCGAAGACGGCGCCACCGATCGGACGGACGATGAACGCCGCGGCGAAGAAGCCGAACGTGGCGACGAGGTTCGAGGTCGGGTCGCCCGCCGGCAGGAACACCTTCGAGATGGTGACCGTGAGGTAGGCGAAGATGCCGAAGTCGAACCACTCCATCGCGTTGCCGAGTGCGGCGGCTGCGACGGCGCGCTTGAGCAGGGACTCCTCGACGACGGTGACGTCGTCCTCGGTGAGCTTGCGGCGTGCGCGCTTGACGGCGCCCTTGGTGCGCAGGGGGCGGTCCCCGTGCTGCTTCGGTGAGTCGTTGGCTGGCAAGTGTGTTCCTCCGGTGTGCTGTGCGTCCTTCGGGCGTCCGACGAGACGGCGACACTGGCGACCCGCGAGCCGCGCTCGCCGGACAAACCCAGGAAGCCTAGCAGGTCGCTCCAGCCGCCTGACATGTCAGTGCCGGGTGGCAGGCTCGACGGACGGCCCGACCGCTACGCTGGAGGCCACCGCGGCCACCCGGACACCACGTCCCCCGGCCGCGGCGACACTCAGGCACCTCATCACGGACTCGGTGCCGCACATACGAACGGAAGGCGCAGCCATGACCAAGCCCATGCCCGACAAGCCATCGGTGGACGGACTCGAGCAGGTCTGGGGACCGCAGTGGGAGCAGGACGGCACCTACCGCTTCGACCGCGACGCCGCCGGTGACCGGTCCGCCGTCTACTCGATCGACACCCCGCCGCCGACCGCCTCCGGGTCGCTGCACATCGGGCACGTGTTCTCGTACACGCACACCGACCTCAAGGCCCGGTTCGAGCGCATGCGCGGCAAGCACGTCTTCTACCCGATGGGCTGGGACGACAACGGCCTGCCGACCGAGCGCCGGGTGCAGAACTACTACGGCGTCCGCTGCGACCCGTCGCTGCCGTACGACCCCGACTTCACGCCGCCGTTCGAGGGCGGCGACGGCAAGTCGAGCAAGGCAGCCGACCAGCTGCCGATCTCGCGCCGCAACTTCATCGAGCTGTGCGACCAGCTGACCGTGCAGGACGAGCAGCAGTTCGAGGAGCTCTTCCGCACCCTCGGCCTCTCCGTCGACTGGACGCAGTCCTACCGCACGATCGACGCGACGTCGCGGGCGAGTGCGCAGCGTGCCTTCCTCCGCAACCTCGAGCGCGGCGAGGCCTACCAGGCCGACGCCCCCACGCTCTGGGACGTCACCTTCCGCACCGCGGTCGCGCAGGCCGAGCTCGAGGACAAGGAGATGCCGGGCGCCTACCACGGCCTCGCCTTCCACAAGTCGGACGGCAGCGGTGACGTCGTCATCCAGACCACCCGTCCCGAGCTCCTGCCGGCGTGCGTCGCCCTCGTCGCGCACCCGGACGACGAGCGCTTCCAGGACCTCTTCGGCACGACCGTGCGCTCCCCGCTGTTCGACGTCGAGGTCCCGGTGCTCGCCCACCACCTCGCGCAGAAGGACAAGGGCGCGGGCATCGCGATGATCTGCACCTTCGGTGACACCACCGACGTCGTGTGGTGGCGCGAGCTGCAGCTGCCGAACCGCTCCGTGATCGGCTTCGACGGCCGCATCCGCTCCGAGGAGCCCGCGTGGATCGAGTCCGAGCAGGGCCGGGCGCTCTACGCCGAGATGGCCGGCAAGACGGTGTTCTCCGCCAAGAAGGTCGTCGTGGACGCCCTGACCGAGTCCGGCGAGCTCGTCGGCGACGTGAAGACGATCAACCACCCGGTGAAGTTCTTCGAGAAGGGCGACAAGCCGCTCGAGATCGTCTCCACCCGCCAGTGGTACGTGGTGAACGGCGCCCGCGACGAGCAGCTCCGGTCGACGCTGCTCGAGCGTGGTGAGCAGATCGCCTTCCACCCCGACTTCATGAAGGTCCGGTACGACAACTGGGTCGGTGGCCTGTCCGGCGACTGGCTCATCTCGCGCCAGCGCTTCTTCGGTGTGCCGATCCCGGTCTGGTACCCGCTCGACGCCGACGGCAACCCGGTGTTCGACCAGCCGATCGTCCCGACCGAGGCGCAGCTTCCCGTCGACCCGTCGTCCGACCCGGCACCCGGGTACGACGAGTCGCAGCGCGGTGTCGCCGGCGGCTTCCAGGGCGAACTCGACGTGATGGACACCTGGGCCACGTCGTCGCTCACCCCGCAGCTCGCGGGCAAGTGGGAGACCGACCCCGCCCTCTACGACCTCGTGTACCCCTACGACGTCCGCCCGCAGGCCCAGGACATCATCCGCACGTGGCTGTTCACGACCGTGCTCCGCAGCCAGCTCGAGGCCGACGTCGTGCCGTGGCGGAACGCGTCGATCTCCGGCTTCATCGTCGATCCCGACCGCAAGAAGATGTCGAAGTCGAAGGGCAACGTCGTCACGCCGCTGTCCATCCTCGAGGCGCACGGCGCGGACGCGGTCCGGTACTGGGCGGCCTCGTCGAAGCTCGGCACCGACGCGGCGTTCGACCCGCAGAACCCGAAGCAGATCAAGGTCGGCCGTCGCCTGGCGATCAAGGTGCTCAACGCGGCGAAGTTCGTGTACGGCTTCGAGCTGCCGACCGGCGCCCACCAGGTGACCGAGGCGCTCGACGTCGACATGCTCGCGGCCCTCGGCTCGGTCGTCGACCAGGCCACGGCCGCGTTCGACGGGTACGACCACGCCCGCGCGCTCGAGGTCACCGAGCGGTTCTTCTGGACCTTCTGCGACGACTACCTCGAGCTCGTCAAGGAGCGTGCCTACGGCACCGCCCCCGACGCGAGCCACGAGACGCAGGCGAGCGCGGTCCTCGCGCTCCGCGGCGCGATCGACGTGCTCCTCCGCCTGCTGGCGCCGTTCCTCCCGTACGCGACCGAGGAGGTGTGGGCCTGGACCCACGAGACCAGCGTGCACCGGGCCTCCTGGCCGACGCGCGCCGACCTGCCGGTCGACCAGGCCGAGACGGGCCTGCTCGCCGCGGTCGGGCAGGCGCTCATCGGCATCCGTGGTGCCAAGACGGCGGCGAAGGCGTCCCAGAAGACGCCCGTGACCCGGGCCGTCCTGCAGACGCCGGCCGGCGTGCGCCAGCTCGTCGAGCGCGCAGCGGTGGACCTGGCGGCCGTCGGCCGCATCCAGGACCTGTCGTTCGTCGACGGCGACGACTTCGCCGTCGTCGAGATCGAGCTGGCGGAGCAGCCCTCGGCGTAGCCGGACCGCACGCAGGACGCCCCGTTACCGTGGAGACTCGGGCGGGGCGTCCTGCGTTCCGCCCCCGACACGACTGGAGGCGCGCATGCAGCTGGGGACGAGATGGAACGTCGGTGCGGAGCCGCCCGAGCGACTGCCCGAGACGATGGTCGTCGCCGTGCGCGGGGTCGAGGACGACCTGGCCGCCGAGTCGGTCGACGCCTCGACGTGGCGGTGGACGCTCACGTACCTCGAGGGCAAGCCGATGGTGGAGCTGGACGACGGCACGTCGATCCACCTCGATCCGCTGGGGCACGCGCAGGTGACGGACCCGGACGACGCCGGGTCCGAGGACTGAGCCCGCCGTCCGGGCCGGGGTGCTCGGTGCCCTGGCGGAGTACGATCGAGAACGTCCGTTCCCGGCGGGACCGGGTGGACCGTTCCCGGCAGGACCGGGTGGACGACGGGACGAGCCGGAGGTGACGGGCATGGCGACGAGCACAGCGACCGCGGTCGAGCCCGAGACGACGGCACGCATCGTCGAGACCGCCGACGCGCTGTTCTACGCGCGCGGCATCCAGGCGGTCGGCATGGACGAGATCCGCTCGACGGCGGGCGTCTCGTTGAAGAAGCTGTACGCGGCGTTCCCCGGCAAGGAGCAGCTCATCGCAGCGGTCCTGACCGGCCGCCACGAGCTCTGGGAGCAGGGCATACGGACGGCCGTCGACGCGGCGGAGACCCCGCGCGACGAACTGCTCGCCGTGTACGACTTCCTCGAGTCCTGGTTCGGCGACGAGACCTTCCGCGGGTGCGGCTTCATCAACGCGTTCGGGGAGCTCGGGGCGACCTCCCCCGCGATCGCCGAGATCGCACGCGACCACAAGGACTCGTTCCAGCGCTTCATCGCGGACATCGCCGCCCACGCCGTCGCGGACGCCGACCGTGCCGAGGAGCTCGCGGCGCAGCTCGCACTCCTCGCCGAGGGCGCGCAGACCACCGCCGCCATCGCCGGGACCGCCGACGCGGCCGTGCACGCGCGCCGGGCAGCGGCGGTGCTCATCGACGCCGCGACTCGCTGAGCCCCGACGGTCGTCCGGTCCGGCCCGGGACGGCCGCACACATCCGTCGCTAGGTTGGGGCGATGGCCACTCCGTTCGATGGACCGAGCACCCTCCCCTACGCCCTCCCCCCGTTCGACGACGTACGGACCGAGCACTACCGGCCCGCGTTCGACGCGGGCATGGCCGAGCACCGGGCGGAGGTCGAAGCGATCGCCACGGACCCGCACCCGCCGACGTTCGAGAACACCCTGGTAGCGCTCGAGCGCTCCGGGCAGCTGCTGCAGCGCGTCGAGATGGTCTTCTCCACCGTCACCTCGGCGGACTCCACCGACGAGCTGCGCGACCTCGAGGCCGAGCTGTCCCCGCTGCTCGCCGCACACCGCGACGCCATCGTCCTCGACGCCCGTCTCTTCGCGCGCGTGCAGGCCGTCCACGACGACCTGGACGGTGTCGAGGGCCTGTCCGACGAGGACCGGCGCCTCGTCGACCGCACGCACACCGAGATGACCCTGGCGGGCGCCGGACTCGACGCGACGGGCAAGGAACGCCTGACCGCGATCAACCAGGAACTGTCGTCGCTGACCACGACGTTCGAGCGGAACCTGCTCGAGGACACGAACGACGCCGCCGTGCACGTCACCGACGAGGCAGAGCTCGCTGGCCTCGACGACGGCGCGAAGTCCGCCGCCGCCGGTGCAGCCGCCGACCGTGGTCTGGACGGCTGGCTCGTCACCCTGCCGCTCTACACCGGGCACCCGTGGCTCGCCGCGCTCACCGACCGGGCGCTGCGGCAGCGGATCATGGAGGCGTCGCTCTCGCGTGGGCGCCGTGGCAACGCGTTCGACAACCGCGACGTGCTGCTCCGCATCGTCCGGCTGCGCGCCGAACGCGCCGAGCTGCTCGGCTTCCGCGACCACGCGTCGGTCGTCACCGCGGACGAGACCGCCGGCGACCCGGAGGCCGTGGCCGGTCTGCTCTCGTCGCTCGTCACCGCCGCCACAGCGAACGCCCGCGACGAACGGGCCGTCCGCTCGCAGACCGTCGGCTTCGAGGTCGAGTCGTGGGACTGGGCGTACGCGACCGAGGTCCTCCGCGGGGAGCAGTTCGCCGCGGACAGCAGCGGGCTCCGTCCCTACCTGGAGGCCGACCGCGTCCTGGTCGACGGGGTCTTCCACGCTGCGTCGGCACTGTACGGGCTGCGGTTCGCCGAGCGCCCCGACCTGCACGGCTACAACGCCGACGTGCGGGTCTTCGAGGTTACCGACGAGGACGACGAGCCCGTGGGCCTGTACCTGCTCGACCTGTACACGCGGGACGGCAAGCGGGGCGGCGCGTGGATGAACCCGGTCGTCGAGCAGTCGCACCTGCTCGGCACGCTGCCCGTCGTCGTGAACAACCTCAACGTGCCGAAGCCGGCCGCGGGCTCGGACACACTCCTCACGCAGGACGAGGTCGAGACGCTGTTCCACGAGTTCGGGCACGCGCTGCACGGGCTCGTCGCGCGGACGACGTACCCGCGGTTCTCCGGGACGAACGTCGAGCGGGACTTCGTCGAGTTCCCGTCGCAGGTCAACGAGATGTGGGTGACCTGGCCCTCGGTCCTGGCGAACTACGCGAAGCACCACGAGACCGGCGAACCGATGCCTCCCGAGCTCGTGCTCGGGCTGAGCGACTCCGCCGGGTTCAACGAGGGGTTCGGCACGACCGAGTACCTGGCCGCCGCACTGCTCGACCAGGCGTGGCACCGGCTCACCGCCGCGGAGGCCGCCGCGGTCACCGACGTCGAGGACTTCGAACGCCGAGCCCTGGCCGACGCGGGCATCGACGCCCCGGCCGTCCCGCCGCGCTACTCGTCGACGTACTTCGCCCACACGTTCTCGGGCGGGTACGACGCGGGCTACTACGGGTACATCTGGAGCGAGGTACTCGACGCCGACACGGTGGAGTGGTTCCGCGAGCACGGTGGGTTGTCACGCGAGGCCGGGGAGCGGTTCGCCCGAATGCTCCTGGGCGTCGGCGGTGCGAAGGACCCGCTCGAGGCCTACCGGGAGTTCCGGGGCCGCGACGCCGAGGTCGGGCCGCTGCTGCGTCGCCGCGGGCTCGAGTAGGGCGCGGCGCTTCTGCGCCCCGCTACGAACATCGCGCCCCGTCGGAACGGGGCGCGATGTTCGTGGTGGGGCGCGATCCGGACGTCGGGCGCCGCCGCGGCTACGCGGACTTCTCGACGCGCTTCGGCTGCGACCGCGGCACGATCGTCGGCGCCGCGTTCTCGAGCACCGACTCGCGCGTGATGACCACGCGGGCGACGTCGTCGTCCGAGGGCACGTCGAACATGATCGGCCCGAGGACCTCTTCCATGATCGCGCGGAGGCCGCGGGCACCGGTCTGGCGCAGGACGGCGAGGTCAGCGATGGCCTCGAGCGCGCCCTGGTCGAACTCGAGCTCGACGCCGTCGATCTGGAACATGCGCTGGTACTGCCGCACGAGGGCGTTCTTCGGCTCGGTCAGGATCTGCATGAGCGCGGCCTGGTCGAGCTTCGACACCGTGGTGACGACCGGCAGACGGCCGATGAACTCGGGGATCAGGCCGAACTTGTGCAGGTCCTCCGGCAGGACGTCGGCGTACAGGTCCTGCTGGTCGAGCGGGCTGTGGAGCTGCGCACCGAACCCGATGCCGTGCTTCCCGACGCGGGAGGACACGATCTCCTCGAGCCCGGCGAACGCCCCGGCCACGATGAACAGCACGTTCGTCGTGTCGATCTGGATGAACTCCTGGTGCGGGTGCTTCCGACCGCCCTGCGGCGGGACCGAGGCGACGGTGCCCTCGAGGATCTTGAGCAGCGCCTGCTGGACGCCCTCGCCCGAGACGTCGCGCGTGATCGAGGGGTTCTCGGCCTTCCGCGCGATCTTGTCGACCTCGTCGATGTAGATGATGCCGGTCTCGGCACGCTTGACGTCGTAGTCGGCTGCCTGGATGAGCTTGAGGAGGATGTTCTCGACGTCCTCGCCCACGTAGCCGGCCTCGGTCAGGGCCGTGGCGTCGGCGACGGCGAACGGCACGTTGAGGCGCTTGGCGAGGGTCTGCGCCAGGTACGTCTTGCCGCAGCCGGTCGGGCCGATGAGCAGGATGTTCGACTTGGCGATCTCGACGTCGTCGCGGTCCTCGGCGGCGGTGATCTGCCCCTGCGCCCGGATGCGCTTGTAGTGGTTGTAGACGGCGACCGCGAGTGCACGCTTCGCCGGGTCCTGCCCGATGACGTACTCCTGCAGGAAGTCGAAGATCTCGCGCGGCTTCGGCAGGTCGAACTCGCCGCTGCCGGTGTCCTCGCCGGCTTCGGCCAGGCGCTCCTCGATGATCTCGTTGCAGAGTTCGACGCATTCGTCGCAGATGTAGACGCCGGGACCGGCGATCAGCTGCTGCACCTGCTTCTGGCTCTTCCCACAGAAGGAGCACTTCAGGAGGTCGGCGCTCTCTCCGATGCGTGCCATGCTCTCGGCCTTCCCTGGTCGACGTGCGCCGCCAGTGCGGTACACGAGGTCGTCGTGTCACCGAGCCTAACCGCATCCGGTGACACAGTCGGGGACCCCTGGCCGCGTTCGCCCACGGCGTCCCGGGACTGGTAGCGTGGACCCCGTTGCTCTACAAGTTGTAGAGAACGGGCTCCCTGGAGGAACCATGCAGAAGCGCCTCGCCGCCGGTGGCGTCGCGACCCTCGGTGTCGCCGCCGCGATCGTCCTCGGCACCGCCGCCTCGGCCAGCGCCCACGTCGAGGCGGAAGCCACCTCGACGGCCGCCAACTCGTACACCACGGTCACCTTCTCGGTGCCGCACGGCTGCGACGGCTCCCCCACGACGAAGCTCCGGTTCCACGTGCCCGAGTCCGTGATCGAGGTCACGCCGACCGTCAACCCGAACTGGACCATCTCGAAGGCGACCGAGCCCTACACCGCCGCGAGCTCCGCCGCCGGTGACGACGACGAGGCCGAAGCCGCCGCCGAGCGCGTCACGAGCATCACCTACACGGCGAAGACCCCGCTCCCCGCCGACGAGCGCGACACGTTCTCGCTCTCGTTCTCGCTGCCGGACGGCAAGGCCGGCGACACGGTGTCGATGCCCGTCACGCAGACCTGCGAAGCGGGCTCCACCGAGTGGGACCAGGCGACGAAGGCCGGCCAGGCCGAGCCGGAGCACCCGGCCCCCGCCATCACCCTCACCGCGGCCGACGCAGCCGGCGACGAGCACGCCCACGGCACCACGGAGTCGACCGAGTCCGACGCGGCGGCGGCGACCACCGCCTCCAGTTCGACCACGGCGGAGGCGGCGGACCCGGACCTGGTGGGCCGGTTCCTCGGGCTCGGCGGCCTGCTCCTCGGCGCGGTCGCGCTCGTCGTCTCGGTCGCGGCCACACGCCGACGCGGCAGCAGCAAGTGAGGTCGGCTGACCGGACGCGACGCCGGGCCGGGAGGCTCGGGGCCGCGTCCGCCGCCGCCCTCGCGATCGCGGGCGGTGCGGTCCTCGGCCTCGCCGCCCCGGCCAGTGCGCACAACTACGTCGTCTCGGCGACGCCCGCGGCCGACAGCACCCTGACGAGCCTGCCGAAGACCTTCGCCATCACGACGAACGACCGGCTGCTCGACATCGGCGACACGGACTCCGGGTTCGCGTACCGCATCGTCGGTCCGGACGGGAAGTACTTCGAGAACGGCTGCGTCGACGTCGAGGGGCCGACCATGTCCACCGCGGCGGCGCTCGGCGACTCGGGGAAGTACACCGTCGAGTGGCAGATCATCTCGGCGGACGGGCACACCGTCTCGGACTCGTACGACTTCACCTGGGACGCCCCGGCCGGCTTCTCCCCCGCTACGGGATCGGCCGAGCCGCCGAGCTGCGCGACCGACGGGGCGAGCTCGTCGGCCGCTGCGACGACGACGGGCACGGAGTCCGGCGAGTCCTCGTCGACGGCGTCCGACGCGCTGTGGATCGGCGCGGGCGGGATCGTCGTCGTCGCCGCGGTCGTCGCCGTGCTGCTGCTCGTCCGTCGTCGCCCGGCCCCCGCCAGCGACGAGGACTAAACCCCGCCGGGGCCGCGCGGCCCGGCGCCGTGCGGGGCCGGTGCGCCCCTGCCCTTCGGGCGCCGAGGTCGCACGCCCCGCCGCCGCCCGACCGTCGACGTCGCACGATCGGCCGCCCGACAGCCCTCCCGGCGGCAGAACGGGCGACCTGGGCCCCGCCCGCCCCTCGCGCCGACAGACCCCAACACCGCCGACCCCGACGGCTACGCCTTCCCCGAGGTCGCACGACGCGCCGTCAGAGTTCGGCCGAGGTCGCGCAGCGCGCCGCCGCCCGACCGTCGACGTCGCACGATCGGCCGCCCGACAGCCCTTCCGGCGGCAGAACGAGCGACCTCGGCCCCGCCTCGGTTCGGACGGCCGAACGGCCCCGGCACGACCCGACGCGACGCCCGATCCCGCTGCAGCTCGACCGCCCCCCTGCCGAAGTCGCAGGACATGCCGCCAGCAGTCCACCGAGGTCGCACGATCGGCCGCAGGAAAGCCCTTCCGGCGGCAGAACGTGCGACCTCGGCCCCGCCCCGGTTCGGGCGTCGACGGGCACGCCGCCGCTGGGCCTGGCTGGCGCCCCTTCCCCGAGGTCGCAGGACACGCCGCCGGCAGTCTGTCGAAGTCGCACGATCGGCCGGACCACGGCCCGTCCGGCGGCAGGACGTGCGACCTCGGCGGGCGGGCGGCCGGACCACGGCCCGTCCGGCGGCAGGACGTGCGACCTCGGCGGGCGGACGGCCGGACCACGGCCCGTCCGGCGGCAGGACGTGCGACCTCGGCGGGCTCACCGCACGCCGACCACCGCACTCGGCGCCCCGCGCGCCCGTCCGCCCGCCCGCACGCCCGCGCACGACGAAGGCCCCGTACCGATCGGGACGGGGCCTTCGTCGTCTGCGCTACTTGACCAGCGCCGGCAGGTTCTTGCGGCTGGTGAGGACCTGGTCGATCAGGCCGTACTCCACCGCTTCCTGCGCGGACATGATCTTGTCGCGCTCGATGTCGTGGTTGATCTCTTCCGGCGTCTTGTTCGAGTGCTTCGACAGCGTCTCCTCGAGCCAGGTGCGCATGCGGAGGATCTCCGCCGCCTGGATCTCGATGTCGGACGCCTGACCGCCACCCTGCTGGGTCGCGGGCTGGTGGATGAGCACGCGGGCGTTCGGGAGCGCCAGGCGCTTGCCCGGGGTGCCACCGGCGAGGAGCACCGACGCGGCCGAGGCAGCCTGACCGAGGCACACGGTCTGGATCTGCGGACGGATGTACTGCATCGTGTCGTAGATCGCCGTCATCGCGGTGAACGAGCCACCGGGCGAGTTGATGTACATGACGATGTCGCGGTCCGGGTCCATCGACTCGAGCACGAGCAGCTGGGCCATGACGTCGTCAGCCGACGCGTCGTCGACCTGGACACCGAGGAACACGATGCGGTCCTCGAAGAGCTTCGCGTACGGGTCCTGCCGCTTGTAGCCGTAGGCCGTGCGCTCTTCGAAGCTCGGCAGGATGTACCGATTGGACGGGGCCGGGACGTTCTGCGCGCCACCGAGCATGGGGAGATGCATTCTCGATTCCTTTTCTTCGGTGGGGATCAGGACTGGGCGTCGGGCTCGGCGGCCGGGGTCGGCGTCTCGCCGTCGGTGACGGTTCCGCCGCCGCCGATGACCTCGGCGGACGAGGCACGGAGGTGGTCGACGAAGCCGTACTCGAGGGCTTCCTGCGCCGTGAACCAGTTGTCGCGGTCGTTGTCCTTGAGGATCTGCTCGATCGACTTGCCGGTCTGCTCGGCGGTCAGCTCGGCCATCCGCTGCTTCATGTCGAGGATGACCTTCGCCTGCGTCTGGATGTCCGCGGCGGTACCGCCGAAGCCACCGGACGGCTGGTGCAGGAGCACGCGGGCGTTCGGGGTGATGTAGCGCTTGCCGGGCGTGCCGGACGAGAGCAGGAACTGCCCCATCGAGGCGGCGAGGCCGATGCCCACCGTGACGATGTCGTTCGGCACGAACTGCATCGTGTCGTAGATCGCCATGCCGGCGGTGATCGAGCCACCGGGCGAGTTGATGTAGAGGTAGATGTCCTTCTCAGGGTCCTCGGCGGCGAGGAGCAGCAGCTTGGCTGCGATCTCGTTCGAGTTGTCGTCGCGGACCTCGGAGCCGAGCCACACGATCCGGTCTCTCAGAAGGCGGTCAAAAACACTGGGGTTCAGTGTTGCTTCGGCCATGGAAAAGCTCCCGTTCAGTTGTCGCTTGTTGTCGAACTTATCGGTTGCAACGCACGCGGTCTCGTGTGTTCGCTGTCGGCGGTCAGCCGGTGCGGGAACGGACAGGAGGCGCGGTGCCAGCTGGCACCGCGCCTCCTGTCCGTGAGGGTGGTCGCGACTACTTCGCGTCGGCCTCGGCCGACTCGTCGTCGGCCTCGTCGGACTCGACGTCGGCGTCCTGGGCGACACCCGCGGTGAACGCGGAGAGGTCGACCGGGTTGCCGGCGGTGTCCTTGACGGTGACCTTCGACAGGACCGTCGCGACGGCCTTCGAGCGGGCGACCTCGCCGACCATGCCGGGGATCTGGCCGTTCTGGTCGATCACCTTGATGAACTCGGCGGGCTCCATGCCGTACTGCGAGGCGGCCTGGATGAGGTACTGCGTGAGCTCCTCCTGCGAGACCTGGATCTGCTCCTTCTCGGCGATGGAGTCGAGCAGGATCTGCGAGCGGAACGCCTTCTCGCTGGACTCGGCGACCTCCTTGCGGTGCTCGTCGTCCTCGAGACGGTTCTCCTGCTCGAGGTGACGGTGCACCTCGTCCTCGATGAGCTTCTCGGAGATCGGGATCTCCACCGACTCGAGGAGCTTCTCGACGAGCTTGTCGCGAGCCGCCGCGCCCTGGCCGAAGGTCTTCGACTTGGCGATCTGGTCCTTGAGGTCGGCCTTGAGCTCGTCGAGCGTGTCGAACTGGCTGGCGATCTGGGCGAACTCGTCGTCGGCCTCGGGGAGCTCGCGCTCCTTGACGGCGGTGACGGTCACGGCGATCTGAGCGGTCTCGCCCTCGCGGTCGCCACCGACGAGCTTCGACTCGAAGGTGGTGGACTCGCCTGCGGTGAGGGACTCGAGCGCCTCGTCGATGCCCTCGAGCAGGTCGCCGGAGCCGATCTCGTAGGAGACGCCGGTGGCCGAGTCGACCTCGTCGTCACCGATGGTGGCGGTCAGGTCGAGCTGGGCGAAGTCACCGGACGTCGCCGGACGGTCGACCGTCACGAGGGTGCCGAAGCGGGTGCGCAGGTTCTGCAGTTCCTCGTCGATCTCCTCGTCGGAGACCTCGACCTCGTCGACCTCGAGCTCGAAGGAGCCGTAGTCGGGGAGGTCGAACTCGGGGCGGACGTCCACCTCGAAGGTGAGGACGAGGTCGCCGGAGAAGTCCTTAACGTTGGGCAGTTCGGCGACGTCGGCCTCGGCACGGCCGAGGATGCGCAGCTCCTGCTCGTCCACCGCCTGGCGGTAGAAGGTGTCGATGGCGTCGCCGACGGCGTGGTTCAGGACCTCGCCACGGCCGACGCGCTGGTCGACGATCGCCGGCGGGACCTTGCCCTTGCGGAAGCCGGGGATGTTGATCTGCTCGGCGATGTGCTTGTACGCGTGGTCGATGCTCGGCTTGAGATCTTCCGGCGTCACGTTCACGGTGAGCTTGACGCGGGTGTCGCTCACCTTGTCGACGGTGCTGGTGGCCAAGGGATGTTCTCCTGTTGGTTGACGTTCGATGTGACCTGGTCGGGGCGACAGGATTTGAACCTGCGACCTCCCGCTCCCAAAGCGGGCGCTCTACCAAGCTGAGCTACGCCCCGGTACGAGGGCCAGGATCGTCGTGTGCGCCGGACGGCGCGCGGGCAGGACGAGTCCGGCCCCACGACCTCGATGAGTCTAGCGGGCTCCGGGTGCGGAGAACCCGGCAGGACGCCCGGTTGTGGGAAGTCAGTCCTCCGCGGCCTTCCGGAGCCCCCGTCGCCAGCGCACGCCCACCAGGACCTGCACCGCCAGCGCGGCCACCCCGAGCAGCAGGCCGGCGACGATCCGCCAGACGTGCAGGAGCGCGTGCCACGGCTGGGCCTGCGGGTCGCCGAACAGCTCCGGCCGGAGGGACAGCACCAGCGCGGCGACGGCGACGAGCACGTAGGACAGGACCCGGGAGCGCCTGATCGTGCGCTGCGACGACTCGTCCGGCGGCGGCAGGATCATGGGGGTGTCGTTCGTCCGGTATGGTGGTGGGGCTGCGACTCGTGCGCAGTCGCGGGGATGTAGCTCAATGGTAGAGCCCCAGTCTTCCAAACTGGCTACGCGGGTTCGATTCCCGTCATCCCCTCCATTCCCGCCATCCCCTCCATTCCCGCCATCTCCTCTGATCAGTCACGACGGGCTTTGTCCCCGATGACCGCATTTCGGAGGACTAGTGTGGCGGCACCCGGAAGGACGGCGACCGCGCGGTGGACCCCGCTGCCGCAGCAGATCGATCGCGGGCCCCATGTCACGAGTCCGCTCCATCCTGCAGACCGCCCTCACCCTCCCTGCCCGGAGCGCCCGGTTCAGCGAGTTCGTCTTCCGCCGCTCCGACGCCGCGTTCGACGTGTTCCCGGACGACCCCGCAGCCGGTGAAGTGCCCGGAGCCGGGCTCGACCGTGTCCTGTTCATCGGCGAGCGCGGCGAGTTGTCCCTGGGCGTCCGCACGCACGAGCTGTCGATCCCGGCGTTCTTCGCGCGACACCGTGCCGCTCAGTACGGCCGGGGCACCGCGTGGTCGATCGCGAGCTGCCCGTCGTCGAGCATCCGGCAGCTGCCGGCGGTCGTCCGGGGGCACCGCGAGCAGCTGCGGGAGTGCCAGCTCGTCGTGGTCATGGTCGGGATCACCGACTCCCTGAGCGTGATGGCGCCGGCGACGTGGGAACGACACCTGCGGGACACCGTCGAGGCGCTGCACGAGGCACTGCCCCGGGACGCGCGGGTCATGGTCGGCGAGATCCCGCCCCTCGACAACGCCGGCAGCCTCTCCCGTGCGGCACGTGTCGCGGCAGGGGTGCACGGGCGGGCACTCAACGCCCGGTCCCGCGCCGTGGCGGAGGACCTCGACCGGGTCGACGTCGTCGACTTCCCCGAGGAACTGACCCGGTCGGTGTGGCGCCCCGAGGCCGAGGAGCACCGGTACCGGGACACCTACGCCGTGTGGGGCGCCCACCTGGCCGACCACGTCTGACCCCGGCCGGCCCCGTCAGCGCACGGACGGCTCCGACTCGACCGGTCCCGACACGACCGGCCCCGGTCCGACCAGCGCCGCCTCGACGAGTTCCGTGATCAGCTCCCCGTACCCCAGGCCGACCGCCGCGTACATGAGCGGCACCTGCGACCGCTCGGTGAACCCGGGCGTGGTGTTCACCTCGTTGAGCACGACGCCGGCGCCGGTGGCGAAGAAGTCGAAGCGCGCCACCCCCGAGCAGCCGAGCACCCCGTAGAGGACCCGCGCCGCCCGGTCGACCGCCTCGTGCTCGTCCGGTGCGACCCGGGCGGGCACGGTGAACTCCGCGGTCCCGTCGTACTTGCGCGCCCGGTCGAACACACCGTCCCGGTCGACGCCGACCTCGAGCGTCGCTCCGGCCCGCAGCGCGCCGTCGCGGTCCCGGAAGAGGGCGATGTCGACCTCACGGCCGGTCACGAAGGACTCGACGAGCACGTCCTCCCCCGCGGCACGGGCGACAGCGATCGCCGGGCGGTACGCGTCCGCGATGGCGACGCGCGTGACGCCGTTGCTCGAGCCTCCCGTCGTGGGTTTCACCACGAGCGGCAGGTCGAGCGGCGGCGCTCCCACGCGCTCGCCCGGGCGGACGAGCACGGCGGGTGCGGTGGCGATCCCCGCCGCCTCGGCGAGGAGCTTCGTTGCCCACTTGTCCATGGCCAGGGCGCCGGCCCGCACCGGAGCACCGGCGAAGGGGACGCCGAGCATGGTGAGGAGCCCGGCGACGGCACCGTCCTCCCCGTGCACGCCGTGCAGGAGCGGCAGGGCGACGTCGCACGTCGTGAGGTGCCGGACCGCGTCGGAGGCGGTGCGGGCCTCCCCGTCGTCGGTGCGCCAGCGGCCGTCCCGGTCAATGGTGAGCGCGACGACCTCGTCGCCGTTCCCGCGGGCTGCCCGGGCCGCCGCCGCGGCGGAGGCCAGGGAGACCTCGTGCTCGTCGCTGCGTCCACCACCGATCACGGCGATCCGTCGTGGGGTGTGTGCGCTCATGCTGTTCCTCCTGTGTCCGTACCGACCACGGTCGTGCGGTGGACCCGCGCGACGCGACTGCCGATGTGGGTGACGATCTCGTGCGGGATGGTGGACGCCCAGCGCGCCCAGTCGGCGACGGTCGGTTCGCCGTGTCGACCGGGGCCGAACAGGGTCGCGACCGTGCCCGGGCGCACCTCGTCGCCGCCGGTGTCGACGACGAGCATGTCCATCGAGAACCGTCCGACGATCGGCCGCCGTCGTCCGTCGAGCAGCACCTCGGCGCGGCCTGCGGCAGCCCGGAGCAGTCCGTCGCCGTAGCCGAGTGGGAGGAGCGCGAGCGTGGTGTCGTGCGTCGCGGTGAAGTCGTGGCCGTACCCGACACCGGTCCCGGCGCGGACGGTCCTGGTGGACACGACCCGGGTGCGCAGGGTCAGCGCCGGGCGCAGGACGTCGGTCGTGCCCGAGGGGTCGATGCCGAACAGGCCCGCGCCGATGCGGTGCACGTACCCGGCACCGGCAACGGCACCGGCACCGGCACCGGCTCCGGCTCCCGCTCCCGCTCCGGTGAGGGTCGCGGCGGTCGCGGCGAGGTGCGCGACCGCCGGGGTGAGCACGCGGCGCCGGGCGGTCCGGAGCGCGGCGTCGAACACGAGACGCTCGCGGACGTTCTGCGGGTCGTCCGGGCGGTCGGCGCACGACAGGTGCCCCATGACACCGACGACCCGGACGTCTCCGGCCCCCTCGAACTCGCGGGCGAGGGCGCACAACGTCGGCCAGTCCGTGGACGGGCACCCGTCGCGGGCCATCCCGACGTCCACGTGCAGGTGCACCCGAGCCCGACGTCCGACGGCTCGCGCTGCCCGGGCGACGGCGGACAGGACGGCCGAGCTCGGCACCGCCAGGTCGACGTCCGCCAGCACCGCCGCTCCGAAGTCGGCGTCGACCGGGTTGAGCCAGCTGAGCACCGGCACGTCGACGTCTTCACCGCGGACGGCGAGCGCCTCGGCGATCGAGGTCACGCCGACCGAGCGGGCGCCGGCCTCGACGACCGACCGGGCGAGGGCCCCGTGCCCGAACCCGTCGGCCTTGAGCACCGCCATGAGCCGACCACCGGTCCGCCGGGCGAAGAACGCCGTGTTCGCCCGGACCGCGTCGTCGTGGACGACCAGCTCCGACACCGGGGAGCGCATCACTGCCGCATCCGGGGGTCCTGCGTCGGGTCGACGAACATCTCCGGACACCCCGACTGGACGGCCTCCGGGCGGAGCTCGAAGTGCCACCCCTCATTCGCGTAGATCTGGCACAGGCCGTAGGCGTCCCCGTGGTCGGACAGCCAGCTCGCCGCGTCCCACGACCCGATGTCGACGGCGTCACCGCGGACGTGTGCCGACGTCGTCGGGGTCGCCACCCAGCGGGCGGCCTCGTGCACCGAGCCGTACTCGTCGACCGCGTCGCGCAGGAGCTGCTGCTGGTACGCGGCAGAGCGCCACCCGCTGTTGAGGACGAAGGTGACGTCCTCGTCCGCGGCGTCCCCGGCAGCGTGCCGGAGGGCGGCGAGGAGCGCGGGATCGAGCCGCGTGACGGCGGGCAGCGTGTCGTCGAAGACCGAGGCGTCCGACGGGGTCTCCCCACCGGCGCGGCCCGTCGCCGAGGCCACCGACGGCCCGGAGTCGGCGCCCGCCACACCCTCGACGGTTGAGCGGACCGCGCACCCCGCCAGCAGGACGGCGAGCACGAGGAGGAGGACGAGGGTCAGGCCCGGCACGAGGACCCGGTGACGGGGACGGGCGGACTGCTCGGGACGCGGCGGACGGCGACGGCTCACGGGGAAGGACATGTGACCGATGCTCGAGCGAGCGGTGTTGCGAGGGCGTATGCGTTCCCGCATACGTTCCCGATACGTCGGGGCTCGTAGCATCGTCCCGTGCGTGTGCTGATCGTGGAGGACGAACCGTTGCTGGCGGAGGCCGTCCGCGACGGGCTCCGGCTCGAGGCGATCGCCACTGACGTCGCCCCGGACGGCCACACGGCCCTGGAACTGCTCAGCCTCAACACGTACGACGTCGCCGTGCTCGACCGGGACGTGCCGGGCCCGTCCGGGGACGCGATCGCCGCGCACGTGGTCGCCTCGGGCAGCGGGACGCCGATCCTCATGCTCACCGCAGCCGACCGGTTCGACGACAAGGCGTCCGGGTTCGCCGTCGGCGCCGACGACTACCTGACGAAGCCGTTCGACCTCCGCGAGCTGGTCCTGCGCCTCCGTGCCCTCGCCCGTCGTCGCACGCCCTCCCGCCCGCCGGTCCTGGAGTTCGGCGGGGTGCGCATCGACCCCTTCCGGCGGGAGGTCGTCCGTGACGGCCACTTCGTGGCCCTCACCCGCAAGCAGTTCGCGGTGCTGGAGGTCCTGGTCGCCGCCGCCGGCGGCGTCGTCAGCGCCGAGGACCTGCTCGAACGCGCGTGGGACGAGAACGCCGACCCGTTCACGAACGCCGTCCGGATCACGGTGTCGACCCTGCGCAAGCGGCTCGGTGAGCCGGAGGTCATCGTGACGGTACCCGGCGTCGGGTACCGGATCGCCGCCTCCACGGCCGAGGAGGCCCGCCCATCGTGACGAGACGGCCCGGCCTGAGCGTGCGGTGGCGTCTCACCCTCAGCTACGCGGCGGTGGTGGTCGTGACGGGCGTGCTCCTGCTCGCCGTCGTCTGGGTCTTCCTGCTGCGCTACGTCCCGACGGAGCAGATCTCCCTGCAGTCCGGGTCGGTCCCGAACCGGACCGACCTGGTGCGGGCCTTCGTCCCGCCCGCGGTGGGCGCCCTCGGCGCCCTGCTGGTGGCGGGCCTCCTGGGTGGGTGGCTGCTGGCGGGCCGGGTGCTCGCGCCGCTCGCCCGCTTGCGGACCGCGGCCCGGCTGGTCGGGACGGGGTCGCTGGCGCACCGGGTGCGGTTGCCGGGGCGGGACGACGAGTTCCGTCAGCTGGCGGACGCGTTCGACGCGATGCTGGACCAGCTGGAGGCGCACGTGGCAGCGCAGGAGCGCTTCGCCGCGAACGCGTCGCACGAGCTTCGCACCCCGCTGGCGATCACGCGCACGGTCCTCGAGGTCGCGCGCGACGACCCCGAGCACGACCACTCGGCGCTCGTCACGAAGTTGCTCACGGTGAACGCCCGAGCGGTCGACCTGACGGAGGCGCTGCTCCTGCTCAGTCGCGCGGGTCGCCGCCCGACAGCGCGGCAGCCCGTCGACCTGTCCCTCGCGGCCGAGGAGGCGACCGAGGCGTTGCTGCCGCTCGCCGAGGCACGCGGGGTCGCGCTCGAGGTGGAGGGCACGGCCGCACACGCGCCTGGCGTGCCCGCGCTCCTGCTGCAGCTCGTCGTGAACCTCGTCCACAACGCGGTCGTGCACAACGTCGAGCGTGACGGCGGCGGCGTGCCGTTCGTCCGGGTGACCACCGCCTCCGGCACGCTCGACGGCGGATCGGTAGCGGTACTGGTGGTCGAGAACAGCGGCCAGGAACTCCCGCCCGAGCTCGTCGCGACCCTGACCGAACCGTTCCAACGCGGGACCGCCCGGGTGCACCAGGACCAGGTCGGCGCCGGACTGGGGCTCGCGATCGTGGACGCCGTCGTCCGTGCCCACGAGGGGACGCTGCGGCTCGACCCGCGTGCGGGAGGTGGGCTCGTCGTGACGGTGCGGCTGCCGGGCGCGGGCACTCCCCCGACCCCGTAGACGAATCCGGCGTCAGCGCCGCGCGGAGCGGACGGCGTCGCCCCGCTCATGACGGTCGACCACGGACGCGATGTCCCTGCGCTGCCCGTCGACGGTCTCGTACCCGTCCGCGCGGACCGGGCTCCACGGTGCCAGGAACGCGCGGTTGCGCACCAGCAGGTCGGCGAGCGCCGGCCCGTCGTCCGGCGTGACGAGACGGAGCGGAAGCGTCACGACCGCACCGCCCCGCGCTCGACCTGCCCCAGGGGACGGGCCATCTCCAGCGTCGTCCCCTCCGTGAAGCCGACCGGCCGCGTCCGACCGGTCGGCACGAAGCCGTGCCGGGCGTAGAAGCGTCTGGCCGGTGTGCCGTGCTCGTGGACGTACAACCGGAGACGCGTCGCACCGCGTCGGTCCGCCCAGTCGACGATGCCACCCAGGAGCGCGTCGGCGACCCCGTGCGCACGACCGCGGAAGGCCAGCGAGACGAAGACGCCGGTCAGGACGGGATCGGTGCCGTCGGTGTCCCCGCTCTGCGCGCTCATCATCCCGATCCACCGTCCGGACGTGTCGTCGACGGCCGCGAGGCTGGTCGCATCGACCGCCTGACCCCGGCGGGCCCGGAGCCGCCAGTCGTCCTCGGTCATCGCGAGAGTGGTCTCGAGCGTCGCGCCGTACGAGATCGGGTTGTCGGTCGCGTTCTCGATCCGGAGCTCGCGGACCAGCGGCCAGTCGTCCTCGGTGGTGCGGTGGATGGAGAACGCGGTGCCCATGCAACGACCGTACCGGCGAGCGGGAGCGTCTTCTGTGCCGCCCTAGGCTCGAGGGCATGGACATCCTCCGGCCCATCGACCTCGCGTCATGGCCGCGCCGCGAGCACTTCGAGCACTACCGCGAACGCGTCCCCTGCACCTACGCGATGACGGTGGACGTCGACGTCACCGAACTCGTCGACACCCTGCGCGGTACTCCGGTCAGGAGTTCCGTGGCGCAGATCTGGGCCCTGTCGGCCGTCGTCAACAGGCACGCCGAGTTCCGCACGGCACTCGACCCCTCCGGTGCCCCGGCCGTGTGGGACGTCCTGCACCCGTCGTTCACGGTGTTCAACCCGGAGCGGGAGACGTTCGCGAGCGTGTGGACGCCGCACCGCGAGGACTTCGTGACGTTCCACCGTGAAGCCGCCGACGTCCTCGACCAGTACCGCACGGCGTCCTCGCTCTTCCCGCAGGACGACGTGCCACCGAACGTGTTCGACGTGTCGAGCATCCCGTGGACGTCGTTCACGGGGTTCACGCTGGGCATCCGGGATGCACGGGACCACCTGGCGCCGATCTTCACCCTCGGCCGCTACCGGCGGATCGAGGACCGGGTCATCCTGCCCTTGGCCGTCCAGATCCACCACGCTGCGGCGGACGGGTTCCACACGGCCCGTCTCGTCACCGAGTTGCAGGAGCTGTTCGCCTCACCGCAGTGGGCCTCCGGACCCGCCAGCTGATCCGGTGCCGCGCTGGTCGGCCGCGTCCAGGGGCACCTCCGGCTCGCGGAACGGCACCCCCAACTCCTGCGCGGCCTCGACGTACGCCCGGTACAGCGCCGTGTACCGCTCTCGCGCCTGCTCCGCCCGCGCCAGATCGGGCGGTCGCTCGACGAACGTCTCGTACCCGATGGTCCGGCGGGCGGCCTCCTCGGCGGTGACGGCGTCGGACCACCGCCACACGTCGGCAGCGTCAGCACCGGCCGGCGCAGCTCGCATGACGACGTCCGGGACGCGCGCGGGCGGGACCGTGTCCGTGTCCGACGCTCATCGTGCCGTGCCGGCGCGCAGGCCGCGGTCCAGGAAGTCGATCAGCCACGCGAAGCTCTCGTCGACGTCGGTCCCCATCTGGAAGCCGCCGGAGACCTCGAGCGTCGCGAAGCCGTGCAGCACGCTCCGGAGCATCCGCAGCGCGTGCACCTGGTCCGCCGGGTCGAGCCCGTAGTCACGGAACACCGCCTCGAACGAGGCCAGCGTTCGGTCCAGCGCGAGGGTGAGCGGGTCGTCGGCGTCCTCGGGACGGGCACCGGTCGTGGCTGCGTACCGGCCGGGGTGCTCACGGACGTACCGGCGGACCGCACCGGCGGCTGCGGCGAGGGCGTCCCTCCCGGCCCGCCCCTGTGTCGCGTCCCGCAGTGCATCGCCGAGTTCGGCGACCGCCACGACCGCGATGCGTCGGGTGAGGTCGGTGAGCCCGCCGACGTGCTTGTAGAGCGACGGCGCCTTGACGCCGAGCCGCTCCGCGACGGTGCTCATGCTCACCTGCGCGAGTCCGATCTCGTCGGCGAGTGCGGCGGCGGCCTGGGTGACGACCGCCGCGTCGAGTCCGGCCCTAGGCACGGTCGGCGTCCGTCGTGGCGGAGGCGAGGGTGCGTCCGAGGAACGGGAGGAGGAGCGCCAGGACGTCACCCGGGGTCTCGGTGTGCGGGTAGTGGCCGGCGCCCTCGATGACGGCGAGTTCGCCGAGCCCGGCGGGCAAGTCGGCCAGGATGCGGCGTCCCTCGGCAGCGGGGTCCGCCCAGTCGGGGTCGGCGCTGCCCTCGACGACGAGCACGGGGCAGCGGACGTCCGCCAGCCGGGCGCCGGCGTCGGCCGGGGAGGTCTTCGTCATCGCGCGGAGGACCGCCATCCGCTCGGGCTGCCGCAGGGTCTCCTCGATGCGGGCGCGCTCCTGCGTCCAGTCGGCGGGCTTCGTGGGGACGGCGACGTCCAGGTAGGCGAGCCACCCGGGCAGGCTGCCGGTCGTCATGACCTTGAGCAGCTGGGACGTGCCGGAGCGGTGCCGGTTGCGGTTGCGGAGGAACCCGCCGAGGTCGAACGACTGCGCGCGGGTGAAGGGGGCGAGCTCGACGATGCCCGCGACGACGTCGGGAGCATCGGCTGCGGCGATCGTGGCCGCGCCACCGCTGATCGACTGTCCGACGATGACGGCGGGACCGCCGAGGTGCCGGACGACGGCGACCAGGTCGGTCGCGATGTCGGCACGGCCGTAGCCGGACCAGCCGGTGCTCGAGTCGCCGCACCCGCGGATGTCGACGTTGGCGACCCGGTACCCGGCGGCGACGAGCTCCGGCTCGACGAAGCGGTACGAGTGCCGGCTGTCACCCATGCCGTGCGCGAGGACGACGAGGGGTCCGGTACCGCTGACGTCGACGGCGATGGTGCCGCCCGCGAGTGCGATGTGTTCGAGCATGAGCTCCTCCTGGCTACGAGTGTTAGCCAGAAGCTAATACCCGTAGCCAGGACGTGTCAAGGACTCTCCGTCAGGAGCGCCGACCGCCCACTGCAGCCAGGTACGCGGACCACTCCTTCGGACACCGTGCTGCGAGCCACCCGGCCAGCTCATCGGTTCCCGGGTACCCGATGAACGCCTGGAAGAGGCGCTTCTTCCGGTCCCCCCTACCGACGATGCTCGACCAGGTCATGCCGTTCCTCGACTGCACCTCGGACTGCAGCGCCCGGATGTCGGTCGGTCGCACGATCCGGGGCTTGCGGAAGCCGAACCGCACCGCCAGGTGGTCGTCGAAGCCCTCGATTCCCGAGCGCCGGATCGCTGCGGCGAGCAGCACAGCGAGGGCGCCGGTGCCACAGAAGAAGAAGACCGACAGCCCGGCCATCGTCATCGCGTCCGGCCGCCCGGACGTGGCGTCGCGCACGGCCGAGACGAGGCCGACCAGCACGATCACCAGTCCCGCGACGAACCACATCATCCACTGCCAGGTGGGTCGCCGGGTCCGGAACAGCGCCTTCCTCGGCGCGTCCGGCGTGGCCCCGCCCCAGGTGTTCGTCATCTCGCTCATCGTTCCCCCTCCACGTCGACCGTAGCGCCGGGAGCGGTCGACCGTCCGGTCAGCGGGTCCCACCGTCCGCCGCGACGAGCTGCAGCTGTGTGAGCGCGACCGGCGTCAGCGCCAGGAACGTCAGCGTCCCGCCGTCGACCCCACCGGCGAAGGGGAACACCCGCGTCTGCCCGGCCCAGGCGAACTCCTCGTCGAGACCGTCGAGCGTGTGCACGACGTACCCGTCGGCGCTCCGCAGCGTGATCCGCCACGACGCGGTGCCGGGTGTCGCCGCCGTCACCGTCACGAGTGAGGCCGCCGCCACCGAGACCGGCACGTCGACGGACTCCCCCGCGGCGAGCGACACGACGGTCCTCCCGGCGTCGTCCGTGAGCGGTGACGCCCCGACCGGTAGGACGTCGTCGGGGGTGTCCCGGTACCCGTGCTGCTCGGACGCCGAGGTCGGGCGCGTGTCCGCCGCCCAGCCGACCGGGGTCTCCGACAGCGCGACGACGATCCGCGAGGCGCCGACGACGACCGCGTGCGGGATGCTGATCGACGTCCACGGCTCCCCGTCGACGGTGACGGAGGCGATGAACCGCCCGGTGCCGGCGGTCTCGATGACAGTGGGCGATCCTCCCGGTCGGCGCAGCACCGTCCGCCGGACCGCCGGCGGCACGAGCACGTAGGTCCCGGTCGACGGCGCCAGCGGGTACAGCCCGATCGTCGCGAAGACGTACCAGGCGCTCATCTCGCCGTTGTCCTCGTCGCCGGGGTACCCCTGGCCGAGGTCCGAGCCGACGAACAGCCGGTCGAGGCACTCGCGGACGATCCGGTGCGCGTCGTCGTGCCGCCCGGTGGCCATCGGGAAGAACGGGATGTGGTGCGCCGGCTGGTTCGACAGCCCGAGCATGCCCATCCGGACATCCCGGGCCTCGGTCATCTCGTGGATCGCGAACCCGTACGAGCCGGACCGGTCGGTGCGGCCGGTCTCGCGGCGCTCGGTGAACCGGTCGAAGGCGGCGTCGAACGCGGCCGGTCCGCCGTGCAGGTCGACGATCCCGGCACTGTCGTGGGGCGCGGTGAACATCGTCCCCCACGCGTTCGTCTCGGTGTAGTCGCTCCCCCACACGTCGGGGTCGAAGTCGGCACCCGCGCGCCACGACCCGTCGGGGGTGCGGCCGATGAAGAACCCCCGATCGCGGTCGAAGACGTTGCGGTACTGCAACGACCGGCGGGCGAACCACTCGTGCTCGGCCCGGTACCGTGCTCCGCCGGCCGTGTCCCCGGCCGCGGCCGCACGCTGCGCCATCGCGTCCGCCAGCACGGCGACGCCCCAGTCGTTGATGGCCGCGTCGAGGGTCCACGACATCCCCTCGCCGGTCGCGGTGTCGACGTACCCGCGGAACAGGCCCGGGAGGCTCCCCTTCCGTCCGACCCGTCGGTCCGGAGAGGGGACGGTCGCGTTCCGCAGTGCCGACCGGTAGGCCTGCTCGACGTCGAACCCGTCGACGCCCTTCGCCACGAGGTCGGCGAAGACCGTGTCGCTCGTCGTGCCGGTCATGACGTCCTCGGCGCCGGGTGCACTCCAGCGCGGGGTCCAGCCGCCGTCGACGAAGTGTCCGACGACGCCCTCGGCGAGGTCGGCCGCGGTGTCCGGGGTAAGGAGCGCGAGGAGCGGCCAGGCCGTGCGGTAGGTGTCCCAGAACCCGTTCGTCGTGGTGAGCGGCCCCTCGACGATCTCTGGACCGGGCTCGTCGCGGATCGGCTCCGACAGGACGGCGCCGTACGGAGACCGATGGCGCGGGCTCCCCGTCCGCGCGGTCTCCCCCGCCCGGGTCGGGTAGAGGAAGGCCCGGTACAGGCCGGAGTACAGCGACACGAGCTGGTCCTCGGTGGCGCCCTCGACCTGCAGCACGTCGAGTTCCGCGACCCAGCGTTCCTCCGCGTGCTCGCGCATCGCGTCGAAGTCGCCCGCGGCGGCGAGGTTCGCGACGGCGTCCTCGGCGGAGACGGTCGAGATGCCGAGCAAGACGTCGGTGTCCCCGGCGACCTCGACCCAGCCGCGCAGCTCGCCGTCGACGAACGCGGTGTGCTCGGCGACGGCGTTCGCGATGCGCAGGTGCACGTGGTGCGGCGGGGTCTCGGCACGGTCGTCGAGCAGGGCGTCGACCACGGCGGTGCCGTCCTCGACCCGGACCGCGCAGGAGCGCAGGACACCGTGGTGGTCGAGCACGACGCTGCGGGCACCGGTGAACCGCCAGGCCAGGGCGAACTCCCCCGCGGTCAGCTCGGCGGTCACACCCTCGTCGAGGGCGACCTGGTACCGGTGCGGGCCGTCGAGTTCGTCGACGTGGTCGAACCCGAGCGCGCGGGCGGTCCGGTCGGGGTCGGGCGAGGCGAGCGGCGACGGCATGACCTGGAACACCCCGCGGTCGGCCATCCACGGGGACGGCAGGTGGCTCGTGGCGAACGCCTGGATCGTCGGCCGGTTGTCGCTCGCCCGGTTGTGCTCCTGGTAGGCGTACGGCCACCGGCTGTCGGACGCGTTCGTCATCGGCAGCCCGAACACGCCCCCGTGCGGGAGCCCGACGAGCGGTGCGTTGTTCCCGCGCGAGAACGTGCCCGACGAGTGCGTGCCGCGGGTGGTGCGGACGTGGTCGAGCGGACGCGCGTCCGCGGGGAGGGCGCCGGTGGCGGGACCGGCGGGCTCGATGCGGACGTCGTCGAGCCACCCGCGCACCGACCGGGCCGACGGTCCGCCGACGGAGGCGGGCCGGTCTGCCCGGCCGAGCCGCGCCTCCAGGCGGTCCACCACCCGACCGGCGGCCGCCGACAGGTCGACGGTGCGGCGGTTCCACTGGTCGACCCACTGCTTGCCGGCGTCGTCCTGCCCGGCCGGGGTGACGACGTCGCCGTACTGGTCTCGGGCGCCGCCCTCGCTCAGTCGGGTGCCGTCGGTGAAGACGACGTCGAGTGCGAACGCCGTGGCGGCCCAGAACCCGTCGAGGTCCCGGACTGCCGGTTCGGTCTGCCCCTCGGGCAGCGACCGCTCCGGGAACCAGACCCAGGTCAGGACGTCGGTGGGGCCGACCTCCCGACCGGTCAGCCCGCGGAGGACCTGCACGGTCTCCCCCGGCCCGGTCTGCTCGACCAGGGTCGCCTCCTGCGAGACGAACCCGACCCCGTTCCGGGCCGCGACCGCGGTCACCGGACCGGTGTTCGTCGGGCTGTCAGTGGTCGGGCCGCCACGGCGCACGTCACTCATGGATCGATCGTTCCCCTACTTGTAGACCGCGGACTGACCGTAGAGCACCTGCGTGAACTGCGACACGTAGGGGCTGACGTCGCCGTCCGGCAGGTTGTACGTCATGAAGACGCCGTACCCGTCGGCCTTCGAGCGCTCGGCGAGCGAGACGGCCAGGTCCGCCGGCGTGTTCTGGATGTCCACCGCCGCAGCCGAGAGCTTCGACTTCGGCAGGCCCGGGATCGTCGGCGCCGTGTAGGTGCCGTAGTACGGGTTCCACGCGTAGTCGAGCTTCTTGCCGATCGACGGCTTCTCGTGCTGCAGCGACGTCGACGACGGGCCGATGTCGTAGAACGAGATGATCTTGCCGGGCATGTCCGCGCGGAGCGCCGAGACGAGCCATCCGATCGACTGGTCGTTCGGCTGCGGGGTGCCGTCCACGCCGTAGTCCGAGTACTCGTCGTCGAGGTCGACGCCGTCCAGCCCGTACTTCTCGACCGTCGCCGACACCTGGGCCGCGAAGTCCCGCGCGTCCGCCTTCGACGTGAAGTTGGCCAGACCCGTGCCCTGGTGGTTGCCGAGCACCGAGAGCGTGACCTTGATGCCCTTCGCCTGCAGCGGGCGGATCTGGGTCGCCGCCTGGTCGAGCGTGCGCTGCACGTTCTCGTTGGCGTACAGGACTGCGTCGCCGTCCGCGTCCCGGTTGATGTTCGCGGCGAAGATGATCGCCACGTCGAACGCGTTCGCGCCGTTCTCGAGCGTGTACCGGCCGACGTTCCGGAGCTCGTCGTTGTTCACCTCGACGTAGGCGATGCTCGTCGGCCCGGACTTCGTCGGGGCGGCGTGCCCCGGGCGTCCGTTCCCGTGGCCGTGGCCGTGGCCGTGGCCGTGCCCGTGCCCGTGGGATGCCGCTGCTGGCCCGCCCGGTGCTGCCGACGCGGCGGCGGGCACCATCGGCGCCGCCACCATGGCGACGAGCGCCGCCACAATCCCGATCTTCATGGTCTTCTGCATGACACTCCTCTTCGAGTGGTGTCCGCGGCGACGAGGTGCCGCCGCGGTCCACGACCGGTCCGGCCGTGGGACCCGCCGCCGGGACACCCGAAGTCCCGGCGGCGGGGGTCTCAGTGCTCCCCCGTCAGTGCGCTGCGGCCCGGCGAGCAAAGCGGAAGGTGCGGACCTCGAAGGCGTCGACCGGGAAGGCCGCCACCCCGTCCGTGACCGAGGCGACGCCGGGCAGCGCCGGGTTCGTCTCCTCGAGCAGCGTGACCTCGACCGGCTCGTCGAACGGTCCGTCGACCGCCAGGCCTCCGGTGCCGCGACGACCCTCGGGCTCGTACACGCGGACGACCAGGTCACCCGAGCGGTCGTCGGCGAGCTTGACGGCCGAGACCACGACGTCGCCGGAGGCCTGCACGAGCGCGTCGAAGCCGTGCGCGCCGGTGATCCGTCGGACCGACGTGTTCATGACCGTGCCCGCAGCGGTCGCTCCGACCACATCGGTCCCGATCACCAGGCCGTACCGGTGCGTCTGGACGCCCTGGTCGGTCTCCGGGTCCGGGAACCGGGGCGCCCGGAGCAGCGAGAGCCGCAGCGTCGTGGTGACGTGTCCGTCGACCGAGTCGCGCGTGACGTCGAACCCGTGGATCGAGTCGTTGACGAGGGCGACGCCGAACCCGGGCTCCTCGACGAGCACGTACCGGTGCATCGAGGTCTCGAACTTCGCGGCCTCCCACGAGGTGTTCGTGTGCGTCACCCGCTTCTGCGCGCCGAACTGCGTCTCCGCGATGGTGTGCTCGGCGCGGACGTCGAGTGGGAACGCGACCTTGAGGAACTTCTCGGTCTCGTGCCAGTCCGTCACCTGGTCGAACTCGAGCGTGCGGGTACCGGGTGCGAGCGTGATCTCCTGCGTGACCGTCGACTCGCTGAACGACCGCGACACCGTCACCCGGGCGGTGCCGTCCTCGTCGACCGAGCCGCGCAGGGCGGTCACGTCGACCAGGTCGTCGACACGGTTCCGGTAGTACCGGTCGACGTCCCACGCGTCCCACATGTTCGGGAAGTCCTGGTGCAGCTGCAGCAGGTTCGCCACCTGGCCCGGTGCGATCGCGTCGCGGCCGGTGGACAGGTCGACGGCGCTCGTCACGAGCCCGCGGCCGTCGACGACGACGCGGACCAGGTCGTTCGTGAGCACGAACCCGCCGTCGGCCTCGGCGATCGCGACCGGGGTGGTCGCCTCGACGTCGGTGGTCAGGATCGCGCTCTGCGCGAGGGCGCCGCCCTGGAGGGACGGGGCCGGGTTCACGACGACCGTCGCGTCCCCGTCCCCGGCGAGGGCCGACAGGGCGGACGTGATCAGGGCCTCCAGCCGGGCCGCGATCTCCGCGTACCGCTCGACGGCCTCGCGGTGCACCCACGCGATCGAGGTGCCCGGCAGGATGTCGTGGAACTGCTGGAGCAGGACCTGCTGCCAGAGCGCGTCGAGCTCGTCGTACGGGTAGGCGAAGTCGGTGCGGGCGGCGGCCGTTGCACACCACAGCTCGGCCTCGACGAGCAGGTGCTCGCTCCGGCGGTTGCCCTGCTTCGTCTGGTGCTGGCTCGTGAGCGTCGCGCGGTGCAGCTCGAGGTAGAGCTCGCCGACCCACACGGGCGGGTTCTCGAGCTCGGACTTCGCCCGGTCGAAGAACGCGTCCGGGTGCTCCCACGTGACGCGGGCACTGCCCTCGAGGTCGGCCAGCCGCGCGGCCGTGCCGGTCATCTCGCGGGTGGTGCCGCCGCCGCCGTCACCCCAGCCGACCGGCGCGATCGACCCGGTGGCCAGGCGGTTCTCCCGGAACTGGCGGGAGGCCTTCGCGACCTCGGACCCGGACAGCCGCGAGTTGTACGTGTCCATCGACGGGAAGTGCGAGAACACCCGCGAGCCGTCGATGCCCTCCCAGAGGAACGTGTGGTGCGGGAACTTGTTCACCTGGTTCCACGAGATCTTCTGCGTGAAGAACCACTCGAAGCCCGCGCGGCGCATGAGCTGCGGCAGCGCCGGCGAGTACCCGAAGCTGTCCGGCAACCAGACACCCTTCGGTCGGATGCCGAACTCGCGCTCGAAGAACCGCTGGCCCTGCGAGAACTGCCGGACGATGCTCTCACCGGTCGGCATCACGGTGTCGGACTCGACCCACATCCCACCGAGGGGCAGGAACCGGCCGGCGGCGACGGCGTCCTTGACCTTCGCGTACACCTCGGGGCGGTGCTCCTTGATCCAGGCGTACTGCTGGGCGCTCGACATGCCGTAGAGGAAGTCGTCGGTCTGGCCGATGAGCTCGGTCATGCTCGAGGTGGTGCGGGCGACCTTGCGGATCGTCTCGCGGACCGGCCAGAGCCAGGCGGAGTCGATGTGCGCGTGGCCGACGGCGGAGATCCGGTGCGCGGAGGCCTCAGCGGGCGCGGCGAGCACCTCGGCGAGCGCCGCACGGGCGTCGGGGGCGGTCTCCGGGATGTGCTGCAGGTCGAGGGCGTCGAGGGCGTCGTCGAGCGCCTGCAGGATCCGCATGCGGCGCGGGCCCTGGGGCAGCTCCTCCTGCAGTTCGAGCAGGACGTCGATGTCGAGTGCGAGTTCGTGCACCTCGGACGCGAACACGGCGAGGTCCATCCGTCGTGACGTGTAGAGCCGCTTCGGGGACGAGGTGCGGACGTCGCCCTCCTGCGTGACGAGGAAGGGGTGGTAGTCGAGCAGCACCGGGTTGGACGCCGCCTCGACGAAGAACTCGACGGTCTCGCCGCCGACGGCCTGCTCGGCGACGAGCACCCACTGGTTGCGCGGGTTGATCGACTTCACCGGGGTGCCGTCGGACAGGTACACGAGCCCCTCGCACTGGAAGCCCGGCATGTTCTTGTCGAACCCCAGGTCGACGAGCGCCTCGACCCGCTGCCCGGCCCAGGCGGTGGGGACGGTGCCGGACAGCCGGAACCAGGTGGTGCCCCACGCGGCGCCCCAGGGTGTGCCGACCTCGTACGGCTCGAAGTCCAGCGCGAGTCCCTCGGCTGGGGCGACCGGCTCACCGGGCAACTCGTGCCAGGCGGTGTCGAGCGGGACGGCGGTGGCGTGCACCTCGGGCAGGATGCGCTCGTCGAGGACGCGGCGGGCGCGGCCGATGGTGAGCGGGATGTCGTCGTGCATGGGTCCTCCCGGGGACGGCCGTGACCGTCCGGGTCGTCGGGGCGTGGGGCGTGGGGCGTGGTGCTGGTCGTGCCGGTGGTGCTGGTCCTGCTGGGTCGTGCTCGTGTGGTGCTGGTCCTGCGGGGTGGTGCTGGTGTGGTGCTGGTCCTGCGGCGTGCTGCTCGTCGTGCGGTCAGGGCATCGTCGCGGGGTGGGCGACCGAAACGGTGGCGGATGCGGTGTCGCCGGGCACGTCGATGCACGTGGTGATCCCCCGGTCGCGGAGGAGCACCGCGTCAGGCACCCGGGAGCGGAGCACGACCTGGGGACCGCGGCCGTCCTGCTCCGCGATCGCGAGCCACGCCGCGGCGAAGCGACCACCGGGAGCGGAGTCGGCCCGCGTCCCGCCGAGCGGTGTGCCGTCCGGGGCGACGTCGTCGAGCACGAGTGCGGTCGTCGGCGGGGTCGGCGCCCGGTACGCGCCGTCGCCGAACGCCGCGGCCATCTCGCGGAACCGCTCCCCCGTCGGCTTCACCCGACCGTCGTTCGTGAGCAGGCCGAGGTCGTACTCGAGCTCCGGGAAGTCGGCGAGCGAGCGGGAGACGTCGTGGGAGCACCACCACGTGATGCCGAACAGCCCCTGCACGTCGAGGGCGTGCCGGATCGTCTGCTCGGTGAACGTCGGGGCGTCGGCCACGTCCACCACGTTGGTGGGTGCGCCGACCTCCTGCAACCAGTTCGGCCGGTCCGCGCTGGTGTTCCACGCGGCCGCGAGCTGGAGCAGGTACTCGCCGTGCCGGACCGACCCGGGACCCAGGGCGCCGTGCACGCGGGCCGCGCCGTTGAACACCCACGAGTGCGTGACCGTGGCGTCGCCGTGCTCGGCGGCGTGCTCGGGGCCGAAGGGCTGCGCGTCGTCGTACCAGGCGGCGTCGTACTGGGCGAGGGTGACGAGCGGTGCCGGGCGCTCGCCGGTGGCGGGGGCGGGTCGGACGCCGGACGCGGGGCGGGCCTCCATGCCGGACGACCCCGACGACCCGGACCTGGCTGACGCAGCTGACGGCCCGGACGCGGCGGACGGTGCGAGCCCACCGGACTCGCTCGTCCCGAGACCCGCCCGCGCTGCCGCGACCATCGTGGCCGCCCACGCGTGCCCCTGCTCGGGCGTGGTGGGGAACGGTGCCGGGTGCGGGGCGTGCGCGAACTGGTTGACCTCGTTGCCGACCGTGACGCCGAGCAGGTTCGGCCGTCCCGCGACCGCACCCGCCAGCGCCTGAACGTACGCGGCCGTCGAGGCGACCACGTCCGGGTCGGTGAACATGTTCCGCCGGTGCCAGCTGTCCAGCCACGACGGCAGGAAGTCGAAGCTCGACAGGTGTCCCTGCAGCGCGTCGACCGTGACGTCGAGCCCGAAGGACGCCGCGATGTCGACCACGGTGGCGACGTCGGCCAGGGCGGCCGGGCGGATGAGCGTCCGGTTCGGCTGGACGACCGGCCAGAGCGGGAACACCCGCACGTGGTCGGCCCCGAGCCCGGCGATCGCCTCGAGGTCCCGCGCCGTGTCCGACGGCGAGAAGTCGAGCCACGAGTGGAACCACCCGTTGGACGGGGTGTGGTTGACGCCGAAGCGCATCAGCCCTTCACCCCGCCCTCTTCGACGCCCTTGAAGAAGAAGCGCTGGAGCACGGCGAAGATCACGGCGATCGGGATGAACGCGATCATCGTGCCGGCCGCGATCATCCGCTGGTCGGTGGCGAACGTGCCCTGCAGGTACTGGAGGCCGACGGTCAGCGTCAGCTTGTCCGGCGACTGCAGCACGATGAGTGGCCAGAGGAAGTCGTCCCACGCGCCGATGAACGAGAAGATCGCGATGACGGCGATCGTCCCCTGCACGGCGGGCAGCGAGATGTACCGGAGGCGCTGCATCGCGTTCGCCCCGTCCATCACCGCGGCCTGGTCGATCTCCTCGGGCACCTGTCGGAAGGCGTTGAACATGAGCAGCACGTTGAGCGCGGCGATCATCCCCGGGAGGGCGACACCGACCAGGGAGTCGGCGAGGCCGAGGTCCTTCACGGTGACGAACTGGGAGATGATCGTCGCCTCACCGGGCAGCACGAGCGTGGCGAGGAACAGGCCCAGGATGATCTTCCGACCTCGCCACTGCAGTCGGGCGAGGGCGAAGCCGGCGAGCGTCGCGAAGACGATGTTCCCGATGACGTCGATCGCGGCGACGATGAGCGAGTTGCCGATGTAGCCGAAGACCGGGATGGCCTCGCCGACGCGCAGGTAGTTGCCGAACGTCGGCTGCGACGGGATGAACGAGGGGTTCGCGGTGTAGATGTCCTCGCCCGTGCCCTTGAGCGACGTGGAGAGCTGCCAGAGGAACGGGCCGATCGTGATGAAGAGCACCACGACGAGCAGCACGTAGCGGACCGCCTTCTCGCGGGTGGACATGACGCCCCAGACCGCGCGGCGGCGCCGCTTCGGTCCGGTCGTCCCGTCCCGTCCGTCCGGCCCGTTCGGCCCCTTCGGTCGGGAGGCCCGGCCGGCGTCGGTCGCGCCGGTCACGTCCGGTGTCGGTGCGGCCGCGCCGGCGTTGCCGCCGATGACCGGTTCGCTGGTGTCCGTCGTGTTCGTCACTTGTCCGCCTTGCTGTTCATCCGCGCGAGGGCGAGCATCGGGATCAGGGTCACGGCGAAGAGCAGGAGGCTCAGGGCGGACGCGTAGCCGAGGTTGCCGGTGAAGCCGCGGGCGTACTGCTGGATGAGCATGACGAGCGAGTTGTCCTGCCCGCCGGGGCCGCCCGTCCCGTTCGTCAGGATGTAGAGCTCGCTGAACACCCGGAGCGCCGAGACGCAGACCAGGATGCCGACGAGGGTCATGGTGCCGCGGACGCCGGGCATGGTGACCGACCAGAACCGGCGGACCGCACCGGCGCCGTCGAGCGCGGCGGCCTCGTGCAGGTCCTTCCCGACGTTCCCGAGGGCGGCCAGGAAGATGATCATGTAGTAGCCGAGTCCCTTCCACACGGTCAGGCTGATGGCGCTGAACAGCAGCAGCCACCGGTCGGACAGGAACGGGATCGCGCCCTGCACGACGCCGAGCGACTGCGCCATCTCGTTGACGACACCGCGGTCGTCGAGGATCCAGTTCCAGATGAGCCCGACGACGACCGCGCTCGCGATCACCGGCGTGTAGTAGGCCGTCCGGAAGAACGCGATCCCGGGCATCCGGTGCTGGACGAGCACGGCCATGAGGAGCGGGAGGATCGTCAGCAGCGGCAGGCACACCACCATGTAGATGACGCTGTTGAGCAGCGCCTCCCACACCTGCGGGTCCGCGAGCAGGGTGCGGAAGTTCGCGGTCCCCACCCACGCGCTGACCCCACCGAGCGGGCTGGCGTTCGTGAACGACAGCCGCACGGTGTTGATCGACGGCCAGAGACTGAACGCGAGCAGCCAGACCAGTGCGGGCAGCACCAGCAGCCAGGGCGTGAACCAACGGTTCGCACGCATGACGATCCTCCCTCTTCCTTCGTGTGTCGGGCCGGATCAGCCGTTGGCGAGCAGGGTGTTCATCTTGGTCTGCGCGGTCTGCAGCGCCTTCTCGGGGGTCGTGCCGCCCTTCATCGCCAGCGCGATCTGCTGGTCGAGGAAGTCCGTCATCGCTGAGTTCGCCTCGACCGGGTTGAGGTTCTTCGCGGTCTTCAGGGCGTCGTTGGCGAGGACGCGGGCCTTCGCCTGCACGGTGCCGTCGTCCTTCGAGAAGAACGGGTCGGACTGCGAGGACTTCGTCGACGGGAAGATGTTCACCAGGTGCGCGAACGCCTCCTGGTTCTCGGCGTTCGTCATGAAGGCCGCGAGGGCCTCGGCCGTGGCGATGTGCTTGCTCTTCGCCGAGACGCTGAGCCCCTGGACGTACAGCGGCGGGTTGTCCAGCGCCGGCGAGACGACGATGTTGCCCTTGAGCGACGGGTTGTTCTTCTCGAAGTCACTGATCGCCGTGGCGCCACCGGTCGTCCACGCGACCTTGCCCTGCGTGAACAGCGTCGAGTTGCCGAGGTAGTCGGTGTTGAGGACCGAGGACGGCATGAGGCCGTCCTCGTACGCCTTCGCGTACTTCGCGATGAGGTCGGCGGCCTTCGAGGAATCCGCGAAGGTGAACTTCGTGCCCTCGTCGTTGAGGATCTCCACCCCGGCGAGCGAGAAGTCGGACAGGCCGGGCTTGCGGCTCATCAG
The DNA here is from genome assembly GCF_018885305.1 of Curtobacterium sp. L6-1. Lineage (NCBI taxonomy): Bacteria > Bacillati > Actinomycetota > Actinomycetes > Micrococcales > Microbacteriaceae > Curtobacterium > Curtobacterium aetherium. Next base: position 1,825,405 of record NZ_CP076544.1, read on the forward strand.
GTAGTCGTCCGGGCACTTCTCGTGCATCGTCTCGGCCTGCGTGAACAGCTCGTCCGTGGTCGTCGGCGGGCTGGCCGGGTCGAGGCCGCACCGCTCGAACATCGTCTTGTTCCAGTAGTCGATGTCGGTGTTGAGGTACCAGGGGTAGCCGAATGTGCCGTCGACTCCCTTGTACTCGTACGCGGCGAGCCCGCCCTCGACGTAGGTCTTCGCGAGCGTGTCGTCGTCCTTCGCGATGTCCTGCAGGAACCCGCGCTTGGCGAGGGGCAGCGCGATGTCCGGCGGCAGGTTGACCACGTCGGGCAGCGAGTTCGAGGACGCCTGGCTGAGCACCTTCTCGGCGTAGCCGTCGCCGGGCTGGTCGACGAGCTTCACCTTCGCCTTCGGGTACTTCTCCTCGAAGTCCTTCACGACGCCGTCGAGGTACTTCGTGTAGGTCGGCGTGAGGGCCCAGGTCTGCAGGGTGATCGACCCGCTGACCTCGCCGTCGCCGCCGCCGGTGGCTGCACCGCTGCCGCTCGAGCAACCGGTGAGGACGAGCGCTGCCGCTGCGGCGCCGGCGAGGATCGCGGCCACTCGGCCCGACGTCGTGCGTGGGGTGGTTCTCATCGTTGCTGACTCCTTCGTCGAGCTACTGAACCGGTTCAGCCTTCTGCGCCGAACCGCTGCGTGACGGCGACGATGCCTGACTAAAGCGCTATAGTCAAGCCCGTGGCCACAGGACGCCGGACGACGATCGCCGACATCGCAGCGCGGGCCGGCGTGTCGATCAGCGCCGTGTCCTTCGCCCTCAACGGGCGCCCCGGCGTGTCCGAGGCGACGCGCGAACGGGTGCGGCAGGCCGCTCGCGAACTCGACTGGCGTCCGCACACCGCGGCGCGCGCGCTCGGCGGAGCCCGTGCCGGGACGATCGGGTTCGTCCTCAACCGGCCGGCCCGGACCCTGGGCACCGAGTCCTTCTTCGGCGACCTCATCTCCGGCATCCAGCTCGGCCTCACCGGGACGCACATCGGCATGACGCTCCTCGTCGCTCGCGACGCCGACGAGGAGCTCGAGACCTACCGCGACTGGTGGCGCGGGCACCGGGTCGACGGCGTCGTCGTCATCGACCCGCGCCGCGACGACGACCGCCTGCGCTTGCTCGCGGAGCTCGGGATGCCGTGCGTGGTCGTCGGTTCCCACCCGACCCCGGCCGGATCGGCTCCGAGCGTGTGGATCGACGACTCGGACGCCACCGACACCGTGCTGCGCTACCTCCGCGCCCTCGGCCACCGGCGGATCGCACACGTGTCCGGTCCCCCGGAGTTCGAGCACACGGCGCTGCGCATCGAGCGCGTCCAGGCGTTCGCGGGCACGCTCGTCGATGCCGACCCGGACGACCGCACCGAGTCCGTGCCCACCGACTACTCGGCCGAGGCCGGTGCGGCGGCCACCCGACGGCTCCTGTCCGGGGCGACCCGTCCCACGGCGATCGTGTTCGACAACGACGTGCTCGCCGTGGCGGGCCTCGGCGTCGCGAGCGAGATGGGCGTGCGGGTGCCGCAGGACGTCTCGATCGTGTCGTTCGACGACTCGGCGATGATCCGGCTGGTCCGACCGGCCATCACCTCGCTCACCCGTGACACCGTCGAGCTCGGGCAGCGTGCGGCGGTCCTGCTCCGCGAGCAGATCGAGGCGGACGCTCCGCTGCCGTCCCGGCCCGGGCCGGAGCTGACGTTGAGCGTGCGGGAGTCGACGGCGCGCGTCGGGGGCTGAGCGGCCCGTCCGCGTGGTCGGTGGAGCACGGCCGCCGGTCGCCCCGCGCCGACCGCGTGCGGGACCGCCGAGGAGACCCCGGCTGCGTCCCCGACGGCGGGCCGGTTCGTGTATGGTTCCGATCACCGAGGTAAAAGGCGCCGCCGTCTGCGACGCACCAGCACGCGGCATCGAACGAGTCGCCACTTCTTCCCGCGAAGGAGTGTGCCCCCGTGTCGTCCAACCCCGCTCTCCCCCGTGGTCGCTCGTCGACCGACGGCCTGCCACCTCGTCTCTCCGATGCCTGGATCGCCCTCGCCGGGCTGTCCGCGGTGTTCCTGTTCGAGATGCTCGACAACTCCGTGCTCAACGTCGCGCTGCCGACGATCGGCCGTGACCTCGGGTCGTCGACGACGGGCCTGCAGTGGGTGTCCGGCGCGTACTCGGTCGCCTTCGGTGGCCTCATGCTGCTCTTCGGCGCCGTCGCCGACCGCTTCGGCCGTCGCCGCGTGATGTTGTCCGGCCTCGTCCTGCTCGCCGTCGCGAGCCTGGCCACCGCGGTGGTCACGACGACCGGGGAGCTCGTCGCCGTCCGGGTCCTGATGGGCGTCGCCGCGGCGATGACCACCCCCGGATCGATGGCACTCGCCTTCCGCCTGTTCGACGACGAGGGGCTCCGTGTGCGGGCCCTCACCGTCATCTCGACCGCGGGGCTCGTCGGCCTGGCCGTCGGACCGACGGTGGGTGGCTTCGTGCTCGCGGTCGCCCCGTGGCAGGTGCTGCTGCTGGCCGACGTCCCGATCGCCCTGCTCGCCCTCGTCGGCATCCGACTCGGTGTCGCGCGCGACGAGTCCGCAGGACTCCGCCGCGACCCCGTCGACGTCGTCGGCGCGCTGCTCGGCACCGCCGCGACGGCGGGCGCGCTCGTCACGCCGACCCTCCTGGTCGACGCGGGGAGCGCCTCCGTCCCGGGGTGGCTCGTCCTCGTCCTGACCGTCGTGTCCGCGACGGGCTTCGTCATCCGGGAACGGACGGCGCGGAGCCCGCTGGTCGACCTGCACCTGCTGGCCCGACCGCTGGTGTCGAGCGGCCTCGCGTTCAAGGCCGCGTCGGGGCTCGCCGTCGGCGGGCTGTCGTACCTCGTGACGTTGCAGCTGCAGTTCGCCTGGGGGTGGCCGCCGGTCCTGGCCGCCGTGGGGACGCTGCCGCAGGTCGTCGTGCTGCTGGCCGGCGGCAGGTTCGTCGGGCCGTTCGTCCAGCGGGTCGGCCTCGGTCGGGCCGCGTGGACCAGCGCAGCCGCGGTCGTCTCCGGACTCGCGGTGTTCGGCGCCCTGAGCCGCCACGGCTACGTGTGGGTGCTCGTCGCACTCGTGCTCGTCGCCGCCGGCATGCGGGTCGTCGGCGTCGTCGCGGGCGCCTCCGTGCTCACCGGGCTGCCCGCCGACCGGACCTCCGTCGGTGCCGCGCTCGTCGACACGTCGAGCGAACTGGCCGGTGGCGCCGCGGTCGCCGTGGCGGGGACGGTCGTCGCGGCCGTCGTCACAGGCAGCATCACCACGACCACCTGGTCGGCCGACCGCCTCGCAGCGTTCCAGGACGCCCTCACCGTCGCCGGGGTCGGCCTCGCCGTCGTGGCCGCCCTGCTCGTCGTCGTCGGGATGCTCCGGGCGCGGCACACCGACGGACCGGAGGACCCGGTCGACGCGCCCACCTCCGACGTCCCCCAGACCACCACCGACACCCCCGCCCCGACCGACCCGACCCGTCCGACGACCCACGCCGAGGAGACCACCCGTGCCTGAGACCACCACCCTGCCCCGCCCGCCGTTCGACCCCGAGTTCGTCCCGTTCCTCTCCGCCGCGGACGAGCGCGGCCGCTTCCACCTGACCGCCGAGATGCTGCCGCGGATGCGACAGCTCGAGGTGACGGAGGCCGAGCTCGACGACGGACTGCGCGCCCGCGGCCTCGAGCGGCGCAGCATCACCGTCCCCGGTCACCTCGGCGACCCGATCACCCTCGCCGTCGTCCAACGCGCCGGCCGGACGGGTCGGGCGGCCTGTGCGTTCGCCGTGCACGGCGGCGGCATGATGTTCGGCCACCACCTCGGCAACCTCGAGGCCTACGACGAGTGGCTGCTCGTGCACGACGTCGTCCTGGTCAGCCCGGACTACCGCCTCGCTCCGGAGCACCCGGACCCCTACCCGGTCGAGGACTGCTACGCCGGCCTCGTCTGGACCGCCGAGCACGCCGACGAGCTCGGCATCGACCCGGACCGCATCGTCCTCGTCGGACAGAGCGCCGGCGCCGGACTCGCCGCCGGCACCGCACTCCTGGCCCGTGACCGCCGGGGGCCGGGCGTCATCGGACAGGTGCTCGTCAGCCCCATGCTGGACGACCGGCTCGCGACCCTGTCCTCGCGGCAGTTCGACGGGGTCGGGGTCGCCGACCGCGAGATGACGTCGTTCGGCTGGGACGCCTACCTCGGCGAGCGTCGTGGTGGCGAGGACGTCTCCGTCTACGCCGCCCCGGGCCGCGCGACGGACCTGACCGGACTGCCGCCCGCGTACGTCGACTGCGGCAGCACCGAGGTGTTCCGCGACGAGACCGTCGCCTACGCCGGCGCGCTCTGGGCCGCGGGCGTCCAGGCGGAGCTCCACGTGTGGCCGGGCGCGTTCCACGGGTCGACGAGCATGATGCCGGACGCGGTCCTGTCCCGTCGGGCCGTGCAGGCCATGCGGGAGTTCACCGGGCGGCTCCTCGGCTAGCCCACGCTCCGCGCCTCCTCGTCCGCAGCGCGGTCCTCCTGCACCGCGAACTGCGTGCGGTGCAGTTCCTCGTACCGCCCGCCGGCGGCGAGCAGTTCCTCGTGCGTCCCGCGCTCCACGACCGAGCCGTCCTCGACCACGAGGATCAGGTCCGCGCTGCGGATGGTCGAGAGCCGATGCGCGATGACCATCGCCGTCCGGCCCTCGAGCGCCTCGCTCAGCGCGGCCTGCACGGCGGCCTCGGACGTTGAGTCCAGGGCCGCCGTCGCCTCGTCGAGGATCACGACGCGCGGCTGGGCGAGCAGGAGGCGCGCGATGGTCATCCGCTGGCGCTCACCGCCCGACAGGCGGTAGCCGCGCTCCCCCACCATCGTGTCCAGCTGGTCCGGCAGGGAGCGGACGAGCGGCTCGAGCCGCGCGCGGCGGACGGCGTCCCAGACCTCGTCGTCGGACGCCTCCGGCCTCGCGAGCCGCAGGTTCGAGCGGATGGTCTCGTGGAACAGGTGCCCGTCCTGCGTCACCATGCCCATGGTGTGCCGCAGGGAGGCGAAGGTGACGTCGCGGACGTCGGTCCCCGCCAGGCGGACGGCGCCGCTGTCGACGTCGTACAGGCGCGAGAGCAGCTGCGCGATCGTCGACTTGCCGGCGCCGGACGTGCCGACGAGCGCGACGGTCTGCCCCGGCTCGATCCGGAAGGACACGCCGTGCAGCACCTCCTCGCCGCCGCGGGTGTCCAGCGTGGCGACCTCCTCGAGGGAGGCGAGGGACACCTTGTCCGCGGACGGGTACGCGAAGCGGACGTCGTCGAACTCGACCGCGACGGGGCCGTCGGGGACGGTGACGGCGTCGGGCTGCTCCTGGATCAGGGGCTCGAGGTCCAGGACCTCGAAGACGCGCTCGAAGCTGACCACCGCGCTCATGATCTCCACGCGTGCGTTCGCCAGGCTGGTCAGCGGGACGTAGAGGCGGGTCAGCAGGAGCGCCAGGGTGACCACCGCGCCGGTGTCCAGCTGACCGGCGAGCGCGAGGACACCGCCGACGCCGTACACGAGCGCCAGGGCCAGGGCGGAGACGAGCGTGAGGGCGGTGACGAAGACGAACTGCAGCAGGGCCGTGCGGACGCCGATGTCGCGCACCCGGGCGGCGCGGACGCGGAACTCCTCGGCCTCCTCGTCGGGTCGGCCGAACAGCTTCACGAGGGTGGCACCGGGTGCCGAGAAGCGCTCGGTCATCTGCGTGCTCATGGCGGAGTTGTGGTCGGCGGCCTCGCGGCGTAGTGCGGCGAGGCGGCTGCCCATGCGGCGCGCGGGCACGAGGAAGACCGGCAGCATGACGATCGCGAGCACCGTCACGAGCCAGGACGTGCTGAGCATCACGGTCAGCGTGAGGATCAGTGCCACGAGGTTCGTGACCACGCCGGACAGGGTGCCGCTGAAGGCCTGCTGCGCACCGATGACGTCGTTGTTGAGGCGGCTCACGAGGGCGCCCGTCCGCGTGCGGGTGAAGAACGCGATCGGCATCTTCTGCACGTGGTCGAACACCGCGGTGCGCAGGTCCAGGATCACGCCCTCGCCGATCCGGGCCGAGTACCAGCGCGTCGCCAGTGCGGCACCGGCGTCGGCCACGGCCACGAGGGCGATGACGACGGCGAGCGAGACGACCGTCGAGGCGGCGCCGCGGGCGACGATGACGTCGACCACCCGGCCGGCGAGCACCGGCGTCGCGACGGCGAGGAACGCCCCCACGACGGAGAGCGCGATGAAGACCACCAGCTTGGCCCGGTACGGCACCGCGAACGTCGTGATCCGACGGACGGACGCACGCGAGAAGCCGTTCCCACCGTCCCTGGCGCTCGAGATCTTGTACAGCGAGCTCCAGGCCGCGCCTTCCATGCTCATGGCAGTTCCTTCCGTGGGCACCGGGCCCGGCTGCGGCGTCGGGGTGCCCGAGCTCGAGGTCCTCCCCTCGGCGGCGAACCGGGAGCCAGGATACGTCGCCGCCCGGACACCCGGCGCGGGTGGCCCGTCCGGACACGCCCTACGCTGCAGGAGTGGTGCGCGCGATCATCCTCGTCATGGCGGAGTTCTCGGTCGGCGACTCACCGCTGTGGTACCGCGGCTCGCGTGAGGACGTCGGGGAGGCGGACGCGGAGCAGCTCGGGCTGAGCCGGTCGCTCCGGCAGGACCTGCTGGCGTGGAACGACGTCTACGAGTCGCGCGGCGAGCCGGACTTCGCCTGGCCGTCCGCCGCGGTCCACGACACCCACCGCGTCGACGCCTTCGCACTGGCCGCTCGGGTCCAACTGGAACTCGGCGACGACGTCCACGTCTGGTGCGGAGCCGGCGACGGCATCGACACGGTGCACGAGGCGGGGACCGCCATCGTGCTCCAGAGCGAGCGGGCCGGGACCGACGTCGAGTTCCTGCATGACGGGCACCGTGACGTCCGGACGGCGCTCGGAGCGGGCGCGTCCCACCGGGCGGCGCAGGCGATCGTCCACTGGCGTGCCCTCACCCGACGCGTCGACACGCCCTTCGGGGACGCCGAGACGCGCGCCCTCGGCCTCCGGACCGCCGGGCAGGTCCAAGCGGACGTGGGACCGCGGGCGCAGGTCGTCTCCACGGGCGGGGTCTCGGCGCCCTACCGGATCGACGAGGTCGGCTGACGCCCGGCCGCGCCGCGGCGACCACCCGCGACGCAGCACGCGCAAGCCCGCGCAGACTCGTCCTGCACCACGCCCGACGCAGGTGCCCACGGGCGAGCCGTCGTCCGGTCCCGGACACGCCGACCGGCGCACCCGGACTTGACGCTCGTTCGAACACACGTTCGAATACGAGGGTGGGACGGCGTCGCGAGAACCGGTGGCAGCCCCCGGAACACCCGGAGGTCGAACGTCCGCGCGCGTTCTCGCTCTCCGAGGAGGCGCGCGGCGGCGACGTCTGCCACGCCGTGACCCCGATCCCGGTGTGGGCGTGGGTGCAGTTCCCCACCTTCCACGTCCGCGTGAAGGCGTTCGCCCGCAGCTGGACGCGCGACGCGGTGCTCGTCGAGTGGGCGCAGTTCGGCCAGCAGGCGGACGCGTGGATCTGGCGGTCCGCCGTCAAGCACCGGGCCCTGCGGGCGGTGGACCCGCGCACCGGACACGCGCCTCGGAACGGCGCTCGATCCGATCCGCGGCCGGTCCGACCGCGCTCACCGGAGTCCGCATGACGCATCGCGTTGACTTCCGGAGCCGCGACGAGGATCGTTCCAGACACACCGGTTCGAGAAGATACTCGATCATCGAGCGATCTGACCGGATCGAGCCCCTGGAGAGGAGGCACCATGAAGAAGACCGAGGTGCCGTCCTGGGTTGCCCACGTGCTCACCCCACCTGAGGTCATCGCGGCCTACGTGGACCGACGGGTCAACGACCCGTCGCTCCTGTCGGGAGTGCAGGCGGAACCCACGTACGCGGACTTCCTCCGCGGCGAGTAGACGGATCGTCCGGCGCGACCGCCGCAGGTCGCGCTGCTGACGTGGGGTGCGCCTCCCGGCCGGGAGGCCCGCCCCACGTCCCACACACTCCCCCGTCCGACGGGCCCCACCCTCCGGACCGCGGCCCCGCCGGCACGTCGCGCCGTCGGGTGCGGCTCAGGCGGTCGCCGCCGCGCGACGTGCCGTCAGGGTGACGCCGGCGCTCGCCGCGGTGACGCACACGAGCGCGACGACCTCGAGCGGCGAGAGCGCCTCGCGCAGGACGGCCAGCCCGGCCAGGGCCGCGATCGCCGGTCCCAGGCTCTGCAGCACCCCGAACACCCGGGTCGGCATCCGCCGGAGCGCCGTCATCTCGAGCGCGTACGGCAGCACGCTCGACAGGACCGCGACGACGCCGAACACGAGGAGCAGCACCGGGTCGGCGACGACGCCGTCGACCGCGGGCCGCAGTCCGAACGGCAGGGCGACGACCATCGCGACGAGCATCGAGACGCTGAGGCCGTCGATGCCGGGGATGGCCGCGCCGACGCGTCGGTTCATGACGATGTAGGCGGCCCAGCACGCGGCGGCGAGCACGGCGGCCACGACGCCCCCGACGTCACCGACCGCCGCGGGTCCGACGCCGAGCAGCACGACCCCGGCGAGCGCGAGGACCGCCCAGAGCGCGTCCCGCCACCGACGGGTGTGCACGAGGGAGAGCGCCAGCGGGCCGAGGAACTCGATCGTCACGGCGACACCGATCGGGATGGTCGCGAACGCCACGTAGATGAACAGGTTCATGCCGCCGAGTGCGAGACCGAGCCCGACCGCCCCGACCCACTGCGTCCGGGTCCAGTGCCGGACGCGGGGACGGACGACGAGGGCCAGGACGAGCGCGCCGATGACCAGGCGGAGGGTGGCGGCGCCGACGGACCCGATCTCCTCGAAGCGGGTCTTCGCGACCGCGGCGCCGAGCTGGACCGACACCATCGCGGCCAGTGCCAGCAGGGGTGCCGGGACCCGGGTCATCCGAGGTACGCCAGGACGGCCAGGACGCGGCGGTGGTCCTCGCCGGTGTCCTCGAGCGCGAGCTTGGCGAAGATGCTCGACACGTGCTTCTCGACCGCGCCGGTGCCGATGACCAGGGCGCGGGCGATCGCGGCGTTCGTGCGTCCCTCGGCCATCAGCCCGAGCACGTCGCGCTCCCGCGGGGTCAGTGCGGCGAGGGGGTCGCGGCGGCGGCTCATCAGCTGCGTGACGACCTCGGGGTCGAGCACCGTCCCGCCGGAGGCCACGCGCCGGACGGCGTCGTCGATCTCGTCCAGCCGGGTGACGCGGTCCTTGAGCAGGTAGCCGATGCCGGTGCTGCCGGCGGCCAGGACGTCCTCGGCGTAGGTGGCCTCGACGTACTGCGACAGGAGCAGGACACCGGTGCCCGGGGCGATGCGTCGGGCCTCGACCGCGGCACGGACCCCCTCGTCGGTGAAGGTCGGCGGCATCCGGACGTCCATCACGACGACGTCGGGTGCCAGGGCCGGCAGCGCGGCGAGGAACGAGGTCGGGTCGCCGAACTGTCCGACGACGTCGATGTCGGCCTCGTCGAGCACGCGGGCCAGCCCCTCGCGGAGGAGCACGGCGTCGTCGACGACGACGGCCCGGATGCGTGCTGCACCCGGGCCGTCGGTCATGCGGTCAGCCTAGCGGCGACCCGGGATCCTCACGCGCGCGGCGTCGGGACGCCGTTCAGCGCGCCGAGCGGGATGCGAGCGGTCGCCTCGGTCGGGCCACCGGCGGGGCTCGACACGGTCAGTTCGCCGTCGAGGGCGCGCATCCGGCCCATCAGGCCCTGGATGCCGTGCCCCTCACGCGGGGTCGCCCCACCACGACCGTCGTCGGTGACGCTCACCGTGAGGAACCACGTGCCCGACGCGTCGACGAGCAGCCCGAGGTACACCCCCGCGGTGGAGGCGCCGGCGTGCTTCGCGGTGTTCGTCAGCAGCTCGCTCACCGTGAAGTACACGTTGCGCTGGACCTCGGTGGCGAGCTCGAGTCCCTCCGGCAGGCGGATGTCGAGGCCGACGGGGATCGGCGACCGGGCGCACAGGGCCTCGAGCGCCGCGACCAGGCCGCGGTCGAGCAGGATCGGCGGTGCGAACCCGCGGGACAGCGCCCGGAGCTCGTCGAGCGCGTCCTGGGCGTGGCCGGACGCCTCGGCGATGAGCTGCTTGGCGCGCTCCGGGTCCTTCTCGAACGACCGCTCCGCCGACGCCAGGTCCATCCGGAGCCGCACGAGCCGCTGCTGGGGGCCGTCGTGCAGGTCACGCTCGATCTGGCGGAGCGCCTGGCCCTCGGCCGTCACGGCACCGGCGCGGGAGGCCTGGAGGCCCGCCACGCGCTGCTCGAGCACCTCAGCGCGGAACCCACCGAGCAGGCCGTGGTCGATCCAGTAGTGCGCGAGCACCGAGCCGCGCAGCCACAGCGGGAACAGCACGACGCTGGCCGCCATCGACAGCAGGCCCAGGAAGGCGAGGCCCGCGAAGGACCCGACCTGGTACGGGTCGATGAGGTACGAGCCGGCGACGACATAGAAGAGGACGGCGGCGATCGGCCAGACGAACCCGGCCGCCAGGAGCACCCCGGCGCCGACGGTGACCACCGCAGCCATCGGGTAGACGACCACCGCGTGCAGCAGGTACAGCCAGTAGTGCGGGTTGGCGACGGCGGACCCGGTGCGCGTCCACCAGTTCTGCTGCCAGCGGGGCGTCCAGTCCACCGGGCGGATCGGCCGCGGGTCGGCCCAGCTCATCCGGAGCTTCTCGAACTGACCGAGCCAGCGGGCGATGAACAGGGCGACGAAGAACAGCAGCAGCGTGAAGGGGTTGAGCACGTCCCGCGACCCGAACCCGCCGATGCCCAGGACCGCCGGGAACGCGAAGTACAGCGTGCACAGCAGCACCGCGGTCAGCGCCATGTAGCCGAAGTCCCGTGGCGACCGACGCCACGCCTCGCGGTAGAACGCTCCGGCGGTCGTCCCGCCACCGCGACCGGCACCGCTGCGCACCGGTGCCATCGGTCCGCGGCCGGACGACGTGGGCGGCATCGGCGGGGTGGCGTCCCACGTCGGGGGCACGGCGCCGCCGGGGGCGGACTGGCTGGGCATCGGTTCCGTCGCTCTCGGGGTCTCGGTGGTCCGGTGCCCCTCGTCGGGCGCCGGGGTGTCGGCGGGTGCGGTGGTGGCTGCGGGTGCCGCGGTTCCGGCGGTGTCCGGCGTGCGGGTGGCCCCGACCGTCCCGCCGCGCAGGTCGCGCAGCGGGACGGTCGGCTCCTGCCCGGACGGGCCGGTCACGTCGTGCAGTGGAACGGTCTCGGCGTGGTCGGGCGAGGCCACCGCGTCGTCCAGGGGGACGGTGCGTGCCAGGTCGAGCCGGTCGGTGTCGGTCATGCATCGAGCCTCGCGGAGACGCGGGCCCGCTCCCATCCTGCCGTCTCCCGGACCCGTGGTGGGGTTACCCCCACCCCCTGGTCGGCGGTAGTGTGCGGCAACGGACGACGATCGGTGGGGGCACCATGACGGACACGACGGACCACGCGGGGACGACGCACGGCGACGAGGCCGGACGGACGGGCACGGACGAGGCCGTCCGAGCACCAGTCCGGTCGGCCACGTCGGCGCGCTGGGCGGCGCTCGCCGCCGTGGTGGCGGCCCTCGTGCCCGCGCTCGGCGTCGTCGGGGTGTGGGCGGACCAGACGGTCGGCGGCTCGTGGACGTACGGGCCCGTCGCACGGGTGCTCGGCGTCGTCGGACTCCTCGCGGGCGTGGTCACCGCCGTGCTCGCCGCCCGTCGCGGTGACCGCGCCACCCTGGGCTTCGGGCTCGCGGCGGTCGCCCTCCCGCTCGGGGTCCTCGTCACCAGCCTGCTGAACCCCGTGGCGGCCGTGCTGCTCCTGCTGGCCCGCGTGCTCCTCGTCGCGTTCGGCGTCGTGGTCGCACTGCGGTCGACGGGTGCCCGGCGCGTCGCGGGCTGGTCCGTCACGGTCGGTGCCGGTGTCTGGCTGCTGTCCGAGATCGGGATGGACGTCCTGTTCCGGTTCTGGATCCCGTCGCAGGAGGCGCTGCTGCCGTTCTTCACGGTGCCGCAGGTCGGCCAGTTCGTCGGCTTCGTCGCCGCGGCCCTGCTGTTCGTCCCGCCGCTCGTCCGCCCGGTCGGCACCGGTCTGCGCCGCCTCTGGGCGACCGCCGACGTCCGCTGACCGCCGAGCCGCGGACACCAGGGCGTCCGCGGACCACAGGTGGCCGCGGACGCCACCCGCTCAGACCAGCGCCGCGGCGACCTCCGGCGTCTCCTCGGGCACCGACCACGGCCGCTGCGTCATCCCGCTGTCCCCGCGCACGGACACGACCGCGCCGGCCGCGTCCCGCGTGTAGACGATCTGTTCGTCGATCGACCCGAACCGGTTGCCCGAGGCCATGCGCAGGGTGTCGGCGTCCACGACCTCCAGCCGGACCGGTGACTCGGTCGGCACCGGCTGCGTCGGGTCGATCGCGAGCAGCCGGTCACCCACGCGGGCGACGTCCGTGATGCCCTCGAACGTGGCGAACCGTCCGGTGTACCGCCCGGCGTCGACGTCCGCGGGGAGCGCCGTGCCGGGGGCGTGCTCGTCGGCCGCCGCGTCGAGCAGGTGCACGATGCCGTACGCGAGCATCGTCGCCGGACCGGTCGCGCTGCTCGTCAGGACGGACACGACCAGCGAGGACGCGGGGTCGAAGACGGACTGCGTGATCTGGCCGGGGAACCCGCCGGAGTGGCCACGGACCTCCCGGCCGTTGATCCGGTCGACGACGAACCCGGCTCCGTAGCCGCGCGCCGCCGGGTCGCTGTCCAGCGCGCTCCAGGCCCTCCGCTGCGCCAGTCGCTTGGCGTGGTCCGACAGCAGCGATCCGCGTCCGGGCACGTGCGCGGTGAAGTAGCGGACCAGGTCCGAGGCGGTGCCGTGGAAGCCGGTGGCCGCGGCGAGCGCCCCTGTCGTCACGTGCGGGACGGGCTGCCGGGTGCGGGCGGTGTGCAGGCCGGTGTAGCCGACGACGAACTCGTCCGCGCGCGCCGGGTCGAACTCGGCGCCGGTGCCGGTCAGGCCGAGCGGCTCGGTGATCGCGGTGCGGACGTGCTCGGCGTACGAGGTGCCCGTGACGGCCTCGATGACGAGCCCGAGCAGCCCGTAGCCCAGGTTCGAGTAGTTGAACGCCGACCCGACGGGCACCTTCGCCCCGCCGTCCACGACGAGCGCGACGAGCTGGTCGACGTCGGGGAACGGGTGCGCGAGCGCCCAGTGGTCGCCGTCCGCGCCGTCCCGGACGACGCCGGCGCCCATCTCCATGAGCTCGCGGACGGTGGCGTCGGCGATCGGGGACCCGGCCTCGGCGAGCGCCGGTACGAACGAGCCCACCGTGTCGTCGAGCCGCAGGGCGCCCTGGTCGGCGAGCCGGAGCAGCGCCGTCGCCGTGAACGTCTTCGAGTGCGACGCGATCCGGAACAGGTCCGTGGTGGTCAGGCGCCGTCCGGCCTCGACGTCGGCGTACCCCCACGCCTCGGAGAACAGCTCCTCGCCCTCGAAGCCGACGGCGACCTGCACCCCGGGCAACCGCAGCTGCCACACCTTGTACGCGATCCACTCGCGGACGTAGGGCAGGACGGACTCGTAGGCGGCGCGCTTCTCCATGCCGACCAGCCTGGCATGTGCCACGCTCGTCGCATGCGGCACACACCCTCCTTCCTGATGACCGAGGTCGACGAGGTCCGACGACTCGTCCGCGGGAACCCCTGGGCGACGATCGTGTCCTCCACCGCCCGGGGGATCGTCGCGTCGCACTACCCGTTCCTGCTCGAGGAGCAGCCCGAGGGCAGCGACGACATCGTGCTCGTGTCGCACGTCGGCCGGCCGGACGAGGTCGCCCACGAACTCGGTCGGCACGAGGTGCTCGTCGTCGTGCAGGGGCCGCACGGCTACGTCTCCCCCGCCTGGTACCCGCCGGAGCAGTTCGTCCCGACCTGGAACCACACCACCGCCCACCTGTGGGGCACGCCGGAGATCCTGTCCGACGACGAGAACTTCCGGGTCCTCGGCGACCTCGTGGACCACTTCGAGCGGGAGATGCCCGAGCCGGCGTCGCTCGACGTCGACGAGGCCACCGCCCGACGCATCGCGCGCGGCACCGTCGGCATCCGCCTCCGCGTGACGCGCTTCGACGCCCGTGCGAAGCTCAGCCAGAACAAGGCACCCGAGGTGGTCGAACGGATCATCGCCGGCCTGCGCGCCGACGGCCCCTACGCCTCCCCCGCGCTCGCCGACGAGATGGCGCGCGTCCACGACACCACGACCGGCCTGGAGGCACCGTGACCGCGACCCTGCTCCGCACCGTCCGACGGGTGGGCACCTCGGGCGCCCCCGCCGACGCCCTGGTCGTCGACGGGCGGGTTACCGCCGTCGCGCCGGCCGGCACCCTCGACCCGCTCGACCACGACACCGAGGTCGTCGCGGCGGACGGCGCGTGGCTCGGGCCCGGGCTGCGCGACCACCACGTGCACCTCGACCAGTGGGCCCTCGTCCGCCGCCGCGTCGACGTGACGGACTGTACCTCGGCCGAGGACACCGCCGACCGCCTCGCCGCAGCCGCGCGGAGCGGGGTCCCGGACCGTGTGCTCGTCGGCCACGGGTACCGCGACGGGCTGTGGCCGCGCCCCGCCCGACGCGAGCTGCTCGACCAGGCCGCACCGGGCCTCCCGGTCGTCGTCGTGAGCGCCGACCTGCACGCCGTGTGGTGCAACACGATCGCGCTCGCACACTTCGGCGCGGTGCTCGGCCGCGCGCTGCCGGCCGGCGCCGACGGGGTCCTGCGGGAGCAGGACGCCTTCGACGTGACGGGCGCCCTCTCGCGGGTGCCCGACGAGGTCCTGGACGGCTACGTCGCCGACGCGGTCGAGGCCGCGGCCGCCCGCGGCGTGACCGGGGTGGTCGACCTCGAGATGGACGCCGACCTCGACCGCTGGGTCCGCCGGATCCACGCCGGCACCGACGGTCTGCGCATCGCCTCCGGCGTGTACCCGGCCCGGCTCGACGAGGCGGTCCGCCGCGGCCTCCGCACCGGGGACGTCGTCGACGGCACCCGCGGCCTGCTCACCGTCGGACCGTTCAAGGTCATCACGGACGGCTCGCTCGGCACCCGCACCGCCGCGACCGCCGACGGCGAGGGCGTCCTCACCTGGGCGCCCGAGGACCTCGTGCCGCTGCTCCGTCGCGCGGTCGACGCCGGGCTCGTCCCCGCCGTGCATGCGATCGGCGACCGTGCCGTCACGCTCGCGCTCGACGCCCTCGAGACCGTCGGCGCCCGGGGGTCCATCGAGCACGCGCAGCTGCTCGCCGCACCGGACGTCGAGCGGTTCGCGCGCCTCGGTGTCGTCGCGTCCGTGCAGCCGGAGCACGCGATGGACGACCGGGACATCGCCGACCGCTACTGGGCCGGCCGCACCGACCGGGCCTTCCCGTTCGCCGCACTCGAACGGGCGGGAGCCGCGATGGTCCTCGGCTCGGACGCCCCGGTCGCCCCGCTGGACCCGTGGGTGTCGATGGCGGCCGCGGTCGGCCGTGACCGCGACGGCCGGGAGCCGTGGCACCCCGAGCAGCGGATGTCGGCGCTCGCCGCGTGGCGGGGGTCGACGGACGGGCGGGTGTCGGTGTCGGTGGGTGACGTCGCGGACCTCGTGCTCGTGCCGTCCGACCCGCTCACGGTGTCGTCCGCCGAGCTCCGGACGATGCCGGTGACCGCGACGGCGGTCGCGGGGCGCTGGACCCACCGCGACCTGTAGCGGCCGGCACCCACGCGGTGCCGAGGTCCGAGTCGCGCTACTTCTGGTCCTTCGGGCACCAGTAGAGCTTGCGGCCGGCCATGTCCGCCATCCGGATCTCGGTCCCGCACACCCGGCACGGCTCGCCCTGCCGGTGGTACACCCAGTGCCGGTCCTTGCGGGAGCGCACGGCCTTGGCGTGGTCGGCCGGGGACAGGTCGTCCATCGTCAGCATGAGCCCGTCGCGGACCCCGTCGTGCAGGAGCTTCGACCAGTCCTGCCACAGCGCCTTCGCCTGCTTCACGGTGATCTTCTTCCCCGGCTTGTAGGGGTCGATGCGCTGCCGGAACAGCAGTTCGGCGCGGTAGATGTTCCCGATCCCGGCGACGACGGCCTGGTCCATGAGCAGCTGCCCGATCGCGACGTTCCGCTTCCGCACGTTCTCGACGAAGGTCTTCTCGGCCTCGGGACCGTCGTCGTTGATCGGGTCCGGTCCGAGCTTGTCGAGTGCCCGCTGCACCCCGGCCGGGTCCTCGACCACGCAGGCCGTCGGACCGCGGAGGTCGGCCACCGTGTCCTCGGTCAGGATGCGGACGCGCACCTGGCCCACCGGGTCGGGCGGGAACGACTCGATCGGGTCCTCGGCCTTCTCCTGCTCCGCCATCCGGTACCGCGCGAGCCGCGGGGCGCCGATCGACGACAGCGACTCCTCGCCGTCGCCGTCCTCGGACAGCGCCTCGGCCGACGAGATCATGCCGGCGAAGTCCCACGCCCCGTAGAGCCCGAGGTGCACGCGGAGGAACAGGTCCCCCTCGAACTCGAGGAACATCTGCTTGGCCACGGCTCGGGCGGCGACCATGCGCTTGCCGTCGAGCTGGGCGGCACCGGCGGCGAACCGCCCCTGCGGGCTCGACACCTCGCAGCGCTTGCCGACGAAGTGCCGGGAGAACTGGTTCGCGATGCGGTGGACGGAGTGACCCTCTGGCATCGGTCCTGTCTACCCGGACTACTCGTCGATCTGCCGACCGGCGATGTGCCCCGTCGTCTCGTACTCAGCCAGCTGCGCGATGCGACGGGCGTGACGCTCCTCGCCCGAGAACGGCTCGGCGACGAAGAGGTCGACGAAGCGGATGGCCTCTTCCTCGGTGTGCTGGCGGGCGCCGATCGAGATGACGTTGGCGTCGTTGTGCTGGCGGGCGAGGACGGCGGTCGACTCGTTCCACACCAGCGCGGCCCGGATGCCCTCGACCTTGTTCGCCGCGATCTGCTCGCCGTTGCCCGAGCCGCCGAAGACGACACCGAGGGCCTGGACGCCCGCGCGCTGGTCCTGCACGACGGCGTGCGCGGCGTTGATGCAGAACGAGGGGTAGTCGTCGAGCGGCTCGTACGCGGTCGGTCCGTGGTCCACGACCTCGTGCCCGGCTCCGGTCAGGTGCGTTGCGAGGGTCTGGGAGAACTCGAGGCCGGCGTGGTCCGTTCCGAGGTGGATGCGCATGGACCGATCCTATTCCTGCACCCGTGTCGGGCCGGACCGGTGCGCCGGGGCGGGGCGGCGCGCGGGCCGGACCGGTGTGCCGGGGGTGGGGCGGTGCGCGGGCCGGACCGGTGTGCCGGGGGTGGGGCGGGCCTCCCGTCAGCGCTGGCGGACCACGACCACGACGTACCGGCACGGCTCGTCCGCGGGATTGCGGTAGACGACGTCGGCGGGCTCGCCGAGCTCGATGCGGTCCCCCGCGCCCAGCCGCGTGGTGGTCTCGCCGACCTGCAGCTCGAGCGAGCCGTCGACCACCCAGATGCAGTGCCGCAGGAACGCGTAGGCACTCGCGGGGTAGGCGACCTCGCGACCGCCGGGCAGGCGCACCTCGGTGACGTCCGCCGGGAAGTCCGCGCTCGACAGCGGTCGGCGGCGATACCCGGTCTCGGGATCGGTCCACGAGTCGGCGGAGGCGGCGCGCCGGACGCCGCGCGCCTCGTCGGGGTCGCTCGTGCGGGGCACCTCGGGCTCGAGGGCCTCGTCGAGGAGCTGGGACACGGTCAGGCCGAACGCCCCGGACAGTCGGCCGAGGATCGTGGCGGTCGGGCTCGAGACGCCCCGCTCGACCCGGTTGATCATCGCGCGGGAGACGCCGGACTCCGCGGCGAGTTCGGTGAGGCTCCACCGCCGCTCGGTACGGAGGCGCTGCAGGCGTTCCCCGAGCCGCCGCTGGTCGGCGTCGTCCGGGCCCTCGAGCGCTCCGTCGGACGGCACGGCGGCACGCTCGTCCTGCTCGGTTGCGTCCGGGCGCTCCTGCTCGTCTACGATGTGAGACATGGCGACAGCATATGCGACAGGAGCCGTCGGCATCCGCGACTGCACCCCGGCCGACCTCGACGTCGTGCACGCGCTGCACGTCGACGCCGTGCTGCACTCCACCGCGATCTGGCAGGAGGAGCCACACCCCCGCTCCTGGTTCGACAGCTGGCTCGCCGAACGACAGGGCGACGGCTGGCCGGTCCTGGTCGCCGTGGTCGACGGCGTCGTCGCCGGGTACGCCACCTACTCGCAGTGGCGCCCGCACCAGGGGTACCGCCACACTGTGGAGCACAGCGTCTACGTCGTCGAGGCCCTCCGCGGACGCGGTGTCGCCTCGACGCTCATGCGCGCCCTGGTCACGCGTGCCACCGACGAGGGCCGGCACGTCATGGTCGCGGGCATCTGCAGCACGAACACCGGGTCGATCGCGCTGCACGAGCGCCTCGGCTTCACGACGGTCGCCGTCGTGCCCGAGGTCGGCCGGAAGTTCGGCCGCTGGCTCGACCTGACGCTGATGCGGTTGCCGCTGGCCTGAGCACCGCGCCTCCCGGCCGGCACGGCGCGCGTCGCGCCCCTGCACGAACGCCGCGCCCCGTCGGAACGGGGCGCGGCGTTCGCACCGGGGCGCGGACGGTCAACCGATGAGGTCAGTCCTCGACGGTGTCGAAGACCGGGCCGGTCGTGCGGGAGCGCTTGAGCTCGAAGAAGCCCGGGTAGCGGGCCGCGGCGACGACGCCGTCCCAGAGGTCGAGCGCCTGCTGGCCCTTCGGCGCCGGCGAGATGACCGGGCCGAAGAAGGCGACCCCGTCCACGGCGATGACGGGGGTGCCGACGTCCTGGCCGACGCGCTCGATGCCGTCGCGGTGGCTCTCGCGCATCGCGGCGTCGACCTCGTCGGTCCAGGCGGCGTCGGCGAGGTCGGCCTCGAGGCCGAGCTGGTCGAGCACGGCGGGCACGACCTGCTGCGGGTCCTGCTGCTGGCGGTGGTGGATCTGCTCGCCGAGCGCGTCGTAGAGCGGCTTCACGACCTCCTGCCCGCGGCGGAGCCGCGCGGCCGTCACCAGGCGTGAGTACACCTGGTTGCGCTCGGAGGCCTCCTTGTAGGCGGCGGGCATGTCCTCGTTGTGCTCGTTCAGCACGAACAGGCTCATCACGTGCCAGGTGACGTCGAGGTCGCGGTGCTGCTCGACCTCACCCACCCAGCGGCTCGTCATCCAAGCCCACGGACAGGTCGGGTCGAACCAGAACTCCACAGCGGTCCGGGTCGCAGGGGTCTTCTCCACAGTCGTGTCGGTCACGGATCGCAGCGTACGCCCGCTCGCTAGGCTGGTCCCCGAGCCGTCCCACCGGTGCACGACGCCGGGTGGGACCACCGACACGCGGACATCGATCGTCCGCGTCCGCAGCGAAGATGGAGCGTCCGTGCCCGGAGAGAACCTCACCAGAATCGAAGCCCAGGAACGTGCCGGCATCGTCAGCGTCCAGACGTACGACGTCGAACTCGACCTGACCCGCGGCGCCGAGAGCTTCGGCAGCACCACCCGCGTGCGCTTCACCGCCACCCCCGGCGCCAGCACGTTCATCGACGCCATCACGAAGGCCGTGCACGCGGTGACGCTGAACGGCGTCCCGCTCGACGTCGACGCGGTCAACGACGGAGTCCGCATCCAGCTCGCCGACCTGCAGGAACAGAACGAGCTCGTCGTCGTCGCCGACGCGCTGTACACGAACACCGGCGAAGGCCTGCACCGCTTCGTCGACCCCGTCGACGACGAGGTCTACCTGTACTCCCAGTTCGAGGTGCCGGACAGCCGCCGCATGTTCGCCGTGTTCGAACAGCCCGACCTCAAGGCCGAGTTCTCCTTCACGGTGACCGCACCGGCCCGCTGGCAGGTCGTCTCGAACGCCCCGACGCCCGAGCCGCACGTCGACGGCGACCACGCCACGTGGACCTTCCCGCCGACCGCGCGCATCTCGAGCTACATCACGGCGCTCATCGCCGGCCCGTACGAGGTCGTGCGCAGCGAGCTCACCAGCCGCGACGGCCGCACCATCCCGCTCGGCGTCTTCGCGCGGAAGTCGCTGGCCGAGTACCTCGACCCCGACTACGTGTTCGAGACCACCCGCAAGGGCTTCGCGTACTTCGAGGAGAAGTTCGACGTCGCCTACCCGTTCGAGAAGTACGACCAGCTCTTCGTGCCGGAGTTCAACGCCGGCGCGATGGAGAACGCGGGCGCGGTCACCTTCACCGAGACCTACGTGTTCCGGTCGAAGGTCACGGACGCCATCAAGGAGCGCCGGGTCGTCACGATCCTGCACGAGCTCGCGCACATGTGGTTCGGCGACCTCGTCACCATGAAGTGGTGGAACGACCTGTGGCTGAACGAGTCGTTCGCCGAGTGGGCGTCGACGATCGCCACGGCCGAGGCCACCGAGTGGACCGGCGCGTGGACGACGTTCCAGGCGATGGAGAAGTCCTGGGCCTACCGCCAGGACCAGCTCCCCTCGACGCACCCGATCGTCGCGACGATCAACGACCTCGAGGACGTCCAGGTCAACTTCGACGGCATCACGTACGCGAAGGGCGGCTCCGTCCTCAAGCAGCTCGTGGCGTGGGTCGGCATCGACGCGTTCTTCGCCGGCGTCTCGGCGTACTTCAAGAAGCACCACCACTCGAACACCGAGCTCAAGGACCTGCTCGTCGAGCTCGAGGCCACCAGCGGCCGCGACCTGTCCGAGTGGTCGAAGCTCTGGCTCGAGACCGCGGGCGTGAACACCCTGCGCCCGGATATCGAGACCGACGCCGACGGCGTCATCACCTCGTTCGCCGTCCTGCAGGAAGCCCCGTCGGACTACCCGACGCTGCGCCCGCACCGTCTGGCGATCGGCGTGTACGGCTTCACCAACGACTCGTCGGCACCGTTCGGCGCCGACACCGCGTACTCCGGCGGCAAGCTCGAGCGCGTGCACCGCGTCGAGATCGACGTCGACGGTGCCCGCACCGAGGTCCCCGAGCTGGTCGGCATCCACCGCGGCGACCTCGTGCTCCTCAACGACGACGACCTGGCGTACGCCAAGATCCGTCTCGACGAGCACTCGCGCCGCACGGCGATCGAGCACCTCGCGGCGATCGCGGACCCGCTCGCCCGGTCGATCGTGTGGGGTGCCGTCTGGGACGCCACGCGTGACGCCGAGTCGCCCGCCAGCGACTACGTCACCCTGGTGCTCGGCAACATCGCGACCGAGACCGAGTCGACGACGATCCGCACCACGCTGTCGCAGCTGCTGCTGGCGGCGCGGAACTACGTGGCCCCGGCGAAGACCGACGGCACCGTCCGCACCGTCGGCGACACCCTGTGGCAGCTGGCCTCGTCGGCGGAGTCCGGCTCCGACGCGCAGTTCCAGTTCGTGAAGTTCTTCGCACAGATCCCCTCGACGCCCGAGCACGTGGCGACGCTCCAGGGCCTGCGCGACGGCTCGGTCACGCTGCAGGGCCTCGAGGTCGACACCGACCTGCGCTGGGAGCTCCTCGAGGGCCTCGTGCTCGCGGGCGCTGCCGGCAACGACGAGATCGACGCCGAGCTCGCCGCCGACCGGACCGCCTCCGGCGCGCAGGCCGCTGCCCGCGCACGGGCGACGATCCCGACCGCCGAGGGCAAGCTCGCGGCGTTCTCGTCGCTCGTCGACAGCGACGACGCGCCGAACGCGATCGTCCGCCAGACGACGGTCGGGTTCCAGCACGTCAACGCGCCGGTGGTGCTCGAGGGCCTCGTGCAGCGGTACTTCGACGTCATCACGCGCATCTGGGACGAGCGCAGCTACCACATCGCCGACACGGTGGTGACGGGCCTCTACCCGGCGCCGCTGGCCTCGACCGAGCTGCGGGACGCCGCTCGGGCCTGGCTCGACGCGCACCCCGAGACGCCGGCGCTGCGCCGCATCGTGACCGAGAACCTCGCGGGCACCGAGCGGGCACTCCGCGTCCAGGCGGCGGACGTCTGAGCCTGATGTGAGCAGCGGCGAGGCCTCGGCGTTCCTCCAGGGACGCCGAGGCCTCGCCGCTTAGCATCGTCCGGATCATGCTCTTGGCTGCAGACACCACCGACGTCTCCAAGTGGGCGTCGAACACCTTCACCCAGTTCGTCGACACCTGGCACGTCCCGATCACCATCGTCGTCGTCCTGCTCGCGGCGGTCATCATCCGACTGCTCCTCCGCCGGATGATCAAGCAGGTCGTCGACCGCATCGTCAACGGCGTGAAGAAGCGCCAGGGGGCCGCCGACACCCAGGCGCTCGTGGCGTCGCCGCTGCAGACCGCCCGGGTCGTGCAGCGCACCCGCACGCTCGGCAGCGTGCTCGAGAACCTGGCGACGGTCGTCGTCGCGGTGATCGCCTTCGCCATCATCATCTCGACCGTCTTCCCCACGGCCGCCGTCGGCATCGTCGGTGGCGCCTCGGTCGTCGCGGCCGGTCTGGCGGTCGGTGCGCAGAGCATCGTTCGCGACATCCTGTCCGGCATCTTCATGATCCTCGAGGACCAGGCCGGCGTCGGCGACGTCGTCGACACCGGGCAGGCGACCGGCGTGGTCGAGAACGTCGGTCTGCGGGTCATGCAGATCCGCGACGTCAACGGCATCCTCTGGTTCGTCCCGAACGGGCAGATCCTGCGCGTCGGCAACCTCTCGCAGGGATGGTCGCGTGTCCTCGTCGACATCACGGTCCCCTACGACACCGACATCGACGCCGTGCAGGACGCCCTGATCGGCGCCGCCGTGGCGATGTCGCAGGAGTCGCGGTGGCGGCAGCGCATCGTCGAGAAGCCGGAGATCTGGGGCCTGCAGTCGATCACCGACACGGGCATGGTCTTCCGCCTCGTCGTGAAGACCCGGGCGTCCGAGCTCGACGTCGTCGGGCGGGAACTCCGCATCCGCCTGAAGCACAGCGTGGACGAACTCGGCGTGACCCTGCCCGCGATGGCGATGATCATGCCCGAGGGGTGGGAGAACGCCACCTCGGTGAACGGCCTCCGCCCGGTGCGGACCGCTCCGGTACCGGCGCCGACGAAGCCCCGCCGTGCGCGGAAGACCATCCTCGGCAAGTCGATCCGGACCGGCGAGGACACCACCACCGACGGCGAGGACTCCCCGTGACTGGATCGACGCTCCCCCTGGGTCCAGCTGCCGGCTCCGGCTCCGGCTCCGGCTCCGGCTCCGGCTCCGGCCAGGGTCAGCCCGGCCAGCTCGGCATGCCGGGGCAGCCCGTCACGCTCCGGGTGGGGCTCGGCGGTGCGGCCGCATCGGGCTCCCTGTTCGACCGGGTCGGCGGTGCCCCGACGTTCGACCGGCTCGTCCGGCGCTTCTACGAGGGCGTCCAGCAGGACGAGGTCATCTGGCCGATGTACCCGGCGGACGACCTGGAGGGTGCGATCTGGCGCCTCTCGCAGTTCCTCCAGCAGTACTGGGGCGGGCCGTCGACGTACAGCGAGCAGCGTGGCCACCCCCGGCTGCGGATGCGCCACAACCCCTTCCGCATCACGCCCGAGGCCCGCGAGCACTGGCTGCAGCACATGCAGGACGCGGTCGAGTCGCTCGGGCTCGCACCACTCGACGAGGCCGAGCTCTGGGGCTACCTCGACCGGGCCGCCCACGCCATGACGAACTCGTTCGACTGACACCACCGCGGGGTGGTCGGACCCCGGTCCGCTGGACGGACGAGCGGCCCGGGGTCGTCAGCGCCCGGCGGCCTCGGACCGGAGGTGCTCGACGAGTGACGGACGTGACGGTTGCCATCCGTAGTGGGAGCGGGCGTGGGATCCGGCGGCCACCTGGTCGAGGAGCAGCGCGTCGGCGAACGCCGCACCGAGGCGGTCGCGGGACTCGTCGACCGACTCGGTGACGACCGGGCTGCCCGCGGCCCCGGCTTCGGCGAGGTCGCGGACCGTCGGGGCCTCACCCGTCGCGGCCACCACGTAGCCGTCCTGGTCGGCGCGTTCGAGGGCGAGGACGTAGAGCTCCGCGAGGTCGTCGACGTGCACGGTGGTCCACCGCTGGGTCCCGTCGCCGACCGTCCGGACCGGCGCGGTCTCGTCGCCGAGGAACATCGTCGGGATGCCGGCACCACGGCCGTACACGATGCCCGGCGCGACGACGGTGGTGCGGACGGCGCTGGTCCTCACACGGTCCTCGTTCGGCGCACGCCAGGCGGTGAGGGCTGGCGGGGCGACCGGCGAGTCCTCGGTGATGTCCGCGGCGGCACCGAACGTGAAGATGCCCCCGGTGTGCACGAAGGGCCGGTCTGTGCCACCGAGCGCGTCGAGCACCGCGTCGATCAGACCCTGGTCGACGTCCTGCGCCGACGCGGTGTGGACGACGCCGTCGGCCTCGCGTGCCAGGCGGGCGACGAGGCGACCGTCCGTCGCGTCGCCGACCACCGCCTCCCCTCCCGACCGTCGGACACGCTCGGCCTTGTCGTCGGAACGGACGAGGGCGGTGACCCGGTGGCCGTGGGCCACGAGGGCGTCGAGGACTGCGGAACCGATGTAGCCGGACGCGCCGGTGAGGAAGACGTGCACGACACGAGCCTTACACGTCCCGCTGCGCATCGTCCGGAGACGCTGTCGGAGCCCTACGAGCTCAGAGTCCAGGCCCGACGCTTGACCAGGACGTGCCCACGGGAGGTCGTCAGGCGGCTCCACGGGCCGGTCTCGAACAGCCGCACCGGTTCGGTGCCGAGGAAGCCGAGGCTCTCGGCTGCGAAGCCCGCCCCGGCCGGTAGGTGCTCCACGCCCGGGATCGGACGGCCCCAGACCTCGGAGCGCACGCGGCGGACGATGGACTCCCCCGAGCTGGTCGGCACGGAGGCGGCGACTTCGTCGATGCCCTGCCGAGCGGCGCGGTGCAGGAGCTCGGCGGACACGTCGGGCTGCGGCGCCCAGCCGCCACGGGGCGGGGAGATCGCTGCCCAGGTGACGGTGTGGACCTCGAGGGGCAGCTCGACCTCGATCGGTGTGGCACGGGTCGGGTCGGCGCTGTGGGCCTGCTCGGCGTCCTGGGCCTCGGCGAGGAGCCGGAGCCGTTCCTGGAACGACCGGAGCGGCACCACGACGTCGATCTCCTCCGGCTGGGTGAGCGCGAAGGTCCGCAACCCGAGCACCGTCGGCAGTTCGTCGAGCAGTCCGAGCGGGTAGAGGATCGCCGTGTAGACCGCCAGCACGCCGGAGTCGGCGATGAGGCGCACCGAGCCGTCCTCGATCCGAGCGGCCCGCCCGAGGTAGGTGCGGAGGTCACCGAGTGATGCGGCGTCGGGAAGGGTGAACGAGCTGCTCATGTCGTCACCGATCCTAGCCGCGACCGTCCGCGCACTCCCTGGCCCCGTTCTCGGCGATCTCCGAGCCCGTTTTTGGCACTCTCCGGGTTCGAGTGCTAGAACATGACGCAGTTGAGTCGGAAGGACTCAACACGACCCACATCGTGAAGGAGTTGATGTCAGATGGCCATGACCTTCGATCCGTTCCGCGAGCTCGACCGTCTCGCCGGTTCCCTCCTCGGCGGAGCCACGACCGGTCCGCGCTCGATGCCGATGGACCTGTACCGCGCGGGCGACCACTACGTGATGGACGTCGACCTGCCGGGCGTCGACCCGGGCTCGGTCGACGTGGACGTCGACGGCTCGGTCCTCACCATCCGCGCGGAACGCACCCTCGGTGCTCCGGACGGCGTGCAGTGGCTCACCCGGGAACGTCAGCCGGGGACCTTCGTCCGGCAGCTCACCCTCGGCGACGGGCTCGACGTGGAGCGGATCGCCGCGCACTACGACAACGGTGTGCTGAGCGTCACGATCCCCGTGCAGGAGTCGTCGAAGCCGCGCAAGATCGCGATCAGCACGAGCAGCAGGGCCGACGGAGGCAGCGGTGCGGACCGCGGCGGCCAGGGCGCCCAGCCGCTCGCCGTCGAGCAGGCGGCCCCCGGCGCCTGAGTCGGACGGCACTGGTGACGGCGGGCCGACCCTCGACGGGGTCGGTCCGCCGTCCCCCGTCCGGTCCGCCGTGCCTGCCGCGCCCCGTCCCCTTCCCGCTTCGTGCCCGCTCGGATCTCGTCGATGCCCCACCTGCTCAACGCCCTGCTGTCCGTCGCCGTCGTCGCCGGCCTGCTCGCCGGCCCCAGCCTCCGTCCCCGGCTCGCCCTGCTGCTCGGCCTCGGGGGCTCCGTCGTCGCGAACCAGTTCGTCTGGATGCTCGCGCCCGGCCTCTGGGCGCACCCGCTCGCACCGTGGGTCGCGAGCACCGCCGGGGCGATCACCGCGGTCGCGCTCTGGAGCCTGCTCCGTACGTCGCCCACGGTCCTGGACCTCGTCGGAGCATCGGAGCGCCAGGACCTGGTCGGAGCGCCGGAACGCCAGGACCCGTTCGTAGACTGACGGCGTGAACCGCGAACCCGACTTCCTCTCCACCCTGCGACTCGAGGACACCGGAGCGAGCACCCGCGAGACGATCCTCACCGGGGCGAGTCACTGGTCCCCCGGCGGTCGCGTGTTCGGCGGCCAGGTCCTGGCGCAGTGCATCGTCGCGGCGCAGTCGACCATCGAGGGGCGCGCGATCCACTCCGTGCACGGCTACTTCCTCCGCCCCGGCGCGACCGACGTACCGATCACGTTCGGCGTCGAGCGCATCCACGACGGCCGCTCGTTCGCGACCCGGCGGGCGCAGGCGTACCAGAACGGGGTGCCGATCTTCTCGATGATCGCGTCGTTCCAGACCCCGGACGTCGGCGCCGAGCACCAGGACCCCTTCCCCGACGACGTCCCGGACCCGGAGTCGCTGCCGTCCGCGGCGTCAGTCCTCGCGACCATCGACCACCCGACGGCGCAGGCGTGGGCGGAGCGGTCGATCGACATGCGCCACGTCGAGGGCCCGGTGTACTTCGACGTGCAGGGCGCCCAGGTGGCGCACCAGGCGGTGTGGTTCCGGGTCGACGCGGACATGCCGGACGATCCCGCACTGCACCGCGCGGTCCTGGCCTACGCGAGCGACCTGTCGCTCCTCGAGCCGATCATGCGCCGGCACGGGATGGCCTGGGGAACGCCGGGCGTCAAGCTCGCGAGCCTCGACCACGCGATGTGGTGGCACCGCGACGGGCGAGCCGACGACTGGGTGCTGTACGCGCAGGAGTCACCGAGCGCACAGGGTGGTCGGGGCCTCGCACTGGGACGGATGTTCTCCCGCGACGGTCGGTTGCTCGCCACGGTCGCCCAGGAGGGGATGATGCGCGTCCCCACCGCCTGAGGACACGGACGGCGGAACCCCGCGCAACCGCGGTGCGCCGCCAGCCTCAGCGCACCGCGCACCACGGACCACGGACCACGGACCACGGACCACGGACCACGGTGCGCTGCCGGCCTCGGCGCACCACCGACCTCGGTACGGCGATCACCCGGACCGGTGCGACCCGATCAGGGTCGGGAGAACGTGACCGGCGGCTCGACGTAGGTCTGGCACGCCGCGCGTTCCACGTCCGTCAGCCGTCGCGGACGGTTGGTCTCGGCGTCGACCATCACCAGCGTCGTCGTCGCCCGGGTGTACAGCTCGGCCGGCTCGTGTCCGACCGGCGACCACACCTCGTACGAGACGTCGATGCTCGCCCCACCGAT
This sequence comes from Curtobacterium sp. L6-1, assembly GCF_018885305.1. Taxonomy (NCBI): domain Bacteria; kingdom Bacillati; phylum Actinomycetota; class Actinomycetes; order Micrococcales; family Microbacteriaceae; genus Curtobacterium; species Curtobacterium aetherium. The sequence goes on from NZ_CP076544.1 coordinate 1,853,140, forward strand.
CCGCCCGATCCACAGCTGGATGTCGAGCGGTCGGCGGAAGTACGGCGTCGACGCGAGGTACTCGAGGCGCTGCGCAGCGATGACCGTCATCGTCCCGGAGCCCGGGCGTCCGTCGATCACCGGCTCCGGCGCGGACCCCGACTCGTCCACCTCGTCGGGGTCCGGCGCCCAGAACGCCAGCACGCGTGCTTCTTCGAGCAGCCGGAGCATCGCCGAGTTGTTCACGTGCCCGTAGGCGTCGATGTCACTCCAGCGGATGCGGACCGGCGCGTGCAGTCTCGCCACGGTTGTCTAGTCCCGGGTGAGCTTGCGGTACGTGGCGCGACCGGGCTTGGCCGCGTCGGCACCGAGGCGCTCGACCTTGTTCTCCTCGTAGGACTCGAAGTTGCCCTCGAACCAGTACCAGTTCGGCGTGCCGTCCTCGTTCAGGCCTTCCCAGGCGAGGATGTGCGTCGCGATGCGGTCGAGGAACCACCGGTCGTGGGTGATGACCACGGCGCAACCGGGGTACTCGAGCAGTGCGTTCTCGAGGCTGCCCAGCGTCTCGACGTCCAGGTCGTTCGTCGGTTCGTCGAGGAGCAGCAGGTTGCCGCCCTGCTTGAGCGTCAGCGCCAGGTTCAGACGGTTGCGCTCACCACCGGACAGGATGCCGGCGCGCTTCTGCTGGTCCGGTCCCTTGAAGCCGAACTGCGACACGTAGGCGCGGGACGGGATCTCGGTCTTGCCGACCTGGATGTAGTCGAGCCCGTCGGACACGACCTCCCACAGGTTCTTGTTCGGGTCGATGCCGCCACGGCTCTGGTCGACGTACGAGATGTCGACCGTGTCGCCGATCTTCAGCACGCCACCGTCGAGCGGCTCGAGGCCGACGATCGTCTTGAACAGCGTGGTCTTGCCGACGCCGTTCGGGCCGATGACGCCGACGATGCCGTTGCGGGGCAGCGTGAAGGACAGGTCGCCGATGATGACGCGCTCGCCGAACTGCTTGTGCAGCTTCTCGGCGTCGATGACCTGCGACCCGAGACGCGGGCCGACGGGGATGACGATCTCCTCGAAGTCGAGCTTCCGCGTGCGCTCGGCCTCGTTGACCATCTCCTCGTAGCGGGCCAGACGCGCCTTGGACTTCGCCTGGCGCCCCTTCGCGTTGCTGCGGACCCAGTCGAGCTCGGACGACAGGCGCTTGGCGAGCTTGGCGTCCTTCTTGCCCTGGACCTCGAGACGAGCGCGCTTCTTCTCGAGGTAGGTCGAGTAGTTGCCCTCGTACGGGTAGAGACGACCGCGGTCGACCTCGGCGATCCACTGGGCGACGTGGTCGAGGAAGTACCGGTCGTGGGTCACGGCGAGGACGGCGCCGTGGTACTGCTGCAGGTGCTGCTCGAGCCACTGCACGCTCTCGGCGTCCAGGTGGTTCGTGGGCTCGTCGAGGAGGAGCAGATCGGGCTTCTGGAGCAGGAGCTTGCAGAGGGCGACGCGACGCTTCTCACCACCGGAGAGGTGCGTGACGAGCTCGTCCCCCGGGGGGCACTGCAGCGCGGCCATCGCCTGCTCGAGCTGCGAGTCGAGGTCCCACGCGTCGGCGGCGTCGATCTCTTCCTGCAGCGTGCCCATCTCGGCGAGCAGGGCGTCGAAGTCGGCGTCCGGCTCGGCCATGAGGGCGGAGATCTCGTTGAAGCGGGTCAGCTTGCCGTGGATCGCACCGACACCTTCCTGCACGTTCTCGAGCACCGTCTTCGACTCGTCGAGTTCGGGCTCCTGCATGAGGATGCCGACGGTGAAGCCAGGGGTGAGCTTCGCTTCGCCGTTGGAGGGCTGGTCGAGCCCCGCCATGATCTTCAGGATCGTCGACTTGCCGGCACCGTTCGGGCCGACGACGCCGATCTTCGCGCCGGGCAGGAACGACATCGTGACGTCGTCGAGGATCAGCTTGTCACCGACCGCCTTGCGGGCGCGGACCATCTGGTAGATGTACTCAGCCATATCGCTCCAAGTGTAGTGACGCAACCGCCCGCCCGTGGGCGAGGACGTCGAGATCAGGCCGCATCGAGCCCCGATCCGCCGTCGGGGTGCCCGTGCGGCGGCTCGTCCAGCGCGGCGACGAGCCCGTCGTCGTGGTCGGGCTGCTCGTCCGGGTGGACGTCGTCGGGGGCCGCGTCGACCGGTGGGTGCGCCGCGTCCGGGACGTCGTCGTGGACCTCGCCGGTCTCGTGGTCGATGCGCGGCGACGAGCCCGGCGCCGTGGTCGCCTCGGCCACGTGCCGCGACAGCCGCATCCAGTTGCTGATGCCCCAGGCCAGGTCGTGGCCCATGCCCTCGGCGTCGATCTCCACGCTGGTGCCGCCACGTCCGTCCCGCTCCCACGTCCGGATGCGCACCCGCCCGGTGACGACCACCCGGTCGCCCTTGCTGAGGGAACGGTTGACGTTCGTGGCCAGCGACCGGAAGGCCGTGACGGTGTACCAGTTGGTCGGGCCGTTCGTCCACGCGGACGTCTGGCGGTCCCAGCGGCGGGACGGCGAGGCGAGGCGGAGGCTGGTGATGGCGATGCCCGTCTCGGTGACGAGGTGGCGGGGTTCGGTGGCGACGATGCCGCAGACCGTGATCGTGTCGTTCATGGCTCGATCGTCGGTCCGCGTCGCGCCGCCGGAGCCCGGTTCTCCCGAGCTGTGGACAGGAGGCCCGGCTCACGCTCCCTGTGCAGGGAAGGTGATCCGGGCCTCCCGACCGACGCCGCGGAGCGCGTCAGTGGGCGCGGAACTCCGGGCGCTCCGCGAGCGGCCCCATGGCCTTGTGGACGGCGCCCTTCGCCGACTGCAGCGTCGGGTAGGTACCACCCGGCCCGCGGCGTCCGTAGAGCTCGACCGCGAACCCGTCCGCGGTCCGGTGGATCGTCCCCACCGCGCCGGCCGGCCCGACGGCGACCCAGGTCCCCGTCGTCGTGTCGTTCGTCATCGTGTCGTTCGTCATCGTGTCGTTCGTCATCGTGCGACCACCTCCTCGTGGCCCGGACGCCCCGTCGTCAGGACGCCAGGATGTACTGACCGTACGCCTTGCGCACCTTGTTGACCTTGGGCAGCGCGACCGCGAGGCAGTAGCCCTGACCGGGGTTCTTCGCGAAGAAGTCCTGGTGGTACTCCTCGGCGCGGTGGAAATCGGTGAGGGGCTCGAGCGTCGTGACGACCCCGCCGTCCCAGATGTCCGAGGCGCGGTCGATCGCACGCTCGAACAGGGCGCGCTGCTCGTCGTCCGCCGGGAACATCGCGGACCGGTACTGGGTGCCGACGTCGGCGCCCTGACGGTTCAGCTGTCGTGGGTCGTGCAGCGTGAAGAAGACGTCGAGGACGACGTCGGCGGGGATGACGCTCTCGTCGAACGTGACGGCGACGGCCTCGGCGTGGCCGGTCGTGCCGGTGCACACCTGCTCGTACGTCGGGTGCGGGTCGGTCCCGCCGACGTAGCCGGACACGACGTCCTGCACGCCCTGCAGCGTGCGGTACACCGCGTCGAGGCACCAGAAGCATCCACCTGCGAGCACGAACGTGGTCATGGCCACAACCTACCTTCCTGGGCTCCGCGGAGCCGGGTTCGGGACACTCCTCCACAACCACGGGAGGCGCGGCGGTGTTCCCCAGGTCGGCCGCCGGTCCGTCGGCGTGTCGGTGGCCCGCCGTACGGTCGTGGCACACCAGACGACCAGGAGGCACCCATGCAGACCACGACGGACGCCCGGCTCAGCATCCACTCGCCGCGGCCGGTGGCGCGGTCGCGCGGCGACCTCCGCATCCTCGACGTCCGGGACGACCTGAGCCGCGTCACCCGGGCGAACGGCGAGATCGTCGGGTACGTCGACCGGGTCGACGTCGCCGGCGGCACCGCGTACCGAGCCCGTCGGTACGTCGCCGCCGAGCGTCGGTTCGTCGAGCTCCCGAACGTGTGGGACGCCGACGACGCGGTCGACACCCTCCGCTGGTGATGGTGTCCCACACCGGGACCAGGTGCGATGGATGCGCGGCCCCGCCGTCCGTCCTCCGCCGGACCTGAACGATCCGTGGGTATGGTGCGCGCATGCAGTGGTGGAACGACCTGATCGACTGGACCTCGTCCGACGAAGGATGGCGCGTGGTGTCGGGGGCGGTCATCCCCTTCCTCGCCATCCTCGTGGCGGGGATCGTCGCCGCGCTCATCGGCCGCGGCGCCACGAAGCGCGTCGTGACCCTCCACGAGCGCGAGGCGAAGAACGCCGCCGTCGCCGGTCTCGTGTCGGCAGCCCGCAAGGCCGCCACGTGGGGCTCGCTCGGCCACGACGAACGGGCCTACGCGGACCACCTGGCCGAGGACGCCGACGTGCGACTCCGCCTGCTCCCGGTCGCCGGCGCCTCGATCGCCGCCGACTGGGCCCAGCACGAGATCGCCGACATCAAGAAGAACTCGTCGACGTTCAACTTCCAGGCCGACCAGTCGCTCGTCGAGTTCCGCGACCGCATGCTCGAGTGGCAGGCGCGTCCGGCCCGTGCACGCAAGCTGTTCAAGAGCGACCTCGAGCGCTGGAAGTTCGACTCCCCGGACCCGGACGCCGAGCTCATCTCGCGGCAGCAGGAGTGGAACGCCGACAAGGTGGACGCCAGCCGCGCGCCCGAGCCGGCACCGACACCGACCACCACTTCCCTGCGTCCCGCGCAGCCGAGCGTCCCGCGTGCGGCCGACGACGACCGTGGCGGCGCCGGCCGCACCACCTCGTCCGCCCGGGGCGACGAGGGATCGGCGCAGACGCGGCCCGCCGCTGCCGGTTCGTCCGTCCGTCCGGCCGCTCCGTCGTACGGTGCGGACGCGACCGTCCCGATCACCGACAACAGCACGCGCCCGTACTCCGAGGGCGAGACCACCCCGATCCGTCCCGCGCTCGGCTCCCCCGCGTTCGGCTCGCCGTCCGTCGGGTCGACCGGATCGGGTTCGTCGACTGCCGGGTCGTCCGGCCCGGGCTGGTCCGCCGCACGGGGCGATGCGGGTGACCGGCCGTCCGGCGCCTCCGTCGGTGCGACGCGCACCCTCGACGCCCGCGGAGCGGACCCCCGCAGCACGGGCACCCCCGGTACCGGCAGCCCCGCCGCCGGAACGCCCAGCGCCGGAACCTCGGACACCGGAACCGCCAGCGCCGACTCCGACAACGACGACGTGGTCGACGACGTCCGGATCGACGACCTCGGGCGCGCGTCCGACCGGTCCCCCGCCGTGCGCTCCGCCCAGAACGACCTGCCGGCCGGACGCTCCGCGGACTCCGACCGCGACCGCCGCGACCCGTCCGACGACGGCCGCTCCGGCAGCGCGCCGGTCGACCCCTCGAGCACGACGCCCACATGGTCCGTCCCGACCCGGTCCACCGGCTCCCCGGCCGGACCGGCGGACGCCGACGAGACCTCCGAGCCGCCGTACGCCAACCCGGTGAGCGCCAGCGAACTGCGCCGCCGCTCGGACGACGACGAGTGATCTGACCCCACGCACGCGACGACGGCCGCCACCCGGACAGGGTGGCGGCCGTCGTCGTCGGTGCCCCCGGCAGGAATCGAACCCGCGGCACGGTGGGTAGAAACCACCTGCTCTATCCACTGAGCTACGGAGGCGGACGCCGACGATTGTATTCGGTGCCGACCACCAGACGCTCGACGAACCGCTCGATCTCCCGCTGCGACCGGAGTCGGACGACGCGCAGGTGCGGGGCGTCCGGGACGAGCGCCGGGACCTGCTCCCGCATCGCGTTCCGGGTCGCGATCCCCCAGCGCAGGATGTGCTCCCGGCGGGTCAGGAACGTCCAGAGCGGCGGCTCGACGTTGCCGTTCCACAACACCGTGCGTCGCAGCCGCCGACGGAGCGTGCGCCGGAGCAGCCGCCAGAACGCCACACGCCGCGGCAGGTCCAGCCACACCAGGGTGTCCGCTCGTTCGACGAGCAGCGCCCGGACGGACCGGTACTGCCACTCGGACACCCACGTCGGCGCCGAGGTGACGCGTCGGACCTCCTGCTCGAACGTCGGCAGGACCGTCCACCCCGGCCCGTGGTACAGCCCGTCGATCTCCGTGTGGGGAGCGCCGATCGCCGCCGCGATCCTGCCGGCAGTCGTCGTCTTGCCGACGCCGGCGGTCCCGGCGACGAGGACCCGTCGCGGCGGTGGGTCGAGGACGGCGTCGGCTCCGAGCATCCCCCGACCCTAGGACCGAGGCGGGCCGTCCGCCAGCGGTCGACCACCAGCAGCCAGCGATCGCCGGCGCGTCCCGCCCTCCTTCCGGAACGGTTCGTCACCCGTCCCCCTGGCGTTCCCCTCGGCGTCACCGCGTCTCCCTACGGTTCCCCACATGAGCTCCTCCCCCCGTGTCGTCGCGGTGATCCCGGCGCGGTCGGGCTCGAAGGGCATCCCCGGCAAGAACCTGCGACAGGTCGCCGGTCGCTCGCTCGTCGCGCGGTCCATCGACGCCGCCCGCGCCGCCGAGACCATCGACGCGGTGGTCGTCAGCACCGACGGTGACGCGATCGCAGCCGAGGCGCTGTCCGTCGGCGCACGGATCGTCCGCCGACCCGAGGCGCTCGCCGGCGACGAGGCCTCGTCGGAGTCCGCGTTGCTGCACGCCCTCGACGTCCTGACGGACCCCGACACCGGTGACGCCGACACCGCCCCCGAGGTGCTCGTCTTCCTGCAGGCCACCTCCCCCTTCACCCGAGCGGACGAGCTCGACGCCGCCGTCGCCCGTGTCCTGGACGGCGGCGCCGACGCGGTCCTGGCCGCCGCACCGTCGCACGCGTTCATCTGGCGCGTCGCCGAGGACGGGTCGGCCGTCGCCGTCAACCACGACGCCGCCACGCGCCCCCGCCGCCAGGACCGAGCGCCCGAGTACCGCGAGACGGGGGCGTTCTACGTGGTCCGCGTCGCCGGCTTCCGGGAGGCACGCCACCGCTTCTTCGGCCGCGTCGAGTTGGCGGTCGTCCCGGCCCGCACCGCGGTGGACATCGACGACGCCGACGACCTCGCGCTCGCCGCCGCTCTGGCCCCCCTGGTCGAGGCCGACACAAGCGCGCAGGCGCCGACACAGGCACCGGCACCGGCACCGGCACCGGCACCGGCGCAGGCACCAACACAGACACAGACATCGACACCGGCACCGGGACGACCGCAACCAGCAGCCCCTTCCGACCCCCATCCCCACCCCGCGCGGGCGACCGCCGCGGAGAACGGAGCACCATGAGCGTCCGCATCGGCCTGTCCACCATCGGCGCGGGGAACCCCGCCTACCTCATCGGGGAGATCGGCCTCAACCACAACGGCGACGTCGAGATCGCCAAGCAGCTCATCGACGTCGCCGCCGACGCCGGCATGCAGGCCGTGAAGTTCCAGAAGCGCACGCCCGAGATCTCCACGCCCGAGCACATGAAGTCCATGCCGCGCAGCACCCCCTGGGGCGACATGACCTACCTCGACTACCGGTACCGCGTCGAGTTCGACCGCGACCAGTACATCGAGATCGGCGACCACGCGACCCTGCGCGGCCTCGACTGGTTCGCGTCGCCGTGGGACGAGCCGTCGGTCGCGTTCCTCGAGGACCTCAACGTCGTCGCCTACAAGATCGCCTCGGCGTCCGTGACGGACCTCGGCATGCTCGCCGCCGTCGCCGCGACCGGCAAGCCCGTCATCCTGTCCACGGGTATGTCGACGCTCGAGCAGATCGACCGGGCCGTCTCGACGCTGGGCACCGAGCGCCTCGTGCTGATGCACGCGACCTCGACGTACCCGCTCCCCCCGGAGGAGGCGAACCTCCGCATGATCGACACCCTCGCCACGCGCTACGCCTACGCGGGCGTCCCGGTCGGCTACTCGGGCCACGAGCCGGGCCTGCAGATCTCGCTCGCCGCGGTCGCCCTGGGTGCCACCGCGGTCGAGCGGCACATCACGCTGGACCGCACGATGTGGGGCTCGGACCACGCCGCCTCGCTCGAGCCGCACGGCCTGCGCACCCTGGTCCGCGACATCCGCATCATCGAGACCGCGATGGGCGACGGCGTGAAGCGCATCTTCCCCGGCGAGGAGGCGCCCCTCGCCAAGCTCCGCCGGGTGGGTGCGTGAGCACTGCGGAGCACGACCACGACGCGGTCGGTGACGGCCGGGAGGCACGGCACCCCTCCGGCGCCGCACCCCGCCGCCGCCGGGTGGTCGGTCTGGTCGACACCGACTCCTTCGCCAAGTGGGGCGCCCACCTGCTGTCGGCGGCCCCGCCGAACTGGTCACTCGAGCTGCGGACCGTGGCGACGCCACGGTCGGCGAGCCCGGCGCAGCTGCGGGCCGCGTTCCGTGACGTCGACGCCCGTCTGGGCCCGATCGACCTCGCCCCTCCCGAGCCCCAGAGCGTGGACGAGGTCGTGGCGCGCCTCCAGGCTGACCCGCCGGACGCCGTGCTGGTGTCCTGCATCGGCCCGGTGGCGGAGGTCCTCATCGACGTGATCAGCCGGGCCGTGCCCCGACGGCCGGTCCTGCTGAGCGGGCTGCCGGGCATCTCGTTCCCGGCGAAGTGGAAGGGCGTGTTCCTCCGCGCCCGCGCGGACCTGTTCGTGTTGCACAGCCACCGCGAGGTCCGGGAGTACACGGCCCTGGCGACGGCGGGCGGTGTGGAACCGGCGTTCGCCCTCGCGACCCTGCCGTTCGCCCGACCGGCCGTCACGACACGCAGCCCGGTGCCACGCGACGCCGTGGTCTTCGCCGCGCAGCCGAGCGTGCCGAAGGAGGAGGACGAGCGTCGCCGCGTGGTCGGGTGGCTCGCCGACACCGCACGCGCGCACCCGGAGTGGCGCGTGGTGGTGAAGACGCGCGCGGCCGCCGGTGAACACCAGACGCACCGCGAGACGTACCCGTACGCGGAACTGCTGCCGCCCGACGCCCCGTCGAACCTGGTGGTCGAGGCCGGGCCGATGTCGGTGCACCTCGACCGCGCGGTGGCGCTCGTGACGATCAGTTCGACGGCCGTCCTCGAGGCAGCCGCTCGCGGGGTGCCCGCCCTGACGCTGACCGACTTCGGCACGTCCCGGACGCTCATCAACGAGGTGTTCGTCGACAGCGGGCTGGAGGGCGACGCCGACGACCTGGTGCACGGGCGGTTCGGCACGGTCCGGCCCGAGTGGATGACGGACAACTACTTCCACCCGCCCGAGGACGACGACTGGAGCGACCGTGCGGAAGCGCTCATGGCGCTGCGGGACGCGGGGCTGACGGTCGACCGGCCCGCTGCCCGCCGCAGTCGTGGCGGCGTGCTCCGGCGGGCGTGGGAGCGGCGGAACGCGCTCGGCGACCTCGACCGGTCGGCGATCGGCCGCGTGGCGGTGCTCATCGGCACACCGATCCGAGCGGTGAAACGATCGCTCCGACGGCTGCGGCGGGCGCTGCGGTCGACGCCGGTGTCCGGCGCGCCCGGGTCAGGAGGACCGGGGTCGGGCGGACCGGGGTCTTGCGGGCCGGTGGCTGGCGTGCCCGGGTCGGCGGTGTCGGCGTCGGGTGGACCGGCCGTCAGGACCGTGTCAGTCGAGGGCCTTCGCGACCGCGACGAGGAACTGGTCGCGGGTCGGGACGCCCGCTGAGCGGAACACCTCGGTGCCGTCGTCGCGTCGCACCACCACGGTGGGGGTCGAACGGATGCCGAGCTCCTCGACCAGCTCGGGGACGCCAGCGACGTCGCGCTCGGTGACCTCGAGGCCCGGCACCAGTCGGGCGGCGTCACCGACCACGCGGCGTGCGGCGGCGCACGGGGCGCAGAACGCTGACGTCCAGAGATCGACCTGCATGTGGTCCTCCAACAGCGTCGGCCCGTCGAGCACTCCCGATCGGGCCGCACCCGACCGGCCGCCCGATGCGATCTCCGGACAGCGGTCTCCGGGCGGTGGCCCTCAGGCGGTGGCCCTCAGGCCGGCGGCATCCGGGCGGCGGCATCCGGACAGCGGACGACCCCCGGCCGTCGAGGACGGACGGGGGTCGTCGGGACCGGCTACTCGCGGTCGAACTCGCCGCTGCGGTCACCGCGGTCCTGCAGGTCGTCGACCGGGTCCGACTCGTCGGGCGCGAAGGTGTAGTCGACCGAGATCTGGTCGAGGACCTGGCGCGAGCCGGTCGACTTGTAGGTGAAGGCCGTCTGGAGGCCCTCGATGTCGGCGAAGACCGTCACCTCGTCGTCCAGCGCATCGCTCGTGGCGGTGCGGGTGTCGGTGGTGCCGTCGAACGGGCCGCCGTGGAAGATGGCGGTGAACTCGTCGCCCTCGTGGATGGTGATGTCGGTCATGCTCCCTTCCTACCAGTGGGAGGGGCAGCGCCGTCCAGCCCGTCGGGAGCGGAGACGGCGGCAGGCGACGTGACGGACGCGGGGCGACCCTCCTTGCCGAATCCATAGCATGGCTATACAGTTTCAGTATGGAACAAGCGCGGGAACAGACCATCGAGACGCTCCTCGTCTCCGTCAACCGGCTCATCCGGTCCGCGCTCCAGGCCACCGGCCACACCACGTCCACCGCCGTCTGGCGCACCCTCGGCATCCTCGAGGCCGACGAGTCCCTCCGACTCGGCGAACTCGCGAAGGCGTCGCGGGTGTCCCAGCCGACCATGACCCGCCTGGTCGCCGGCATGACCGCCGACGGACTCGTCTCGCGGACCGTCGACCCCGACGACTCGCGCGGCCAGCTCATCGAGATCACCGACGCCGGCCGCGAGCGACTCGTCTCGTGGCGCGCCGCACTCACCAGCACCGTCGGCCCCCTCTTCGAGGACCTGAGCGACGACGACTGGGACGTCCTGCACGAAGCATCGGCCCTCATCGCAGCGAGGACCAGAACGGAGACCACCGCGTGAACGCGCACGCACCCGCCGGGCAGTCCGGCTCCATCCTGAAGCAGTCGTCGGCGGTCTGGGCGATCGCCTTCGCCTGCGTCGTCGCCTTCATGGGCATCGGGCTCGTCGACCCGATCCTCCCCGCGATCGCCGAGTCCCTGCGGGCGACCCCCGCGCAGACCGAACTGCTGTTCACGAGCTACCTCGCCGTCACCGGCATCGCCATGTTCTTCACCAGCTGGGTGTCGAGCCGCATCGGCGCGAAGAAGACCCTGATGACCGGGCTCGCGCTCATCGTGCTGTTCTCGGTGCTCGCCGCCGTGTCGAACGACGTCTGGACGATCATCGGCTTCCGCGCCGGCTGGGGCCTCGGGAACGCGCTCTTCATCTCCACCGCACTCGCCACCATCGTCGGTGCAGCCTCGGGCGGCACCGCGTCGGCGATCATCCTGTACGAGGCAGCGCTCGGCCTCGGCATCGCGGTCGGTCCGCTCGTCGGCGGACTGCTCGGCTCCGTGAGCTGGCGCGGACCCTTCTTCGGCGTGACCACCCTGATGGCCGTCGCGTTCATCGCCATCCTCGTGCTGCTCAAGCCCGGGATGCTCGAGAAGCCGACCCCCACCAAGCTCTCCGCACCGTTCCGCGCGCTCGGCCGCCCCGCGCTGGCCGCCCTCGCCGCGACCGCGCTCTTCTACAACATCGGCTTCTTCGTGCTGCTCGCCTACACGCCGTTCCCGCTCGGCTTCGGGGCGCTCGGCATCGGGTTCACCTTCTTCGGCTGGGGTGTCGGCCTCGCGGTCACCTCCGTCTGGGTCGCGCCGATGCTCACCGCCCGGATGCGTCGGACGAGCGTGCTCAAGCTCGCACTGCCGCTCCTCGCACTCGACCTGTTCGCCGCTGCCGTCGTCGTCCGCTCCCCCGCGGGGCTCATCGTCTGCGTCGTCGTCGGCGGCCTCGTGCTCGGCGTGCTCAACACCGTGCTCACCGAGTCCGTCATGGAGGCCACCGACCTCCCGCGCTCCGTCGCGTCCAGCGCCTACTCGGCCGTCCGGTTCATCGGCGGCGCGATCGCCCCGCCCGTCGCCACCCTGCTCGCCGACGCGTACTCGCCGAGCGCGGCGTACGTGTTCGCCGGCGCCTCGGTGGCCGTCGCGTTCGTCGTCGTCGTGGCCACCACGAAGGTCCTGCGACGTGTCGACGACGGCGCCGAGCCGGAGCGGGTCGAGGCCGAGGCGATCTCGGCCGGCGAGATGGCGTAGCGGTGGCGCGGGCGGCGCCTCGCGGGGCGGTCGCGGTCGCTGTCGCGGTCGGGAGGCGCGGGGGCGTCGGTCGCGCCACGCACGTCGCGCACGTCGGTCACATCGCAGTCGTCGGTCGCGTCGCAGTCGTCGGTCGCGTCGCAGCCGTCGGTCGCGTCGTCGGTGCTGGCCGCCGCGTGCGGGGCGTCGGTCGCGTCGGTGGGCGGAAGTAGGATCGGGGACATGTCTGCAGCGAATGACCGCCTCGTCTGGATCGACTGTGAGATGACGGGCCTCGACGTCGCGGTCGACGAGCTCGTCGAGGTCGCGGTCGTCGTCACGGACTTCGACCTCAACCCGGTGCACCCGGGCTTCGACATCGTCATCAAGCCGGACCAGTCCGCGCTCGACAACATGAACGAGTTCGTGACGAAGATGCACACCACCTCGGGCCTGATCGAGGAGATCCCGAACGGGGTGTCCCTGGCCGATGCCGAGTACCAGGTGCTCGAGTACATCCTCGCCCACGTCCCCGCCGAGGGCACCGCTCCCCTGGCCGGCAACACCATCGGGACCGACCGGGCCTTCCTGGCGAAGTACATGCCCCGCATCGACGCCCACCTGCACTACCGGAGCGTCGACGTGTCGAGCATCAAGGAGCTCTGCCGCCGCTGGTTCCCGCGCGTGTACTTCAACTCGCCCGAGAAGCACGGCGGGCACCGCGCCCTCGCCGACATCCTCGAGTCGATCCGTGAGCTCGAGTACTACCGCCGCGCCGGGTTCACGCCCGAGCCGGGGCCCGCGAGCGACGACGTGAAGGCCGTCGCCGCCGAGGTCGTGGCGAAGTGGGAGTCACGTCTGGCCCCGCAGCCCGCCGAGTAGGATCGGGTGGTCCAAGCGGGGGCTCGGATGTACTACAATCGAGTGGTTGCTCCGGCTCGCCGGACCGACACATGGTGGGTATAGCTCAGCTGGTAGAGCGCCTGGTTGTGGTCCAGGAGGTCGCGGGTTCAAGCCCCGTTACTCACCCCAGTCTCCACGAAGGCCCTCGTCCGACGGACGGGGGCCTTCGGCGTTCCCCCGTGCGCCGCCGTCCACGATGCCGACGCCGCTGGCCAGGGATCGCACGGGCAGGCGTGTCACGATCGGACCCGTGATGGAGATGGCAGCCGAGGACTTCGAGCAACTCGTGACCGACGAGCTCGACCGGCTCCCCGACGACATGGTGGACGGTCTCGAGAACGTCGTCTTCGTCGTCGAGGACGAGCCCGAGGACGGGTCGGACCTGTTCGGCATCTACGACGGCGTCGCCCAGACCGAACGCGGGCAGTACGGGTTCGGCGAACTGCCCGACCGCATCGTCGTCTACCGGAAGCAGCACCTGGCGGAGTGCGACACGCTCGAGGAGCTCGCCGACGAAGTGCACACCACGCTCGTGCACGAGATCGGGCACTTCTACGGGATCGACGACGAGCGACTGCACGAGCTCGGCTGGGCGTAGCGCTCGGCCCGGATGCGGCAGGTCTACGACCGCAGGACCACGTCCGCGAGTGACGCCGGGTCCTCGGCCGCGATGAAGGCGTCCTCCTGCCGGGCCCACCGCTCCCACTGCCGCGCGAAGGTCTCACCGTCCCGGTCGATGGCCCGGCGCCGACGTTCCCGGTCGTCGGCCGTCATCCACACCCGCAGCGACCCGAGGGCCGCCGATGCGCGGGAGAGCGCACCGCACCCCTCGACGACGATCGGCGACGCCGGGTCGACGGACACCCAGCCCGCCGGCTCCGACGCCGTCCAGTCCCACCGCCGGTAGCCCGACGGGGCGCCGAGGACCTCGTGCACGACGGCGTCCGCCGCGGCGCGGAGGCCGTCCCACCCCGGGTACACGTCGTCCAGGTGCACGAGCGTCGCGTCGAGCTCGGCCGCGAGGGCGTTCCCGAGCGTCGTCTTGCCGGTTCCCGACCGTCCGTCGACGAGCACGACGAGGCGGTCGTGCCCCGCAGCTGATGCGGCCGATCGCGCGCGGGCGGCGAGGGCCGTGACGGAGGTGGGGCGGGCCTCCCGTCCGGTGCCCGCGGCGTTCCCCTCCGGACCCGTCGTGGACGCGCCGTCAGGCACGCCAGGTCCCCGCCAGGACGGCCGCGGCGACGGCGACCACGCCGATCCCGACGAGCACGGCGAGCATCGCCCACTCCGGGCCCGCGAACCGCACCGGCCGCGCCCACGTCCGCGGACCGGGGGCGCCGAACCCGCGCGACTCCATCGCGACCGCGAGCGTCGTCGCCCGTCGGAGGGCGACGACGAGCAGGCCGAACGCCATCGACACGCCACGGCGGAGGCGTCCGCGGTCGGCGACCCCTCGGGCGCGTCGGGCCATCGCGAGCTGCCGCCAGTCGTCGCCGAGGAGCGTCATCATCCGGATCGCCGCGAGGGCGCCGAGCACGAACCGGGCGGGCAACCGGAGCACCTGCGCGAGCCCGTCGGCGAGGTCCGTCACGTCCGTCCGGACGAACAGCACGATGCCCGGGATGCCGACCGCGAGCACGCGGAGCATCGTCGCGAGCGCCAGCTGCAACGACCCGTCCGTGACGTGCGCGAACAGGAAATCGAACCACACACGGCCGGACGCCTGCCCGTAGAGCGCGATGCTGAGACCCGTCAGCGGGACGGCGACCAGGACCGGCGAGGTCCGCAGCAGCAGGGTGCGGACCGGGATGCGGAGCAGCGGTAGCAGGGCGAGTTCGAGCAGCAGGGCCACGGTCGCGGACACGAGGTCCAGGCTGAGCACCAGGACGATGCCGAGCGCGATGACCCCGAGGAGCGCGGCGACCGGCTGGACGCCGTCGATGCCGCGGCGGGGTCGGACGGGAGGCTCGGCTCCGGCCCGACCGACCGCGTCCGTCGTCGGGGCGGTCACCGTGGCTCCCCCGCCGGCGCCGGCGCCGGTGCCGGCGTCGGAGCCGGAGCTGCGGCCGGCGTCGGAGTCGGGTCGGGCGTGGGGCGCTCGACGCGCGTGGCGCCGTCAACGGCGAGGACGACCTCGTCGGCGTCGAGCGCGCGGACGAGGTCCTGGTCGTGTGTGATGACGACGAGCGCGGTGCCGTCGTCGGCGAGGGCGCCGAGTCGCTCGACGACGGCGCCCCACGTCGCGCGGTCCTGCCCGGAGGTCGGCTCGTCGAGCACGAGGACGGGCGGCCGCGCGGCGATCACCGCGCCGATCGCCAGCCGGCGCTGCTCACCGCCGGAGAGCGTGAACGGGTTGGCGTCGGCGAGGTGGTCGAGGGCGAAGGCGTCGAGGACCTCGGTGACGCGTGCGGCGACGTCGTCCTCGGGGAACCCGAGTGCGGTCGGCCCGGCGGCGATCTCCTCGCGGACGGACCGGGCGATGAACTGGTGCTCCGGGTCCTGGAAGACGGTGCCGATGCGGGCCGCGAGCTCGCGACTCGACCAGCCGAGCGGGGCGGTGCCGAGCGCCCCGGCCAGCGTCGGTGTGGCCTCGAGGACCCCGCCGCCGGGACGGAGCAGTCCGGCCAGGGTGAGCCCCAGCGTGCTCTTGCCGACCCCGTTCGGTCCGGTGACCGCGAGGACGCGACCGCTCTGCACGTCGAGGTCGATGCCGTGGCCGACGGAACGGTGCCGGCCCCGAGAGGTCGCGAGACCCCGGGCGTGGAGCAGGGCCGTGTCGGGTGCACCCTCGGCGGCGGTCTGCTCGGGCGGACGGGAAGCGGGCTGACGGGGAGCGGTCGGGCCGGGAGCGGTCGGGCGATGGAGGGCGGGTCCGCTGCCAGCTGCTCCGCTGGGGGCGGGTCCGCTGCCGGCTGCTCCGCTGGGGGCGGGTCCGCTGTCGGCGGCTCCCCGGCGGGCGGTTCCCCGGCCGGGTGCCGCTCCGGGCAGCCAGACGCCGCCGCGGGCGAGGGCGTCCCCGTGCTGGGCGAGGACGTCGGTCGGCGTCCCGTCGGCGACGACGCCGCCCCCGGGCTCGAGGAGCACGAGACGGTCGACCAGGTCCAACCAGGTGCCGATGCGGTGCTCCACGACGAGGAGCGTCGCACCCGTGTCGTCGAGCAGTGCCCGGACGGCGTCGTGCACCTGGGACACGCCGTCGGGGTCGAGGTTCGCGCACGGTTCGTCGAGGACGAGCGCCCCCGGACGCATCGCCAGCACCCCGGCGAGGGCGAGCCGCTGCCGCTGGCCGCCCGACAGTCGGGAGGTGGAACGGTCGAGCGGCAGGTCGAGCCCGACCACGTCGAGCGCGTGCTGCACCCGCGGCCAGATCTCCGCTCGCGGGACGCCGGTGTTCTCGCACCCGAAGGCCACGTCGTCCCCGAGGCGTGACATGACGGTGTGCGCCTCGGGGTCCTGCATGACGAGGCCGACCCGGCCGCGGACGGTGCGCGGTTCGGCTTCGTCGACGAGGACCGTGCCCTCGACCGCCGCCGCGGTGTCGTCCGCGTCGTCCGGGTCGTCGGCGAGCACCCCGGCGGCGGCCCGCAGCAGGGTCGACTTGCCGGCGCCCGAGGGACCGACGACCGCGACCCGCTCCCCGGGGCCGACGACGAGGTCGACCCCGCGGACGGCCCAGGCGTGCCGCTCCGGGTAGCGCCAGCCCCAGCCGGAGAAGGCGATCCGTGCGGGGACGGTCGTCACGCTGCGGAGGCTCGTGGCCGGCGCCCCTGCTCCCGTCCGGCCGCGAACGACGAGAGGACACCGGTGCGGGCGAGTGCGCGGACGAGCAGCCACGACCCGAGGCCGGAGATGACGACCCCCGAGACGATCGCGCAGATGACGTAGACGACCTGGAAGGAGGCGGTCGCGCCGGCGTAGTACCGGAAGGCGTCGTTCAGGCCGAGTGCGAGCCCGGTGGCAGCGCCGGCGAGCATGACGACCGGCAGACGCCAGACGCTGTACAGGAAGATCGCGAAGACGATCTCAGCGCCGATGCCCTGGACGAGCCCGGACAACAGAGTGCCCCAGCCCCACTGGGTGCCGAGCATGGCCTCGACCGACGCGGCGACGATCTCGCCGAACAGTGCGGCACCCGGCTTGCGGACGACGATCGCGACGAGCGGCCCGGCGAGCAGCCAGACCCCGCCGACCAGGGCCTGCGACCCGGGCAGGACGAGACCGAGCCCCGCGCCGATCGGCTCGTAGGCGAAGTCCCAGAGCTTGAAGACGACGCCGACCGCGACGGCGAGGACCGCGGCGACGACGATGTCGACGACGCGCCAGCGCAGTGAGCGCTTGGCGGTGGGCCGTCCGGTGGGCGTGACGATGGGTGTGCCAGTGGACATCGCGATGACTCCTCCCTGCGCCGGCATGATCCGGATCAGGTTCGACGGTCGGAGCGCGGTTCGCTCCCTCTCAGCCCGCTCTGGCGGACTCCCGTGTGTGTCCCAGCAGTGTACCCACCGGACCGTAGGCGCGTGGTCACGTGACCACGGGCCTCCGTCCCGGTCAGGCGGTCACTTCTTGAGCGCGCGCACCAGCTTGACGAGCACCTTGCCGCCGACCCAGATGACCGGGATGCTGACGGTGAGGAGCGCGATGAGGTTCGGCTCGAACGCGAGGTCCTGCCCCGGGCGGCGGACGTACGCGCCGACCGGCAGCGAGACGGCACCGCCGCCACCGCCGCCCGCGCCGTCCTCGTCGGCGTCGGAGCCGCCGCCGAAGCCGTACCAGTTGACGGACACGGGGATCAGGGTGCTGTCCCCGACGTCCACCGGGTCGCCGTAGTTCGAGGCGACGCCGACGGGCCGCACCTTGTCTGCGATCTGCGTGACGATGTTGGTCATGGCGGCGACGCTACTCCGCGCGGACTGGCCGTCGGGCCGCTCGTGACGATCTGTGGAGAAGGGCCGACCCGTCGCGCCCGTGGTCCGCCCTGTGGAGGAACGGTCCCGCCTCCGTCGCGTCCGCCTGTGGAGCACGCGCTCCCTCCACAGGGCGCGCCAGCGGCGCGGACATCACAGGGGTCCGCCGATACGTTGGCCCAGTTCACCCCTTCTGGAGGCACGTTTGCACACCTGGCCCGGCAACCCCTACCCGCTCGGCGCGACCTACGACGGCAGCGGCACCAACTTCGCCGTGTTCAGCGAGGTCGCCGAAGGGGTCGAGCTCTGCCTGTTCGACGCCGACGGCACCGAGGAGCGCGTCCGCCTCGTCGAGGTCGACGCGCACGTCTGGCACGCGTACCTGCCGACCGTCGGCCCGGGGCAGGAGTACGGGTTCCGCGTGCACGCGCCGTACGACCCGGCCAACGGGCTGCGCTCGAACCCCGCCAAGCTGCTGCTCGACCCGTACGCCAAGGCGACCAGCGGTGACATCGACTGGGACCAGTCCCTGTTCTCGTACACGTTCGGCGACCCGGACTCGACCAACGACGAGGACTCCGCGTCCCACATGGTCAAGGGCGTCGTGATCAACCCGTTCTTCGACTGGCAGGGCGACCGGGCTCCCCGCATCCCCTACGGCGAGACCGTCATCTACGAAGCCCACGTGAAGGGCCTCACCGAGACGCACCCCGACGTGCCCGAGGAGCAGCGCGGCACCTACGCCGGCGTCGCGCACCCGGCCGTCATCGAGCACCTGAAGCGACTCGGCGTGACCACGCTCGAGCTCATGCCGGTGCACCAGTTCGTGAACGACTCGACCCTGCAGGACAAGGGGCTGTCGAACTACTGGGGCTACAACACGATCGGCTTCTTCGCGCCGCACGCGCACTACTCGTCGTCCGGCGACGGCGGGCAGCAGGTGCAGGAGTTCAAGACGATGGTGCGGGAGCTGCACCGGGCCGGCATCGAGGTCGTCATCGACGTGGTCTACAACCACACCGCGGAGGGCAACCACCTCGGCCCGACGCTGTCGTTCCGCGGCATCGACAACGCCGCCTACTACCGCCTGATGGACGACGACAAGCGGTACTACATGGACGTCACGGGCACCGGGAACTCGCTCAACGTCGGCCACCCGCACTCGCTGCAGCTCATCATGGACTCGCTCCGCTACTGGGTGACCGAGATGCACGTCGACGGCTTCCGCTTCGACCTCGCCGCCGCCCTGGCCCGCGAGTTCTACGAGGTCGACCGTCTGTCGGCGTTCTTCGAACTCGTGCAACAGGACCCGATCGTGTCGCAGGTGAAGCTCATCGCCGAGCCGTGGGACGTCGGCCCCGGCGGGTACCAGGTCGGCAACTTCCCCCCGCAGTGGTCGGAGTGGAACGGCAAGTACCGCGACACCGTGCGCGACTTCTGGCGGGGCGAGCCCTCGACCCTCGGCGAGTTCGCCTCACGCATCTCCGGGTCGGCCGACCTCTACGAGCACGACGGCCGCACGCCCAAGGCGAGCATCAACTTCATCACCGCCCACGACGGCTTCACGCTCCACGACCTCGTCGCCTACAACGAGAAGCACAACGACGCCAACGGCGAGGACAACAACGACGGCGAGAGCCACAATCGCTCGTGGAACTCCGGCGTCGAGGGCCCGACGGACGACCCCGAGGTCACCGCGCTCCGGCTGCAGCGTCGACGGAACTTCCTTGCCACGCTGCTGCTCAGCCAGGGCGTGCCGATGATCGCGCACGGTGACGAGCTCGGCCGCACGCAGCAGGGCAACAACAACGTCTACGCGCAGGACTCCGAGCTCAGCTGGATCGACTGGGCCACCGCCGACGACGAGCTCATCCAGTTCACCGCCGACGTCGTCAAGCTCCGCCACGACCACCCGACCTTCCGCCGGACCCGGTACTTCAACGGTCGTCCGGTCCGCCGTGGCGAGGGCGAACCGCTGCCCGACGTCGTGTGGCTGACCCCCGCGGGTGACGCCATGCAGCCCGAGGAGTGGGACTCCGGGTTCGGCAAGAGCGTCGGCATGTACCTGAACGGCGAGGGCATCCGCGGCCGTGACGCCCGTGGGGAGCGCGTCACCGACGTGGCCTTCCTGACGTACTTCAACGCGCACGACGGCGTCGTCACCTTCACGCTGCCGCCCGAGGAGTACTCCCCGGGTTGGACGGTGCGCATCGACACCGCCGAGCCCGGCGCTCGCGAAGAGGTGCTCGAGGCCGGTGAGCCGCTCGACGTGCCCGCGCGGTCGATGATCGTCCTGCGCGCCGAGCCGGAGCACGAGATCCAGCGGACGCCGGTCGACACGGCGCAGCAGGGCGAGCCCGAGCACCCGGCGGCGACCCCCGCCAACCCGGCCGCCTCCGCGGCGCCGAGCGCTGCCGGGACGGCCGGTGCCGCCGGCGTCCCGGCAGCCGCCTCCTCCGCCTCCGCGGCTGAGCCCACGACCGACGCTGCACCCGTCAGCGACGCACCCGACCCCACCGAGACCGACACCCCTGGGAGTGCCGCATGACCCGCCGCCACCCGACCTCGACCTACCGTCTGCAGGTCACGGCCGACTTCGACCTCAGCGCCGCCCGTGACGTCGTGGACTACGTCCGCGACCTCGGCGCCGACTGGATCTACCTCTCCCCCGTCCTCCAGGCCGAGCCCGGCTCCGGACACGGGTACGACGTCGTCGACCACACGCACGTCGACACCGAGCGGGGTGGGGACGACGCACTCCGTGCCCTCGCCGACGCCGCGCACGCGGTCGGGCTCGGCGTCCTGGTCGACGTCGTGCCGAACCACGTCGGCGTCGCCACGCCCGCCGTGAACCCGTGGTGGTGGTCGCTGCTCGAGCACGGGCAGGAGTCCCCCGTCGCGTGGGCCTTCGACGTCGACTGGGCAGCGGGCGACGGACGCATCCGCGTCCCGGTCCTCGACGACCGGCTGCTCGAGGGCGTCACGCTCGACCGCGGAACCGGCGACGGCTCGGCCGACGGTCCGCGCCTGCTCGTGGGTGAGACCGCCTACCCGACCGCTCCCGGCACCGTCCAGGACGGCGACGACGTCGAGGCCGTGCACGCACGCCAGCACTACGAGTTCGTGCACTGGAAGCGCGCCGACTCCGAGCTGAACTACCGCCGCTTCTTCGCGGTGAACACCCTCGCGGCCATCCGCGTCGAGGAGCCCGAGGTCTTCGCGGCCTCCCACGGCGTCATCGGCTCGTGGTTCCGCGACGGCCTGGTCGACGGGCTGCGGATCGACCACCCGGACGGGCTGTACGACCCGGCCGGGTACCTGGACGACCTCGCCGACCTGACCGGTGGCGCCTACACGCTCGTCGAGAAGATCCTCGAGCCCGGCGAGCTCCTGCCCGCGTCGTGGCCCGTCGACGGCACGACCGGGTACGACGCGCTCGGCTTCGTCGACCGGGTGTTCGTCGACCCCGCGGGCGAGGCACCGCTAGCCGCCCTCGAGGACCGGCTGCGCGGCGCACACGTGGCGTGGCAGGACCTGACCCGCGGTACGCGCCGTGGCATCGCCGACGGCATCCTGAACAGCGAGGTCCGGCGCCTGGCCCGTCTGCTCGTCACCGATCCGAGCGTGCAGGGTGTGGGCGAGCCCCTCGCCGAGGAGCGCATCGTCGACGCGGTCGCCGAGGTCGTCGCGAGCTTCGAGGTCTACCGCACGTACCTGCCCGAGGGCATCCACCACCTCATCGAGGCGCTCGAGGTCGCGGCGGAGTCCCGTCCGGACCTCGCCGACGTGGTCGACCGCATCGCCCCGGCGCTCTGCGACCCGGACAACGCCGCCGCGGTCCGACTGCAGCAGACCAGCGGGATGGTGATGGCGAAGGGTGTCGAGGACACGGCCTTCTACCGCACCTCGCGGCTCTCGTCCCTCAGCGAGGTCGGCGGCGACCCGAGCGTCTTCGCCGCGACCACCGCGGAGTTCCACGCCGCACAGGTCGAGCGCCTGGCGAGCTGGCCGTCCGCCATGACGACCCTGACCACGCACGACACCAAGCGCAGCGAGGACACCCGGGCGCGGATCGCCGTGCTGGCGGAGCTCGGTGGCGAGTGGACCGAGGTCTTCGACCGGCTGAACGGTCTCGCGCCGCTCGAGGACGGCGTCTTCGCGAACCTGCTCTGGCAGGCGATCGTCGGCGCCCGACCGGCATCCCGCGAGCGGCTGCACGCGTACGCCGAGAAGGCCTCGCGCGAAGCCGGTGACAGCACGACCTGGACCGAACCGGACGAGGCCTTCGAGCGCCAGATGCACGCGCTCGTCGACGCCGCGTTCGACGACCCGGACGTCGTCGCCGTCCTCGACGCCCTCGACGAGCGCATCACCGCCGCCGGATGGTCGAACGGCCTCGGCGCGAAGATCCTGCAGCTCACCGCCCCCGGCGTCCCCGACGTCTACCAGGGCACCGAGGCGTGGGACCGCTCGCTCGTCGACCCGGACAACCGCCGACCGGTGGACTACGCCGAGCGCCGCCGCGTGCTCGCCGGCCTCGACGGTGCGGACGACGACGGGCCCGACGCGCTCCCCGCGATCGACCTCGACGCCGCCGCCAAGACGCTCGTCACCAGCCGGTCGCTCCGCCTCCGCCGTGACCGCCCGGAGCTCTTCACCCGGTACGTGCCGCTCGACGCGACCGGCCCGGCAGCCGACCACGTCGTCGCGTTCGACCGCGGTGGCGCCGTCACGGTGGCCACGCGCCTGCCCCTCGGCCTCGCGGCCGTGGGCGGCTGGGCGGACACGCTCCTGCACGTCGTCCCGGTGGAGCGGGTCGACCTGCTGACCGGTCGCCGCTTCCCTGCCGACCGCGACCTGCTGCTCGACGAGGTGCTCGCCGACTACCCGGTCGCGCTCCTCGTCCCGGCCGACGTCGTCGACGGAGCCGGGCACGACGCCGCGAGCACCGGCACCACCAGCACCAGCACGAGCACCAGCACCAGCACCAGCACCAGCACCGATGACACCGAGACCGACGCCCAGGCAGAGGTCGAGATCCTGGAGGGTCACGCATGACCAGTCCCGACCGCTACGGCGTCTGGGCCCCCGAGCCCGAGCGCGTCCGCCTCGTCGTCGACGACACCGAGTACGCACTCACCCGCGGCGACGACGACTGGTGGACCACCGACGAGGTCCTCCCCGTCGTCGGCGCCCGCTACGGCTTCCGCATCGGTGACGACGACGCCGTCCGCCCGGACCCGCGCAGCCGCTTCCAGCCCGAAGGTGTCCACGGCCCGTCCGAGGTCGTCGACCCGGCACGTTTCGCGTGGACCGACGACGCCTGGACCGGTCGCCCGGCCCGCGGCGGCGTGATCTACGAGATGCACGTCGGCACCTACACTCCCGAGGGCACGCTCGACGCGGCCGCGGCGAAGCTCGAGCACCTGGTCGAGCTCGGGGTCGAGTTCGTCGAGCTCCTGCCCGTGAACGGTGTCAACGGCGAGTGGAACTGGGGCTACGACGGGGTGGCGTGGTTCGCCGTGCACGCCCCGTACGGCGGCCCGGACGCCTACGACCGCTTCGTCGACCGGGCGCACGCGCTCGGCCTCGGCGTCATCCAGGACGTCGTGTACAACCACCTCGGACCGAGCGGCAACTACCTGCCGCTGTACGGGCCGTACCTCGTGCAGGGCCTGGCGAACACCTGGGGTGACTCGGTCAACGTCGAGCACCCCGAGGTGCGGCGCTACGTTCTCGACAACGTGCGCATGTGGTTCCGTGACCACCACGTCGACGGCCTCCGTCTCGACGCCGTGCACGCGATCCGCGACACCACCCGGCCGCACGTCCTGGCCGAGATGGCCAGCGAGACCGACGCCTACTCGGCGTTCACAGGCAAGCCGCTGTCGCTCATCGCCGAGTCGGACCTCAACGACCCGGTGATGTTCCGTCCGCGCGAGGCCGCGGGCTACGGGCTCGCCGGCCAGTGGTCGGACGACTTCCACCACGCCGTGCACGTCGCGGTGACCGGGGAGACGAACGGCTACTACGCCGACTTCGCGCCGCTGACCGCGCTGGCGAAGGTGCTCGACCACGGCTTCTTCCACGACGGCACCTGGTCGTCGTTCCGTGGCTCGCGCCACGGTCGGCCGATCGACCGGGGCACCTCCCCCACGACCGCCCTCGTGGTCGCGAACCAGAACCACGACCAGATCGGCAACCGTGCCGCGGGCGACCGCCTGGCGGCCACCGTGTCCGACGAGGGCCTGGTCATCGCAGCGGCCCTGACCCTGCTCGGCCCGTTCACGCCGATGCTGTTCATGGGCGAGGAGTTCGCGGCGACGACGCCCTGGCAGTTCTTCACGTCGCACCCCGAGCCGGAGCTCGGCAAGGTGACGGCCGAGGGTCGCATCAAGGAGTTCGCGCAGCACGGTTGGGACGAGTCGACCGTGCCGGACCCGCAGGACCCGACGACGTTCACGAACTCGAAACTCGACTGGTCCGACGTGGACTCGGAGCGCGGCGCCCGGGTCCTCAACGCCTACCGGGTGCTCGTCGCCCTCCGCCGGACCGACGAGGCCTTCGTCGACCACCGGTACGAGGCGAACGCGGTCCGCTTCAGCGAGGACGAGCGCTGGCTGGTGCTCACCCGCGGGCTGCTCGGCCCGACCGCAGCGCCGGTGCACGTGGTCGTGAACCTCTCGGACGACGCGACCGAGGTCCCTCTCGTCGGCGCCACCGGCGAGGTGCTGTTCAGCTTCGGCGACGCGGACTTCGACACGGACGGCGTCCGCTTCGGCGGCCGCGGCCTCGTGGTCGTGCGCTGACGGCGTCCGGCGAGCGGGGTCGCTGAGCACGCGCCCACACGACGGACGGGAGGCCCGGTACGAGCTGGTACCGGGCCTCCCGTCCGTCGTGGCGTCGGCTCGCAGGCCGCCGCGCCGCGCGTCGTCGGCTCAGGCCGGACGCTGTGCCGGCGAGACGACCTTCGCGGTGTCGCGCTCGGGGATGTCCCCGAGTGCGGCGTCGATCGCGGCGAGCGCGTCGGCGTCGAGCGTGACGCCCGCGGCCTTCACGTTGTCGGTGACCTGCTGCGGGCGCGAGGCGCCGACGATCGCCGACGCGACGTTCTCGTTCTGCAGCGTCCACGCGATGGCGAGCTGGGCGAGGGTGAGCCCGGCCTGGTCCGCGACCGGCTGCAGGCGCTGCACGGCCTCGAGGACCTCGTCGCGCATGAACCGCTTGATCATGTCCGCGCCGCCCTTCTCGTCCGTGGCGCGGGAGCCCTCGGGGAGCGGCTGACCCGGCTTGTACTTGCCGGTGAGGACGCCCTGGGCGATCGGCGACCAGACGATCTGGGAGAGGCCGAGCTGCTTCGAGGCGGGGACGACCTCGCCCTCGATGACGCGCCACAGCATCGAGTACTGCGGCTGGTTCGAGATGAGCTGGAAGCCGAGCTCCTTCGCGAGCGCCGCACCGGCACGGATCTGCTCGGCGGACCACTCGCTGACGCCGATGTACAGCGCCTTGCCCTGACGGACGACGTCCGCGAAGGCCTGCATGGTCTCCTCGAGCGGGGTCTCGTAGTCGTAGCGGTGCGCCTGGTACAGGTCGACGTAGTCGGTCTGCAGCCGCTCGAGGGAGCCGTTGATCGACTCCATGATGTGCTTCCGGCTGAGGCCGACGTCGTTGTGTCCCTTCGGACCGGTCGGCCAGTACACCTTCGTGAAGACCTCGAGGGACTGCCGGCGCTCACCCTTGAGCGCCTCGCCGAGGACGGTCTCGGCGGCGGTGTTCGCGTAGGTGTCCGCGGTGTCGAACGTGGTGATGCCGGCGTCGAGCGCTGCCCGCACGCACTGGGTGGCGACGTCGTTCTCGACCTGCGAGCCGTGCGTCAGCCAGTTGCCGTAGGTGATCTCGGAGATCTTGAGTCCGGAGTTGCCCAGGTACCTGAATTCCATGGGTCCGACGCTACTGGAGTGAGCGCTCCCGTGAGGGGTCCGGGCAGTACCCGGGACGACGCCTCGGTGAACAATGGTTGACGCTTCAACCAAACGGGTGCAGGATGGGGTAGCATCAAGGTCGATGCAGGCGCATGCACCATCGCGTCGGCCCCACGACTCATCGCTCGAAGACCACTCGTTCGAAGTAAGGACTCACCATGGCTCTCACCGCCTCCGCCATCCCCGGCTACGTCACCGGCACCTGGAAGCTCGACCCGACCCACTCCGAGGTCAGCTTCTCCGTCCGCCACCTCGCCATCAGCAAGGTCAAGGGCAAGTTCGAGCAGTTCGACGCCACGCTCGTCACCGCCGAGAACCCGCTCGACACCACCCTCGAGGCCTCGATCGACGTCGCCAGCATCAACACCAACCAGCCGCAGCGCGACCAGCACCTCGCGACCGGTGACTTCTTCCTCACCGAGGAGCACCCGCACATGACGTTCCGCTCGACGGGCATCCGCGAGGACGGCGACGACATGCTCATCGACGGCGAGCTCTCGCTGCGCGGCGTGACGAAGAACGTCACGCTGAAGACCGAGTTCGGCGGCGTCACCACCGACGGCTACGGCCAGGTCAAGCTCGGCGCCGAGGCGACGACCAAGATCGACCGCACCGAGTTCGGCGTGAACTGGAACGCAGCGCTCGAGGCCGGCGGCTTCACGCTCGGCAACGACGTCACGATCAACCTCGACGTCCAGTTCGTCCTCCAGGCGGCCTGACCTCCTGACACCACGAAGCCCCGGCGCCCTCGGCGTCGGGGCTTCGTGCCGTCCACCGAGCGGTAGCGTGAGCGACGCACCGACCCGCCGGCGGGAATCCAGCCGTGCACCGTCGGGTTGCAGGCACCACCGCCGACGAACAGGAGCCCACGATGCCCACCGACTGGATCGCCCTGCAGACCCTCGCGGCCGCGGAGTTCGGCCGCCGCGTTGCCGCTGTCACCGAGTGGGACGCCCCGACGCCCGACTCGGAGTGGACCACCCGCGACCTCGTCGCCCACGTCGTGGACGAGCAGCGCTGGATCCCGAAGCTCCTCACCGGGTGCGACCACGCCCAGGCCGAGGCGGACCTCGAACCGATCGGCGACGACCTCGTGGCCGAGTGGGAACGGCACTCGGGTGCCGCGATCGAGGCGTGGCAGCGCGCTCCCCAGGACACCCCGGTCCACCTCGCGACCGACGTCGTGAGCGCCGGCGAGTACCTCGCGGAGCAGACGAGCGACATCACGATCCACACGTGGGACCTCGCCCGCGCGACCGGGAGCGACGAGCAGCTGCCCGACGAACTCGTCGAGGCGGTGTGGACGCACTTCGAGCCGCAGATCCAGTCGCTCGAGGCCACGGGACTGTACGCGGCACCAGTGCAGGTGGACGACGATGCTCCTCTGCAGGTGCGGCTCCTCGCGGTCACCGGGCGGGACGCCCGGGTCTCCGCCTGACCACACCCGTCACGAGCGGCCGCCCGGTCGCCCGTTCGTCCCTCGCCCGCACGAGCGGACGCACACACCGCGACGCACCGCCTCCCGCGTGGTGGGTGACCGCGCCGCCTCCGGAAGGACCCAGCATGTCCGACACCCCGACCGTTCCCACCACCCGCCTGGGCAGCTCCGGGCTCGAGATCTCGGGCATCGTCCTCGGGATGATGTCCTACGGCGACCCGGCCGCCGGCTCGCACGCCTGGAGCGTCGGCATCGACGAGGCCCGCCCCTTCGTCCGCCGCGCCTTCGAGGCGGGCATCACGACCTTCGACACCGCGAACGTGTACTCCGCGGGCAGCAGCGAGGAGATCACCGGTCAGCTCCTCAAGGAGCTGGCACCGCGTGAAGAGGTCCAGGTCCTCACGAAGGTGTTCAACCGCATGCGCCCGGGTCGCAACGGCGCCGGCCTGTCGCGCGCGGCGATCATGCACGAGATCGACGCCTCGCTGACCCGCCTGGGCACCGACTACGTCGACCTGTACCAGATCCACCGCTTCGACCCGGAGACCCCGGTCGAGGAGACGATGGAGGCGCTGCACGACGTCGTCAAGGCCGGCAAGGCGCGCTACATCGGCGCGAGCAGCATGTGGGCGTGGCAGTTCGCCGAGATGCAGCACGTCGCCGAGCGCCACGGCTGGACCCGGTTCGTCAGCATGCAGGACCAGTACAACCTCCTCGAACGCGAGGAGGAGCGCGAGATGCACCCCTACTGCGCCCACACCGGCGTCGGGGTCATCCCGTGGAGCCCCCTCGCGCGTGGCAAGGTCACGCGCCCGTGGGACGCCCAGGGCTCCGGCTCGCGCTCGGACACGGACGAGTTCGGCAAGACCCTCTACCGCCAGGACGAGGACGCGAACCGCGCGATCGTCGACGCCGTCGGCCAGGTCGCCGAGGAGCGCGGCGCCAGCATGGCGCAGATCGCCCTGGCCTGGGTCGCCGGCAAGCCTGCCGTCTCCGCCCCGATCATCGGCGCGACGAAGGAGCACCACATCGACGACGCGGTCGCGGCGACCGCGATCACGCTGACCGACGACGAGGTCGCGCGACTCGAGCAGGCCTACACCCCGCGGGTGCCGTCCGGCTTCTGATCCCGGCGCCGGCGCAGGCCGTGGCCGTAGCCGCAGCCGTAGCCGTAGCCGTAGCCGTAGCCGTAGCCGTAGCCGTAGCCGCAGCCGCAGCCGAGGTCGCACGACACGCCGCCCACGCGCCGCCGAGGTCGCACGAACGGCCGGCCGGGCCCTCTCCTGGCGGCACGTCGTGCGACCTCGGCGGGCGGGCCGCGGCGGGTCGTGCGACCTCGCCGGTGCCCACGTGGGCGCGCCTACCGCTGCGGCGCCGCGGAACCCGGCCGAGCATCCGCGCAGGACCGAAGCGGCGCCTCCAGACAGCCCCGGCCGGACACGCCGAGGTCGCACGACACGACACGACACTCGCACGCCGCCGAGGTCGCACGAACGGCCGGCCGGGGACGGCCCTGGCGGCACTTCGTGCGACCTCGACGAGCGCGCCACGGCACTTCGCGCGACCTCGACGGCTGCCACCCGGGCGCGTCAGCGGCCGAGGGTCCGCGCGGAATCCGGCCGCGCCTCCAGATCGACACAGCCGGCCGCGCCGGAGTCGCACGACACGCCATCCGCACGCCGTCGGGGTCGCACGAACGGCCGGCCGGGGACGGCCCTGGCGGCACTTCGTGCGACCTCGACGAGCGCGCCATGGCACTTCGTGCGACCTCGACGAGCGCGCCACGGCGGGTCGTGCGACCTCAGCCCCGCCGACCTCGCCGACCCCGCCGGCTCCGGCAACGCCGTCAGGCCGCGCCGACTCCCCGCCCCGCCGCCGCCTCGCGCTCGAGCCGCGCGATGCGCGCCAACGCCGCACGCTCCGTGCCCGACTGCGTTCCCAGGACCCCGCCGATGCCGTCGAGGACGAGCCCGGTCGCACGGTCGACGGGCAGCTCGATCGGTCCGATCGCGGGCGTGCGGATGCCGAGCAGCGACCGGTGCCGCGGGTCGAGGGTCGAGACCGCGCCCTGGTACAGCGCCCGGTACCCCGGCCGGAGCAACTGGGCGAGCGGCGGGTTCTTGATGAAGCGCAGGACCTCCCGGGTCCTGGGCGTCACCGCGAGCTCGCCACGGTCGAGGTAGCCGTCCATCTGCGCGCGGAGCTCGGCCTCGCTCTCGGGGGCGTCCTCCACGCGCATGAGCCGTCCCGCGATCGCCCACTCCTTGACGTAGGCGTCGGCGCC
The DNA here is from genome assembly GCF_018885305.1 of Curtobacterium sp. L6-1. Taxonomy (NCBI): domain Bacteria; kingdom Bacillati; phylum Actinomycetota; class Actinomycetes; order Micrococcales; family Microbacteriaceae; genus Curtobacterium; species Curtobacterium aetherium. The sequence goes on from NZ_CP076544.1 coordinate 1,882,735, forward strand.
GCCGGGGATCGGCTCACCCCAGCGCTGCGCGGTGCGGAGGAACGCGTCCGTGAAGGCCAGGTGCACCCAGCGCGCCAGGTCGGGGTCGTTGGCAGTGTAGGGACGGCCGATGCCGTGGCCGTCGACGTACTGCCCGCGGACGCGCTCGTGCAGCTTGAGCACCCACTCGCTGCCGGCCCGGGCGGTGGCGGTGTCGCCGTGCGTGACGGTGTAGATCCACCGGATGGTGCCGGCGAGCCGCCCGAAGGGGTCGTCCTTGTAGCGGGAGTGGTCGGCCACCCCGGCCAGCGCCCCCGGGTGGAGGGCCTGCACCAGGAGGGCACGGACCCCGGCGACGATGGTCTGATTGCCGCCGTGCACCGACCAGGTGGCGGACCCGGGGCCGAAGAAGCCGGCGTCGGTACCGCGTTCGAGCTGGTCCACCCACTCGGGGCTGCCGGTGGTGCTGCCGGTGAAGGTGGCCTGCATGCGGGTCCGGAAGGCATCGGTGACGAACGACATGACGCCATCGTCCGTCGCGCCCCTGACAGTGCGCCCCGGTCGGCCACGAACCGCGCCTGACCACCGCTCGGGTCTGCCCGCTAGGTTGGTCGGCGTGAGCATCGACACGCCTCGTCCCTGGCTCGGTTCCTACGCTGCAGGGGTGCCGACCGACATCGAGCCGATGACCGGGTCCCTGCTGGACCTGGTCGAGCAGTCGGCGAAGCGGTTCCCGAAGGCGGTGGCGCTCGAGTTCTTCACGCGGACGACGACGTACGCCGAGCTCGAGGAGCAGATCGCCCGCGCGGCGAACGGTCTGCGGAAGCTCGGCGTGACGAAGGGCGACCGGGTGGCCCTGGTGCTGCCGAACTGCCCCCAGCACGTGGTGGCGTTCTACGCGGTGCTGCGGCTCGGCGCGATCGTCGTCGAGCACAACCCGCTGTACACCCCGCGTGAGCTGCGGCACCAGTTCGAGGACCACGGTGCCCGGGTCGCGATCGCCTGGGACAAGTCGGTGGCCACCCTGCAGGACTTCCCGAAGGACGTCGCCCTCGACGCGATCGTCTCCGTCGACCTGACCCGAGCGATGCCGCGCCGGACCCGCCTGGCGCTGTCGCTGCCGGTGGCGAAGGCCCGCGAGTCCCGGGCGAAGCTGACGGCCCCGGTGACGGGCACCACCCGGTGGGACGACCTCGTGTCGAACCGGAAGCTGTCGAAGCGGCACCCGCGCCCGGAGACCGACGACGTCGCGCTCATCCAGTACACCTCGGGTACGACGGGCACCCCGAAGGGCGCGGTCCTGACCCACCGCAACCTGCTGGCCAACGCCGCCCAGGCCCGGGCGTGGATCCCGCAGATCAGCGCCGGCGACGGCAGCGTCGTGCACGCCGTTCTGCCGATGTTCCACGCCTACGGCCTGACCCTCTGCCTGACCTTCGCGATGAGCATCGCCGGGCGGCTCGTGCTCTTCCCGGCCTTCGACCCGGCCCTCGTGCTGGCGGCGATCAAGAAGCGTCCGCCGACGTTCCTGCCGGCCGTGCCGCCGATCTACGCCCGCCTGCAGCACGCCGCCGACTCCGCCGGGGTCTCGCTGCGGGGCATCGACATCGGCATCTCGGGCGCCATGCCCCTGTCGCAGGACGTCATCGAACCGTGGGAGGCCCGGACCGGCGGCTTCCTGGTCGAGGGCTACGGGTTGTCCGAGTGCTCCCCCGTCCTGATGGCGAACCCGGTGTCCGAGGACCGTCGTCTCGGTGCGATCGGCCTGCCGCTGCCCTCGACCGAGTGCCGGGTGGTGGACCCGGACGACCCGTCGAAGGTCCTCGGCACCGACGAGCCCGGCGAGCTGCAGGTCCGCGGCCCCCAGGTCTTCAGCGGCTACTGGGGCAAGGCCGAGGCCACCGACGAGGTCTTCTCCCCCGACGGCTGGTTCCGGACCGGCGACATCGTGGCCATCGACGCCGACGGCTTCGTCAAGATCGTCGACCGGCTCAAGGAGCTCATCATCACGGGTGGCTTCAACGTCGCACCCTCCGAGGTCGAGGACACGCTCCTCAAGCACCCGAGCGTCAAGGAGGTCGCGGTCGTCGGCATCACGCAGGGCGGCAACGAGCAGGTGGTCGCCGCAGTGATCCCCGTCGACCCGGCGACGTTCGACCCGGCCGCGCTCCGGGCGTGGTCCCGTGACCACCTGGCGGCGTACAAGGTGCCCCGCCGCGTGGTCGTCGTCGAGGACCTGCCCCGCTCGATGATCGGCAAGGTGCTGCGCCGCAAGGTCCGCGACGCGATCCTCGCCGCCGACTAGGACGCGACCCCGCGGACCAGGACGCGACCCGCGGATCAGGACGCGACCCGCCGGCCACGACCGACCCAACCGACCACGGCGCGACCCCACCGACCGTGACGCGACCCCGCCGAGGACGACGACGGCGGGACCGGCCGTCGGGCCCCGCCCACCGCGCCTACTTGCTGCTGATCCGCCGGTACTTCGCCACCGCGCACGGCACGAACACCACGAGCATCACCGCGATCCCGACGAGCACCGTGGCGATCGGGTGCTGCATGGTCCAGATGTCCGGCACGGGCGCCGACCCCGCGTTGCCGAACAGCTGCCGCGCCGCCTGCACGAGCGACGACACCGGGTTCCACTCGGCGAACACCCGCAGCACGAGCGGCAGGGTGTCGCTCGGCACGAAGGCGTTCGACACGAAGGTCAGCGGGAACAGGATCATGAACGACGCGTTGTTGATGACCTCCGGCGTCTTCACGCTCATGCCGAGCAGCGCCATCACCCAGCTGAACGCGTAGCTGAAGAGCAGCAGGAGCGCGAGGCCGCCGAGGAACTCGAGGGGTGAGGACTGCACCCGCCAGCCGACCGCCAGACCGGTCGCCATCATGATCACCATCGAGATGCCGTTGAGCACGAGGTCCGACGCCGTCCGGCCGACCAGCACCGCCGAGGCCGACATCGGCAGGGTCCGGAACCGGTCGATGAGCCCCTCCTTGAGGTCCTGCGCCATCGCCGACCCGGAGAACGTCGCCCCGAACACCACCGTCTGCGCGAAGATCCCCGCCATGAGGAACTGCGTGTAGTCGGTCCCCTGCACGCTGATCGCCCCGCCGTAGACCTGGCTGAACAGCAGCACGAACATGATCGGCTGCAGGACCGCGAACACGAGCATGTCCGGCGACCGCTTGATCTTGGTGAGGTTCCGCTTCGTGACGGTCCACCCGTCCTCGAACCACACCGCGACGGGTGACGTCACGACGACGGGCAGCTGCCGTCCGAGGGCGGTGTCCGTCGACGGGGTCGCGGCGGTCACCGGACCTCCTCCCGTCCGGCGGGACCGCCGACGCCGACACCGGTCCGGCCGTCGGCGCCGTCCCGGGGGCGCCCTCGCCGACCCCGCCGGGAGGCCCGCCCACCGTCGTCCCCGCCGGTCGCGTCGTCCGCGTCCTCCGTCGCGGCGTGTCCGGTGAGCCGGAGGAACACGTCGTCGAGGGTGGGTCGTCGCATGCCCGCGTCGTGCAGGTCGATGCCGGCCTCGCCCAGGTCGGCGAGGACACGCTGCAGGGCGGCCGGTCCGGCGTCCACGGCGATGCCCGCCGTGCGTCCGTCGCTGCTCGTCTCGACGTCGCCGATGCCGTACCGGCGGAGGACGGTCGACACCGCGTCGCCGTCGGCGGCGTCGACCAGGGTGACGACCACGCGGTGCCCGCCGACCTGCGCCTTGAGTTCGTCGGAGGTGCCCTCGGCGATGACCCGGCCGTCGTCGATCACGGCGACGTCGTCGGCCAGCCGGTCGGCCTCCTCGAGGTACTGGGTGGTGAGCAGGACCGTCGTGCCGCCCGCCACCAGGTCCTCGATGACGCCCCAGAGCGCGAGACGGCTCCGCGGGTCGAGGCCGGTCGTCGGCTCGTCGAGGAACAGCACCCGCGGGTTCATGACGAGCGCGCCGGCCAGGTCGATCCGCCGCCGCATGCCGCCCGAGAAGCCCTTGACCGGGCGGTCCCCGGCCTCGGCCAGCCCGAAGACGTCGACGAGTTCGTGGGCCCGCTCCCGCGCCGCCCGGCGACCCAGGTGGTACAGCCGACCGATCATCTCGAGGTTCTCGACCCCGGTCAGGTTCTCGTCGACGGCGGCGTACTGCCCGGAGACGCCGATCGCGCGCCGGGTCGCCTGCGGGTCCGCGACGACGTCGACACCGGCGACGGTCGCCGACCCGGCGTCCGGTTCGACGAGGGTGGTGAGGACCTTGACGGTCGTGGTCTTGCCCGCACCGTTCGGTCCGAGCAGTGCGGTGACGGTGCCCTCGGGCACCGACAGGTCGAGGCCGGCCAGCGCGTGCACCGGCCCCGACGTCGATCGGTACGTCTTCGTGAGGCCCGAGGCCTCGATGATCGCCATGTCGTTCCTCCGTGACCGGCTGCGTCCTGCTGGGCCGGTGGCGGAACGGGCGTCAGTCAGACGTCGAAGTCACCACCACCGAAGTCGCTGAAGCCCTGGTCGAACCCACCGCCGTCGGATGCTCCGCCGAGGTCGGACCCACCATCGCCCCAGGAGGCGTTCTCGTACCCGCCGCCGTCGGCCGCGCCGCCGTCACCGGATCCGTCACCAGTGTCCCCTGCACCGCCGTCGTCCGCACCCCCTGCATCGGTTCCACCGTCGAACGACCCGGGGTCGGGCAGGAACGCGCTCATCAGGGCCGACCCGATGACGTACCCGCCGACGGTGCCGAGGAGCGACGCCCCGAGCATGCCGCCGAAGCCCGGGCCCTGCCGGCCGCCGCCACCGATGCCGCCGAGCGACCGCTCCACGTACCCGGGCTGTCGCAGCTCGGACCGGGTTGCGGCCTGAGCGAGGGAGCGCGGGTCGTCGCCGCGCGGGGCCTCGCCGGCGGGGGCGGTCCGGGTGAACTCGTCGTAGACCATGCGGCGCTGGTCGGGGGTCAGCTGGGCGAAGGCCTCGGCGTGGACCTCCTCGATGCGCTCGGGCGGCGCGGTCCGGAGCAGGTAGCGGTACCGCTCGACGGCGCGCTCGTCCGCACCACCGGCCTGCTGCGGTGCGCCGTACGGCTGCTGCGGTGCGCCGGCGGGCTGCTGGTACGACTGCTGGCCGTACTGGTACCCCTGCTGCTGTCCGCCGCCGGGTCGTTGCTGGTCCGGACGCTCCTCGCGGCCGAGCAGACGGTCGAGGAATCCCATGTCGTGCTCCTTCGTGCGGACACCGTGCCCGCTGGCGCCCACGGTAGGCACCCGCGGCCCCGGTTGACTGGGTGTGTGCTCAGGACCAGCCGCTGAGCGTCACCGCTCCTGCTCCGCACCGAGCAGCGCCGCGGACCAGAGCGCGGACAGCTCGTCGGCGGCGCCGGGGTGCGCCACCAGGAACGGCGCCCCGACCGGTGGGAACTCCGACACCGCACCGGCCAGGGTCAGGACGACCCCGCCGGCCTCGTGGACGAGGAGCACCGCCGCGCCGTGGTCGACCGGGTCGAACGCGGGCATGCATGCCCCGATCCCGCGCCCGGCGGCGACCTGGGCGATCGTCAGCGTGCCCGACCCCGGAACGCGGACCGAGCAGGACCGTGCGGCGAGCGCCGCCACGAACGCGGCGAACCCCGGCCAGGGACGGTGCCCGTCCAGCTCGGTGCCGACGACCGCGCCGGCGAGCGCCCGCGGGGTGTCGTCGAGGCGGAGCACCCGGTCGCGTTCGGTCGCGCCCCGGCCGCGCCGCGCCTCCAGGACCTCACCGCGCCACGGGTCGACGACGACCCCGACGAGCGGTCGACCCGAGCGCGTCAGGCAGAGGGACGTGCTGGTCCACGGCACGCCGTTCGCCAGGTTCGTGCTGCCGTCGACGGGGTCCAGGTACCACCGGTGCTTGTCGCCCGGGGCCACGCCGTACTCCTCGCCCGTGAACCCGTGCTGGGGGAACGCCGCCCGGACCCGCCCCCGCACGTGCTGCTCGATCGACCGGTCGACGTCGGCCACCCGTGCGGCGGCGTTCCCGGCGTCGGTGTCGATGCGGTGCTCACGGGTGAAGGCGACGACCTCGTGCGCGATCCGGTGGGCCAGGGCCTGGGCGCGGCCGGCGACCTCGGGCTCGCTCGGCTCCCGGGACGGCACCGGCCAGCCGTCCCGCTCCGCGGCGGCGAGCACGGCGTGCACCGTGGCGACGTCCTGGGTCAGGAGCAGGTCCGCACCGAGGCGGCTGGCCCAGCGTGTGGGCTCCGGGTCGTCGACGGTCCACACCGCGACCGCGAGTCCGAGGGCGTGGGCGGCACGGACGGTCGCGGGGGTGAGGAACGCGACGTCGAGGTCGAGCGTGGAGGGGCGGAGTGCCGCCAGGTGTGCGGCCGTCGGCGGTTCGAGGGCGTCCCACGGCAGCCACACGTCGGCCTCGGGCAGGAGCGCGCGCACGGCGGTCATCGCGGCCGCGCTCCCCCGCCAGGCGACCGGCACACCCGCCGTCGAACCACGCACGGTGTCGACCGCGGCGGCGGCGTCCTCCGGGTCCGCGACCCCGACCAGCAGCGTCGCCGAGCACCCCTCGAGCCGCTCGAGGACGGCGTCCAGGCGCGGGATGCGGTCCAGGCCGTTGCCGAGCCGGGCGACCTCGCACCACGGCACGTCGGCCACGCGGCGGGCGTCGCCCCACATCCGCCCGAGGGTGGCGTCGTGCAGCAGCACGGCGACGTCGTCCGCGGTCCGCCGCACGTCGACCGCGACGACGTCCGCGCCGAGCGCCTCCGCGACGGCGACGGCCGGCAGCGTGTTCTCGCGCCGGACCCGCGGGGCACCGCGGGAGGCGACGATCCGTGGCGGGCGGATGCCGGGCCTCCCGGTCGTCACGGGTGCCGGGGTCTCGAGCGTCGTCACCGGTCCATCGTCGGAGGGCCGGCCCAACGGAGCGTGACGCGGCGGTGAACAGCCGGGGCGCGCCTGCGGCGCCGGGCCTGCGAGGATGGAGGCGTGGAGACCCGTACCCGTGCCTGGCTCGCAGCCGTCGTCGACGTCGTGCTCATCGTGGCGTTCGCGGTGATCGGCCGCAGTTCGCACGGCGAGGCGTTCGCCCCGCTCGGCCTGTGGACGACGGCGTACCCGTTCCTGGCGGGGTGGGCCCTCGCGTTCGTCGTGACGCGGGCGTGGCGTCGTCCGTTCGCCGTCTGGCCGACCGGCGTCGTCGCGTGGCTGCTGACCGTCGCCGTCGGCATGGCGCTCCGCGTCGCGACCGGGCAGGGCGTCGTGGACGGGAACCCGCTGCCGGTGTCGTTCGTGATCGTGGCGACGATCGTCCTCGGGGTGTTCCTGGTCGGGTGGCGGCTCGTGGCCCGGCTCGTGGTGCGGTCGCGGTCCCGTCGCGGTGGCGCTCGGGACGCAGCCGGGCGCTAGAAGAGTCCGCCGCGCGGACCGTCGTCGGGCCCGTCGAGCCCGCGGAACATGTCGGACACGAGCGCCGCGATCTGCGGCTCGACCAGGCGTTCGACGGCCTCGGTGATCCGCTCCCGGTGGTCGATCAGCGCCAGGCAGACGGCTGTCCCGGTCGCGCGTGCGCACTCGTCCGACAGGTCGATCTCGTGGCGGAGTGCCGCCTTGGCCTCGTCGGAGAGCGGCTCACGCGGCTCCTGCGCGCTCGCCCCGGTGCCGGCCAGCTCGCCCAGCGTGAACAGGAAGGGCGCACCGGGCTGCGGCTGCGGGTCGACGTCGAGGCCCTGGAACTCCGGGGACAGCCCCTCGGCCGGCTGGTACCCGGCGTGCCGCTTCCGGGCCGCGGCCCGCTCGAGCTCGCGGTGCAGCAGCGGCAGGTTCTTCGCCGTGTAGTCGTCGACCGCGTCCTCGACGATGCTCGACATCCGGCCGATCAGCGCGTGTTGCACGGGGTGCGGGACGTCGGGGCCGAACCCCGCCGCGACCGCGATCGGCGACCCGGTGCAGCGGCGGCAGATCCGGGTGCGCGGCCGGGCCGAGCCGATCTGCCAGCGCGGCAGCCAGCGCAGCCAGACGTCGACGGCGTTGCGCACGCGTCCGTCGATGCCGTCCATCCCGCCAGCGTAGGCGGCGCGCCCGGGATCCGCGCCGAGGCGCGGGGCGCGTCCGGACGGGAGGCGCGGGGCGCGTCGAGACGGCAGGCGCAGGGCGCGTCGAGACGGGAGGCGCGGGGCGCGTCCGTCGGACCGGCGTCGGGCCTGCTGTCGGTCGGCCGGGTCCGGTCCGGCTCTGCGTCAGACGGGTTCGGTGACGAAGTCGATCAGTTCCTCGACCCGGCCGAGCAGCTGCGGCTCGAGGTCCGCGAAGGTCCGCACCTGTCCGAGGATGCGCTGCCACGCCCGCGCGATGTCGGCCTGCTCCGCGTGCGGCCACCCGAGCGCCTGGCAGATGCCCGCCTTCCACTCGATCGTCCGCGGGATGACCGGCCACTCGCGCAGGCCCACGCGCGCGGGCTTCACCGACTGCCAGACGTCCACGAACGGGTGCCCCACGACGAGCACGTGCGCACCCCACTTGCCGCGCATCACGGCGTCGGCGAAGCGGGACTCCTTCGAGCCCGGCACGAGGTGGTCCACGAGCACCCCGACGCGGCGCTCCCGGGTCGGTCGGAAGTCGTCGAGCACGTCCGCCAGGTTGTCGACGCCGGAGAGCTCCTCGACGACGACGCCCTCGACCCGGAGGTCCGCGCCCCACACCTTCTCGACGAGTTCGGCGTCGTGCTTGCCCTCGACCATGATCCGCGAGGGCAGCGCCACGCGGGCCCGCTGCTGCTCGACCGCGAACGATCCCGACGCGGTGCGGAGGCGACCGCCGTCGGAGGCGTGCCGGACCGCCGGGGCCGCTCCGGGCCTCCCGGCCGCACCGCCGGGACCGGACCGGGGTGCCGGCGCTGCCCCGGCCGGACGGCCGACCGGCGCCTGCGGCCGCGTGAGCGTGACGAGCTCGCCCTCGAGCAGGAACTGCCCGACGAAGGGGAAGGACCGGGTGCGGCCCTTCCAGTCCTCGAGGGCGACGTTCCCCGCCTCGAGGCCGACGACGGCGCCCGCCCACCCGGAGTCCGGGTCCTCGAGCACCATGTCACGCTCGAGCGGCACCTGCCGCACCTTCTTCACGCCCCGCGAGCGCCAGTCGCCCGAGAGCACGTCGCTGCCGTACCGGTCCTCGTCCACCCGCACGAGCGTACTGTCGAGGGGTCCCGCAACGGCGCCGGCAGACGGCGCGTTCCCCACGCTCCGTCACCCGGTGCGTCCCCGCGCGCCGGTACGAACACCCGCAACCGAAAGGCAGCCCCGTGCGCGCAGCAGTCATCCACGCCCCTCGCGACGTCCGCGTCGAGGAGCGCGACACCCCCGAGGTCCTCGCCCCCACCGACGCCGTCGTCCGCGTCGTCGCCGCCTGCGTCTGCGGGTCGGACCTGTGGCCCTACCGCGGCGTCCGCGACACGAAGGAGCCGCGTGCGATCGGCCACGAGTTCGTCGGCGTCGTCGAGCACGTCGGCGACGCGGCCGGGTCGCTCCGTCGGGGCGACTTCGTCATCGCGCCGTTCACCACGAACGACGGCACCTGCCAGGCGTGCGCCCACGGCATGACGAGCGGCTGCGACCACGGCTCGACGTTCGGCGTCACCCCGGACGCGTACGGACTGCCGCTCGGCGGCGCCCAGGCCGAGTACGTCCGCGTGCCCGACGCCGCGACCACGCTCGTCGGCGTGCCCGGCCCCGTGGACGACGCCCTGGTGCCCTCGCTCCTCACCCTGTCCGACGTGTTCTCCACCGGACACCACGCCGCGGTCTCCGCCGGTGTCGGCCCGGGCAAGACCGTCGTCGTGGTCGGCGACGGTGCCGTCGGCCTCTCCGCGGTGCTCGCGGCGAAGCGCCTGGGCGCCGATCGGATCATCGCGATGAGCCGGCACGCCGACCGCCAGGCGCTCGCGCGTGACTTCGGGGCGAGCGACATCGTCGACACCCGCGGCGACGAGGGCGTGCAGGCCGTGCGCGACCTGCTCGACGGGGACCTGGCCGACTGCGCACTCGAGGCCGTCGGGACCGCGGAGAGCATGGACCAGGCCCTGCGCGTCGTCCGCCCGGGCGGTGCCGTCGGGTACGTCGGCGTGCCCGCAGGCGACCCCGAGCTGCCGATGCCGTTCCTGTTCGCGAAGAACATCACGGTCGGCGGCGGCATGGCCCCGGCGCGGGCCTACATCGAGGAGCTGCTGCCCGACGTGCTCTCGGGTGCGATCGACCCGGGCCGCGTGTTCGACCTGGAGCTGCCGCTCGAGGACGCCGCCGAGGCCTACGCGGCGATGGACGAGCGCCGCGCGATCAAGGTGCTGCTGCGCCCGTAGCGCCGTGCTGGTGCGGCGCCGGCGCGGCGCTGGCCGGAGTCCTGCGCGAGAGCGACAGTCTGCCGTGGGAGATCCGCCGCGGACTGTCGCTTTCGCGTACCAACTCGCGCGCGGGCGTGTGCGGGCGGGCGGGCACGGGCGGGCGGGCACGGGCGGGCGTGTGCGGGCGCCTGCGCTCAGCCGCGCACCGCGAGCACCCGGTGCGGCGCGACCGCCTCGGCACGCCATCCCCGCGGCAGCACGGCGGCGAGCTCCGGCTGCGTGAAGCTCCGGCGGATGGACCGCAACCCGTCCTCGCGGATGAAGGTCCCGGCGGAGACGAGCGGGGAGCCCAGCGCGTACAGCCGGTAGGCCGCGCGCGATCGCCGGATGTCCGAGTGCACGCTCCGCGCCGTGGCCAGCTCCGCCGAGTCGTGCAGGAACGCGGCGCGCTCGGCGTCGTCGAGGTGGTGCAGCACGTGGTTCGACACGACCACGTCGAAGCGCTGCCCCGCGGCCACCAGGTCGGCGCTCGACTCCGTGCGGAAGGTCACGCCGGTCGTCCGGTGACGCTCGGCCGCGGCGATCGCGCGGGGGTCGGGGTCGACGCCGACGACCTCCAGGTCGAACCCGTCGCTGCTCGCCCACCGCGTCAGGGAGCGCGCGAGGTCACCGCCGCCGCAACCGAGGTCGAGCACACGCGCTCGTCCGGCCGCCGGCAGCGCGGGGACGACGTGCGTCCGCCAGACCGACCGCCAGCCGCTCACCGCCGCGTTCACGACGGCGAAGCGGCGGAACGTCCGGTCGAGGGTCGCCGGGTCGCAGTCCGGGTCGTCCATCAGCTCGCGCAGGTCGACCGCGCGGGTGGACAGGTCGATCCGTCCGGTCACGCCCCGGCCCCGTGGAGCGCAGTGGCCGCGGCACCGGTCGGCGCGGCGTCCGCACCGGGCGTCGCGGTGTCCGCACCGGGCGTCGCGGTGTCCGCACCGGGCGTCGCCGTGTCCGCACCGGGCGTCGCCGTGTCCGCGCCGGGAGTCGGGTCGACGTCGACGAAGGCGGGATCGCCCGCGACGGCCCGGGCGGCCGCCTCGCTCCCCACGACCGTCAACGCGGCGGCCTCCACCGTCAGACCGGGGCCGAAGGCGAGCGCCACGACGGGCGTCCCGTCACCGGGCCCCGCTGCCAGCGCCTCGCGCAGCACGAACAGGATCGTCGCGCTCGACATGTTCCCGTGGTCGCGCAGCACGGCGCGGCTCGCGGCGAGGGCGCTCTCCGGCAGGTGCAGCGCGTCCTGCGTCCGGTCGAGGATGGCCCGGCCGCCGGGGTGCACGGCCCACACGGGCACGTCGTCCGGCGTCCAGCCGCGCGGCTCGAGCAGGGGCACCACGGCCTCGTGCGCGTGCACACCGATCAGCTTCGGCACCGCGGTGCTCAACACCATCTCGAAGCCCTCGTCGCCGATGTTCCACGCCATCTCGCTGGCCCCCTCCGGGAGCACCATGGTCGTGAAGGCGTCGAGGCGCAGGCCCGGTCCGTCCGCGGTGACCACGGCCGCCGCGGCCCCGTCGCCGAACACGCTGTTCGCGACGATCTGGTCGGGGTCCTCCGAGTTCCGCACGTGCAGCGTGCAGAGCTCGGCGCAGACGACGAGCACGACGGCCGAGGGGTCGGCGCCGACGAACGCGTCGGCGATGCGCAGCGCGGGGAAGGCCGCGAAGCAGCCCATGAACCCGATGTGCTGGCGGAAGACGGTGCGCGGCAGGCCGAGCTCCTCGACGATCGCCAGGTCGGGGCCGGGCTGCGTGAACCCGGTGCACGACACGGTGACGACGTGGGTGACGGTCGCCGCGTCGACACCGGCGCGGTCGAGGGCGTCGCGCGCAGCACCGACGAACAGGGGCGGTGCGAGTTCGCGGAAGCGGTCGTTCCGCGTCCCGGTGCTGGGCGAGGTGAGGACACCCTCGCCGTCGCGGAACAGGCCGGGGGCACCGGCGGAATCGAGTTCCGGCAGGGCGCTGTGCCGGTGCTCGACCTCGGAGGCGTTGAACGCGGCGGGGACGAGCCGCGAGGCGAGCCTCCCGAGACCGGGTTGGGAGGCGAACAGGTCACGGACCGCGGCCTGCCCGAGGGTGGTCCGCGGGACGGCGGTACCGATGGCTCGGATCGTTGCTGACACGCTCCATCCTGTCACCGGGTCGCTGACGTGTCCCCAGGATGGTCCACCCGACGGACGGGAGGCCCGTGGCGGATCCGCCACGGGCCTCCCGTCCGTCGGGTGGGTCGCGCGCTACTGCTGCTGCGCGCGCTCCAGGACCAGCTCACGGACGCGCGCCGCGTCCGCCTGGCCCTTCATGGCCTTCATGACCGAGCCGATGATCGCGCCCGCGGCCTGCACCTTGCCGTCGCGGATCTTCTGGAGCACGTCCGGCTGGCCGGCCAGTGCCTCGTCGACCGCGGCGGTCAGGGCGGAGTCGTCCGAGACCACCTTGAGCCCGCGGGCCTCGACGACCTGGGCGGGCGAGCCCTCGCCGGCGATGACGCCCTCGAGGACCTGACGCGCGAGCCGGTCGGTCAGGTCGCCGGACTCGACGAGCGCGATGACCTCGGCGACGTGCTGCGGCGACACGAGGTCACCGGGAGCGGCGTCCTGCGCGTTGGCGACGCGGCTGATCTCGCCGGTCCACCACTTGCGGGCGGCCTGCGGAGCGGCACCGGCGACGACCGTGGCCTGGACCGCGTCGAGGAGTCCGCCGTTGACGACGTCCTGGAACTCGAGGTCGGCGAAGCCCCACTCGCCCTTGAGGCGACGGCGGCGTGCCACCGGTGCCTCGGGCAGGCCGGCGCGCAGCTCCTCGATCAGGGCGGGGTCGGGCACGACGGGGAGCAGGTCCGGCTCCGGGAAGTACCGGTAGTCGTCGGCGTCGGACTTCGGGCGGCCGGCCGAGGTGCGACCGGTGTCCTCGTGCCAGTGCCGGGTCTCCTGCGTGATCGTGCCACCGGCGGCGAGGATGGCGGCCTGGCGCTGGATCTCGTAGCGGATGGCACGCTCGACGGCGCGGAACGAGTTGACGTTCTTCGTCTCGGTGCGGGTGCCGAGCTTCTCCTGGCCCCACGGGCGGAGCGAGATGTTCGCGTCGCAGCGCAGGTTCCCGCGCTCCATGCGAGCCTCGGAGACACCGAGCGCGCGGACGAGGTCGCGGATGACCTGCACGTAGGCGGCGCCGAGCTCCGGCGCGCGCTCCTTCGCACCGATGATCGGCTTCGTGACGATCTCGACGAGCGGGACGCCGGCGCGGTTGTAGTCGACGAGCGAGTACTCGGCACCCTGGATGCGGCCGGTGGCACCACCGACGTGCGTGAGCTTGCCGGCGTCCTCCTCCATGTGGGCGCGCTCGATGGGGACCTGGAAGATCGTGCCGTCGGCGAGTTCGACCTCGACCTCGCCCTCGAAGGCGATCGGCTCGTCGAACTGCGAGATCTGGTAGTTCTTCGGGTTGTCCGGGTAGAAGTAGTTCTTCCGCGCGAACCGCGAGCTCTCGGCGATCGAGCAGCCGAGCGCGAGCCCGAGCTGGATCGAGTAGCGCACGGCCTGCTCGTTCACGACCGGCAGCGACCCGGGCAGCCCGAGGTCGACCGGCGTGACGTTCGTGTTCGGCTCGCCACCGAAGAAGTTCGGCGCGTCCGAGAACATCTTGGTCTTCGTCGCGAGTTCGACGTGCACCTCGAAGCCGAGGACCGGCTCGAACCGCTCGATCGCCTCGTCGAAGTCCATGAGTGCGTCCTTGGCCATCAGATGACACCTTCCTCTGCGGCGGACTGCTGTGCGGCGTCCAGGTCGGGGATCCGGGAGATCAGGGGTGCGCCCCACTGCTGCTCGAGCAGACGCTCGAGGGCGGCGCCCACCCGGTAGAGCCGGGCGTCCTCGCGCTGCGGGGCCATCAGCTGCACACCGGTCGGCAGCGAGTCCTCGGGCGCGAGGCCGTTCGGGATGCTCATGCCGGGCACGCCCGCCAGGTTCGCCGGGATCGTGGTGAGGTCGTTGAGGTACATCGCGAGCGGGTCGTCGATGCGCTCACCGATCTTGAACGCGGTGGTCGGCGCCGACGGGCTGATGAGCAGGTCGACCTGGTCGAACGCGGCCGCGAAGTCGCGCTGGACGAGCGTGCGGACCTTCTGCGCGCTGCCGTAGTAGGCGTCGTAGTACCCGGCGCTCAGGGCGTACGTGCCGAGGATGATGCGGCGCTTCACCTCGGGACCGAAGCCCGCCTCGCGCGTGGCCGCCATGACGTCCTCGACCGTGGCACCGCCCTCGGGCGTGACGCGGAGGCCGAAGCGCACCGAGTCGAACTTCGCCAGGTTCGACGAGGCCTCGGCCGGGAGGATCAGGTAGTAGGCGCTGATCGCGTAGGCGAACGACGGGGCGTCGATCTCGACGACGACCGCACCGGCCGACTCGAGCAGGGCGACGGTCTCCTGGAAGCGCTGCGTGACGCCGGCCTGGAAGCCCTCGCCACCCGCGAGCTCCTTGACGACGCCGATGCGGACGCCCGCGAGCGAGTCCGCCTGCAGGCCGTCGCGTGCGGCGGCCGCGAACGACGGCCACTCCTGCCGCAGGGACGTGGAGTCCTTCGGGTCGTGCCCGCCGATGACGTCGTGCAGGAGCGCCGCGTCGAGGACGGTGCGGGACACCGGGCCGATCTGGTCGAGGCTCGACGCCAACGCGATCGCGCCGTAGCGGCTGACGCCACCGTAGGTCGGCTTCACGCCGACGGTGCCGGTCACGGCACCGGGCTGGCGGATCGACCCACCGGTGTCGGAGCCGAGGGCGATCGGGGCCTCGTGCGCGGCCACCGCGGCGGCCGAGCCACCACCGGAACCACCGGGGATGCGGTCGAGGTCCCACGGGTTGCGGGTCGGGCCGTACGCCGAGAACTCGGTCGACGAGCCCATCGCGAACTCGTCCATGTTGGTCTTGCCGAGCGGCACCAGGCCGGCACGGCGCAGCTTCGCGACCGGGGTGGCGTCGTACGGCGGCACCCAGCCCTCGAGGATCTTCGAGCCGGAGGTGGTCGGCATGTCCTGCGTGCACAGGACGTCCTTCACCGCGATCGGCACACCGGCGAGCGGGCCGAGGTCGTCACCGGCGGCGCGGCGGGAGTCGATCGACTTGGCCGCGGCGATGGCGTTCTGGTTGACGTGCAGGAACGCGTGCACGTCCCCGTCGACGGCGGCGATGCGGTCGAGGTGCGCCTGGGTCGCCTCGACGCTCGAGACGTCGCGGGCCACGAGGGCGTCGGCGAGCGCAGCGGCGCTCAGGGTGGTGATGTCGTCGGTCACTGTCGTCGCCTACTGTTCTTCGCCGAGGATCGCGGTCACGCGGAAGCGCTCGCCGTCCGAGTCGGGGGCACCCGAGAGGGCCTGCTCCTGGGTCAGCGTCTCGCCGACCTCGTCGGGGCGGGACACGTTCTCGAGCGGGACCGGGTGGCTCGTCGCGGGGACGTCCGGGGTCGCGACCTCGGTGACCTTCGCGACGCTGTCGACGATGAGTGACAGCTCCTCGGTCATCTTCTCGATCTCGTCGGGCGTGAGTGCGATACGTGCGAGGTTCGCCAGGTAGGCGACCTGCTCGCTCGTGATGTCAGGCATGGTGCTCCGTCGATCGGTTCGTGGAATGCGCACCACTCTACCGAGCGTGCCGACGAGGGCGGGACCGGGCCGTCACCCGCGGGTGCCGCGGCCTCGCCGCGCGCCGTCACCGACCGCTCCCACCGCCTCCACCCGCGGGTGCCGCAGCCCCGCCGGGGGCCGTCGCGCCGGGTCCGGCCTGGCCGGACCCACCCTGGCCGGACCCGCCCTGGCCGGACCCGCCCTGCCCGGCCGCCGGCTGCCCAGCCGTCGCCTGCCCCGCGGCACCCTGCCCCGCGCCTCCCTGGCCGACCGCGCCCTGCCCTGCGGCACCCTGCGCGGCGGCGTCCCGCCCGGCGGGCGCCGGGGTCTGCGCGCCCTGCTGCGCACCGGTCGACGGCGCCGGGCTCGCCTTCGGCGCCGAGCCGATGAGCGCCTGGTCGGGTGCCGGCAGCGCACCACCGCTGTACGTGCCGTCCAGGTAGGTCATGAGCTGCTTGCCGATGCCGAACTTCGCGCTGTAGCCGGTCGTGCCCTGCAGGAACGGCCACTGGGCCAACCGGACGTGTCCCTGCACGTTGCCGACCCAGGTGGCGTTCGTGTACTTCGTCGTCGAGGCGATGAGCCAGTTCTGCTCGTCGCCGTCGGTGGTGCCGGTCTTGGCGAACTTGGGCACGGCGTCGCCCGGGTTCGCGGTCGCCGCCGTGCCCCGGCCGGACAGGACCCCCTGCAGGGCGAAGTCGACGGTGCCGGCGACCTCGGCACTGACGCCCCGCGTGCACGTGGACGGCGTGGGTCGGATGGTGCCGCCCTCGGCCGTGGTCACGCGGTCGATGGTGGTCGGGGTGCAGACGACGCCGCCGTTCGCGAACCCCGCGTACGCCTCGGCCAGGTCGATCGGCGAGAGCGGGTTCGTCCCGAGCACCGAGGCCGGGTTCGAGTCGGGGGCGCTGCCGTCGGCCTGGTGGATGCCCATCGCCTCGGCGGTCTTCTGGATGCCGCACAGGTCGAGCTGCTTCGCCATCGCGCCGAACGCGGTGTTGATGGACTCGACGGTCGCCGTCAGGACGCTCATCGTCGGGTCGACCAGCTCGGCGTTGGCGACCTGCCACGGCGGACCACCGAGCGGCGTGCACGAGTTCGTGAACTCCGACTGGGGGAAGGAGTGCTCGGTCGTCGAGACCGTCTGGGACAGGGTGTGCCCGGTCGCCAGCCAGTCGGCCAGGGTGAACACCTTGTACGTGGACCCCGTCGGGAACCCGCTCGAGCTGCCGACGGCCCGGTCGGCGTTGTAGTTCACGGCCGTCGCCCCGGCGGTCGGCGCGTCCGACTGCGTGTAGTCCGTGTTCTGGACCATGGAGAGCACCCGCCCGGTGCCCGGCTCGACGGTGACGTTCGCCCCGCCCGCGTCCACCCCGGCCATCGTCTTCGGCACGTACGAGGACAGCGCGGCCTGCGCGGTGTGCTGCAGGTCGAGGTCGAGCGAGGTGTGGATCGACAGGCCCTTCGTGTCGAGCGTCGCGATCCGGTCCGAGGCCGTCTTGCCGAAGGCCGGGTCGGCGAGCAGCTGCGACCGGACCGTGTCGCAGAAGTACCCCGCGTCGTACTGCGACGCGGCCGCCGAGCAGCCGTCCGCCGTCTCGGTGATCTTCGGCGTGATCGGGGTGGCGACGGCCTTCCGCAGCTCGGCTGCCGTGATGGCCCCGTGGGCGTGCATGCGGCGCAGGACGTAGTCACGACGGATCTTCGTCAGCCGGTACCCGTTCGCCGCGCCGTTCTTCGCGTCGTCGGGCTGGTCGATGCGCAGTTGCGACGGGTAGTTGAGGATCGCCACGAGCGTCGCGGACTGCACGAGCGACAGGTCCTTCGCGTGCACGCCGAAGTAGTAGTGCGCGCCGGCCTCCGCGCCGTAGACGCGGCCGCCGAGCCCGACGATGTTGAGGTACCCGGTCAGGATCTGGTCCTTCGTGTACTTCTTGTTCACCGCGACGGCGTACCGGATCTCCTGGAGCTTGCGCGCCTTCGACTGCCCGGCGACCTTGTGGTAGCACGCGGCGATCGCGGCGTCGGTGGCGTCGGCGTCCTTGCCGGTCAGCTGCTCGCACTGCTGCACGAGCACGTTCTTGACGTACTGCTGCGTGATGCTCGAACCGCCCTGGACACCCGCGTGCAGGGCGTCCGCGATGGCCGCCCGGATGGTGCCGATCACGTCGACCCCGCCCTCGTCGCGGAACCGCGGGTCCTCGGTGTCGATCGCGGCCTGCTTCAGGGTGTCGGCGATCTGCGCAGAGCTGACGTTCGTGCGGTTCTCGGCATAGAACGACGCGATCGGTACGTCCTTCCCGCCCTGCTTCGCGTAGACCGTCGACACCTGCTGCGGTGTCTGGATGTCGAGGTAGCTCGGCAGGTCCTCGAAGAACGACGCCGCTCCGGAGGCCCCCTCACCGGCGACCGCCACCGCCGGGGTCACCGCGACGGCGACCAGCAGGCCGGCGAGCGCGGACAGGACGACGAACATCAGGAAGGCCCCCGGCCACCGCGCGATTCGCATGGTCAGCACGGTAAGGAGCCGTGCTGGGCCCGCTCTGCTCCGGGCGGCCGCAGGACTGCGCAGCCCCACAGGAAGACCCACAGCCGTCGTCCTCCGGCACCCGACGGACCGCCGGGAGGCCCGGATCACCGGGCGGGGTGCGCTCCGGTCACGATCCGGTCACGTCTCGCGACGAGCGGCCTCCGCCGCTCAGTCACGCGGCTGGAGGTCCTGCGGGCGGACGAGGTACATGTCCGGCGTGGCCTGTACGACGCCGCTGCCGTCGCCGTCGCGGTCGTGTCGGTGCCCCTCCCGGACCAGGTCGCCCCGTCCGACCGCGATGAGCGCGACGTCGTGCAGGGACGCGGTCCCCGGCTTGAGGTAGTCGTTGTGGCCGAACGGCTGGCGGAAGAGGTCCCGGGCGGCGTCCGGGCCGGACCCGCGCACCAGGTCGAGCGTGGCTGCGCCGAAGGACGCCCGACCCGGGTCGGTCCCGAAGAAGCCCGTGCCGGCGACCGGGTCCCAGTGCGCCGAGCCGACGTACACCTCGCCCGGGGTGACGGCGAGCTGGCCGGCGCTGGTGACCGCGCTGCCCGGGGACCCGAGCATCGTGAGGCTGTCGACGTGGGTCCGGCCGGACGACAGCGCGATCATCGCCGTCGTGCTGCCGTACGAGTGCGCGACGACCCCGAGCCGCGGTTCGTGCCCCGTGCGGACCGACCGGATGCCGTCGAGGGTCCGGACGAGCCGGTCGGCGCCGAGGTGCGCGAGGTCGAGCGACATGAAGTCCGAGATGCCCGGCGTGCGGTAGCCCATCCACGCGAGGACGGCCACGCCCTCGCCGTCCGCCGGTGCCGCGACCGGGGCGAGGGTGGCCTGCTCCCGGTACACGTCGCCCGCGGTCGCTGTGAAGTCCGCCATCTGCCCGCCGACGGTGAAGAAGATGCCGGGCACGACCACCGAGACGTCCCCGGCCGAGCCGATGTCCCCGATCGAGATCGCGCACCGGCCGCTGCCCCGGGTGTCGAGCGTGACGAGGTACTTCCGCGGGTCCCCCGGCTGCTGCACGAGCGACTTCCGGACCTGTCCGAGCATCGCGGCGAGTGCGGTCGGGGCGTCCCGGTCGGCGAGCCGCTCGGCCAGCACCGCCCGGTTCGCGGCGTCCCGGACGTCGTACGGCACGCCGTCGAGGTTGCCGACCACGACCGGGGCGTCGTCGGTCAGGACCGTGCGGGACGCCGGGGTCAGGCCGCCCCACCAGGCGGAGACGAGCGCGGAGCTCGGCGGGTCGTCCATCGCCGTCGTCGCGATGCGTCCGTCCGCGTCGGCGGCCTGCAGCGTGCCCGGTCCGGCCGAGCCGAGGGCCTCCAACCAGGACCGGCCGGTGGCGTGCGCGAGCGGCTCGACCGGTGCGTGGTCGGCCACGGCCGGTGTCGGCACGGGCGGCGTGTGCCGGACCGGTGCCGCCCCGGGCTGATCAGCCGCGGTGCTGACGACGACGGCCGCGGGCACACCGGGTGCCTCGACCGCTCCGGACGAGTGCAACGAAGCGGCCAACAACGCCGCGGCGAAGATCAGCAAACGGGTCTCCCCCTGGAAGGCCAGCCTGTCGTTCCCCTGCAGACGACAGGTGATGCTCTGTCGAGTGTAAGGAGATCGGCCCTTCTGGGGTCATGCGTCCTGCAACTTGTCCCCCGATCTGGGGACGCCGGGGGGCGCGTCGCACCGGCCGGAAGCCGCTGCGCTGTGCAAGGGCCTACGCCGTCGTGTCCGTCTCGCCCGTCGTGTCCGTCCCGCCGGCGTCGGCCGCGGGGTCGCCGAGCGCCGCCGGTCCCTCGGTCACGAGCACCGCGAACTGTGCGGCGTCGATCACGCGGACGCCGAGCTGCTCCGCCTTCGTCAGCTTCGAACCCGCCCCGGGGCCCGCGGCGACGAAGTCGGTCTTCTTGCTGACGCTCGAGGCCGCTTTTCCGCCCGCGGCCATGATCGCCTCGAGCGCGCCCTCCCGGGTGAAGCCCTCGAGGGACCCGGTCGCCACGACGGTCACGCCGGACAGGACACCGCCGGCAGCCGTGGCCGCGCCGGGACCCGGGTGGTCGGGGGTGGTGAGCTGCACGCCGGCTGCCGTCCAGCGGTCGATGATCTCGCGGTGCCAGTCCACCTCGAACCAGTCGAGGAGCGCGTCGGCGATGATGCCCCCGACGCCGTCGACCGCGGCGAGGTCCTCGCGCGAGGACGACCGGATCGCGTCGAGCGACCCGAAGTGGTTCGCGAGTGCCCGGGCCGCGACCGGACCGACGTGCCGGATGTTCAGGCCGACCAGGATGCGCCACAGGGGTCGTGTCTTCGCGGCGTCGATGTTCGCGAGCATCTCGAACGCGTTCTTCGACGGGTAGCGGCTGGGCTCCCCCGTGTAGTCGGCGCCCCGGGCGTCCGGGTCGAACGGCGGGTCGGTCTTCTTGCGGGCGCGGCTGAACGGCGTGACGCGCTTCGGGGCGCCGCCGTCCTCGGTCTTCTCCATGCCGGTCTCGGCGTCGCGGACGATCACCTCGATCGGGACGATGTCCGCCATCGTCAGGTCGAACAGTCCTGCCTCGGTCACGAGCGGCGGCGTCTCCGGGAACACCGGCTGCGTCAGGGCGGCTGCGGCGACCTCTCCCAGGCCCTCGATGTCGAGCGACCCGCGGGAGGCGATGTGCTCGACCCGCCCCCGGACCTGCGCCGGGCAGCTCTCGGCGTTCGGGCAGCGGAGGTCGATGTCGCCCTCCTTCGCGGGGCGGAGCGGGGTGCCGCACTCGGGGCAGTCGGTCGGCATGACGAACTCGCGCTCGGTGCCGTCACGGAGCTCGACGACCGGGCCGAGGACCTCGGGGATGACGTCACCGGCCTTGCGGAGCACGACGGTGTCGCCGATCAGGACGCCCTTCGCCTTGACGACCTGCTGGTTGTGCAGCGTCGCCTGGCGCACGACCGACCCGGCGACCTCGGCCGGGGCCATCGCGGCGAACGGGGTGGCGCGGCCGGTCCGTCCGACGCTCACGACGATGTCGAGGAGCTTCGTGTGGACCTCCTCCGGCGGGTACTTGTACGCGATCGCCCAGCGCGGTGCACGCGAGGTCGACCCGAGCTCCTCGTGCAGCGCCAGGTCGTCGACCTTGATGACGATGCCGTCGATCTGGTGCTCGACCGCGGACCGTCGCTCGCCGTAGTCCTTCACGAAGGTCAGGACGTCCTCGACCGAGTCGAAGACACGGTGGTGCGTGCCGGTCGGCAGCCCCCACTCGTGCAACAGCTCGTAGACCTCGGACTGGGCGCGGACCTCGGTGTCGCGCTCGAGCTCGACGACCGGCCAGGCACCGATGCCGTGCACCAGCATCCGCAGTCGGCGCAGGCGGTCGACCATGAGCTCGCGCTTGGCCGGCGACTTGCCCTCCTCCTTCTGCCGGAGGGAGCCGGCGGCGGCGTTGCGCGGGTTCGCGAACACGCGCTCACCGGCGTCGCGCTGCCGGGCGTTGAGCTCGTCGAACTGCGCGACGGGGAAGAAGATCTCGCCGCGGACCTCCACCAGGGGCGGGTGCCCGCTGCCGGCGAGCCGGTCGGGGATGGTGCCCATGGTCCGCACGTTGCCGGTGACGTCCTCGCCGACGACCCCGTCCCCGCGCGTGGCGGCCGAGACCAGCCGACCGTGCTCGTACCGCAGGTTGATCGCCAGGCCGTCGATCTTGAGCTCGGTGAGGAACCGGACGCGCTCGGCGCCGGCGTCCCGCTGGACCTTGACCGCCCAGTCGGTCAGCTCCTCGGGGCTGAACACGTTGTCGAGGCTGAGCATGCGTTCGGCGTGCTCCACCGGCGCGAACTGCGTCGTCTGGGCCTGCCCGCCGACGGTCTGCGTCGGGCTGTCCTCGGTCAGCAGCTCGGGGAAGCGCTGCTCGATCGCGTCGAGCCGGCGCATCATCGCGTCGTACTCGGCGTCGGCGACGGGGGAACCGTTGCCCTCGTAGTAGGCGTGACGCAGCTCGGTGACACGGGCGCGGAGCCGGTCGACCTCCCGAGCGGCCTGCGCGGCGTCGAGTGCCGCGGGGTCGATGGTCTCGAAGGTGGCGTCCGTCTCGCTCATGCAGACAGTTCTACCGGGTCCCACCGACCTCGCTCGCAGCGGTGTCGCGGACGCCGGGCGGGTTCAGGCGGGGACCGGGGCCGCCGACACCGTCCGGTCGATGGTGCACTGGCCGAGCACGCGCGTGCCGACGTAGACCACCGCGGTCTGACCCGGGGCGACGCCGGACAGCGGCGCGTCCGGGTCGATCACCAGCGCGCCGTCCTCGATGCGGGCGGTCGCGGGCTCCGGGTCGGCGTGCGCACGGATCTGGACCTCGCAGCGGAACGGGGTCGCGGGGTCGGCCGGGGCCGATCCCGCCCAGGTGTACCGCGTGCCGGAGAGCGAGGCGACGTCGAGCGCCTCCTTCGGGCCGACCACGACCGTGTTGTCCTTCGGACGGATCTCGAGCACGAACCGCGGCTTGCCGTCCGCCGCCGGCCGGCCGAGGGCGAGGCCGCGGCGCTGCCCGACCGTGTAGCCGTGCGCGCCCTCGTGGGAGCCGACGACCGTGCCGTCACGCTCGACCACGTCGCCCGGGGCGCTGCCCACGCGGTCGGCGAGCCAGCCGCGGGTGTCGCCGTCCGGGATGAAGCAGATGTCGTACGAGTCCGGCTTCTGCGCCACGGTGAGCCCGCGCGCGGCGGCCTCGGCCCGGACCTCGTCCTTCGAGGGGGTCGCACCCAGGGGGAACATCGCGTGCCGGAGCTGCTCGGCCGTCAGCACACCGAGCACGTAGGACTGGTCCTTCGCCCACGCCGCGGACCGGTGCAGCTCGCGCTCGCCGTCCGGGCCGGTGACGATCGAGGCGTAGTGCCCCGTGCAGACCGCGTCGAACCCGAGGGCCAGCGCCTTCTCGAGCAGCGCGGCGAACTTGATCCGCTCGTTGCAGCGCATGCAGGGGTTCGGCGTCCGGCCGGCCTGGTACTCGGACACGAAGTCGTCGACGACGTCCTCCTTGAACCGCGCCGAGAAGTCCCACACGTAGTACGGGATGCCGAGGGCCGCGGCGGCGCGCTGGGCGTCCATCGAGTCCTCGATCGTGCAGCACCCGCGGCTGCCGGTGCGGAGCGTGCCCGGCATCCGGCTCAGCGCCAGGTGCACGCCGACGACGTCGTGGCCGGCCTCGACCGCCCTCGCCGCGGCCACGGCCGAGTCGACACCACCGCTCATCGCCGCCAGAACACGCATGCGTCCAGGGTAACTCCGACACGGCGTACCGTGGACGACGCGATGACGAGCTCCGACCGATGACCACGACCCCGCCCCGCGGCTCCTCCGACGCCTTCGACCTGCGCGGCGTCCTGCTGTCCGGGTTCCTGCCGGCGACGCTCTTCGCGATCGGCGAGGGCGCCATCATCCCGATCATCCCGATCGCGGCGGACTCCCTCGGGGCGAGCCTGGCGATCGCCGGCTTCGTGGCCTCGCTCATCCTGGTCGGCGAGCTCATCGGCGACGTGCCCTCCGGTGTCGTCGTCGCGAAGATCGGCGAGCGGAACGCGATGATCGGCGCCGCGGTCGTGTCGGTCGTCGGCCTGCTCGTCTGCACCGCGGCCCCGAACCCGGTCGTGCTGGCCGTCGGCGTCTTCCTGGTGGGGCTCTCGACCGCGGTGTTCGCCCTCGCCCGGCACGCCTACATGACCACCGCGATCCCCCTGCGGATCCGCGCCCGCGCCCTGTCCAGCCTCGGCGGCGTCTTCCGCTTCGGCTACTTCGTGGGTCCGTTCCTCGCCGCCGGCGTCGTGCACCTCACCGGGACGACGCAGAGCGCGTTCTGGGTGCACGTCGTGTGCTGTCTCGCCGCCGCCGTGGTGCTCCTCGTCATCCGCGACCCGGCGACCGGCGTGCGTGGTCTGCAGCGGCCGACCCGCGCCTCCCGTCCGGTCCCCGCACCCGCGGCGGAGGCGACCGGCGCGCTGCCCGGCGAGCAGTTCGTGCAGGCGGAGTCCGAAGGGCTCCTGCGCACCCTCCGCCAGCACCGGCAGGTCCTGGTGCGGCTGGGCAGCGGTGCCGCGCTCATCGGTGCGATGCGTGCCGGCCGTCAGGTGATCCTGCCGCTCTGGGCCGTGAGCGTCGGACTCGACGACTCCGCGGCCGCGCTCGTCATCGGCGTCGCAGGCGCGGTCGACTTCGCGCTGTTCTACACGAGCGGCTGGATCATGGACCGGTGGGGACGGCTCGCGAGCGCGCTCCCCTGCATGCTCGGCCTGAGCATCTGCTCCTTCCTGCTCGCCTGGAGCGGACACCTGGACGCCCGGGTCGGCTGGTTATTAGAGGTAGAGTTGATTTGTAAAGGAAAGAGTTAGGAGTAGGATAAGGATTAATTTTTAAAAAGAATTATAAAAAAGGAAATAAAGAGAAATGAAGAGAAGGAAGTATAAGTAAGAAGAGAAAGAAAAGAAGATGAGAAATTGATAAGAAGAAAAATGAAAGAATGAATGAGGATAAAGGTAAGAATGAAGATAGTAGAAAGGAAAGAAAGTAGGAATTAAAATAAAATAAAGAAAAAAAAAAAAAAGAAAAAAAGGGAGGGAAATTATAAGAAAGGTAGGAAGAGATGAGAAGAGAAAGGAGTAAGAAAGAGGAAAGAGTAGAATAAAAAAATATAGAAATATGGTTTATTTAAAAAATTTTGAAGTAGGAGAGTGGAAGGAAAGAATGAAATAAGATAAAATAGACAGATAAAAAAAAAAAATAGAAAGAGAATATCGAAAATCAGAAGAAAGTACTCCGAAAAAAAGAGTGATTTCAAAGAGATGAAAGAATAAAACGATCGGAAAATCGTACCGGCTCTCCTCTCGCCCTCGTCCGACGACCGGAAGAATGATGCACTCCGTCGCACTCGCCCTGATCCCCTGGCTGGATCCGCAGTACATCCTCGACCACTTCGGGGCGTTCGCCGTGCTCGTCGTCTGCGCGATCATCTTCGCCGAGACGGGCCTGCTGATCGGCTTCATCTTCCCGGGCGACAGCCTGCTCGTCATCACGGGCCTGTTCGCCTTCGACCGCGGCGGCCAGATCGGCGGCATCCCGATCTGGGTCGTCGCCCTGATGATCGGCGCTGCGGCGTTCATCGGCGGCGAGCTGGGGTACTACATCGGCAAGAAGGCCGGTCCGCCGATCTTCGAGCGCAAGGACAGCGGCCTGTTCTCGAAGGCGAACGTCGACCGGACGAACGCGTTCTTCCACAAGTACGGCGCACTCGCGGTGATCATGGCCCGCTTCGTGCCGGTCGTGCGGACGTTCGCCCCGATCGCCGCCGGTGTCGGGCGGATGAACTACAAGAAGTACTCGCTCTACAACGCCGTCGGTGCCGTGGTGTGGGGCGTCGGGGTGACGTTCCTCGGGTACTTCCTCGGGTACATCCCCGCGGTGGCGTACATCGTCCGCAACTACATCGACGTGATCCTCCTGGCCGCCGTCGTCGTCACGGTGGTCCCGGCCGTCATCACGTACTTCCGCAACGCTCGCAAGGCCAAGCAGACCGAGCAGCAGCAGCCGTAGCCCGAGGGCCGCGGAGCGTCGGGCCGCGAGGCCTCGGGCCTCGGGCCTCGGGCCTCGGGCCGCGGAGCCACGGCTGCGCCGAGGACCCGCGGCCGCGCCGCTACTCCGCTGCGCCCTCGAACCACTCGCGGACGATCGGCGCGATCCCCCGGAACGCCTTCGACCGGTGGCTCAGCGCGTTCTTCTCCGCTCGGGTCAACTGCGCCGCCGACCCCTCGGCGTCGTCCGGCAGGAACACCGGGTCGTAGCCGTGCCCGCCGTCCCCGATCGGCTCCGTGCCGACCTCACCGTTCCAGACCGCCTCGAACACGTGCTCCGTGCCCGAGGGGGTCACGAACGCCGCCGCGCACACGAACGCCGCGGTGCGCTCGACCACGCCCTCCAGGTTCTGCAGCAGCAGCGCGATGTTGTCCGCGTCCACCCGGGTGCCGGCGTACCGGGCGGAGTGGATGCCCGGCGCTCCGCCGAGCACGTCCACCGCGATGCCGGAGTCGTCGGCCAGGGCGGGCAGCCCGGTGTGCGCGACCGCGGCCCGGGCCTTGATGAGCGCGTTCGCCGCGTAGGTGTCGCCGTCCTCGACCGGCTCGGGGCCGTCGTACGCGACGAGCCCGACGCCGCCGAGGGCCTCGCCGAGGATCTCCCGCAGCTCGACGACCTTGCCCTGGTTGTGCGTCGCGAGGACGACCGTGCCGGTCACGAGGACAGCCCCAGCACCTCGCGCTGAACGGCGGCGAGCGAGGCGTTGCCCGCGAGCCCGAGGTCGAGCAGCGCGTTCAGCTCGTCGCGGTCGAACGGCGCGTGCTCGGCGGTGCCCTGGACCTCGATGAACTTCCCCGACCCGGTGGTGACGATGTTCATGTCGGTGTCCGCGCGCGAGTCCTCCTCGTACGCCAGGTCGAGCATCGGCACGCCGCCGACGATGCCGACCGAGATCGCCTGCACGCTGTCGGTCAGCGGCGTGGCCTTCTTCCCGATGAAGCCGCGCTCGCGCCCCCACTCGATCGCGTCCGCCATCGCCACGTAGGCCCCGGTGATGGACGCAGTGCGGGTCCCGCCGTCGGCCTGCAGCACGTCGCAGTCGAGGACGAGGGTGTTCTCACCGAGGCCCTTCATGTCGACCACGGCCCGGAGCGACCGACCGATGAGCCGGGAGATCTCGTGCGTGCGGCCGCCGACCTTGCCCTTGATCGACTCACGCTGCATGCGCTCGTTCGTGGACCGCGGCAGCATCGAGTACTCGGCGGTGACCCAGCCGGTGCCCTTGCCGGCCATCCAGCGCGGCACGCCGTTCGTGAACGAGGCGGTGCAGAGCACCTTCGTGTTGCCGAACGAGATGAGCGCGCTGCCCTCGGCCTGGGCGCTCCAGCCACGTTCGATGGTGACGGGTCGGTGGTCGGTGGTGGTGCGTCCGTCGGTGCGGACGGTGCCGTCGGTGGCGTTCATGTGTTCCTCTCGGTCCGGCCTGGAGGCTCGGTGCGGGTGGTCCGGTCGCCGTGCGCCCGCCGGGTTGCGGGCCGGGCGTGGTCAGCGCGGGGTGCGCGGGAGCGTGATGGTGCCGGTCTCGAGGTGCCCGACCGTCGCGACCTCGGGCCCGAGGAACCGGCGGGCGAGCCGCACGAAGCCGGCCTCGTCCGCGCCGGTGGCCTCGAACGAGTAGCTCGGCGGCTCGGTGCCGGTGCGCTCGAGCCCGTGCTCGACCAGGCGCCGGTAGACGTCGTTCGCGGTCTCCTCGGCGCTCGAGACGAGCGTGACGTCCGGGCCCATGACGTACTGGATCGCGGCGGACATGAGCGGGTAGTGCGTGCAGCCGAGCACGAGGGTGTCGACCCCGGCGTCGCGGACCGGGGCCAGGTAGCCGGCCGCCACCTCGCGCAGGCGTGCGGAGGACGTGTCGCCTGCCTCGACGAACTCGACGAAGCGCGGGCAGGCCGCCGTCGTGAGGGTGACGTCGGCGGCGACGGCGAAGGCGTCCTCGTAGGCACGGGACGCGATGGTGCCGACGGTGCCGATCACTCCGATCCGGCCGGTGCGCGTCTGCTTGACGGCGGCGCGGGCCGCGGGCTGGATGACCTCGACCACGGGGATGCCGTACGCCTGCTCGTACCGTTCGCGGGCGTCCCGCAGCACGGCGGACGACGCCGTGTTGCACGCGATCACGAGTGCCTTGACCCCCTGGTCGACCAGGTCGTCCATCACCTGGAGCGCGTACCGCCGGACGTCGGCGATCGGCTTCGGACCGTACGGCGAGTGCAGGGTGTCCCCGACGTAGCGGATGCTCTCGCGCGGCAGCTGGTCGATGATCGCCCGGGCCACCGTCAGCCCGCCGACGCCGCTGTCGAAGACTCCGATCGGTGCATCCGTCACGGTGACCAGCGTACCGACGCACGCCGACCCGCCGTCGCGTTCCGTGCCTCCCGGCCGGACGCGTGTCGGTCGACGCGATCCGGACCGGCGGACGCGGTCCTGGCTAGGGTCGGTGGGGTGACCACCGCGCTCCTGACGGACCAGTACGAACTCACCATGGTCGACGCCGCCCTCAAGGACGGCACCGCCGACCGCCGCTGCGTCTTCGAGGTCTTCGCCCGGCGGCTGCCGGACGGGCGTCGGTACGGCGTCGCGGCCGGGCTCGGCCGGTTCCTCACCCAGCTGACCGAGTTCCGGTTCGGGGACGACGAGATCGGGTTCCTGCGCGACCGCCGCGTCATCGACGAGGGCACCGCGCGCTGGCTCGCCGACTACCGGTTCACCGGCGACGTGCGGGCGTACCGCGAGGGCGAGGTGTTCTTCCCGAACTCCCCCGTGCTGCAGATCGAGGGCACGTTCGCCGAGGCCGTCATGCTCGAGACCCTGGCGCTCAGCGTGTTCAACGCCGACTCTGCGATCGCCTCGGCCGCGGCCCGCATGGTGTCCGCCGCCGACCGACGCCCGCTCGCCGAGATGGGCTCCCGCCGGACCGGCGAGTGGAACGCCGTCGCCGCCGCTCGTGCCGCCTACATCGCCGGCTTCGGCGCGACGAGCAACCTGGAGGCCGGGCGCACCTGGGGCATCCCCACGATGGGCACCGCCGCCCACGCCTTCACGCTCCTGCACGACACCGAGGAAGCCGCGTTCCGCTCGCAGATCGACGCCCTCGGCACCGGCACGACGCTGCTCGTCGACACCTACGACATCGAGGCCGCCGTCGACACCGCCGTCCGGTTGACCGACGGGAAGCTCGGTGCGGTCCGCATCGACAGCGGCGACCTGCCCTCGGTCGTCGCGAGCGTCCGCGCCCAGCTCGACCGCCTCGGGGCGACCGGCACGAAGATCACCGTGACGAACGACCTGGATGAGTACACGATCGCCGCGCTCCGTGCCGCGCCCGTCGACTCGTACGGCGTCGGCACGTCGGTGGTGTCCGGCTCCGGGCACCCGGCTGCGGGCATGGTGTTCAAGCTCGTCGCGCACCACTCTCCGGCGGGCGACTGGGTGCCGGTGGCGAAGAAGTCCGCCGACAAAGCGTCGACCGGGGGCCGCAAGGAGGCCGGACGGCGGCTCCGCAACGGCATCGCGACGGCCGAGGTCGTGCTCACCTCGGGGTCGGTCGGGCCCGACGAGCGGGACCTGCTGGTCCCGGTCGTCACGCACGGCGAGGTCGATCCGGCGTTCCTCGGCGCTGCCGGGGTGGAGGCCGCGCGGGCACACCACAAGCGGGCGAAGGCCGAGCTGCCGGCCGATGCCGAGCGCATCGGGCGGGGCGACCCGGCGATCCCGACCCTCGTCATCTGATCGGAGGGCGTCGGTCGGGGCGTCGCGTGCCGGGCGGCCGGGCTGCCGTCGGACCGGGGTCTACTCGGACTTCATCTTCTCGTAGATCTTCTTGCAGTCCGGGCAGACCGGGAACTTCTCGGGGTCGCGACCCGGGATCCACTTCTTGCCGCACAGGGCCTTGACGGCCTTGCCGGTCAGGGCGGACTCGAGGATCTTGTCCTTCTTGACGTAGTGCGAGAAGCGCTCGTGGTCGCCGGGCTCGATCGCCTCTTCCTCGAGGAGCTTCTCGAGTTCGCGGTCCATCACGTCGAGGCCGCCACCACCGGGTTCCGTCGTGCTCATGACACCAGCGTACGTCGCCGGCCCGCGTCCCGCTGCCGTCCCGGTCCGCACCGGCCCGGGCGGTCACGCTGCGCGGCGGTGAGGAGGTCCTCGTCGGTCGCGCCGCGCAGCGGCGAGGCGGTCCTCGTCAGTTGCGTTGCGCGGCGGCGAGGAGGTCCGGGCCGCGTCGGTCGAACACCAGGCCGCCGACGACGACACCGAGCACGAGCACGGCCACGCCGACGCCGGCGCCGATCCAGAGCGTCGTCCACGCGTCGCCGCCGTCGATCATCGTCCGCACCGCCGACCACACGGCCGGCACCGTGCACGCGAGCGTGCCGAGGACGGTCAGCGTCTGGGCGACCGTCGCCGTCGCCCCCGCGGCCTGCGGCTGCTGGAACGAGTGGTCGCCCGGTCGGACCGTCGGGTAGGGCAGGACGACCGACACGATGCTGGACAGGCCGAGCCCGCCGAGCAGGGCGCTCACCGAGACCCCGAGGAGCAGCGGGAAGACCGCCTGGTCGCCGTACAGCCAGGCGGACAGCGCCGCACCGGCGACGAGCAGCGGGACGCCGACGACGATGAGCGGCACGAGACGACCGAGGCGGTCCGTCCACCCGGGCGCCCCGGACGCGACGTGCAGCCACACCGCGGTGTTGTCGTACGAGACGTCGTTGTGCGGCAGGAACCCGGCGATCAGCGCCATGAACGGCAGCGGCACGAGCGCCGTCCACGCCCACGGCACCCCCGCGACGCCGAGCGGCAGCGCGACGAGCGGCACGAACGCCAGGATGAGGTACGAGGCCCGGTAGCGCGGGTCGCGCGCCCAGTACGTCAGGGCGCGCGCGGCGACCGCACCGAACGGCGTCGCGCCGAGTCGGTCGAACCAGCCGAGCGAGCGGCGCTGACGGGTGCGGGCGCCGTCCGGGAGGCGCACGAGGAGCGTCCCGACGAGGGCCCACCAGGCAAGTGCGAGCAGCGCCACGACGACGAGGGCCACGAGCAGCGTGCCGACCGCGGCACCGGCGTTCCCGGCTGCGGCCTGCGCCGGGACGGCCCAGGCCGCACCCCACGGCGTCCAGCCCGCGACGTCGGCGATCCGCTGCAGACGGGCGTCGGACAGGTCGGTGCCGGCCGGACGGAGCAGGAGCGGCACGGTCACGACGACCAGCACCACCACGACGGCGACGACGTACCAGGCGACCTGTCGGACGCGGTGCCGGCCGAACAACCACGCGCCGACCGTGCTGGCGACGCGGAGGAGCAGGGCGGCGGTGGCGAGCGCCAGGACCGCGGCGAGCACCCCGAGCAGGGCGGTCCCGGCACCACGGCTCCAGGTCACGACCTGCGCGACGGCGAGCACCGCCACCGCGACCACCGGGACGCCGAGCAGCCCGGCCAGGCCGAGGCCGACGACGAGGTCCCGCCGGCTGATGCCGAACGTGGCGAACCGCCGCGGGTCGAGGGGGTCGGCGACGCCCACCGCGAGCGGCACGAACGTGCAGCCGAGCGCGACCGCGGTGCCGACGAGCACGACGACCGTGCGCGCCACGGCCGGGTCCGCGGTGCGGAGGTCGACGAAGACGGACGCCACCCAGACGGCGACGACGAGTGCGGCGAGGCTGCCGACCACCACGGCCGCGGTCCGGCGGGTCCCACCGCGGACCTCGCCGGCGAGCAGGTCGGCCCTCAGCCGGAGAAGCTGTGCAACCATTCCATGCTCTCCGTGACGGGGCGACCGCCGGCGAGTTCGACGAACGTGTCCTCGAGCGAGCGGCGACCGCGCACCTGCGCCATCGTGCCGGCCGCCAGGACCTTGCCGCCGACGACGATCGCCACGGAGTCGCACGTGCGCTGGACCAGTTCCATCGAGTGGCTGGAGAGCACGACGGTGCCACCGCCCTGGGTGTAGCGCCGCAGGATGTCGGTGATGGTCGTCGCGCTGACCGGGTCGACGGACTCGAACGGTTCGTCGAGCACGAGAACGCGCGGCGAGTGGATCAGGGTGGCGGCGAGGGCGATCTTCTTCGCCATGCCCACCGAGTAGTCGGCGACCGGTCGGCCGAGGGCGTCGCCGAGGCCGAAGGCGTCGGCGAGGTCGGCGCTGCGGCTGCGCGCGGTGGCGCCGTCGAGGCCGCGGAGGGTCGCCGAGTAGAAGAGCATCTGCGCACCGGTGAGCCGGTCGAACAGGCGGAGGCGGTCGGGCAGCACGCCCATCGCGCGCTTGGCGGCCGTGGGGTCGGCCCACACGTCGTGGTCGAGCACCGTCACGGTGCCGGCGTCCGGACGCAGGAGGCCAGTGAGGACCGAGAGCGTCGTGGTCTTGCCCGCGCCGTTCGGGCCGACGACGCCGAAGATCGAGCCCTTGCGGATCTCGAGGTCGACGTCGTCCACCGCGAGGGTCTGGCCGTACCGCTTGACGAGGCCCTCGGCGCGGAGCACGACGGGCTGCTGCGGCACGTTCGGTCGTGTCGACGGCCGCTTCGTGGACGGAGCCGGCGTGGCGGAGCCGCCCTGGGCCTCCTGGCCGCGCCCCTCGTCGTCACGGGTCGCCTGCGTGGCCTGGGCTGCCGCGCCCTGGGCCGCCGCGCCCTGGGGGCGGGTCGCCCGTCCCGAGCGCTTCTTGCCCTTCTTGCCCGGTCGCGGCGTGGCGTCCGGCGTGGCGGGCGCCACGAGGACGTCCGTCACCGTCCCGTCCGTCGCCGACCCGGTCGTGTCGTCCGTCATGTCGTCACCCGCGGGCACGCCGTGCGCGCCCGTGTCCCCCGTGTCGTCGTGGTCGCCGCCGCCCGGCCCCGGGGCAGCGGTCGCGTCGTCGTCCGCGTCGGCCGTCCACGTGGCGTCCGACGTGCTGTACACGTCGTCGTCTCCCGCTGTTCCTGCCGACACGAGCCCAACCGTACCAACGGTTCCGACCGCTCGCTGGGCTGCGTCGGGCTCGGTCACGATATGAACACGATGCCTCGCGGGCCGTACCCCGGAGGCCACTCGTTCCGTATCATTCACCGGGACACGACGCAGTGTTCACCACTCGGAAACCTGCCCGCACCGCGCGGGGCGGTCGCCGGTCGGAGCGCGTGTCGCTCCGGTCCACGCGGCTTCTCGGCGAACTCGAACCGGCGCCGAGCAGACTCGAAGAGTCCACCCCCGCATCACGCGGAGCGCCCGCCCGGGCAGTTCCCGTCGGCGCCGGTGGACACCGGAAGGGACAAGCATGACCACGCAGATCGTCATCCTCGCAGCGGGGATGGGCAGCCGCCTCGGGCGCAGCCTGCCGAAGCCGCTCACCGAGCTCAGCGACGGCCGCACCATCATGCAGCAGCAGTTCGACAACATCCGCGCCGCCTTCGGGTCGAGCGCGCGGGTCACCATCGTCGTCGGCTACAAGTCGGAGTACATCGTCGAGGCCTTCCCCGAGGCGAACTTCGTCTACAACGAGTCCTACGACTCCACGAACACCTCGAAGAGCCTGCTCCGCGCGCTCAAGGCGACCGGCAAGAGCGGCGTCCTCTGGATGAACGGCGACGTCGTCTTCGACCCGATGGCCCTCGTCCGTGCCGCCGACATGATCGACGAAGGCCGGTCGTTCGTCAGCGTCAACACCGAGAAGGTCTCCGACGAAGAGGTCAAGTACACCGTCGACGCCGAGGGCTTCATCGCGAAGCTGTCGAAAAAGGTCGTCGGCGGACTGGGCGAGGCCGTCGGCATCAACTACGTCTCGGCGGCGGACAAGCAGGCCCTCGTGCGCCAGCTCGGCCGCGTCGACGACCAGGAGTACTTCGAGGGCGGCATCGAGGCTGCCATCGCCGAGGACGGGCTACGCTGGACGCCCATCGACATCTCGGACCTCTACGCGGTCGAGATCGACTTCGCCGAGGACCTCGAGCGCGCGAACGACCTGTTCGCCTGAGCGGTAGCACCCCCCGCCCGCTGCTCCCCCTCGGCGCGGTCCGGGCCGGAGGGAAGCCATGAGTGAAGCGCGCACGCAGACCGCTGCCGTCGCGACGTCGCCGGTGCGGTCCCGCGGGGCCGGCCGGCGGTACCGACAGGCGCTCTGGCTGCTGACCGTCCGCGACCTGCGGGTCCGGTACTCGACGTCGGCGCTCGGCTACGTCTGGTCGATCCTCGACCCGCTCGTGATGTCGGCGATCTACTGGTTCGTCTTCACGCAGGTCTTCCACCGCGGGTCCGTCGGCGAGGCGCCGTACATCGTGTTCCTCCTGACGGCCCTGCTGCCGTGGATGTGGTTCACGGGCGGTGTCTCGGACTCCACGCGCGCCTTCATCAAGGAAGCGAAGCTGATCCGCTCGACGACGATCCCGCGGAGCATCTGGGTCGCGCGGATCGACGCATCCAAGGGCATCGAGTTCCTCCTGAGCATCCCCGTGCTCGCCGTGTTCGCCGTCGCGACGGGCGCCCATCTGCACTGGCAGGTCGTCCTCTGGCCGCTCGCCATCCTCCTGCAGACCGCGCTCGTGTACGGACTCGGGCTCATCGTCGCGCCGCTGGTGGTCTTCTTCCGCGACCTCGAGCGGGCCGTGAAGCTCGTGCTCCGGTTCCTCTTCTACGCATCCCCGATCATCTACGGCACGAACGCGCTGCCGGACGCCCTGCACGACCTGGCGGCGATCAACCCGCTGACCGGCATCTTCGGCATCTACCGGTCGGCGTTCTTCCCGGGCAGCTCGACTGGTTCGAGGTGCTCGCGTCCGTGGTCGTCACCGGGGTCGTCCTCGCCGTCGGCGTCGTCGTCTTCCGCCGCAGCGAGCACCGCGTCCTCAAGGAGCTGTGATGGCCACCACCGAACCGACCGTCACCCGCGACACCACCGCCCCGGTGATCTCCGTCACCGACGCCGGCATCCGGTTCAAGCGCAACCGCCGTGCCCGACGCAGCTTCAAGGACCTGTTCGGGCGCGGGGAACGGCGTCGGCGGTCCGACGAGTTCTGGGCCCTGCGCAACGTCTCGTTCGCCGTCCGGCCGGGCGAGGCGATCGGTGTCGTCGGCCGCAACGGCCAGGGCAAGTCCACGCTGCTCAAGCTCGTGGCCCAGGTGATGCTGCCCGACGAGGGCCGTGTGCACGTCGGCGCCGGGGTCGCGCCGCTCATCGAGATCACCGGCGGGTTCGTCGGCGACCTCACGGTCCGGGACAACGTGTACCTGACCGCGGGGCTGCACGGGATGAGCCGGACCGAGATCCGGGACGCCTTCGACGAGATCATCGCGTTCGCCGAGATCGGGGACTTCGTCGACACCCCCTACAAGCACCTGTCGAGCGGCATGAAGGTCCGCATCGCCTTCGCCGTGATCTCGCGGCTGGACGAGCCGGTCATCCTGGTCGACGAGGTCCTGGCCGTCGGCGACAAGTCGTTCCGCGAGAAGTGCTACAAGCGCATCGAGGAGCTGCTCGACGGCGGTCGGACGCTGTTCTTCGTCTCGCACAGCGACAAGGACCTACGCCGCTTCTGCGACCGCGGGCTGTACCTGGACAAGGGGCGGCTGCAGTTCGACGGACCGATCGACGAGGCCCTCGACCGGTACAACGCGGACCACGGCGCCTGACCGCAGCGGTGCCTGACCGCAGCGTCACGTGACCGCAGCGGTGCCCGACCGCAGCGACACGTGACCGCAGCGACACCTGACCGCAGCAACGCGCGACGAGCCGCACCGGAGGCGTGCCCACTCCTCCACAACCGGGCTCCCTCGGCACCACTCCACAGGCCGGTCTCCCCCGGGGCTCCGCCGGGCCCCGACGTCGGACCCCACCCCTAACGTGCTGCCCATGCACCACCCCACCCCCGCGTACCCAGTACCCTTCAGCGTCGACCGATCGGCCGCCCCACGGCGGTACGAGATCACCAACACCAGTTCCGAGACCCTCGACGGGATCGACCTCACCCACCTGGGGACGGGCTACTCGCCGCCGCTCGTCGTCCGCCGTCTCGAGCCCGGCCGAGGCCTGTCGCTGGCCGTGTTCGGCGCGGGCGCGGACGAGACGGGCGTCGTCATCGTGCGGTGGCGACGACCGGACCGCTCCGAGTACCTCTGGCGGATGTCCCTGGCCGGCCCGGGGCTGGCGCCGTGACGACCGCCGCCGCCCGATCGCGCTCCCCGGCCGCGTGGCTCAGGATGCGGCGTGGTCGGCGGCGACCTCGTGCCAGCGTGCGACCAGCCGGTCGATGGCGGCGTGGAAGCGCGCCGTCGCCGCACCGGGCGTGGTGTCGCCGAAGTAGCGCTGCACCCAGTGCTGCAGGCGGGCCAGTTCCTCGGCATCGCCCGCGGCGCGGTCCACCCGTGCCAGGACGTCGCCGGCGTCCGCCGCCCGCAGCCAGTTCGCGTCGCCCAGGTAGCCACGCTCGTCGACCTCGGCGTCGGCGGACACCGGCCGGGTGACGATCAACGGCTTGCCCACGGCCAGGCGGTCGTAGATCATCGCGCTGATGTCGGTGATCGCGACGTCGGCCCCCGCGAGCTGCCACCCCAGGGTCGGCCCGTCGTCGTACACGTGGTGCGCCGACGGGTCGGCCGCGTTCGCGGCGGCGATGGCCGCGACGATCCGCTCGTGCGCGGCCTTGTACTCGGCGTCGAGCACTCCGCTCCGGGGGTGCGGGCGGTACACGAGCCGGTGCCGCGGCGACGCCAGCACCCGGTCGGCGATGGTCGTGCCGTGGCTCGCGATCGACCCGTAGGCCGCGGCACCGCGGTCGCCCTCCCACGTCGGGGCGTACAGCACGACGGTCCGGTCGTCGGCCGGGTACGGCGGCTCCCCCGCGAAGTGGTCGGCCTGCGGGCGTCCGATCGCGATGGTGTGCCGGTCCAGGTCGTGGTCCCACAGCGCCTCGGCAAGACGGTCACGAGCGGCGTCACCGGCGATCAGGGCGTAGTCGTACGCCTTGAACTGGTTCGTCGTCATGTACATCTTGTCGCTCTCGCCGTGGTTGACGAAGACGTGCCACATCCGCCCGTACCGCATCATCTGGAAGTTGCGGGCGTTCTGGTTGACGTACAGCACGACCTTCGGGGCCTGTTCGGCGACGAAGCGCTCGAGGTCCACCACCTGGCGGGCGTAGGCCACGGGCACGGGTGACTCGTCGAGCAGCGTCAGCATCGTGCCGGGGCTCCGCGAGACGATCGCCACTCCGCGGTGCCGTGCGAGCTCGGCGAGCGGGCCGTACCACTGGCGGATCTGGTACATGTTCACGGGTCCGTCGGCGAAGTAGACGGCGACCTCGACGGACCCCGGCGCGAGCGTCGGCACCGAGGGCAGGCGTCGGGCGAGCCTGCCGCGCACCTGCCGTGACCGCAGCAGTCGGCTGGCGAGCCGGATCGCGGTGCGGACGTCCTTGACGATGGCCATGCTGTGCTCCTGGGCGGTCGGTCGGTCGTGCTGCGCGGTCGGTCGTGCTACGCGGTCGGTCGTGCTACGCGGTGGGTCGTGCTGCGCGGTCGGTCGTGCGACTCGGGCCGTCCGGCTGCGGGCAGGTCCGGTCGTCTGGTCCGAGATCGCGGCGCCGGTGGACACCGGCGCCGGGCTGGTCAGACGACGGGCGGCCGACCGGCGAGCGTCATGCGCCCGATCGTCAACCATCCCATCACGTGCACCGGTCCGCAGTCCGTGCGCCACCCCTCGGCCACGCCGCCGAACCACGTCGCCAGCCGCCGCGGGGAGCGCCACCAGCGCAGCACCTGGATCGCGGCCCAGCTGCCGACGTAGAGCGGGCGGAGCACGGCGGGCAGGTTCCGACGCGCCAACCACACGCGGTTCCGGGCGTTGAGCCGCACGTACTCGCGGTGTCGGGCGGGGTCGATCGCGGGGTGGTTCGCGACGAGCTCCCCCGCGTACCAGGTGCGTCGCCCGGCGTCCCACACCCGCCACGCGAGCTCGATGCCCTCGTGCGCGTAGAAGTATTCGGCGCCCCAACCGCCCACGGCCCGCCACACGTCCGTCGGCATCACGACGGCGCCCTCCCACACGGAGAACACCGGCGAGCTCTGCTCCGGATCGCCCTTGCGGATGCGCGGCACCCAGCGGCGGGGGTTCGCGGCACCCGCGGGGTCGACGACCCGCGGCTGGACGAGCCCGAGCGACGGGTCGTGCTCGAACAGCGCGATCGCGTCCCGGAGGAACGTCGGCGACGGCACCGAGGCGTCGTCGTCGAGGAAGAACACGTAGTCACCGTCGACGACCGCGGCACCGGCGTTCCGCCCGGCGGGGATGCCGAGGTTCTCGGGCAGCGCCAGGGTACGGATGCCGTCCGGCAGCCCGGTCGGCTCCCACCCGTTGCCCACGCAGACCACGTCGAGGTCGACGTCCTGCTGCGCGAGCACGCTCTCGAGACCGCGGCGGAGGTCGTCGGGGCGGGTGCCCTGCGTCAGGCTGACGACCGCCACGCGGGGACGGTCGCGGTGCACGACGGCACGACGCCGCGCGGTGCCCGGGGTCACGCGCGAACCCGCTTCGACGAGATGATCGCGAGGAAGTGCCCCGCCGTCGCCAGGACCGCGAGCGGCAGGAGCGCCCCCACCAGGATGCGGTCGGCGACCGGGTGTCCGACGACGAGGGCGACCAGGGCCACCACGAAGGTGATGATCGTCAGCTCGACCGAGTGGTACAGCCGGTGGAAGGGCAGGAACCGGGCGACCCGGCGGAGCGACGCGAGGCGGGCACCCGAGGGCGCGGTGACGCCGTCGCGGCGGTCGGCGAGCTTCTCCATGCCGCCGTGGGCGCGGGCGACGTGGACCATGTCGTTGAGCGCCTTGTTGAGCACGATGACCAGCCCGAGCGCGCAACCGATCGTCGTCCACATCCAGTCGACGCCCTCGATCGGCCAGGTCGCGGCCCGGACGCCGAGCGCGATCGGGATGAGCCCCTCGGTCGTGTAGTGCCCGACCTTGTCGAGGAAGATGCCGGCCGGCGACCGGGTCCCCCGCCACCGCGCGACCTCGCCGTCGGAGCAGTCGACGAGCATCTGCAGCTGCCCGAGCACGAGGGCGAGCAGCGCACCCCAGATGCCCGGGATGAGCAGCGCGGCCGCGGTCGACCAGCCGACCAGGATCATCAGGCCGGTGACCTGGTTCGCGCTGACCCGGGTCCGGAGCAACACGGAGGTGAGGTACGGCGAGACGTCGCGCAGGTACAGCGACGCCGTCCAGTGCTCGGCGTTGGCGCGGGCCCGGACCTCGTCCGGCTGCGCCACGGCGCGGAGTTCGGCGATGGAGGCGGGGCGGGCGTACCCGCGGCCCTGGCCGAGGTCCGGCTCGCCGCCGTTCCCGCGGTCGTCGTCGGCCATGTCGGTCACCGTCCCGTGTGCGTGGTCAGATCGGAGGTCCGGGTGAGGAACCCGATGATGAAGCCGACGCCCCAGCCGACGTGGATGCACGGCAGCACGACGAGCAACCACGCCCGTGTGGCCGGCACCGACCGTCGGGACACCGCGAGGGCGCCGGTGACGACGAAGAGCAGGTAGACCGCGGGGACGGCGAACCCCGTCATCGCCCACGCGAGCGGGCTGCCGAGCGCGGCCCCGACGACGCCGACGAGTCCGGCGACCAGGCCGAGTGCGACCGCGACGACCATGAGCGGCGGGACGAAGTAGCGCAGCCCGTTGTTCGACGGGAAGCGGCGGGCGAGCTCACCCCGCCAGAGCCCGGTGGCGACGAACTGCCGCACCAGCCGCTTCAGGCTCGGCCGGGGCCGGTACGTGACGACGAGCTCGGGGGTGAACCACACGGTCCCGCCCGTCGAGCGCAGTCGCCGGTTGAGTTCCCAGTCCTGCCCGCGCTTGATGCCCTCGTCGAACAGCCCGACCGCGAACAGCCGCTCGCGACGGAACACCCCGAGGTAGGCGGTCTCGGCCGGCCCGGCCTGCCCGCCGACGTGGTGCGGCGTCCCGCCGAGTCCGACCCGGCTGCCGTAGGCGAGCGCCACCGCCTGCTCGAACGGGGTGCGCCCCTCGGCGCGCATGATGCCGCCGACGTTGTCGGCGCCGGACTCCTGCAGGGTTCGGACCGCGATCCGCGTGTAGTCGCGGGGCAGCACGCTGTGCGCGTCGACACGGACGACGACGGGGTGCTCGGAGGCGCGAATCGCCACGTTGAGACCGGCCGGGGTCGACCCCACCGGGTTCTCGACTGCGCGGATGCGGGGGTCGGCGGCGCTCATCTCGGCGACGAGCTCGTTCGTGCCGTCGATCGAGGGTCCGAGGGCCAGGATGACCTCGAACGGCCCCTGGTAGTCCTGCTCGAGCAGGCTGCTCACCGCGGCACGGACCTCGGTCACCTCGTTGAGGACGGGCATGACGTAGGAGACACCCGGCAGGGCCTGTCCGTCGTGCTGCATGTGATCCTCGGGGTCCGGCGGGCGCGACGCGGCCCGTGGGACCGCCCCGCAGAGCGGACCGAGCCTATCAAGCACCCGCGATGGACACCTGGCCGGGCCCTGGGGCCGTCCGACGGCCCTCGGTCGCCGTGCCGCCGCCGCGCACGTCCGTCCCGGCCCCGGACGGACGGGAGGCCCGCCACCGGTCCGGTGGCGGGCCTCCCGTCGTGGGGTGTTCGGGTCACTTCGAGCTGTCGTAGGTCCCCAGCTCGACGTCCGCCGTCCGGGTCTCCCCGTTGCGGACGTAGGTGACCTGCGTCGTCGCGCCGCCGGCGAAGAAGCGGACCTGCGCCGTGAGGTCCGTCGCGTCAGCGATGGAGGCGTCGCCGAGCTTCGTCACGACGTCGCCCTTCTGCAGTCCGGCCTTCGCCGCTGCGCCGCCCG
Organism: Curtobacterium sp. L6-1; assembly: GCF_018885305.1. Taxonomy (NCBI): domain Bacteria; kingdom Bacillati; phylum Actinomycetota; class Actinomycetes; order Micrococcales; family Microbacteriaceae; genus Curtobacterium; species Curtobacterium aetherium. Next base: position 1,923,614 of record NZ_CP076544.1, read on the forward strand.
AGACCACCGACTTGATGAGGGCGCCGACCTGCGAGGCGTTGGCGTCCTCAGTCGCGTCGCCGACCGAGGCTCCGAGCAGACCGTGCGTGGCCTTGCCGTTCTCGACGATCTCGGACGCCACGCGCTTGACGAGGTTCGACGGGATCGAGAAGCCGACGCCGATGCTCCCGGCCTGGGAGTTCGACGAGCCGGAGCTGCCCGCGCTGGCGATCGCGACGTTGATGCCGATGAGGGCGCCCTTGTCGTCGAGCAGCGCACCGCCCGAGTTGCCGGGGTTGATCGACGCGTCGGTCTGGATGACCGGCAGCGAGACGGTCGTGCTCGCGCCGGAGCTGCTGCCGTTGTCGCCGTTGCCCCAGAAGTCGAACGGGCCGTTGCCATTGTTGCCCTGGCCCTCGTTCGTGTCGCCGCCGGCGTTCGGGTCGCTCGAGGTGACCTGGATGCTGCGGTTGAGGGTCGACACGATGCCGTCGGTGACCGTGTTGGACAGGCCGAGCGGGGCACCGATCGCGACGGCGGTGTCGCCGACGTTGAGCTTCGACGAGTCGGCGAAGTCGATCGGCTGCAGGTCGGGGGCGTCGATCTTGATGACCGCGAGGTCGACCGTCGGGTCGGTGCCGACGAGCGTGCCCTTGTAGACCTTGCCGTTCGAGGTCGTCACCGAGATGGTGCCGTTCGCGCTGTCGCCGTCGAGCGTCACCACGTGGGTGTTCGTGACGATGTAGCCGTCCTTGTTGAGGACGACGCCCGACCCGGTGCCGGCCTCGCTGTTCGCCGAGACGTTGATCGTCACGACGGACGGGGTGGCCTTCGCTGCGACCGCGGTGACGACCGTGGCCGAGTCGTAGTCGTTGACGGTGAGGTTGCCGCCGCTCTGCGAGGAGCTCGAACCACCGCTGACCGTGCCGCCGCCGGTCGCGTTGCCCGCGGCCCACCCGGCGCCACCGCCGACGAGGCCCGCGAGCACGAGGCCGGCGACGACGGGCAGGACGAAGCGGTTGCGGCCGGAGCGGTCGCGCGTGCTGGTCGGGGCCGCTGCCGGCGCACCGGTGAAGTAGTGGCCGTTGGTCCGCTGCTGGTCGGCGGCCTCGCCGAAGGCGCTCGTGGCGGACGACGGGGCCTGCGCGGAGGACGGGGCCGGGGCTGCGGCACCGGAGTACTCGCCGTAGCGGGGGCGGTCCTGGCCGTACTGGGAGGTCTGCCCGTACTGACCCTGCTGGTCGTACTGGTCCTGCTGCCCGTACTGGGAACCCTGGCCGTACTGGCCGTACTGGCCGTACTGCGAGCCCTGGCCGGACTGGCCCTGCTGCCCGTACTGCGAGCCCTGGCCGTACTGGCCCTGCTCGCCGTACTGGGACGTCTGGCCGTACTGGCCGTACTGCCCGTACTGCGAGCCCTGGCCGTACTGGCCCTGCTCGCCGTACTGGGACGTCTGGCCGTACTGGGACGTCTGACCGTACCGGGAGTCCTGGCCGTACTGGGAGTCCTGGCCGGAGGAGCTCTGCCCGTCCTGACCGTGCTGCGCGTACTGGCCGTACTGGCCGTACTCCGTGGTCGGGGTCGCGTCGGAGGACGAACCGCCGTCGAGCGTCGGGTACGGAGCCGTGTAGCGGTCCGTCGGGTGGTCGGAGGCGGCAGCGGACTGCTCACCCTCGTGCGCCGGAGTCGTCCCCACCACGTCCGTGGCGTCGTCGTCGCGGTGCCCGTGGCGGGTGCGCTCCGACTCGTCCGGACCGGTGGTCTCGTCGCGACGGTCGTCGTCGCCGTGCCCGTTGGGCGTGGTGTCGCTCATGCTGGACGTGCTCCTTTCAAGCTCCTGCAGTCTTCCCCACCGACCTGGGCGGTCGTGATGGCGCAGCTGCGAGCTGGCCAAGCCGATCGTATGCGTCGGCTGTGAGCGCGGTCCGCGGATCGCCCGCGGAGGGTGCCGTGGGCCGCACCCGGCCGACCGCGGGGCGGACGCTAGGTTGGGGGCCATCGCGCGCCGCGCCTCCCGGCCGGTGCCCCGACGCAGAGAGGGGTCGCCCATGCGGCAGACCGGTCCGTGGCTGCGAGCCGCCGAGGGAGCCATGCTGCTCGGGCCCGACGGGGTCCCCGCGCCGACCGTCTTCGCCGAGATGAGCGCCCTGGCGGCGGCCACCGGTGCGATCAACCTCGGGCAGGGGTTCCCGGACGAGGACGGCCCCGCCGAGGTGCTCGAGGCCGCCGTCGAGGCGATCCGCGCCGGCGTGAACCAGTACCCGCCGGGGCGTGGGACGCCGGACCTCCGCGCCGCGATCGCCGAGCACCAGGCCCGGTGGTACGGGCTCGACGTCGACCCCGACCGTGAGGTCCTGGTCACCGCCGGCGCGACCGAGGCGCTGGCCGCCACGCTCCTGGCGCTGGTCGGACCGGGCGACCAGGTCGTCACCTTCGAGCCGTTCTACGACGCGTACGGCGCCCTGATCGGACTGACCGGCGCCGAACACGTCACGGTGCCCCTGCGCGCCCCGGACTTCCTGCCCGACGAGGCGGACCTGCGTGCCGCGTTCTCCGACCGCACCCGGGTCGTGCTCGTGAACACCCCGCACAACCCCACCGGACGGGTCCTGCCGCCGGAGGTCCTGGCGACCGTGGTCGAGCTGGCCGAACAGTACGACGCCGTGATCGTGACCGACGAGGTCTACGAGCACCTGGCGTTCGGCGGCACCCACGTCCCGCCGGTGACCCTGCCGGGTGCTCGTGACCGGACCGTGTCGATCTCGAGCGCCGGCAAGACCTTCAACACGACGGGCTGGAAGATCGGCTGGCTGACGGCTCCGGCGGCGCTCGTCGAGGCGATCACCACCGTGAAGCAGTACCTGACCTTCGTCAACGGCGCGCCCTTCCAGCCGGCGATCGCGGCCGGGCTCCGGCTGCCCGACCCGGTGTTCGCCGGGATCGCCGCGGAGCTCGGGGCGAAGCAGGAGATCCTGGCCGACGGGCTGGCGGTCGCCGGGTTCGGCGTGCTGCGACCCGACGCGGGCTACTTCGTCATCGCGGACGCGGCACCGCTCGGACACGACGACGCTCGGGCGCTCTGCCTCGAGCTCCCGCGGTCGGTGGGCGTGGTGGGCATCCCGGTGTCGGCGTTCGTCCGGCCCGACCACGTCGACGGGTACCGGTCGCTCATCCGGTTCGCGTTCTGCAAGCGACGGTCCGTGCTCGAGGAGGCCGTGGTCCGGCTGGCGGGGCTGCGCGCGGCCTGAGCGGACCGTCCACCCGACCAGCCGGGCCGCCTGCCGGCGGCACGGGTGGTTTCGGCACGGCTGCCGGCGGCTTGCGTACGGGCGGCCCGGGTCGCGACGGTCTGCGTGCCTGCGTGGCTGCGTGCCTGCGTGGCTGCGCGCCTGCGCGCCTGCGCGCGTGCGCGCGTGCGCGCGTGCGCGGTCCCGCACTCGGCACCGTGCCCGTCAGGCGCGCCGGGTGATCCCGTACCGGCGCAGCGCGAGCGAGGGGTTCACCGAACGCACCCGGTCGGTCGTCGTCGTGTCCACCGTCGTCACGAGCAGACCGGGGTCCGCGCCGAGCGCGGCGACCGCGGTGCCCGACGGGTCGACGGCGACGGAACCGCCGATCCCGATCGGTGGCGCCTGGCCGACGCCGAGGACCCACACGGTGTTCTCGATCGCCCGAGCGGTCAGGAGCGTCCGCCAGTGGTGCTCCTTGCCCGGCCCGCGGACCCACTCGGCCGGCACGAGGACGACGTCCGCGGCCCCGTCTTCCGCAGCGGCGAGACGCCGGGTGACCTCCGGGAAGCGCAGGTCGTAACAGGTCTCGAGCCCCACCCGGACGCCGTCGACCACCACGACCGGCAGCTGGTCGGGATCCCCGGCCTCGATGCGGTCCGACTCGCGGGACCCGAACGCGTCGTACAGGTGCACCTTCCGGTACGACGTCAGGACCGCGCCAGAGGCGTCGATCGCCACGAGCGTGTTCCGGAACCGCTCAGGCGTCTCCCCCGCCTCGGCGACGCCGACCACGAGTGCGATGCCGGTGCTGCGGGCGATGCGTCGCAGCCCGGTGACGAACGGGCCGTCGAGCGGCTGGGCGGCGGCGACGAACCGGTCGTCGATGTCCGGGGTGAAGAAGGACGTGTACTCCGGCGTGACGAGCAGCCGGGCGCCGCAGGCCACCGCGTCCGCCGCAGCCGCACGGACGGTCTCGAGGTTCGTCGCCGGGTCGTCCACGGGCGCGAACTGCGCCGCCGCGATCGTCAGTGTCGTCACGGGGCCAGGCTAACCGGCGTCCGACTGACCCGCGTCGGACTGGACGCGCCCGGGCTGACCGGAGTCGGACTGACCGCCGTCCGACTCGCCGCCATCCGACTCGCCGCCGTCCGGCTCGGTTCCGCCGAACCGCCCAGGACGCGAAGAAGCCCCGGTCCGTGAGGACCGGGGCTTCTCGTGTCGCGTTGGTTGCGGGGGCAGGATTTGAACCTACGACCTCTGGGTTATGAGCCCAGCGAGCTACCGAACTGCTCCACCCCGCGGCACATGGAAAACACTACACGGGATCGGGCGGGGTGCCAAATCGAGCACCCCGCCCGTCCGGATCACCGGCCGGAGCCGCTGCCGCCCTCGGCTGCGATGGCGGCCTCGATGGCCTCCTGCAGCTGCTTGTCGGCCTCGGCCGCCGCCACCAGGTCGTTGTCGGCGTACGCCTGCTCACGAGCCCGCAGCGCCTTGTCGGCGTCGGAGAGTGCCTGCTGGACGTCCGGGTCCGTGCTGCCCGAGGACGAGCCGCCCGTCGAGCCACCCGTCGAGCCGCCGGTCGCACCGCCGGTCGAGCCGCCCGTGGAGCTCTCCGACCCGGTGTCGCCCGAGCCCGAGCCGGAGCCCTCGGCGGCACCGGAGTCGCCGGCCGCCGCACCCGAGTTGCCGCCGAACAGCTCGTCGAGCGCCTGGTCGAGCGTGTCCTCGAACGCGATCTTGTCGCCGAAGGCCACGAGCACCTTCTGCAGCAGCGGGTACGAGCCGCTCGAGGTCGACTGCACGTACACCGGCTGGACGTAGAGGAACCCGCCACCGACCGGCAGGGTCAGCAGGTTGCCCTGCTTCACCGTGCTGTTGCCGCGCTTGAGGATGTTCAGCTCCTGCGACACCGTCGGGTCCGAGTTGAACAGGTTCTGCACCTGCGACGGCCCCGGGATGCTGTCGGTCTTCGGGATCGTCAGCAGCGTGAGCTTGCCGTAGCCCTCGCCCTTCTTGCCCTTCCCGGCGCCGCTGGCGTCCGAGCCGACCGCCAGGTAGCCGGTCAGCACGTTCCGCGCGTTCGACGACGAGTTCTGCTTCGGGATGTACGTGCTGTACAGCGAGTACGCCGTCCCCGAGCCCGGCACCTTCATCGTCAGGTAGTACGGGTCCTGCTGGTCCGGGTTGGTCGCGGTGGTCTGCGTCCCGAGCGCGTTCGTGGTGGCGGCGTTCGTCCCCGAGGCGGATCCGGCCGAGTCGGAGTCGCCCGCGCTCGTCGAGGTCGAGGTCGGGTCGACCGGCGTCGTCCACGCGTCATCGCCCGAGTAGAACGAGTTCGCGTTGGTCACGTGGTACGTGCCGAGGATGCTCCGCTGGACCTTGAACAGGTCGGTCGGGTAGCGGACGTGCGCGAGGAGGTCGGCGCTCATCGCGGAGACCGGCTGGAGCGAGGTCGGGAAGACCTTCTGCCACGTCTTGAGCACCGGGTCCTTCGTGTCCCAGGCGTAGAGCGTGACCTTGCCCGTGTAGGCGTCGACCGTTGCCTTGACCGAGTTGCGGATGTAGTTCACCTGGTCGGTCCGGAAGCTGCCCGAGTCGGTGCCGTTGATGCTGTCGGTCATGCTCTGGCTCTGCGAGTACGGGTACGCGTTGCTCGTGGTGTAGCCGTCGACGACCCACTTGATGCGGTTGTCGACGATCGCCGGGTAGGCGTCCTTGTCGAGCTTCAGGTACGGCGCGACCTTCTCGACGCGCTTGACCGGGTCGCGGTCGTACAGGATCTGCGAGTCCGCGTTGACGGCGTTCGAGAGCAGGATCTGCTCGGACTGGAACTTCGCCGCGTAGACCAGGCGGTTGAAGAAGTTGCCGATCTTCGGGCCACCGTCGGCCGCGTAGGTCGTGGTGGCGTTGCCGTCGTTGTCGTCCGAGCCCGACGGGTAGTCGAGTTCGACGTCCTTCGTGCCCTTCGGTGCACCGACGATGGAGTACGCCGGCGAGTTCTCGCCGAAGTATACGCGCGGCTGGTACTTGCCGAGCGTGTCACCGGCCGGGATGCCCGACTCGATGAACACCGGCTTGCCGTCGGATGCGCGCTGGTTGCCGTAGGCCGCGACGACGCCGTAGCCGTGCGTGTAGACGAACGTGCGGTTGTACTGCGTGGCCGAGGCCCCGAGCCCCTCGAGGTCGATGTCGCGCACCGCCAGGACGGTGTCCTCTGTCTTGCCGTCCACCTGGTAGCGGTCGACGTCGAGCTGGTCCGGGAACTTGTAGTACTGCCGGTACTGCTGCAGCTGGCTGTACGTGTCCGCGACGATCTTCGGGTCGATGATGCGGATGTTCGCGGTGGTCTGGGCGTCCTCGGAGAGGGCACCGGACGTCGCCGTGGTGGTGGCGTCGTAGTCCTGCTCCTTGACGCCGGCGACGTCGTAGGCGTCACGCGTGGCGTCGATGTTCCGCTGGATGAACGCGGACTCGAAGGACCGCTCGCTCGGTGCGACCTGCAGGCGCTGGACGATCCAGGGGTAGATGCCGCCGATGACGATGGCGGAGACCAGGAGCAGCCCGGTCCCGATGATCGACACGCGCCACCGGCCGATGACCGCGGTCACGATGAACAGGATCGCCACGATCGCGGCGATGCCGGCCATGATCTCGCGGCCCGGGATGGTCGCGTTCACCTCGGTGTACTGCGCACCGGTGATGAGCGAGTTGTCCTTGGTGAGCGCCGCGTACTGGTCGAGCCAGAGGCTCGCGGCCTGCAGCGCGATGTAGAGCCCGGCCGTGATCGCGAGCTGGATCCGCGCCGCCTTCGAGATCCGCACCTCGCGACCGCCGAAGCGGAGCGCGCCGTACAGGTACGTGGCGGCCAGGGCGGCGAGGCCGGCGATGAGCACGACGGCGGACGAGTACGCCACGACCGCGCGCCAGAACGGCAGCTCGAAGACGTAGAAGCCGATGTCGAGCCCGAACTGCGGGTCCGTCTTGCCGAACGGCGTCCGGTTGAAGTACTGGAGCACCATGCTCCAGCGCGGCGCCGTGGCCAGGCCGGCGAAGACGCCGAGCACCGCGGGGATGCCGAGCATCACGACGCGGCGCAGCGGTTCGATGACCTGCTGGTACCGGTCGAGCTGCGAGTTGAGCTTCGCGTAGACCGGACGGAACCGGAAGGCGAGCACGATGCTCAACCAGACCGGGACCGCCATCCCCAGGAACCCGGCGACGAACATGGCCGTCCCGGCGAGCCACCGGGTGGTCAGGACGCGCTCGAACCCGAGCTGCGAGAACCACGCGTAGTCGGTGTAGAGGCTGGCGAAGATGAAGAAGCCGATCACCAGTGCGGCCAGCACGATGATCGTGACCACGATCGGGACACGCGGCGAGCGCCGTCCCGTGGTGGACGAGGTGTTCGTCACTTGTTGTGCTCCAGACGTGTCGGACCGGCGGCGCGCCGGCAGGCCGAGCCGTCAGTGGTGACGATCCTATTCGTCCCGCCCGACAGTCAACCTGTGCCGCGTCTCAGGAACGGGCCCCGCGCCTCCCGTGCGGGCCGTGACGGCCTGGAGGCGCGCCTCCCGTCCGCCACGGGCGGAACCAGCCGGAGTGGTCGCTCAGCGTCGGGTCAGGAGGTGCAGCGCTCGAGCGACGTGGTGCTGCGTCCGGCCGCGATGGTCTCGAGGTCGGTGACCGCCTGGTCGAGGGTCGAGACGGCGTAGACGTCGAGACCGTCCGGGACGTGGCCGACGACCTCGTCGCAGTTCGCCTTCGGTGCGAGGAACACGGTCGCGCCCGCTGCCTCGGCGCCGTAGAGCTTCTGCCGGATGCCGCCGATCGGACCGACCCGGCCACCGGCGGTGATCGTGCCGGTCCCCGCGACGTGCTCGCCGCCGTTCAGTGCGCCGGGGGTGATCTCGTCGATGATCCCGAGGGCGAACATCATGCCCGCCGAGGGGCCACCAACGTCCTGCAGCTCGATGTCGACGTCGAAGGGGAAGTCGTAGTGCTCGACCACGCCCACGCCGATGAGGGCCGTGCCCTGCTCCGACGCCGGCGTGAGGGAGAGCTCGCGGGTGGCGCCGTCGCGTTCGACGGTGACCTTCGCCGGGGAGGCCGTGCCGTGGCGGGCGACGAGCTCGCGGAGCGTCGTCGCGTCGGCGTTGGTCGTCAGCGAGGTGCCGTCGAAGGCCGTGACGACGTCCCCGGTGCGGACCACGCCGTCGGCGGGCGAACCCTCCTGCACGGTGCCGACCTCGAGCTCGGTCGGGATCTCGTAGCCCTGGTGGACGAGGGCGGCGGCGACGGCGGACTGCTGCGAGTTCGTCATGTCGGCCGCGTCCTGCTTGCTGACCTCCTCCGTGGAGCGCCCGGGCGGGTAGATCGCGCTGGCCGGGACCACCGCCTGCGACTTCGTGAACAGGGCACGGATCACGCTCGTCCAGGACGGGCGCTCGGTCGCGGTGCCCTGGACGCTGACGGTGAGCATGTCGAGCGCGCCCGAGGTCGGGTAGGTGCGGTGCCCGTCGACCTGGATGAGCTCGACGTCCTTCGCGTCCTTGCCGGTCCCCTGCCGCTGCGTGCCGATCGTGTTGAAGACCGGACCGGGCATCTCGATGACGTACGGGCTCGGCAGCACGCTCGCGACGATCGCCAGGACGAGCGCGCCGACGACGAACGCCCAGCCGACCCGCCGGGAGCGGGCACGACGGCGGGGGGCGGGGGCGAAGAGGGTCACGCGGGTCCTTCCGGGGCTGTTCGCCCACGGCGCAGCCGGACGGACCGATGCGCGGGACGGTCCCAGGTCCGGGCCCGTGGGCAGCGGTTAGCGTAGTCGGCATGCCTGATGAACCGCAGCCGGGGCCGGACGACGACTTCCAGGAGATGCTCCGCAAGCTCCTGTCCGGCGAGGGGCAGATCGACCCGTCGCAGCTCGCCGGTGCCGCCGGCCTGCCGAACGACCCGGGCGCCGTCGCCGAGCTGATGGCGCAGCTGCAGCGCGCCGCACAGAACGGCCGCGACGGCATCGACTTCACGGTGACGGCCGACCGGGCCGCGGGCATCGCCCGCGAGGGCGCACAGCCGCTCGACCCGGCCACGACGCAGGCCGCCGCGCAGGCGTTCCAGGTCGCCGCACTCTGGCTCGACGAGGTCACCACGGTCGCCGAGCTGACCGCGACGCCGAGCGTCTACACGCGGGAACAGTGGGCCAGGGCGACCGCTCCGGTGTGGTCGCAGATCGCCGAGCCGGTGGCGTCGAGCATCGCGTCGGCCCTGACCGAGGCCATCGACCAGCGTGCGCCCGAGGAGCTCAAGACGATGCTCGGCGACGTCTCGAAGGCGATGCGCGGCGTCGGTGGCGCACTGTTCGCGATCCAGCTCGGCCAGGTCGTCGGGCAGCTCGCGAAGGAGGTCGTGTCCGGTGGCGACGTCGGCGTACCGCTCCTCGACGAGCAGGTCGCCGCACTCGTGCCGCAGAACGTGGCCGAGTTCGCCGACGGACTGGACGTCCCGGTCGACGAGGTCCGCATCTACCTGGCGGTGCGCGAACTCGCGCACGCGCGCCTGTTCCGCTCGGCCCGCTGGCTGCGCCTGCACATCATCTCGTCGATCACCGAGTACGCGAAGGGCGTGCACATCCCGTTCGACCGGGTCGAGGAGTCGCTGTCCGGCATCGACCCGACCGACCAGGAGCAGCTCCGTGACGCGCTGGCCTCCGGTGCGCTGATCCCGCCCCGGACGCCCGAGCAGGACGCCGCCCTGGCCCGTCTCGAGACGATGCTCGCGCTCGTCGAGGGCTGGGTCGACACCGTCACCGCCGCCGCCACCGCCCGCCTGCCCCGCTCCGGCGCGATCGCCGAGATGGTGCGTCGCCGCCGGGCCGCTGGTGGCCCCGCGGAGTCCGCGTTCGCCACCCTGGTCGGGCTCGAGCTCCGGCCCCGCCGGCTGCGTGAGGCCGCGGCGATGTGGCAGCGGGTCACCGACGAGCTGGGCGCCGACGACCGCGACGCGCTCTGGGCCGCCTTCGACCTGGTGCCGGGTTCCGACGACATCGACGCCCCGGAGGCCCTGGTCGCCCGGCTCCGCAACCCGTCGCAGACGCCGGAGGACGACGCGTTCGACCGGGCGCTCGAGGACCTGCTGAACGACACGACGGCCGACCGCCCGACCGAGGACGAGGACGGCGGCATCGAGGGTCCGGACGACCAGCCGGGCACCGACCCGTCCGGTGACGGCCCGTCCGGTGACGCTCCGTCCGGTGACGGGACGCCCGGGAGCGGTCCGCAGCGCTGACCCCGGACGGGAGGCGCGACCCGCCTCCCGTCCACACCGCCCCGCCCGCCACGGGGTTCTCCACAGATCGGGCCACCGTCCGACGCAGCGGGCCCCGGCTGCGTCACCGTTGCCGCATGGGCATCCGCATCGATCCGACGCTCGAGTTCGTCTGGCGCGACCCGCACACCGTGCAGCTCGGGGTCGACCCGCCACGTGCGGTGGTGCCGGTCCCGACGACGGCCGAGGAACGGTTCCTCTGCGCGCTCCGGCGGGAGACCGCACGGGACGCGATGGCCGGCCTCGCGCGGAGCGTCGGCTGCGGTCCGGCCGCCGCCGCACGGGTGCTCGGGGACGCCGCCCCCGCGGTGGTCGACATGCTGCCCGAGCCGCTCGCCCGCGTCGAGGTGTCCGGCAGCGGGGCCCTGACCGACGACCTCGACCGGATGCTCACGGGCGAGGGCGTCACCGTCGTGCGGACCAGCGCTCCCCGCGGTGGCCCGGTCGCCGCACCCGATCCCCCGCCGGCGCTCGCGGTCCTCGTCGCCGACCACGTGACCGACCCCGTCGTCCGTGCGGCCTGGTGCCGTCGCGCGGTCCCGCACCTGCCGGTCGTCGTGGGTGACGGACGGGTGCGGATCGGGCCGTTCGTCGTGCCGGGTGCCGGGCCGTGCCTCCAGTGCGTCGAGCTCGAGCGGTCCGACGCCGACCCCGCCTGGCCCGCGGTCGCCGCGCAGGTGTGGGGCCGGCCGGCCGCGGCCCTGTCACCGCACCGCGCGGCGACGGTCGCCGTGACGGTGACCGGACTGGTCCTCGAGCGGCTCCCGCTCGTCGCGCAGCACCCCGACGCACGGCAGGTCGTGGTCGACCGGCGCGACCTGTCGGTCACGACCCGGCGGGTCGCTCCGCATCCGCGGTGTGCGTGCCGAGCGCTGCCAGGAACCGGCTCGCCACCCGTGGCCCGCCCCGGCTGGAGCCCTGCGCGGACCACGTCATGGTCAGGGAACGACGAGCGCGGGTGATGCCGACGTAGAACAGCCGCCGTTCCTCGTCGACGCCGTCGTCGGTCGTGGCGTACGAGATCGGCAGCAGGCCCTCGGCGACGCCCGCGAGCACCACGTGCGGCCACTCCAGGCCCTTCGACGAGTGCAGGGTCGCGAGCGTGACCGCATCGAGTTCGGGCTCGTGGTGGGTCGCGGCGCGGTCGACCAGGTCGGCGGTGAACTGCTGCATGGTCGTGTCCGCGGGGGCCGACTCGGCGAGCTGCATGATCGCCTGCAGCGCCTCCCACTGCTCGCGCACGGCACCGGTGCCCTCCGGTGCGGTCCGGGTCCACCCGCTGATCTGCAGCACGAGCTCCACGCGGCGCAGCAGGTCGTCGTCGGTCTGCCGCACCGCCTCGCCGCGCATGTGGTGCACGGCGAGCTTGACCTCCGGCCGGTCGAAGAACCGCTTGCCGCCCTGCACCCGGTAGGGGATGCCGTTGCGGGCGAGCGCGGACTCGATCGCGGCGGACTGTGCGCCGACGCGGAACAGCACCGCGCAGTCGCCGTACGTCGCCCCGCCCGCGACGAGCTCGGTGACGCGGCGGGCGATGGTCGCGGCCTCGTCCCCGTCGTGCGTGCACGCGAGCACCGTCGGGTCGGGCCCGGGCGTGGTCTCCTGCGCCACGAGGTCGAGCGCGCCCGGCTGGCCGCGCATCAGGGCGTTCGCCGCGTGCACGACCTCCCGTGTGGACCGGTAGTTCCGTTCCAGGCGCAGCACGGAGGCGCGGGGGAACTCCGACCCGAAGCCGAGCAGGTAGCGGCTCGACGCCCCGGTGAACGAGTAGATGGTCTGGCTCGCGTCGCCGACCACGCACAGGTCGTCGCGTCCGCCGAGCCAGGCCCGGAGCAGGTCGTGCTGCACGGGCGAGACGTCCTGGTACTCGTCGACCACGAAGAACCGGTACTGCTGCCGGACGTAGGACGCAACCCGGGGCTCGGACTCCACCATGCCGAGGGTCGCGAGCAGGACGTCCTCGAAGTCCATCTGCCGACGGTCGTCCTTGAGCCGTTCGTACGCCCGCATGAGGTCGACGACGCGGGACGGCGAGGTGTCGCGGGGCATCGTCCGGTCGGCGGCCGCGGCCTCGTACTCGTCGTACGTCAGGCGCTGGACCTTCCGCCACTCGACCTCGCCCGCCAGGTCGCGGAGCGTCGGGGTGTCCACGCGCAGCCCGATCGTGTCGGCCGCGTGCGCGATCACCCGGCCCTTCGACTCCACCAGCCCGGGCGCGTGCCCGCCGACGGTGTCCGGCCAGAAGTACCCGAGCTGCGACATCGCCGCGGCGTGGAAGGTCCGGGCCTGCACCGCGCCGGCCCCGAGGGCGCGGAGCCGGGAGCGGAGCTCACCGGCGGCACGAGTGGTGAAGGTCAGCGCGAGGACGTGGTTCGGCGAGTAGGTGCCGGTGGCGACGCCGTACGCGATGCGGTGCGTGATCGCGCGGGTCTTGCCCGTGCCGGCCCCGGCCAGGACGGCGACCGGGCCGAGGAGGGTCCGGGCGACGGTCCGCTGCTCGGCGTCGAGCGCGGCGAGCAGCGCGTCCGGGGACGGGGTGGCCGGGTCGGCGGCTCCGGCTGCGACGGTCACGGCAGGTCGAGCGGCCCGCCGTACCACTCCTCGATGATCACGCGGGCGATCGAGGTCCGGCCGGGCAGCAGGATCGTGTCACCGGCGTGCTCGCGGATCTCGTCGCGCGAGAACCAGCGGACGTCGACGATCTCGACGCCGTCCGGGCGCGCGGCGGACGGGTCGCCGTCGACGGCCCGGGCACGGAACCCGACCATCAGGGACGCGGGGAACGGCCACGGCTGCGAGCCGAGGTACTCGGGCTCCTCGATGGAGACGCCGGCCTCCTCGAAGACCTCGCGGCGGACGGCGTCCTCGAGCGACTCCCCCGGCTCGACGAACCCGGCGAGTAGCGAGTACCGGTTCGCGTCCCAGGCCGCGTTCGCCCCGAGCAGGATCCGGTCCTGTCCGTCGGTGATGCCCACGATGACGGCCGCGTCGGTGCGCGGGAAGTGCTGGTGTCCCTCGGGGTCGCGACGGACCCATCCCCCGACGCTGGACTCCGTGGCCGAGCCGGTGCGTGGCGAGAACCCGTGCACGGCGTGCCAGTTCGCCATCGCCACGGCCTCGACCGCCAGGCCCTGGTCGCGGGCCGAGAGCTCGGTGCCGAACATGCGCAGGTTCTCCCACGCCTCGGCGTCCGACTCGATGCCGGTGGCGGCGGCGTCGTCGACGAGCGCCGCGACGAAGCGGGTACCCGCCGGGGCGTCGGGAGCGTCCACGACCGCGCGGCCGAGGTAGAGCAGCGTCGCGTCCACCGGCACCTGCGCGGCGTCGACGAAGCGCAGGGTGCCGTCGGTGTTCCGCAGCATCGCACCACCGTGCACGGGCAGGAAGCGGGTGGTCGGGTCGTCGCGCAGCACACGCTCGAGATCGGGCGTGGAGCGGTACTCCGCGTCACGGTCGAGCTCGTTGCGGGCGAGCGGCAGCCGGGCGGCGAACTCCACGGTCACACGGATCTCCTCGTGGTCGACACGTCCCGGCCAGCGTGGCGCGCACCGATCGGTGTCGCCGCGGACCTACCCTGATGGGCATGGCGGGATCGCAGTTCACTCTAGCCGCGTTGGCGACGACGGCCGTGCCCGGGCTCGTCCTGACCGGGACGCGCACGCTCGGCTCGGTGGCCGCCGGCGACTACGAGTCGGCGGTCGTCCGCGAGGCCGACGGTCGTGCCTCCGCGATCCGTCGCCCCCGGAACCAGCGCGCCGAGGCGCGGCAGTCCGCCGACCTCGTCGCGATCCGGGCGCTCAGCGCCGGGATCCGGACGCGCCTCCCGTTCGCCGTCCCCGAGTACCGCGGCCAGGCGCCGGTCGGTTCGACCCGCGCCATCCTCACCTCGTACGTCGCAGGCGAGCACCCCGCGCTCCGCGACCTGACGGAGCGACCCGAGCTGGCCAGCAGCGTCGGCCGGGCCGTCGCCGCGCTGCACGTCCTGCCCACCAGCTTCGTCACCGACGCCGGTCTGCCGTCCCTGACCCCGTTCGAGGTCCTCCGCTCCGCCGTGTCCGTGATGGACCGCGCCGTCGCCACGAAGCTCGTGCCGGCCGCACTCCAGGAACGCTGGGAGGGCGCCGCCCGCGACCAGCAGCTGTGGCAGTTCACCCCGACCGTCGTGCACGGCTCACTCGGCATCGACTCGCTGCTCGTGCAGGGCGACGAGGTCACCGGGGTGCTCGGCTGGGGCGAGCTCCGGCTCGGCGACCCGGCGAAGGACCTTGCGTGGGTCCTCGCCGGCCGCCGCGAAGCGTTCGACACCGTCCTCAGCGCCTACACCGCCGGCGGCGGTGGCCGCGACCGACAGCTCGGCCAGCGCGCTCGCGTCCACCACGAACTCGAGACCGCCCAGTGGCTGCTGCACGGGGTGCAGGTGAAGAGCACCGAGGTCGTCGACGACGCCGTGGCGATGATGCACCGGCTCGCCGAGGCCGTGCACGCGCCGACGGCCGCGCCGCTGCAGGCGGTCTCGCCGGAGACGATGGAGATCGGCGAGGTCGAGCAGCTGCTCTCCTCGACCGAGCGCCGCCACAGCTGACCCGGCCGGGAGGCGCGGGTCGCCTCAGCCGATCGCCTCGCGCCAGGCGCGTTCGAGTCCGGCACGGTCGAGCAGCGACGACGGCCGGACCTCGAGGTCGTCCGCGACGAAGTAGAACACCGCGTCGACGTCCTCGATCGGACGTCCGGTGAACTCGGCGTACGCGACCCGGTACAGCGCGAGCTGCAACTGCCGCCGGTCGAGGTCGTCCGCACCGGTCGGCGCCTTGCCCGTCTTCCAGTCGACGACCTCGATGCGGCCGTCGATCTCGTAGACGGCGTCGAGCTTGCACACGACGCTGTGGCCGAGGAACGGGATGTGGATCTCGCGCTCGACCTCGACCGGGGTCAGCTCCGCCCACCGTGACCGGGCGAAGGTGTCCTGGAACACCGACAACCGCCGGGCGTCGTCGTCGGTGACCGGGACGTCCGCCGCCTCGACCGGCGAGGGCTCGCCCGGGTCGAGGTCGAGCTCGCCGTCCCAGGCGTCGAAGCCGCCGTCCCACCCGCCGAGGGCCGCGGGCGCGCCGCCCCGGGCACGCTGCTCGACCCACTGGTGGAACAGGGTGCCGAGACGGGTGGCACGGTACGGACGCTCCGGCATCGGCCGACGCAGGCGTTCCGCGACGCGGTCCGGCTCGCCCAGGTAGTCCTTGAAGCCCGACGCCGGCACCCGGTGCGGGACGACGACCTGGTGCGCGGGCGAGCGGTTGGCCCGCCGTTCCGCCAGCAGCAGGTCGATGTCGGCCGCGTACCGGCCGGCGGCGCCGGGGTTCGCGTTGCGGACGCGGTCGGCGGCGGCGAGCACCCGCGGTCCGCGCGAACCGAACGGCACGTGCGGCCACGTCTGCGTCGCCCCCTGGTCGCCGAGCGGGTTCGACTCGTGGACGGTGCCCTCCGGGACGCCGTCGGCCGGCAGGACACCGGCCGCGACGAGGTCGTGCAGGTACCGGCTCGGTGCCGTCGGCTTGACGCCGGTCGCCCACGAGGACCCGGACACGAGCAGCTCGTGCTTCGCCCGGGTCAGCGCGACGTAGGTCAGCCGTCGCTCCTCGTCCTCGTTCCGCGACTTCACCTCGTCCTTGAACGCGTCGATCGCGTCGACGACGTCCTTCTGGGTCTCGCGTCCGCGCCAGGCCAGACGCGGCAGTTCGTCGGCGTCGCCGCGGAACTCGTACGGCAGCCGCCCGAAGCCGAGCCAGCCCGTGGAGCCTTCCTGCGGCCGGGCCGGCAGCGCTCCCTCGACCATGCGGGGCACGGCGACCGCGTCCCACTCGAGCCCCTTCGACCCGTGGATGGTGAGGATCTGCACGGTGCCGCCCTCGGGCTCCTCCGACCGCGGCCCCATGTCGTCCCGTCGAGCGGCGGCGTCGATCCACCCGAGGAACGCGCCCAGGTCGGCTCGGTCGTCGGTCTGCACGAACCCGCTCAGCTCGTCGACGAAGGCGTCGAGGAACGCCGACCCGCCCTGTTCGTGCGCGGCGACCTCGACGTCGAGCCGCATCTCCTGCACGACGAGCGTGACGAAGTCGACCAGGTCGCCGCCGGCCCGTGCACGCAGCGAGGCGAGCTGCGCACCGAGTGCCCGCATCCGCTCGCGGCCGGCGGAGCTGATCTCGGCGAGGGCGGAGTGGTCGTCCGGAGCCGTCGTGACGAAGTCGAGCGCGTCGACGATGCTGCCGTGCTCCCCGACGGCGACCGAGGCCCGGAACGCCGCGGTGACCTCGTCGTCGAGCCGCCGGTGCGAGTGGTCGCGGCCGAACAGCCAGCGGGCCAGGCCGTGCAGCGCGACGACGTCCGCCGCACCGATCCGCCACCGGGCCCCGGCGAGCAGACGGATGAGGTCGTTCCCCGCGGCCGGGTCGTGCAGCACACGGAGGCAGGCCACGAGGTCGACGATCTCCGGACGCTGCAGCAGCCCGCCGGTGCCGAGCACGTGGTACGGCACGGCCCGGGCGGTCAGGGCACCGGTGAACGCGGCCAGGTCCTTCCGCGCGCGGAGCAGCAGCGCCATCGATCCGCCCGGGTTCCGGGTCCGGTGGTCCTCGAACCAGGCGGCGACGGCGTCGGCCTCCTCCGGCAGGGTCTCCGGGAAGGCGAGGTCGACGGTGCCACGGTCGGCGCCGGGGCGCGGCGCGAGTTCCTCGACGCGGACGTCGGAGGCGGCGGAGAGCGGGTGCACCACCGCGTTGGCGGCCGCGAGCACGTCGACGGGGTTCCGCCAGCTGGTCGACAGCGCGTACGTGACGACGGCCTCCGCTGCGGGGTCCCCGAAGTCGGCCGGGAAGCGCGCGAGGTTCGCCGCACTCGCACCGCGGAAGCCGTAGATCGACTGGTGCGGGTCGCCGACCGCCATCACCGGGTGGTCGCGGAACAGCCGGGCGAGGAAGCGTGTCTGCACCACGGACGTGTCCTGGTACTCGTCGAGGAGCACCACCGCGAAGCGTGCGCGGAGGTCGTCGGCGACGCGGGGAGCAGCGTCCGCCGCGGCGAGCGCCAGGGCGATCTGGTCGGAGAACTCGACGAAGCCGCGGTCCACCTTCTGGCGGCGGAACTCCTCCACCAGGTCGGCGAGGGGCTCGAGCGAACCGATCGCCGCGACGGCGTCGGTGACGGCCTTGTACGGGGTCCCGCGGTTCGACCCGGGCAGTTCGAGGAGCGCACCGAAGTCGACGGCGAAGCGCCGCAGGTCCGCCGGGTCGACCAGGTGCTCGGACGCGGCCCCGGCGAGCGCGACGACCGCTGCGGTGATCGTGTCGACGGCGCGGTCGAGCCCGGCCAGGCGGTCGTCCCGCGTCGCGACGACGACCCGGCGGGCGAGCTGCCACGCCGACGGCTCGGTGAGCACCTGGGACTCGCCGTCGCGGCCGACGAGCAGTGCGTTCTCGCGGAAGACGGCGTTGGCGAAGGCGTTGTAGGTCGACACGGTGGGCGCGAGGAAGGCGTCCCCCGCCTCGATGAGTCCGGCGTCCTCGAGGGCGGCGATGCGGTCGTTGATCCGCACGCCGAGCTCCCCGGCCGCCTTGCGGGTGAAGGTCAGGCCGAGCACCTGGTCCGGTCGGACGAACCCGTTGGCGAGCAACCAGACGACCCGGGACGCCATCGTCTCGGTCTTCCCGCTGCCGGCGCCCGCGACGACCAGTGCGGGTGCGAGCGGCGACTCGATCACCGCGCGCTGCTGCTCGGTCGGGCGGGGCTTGCCGAGGGCGTCGGCGATCGCGTCGGCGCCGTACCGGGGCACGCCGGTCCCGGTCGGCGCGTCGGTGCCGGTCGCCGTCCCCTCGCCGGTCACCACGCCCGCGTCTGCCGTCGCGTCAGTGCCCACAACGTCCCTCCCTGCCGCGTCCGTCGTCGCCCCGCCCGCGCTCACCAGGTCACCTCGCCCACCACGTGGATGCGGCACTCGGTCCCCGTGCGGGCACGGTCGCAGTGGTCGTCGACGTTCGCCAGGAACGTGCGGCCAGCCATGCCCCGGGCGACCGCGTGCAGCCGCTCGCGGTACGCCTCGCGCGACTCCGGGTCCAGGGCGCGCTGCGTCCGCTCGGAGTAGGCGCGCGTGCCCTTCGGGTTCTGCACGAAGACGAGTCGCGCGTCGGTCGTCTCCGAGCCGGCCGGCACCCCGTCGACTGCGCCGTCCGCCACGGCCAGCTGGTAGGCCGCGAGCTGCGGGTGGCCGGGCATGTCGTTCTTCTCGCTCGGCATCGAGCGCCCGGTCTTCAGGTCGACGATGCTGATCCGCCCCGCCGGGTCGACCTCGATCCGGTCGATGCTGCCGCGCACCCGGGCCGGGCCGGTCACGAGGGCGAACGAGGACTCCGCCCCGAGCAGGCGTCGCCCGGCGCTCGCGAAGGTCCGCAGGTAGTCGCTCAGCCCCTCGATCATGCGTCGGGTCCGGGCACGCTCACGGTCGGCGACCCACGGCGACTCGAACGTCAGCTCGTCCCACCGCTCCTCGACGCGCTGCCACAGCGACTCGACGTCCACCTCGACGGCGTGCTCCATCGCCTCGTGCACGATCGTCCCGATGCCCATCGCCGGACTCGGTGCTCCCCCGCCGAACGTCTGCGCGAACCAGTGCACCGGGCACTCCTCGAACGTGCCGATGCGCGAGGGCGACACGGACACCGTCGGCGGCACGGGCTCGCCGCTCCCCTCGGGCTCCTCGCCGACAGGGCCACCGGCGTCCGCGCCGCCCGCGTCCGCGCCGCGCGCAACGGTGCGGCCGCGGTCGTCGTCCGGCACGGTCGGCTCGGCGTCGAGGTCGACCAGCGGCGCGGCCGTCGTCGGTTCGGCGAGCCCGTACCAGTCGTCCGGCGCCGCCCCCGGCACGTCCTCGGCAGCCAGCCGGGCCAGGGCCGAGGCCGCCTCGTGGTCCCCCGTCGCCACCACCCGCCGTCGGAGCGACCCGGCCAACCCGCGCAGCGACAGCGGGTGCACGGACGGCTGCCGGTCCGGCGGCACCGGCACGAGGCGCACGAACGGCGAGGGGGACTCGTCGTCGTTCGCGACGGTCGCGATCACGACCTGTGTCGTCGCCCGCGACACCGCACGGGCGAACAGGCGGAGCTCGTCGCCGATCACCGCCGCCCGGTCGTCGGTCGGTGAGTGCGGGACGCCCGCAGCCGCCCGGACGAGGCCGTCCGGGTCGAGCAGGCTGCCGCGTACTCGGGTGTTCGGCCAGACCCCGTCCTGGAGGCCCGTCACCACGACGACGTCGCACTCCAGTCCGACCGTGGCCGAGGGGGTCAGCACGCGGACCCGTCCCGCGGTGCGGTCCGGCCCGATCGAGTCCTCGGGCAGGTCGGCGCCGAGGAGGTCGTCGACGAACACCCGCGCCGGGGCGTCCGGGGTGCGCTCGACGAAGCGCTTGGCGGCGGTGAAGAGCCCGACGACGGCGTCGAGGTGCCGGTCGGCCTCGGCGGCACCGACCCCGCCGGCCACGGACTGCCCGCGCCAGGTACTGGCCAGGCCGCTGCGCTCCCAGAGTCCCCAGAGGATCTCCTCGATGCTCGCCCCGGACTCGGCGTCGTGCCGGGCGTTCACGAAGCTCGTGGCCAGTCGTGCGGCTCGTCGGGCGAAGGCGGCGTCGATGGTGGCGAGCCGCTCGGGGGCGCCCAGCGCGTCGACGAGCAGTTCGTCGGCCGTTCGGGTCCCGCCGCCGGCCAGTTCCTCGCGGCGGAGCGCCAGCCGGAGTCGTCGGATTGCCAGGGTGTCGAGGCCACCGAGCGGACCCGTGGCGAAGGCGGTGGCGAGGTCCGCGTCGAGCGGCACGACCCCGAGGGCCACGGCCGCGGCGTCGACCAGGGCGCGGGAGGCCGGGTCGTCCCCGGGCCGGGTGGGGGCGGCCCCGGCGGTCGCGGGCACCTCGGCGACGGAGAGGGCCCGGACGAGCTCGGGGATCGCGGCGCCACTCCGGGTGACGACGACCATCCGGTGCCAGGGCACCCCGTCGAGCAGTCGGTGTTCGCGGAGGCGTCTCGCCACCGCGGCCACCATGGCGGACCGACTGGGCGCCTCCAGGTGCAGGACGGCGTCGGCGCGACCACGGGCCTCCCGGGCGACGGCGGCACGTTGCCGACCGGCGGCCGCCGTCCCGATGCGTCCCGTGATGCCGGTGACGAGGGTGCGGACCGGGCCGGCGTGCCGGTGCACGGTGCCGAGCACGATCTCCTGCACCCCGGTGACGCCGAGCCGCGGACCGAGCCGGCCGAGCACGTCGGGTTCCGCACCGCGGAAGGCGGAGGCGGCGATGTCGGGGTCACCGAACGCGACCACCTGCACGCCGGAGCGGGCGAGCGCACCGAGCAGCGCGATCTCACCCTCGACCAGTTCCTGCACGTCGTCGACGACGACCGTCCGCAGTGCGGCGACGGAGGGCGGCAGCTCCCCGCGGAGCACGGCGGCCGTCGCGAACGCGACGAGCTCGGCGGCGTCGAGGCTGCTGGCGCGGTACGCCGTGACGGTGGCCCGGTACTCGTCCACCAGGTCGCCGACGGCCCGCCACTCCGGGTGCCCGGTCTCGTCGCCGAGTTCGCGCATGTCGTCGGGTTCGACGCCGGCGGCGACGGCACGCATCATGAGGTCGCGCAGCGCCGTCCGGAACCCGGCGCGCTCCCGCACCACCGCGGTGATCGGTGCCGGCCAGTCCGGTCCGGTGCCGTCGAGTTCGTGCCCGGCCAACAGGTCGCCGAGGATGCGGTCCTGCTCCCCGCCGGTGAGGAGGGTCGGGGCGTCCTGTCCCTGCACGGACGCGGCGTGGGCGACGACCTGGAAGGCGAGCGAGTTGACCGTCCGGGCCAGGGCACCCGGCGTCACCCGGTCGACCGCGGCGGCCAGCCGGTCGCGCAGGGCGGTGGCGGCCACCCGCGCCGAGGTGAGGGCGAGCACCGTCGCGTGGCCCGCGGCGTCGACGGCGTCGGGCCGGGCGGACCGCTGGGCGACGAAGCGGGTCAGCGTGCTCGTCTTGCCCGTGCCCGGTGCACCGAACACGGCCGCGTGCACCCCGTCCGGGAGTGCCAGGACCGCCTGCTGTGCGGGGTCCGCGACGAGCGCGCGCGCCTCGGCGCCGAGGTCCGGCGCGGGCGTCAGGGTGGTCGGTGGCACGCTCGTACGGTACCCAGCCGGACCGACATCACGCACCGCCCGCGCCGTGCACCGGAGCGGGGTGTGCGCCGGCGGCGAACGCACCGGGCAGCCCCCGGGTGCTCGACTATGGTGAGGTCCGTGGACATCAAGATCGGCATCATCAACAGCCCGCGCGAGATCGGCTTCGAGACGGCACAGACCGCCGACGAGATCGAGACCGCCGTGTCCGAGGCCCTCGCGGCCAAGGCCACCCACCTGTCCCTCAAGGACGACAAGGGCCGCCGGTTCATCGTGCCGGTCGCGTCGCTCGCGTACGTCGAGGTGGGCTCCGAGGAGTCCCGCCGCATCGGCTTCGTCGCCTGACCCGCTCCCCGTGGAGCTCCTCTTCGCCGTCCTCGGCGGGATCCTCCTCGGGGCCGTCGCCCACGTGGTCGTGCCCTGGCGCACGACCCGTGGTGTGCTGATCGGCCCCGTGGTGGGCGGCATCGTGGCCGCCGTGCTCTGGGAGGCACTGACCTGGGCGGGGTGGCCGTACGACGGCACCTGGATCTGGGTCGTCGCGCTGCTCGGCTCGGGCTCGGTCGCGCTGGTGGTCGAGGTCGTCCTCGGGCGACGCCGCACCGCTGCGGACGAAGCGCACTACGAACGGCTGGTCGAGCAGGGCGCCTGACCGGGCCTGTCCGCAGGACCGGACGGTGCTGCTGGCCTGCGCTGTCGCCGGCTCGGGGTGCTTCCGCCCGGGCTGCTGGCCGACCGTGTCAGGCCGTGAGCCCGAGCGCGTCCATCCGCCGGGTGTGGGCTGCGATGAGCTCGGTCCAGACCGGCTCGAGCCGTTCCTGGTCCTCCCGGGCGTGCGACGCGAGGGCCGAGCGTGCCACGAGCAGCGTGTCGCCCACGAGCCGTCGTCCCCACATCGCGAGACGGGACGCGACGACCGGGTCCTCGTCGATCCGGGCCGTGAGCTCCTCGACGACCGCGGGCTCCTCACGCGCGTCGAACACCGTGCGCAGGCGCTGCCGGACGTCGGCGGGCAGCGAACGGAGCAGGTTCGCGAACAGGTCGTTCAGGATGCCGGCGGTCACGTAGCCGGTGAGCATGGACTCGTACCAATCCGCACCGCTGGTCCGCTCGAGGAACCGGTCGATCGCCTCGCGGTGGGGAGCCATCAGGTCGGCCGGCTCCTTGCCGCCGCGCTCGATCTCCGCCACGATGGCACGGTGCCGCTCGAGAGCGGTCGTCGCGAGCACCCCGGTGACCAGACGGCCCGAGAGCGTCGGCGCACCGGCGCCGGCACGGCCCATCGTCTCGTACAGCGACAGCTGCAGGTAGGCGGCCTGGCCGAGGTAGACGTCCAGCTCCGGGCTGACGTCGTCGAGCTGCAGACGCTCGACGGTCCCGCTGCGCGGGTTCCGCGACGCGAGCCAGGCTGCAGCGAGCTGCCCAGCACGCTTCCGGTTCCACCACGACACCACCCGCCCAGCATACGGGTCGGGTGATCCTCCTCCGGCACGTCGGTAGACTGGCCCGGACTCCTCCCCACGAACAGGGTGAACTTCTTGACTTTCTCAGAACTCCAGATCGAGCAGGACATCGTCGATGCGCTCGCGAGCAAGGGCATCATCGAGCCCTTCCCGATCCAGCAGCAGACGATCCCGCTCGCCCTGACCGGCCAGGACATCATCGGTCAGGCCAAGACCGGTACCGGCAAGACCTTCGGGTTCGGCCTGCCGCTCATCCAGCGCATCGGCGCCGACCCCGGCCCCGGTGTGAAGGCGCTCGTCGTCGTCCCCACCCGCGAACTCGCCGTGCAGGTGTCCGAGGACCTCGAGTCCGCCATGGTCAACCGCCCGACGAAGCTCGTCTCGATCTACGGCGGCAAGGCGTACGAGGGGCAGGTCGAGCAGCTCAAGGCCGGCGCCCAGATCGTCGTCGGTACGCCGGGTCGTCTCATCGACCTGCAGCGGCAGCGCCTCCTCGACCTGTCGCACGTGCAGGAGATCGTCCTCGACGAGGCCGACCGCATGCTCGACCTCGGCTTCCTGTCGGACATCGAGCGCATCTTCCAGGCGGTCCCCGAGGTGCGGCACACGATGCTGTTCTCGGCGACCATGCCCGCGCCGATCGTGGCCCTCGCCCGCCGCTTCATGTCGCGCCCGGTGCACATCCGCGCGACCGACCCCGACGAGGGTCTGATGCAGGCGAACATCAAGCACGTCATCTACCGCGCGCACTCGCTCGACAAGGACGAGGTCATCGCCCGCATCCTGCAGGCCGAGGGTCGCGGCAAGACCGTCATCTTCACGCGCACCAAGCGTGCCGCCGCCCGCATCGTCGAGGAGCTGAAGGACCGCGGCTTCAACGCCGCCGCCGTCCACGGTGACCTCAACCAGGAGCAGCGCGAGCGTGCGATGGCCGCCTTCAAGGCCGGCAAGCGCGACGTCCTCATCGCCACCGACGTCGCCGCCCGCGGCATCGACGTGGACGACGTCACGCACGTCATCAACCACACGATCCCGGACGACCCGGACACGTACCTGCACCGCGCCGGGCGCACCGGCCGTGCGGGCAAGACCGGCATCGCGGTCACGTTCGTCGACTGGGACGACCTGCACAAGTGGACGCTGATCGACAAGGCGCTCGAGTTCGGCATCCCCGAGCCCGTCGAGACGTACTCGTCCTCCCCGCACCTGTTCACCGACCTGGACATCCCGGCCGGTACGAAGGGCCGCCTGCCCGGCACCTCGCCGCGCGCCGCGACCGCGGGTGCCGACAAGCCGGCCTCCGGTTCGAGCGCCGGTGGGTCGCGCTCGCGCAGCCGCACCCGGTCGGGAGGCTCGGACCAGTCCGCCTCGCGCCGCACCTCGGGTGACCGCCCGGCTCCGGAGCGCACCGCTCCGACCGACGCAGCCGCGCCCGCGGACGCGTCGGCGACGACGGCTGCTCCGGCCGCCGGCGAGGAGTCGACGGACGGGGCCGCCAAGCGGCGTCGCCGCCGCCGTCGCCGCGGCGGCAGTGGCTCGTCGGAGGCGACCACCTCGGCACCGCAGGGTTCCTCGGACGGCGAGTAGCGCCTCCAGGCCGACGGCCCCGTCACGATCACTCGTGGCGGGGCCGTCGTCGTCCGTCGGCGCGGTGCTCGTCGGCGACACCGTCGTCGACGCGACACTCCGGCGCCGATCGCGCGCGGCCGTCTGTCGCTCTCGCGGCGGAGTCGTCCGTCTCCGTCGCACACCGGTGCCGCGACGGCGGTGTCGCGCGACTGATCGCGGCTAGGTGAGGGGTGAGCCGGCGCCGACGACCGGGGCGCTGCCGGTGGCCTGCTCGACGATGGTGTCGAACGAGCGGCGGACGGTGCGGTGCTCACCGAGGCGGTTCGGCTTGCCGGTGCCGTGGTAGTCGCTCGACCCCGTGACGAACAGGCCGTAGCGCTCCGTCCAGTCGAGCAGGGTGCGCTTGCCCGAGGCGAGGTTCTCGCGGTGGTCCACCTCGAGGCCGCCGAGTCCGGCGTCGACCAGTTCGGAGAGCATCGGCTCGTCGATGACGATCCCCCGCGAGGACGCCGCCGGGTGCGCGATGACGGGGACGCCGCCGGCCGCGCGGATCATCTCGACGCCACGGAGCGGGGTCGGGGCGTCGTGCGGCTCGTAGTAGCCCGAGGACGGGTGCAGGATCCCGCGGAACGCCGCGCTGCGGTCGGTTTCGAGGCCGAGGCGGACGAGCGCGTCGGCGATGTGCGGGCGGCCGATGGTCGCGCCGGCGGTCGCCTCGGCGAGGACGTCGTCCCACGTGATCGGGTGGTCCTGGCCGATGCGGTCGACCATGCTCCGGGCACGGGTGAGCCGGTCGCTGCGGATCCGGTCGGTCTCCGCGGCGAGGGCCGGGTCCGTCGGGTCGACCAGGTACCCGAGGACGTGCACGCTGCGCCAGCCGACGCGCGTGCTCAGTTCGAGGCCGGGCAGGAGCGTCATCGGCAGGTCGCGGACGGCGGCGGCGGCCTCGGCCCACCCGGCCGTCGTGTCGTGGTCGGTCAGCGCGATGCCGTCGAGCCCGCTGGCTGCTGCCGCGCGGACCAGGTCGGCAGGCCGTTCGGTGCCGTCGGAGACGCTCGAGTGAGCGTGCAGGTCGATGAACGCTTCAGGCACGCGGCCATGCTATCCACAGGTCACCCGCTGGTCGGACGCTGTTCACAGACCGCACCGGCATCGGACCAGGCGCCGGTGGGCGGTGCGATGATGGGAGGCATGGCCGACACCACTCCCCGCGCGACGAGCAACCGCTCCACCACTCCCGGATCGTCCACCTTCAAGGACCACATCGCCTCGAGCTGGGCGGAGCGGGACCGCCCGCTGCCGGAGCCGCGCGAGCAGGCCGCGTTCGCCGCCGACCGTCGTGCCCGGCTGTCCGAGCTGCACACCGGCCGGACGATCGTGGTCCCCGCGGGTCAGGCGAAGGTCCGCTCGAACGACTGCGACTACC
Organism: Curtobacterium sp. L6-1; assembly: GCF_018885305.1. NCBI lineage: Bacteria > Bacillati > Actinomycetota > Actinomycetes > Micrococcales > Microbacteriaceae > Curtobacterium > Curtobacterium aetherium. Next base: position 1,949,791 of record NZ_CP076544.1, read on the forward strand.
CGTTCCGTCCGCACTCCACCTTCGCCCACCTGACCGGGTGGGGCACCGACACCGTCGTCGGGTCCGTGCTCGTCCTCGCGCCGAACGGCAGCGGCCACGACGCCACGCTGTACTTCCGTGCGACGGCGGGCCGCGACTCCGAGGAGTTCTACGCCAACCCGGAGATCGGCGAGTTCTGGGTCGGTCCGCGTCCCTCCCTGGCCGAGGTCGCTGCCGACCTCGGCATCGCGACGGCCGACCTCGGCGGACTCGACGCCGCCCTCGCCGACCTCGACGCCTCGGTACTGGTCGTCCGCGACGCCGACACCGAGTTCACCCGCGCCCTCGACGACCGGTTCGGCACGACCGTCGGCGGCGACGCGGGAGCGGACGACACCGCTGCGACCGACGACGTCCTGTCCCGCGACCTCTCCGAGTTGCGCCTCGTGAAGGACGCCTACGAGGTCGCCGAGATGCGCAAGGCCGTCGACGCCACGCAGCACGGCTTCGACGACGTCATCGCGGACTTCGACGCCGTGCTCGCGCACCCCCGCGGCGAGCGCATCGTCGAGGGCACCTTCAACCGCCGGGCGCGCGCGGACGGCAACACGGTCGGCTACGACACGATCGCCGCCGCCGGGCACCACGCCTGCATCCTGCACTGGACGCGCAACGACGGCGCAGTGCAGCCGGGTGACCTGATCCTGATCGACGCCGGGGTCGAGGTCGACTCGTTCTACACGGCCGACATCACCCGCACCCTGCCGGTCAGCGGCACCTTCTCCCCCGTGCAGCGGATGGTCTACGAAGCCGTCCTCGAGGCCGCCGACGCCGCCTTCGCGATCGTCAAGCCGGGCATCACCTTCCGCCAGGTGCACGCCACCGCGATGGAGGTCATCGCGCGCAAGACCGCCGAGTGGGGCTTCCTGCCGGTCTCCGCCGACGAGTCGCTGCTGCCCGACAACCAGTTCCACCGCCGCTACATGGTGCACGGCACGAGCCACCACCTCGGCCTCGACGTGCACGACTGCGCGAAGGCCCGTCGAGAGATGTACCTCGACGGCATCGTCCAGCCCGGCATGGTGTTCACGATCGAGCCCGGCCTGTACTTCCAGCAGGACGACCTGACCGTGCCCGAGGAGTTCCGCGGCATCGGTGTCCGCATCGAGGACGACATCCTGGTGACCGAGGACGGCGCCGAGAACCTGTCCGTGCACATCCCCCGGACCCCCTCGGAAGTGGAGGGGTGGATCGCCCGGTCCGCGCGCTAGCCTGGGCCTCGTGAGCGCTGAAGCCCCCTCGGACACCTTCCTCATCGACGTCGAGCACTTCGACTCGCCCGACGCCCAGCGGCTCCGTGCGGCGCAGCGCATCGAGATCGACAGCACGTACGGCGGGGACACCGAGCCGGGGCCGAAGCCGACCGCCGACTCCATCGCGGTGTTCTTCGTCGCGCGTGACCAGTCCGGCACCCCGGTCGGCTGCGGCGGCCTGCGGATCGTCGAGGACGGCATCGCCGAGGTGAAGCGCATGTACGTCCGTACCGAGACCCGTGGCACGGGCGTCGCCGCGGCGATCCTGCGTCGCCTGGAGGAGGCCGCTCTGGACCTGGGGTCACCGGCACTCGTCCTCGAGACCGGCACGGAGCAGAAGCGCGCGATCCGGTTCTACGAGCGCGAGGGCTTCACGCGCATCGCGAACTTCGGTCCGTACGCGGGCGCTGCCCGGTCGGTCTGCTACTCGAAGGTCCTCTAGCAGCACCCACGGTTGCGTCCGTTGCCACGGACGACGACGGGCTCCCCCACGATGTCGTGCATCGTCGGGGAGCCCGTCGTCGTCTACGCCCGGTCGCCGGCTCCGGCGGACCCGGGCGGCACCGGAGGTGTCAGTCCCGGCGGTCGCCGTCCGCCCCCTGGTCACCGTTCGCCGGCCGGTCCGCGTCGTCGGTGCCGGTGCGGTCTGCCACGGGGGCCTGCTCGCCGTAGCGCGGCCCGTCGTTCGTCCCGTATGTCCGGGCGGTACCGGTCGGGCGCTGTGCCGGTGCGTCCGTGTCGGCGTCCGTGGTCGAGCGGGCGGCGCCGTCGTTCGTGCCGTACCGGGGAGCGGTGGTCCCTCGCGAGGCGGCGGCCGTGCTGTCCGACGCGACACGCGCGCCGCCGTCGTTCGTCCCGTAGCGCGGGGCGTCGTCCGTCCCTGCGCCCGGTGCTGCACCGGCACGGTCGCCCGCGGCCATGCTGCCGTCGTACCGCCGCCCGTCGTTCGTGCCGTACCGCGGCCCGTCGTTCGTGCCGTACCGCGGCCCGTCGTTCGTGCCGTACCGCGGCTGGCCGCCCTGTTCCTGCCCACCGGCCGAGGCCGGACGCTGCCCGGCGTCACCACCCTGCTGCCGGTCGCGTGCCGGCTGCTGCTCCGCGCCTCCCGGCTGGTGCGGCGTCGCGTGCCCGCCGTAGGGCGCCCCCTGCGGCGGCGCACCGGCCGGGCGACCCTGCTGCGGCGCCTGGCCGTACTGTGGGCCGCCGTCCTGGCCGTACCGCGGGCCGCCGTCCTGGCCGTACCGCGGAGCCCCGCCGTTCTGTCCGTACCTCGGCCCGCCGTCCTGGGGAGCCCCACCCGGCTGGCCGTACCCGGGCGCGCCACCGGTGCCCGGACGCCACTGCTGCTGCCCGGACTGCCCGAGCTGCCCCTGGTCGTTGCGCCCCGGACCGCCACCCTGGCCGGGACCGAAACCCTGACCGAAGCCCTGGCCCGCACCCTTGCCGGACGGGCTCGCGCCGCCCTGGTCCCACGACGTGTGCTCGATCGCGCCGCCCTGGCCGAGGAGGCGCTGCGCCTGCCCGGACAGCTGCGGGTCGACGACGATCTGGTACGTCGTCGCGAGCACCTGGTGGATGCTCGTGAAGTCGCGCTGCCGCTTCGTGATCGCGAACGAGACGATGCCGTAGAGCATGCCGAAGCCCGCGCCGATGACGGCCGCGGCGGCGAAGAGCCCGCCGGCCTGCGGCGAGAAGAGCGTCAGGACGATGCCGAAGAAGAAGCCGAGCCAGAGCCCGGACAGCGCACCCGCGAGTGCGGCCCGGCCGTAGGTCATCTTGCCGGTGACCCGCTCGACGGTCTTGAGGTCGTTGCCGACGATGGACAGCTTGGCGACCGGGAAGTCCGCCTCGGCGAGCTTCGCGACCACGCGCTGGGCTTCGGGGTAGCTGTCGTAGGTGCCGAGGACGTCACCGCGCGGCAGGGTGGGGAACGCCTGTGCCGTGCGGCCGCCGAAGGGGCTCTGAGTGCTCACACAGTCATCATCCACCGGAGTCCTTGCGATCACACGAGAACCACCCGGGAAGGGGCGGCGAGCGGTCCCGGGCGAGCGACTACGCTGGACGGGTGAGCGCCTCGAAGGTCTTCGTCGCCCGCCTCGCCGGGTGCTCCGTCTTCGACCCCGCGGGCGACCGTGTCGGCAGGGTGCGTGACGTCCTCGTCGTGTACCGCCGCGTCGACGCGCCCCAGGTCGTCGGGTTGATCGTCGAGGTCCCCGGCAAACGGCGGATCTTCGTGAGCATCGGCCGCATCACGTCGATCGGCGCCGGCCAGGTCATCACGACCGGCCTGGTCAACATGCGGCGCTTCGAGCAGCGCGGCGGCGAGGTCCGGGTGATCGCGGAGATCCTCGGCCGCAAGGTGCTCATCAAGAAGGAGCAGATCCGGGCCACGATCGAGGACGTCGCGATCGAGGACCACGGGCAGGGCGACTGGTCCATCGCGCAGCTGTTCCTCCGCAAGCCGAAGACCACGCCGTCGCCGTTCGGCAAGGGCCCGACGACGTTCACGACCTGGAACGAGGTCACCGAGGACGAGCTGCCCGGCGAGTCCCAGTCGGCCGAGCACGTCATCGCCGCGTACTCCGACCTGCTGCCCGCCGACCTCGCGTCGACGCTGCTCGACCTGCCCGCCGAGCGCCGCTTCGAGGTGGCCGAGGAGCTGCCGGACGACCGCCTCGCCGACGTGCTCGAGGAGATGCCCGACCAGGAGCGCATCGAGATCCTCTCCGCCCTGCGGGACTCGCGCGCCGCCGACGTGCTCGACCAGATGCAGCCCGACGACGCCGCCGACCTCCTCGCGCAGCTCCCGGACGAACGCAGCGAGGCACTCCTCGAGCTCATGGAGCCCGAGGAGGCGCAGGACGTCCGCATGCTGCTCGAGTACGAGCCGGACACGGCCGGTGGCCTCATGACGACGGAGCCGGTCATCCTGTCCGCCGACTCCACCGTCGCCGAGGGGCTGGCCCTGGTGCGCCGGCACGAGCTCGCCCCCGTGCTCGGCGCCGCGGTCTGCGTGACGCTGCCGCCGTACGAGCCCCCGACCGGCCGGTTCCTCGGGTTGGTGCACTTCCAGCGCATGCTCCGGTACCCGCCGAACGAACGCCTGGGCACCCTCATCGACCAGCAGACCGAGCCGGTCAAGGTCGACGCGAGCGCCGCCGAGGTGACGCGCGTGATGGCGACCTACAACCTCCTGTCCGTCCCCGTGGTCGACGACGCCCACCGACTCGTCGGGGTGGTGACCATCGACGACGTCCTCGACCACGTCCTCCCCGACGACTGGCGGAGTCAGGACGAGTCCGACGCCAACCCCGGCGCGAACTCGCGACCCCGCACGTACACGCGCAGAGCACCGGTGACCCCGGGAAGGAGGACGACCCGTGGCACGCACCGATGAAAACCGCCGGGAGCGACCCGAGGAGCGCCTCGACTCCCCCAAGGGCATGCGCACCCGCGTCCTGCCCACCCGTCGCCGTGGTCGCGGTGACGCGTTCGGTCGTGCCACCGAGGGCATCGCACGTGCGATGGGAACGCCCTGGTTCCTGATCGGCCTGACGCTCTTCTGCGTGCTCTGGATGGGCTGGAACACGCTGTCCCCGAAGTCGTGGCAGTTCGACTCGGCCGCGATCGGCTTCACCGCCCTCACCCTCGTGCTCTCGCTGCAGGCCTCGTACGCGGCGCCGCTCATCCTGCTCGCGCAGAACCGGCAGGACGACCGCGACCGCGTGCAGTTCGAGCAGGACCGGCAGCGCGCCGAACGGAACCTCGCGGACACCGAGTACCTGGCGCGCGAGGTCGTCGCCCTCCGCCTGGCGATGCGGGACATGGCGTCCAAGGACTTCATCCGCGCCGAACTGCGCTCCCTGCTCGAGGAACTCGACCGCCGCGACGGCGACCCGGAGGACCTCGACGACCTGGACGACCGGGGCCACGGCCTCGACCGACCGGTGTCGCGTGGCTGACGCCGCCACACCGGAGGACCTGCTCGGCACTGCCGTCCTCGCTGCGCTCGGCCGGGTGATCGACCCCGAGATCCGCCGTCCCGTCACGGAGCTCGACATGATCCGCGGCGTCGACGTCCAGCCGGGAGGCGCGGTGCGCGTCGACCTGCAGCTCACGATCGTCGGGTGCCCGGCCGCCGACACCATCGAGCGCGACGTGCACGACGCCGCCGCGTCGGTCGCCGGCGTCTCCGCCGTCGCGGTGGACGTCGACGTGATGTCCCCCGCCCAGCGCGCCGCCCTGACCGACCGCCTGCGCGCCGGGCGACCGAAGGGCGTGCAGTTCACGCCCGACTCGCTCACACGGGTCGTCGCGGTGACGAGCGGCAAGGGCGGCGTCGGCAAGTCCACCGTCACGGCGAACCTCGCGGCGGCCCTGGCCCGACGTGGACAGCGTGTCGGGATCGTCGACGTCGACGTGCACGGCTTCAGCATCCCCGGGCTGATGGGCTTGACCGACGAGCACGGTGTCGCCCCGCGGCCGACCCGCGTCGACAGCATGATCCTGCCGCCGGTCGCGCACGACGTGAAGGTCGTCTCGATCGGGATGTTCGTCGACGACGTGTCCACCGCGGTGTCCTGGCGCGGCCCGATGCTGCACCGCACCGTGAACCAGTTCCTGTCGGACGTGTGGTTCGGGGACCTCGACGTCCTGCTGCTCGACATGCCGCCCGGCACCGGGGACGTGGCGATCTCGGTCGGGCAGCTGCTGCCGCACGCCGAGGTGCTCGTCGTCACCACGCCCCAGGCCGCCGCTGCCGACGTGGCCGAGCGGAGCGGGATCGTCGCGCGGCAGACCGGTCAGCGGGTGATCGGCGTCGTCGAGAACATGGCGGGGCTCGTGCAGCCCGACGGTTCGGTGCTGCACCTCTTCGGCGAGGGCGGCGGGGACGAGACCGCGCGTCGGCTCTCCCGCGGGCAGGACGCCCCGGTGCCGGTGCTCGGCCGTGTCCCGCTCTCGGTGCCGCTGCGTGCCGGGGGCGACACGGGCCTCCCGGTCGTGCTCGGCGACCCGGCCGACCCGGCTGCCGTCGCGCTCGACGCGGTGGCGGAGCGGCTCACGGCGATGGGTCGTGGCCTGGCGGGGCGCAAGCTCGGCCTGTCGCTCTCCTGACCCGGGAACCCCGGGTCGGCCCGGCCTGGCCTCGCCTGGATCGGACCGAGCACCGAACGGCCCACGGTCCGGGAGCCGTCGCGGTCGCCGGACCTGTCAGGTGGCCTCGGAGTCGAACGGCGCCGCCTCGCCCGCCCCGAGCGGCACGATCGGCGCAGGAGCGCGGACCTTCGCCGCCGTGACGGTCGCCGCCGTCGCAGCAGCCGCGCCCGACGACGGTGAGTCGAGCAGGGCGTCCCGGATGATCCGGCGCGGGTCGTACTGACGCGGGTCGAGCTTCTGCCAGTCCACGTCGTCGAAGTCGGGGCCCATCTCCTCGCGCATCCGGTCCTTGGCACTGTCGGCGAACCGGCGGACGGCCTTGACGAAGTCGGCGAGCTTCTGGGCGTAGACGGGCAGCCGCTGCGGCCCGAGCAACAGCACGGCGATGACCCCGATGATCAGGATCTTGTCGAGCTGGATGTTCACGGGAGCGAGCCTAACGCGTGGAGTCGGCGAGTCACCCGTAGAGTTGACCGACGAGGAGTGTGCGTGTCAGAGAAAGACTCGAACTGGAAGTTCGCGGAGGACATCGTCTCCGAACCCGACGGTGTCGCCCGTGCGCGGGAACGCTCCCTCGAGCTCGGGGTCGAACCGGTGTCCCCGGCGATCGGTGCGCAGATGAGCGTCATCGCCGCGGCGTCGCGCGCGACGAGCATCATCGAGATCGGGACGGGCCTGGGCGTCTCCGGGCTGTACCTGCTCGCGGGTGCGCCCGACGCCACCCTGACGACGATCGACGTCGAGATGGACCACCAGCAGGACGCCCGCGACGCCTTCATCGCCGCGGGCACCGCCCCGGGCCGTGTCCGCCTCATCCCAGGCCGCGCCGCCCAGGTGCTGCCGCGGATGAACGACGCGAGCTACGACGTGGTGCTCATCGACGCCGACCCGGAGCACGTCATCGAGTACGTCGAGCACGGCCTGCGCCTGGCGAAGACCGGCGGCACCGTCCTCGTGCCGCACGCCCTGTGGCGCGGGAAGGTGGCCGACCCGGTCAAGCGCGACCGGGCGACGACCGACTTCCGCCTGCTCCTCACCGAGGTGTCAACCTCCGGCGCGGTCCGCAGCGCCCTGTCCCCCGCGGGCGACGGGCTGCTGCAGATGACGAAGCTCACCGCCTGACACCGTCGGCCCGTGGCCGCGTCACCCGAGGTGGCGCAGGTAGCGTGCCGGGTCCTGCAGGAACGCCCGGTGGTCCCGCACGAGGTCCAGGTCGGCCCACTCGGAGCGCCGGAGTCCCCACTCCCCCACCTCGATGACGGTCGCGTCCGGGAACGCCGCCAGCACGGGCGAGTGGGTCGAGAGCACGACCTGGCCGACGCCGTCCTCGACGATGGACTGCAGGAGCGCGACGAGCGTCAGGCACCCGGAGAACGACAGCGCCGACTCCGGCTCGTCGAGCAGCCACAGCCCGGGCCACCGCGCACGGTCGATGACGAAGTCCAGGAACGACTCGCCGTGGCTGCGCTCGTGGAACACCGGCTCCGGTCGGCTGAGGTTCGGGTGCTGCTCGAGGTAGGTGAAGAACCCGTGCATGGTCTCGGCGCGCAGGAAGAAGCCGCTCCGCGCCGCCCCGAAGTCGCGCTCCAGGCGGATGTGCTCCCACAGCGAGGACTCGGACGGGCGCGTCGAGTGGCCGGAACCGGTCGACCCGCCCTCCGGCGCCATGCCGAACGCGAGCGCGATCGCCTCGACCAGCGTGGACTTGCCGACGCCGTTGTCGCCGACCAGAACGGTCACGGGCCCGAGGTCGAACCCGTCGTCGAGCACCTGACGCACCGGGGGCAGGGTCGCCGGCCACTCGTCGCGGGGCATCGGGTCCGGGTCGAGGTACTCCACGATGCGGCGGACCGGGAGGTTGCGGACGCGGTCACGGGGCACGTGACCATCATGGCTGCCGCGACCGACAGCCTCCCGGCGGACGCACGGAGGGCCCGGGGCGTACGCGTCCCGGGCCCTCCGTGGTGGTGCGTCGACGAACTAGGCCGAGACGACCTCTGCCAGTGCGTCGTGGAGTTCCTTGGCCTCGGCGTCGTTGACCGAGACCACCAGACGGCCTCCACCTTCGAGCGGAACCCGCACGATGATGAGTCGACCCTCCTTGACAGCCTCCATCGGCCCGTCGCCGGTCCTCGGCTTCATCGCTGCCATCAGATGTCCCCTTTCGTGCAGTACGAACAGGGGCCATTATCCCGTAGACAGGCGTGACTGCGAAACTGCCCAGGTCGGGGGTGTCCACCACGGACCGCCGCGGGGCCCGTGGCAGGGGTCACGGCGGTGTCCAGTCGTACCCGTCGACCCACCAGCAGAAGTACAGCCAGGTCCACTGGAGCACCACCGCGAGGACCACCGTCGCGACCCGGTACACGCGCGACCGCGGCAGTGCCACGACGCCGAGCAGCGGGGCGATCGGGAGCAGGATCCGCCACGTGCTGGACTGTGGGAAGAACACCGCGAGCAGGTAGACGAGGTACGCGACACCCCACAGGCGCAGCTCGAGCCCGATGCGTCGGGCGGCCGGCTGGAACACCACCGCGGCGAACCCGACGAGCACCACCACGAGCAGGATCGTGCCCGCCGGCTGCCGGAACCACCAGCCGAACCCCTGCACCCAGGGCGTGAACGGCACGAGTTCGCTCCAGCCGATGTACGACGACCGCCAGGCGAGCTCGGTGTCGGTGTACGCCCTCGGCACCCCGGTGACCGCCCACGCGATCGCCGGCCAGGCCAGCCCGACGAGCCCGGAGACGACCGCGACCACCGTCGGCGGCACCGCGGTGCGCAGCGTCAGGCGCTCGGGCATCCGGAGCAGGGCCGGGCGGAGCACCCCGACCAGGACGAACAGCACCATGAGGAGCGAGAACGCCAGCCCGGTCGGCCGGGTGATGCCGAGGAGCAGCACGACCGGCAGCATCGTCCAGAACCGGCGCTGCACGAGCAACAGCAGCGCGAGGAGCAGGAGCAGGAGCCCCATCGCCTCGGCGTACGCGACCTGGAACATCACCGAGACGGGGGCGACGCAGAACAGCACGGTCGCGAACGTCGCGCGTGTGGGGTCGAGGAACCGCCCCATCAGCCGCCGGAACACGAGTGCGGCACCCCACCCGGCCAGCAGGGACACCCACACCGCCACGAACTCGAACGACGCCCCGGTGACGGTCATCAGCGCCCGGACCGTGAACGGGTACGCGGGCATGAAGGCCCAGGCGTTCTCGGTCACGTGCCCGGCGGCGTCCACGGGCAGCGTCGAGGGGTACCCGGTCGCGGCGATCACCCGGTACCAGGCGCCGTCCCAGATCGAGGCGAACGACAGGTACGACGGGTGCTGGACGGTGAACGAGTTCGCGGTCTGGATCCGCGCGAAGCCGGACATGAGCACGGTCGTCAGCACCCGGGAGAGCGCGTAGACCACGGTGATCCGCAGCCACCAGGGCAGGAGCCGCCACCGGACGACGACCCAGGTCAGCGCCGCACGCGTCGGCCGGGTACGCGCCACGGCCGAGGAGGCGGTGGTCACGCCGTCAGCCACCGCCGCAGCCCGTCCTCGACGGCCGTGATCTGGGCGACGGGGACCTGCTCGTCGTCGTGGTGCGCGAAGACCGGCTCGCCCGGCCCGTAGTTGACCGCCGGGACGCCGAGCGCCGAGAACCGGGCGACGTCCGTCCAGCCGTACTTCGGCCGCGGGGCGGGACCGCCGACGGCCGCGACGAACTGCTGCGCCAGCGGGGCGTCGAGCCCCGGGCGGGCGCCGGCGGCCAGGTCGACGATGGTCACGTCGTAGCCGTCGAAGAGCTCGCGGATGTGCGCCACGGCCTCGTCGGCGGAGCGGGAGGGCGCGAAGCGGTAGTTGACGTGCACCATGGCCTCGTCCGGGATGACGTTGCCGGCGATCCCGCCCGAGATGCCCACCGCGTTCAGTCCCTCGCGGTACTCGAGGCCGTCGACGGTCACGGTACGGGGCTCGTACGCGGCCAGGGTGGCCAGGATCGGAGCCGTCTTGTGGATCGCGTTGTCGCCGATCCAGCTCCGGGCGCTGTGCGAGCGCTTGCCGGAGGTGCGGACCTCGGCGCGGAGGTTGCCGTTGCAGCCGCCCTCGATCTGCGCGCCGGACGGCTCACCGAGGATCGCGAAGTCGCCGGCCAGCAGCTCCGGACGGGTCCGTGCCAGTCGACCGAGGCCGTTCAGCGCGTCACTGACCTCCTCGTGGTCGTAGAAGACCCAGGTCACGTCGACGTTCGGCGCGACGAGGTCGACGGCGAGCTTGAGCTGCACCGCGCACCCGGCCTTCATGTCGACCGTGCCGCGACCCCAGAGGATCTCGGTGCCGTCCTCGGTGGTGCGGAACTCCGTCGGCAGGTTGTCGTTCAGGGGCACGGTGTCGATGTGCCCGGCGATCACCACGCGGCGCCCCCGACCCAGGTCCGTCCGCGCGACGATCGCGTCGCCGTCGCGGACCACGTCGAGGTGCTCCAGCGGCGCGAGGGCGGCCTCGATCGCGTCGGCGAGGGCGCCTTCGTTCCCGGACACCGACTCGATGTCGCAGATCGCGCGGGTGATGTCGATGGACGAGGCGGAGAGGTCGAGCGGCTGCGGCATGCGGTCACCCTACCGGCCACCCCTGGCGACCGGCGGGCACGGCTGGACGACCCCTCAGGAGGCCCGTCCCGACCCGGCAGCGTCCGTCCAGCCGGTCGGGTGGTCCGGTCCCACGCCTCGGTACCCTGGTGCCGTGACCGACACCACCGCCGCCGCCACCGACCGCCCGACGCACGCCTGGGGCCACGGCCTCGCGACGATCGCCGCCGACGGCACGACGCTCGACACCTGGTTCCCGGAGACCCACCTCGGCACACGACCGGCCGACGCCGCGGTGCCGGCCGACCTGCGGGCCGCGGCCGGCGAGGACCCGCGACGCGAGGTCCGGCTCGAGGTCGTCACGGTCGAGATCGCGGTCGACGACGCCCCCGCGAGCACCTCGGACGCCTACCTGCGTCTCCACCTGCTGAGCCACCTGCACGTGCGCCCGAACGAAATCGCGCTCGACGGGGTGTTCGGCCACCTGCCGACCGTCGCGTGGACGAACGCCGGCCCCGTGCACCCGGACGCCCTCACGCGGCTCCGCCCGGCCCTGCAGCGCGCCGGCATCGCCGTGCACGCGATCGACAAGTTCCCGCGGCTGGTCGACTACGTCGTGCCCGAGCGGGTCCGGATCGCCGACGCCTCCCGGGTCCGCCTCGGCGCCCACCTCGCGCCGGGCACGACCGTCATGCACGAGGGCTTCGTCAACTTCAACGCGGGCACCCTGGGCGAGGCGATGATCGAGGGCCGCGTCTCGCAGGGCGTCGTGGTCGGCGACGGCACCGACATCGGCGGCGGCGCCTCGATCATGGGGACCCTGTCGGGCGGCGGCACGCACCGCGTCCGGCTCGGCGCGCGGGCCCTGCTCGGGGCGAACGCGGGCCTCGGCATCTCGCTCGGTGACGACTCCGTGGTCGAGGCCGGTCTCTACGTCACCGCGGGCACGAAGGTCGTCCTGGTCGGCGCCGCACCGGGCCCGGACGGCACGCCCCGCACCGTCAAGGCCGCGGAGCTCTCGGACGCGCCGAACGTCCTGTTCCGCCGCAACTCGCTCACGGGTGCGGTCGAGGCGCTGCAGCGGAAGGGCGAGGGGATCCAGCTCAACACGGCGCTGCACGCGTAGCCGCGGGGCGCCGCGCGCCCCGCGGTGCACCCGACCGCCTGGAGGCCCGGTGCCGGACCGTGGGACCGGCACCGGGCCTCCAAGCGGTGCGGTGGTGCGTCAGCGCCTCAGCGCTGCGGCAGCTGCCGTTCCGGGGAACCGACGTAGAGCTGCTGCGGGCGGCCGATCTTGTTGAGCGGGTCGTTGTTGAGCTCGCGCCACTGGGCGATCCAGCCCGGCAGGCGACCGATCGCGAACAGCACCGTGAACATCCGCGGCGGGAAGCCCATCGCCTTGTAGATGATGCCCGTGTAGAAGTCGACGTTCGGGTAGAGCTTCCGGCTGACGAAGTACTCGTCCTCGAGCGCGATCTGCTCGAGCTCCTTGGCGATGTCGAGCAGGTCGTCCTGCACGCCGAGGGCCTCGAGGACCTCGTCGGCGGACTCCTTCACGAGCTTCGCGCGCGGGTCGTAGTTCTTGTAGACGCGGTGCCCGAAGCCCATGAGCTTGACCCCGCGCTCCTTGTTCTTCACCCGCTCGACGAACCGCGTGACGGGCTCGCCCGAGTCCTTGATCTGCTGGAGCATCTCGAGCACGGCCTCGTTCGCGCCGCCGTGCAGCGGACCGTACAGGGCGTTGATGCCGGCGGAGATCGAGGCGAACATGTTCGCCTTCGTCGAGCCGACCAGGCGCACCGTCGCGGTGGAGGCGTTCTGCTCGTGGTCCTCGTGCAGGATGAGCAGCCGGTCGAGTGCCTTCGAGAGCACCGGGTCGGGCTGGTACGGCTCGGCCATCGTGCCGAAGTTCAGCCGGAGGAAGTTGTCGACGAACGACAGGCTGTTGTCCGGGTACAGGAACGCCTGGCCGACCGCCTTCTTGTGCGCGTAGGCGGCGATGACCGGCAGCTTCGCGAGGAGCCGGACGGTCTGCAGTTCGACCTTCTCGGGGTCGTCGACGTCCATGTCGTCCTCGTAGTAGGTCGACAGGGCGCTCACCGCGCTGGACAGCACCGACATCGGGTGCGCGGAGTGCGGCAGTGCGTCGAAGAGCCGGCGCAGGTCCTCGTGCAGGAGCGTGTGCCGGCGGATGCGGCTGTCGAACGCCTCGAGCTCGGACGGGCTGGGGAGCTCGCCGTAGATGAGCAGCCAGGCGACCTCGAGGAACGTGCAGTTCGACGCGACCTGGTCGATCGGGTACCCGCGGTAGCGCAGGATGCCCTGGTCGCCGTCGATGTACGTGATCGCGCTCTTCGTCGAGCCGGTGTTCACGAAGCCGTAGTCGAGCGTGTTCATCCCGGTCTGCTTCTTGAACGTCGAGATGTCCACGGTCGAGGCGCCGTCGACGCTCGGCAGGATCGGGAACTCCGCCTGCCCGCCCGGGTACGTCAGCGTGGCCGTCTCGGCCACCTGGTCGGCGCCGGGGCTCACGGGGACGGGCGTCGTGGGCGGTGTGGCCGTCTTCTGAGCGTCGTTGGCAGTGTCAGTCACGCTGACAGCCTAATCGCGGCGGCTGTCGGTCCGGTACAGGGCGGCTACCGGTTGTTGGTGCGGAACCACGGTTGCGCGGATGCGACGGCGGTGGGCGGACCCGGACGGGAGGCCCGTCAGCCGCCCGCCACGCGGCCGGCGCTGGCCAGCCGCTGGGCCGCGGCGGCGATGCGGTCGTCGGTCGCGGTGAGGGCGACGCGGACGTGCTCGGCCCCCGCTGCCCCGTAGAACGTGCCCGGTGCGACGAGGATGCCGCGCTCGGCGAGCCAGGCGACGGTGTCGAGTGCCGGTTCGCCGCGGGTGGCCCAGAGGTACAGCCCGGCGCCGCTCGCGTCGATCCGGAAGCCCGCGCGCTCGAATGCCGTCCGGAGCACGTTCCGCCGGCTGCGGTAGCGGTTCTTCTGCTGGCGGACGTGGGTCTCGTCCTCGAGCGCGACGACCATCGCCTGCTGGACGGGCAGCGGCGGCATCATGCCGGTGTGCTTGCGGATCGCCAGCATGTCGGCGAGGAGGTCCGGGTCGCCCGCGACGAACGCGGCACGGTAGCCGGCCAGGTTCGACTGCTTCGACAACGAGTAGACGCTGAGGACCCCGGTCAGGGAGTCGCCGACGACGCGCGGGTCGAGGATCGTCGGGGTCGGTGTGGTGTCGTACGGGGCGTCCCACCCGAGTTCGGCGTAGCACTCGTCGCCCACGATGACGGCGCCGAGCTCCCGCGCTCGCGCGACGGCGGCACGGAGCTGCTCGATCGAGAGGACGCGTCCGTCGGGGTTGCCCGGCGAGTTCAGCCAGACGAGCTTCGTGCTCGCGGGCCAGGTGGCGGGGTCGTCGGCGGCCAGAGCCTCGGCGCGGACGAGTGCCGCACCCAGTTCGTACGTCGGGTAGGCGGCCTCGGGGAAGACGACGGTGTCCCCCGGGCCGAGGCCCAGCCAGAGCGCGAGCCCGGCGATGAACTCCTTCGAGCCGATCGTGGGCAGGACGTGGTCGGCGGTGAGCTGCACGCCCTGCCGACGGCCGTACCAGGCGGCGATCGCCTCGCGCAGGGCGGGGGTGCCGGCGACCTGCGGGTAGGCGTGGGCGTCGGTCGCCTCGGCCAGGGCGCGGCGGACCACGTCGGGCGTCGGGTCGACGGGGGACCCGACGCTGAGGTCGACGATGCCGCCCTCGTACGCCGTCGCCCGCTCCTTGTACGGAGCGAGCTGGTCCCAGGGGAAGTCGGGCAGGTCGAGCGCCACCGGGGTCAGGCCCGGGGCTGGGCCATGACGACCGGGTGGTCCGCGTGGATCACGCCGACCTTCGCGGCACCACCGGGCGAGCCGATCTCGGAGAAGAACTCCACGTTCGCCTTGTAGTAGTCCGCCCACTCCTCGGGAGGTCGTCCTCGTAGTAGATGGCCTCGACCGGGCAGACCGGCTCGCACGCACCGCAGTCGACGCACTCGTCGGGGTGGATGTAGAGCGACCGGTCACCCTCGTAGATGCAGTCCACCGGGCATTCGTCGATGCACGCGCGGTCCTTGACGTCGACACAGGGCTGGGCGATCACGTAGGTCACGGTCGGGGTGCTCCCTTCGAACTGAGCGAGTGCGAGTCTACCCGTGCGTCGCTGCGACTTCCGGACCGGCGGTCCGTCGCCGGGTCCGTCGCCCGCAGTCCGGACAGGTCCGGCCAGGCGAGCACGAGCATCGCGACGACCGCCGGGCCGAAGGTCCAGACGTACCCGGCGGCGTTCGCGAGGACGAGCGGCGAGCTCTGTCCGGCGACCGCGACGAGCACCTGCGTGGCCAGGATGACGCCGACCCCGAGGGCCGCGACGAGCACCCGGGAGCGGTAGAGCAACCGGACGCCCACGACGAGCCCGATGACGACGAGCGTCGTGAGGACCATGCCGATCGGCGCTGTGCTCCACGACCCGAGCGCGACGGTCTGCTGGTGCGTGATGGTCCCGAACCCGCCGACGAGCACGCCCACGACCGCAGCCACGACGACCGCAGCGGCCCGGCCCGGACCGGACATCTCGGCGAAGGTCTCCGGCGCGGTCGGGGCCGGCGGCGCGTCGTGCCGGAAGCCCTCGACCGCGGGCACCTCGTTCCGGACGCCGTGCGGCATGACGTACGACAGCGACGACGGGTCCTGCGGGTCGGCGGGGTCGACGGTGACCTGGCTCCGGTACTGCTCGAGCGCGGCGCGCACCTTGCCGCGGACGGGAAGCACGTCGACCGTGACGTCGGCGCCGCCGGACGCCGCGTCGACGATCATCGAGAACGCGACCTCCTCGGCGCGGGCGGCGAATCGGGCGGCGGCGTGCACGCGGACGTGGTCGGGGTGGCCGTAGCCGCCGTCGTCGGCGTAGCTGACGACCGCGTCGGCGCCGGTCGACCGGATCGCCGCACGCACGTCGTCGACGACCTCGCCCAGGTCCGCCCGGGTGAGCGAGTCGTCCGGCGCGTCACCGGCCGCGGTCGCGCGGCCGTCCGGGCCCCACTGCATGCCGGAGTCCGTGTAGCGGCGCTCGGGCAGGTCGGTGGGACGGGCGCCCGGGCCGCCGAGCCACAGGTGGTCCGGGCCACCGAGGGCCGCGAGCGCTGCGGCGATCTCGGTCTCGCGGTGGGCCGCGATCCGTGCACCGTTCCCGGCGATCGGTGCGAGCTCTGCCGTGAGCACCTCGCCGCGCTCACCCCGGGTCGCGGAGAGGACGGTCACGTGCGCGCCGAGCTCGAGGAGCGTGGCGATCGTGCCGCCGGACGACAGGGTCTCGTCGTCGGGGTGCGCGTGGACGAAGAGGACGCGCTCGGGGCGTGTGACCGGTGCCGTGGACATCGCGACCAAGCGTACGGGAGGCGTCCGGGAGCCGGGTGCCCGCGGTGGGCACCCCGTCCGCCCAGCGGCCAGGACCGCCTCCGGCCCGGACCGCCTCCGGTCCGGTCGTCCCGCGGCCCGGTGCTCCTCCGGTCAGCGGGTGGTGACGATGTACGTCGCGGTGGCGCCGCCGTCGGCCGCCGAGAACGTCAGGACGACGCGGTGGTCGTCGCTCCGGAAGATGCCGAAGGCGCTCGACGTGTCCGCGCGCTCGGCCGACTTCGTGAAGCCGGCGTCGGCGAGCTGGCCCGCCGCCGCGGCGAAGTCGTCGACGGACGCCGTCCGCACCTGCACGACCCACCCGGACCCGGCCGGTCCGGAGCCGCCGCCGAGGACCGTGCCGTCGACCAGGGGCACCGACGACGACGGGAAGCCGTCGGGCACCTGGCCGTCGCTCGTCACGTGCGCACCCTTGAGCGCCGTGTCCAGCGCGCCGTCGATGCCCCCGGCGACGTTCGCCATGCCCTGCTGGATCGCGGCGCCGTCGATGCCCTCGACCCCCTCGGAGACGGACGACGCCACCGAGGAGCCGAGGTCCGTCGCCTGCCGCACGGCGTCCGAGGAGCACGCGCTCAGGCCCGCGAGGGCGATGCCGGCGGCGACGGCGGCGGTGAGGGAGGAACGGATCGGGTGACGCATGCGGGTACCGTAACCGGCCGGACGCCGGACTCGTGGAGCGTTCGCTGGGAAGTCGCCGCGCCGCCGCTCAGGACAGGTACGCGCGGGTGCCGGCGACGAGGGCGTCCACGCCGACGGGGATCGACGTCTCGGCCTGCGGTGCGTAGAACGGCGAGTGGTTGCTCGGGATGTCGGCGCCGTCGCGGAACAGCTGCGGGTCGGTGATGCCGGTGAACCAGTAGACGATCGGTGCGCCGGCCGCGGTGGCGAGCTGGCCGACGTCCTCGGACGCCATCGCCAGGCCGGACTCCATGTCCACGGCGCTGGGCACGACGGCACGGAGCGCCTCGAGGACGACCGCCGCCTGCGCCGGGTCGTTGACCAGGACGTCGGCACCGGGTGCGCGCTGGATCGTCGGGGCGGCCAGTCCCCCGGCCTCGCTCTCGGCACGGACGATGCGCTCGATCGAGGCGATGATCCGCTCGCGGGTCTCCTCGTTGCGGGCGCGGGTCGAGATCTCGATGACCGCGGTGTCCGGGATGATGTTCGGCCGGGTGCCGGCGTGGAACGCGCCGACCGTGACGACGCCGGCGTCGCTCGGGCCGACCTCGCGCGACACGATCGTCTGGAGCCGGACCACGGCGGAGGCGGCGGTGACGATCGGGTCGAGCGACGCCTGCGGTGCGGAGCCGTGCGCCCCGCGGCCGTTGAACGTCACGGTGAACCGGTCGCTCGAGGCCATCACGGCGCCGGAGCCGACCGCCACCATGCCGACCGGCGCCGGGGCGGAGTGCTGGCCGAGCACGACGGACGGGGTCGGGAAGCGCTCGACGAGGCCGTCCTCGATCATCGCCCGGGCACCCGAGATGACCTCCTCCGCCGGCTGGAACACCGCGACGACCGTGCCGCGCCACTCCGGCGCGGTGGCGACGAGCCGCTCGAGGGCACCGAGCAGCCACGTGACGTGGATGTCGTGGCCGCAGGCGTGCATGGTCGGGCCCTCGTTGCCGTCCTCGTCGGTCCCGCGGTGGGTACTCGCGTAGGACAGCCCGGTGCGCTCCTGCACGGGCAGGCCGTCCATGTCGGCGCGGAGCCACACGACCGGACCGTCGCCGTTCTCGAGGACACCGACGACCCCGGTGCCGCCGACGCCGGTGGTCACCGTGATCCCGCCGATCTCGGCGAGACGGTCCGCGATGACACCCGCGGTCCGGTGCTCCTGGAAGCCGAGCTCCGGGTGGGCGTGCAGGTCCTGGTAGATCGAGAGCAGGTCGAGAGTCACCCGTCCACCGTATCCCCCGCTCCGGACACCTCCGGCACGGACGCCGACGGCCCGGCCACCTGCAGAGGTGACCGGGCCGTCGGACGGAGGACGGGCCTCCTGGCGGTGCTGGGTGCTACGCGTCCTGGCGCTTCAGGCGGGCGTAGCTGCGCTGGCGGGCCTGCGCGTCGAGCTCGACCTTGCGGATGCGGACCGCGTCCGGGGTGACCTCGACGCACTCGTCCTCGCGGGCGAACTCGAGGCACTCCTCGAGCGACAGCTGCCGGGACGGCGTCATCGACTCGAACGTGTCGGCGTTGGCCGACCGCATGTTGGTGAGCTTCTTCTCCTTGGTGATGTTCACGTCCATGTCGTCGGCGCGCGAGTTCTCGCCGATGACCATGCCCTCGTAGACCTCCTCGGTCGGGTTGACGAAGAACGTCATCCGCTCCTGGAGGTTCGTGATGGCGAACGGGGTGACCACACCGGAGCGGTCGGAGACGATCGAGCCGTTGATGCGGGTCTGGATCGAACCGGCCCAGTCGTCGTAGCCGTGGAAGATCGCGTTGGCGATGCCGGTGCCGCGGGTCTCGGTGAGGAACGACGTGCGGAAGCCGATGAGGCCACGCGACGGGACGATGAACTCCATGCGCACCCAGCCGGTGCCGTGGTTCGTCATGTTCTCCATGCGGCCCTTGCGCGCGGCCATGAGCTGCGTGATCGCGCCGAGGTGCTCCTCCGGCGTGTCGATCGTCATGTGCTCGAACGGCTCCTGGAGCTTGCCGTTCTCGTCGCGCTTGGTGACGACCTGCGGCTTGCCGACCGTGAGCTCGAAGCCCTCGCGACGCATCTGCTCGACCAGGATGGCGAGTGCGAGCTCACCACGGCCCTGGACCTCCCAGGCGTCCGGACGGCCGATGTCGACGACCTTGAGCGAGACGTTGCCGACCAGCTCGCGGTCCAGGCGCTCCTTGACCAAGCGGGCGGTGAGCTTGTGGCCCTTGACCTTGCCGACGAGCGGCGAGGTGTTCGTGCCGATCGTCATCGAGATCGCCGGGTCGTCGACCGTGATGGTCGGCAGCGGACGGACGTCCTCCGGGTCGCTCAGGGTCTCACCGATGGTGATCGTGTCGAAGCCGGCGACGGCGACGATGTCACCGGGGCCCGCGGACTCGGCCGGGAAGCGGTTGAGCGCCTTGGTGATGAGGAGCTCGGTGATGCGGGCGTTGACGACGGTGCCGTCGTGCTTGACCCACGCGACCGTCTGGCCCTTCTTCATCGTGCCGTGGAAGATGCGCAGCAGCGCGAGGCGGCCGAGGAACGGCGAGGCGTCGAGGTTGGTGACGTGCGCCTGCAGCGGGTGGGCGTCGTCGTACGTCGGGGCCGGGACGTGCTGGAGGATCGCCTCGAAGAGCGGCTCGAGGTCGTCGTTGTCCGGCAGCGTGCCGTCCTCGGGCTTGTTGCGGCTCGCGGCGCCGGCGCGACCCGAGGCGTAGACCACGGGCACGTCGAGGATGGCGTCGAGGTCGAGGTCCTCGACCTCGTCCGACAGGTCGGAGGCCAGACCGAGGAGCAGGTCCTGCGACTCGGAGACGACCTCGTCGATGCGGGAGTCCGGGCGGTCCGTCTTGTTGACGAGCAGGATCACCGGGAGCTTGGCCGCGAGGGCCTTGCGGAGCACGAAGCGCGTCTGGGGCAGCGGGCCCTCGGACGCGTCGACGAGCAGGACGACGCCGTCGACCATGGAGAGGCCGCGCTCGACCTCACCACCGAAGTCGGCGTGGCCGGGGTGTCGATCACGTTGATGGTGATGCGGCCGCCCGGGTTGAACTCGTCGGCGTGCTTCCCGTTGTAGAGCACCGAGGTGTTCTTCGCGAGGATGGTGATGCCCTTCTCGCGCTCGAGGTCGTTCGAGTCCATCATGCGGTCTTCGCCCTCGAAGTGGGCGTCGAACGAGTTGGTCTGCGTGAGCATCGCGTCGACGAGGGTGGTCTTGCCGTGGTCGACGTGTGCCACGATGGCGACGTTGCGCAGGTCGGACCGAGTGGCGAGCGCCATACAGGACATCCTTTTGTGTTCGGAAGATGATCGGGCGAGCGCCCGGTTTCGGGACCGGCCCGAAGGTGTTCGGGACGAGCCCGAGGAGTGCGGGACGGTGCCCGACGGAGTTCGGGACCATGCCCGACTCGCCAGTCTACCGGTAGTCCGCAACCAGGAGGAGTACAGCACATGAGCCGACGGCGAACGTGGACCGAGATCACGGTCGTGCTCATGCTCTCGCTCGGCGCCAGCGCGCTCTGGTCCGTGCTCCAGATCATCGACGACCTGTCGCAGACCACACCGCTCGGCGAGCAGAGCACGGCGCTGAACAGCTCGACGACGACCGTGCAGTACGTCGACCTCGCACGGCAGCTGCTGGGCATCGCGGTCGACCTCGCGCCCGTCGCGCTCGTCTGCATGCTGCTCTGGAGTTCGTCGCGCCCGCACCTCGGGCGACTCGGCATCGACCGGTTCCGCGTCCGGCCCGACCTCGGCGGCGCGGCCCTCATGGCGCTCGGGATCGGCATCCCCGGCCTCGCCCTCTACTTCGGCGGGCGGGCGCTCGGCATCACGGTCGCGGTCGACCGGCGGCACTGGACTCGTACTGGTGGACGATCCCGGTCCTGCTGCTCTCGGCCGTCCGGTCGGGGCTGCAGGAGGAGGTCATCGTCGTCGGCTACCTCTACTCCCGGCTGGGCGACCTCGGGTGGGGTCGGTGGCAGGTGATCCTGTCCACCGCGGTCCTGCGCGGGAGCTACCACCTGTACCAGGGGTTCGGGGCGTTCGTGGGGAACGCGGTGATGGGCGTCGTGTTCGGGTGGATCTACACGCGGTGGGGCCGGCTGCTCCCCCTCGTCATCACGCACGTGCTGCTCGACGCGACCGTCTTCGTGGCCTACCCCTTCGTCGCGCGGGCGTTCCCCGGCCTGTTCTCCTGAGGCGCCCTGGCGGTGCGGGGGCGCCGTTCTCCACTGCTCCCTCGACCGCTCGTCCGCCCCGACGCTGAAATGCTACGTTCTACGCATCAGCACGAGCGATGTGGGGGACGATGGGGATCGAGTTCGACGACGCCGCGGCCGTGCGGCTGCTCACGTGTGCGACCGAGGTCGCACTGTCACTCCGAGCGGGTGCCGCCGGACGACGCACCAGCGCCGAGGACGCGCTGCACGACTTCCACGGCGCGTACGCACGACTCTTCGAGCAGGCGCACACGATCGAGTCGGAGGACCGGGTCCGCCTGGTCCGGGCGCTCGACGACCTCGCCGGGCAGCTCCACGTCGTACGGCGCCAGGCACACGACGAACAGCGTCGGCAGCACGACCTGGCAGCCTGGCACGAGCGTGAACGGCAGCGCGACCGGGTGCTCGTCGGCGTCGGGGCACCGTTGCGACCCGCGCTGGACTGGAGCGACGCGGTGGTCGACCCGGAGCCGTCCGAGACGCCGGTCCGCCCGACGCCGCTCACGGCACGGTTCCGCGCGCGCACCCGTGTCCGGACGAGCAGCGGGGGCTCCGGCGGACGCAGCGGCGCGGACCCGGAGCGCCTTCGCCGGGCCGCTGCTCGCGCCCGTGCACAGGACGCGGCCACCGCCCAACAACTCAACCGGGTGCGGAACGGCTGGGTGACCTTCACCCGGACGTGCGCGTGGGTGCCCGTGGGCGACGCGACCCTCGTGTCGGGGTTCGAGGATCACCTCGCCGAGAACGCCGCGGACGCTGCGTGGCTGGAGCGGATCGCGGACGCCTTTGCCGCGGCGGGAGGCGGGTCACTGTCCGACGGCGTGCTCGACGTGGCCGGGGCGTCCCGACTGCCCCGGGAGCTCGAGCGTGTCCTCGACCCGTCGTCGACCACCGTCGAGGTCGCGGCGGCCTGGCGTGCGCTCGGCCTGTCCGGCCAGGACGTCGACGCGTTGCCGCTGACGACGAAGCTCCAGCTCGCCGGGCTCGACGGGCTCCCGGCAGCGGTACGGGACACCGCTTCCCGCGCGGTGCTCCGAGCAGCGGTCGCGGATCCGGGGCGGGTGTACCGGATGCTCGGGCTCCCGTACACGTACGGCGCGGTCGGCCTCGAGGAGTTCACGCGGCAGGTCGAGGCGCTGCGGGACGGGCTCGAACGCGCTGACCAGTCGGCTGCCAGGCTCGCCCCGCCGTCGGCGCAGGTCGCGCAGCTGGTCGGGTTCGGAGCCTCGAACGGCGCGCTCGTCGCGGCGATCTCGCTCGGGGACCTCGACACGGCCTCGAACGTGACGGTGAACGTACCGGGCGCGACGACGACGGTCGGGAGTGCTCCGGAGAAGGTGCGTGCTGCACACGGGCTCCTCTCGACGGCAGCACGTCAGGGCCAGGAGTCGTCGTTCGCTGTCGTCTCCTGGTTCGGCTACCGAGCGCCGTCCTTCCCCGAGGTACCCGGCCAAGGCCGAGCGAGCACCGGTGGGGCGAACCTGGCTTCGTTCCTCGACGGCACCGTGGACAGTCGCGCGGACTCCCCTCCGCGCTCGGTCACCGTCCTCGGGCATTCCTACGGATCGACGACAGCTGCGGAAGCACTCGCCCAGACACGTCACCGGATCGACTCATTCGTCACGTACGGCTCGGTCGGGTTCACCGACGCGACGAAGCCGGACCAGCTCAACGTCGACCGTGTGTTCGCTACCGAGGGTCAGAACGACCACGTTGCGGCCCTCGGTCGGTCAACGCGAACGGATCCTCGGAATCTCCCCGAGGTCGAGGTCTTCTCATCCGAAGCTGCCCCGGTACGAAGGCAGTCACGGGCCACGACATGCACCCAGAGCACGGAGTCGGGTACCTCTCGTCCGGGTCGACGGCTGCACGCCACATCGCCGAGATCATCGCGAACGGGAAGCCACGATGCAGATCATGACCACAAAACTGCTCGCGATCGCCGTCGCTGCCCTGATCCTCGGGTTGACGGTCAGCTGCACAGCAGGAGGAAGACCCATGCCGAAGGACGCAGCCGGTCTAACACGTGCCGATGTCTCGGAACTCGATCTGCGCCAGGAATTCAACCGGTACCGGGAGCACTACGAGGAGATGCAACGAGTACTGGCTGCGGCACAGCGCGCGGTCCACGAGGGGGAGTGGGACTGGAACGGTGGCGACGACAACCCGCAGATCGGTGGCGACGGCCGCGCTCCCCTTCCCGGCGCGGACGTCGACAACAGCTACTTCCTCGAGTCGAGCAGAGCCTGGACCCCGGAGGGAGCCACGGGTTCCAGAGCAGACCTCGACCCGATGATCGACTACTTCGAGCACCGCGGCGCGGACATGCACATCGAGCGGATCGCCGACACCTACTACCTCGTCGGCAGCGTCCGTGACGGCTGGCACGTCGAGTACTTCATCCAACCGAGCGGCCGCTACTCCCTCACCGTGTCGAGTGACCTCTTCTGGACCAACAACGCCAACGCACTCGCGAGGGCGGTGTTCGGCCGAGCATCACTGCGATGGCCGGATCGCTCTTCTCCCGGTGAGTACCCGGAGCCGCCGACCTGGGACGACCCGGTCGTCAACCACCCGAAGATCTGAACGGGCGGCCGCGAGCCAGGGACGGACGGGAGGCGGCGCGCGGTCCGTGCGCACAGCCTCCTGTCCGGCATCCCGCTACGCCGCGATCGAGGGCACCTTCTCGGGGTAGTGGCACGCCGCCCGGTGGTCGACGTCCTCGCCCCGACGCGGCGCCTTCTCCGGCTCGTCCTGCTCACAGCGGCGCCGCTCGTCCTCGGGGAGGAGCGAGTAGAGCGGGCAGCGCGACCGGAACCGGCACCCGGTCGGACGCTCGGTCGGGCTGGGCGGGTCGCCCGGCAGCAGGATCGTCTTCCGTGCTCGCTCGACCGCCGGGTCCGGCACCGGCACGGCCGACATGAGCGCTGCCGTGTAGGGGTGCATCGGGCGCTCGAAGACCTCGTCGACGGCGCCCTCCTCGACGGTCCGGCCGAGGTACATGACGCTGACGCGGTCGGCGACGTGGCGGATGACCGAGAGGTCGTGCGACACGAACAGGTAGGACAACCCCAGGCGCGCCTTGAGCTCGGCGAGCAGGTTGAGCACGCCGGCCTGGATGGACACGTCGAGCGCCGACACCGGCTCGTCGAGCACGACGAGGTCCGGTTCGACCGCCAACGCCCGGGCGATCGAGATGCGCTGCCGCTGACCACCGGAGAACTCGTGCGGGTACCGGTCGGCCTCGGCCGCCTGCAGCCCGACGAGTTCGAGCAGTTCGGGCACCCGGTCGGCGATGCGCGACGCGGGGGCGCCGATCGCGCGGAGGGGTTCCGCGACGACGTCGTACACCGACATGCGCGGGTCGAGGCTGGCGGACGGGTCCTGGAACACCATCGAGATGCGCTGGCGGAGCGCTCGTGTGCCCGCAGCGCCGCGGGCGGTTGCGTCGGCCAGGGACTCCCCGAAGAGTTCGACCGCACCCGCTTCCGGCCGCTCGAGGTCCATGAGCTGGTGCAGCGTCGTCGACTTGCCGGAGCCGGACTCCCCCACGAGGCCCAGCGTCTCGCCGCGTCGGATGTCCAGGTCGACGCCGTCGACGGCGTAGACCTCGCCGACCTTCCGCCGGAAGACCGCGCCCTTGACGAGCGGGAAGGTCTTCGTGAGCCCGTCGACGTGCACGACCGGCTCGCGGTCGGCGCGTGCGGTGGGCGAGACGGCGCCGTGGTCCGGGATCACCGGGAGCGAGAAGATGCGCCCGGCGTCCGCGTGCGCGGCGGCGACCTCGGCGGTGCGGTGGCAGGCGGCGGTGTGGTCGAGCGGTGTGCCGGGCTCGGCTGGCCGGGAGGCGCTGGTCGCGGCCGTCACGTCGGCGCCGGCCGGTGCCCCGTCCACGATCACGGGCGGTGCGAGCACGGGCTCGGTCGACCGGCAGACCTCGCTGACCAGCGGGCACCGGGCCGCGAACGGACAGGCGTCCGGCAGGTCGATGAGCGACGGCGGCGACCCCGGGATCGGCACGAGCGGCGACCGGTCGGTGGCATCGAGGCGCGGGAGCGCGCCGATGAGGCCGATCGTGTACGGCATCCGCGGACGGGCGAAGAGCTCCTCGGCCGAGGCCGTCTCGACGATCCGCCCCGCGTACATCACCGCGATCCGGTCGGCGATGCCCGCGATGACCCCGAGGTCGTGGCTGACGAACACCAGCGCGGCGCCGGTCTCCCGCTGGGCGGTCCGGAGCACCTCGATGATCTGCGCCTGGATGGTCACGTCGAGCGCGGTCGTGGGCTCGTCGGCGAGGATCACGTCGGGGTCGTTGGCCATCGCCATCGCGATCATCGCGCGCTGCCGCATGCCGCCCGAGAACTCGTGCGGGAAGGCGTCGACCCGGCGACCGGGCTCGGGGATGCCGACGAGCTCGAGGAGTTCGATCGCGCGGGCGCGGGCCTCGGCCTTCGACGCGCCCCGGTGCAGCCGCACGGTCTCCGCGATCTGGTCGCCGATCGTGTAGACGGGCGTGAACGCCGACAGCGGGTCCTGGAACACCATCGCGACCTTGTCGCCGCGCAGCCGGCTCATCTGCTTGTCGGAGCGACCGAGCAGTTCCTCGCCGTCGAGCTCCACCGAGCCGCTGATGCTCGTGGTGTCCGGCAGGAGCCCGAGGACGGCCATGCTCGTGACCGACTTGCCCGACCCGGACTCACCGACGATGCCGAGGACCTCGCCGCGCCGGAGATCGAGGTCGACGCCGCGGACGGCGTGCACGGTGCCGCGCGGGGTCGGGAAGCGCACGTGCAGGTCGCGCACGCGCAGGATCGGCTCCGTGCTGGTCGTCGCCGTCGTCGACCCGTTCGTGATGGTGCTCATGCTGCTTCCCCGGTCGTCCGCGACGCTCATGCGCCCGATCCGGCCTGTGTGTTCAGGGCGGCCACGTCGACGGCCGCCTGGTTCTGGTCACGCCGACGGTTCCGCTTCTCGCGCTTGCCCGTCGTCGAGGTCGGGTCGAGCGCGTCGCGGAGCCCGTCACCGATCAGGTTGGCGGCGATGGCGAAGACCACCAGCGCCCCGGCGGCGAAGTAGAACAGCCACGGGCTGGTCAGGGCGTTCGCCTGGTTCTGCGCGATGAGCGTGCCGAGCGAGACGTCCGGTGCCTGCACCCCGAACCCGAAGTAGCTCAGCGTCGTCTCCCCGAGCACCGCCGTGGCGACCTGGATCGTCCCGTCGATGATCAGGAACGACGCCACGTTCGGCAGGATGTGCCGGAAGATGATCCGGAACGGCCCGATGCCCATGTAGCGGGCGGCCCGGACGAACTCGCGCTCCTTGACCGACAGCGTCATCGCCCGGACGACCCGTGCCGTGATCATCCAGCCGAAGACGGTGATGAGCACCACGAGGACGATCCACCCGGCGTTCTGGATGCGCGGGCTGATGATCGCGATGATGAGGAACGACGGCAGCACGAGCAGCATGTCGACGAAGAACATCACGATGCGGTCGACCCAGCCGCCGAAGTACCCGGCCGCGGCGCCGGTGATCGCGGCGATGGCGGTCGAGAACACCGCGACCAGCAGGCCGATGAGCAGGCTCTTCTGCATGCCGCGGGCGGTCTGGGCGAAGACGTCCTGGCCGATGCCGTTCGTGCCGAACCAGTGCGCGGCGCTCGGCGGACGGGTGAAGGACGTGTAGTCGATCTGCGAGTACTGCCACGGGCTGACGAGCGGCCCGAGGAAGGCGAAGGCGAACAGCAGCACGACCACGACGACACCGATGCCGGCGCCTCGGTTCATGAAGAGTCGGCGCACCGTCTGCACTGCCCGGTTGCCCTGGCGGGTCGAGCGGGCCGGTGTGTCGCTGCGGGCGACGAGCGTCGGGTCCACGGGTTCGATCCGGGTGTCGGTCATCTCAAGCCCTCCTGACGCGCGGGTCGAGCGCAGCCGTCGCGACGTCCGCCAGGAACCCGGCGACGAGCACCACCACCGCCGCGAAGAGCGTGTAGGCGGTGACCACGTTGACGTCGTTGTTGTTCACCGCGTCGATGAACCAGGAGCCCAACCCGTTCCACGCGAAGATCTTCTCGGTCAGGGTGGCACCGGTCAGGATGCCGAGGAAGCCGTAGGCGAAGAGCGTCGTCATCGGGATGAGCGCGGTCCGCAGCCCGTGCTTGAAGGTCGCCCGGCCGCGGGTGAGCCCCTTCGCCCGGGCGGTCCGGAGGAAGTCCGAACCGAGCACGTCGAGCATCGTCGCCCGCTGGTACCGGCTGTAGATCGCGATGAGGCCGACGGCGATCGAGATCGTCGGCAGCAGCAGGTGCGCGCCGCGGTCGAGCAGCAGCGTCCACGGGGTGCCGTCGAGCCCGGGGGTCGCCTCGCCGGTGAAGTTGATGAGCTGCGTGCCGGCGTCCTGGTTGAGCTTCGTCGCACCGATCTTCAGGAACACCGCCGTCAGGAAGACGGGCGTGGAGAACAGCACGATCGAGATCGCCGCGCTGACCCGGTCGGAGATCCGGTACTGCCGGATGGCGTTCCACACGCCGACCAGCACCCCGAGCACGATGCCCGCGACCGACCCGACGAGCAGCAGCCGGAGACTCACCCCCAGCCGCGGGAAGAACTGCTCGTTGACCGAGCGGTCCTGGATGGTCTGGCCCAGGTCGCCGTGCACGACGTCGCCGAGCCAGTGCGTGTACCGGACGACGACGGGCGTCTTGTCGTTGACGCCGATCGAGTCGAGCTTGGCGTCGATGACCTGTGCTGACGGGGCCGGGTTGCGCTGCGCATAGACGGAACGGGGGCTGAACGTCGCCGACGCGAGGAAGTAGGTCAGCGAGGTCGCGAGGAACACGAGCACGACGTAGTACACGAGTCGCCGCCCCAGGAAGCGGATCATGGAGGCCACCTTAGAGCCCGGTTTGTTTCCGGTACATGTCGCGGATCGTCCATCCGTGTAACGAAAGGACTCCGGATACAGAAAACGCCGTCTACCCCCGCCGAGGGGCCTAGGCTCATCGACAACTTCCAGAGGGGAACGACATGAAGCACAGGAAAGTCCTCGCCGTGACGGCGGCCCTCGCCGGCATCGCGCTGGCCGTCACCGGCTGCTCGGGTGGGTCCGGCGGCAACGGTGCCTCCGGCTCGGACGACTCGGGCAAGAAGACACTGCCCACGTCGGCGCAGATCAACGCCGCGCCGGTTTCCGACCTCGAGGACGGCGGCACGCTCCGGCTGCCCATCTCGCAGTGGATCTCGCAGTGGAACTACAACCAGGTCGACGGCCCGCTCGTCGACGCGTCGACGATCGAACAGGCGACGATGCCGTTCATCTACACGATCGACGGCAAGGGCGCACCGACGCTGAACACGGACTACGTCTCGAAGGCCGAGGTCACGAGCGAGGACCCGCTGACGATCTCGTACACGATCAACGACCAGGCGGAGTGGAACGACGGCACGCCGATCACCTGGCGCGACTTCGAGAACGAGTGGAAGACCACGAACGGGACGGATGACGAGTACCTCGTCGCCGGGTCGACCGGGTACGAGGACATCGAGTCGGTGGCCAAGGGCGCCTCCGACAAGGACGTCGTCGTGACGTTCGCGACGCCGTTCTCGGACTGGAAGTCGCTGTTCAGCCCGCTCTACCCGGCCAGCCAGACCAGCACGCCGGAGCAGTTCAACAACGCCTACAAGGGCAAGGTCCCGGTGTCCTCCGGTCCGTACGAGATCACGGACCTGGACGAGACCGCCGGCACCGTCACGATGAAGCCCGACGACAACTGGTGGGGTGACCAGCCGAAGCTCGACCAGGTCGTCTTCCGCTCCCTCGACGGCAACGCCGACGTGGACGCCTACCTGAACAAGGAGATCGACTCGGTCCTCACGACGACGTCCGAGCGCTTCGACCGGGTGAAGGACGCGAAGAACACGAAGATCCTCGCGTCGACGTCGGCCCAGTACACGCACGTCGACTTCTCGTCGAAGGGCCTGCTCAAGGACAAGCAGCTCCGGCTCGCGATCCAGCACGCCGTGAACCGCGACGCGCTGGCGCAGGTCATCGGCGGCACCCTGCCCTACAAGCTCGGCACGCTCGACAACCACCTGTTCCTGTCGACCGACAAGGGCTACCAGTCGAACATCGACCCGAACGCCACGTTCGACGTCGAGAAGGCGAAGAAGCTGCTCGACGACGACGGGTGGAAGACCGACGGGACCTACCGCGCGAAGGGTGGCAAGCCGCTCACGATCGCGATCACCATCCCGTCCGGCGCCCCGACCTCGCAGCAGCTGGCGCAGGTCATGCAGCAGCAGCTCAAGGAGATCGGCGTGAAGCTCACGCTGAAGTCCGTCGCCACCGACGACTTCTTCGAGCAGTACGTCACGCCCGGCAACTACGACATGACGATCTTCGTCTGGGGCGGCACCGGGTTCCACTCCAGCAGCGCGACGATCTACACCTCGGGCGACACCGGCCAGAACTACGGCCGGGTCAGCTCGAACGCGATCGACAAGCTGACCAAGCAGGCGCTCTCGGAGCCCGACTCCGACAAGGCGAACGCCGTCTGGAACAAGATCGACGAGCAGGTCTGGGCGATCGGGCACTCGATGCCGATCACCGCGAAGCCGGCGCTCGTCGCGCAGAACCCGAAGCTCGCCAACTACGGCGCGTTCGCGGGTGCGCAGAACATCGACTGGACGAAGGTCGGCTTCACGAAGTAGCCGACTGACGACCGGGGAGGGGCCGAGCGCGCTGCGCTCGGCCCCTCCGTCGTCATCCCGCCGTAGGGTGGCGCCATGGCCATCCCCGAGATCGGGTCCGCGGCGCCGGGCTTCACCCTCCCCGGCATGATCGTCCGCGGCGGAGTCCGGACCGACGACGAGTACTCGCTCGACGCCGAGGTCGGGCGCCCCGTCGTCCTGGCCTTCTACCCGGGCGACGCGACCCCGGTGTGCACCGCGCAGCTCTGCTCGTACCAGCAGGAACTCGACGACTTCCGCGACGTCGGTGCGGTGGTTTGGGGCATCAGCCCGCAGGGCCTCGACTCGCACGAGGGGTTCGCACGCGGCTCCTCCCTGACCTTCCCGCTGCTCGCCGACGTCGGCGGCGACGTGATCCGCGCCTACGGTGTGCGGGCGCCCGGCCTCGGCCTCCGACGGTCGGTCTTCGTGATCGGACCGGACGGCATCGTGCGGTGGCGCCACATCGGGCTCGTCGGCCTGCGGTTCCCCTCGGCCGAGACCATCCGCGCGCAGGTCGACCTCCTCGTCGATTGACCGTTGACAGCGCCGCCGGTCGGAGCGACGATGGTGGCCCAGCAGACCTCCGGGCTCGCCTCCTCGGGACGTCGGGACTCCTGCCGGTACGCGCTCGGTCGCTCTGACCCGCTCGGCGGCCGGTCCCGAGGAGGCGCTCTCGTCAAGCGCGCCGGACCGGTCTCCTAGGCTGGGGCGCATGCCAGTCCGGATCGTCGCGACCTCCATGCGTCGCTTCGCGATCGCCCTCTGGGTCGTCGCCGTCGCCCTCGTCGTCATCGGCCTCGTCACCAACGGTCCGCGCGCCGCGCTCCTCGTCCCGGTCCCGTCGCTCTTCACCGCCTGGTTCGCCTGGGTGGTCCTCTGGCGTCCGCGGATCGAGCTCCACGAGGACGCGCTGGTCGTCGTGGACGTCCGCCGCACCACCCGCTTCGCCTGGCGGCGAGTGCAGGACGTGCGCACGAAGTACGGCCTCGAGGTCGTCACCGACCAGGGCGAGCAGCGGGTCTGGATCGCGCCGCGCAGCACGGCTCGCCTGGCGGTCGTCCGGCCGGGAGGCACGGTTCCGGTCAGCGTCGACGATGCGGCCGCCGAGATGCGCGCGTTCGTCCCCGCGCCGGTCGTGCACGACGGTGCACCCCCGGCGACGGTGACCGCGGCGCCGATCGTGCACCGCGTGCACGGCTGGGCGGTCACCGCGCTCGTGGTGCTCGGCATCGCGGCCAGCCTCGCCGGCGCGCGCCTCTGACGCATCGCCGACCGAGCGGCCCGCGTCCGCGGAGCGCCACCGGTGGACTCGCAAGGGCCGCGAGGCCCGCGAAGGCCCGTCGCCGACCTCCTCGTGGTCCAGCGGCCATCTCCAGGACGTGAGCCGGACACGGTCGGTGGGACGCGCCTCCAGGCCGCTCCCCGGAACGACGGAACGCGCCGTCCCGGAGCCGGGGCGGCGCGTTCCGTGTGTCGCAGGTGTCGGGTCAGCGACCGAACTCGAAGCCGGCGCCCGGGATGGCTGCCAGCAGGTCCTTCGTGTACTGCTCCCGCGGGTTGGCGAACACCTCGTCGGTGGTCGCCTTCTCGACGATCTGTCCCTTGCGCATGACGCAGACGTTGTCCGCGACCAGGCGGACCACGGCGAGGTCGTGCGTGATGAACAGGTAGGTCAGGCCGAGCTCGGACTGCAGCTCGGTGAGCAGGTCCAGGATCTGCCCCTGCACGAGCACGTCGAGGGCCGAGACGGCCTCGTCGAGCACGATGACCTCGGGCTTCAACGCCAGTGCACGCGCGACGGCGATGCGCTGCCGCTGCCCACCGGACAGCTCGCTCGGGTACCGGTTCACCATCGACTTCGGCAGCGCGACCTGGTCGAGCAGCTCGAGCACCCGAGCACGGCGGGACGCCTTGTCCCCGACCTTGTGCGTGGTGAGCGGCTCGGCGATCGTGTTCCCGACGTTGTACATCGGGTCCAGCGAGCCGTACGGGTCCTGGAACACGGGCTGGACGCGACGACGGAAGTCGAACAGGTCCTTGCCCTTGAGCGCGCCGATGTCGATGCCGTCGAACTGCACCGAACCACCGGTGATCGACTCGAGCTGCAGGACGAGCTTCGCGACCGTGGACTTGCCGGAGCCGGACTCGCCGACGAGCGCCGTGGTGGTGCCCTTCGGGATCGAGAACGAGACACCATCGACGGCCTTCAGCTCACGCGTGGCGATGCCCTGCCCGCGCAGCTTGTAGACCTTCTGCAGGTCCTTGACCACGATGAGGTCCTCGGTCGGCTTGCTCTCGCGCTCGTGAGCGCGGGCCAGGAGCTCGTCGTCCTCGCTGCCGGTGCCGGACGAGATGTCCACCCGCTGGTGCTGCACCTTCGACTGGATGCGGCGGCTCGCGAGCGAGGGTGCCGCGGCGACGAGGCGCTGCGTGTACGGGTGCTGCGGGTTCGCCAGGATCTCCTTCGAGGGACCGGCCTCGACGACCTGGCCCTTGTACATCACCACGAGCTTCTCGGCGCGCTCGGCAGCGAGGCCGAGGTCGTGGGTGATGAACAGCACCGAGGTGCCGAAGTCCCGCGTCAGGCTCTCGAGGTGGTCGAGGATGACGCGCTGCACGGTCACGTCGAGCGCCGAGGTGGGCTCGTCGGCGATGAGCAGCTTCGGACGGCTCGACAGGCCGATGCCGATGAGCACGCGCTGCCGCATGCCGCCGGAGAACTCGTGCGGGTACTGCTTGAGGCGGCTCTCGGCGTCACCGAGGCCGGCCTCCTGCAGGACCTCGACCGCACGGGCACGGATGGCGGCCTTGCCGGTCGCCATGCCGTTCGCCTTGATGGCCTCCTCGACCTGGAACCCGATCTTCCAGAGCGGGTTGAGGTTCGACATGGGGTCCTGCGGGACGTACCCGATCTCGGTCCCGCGGATCTCGGACATCTGCTTCTCGTCGAGGCCGACGAGCTCGCGCCCGTTCAGCTTGATCGAGCCGCCCGTGATCTGGCCGGTGCCGGGGAGCAGCTTGATGATCGCCTGCGCGCTGGTGGACTTGCCCGATCCGGACTCGCCCACGATCGCGAGGCGTTCGCCCTGCTCGAGGGTCATGCTCACGCCACGGACGGCCTGCACGAGTCCGCTCTGGGTGCGGAAGCCGACCTGCAGGTCGGTGATCTCGAGCAGCGGTGCGCCGGAGGTACCCGAGGTCCGGGCGTTCGGCTCGGTGAGTGTCTCGCTCATCGGCGGGCCCTCGCCTTCGGGTCGAGCGCGTCGCGGACCACGTCACCGAGGAGGAGGAACGCGAGCACGGTGATGGACAGGGCGGCGGACGGCCAGAAGATGGTCGACGGGTTGGTGCGGATCGAGGTCCGCGCCGTCCCGATGTCGAGCCCCCAGCTGAGCGCCGACGGCGGCAGACCGATGCCGAGGAACGACAGGGTCGCCTCGGCCACGATGAACGTGCCGAGCGAGACCGTCGCCACGACGATGACCGGCGCGAGCGAGTTGGGGATGACGTGCTTGACCAGCGTCTGGAACCGGCTGACGCCGAGGGCCGCCGAGGCGGTCACGTAGTCGGCCTGCTTCGCGCTGAGCACGGCACCGCGCATGATGCGGGCGATCTGCGGCCAGGCGAAGACGGCGAGCACGAGCGACACCGTGATGGCGTTCCGCTGCGGGATCACCGACATGATCACGATCGCGCCGAGGACCGTCGGGATCGAGAAGAAGATGTCCGCGATGCGGGACACGACCGCGTCGAGCCAGCCGCCGTAGAACCCGGCGATGGCGCCGACGACGATGCCGACGATCGTCACCAGCACGGTGGCGAGGAGACCGACGAGCAGGGAGTTCTGCGCGCCCCAGATCATGCGGGCGTACACGTCGGAACCCTGACGGGTGTAGCCGAGCGGGTGCCCGGCGCGGGGGCCCTCGTCGCTGTAGTCCAGGTTGGCGGCGCGCGGGTCCACGTGGCTGAACAGCCCCGGGGCGATCGCGACCACGAGGATCAGCAGGATGAGGACCGCGGAGATCCAGAAGGTCGGACGGCGACGCATGGACTCCCACGCGTCGGTCCACAGTGAACGGGTCTTCTCGTCCACGTTGACCTGGTCGACCGCCTGCAGCGGCGTCTCCTCGATCGGGGCGACGTAGTGCGTCGCCGAGCGGGGTGCGGCGTTACTTGGCATAGCGGATCCTCGGGTCCAGGACGGCGTAGAGCAGGTCGACCAGGAGGTTGGCGAGCATGAAGATGATGACCATCACGGCGACGAACGACACGACCGTCGGGCCCTCGCCGAGCGTGACGGCCTTGTAGACCGTCCCACCGACGCCGTTGATGTTGAAGATGCCCTCGGTCACGATCGCGCCGACCATCAGGCTGCCGATGTCGACACCGAGGTAGGTCACCACGGGGATGAGTGAGTTCCGGAAGATGTGCACGCTCACGACACGGCGGCGGGACAGGCCCTTCGCGGTGGCGGTCCGCACGAAGTCGGCGCTCATGTTCTCGGCGACGCTGGCGCGGGTGAGTCGCACGATGTACGCGAACGACACGGTCGCGAGCACGATCGCCGGCAGGACCAGCTCGTTCCACGGCGCCTGACCCGACACCGTCACCCGGAAGAGCCCGAGGTTGATGCCGAAGACGTACTGCAGCACGAAGCCGACGACGAAGGTCGGCACCGAGATGAGCAGCAGCGAGACGACGAGCGCGGTGGCGTCGAACCACTTGCCCTTGCGGAGACCCGCGACGACACCGACGAGGATGCCGGCGACGGCCTCGAACACCAGCGCCAGGAGCGCGAGGCGGGCGGTGATCGGGAACGCCTGGGCGAGCTGCTGGCTGACCGGGAGGCCCGAGTACGTGATCCCGAGGTCGCCGCGGAAGAGACCGCCGACCCAGAGCAGGTACTGGATGATGAACGGCTTGTCCAGGTTGTACTGCGCCCGGAGCTGTTCGATCACCTGCGGCGACGGCTGGCGGTCGCCGAACAGCGCGGCGATCGGGTCGCCGGGCAGCGAGAAGACCATGAAGTAGATGAGGAACGTGGCCCCGAAGAACACGGGGATGAGTTGCAGGAGGCGCTTGCCGAGGTACCAGAGCATCAGATCACTGCCTGGTTCGCTGCGCGCATGTCGTTCAGGTTCATGTCGTGAGGGGTGGACGGTCCGAGGGTCGGCACGGGTGTCCGGTGCGGGCGGCGGCGCCCGCGTTCGTGGGGGAAGGTGTTGCCGCCGTGGTACGGGGGCTCGAGGACCGTGTGGTCCCCGAACCCCCGTCCGGTTGGCTGCGGGCAGGATACCTGCTCGCGGTGGGTCCTCCGCGGAGGACCGGTGTTACTTGGTGACCTCGATGTCGTAGTACAGCGGAACGGAGTCCCAACCGAACTTGACGTTCTTGACGTTGTCCGCAGACCACACGCCAGTCACGTTGGAGTACCAGAGCGGGATCTCGGGCAGGTCCTTGAACAGGAGCTCCTGCGCCTGGTCGAAGAACTTGTTGCCCTCTTCCACGGTCGACGCCGAACGGCCCTTGGCGAGCAGCTCGTTGTACTCGGCCGAGTCGTAGCGCGAGTAGTTGTTGGACGAACCCTCACCCATGGTCGGGCCGAGGAAGTTGTACAGCGACGGGTAGTCGGCCTGCCAACCGGTGCGGCTTCCGCCCTTGAGCTTGTCGTCCGTCTGCAGCGCGAGCGCCTCGGCGAACGTCGGGACGGCGTTGCCCTCGGCCTTGATGCCCAGCGTGTTCGAGATCGAGTTGGTGACCGCGGTCACCCACGCCTCGTGTCCACCGTCAGCGTTGTACGTGATGGTGAGCGTGTCGTTGTACGGCGAGATCTCGTCGGCCTGGGCCCAGAGCTTCTTGGCCTCGGCCTTGTCGTACTTCAGGACGTCCGAACCCTCGAGGTCGTCCGACCAGCCGTCGATGACCGGCGAGGTGAAGTCCTTGGCCGGGGTGCGCGTGCCCTGGAAGATCTTGTCGGTGATCTGCTTGCGGTTGATCGACATCGACACCGCCTCGCGACGGAGCTTGCCTTCCTCGCCCTTCCAGTGGTCGAGGTAGTAGGGCAGGTAGATCGCCTGGAAGATCGCGGCGGCCTGGTTGACGTTCGAGTCGGGGAAGTCCGACTTGTAGGTCGAGAAGGCGGCGTCCGGCACGGCGTCGAGGACGTCGAGGTTGCCACCCTGGGCGTCGGAGTACGCGGTGTCCTGCGTGCTGTAGAACGTGATCGTCAGACCACCGTTCTTCGGCTTGCGCTTGCCCTGGTAGTCCTTGTTGGTGACGAGCTTGATGTCCTGGTTGTGGGTCCAGGCGCTCTTGCCGTCGAGCTTGTACGGGCCGTTGCCGATCGGGTTCTGACCGAAGGCCTTCGGGTCGTCGTAGAACGCCGAGGGAAGCGGCACGAAGGCGTTGTAGCCGAGCGACAGCGGGAAGTCCGACTGCGCCGACTTCAGCGTGACCGTGAACTCGTCGTCGCCCTTGACCTTGAGGCCGGTGAGCTCGGAGTCCTTGTCGGCGCTGTAGCCCTCGATGTTCTCGAAGAAGTAGCTCGCGCCCTGCGCGTTCGACTTCTGCGCTGCCCAGTTCCACGCCTTCGTGAAGGACTCGGCGGTGATCTCCTCACCGTTGGTGAACTTCCACCCGGTGTTGATCGTGATGTCGAAGGTCTTCGAGTCGTCGGTCTCGACGCTCTTGGCGAGCTCCTTGACGGGCTTGCCGTCGGCGTCGTACGTGAACAGACCATCGAACAGCGACGTGATGATCTTGCCGCCACCGGTCTCGGTGGTGTTCGACGGGATGAGCGGGTTCTGCGGCTCGCTACCGTTCGTGGTGACGATGCCGTCCGCGTTCGTGGAGCCCGAGCCGGAGCCCGAACCGCTTCCGCCACCGTTGCCGGAGCAGCCGGTCAGGGCGAGTGCTGTGGCCCCGAGCACGGCGAGGGCAGTGAGCCCAGCGCGCTTCTTGATCAAGAGTTCCTCCTGGTGCATGGGACGCGCCGGGCACAGAGGTCCCTCCCGCCGCGTTTGACTCCTGAACTGTAGGCAGTGCACGGATGCCCGTCCAAACCCACGGCGCATCGGTTACACGCCTGAAACCAAGTTGCAGGATCGTTGCGGCAGTTTGCAACATCCCAGCGTTGAGCCGCTCGCACCAGCCGATCGGTTGCGTTTGCATCGAGCTCCGTGCAGCGTCCAGGTGACGTCCCGGTGAACCACAGGTGTCGGCTGCAACCGCTTGCACTCGGAGCGCTCCACCCGCTGGTGGGCAGGCGTGCCCGGAACGGACGGGAGGCCCGTGGCGGTGTCGCCACGGGCCTCCCGTCGGTGCGCTGGTCGCCTACGCGAACGCCTCGATCGGCGGGCAGGCGCAGACCAGGTTCCGGTCCCCGTACGCCTGGTCGATCCGGCGCACCGGCGGCCAGTACTTGCGCGCCGCCTGACCGGCCGAGGGGTAGACCGCCTGCTCGCGCGTGTAGGCGTGCTCCCACTCGCCCGCGATGACCGACGAGGCGGTGTGCGGGGCGTTCACCAGCGGGTTGTCGTCCGCCGGCCACTCCCCCCGTCCGACCGCGTCCGCCTCGGCACGGATGGCGAGCATCGCGTCGACGAAGCGGTCGAGCTCGGCGAGGTCCTCGCTCTCGGTCGGCTCGACCATGAGCGTGCCCGCCACGGGGAACGACATGGTCGGTGCGTGGAAGCCGTGGTCGATGAGGCGCTTGGCGACGTCGTCCACCGTGATCCCCGTGGCCTCGCGCAGCGGCCGGAGGTCGAGGATGCACTCGTGCGCGACCAGGCCGGACTCGCCCGTGTACAGCACCGGGAACGCGTCACGCAGGCGGGCGGCGAGGTAGTTCGCCCCGAGGACGGCCACCTCGGTCGCCCGGGTGAGCCCCTCGAGGCCCATCATCCGGACGTAGGTCCAGGTGATCGGCAGGATGCTCGGGCTGCCGTACGGCGCTGCCGAGACCGGGCCGCCGGCGTGGGCGAGCCGTGCGCCGTCCGCCGCGGCGTCCGCACCGGTGCGACGGTCGGCCTCCTGCGCCATCGGGTGGCCCGGCAGGAAGGGTGCGAGGTGCCCCTTCGCCGCCACCGGACCGACACCCGGACCGCCGCCGCCGTGCGGGATGCAGAACGTCTTGTGCAGGTTGAGGTGCGAGACGTCCCCGCCGAAGTCGCCGAACCGGGCGTGCCCGAGGAGCGCGTTGAGGTTCGCGCCGTCGACGTAGACCTGACCGCCGGCGTCGTGCACCGCGTCGCAGATCGCCCGGATGTCCTGCTCGTAGACGCCGTGCGTCGACGGGTACGTGATCATCAGCGCCGCGAGCTGCTCGGCGTGCTGCCTCGTCTTCGCACGGAGGTCGTCGAGGTCGACGTTGCCGTCCTCGTCACAGGCCACCACGACGACGCGCATGCCCGCCAGGACCGCCGAGGCCGCGTTCGTGCCGTGGGCGCTGGACGGGATGAGGCAGACCGTGCGCGCCTCGTCCCCGCGGGACCTGTGGTACCCGCGGATGGCGAGGAGCCCGGCGAGCTCACCCTGGCTGCCCGCGTTCGGCTGGACCGACACGGTGTCGTACCCGGTGACCTCGGCGAGCCAGGTCTCGAGGTCGCCGATCATGTCCAGGTAGCCCTGCACGTCCTCGCGCGGGGCGAAGGGGTGCAGCCGCGCGAACTCCGGCCAGGTCACGGCCGCCATCTCGGTCGCCGCGTTGAGCTTCATCGTGCAGCTGCCGAGCGGGATCATGCCGCGGTCGAGCGCGTAGTCCTTGTCGGACAGGTGCTTGAGGTACCGCATCATCCGGGTCTCGCTGCGGTGCGCGCTGAACACGGGGTGCGTCAGGAACGCGCTCGCGCGCTCGAGGCCGGCCGGGAGGCCCGGAGCCGCGTCGCGGACGGCGGTCTCGGTCGCGGGGACGGTCGCGTCCGTCGCACCGAGGACGCCGGCGAGGGCGACGAGGTCGTCGGGCGTCGTGGTCTCGTCGACGGACAGCTGGAGCGTGTCCGCGTCGACGAGGTGCAGCAAGTACCCGGCGTCGTGCGCGGCGGCCACGACGGACCCGGCACGACCGGGGACCCGGAGCGTGACCGTGTCGAAGAAGGCGTCGTGCACGATCTCGGCGCCGGCCGTCCGGGCGAGGTCGGCGAGCGCCGTGGTGGTCCGTGCCACCCGGTGCGCGATGAACCGCAGCCCCTCGGGGCCGTGGTAGACCGCGTACATCGACGCCATCACCGCGAGGAGCACCTGCGCGGTGCAGATGTTGCTCGTCGCCTTCTCGCGCCGGATGTGCTGCTCGCGGGTCTGCAGGCTGAGGCGGTAGGCCATGCTGCCGTCGGCGTCGAAGGACACCCCGACGAGCCGACCGGGCAGCTGGCGCTCGAGGCCCGCACGGACGGCGAGGTACCCGGCGTGCGGTCCGCCGAAGCCGAGCGGGACGCCGAAGCGCTGGCTCGTGCCGACGGCGACGTCCGCGCCGAGGTCGCCCGGGCTGGCGAGCAGCGTCATCGCGAGCAGGTCCGCCGCGACGACCGCGATCCCGCCACCGGCGTGCACGCGCTCGATGGTCGTGCTCGGGTCGACGACGCGGCCGGAGGCACCCGGGTACTGCAGGACGACGCCGAACGCGCCGTCGAGCTGCTCGTCGGTGGGACCGTCGGCGGCGTCGAAGGTGCGGAGCGCGATGCCGACGGCCTCGGCACGGTGCCCGAGGAGCGCCGCGGTCTGCGGCAGCAGGTCGGCGTCCACCAGGAACGCGTCGCCCTTCACCTTCGAGGCGCGGCGGGCCAGGAGCATGCCCTCGACGACGGCGGTGCCCTCGTCGAGCATCGACGCGCCCGCGGTGGCCATGCCGGTCAGGTCGGAGACCATCGTCTGGAAGTTGATGAGCGCCTCGAGCCGGCCCTGCGAGATCTCGGGCTGGTACGGCGTGTAGGCCGTGTACCAGCTCGGGTTCTCGAGGACGTTCCGCTGGATGACGGCGGGCGTGTGGGTGTCCGAGTAGCCGAGGCCGATCATCGCGCGACGGACCGTGTTGCGGCCGGCGACGGCGCGGAGCTCGGCGAGCGCCTCGGTCTCCCCTACCGCGGTGGGCACGGACGAGTGCGCGACCGGGGCGGCGTGGATCGACTCGGGCACGGCGGCGCGGACGAGGGCGTCGAGCGAGGGCTGCCCGACGACGTCGAGCATCGCCTGCTGGTCGGCGGGCGTGGTGCCGATGTGGCGGTCGGCGAACGTGGTCTGCAGGTTCGTCGAGGTGGTGAGGTCCTGGTCCGCGGTCATGCGATCGAGGCCCGGTACGTGTCGTGGTCCATGAGGTCCTCGGGGAACGACGTGCCGTCGACCTTGAGCTTGACGAGCCACCCGGCGCCGAACGGGTCCTGGTTGACGGTGTCGGGGGTGGCGACGACGGCGTCGTTGACCTCGACGACCTCGCCCTCGATCGGGGCGAACAGCTCGCCGACGCTCTTGGTCGACTCGATCTCGCCGAGCTGCTCGCCCGCGGTCGTGGTGGTGCCCACGGCGGGGAGCTCGACGTAGACCACGTCACCGAGCTGCTCGGCCGCGTGGTCGGTGATGCCGACGGTGACGACGTCGCCCTCGACGAGGATCCACTCGTGGTCCTTGGTGTACTGCAGTGCGGTCTGGTCGGTCATGGGGTCAGCCTTTCGCGGCGCGGCGGTAGAAGGGGAGGGCGGTGACGGTTCCGGGGATGGCCGTGCCGCGGACGTCGATGTGGAGGACTCGTCCCCCGTCGGCGCAGTCCGGGTCGACGAAGGCCATCGCGACGGGGTGGCCGAGGGTGGGCGACAGGGCGCCGGAGGTGACGGTGCCGACGACGACCCCGTCCCGCAGCACGTCGTAGCCGGCCCGGGCAGCCCGGCGGCCCTCGGTCACGAGGCCGACGAGCACGCGGGCGTCGGCGGCGGGCTCGACACCGGCGTCGCCGACGAACGAGCCCGAGGTGGCGACGACGCGACCGAGTCCGGCCTGCGCGGGCCGCACCGATGTGTCGAGTTCGTGGCCGTAGAGGGGCATGCCCGCCTCGAGGCGCAGGGTGTCGCGCGCCGCGAGGCCCGCGGGGACGACACCGCGTTCGGCACCGGC
This sequence comes from Curtobacterium sp. L6-1, assembly GCF_018885305.1. NCBI lineage: Bacteria > Bacillati > Actinomycetota > Actinomycetes > Micrococcales > Microbacteriaceae > Curtobacterium > Curtobacterium aetherium. The sequence goes on from NZ_CP076544.1 coordinate 1,990,975, forward strand.
GTCGAGCAGGGCGTCCCAGATCGCCGGCGCGGTGTCGGTGTCGCAGTACAGCTCGAAGCCGTCCTCGCCGGTGTAGCCGGTGCGGGCGATGAGGACCTCGCTGCCGTCGAACAGCGCGTGCAGGACCCGGTAGTACCGGAGTTCGTCGAGCGGCGTCTCGGGCTGCAGGCGGTCGGCCGTGACGAGGGCGTCGAGCGTGCCCGCGGCGGCCGGGCCCTGGATCGCGACGAGCGCGGTCCGGTCGGAGTCGTCCGTGACGAGCACGTCGTACCCGGCGGCGCGCTCCTGCACGGCCTGGACGGCGACGTCCCGGTTGCCGGCGTTCGCGACGACGAGGAAGACGTCCTCGCCGGTGCGGTAGACCACCAGGTCGTCGAGGATCCCGCCCTCGGGCGTGAGCAGGAGCGAGTACTTCGCCCGGCCGACCGGCATCGCGCCGAAGGACCCCGCGAGCGCGGCGTCGAGGAAGGCCACGGCGTCCGGACCCTGCACGCCGATCTCGGCCATGTGCGAGAGGTCGAACACCCCGGCCGCCCGGCGCACCGCATGGTGCTCGGCGAGGTCGGACGAGTACCGGACCGGCATGCGGTGCCCGGTAAAGTCGGTGAAGGTGGCGCCGGCGGCTTCGTGCTGCGCCTCGAGCGGCGACGAGCGGAGCGCGGGCGCACTGGCACCAGGCGCGGGCGCACCGGCACCGGGCGTGGGCGCACCGGCGTCGGGTGCTCCGGGCGCGGGCACGGTGGAGGGATCTGACATGGACGGAGTTCTCCCGGCGTCGGCTGGGCCCGACGACCGTCGTCGGGTGCGGAACTCCCCCTCTGTCATGGGCCTGAGAGTTTCACCGCGGCCCGTGAGGTCCGGCGGCTTTCACCGTGGGCGAGACGGTGCGGCGTGGGATGCGCCCACGTCGATCGCGTCTGCTTTTCAGAGTGGCCTGCCCGCTGCGGTGTTGGACCTGAGAGATTGGCGGGGAGCTTGCTCCTTCGGTGCCCGGACCAGGTCGTGCAGCGTCTGGTCGGGGGCTCTCCCGCGGCGGGTGGTCGGCCGTGTCTTCTGTTGTCCGAGGAGCATACCGAGCCCGCGTTACGGGCATGTGTCGCATCCGCCGCCGCGGACACCGCCGGGGACGCCGCGGCTGGTCGTTCGACATCACGTAGAGTGACATCGTGGCAGGACAGCGATCGCGCCCCCGTGGGCAGCTCGAGCAGGCGGTGCTCGAGGCGCTGTGGACCGCCGACGACGGGCTCACCGCGCGCCAGGTGCTCGACGCCGTCGCCGAACCCCGTCCCGCGCTCACGACGGTCCTCACCGTGCTCGACCGTCTCGGCCGCAAGGGTGCGGTGGTGCGCGAGGAGCACGCCGACGCCCCGCTGACCTTCCGCGCCACGCACTCCCGCGAGGACCACACCGCGTCCCTCATGTCGAGCGCGCTGGCCGCGGCCTCCGACCGCGAGGCCGCCCTGCTGCAGTTCACCGGCTCGCTCGCGTCCGGGGACCTCGAGGTCCTGCGCCGCGCGATCGACTCCCGATCCCGCCCCTGACCGGACCGGCTCCGTGGTCGTCGCCGGCGCCTGCCTGGTCGTGCTCGCCCTGGCCGTCGTGGTCCTCGCGCCGCGGGTCCTGACGCGGGCCGGCTGGACGATCGCGCACCCGCGGACCGCGATCGCCGCCTGGCAGGCAGCGGTCGTCGTGGGCGTCGCCAGCTTCGTCGTCGGGACCGCGCTGGTGGTCCTCGCCGACCGACCGCTCCGCGACCCGTTCGGCATCGACGACTCCCCGAGCCACGGCCTGAACGTCGGGATCGCCGTGCTCGCCGTCGTCGCGTTCGCCGTCGCCGTCCGCGTCCGCCCGGGCCCGGAGCACGAGGCCGTCCGCGAGGCCATCCGCACCGGGGCGGCCCCGCACCGCGAGGTGGACGGCACGCTGGTCGCCGTCCTCGAGGCCGACACCGCCCTCGCCTGCGCCGTCCCGGGCCGCACCGGCGGTGTGCTCGTCAGCACCGGCCTGGCCGACCGACTGCGCGCCGACGAGCTCGGCGCGGTCGTCGCTCACGAGCGCGCGCACCTCCGGCAGCACCACGCTGCCGTCGTCGGGTTCGCCGAGTCCGTCGAACGGGCCGTCCCGTGGGTCCCGGGAGCCCGTGCGATGGCGCGGTCGACCCGGGTCCTCGTCGAGTTCGCCGCGGACGACGCCGCCGCGCGCCGGGTCGGCCGCGACGCCCTCCGCCGGGCGGTGCTCGTGGCGGACGCGACGGGCGCACTCGGCGCGGTCCGCGCCTCCCGGCTGGGCTGACCGCACCCGGGAGGCCCGTGCGGCGTCCGGCTGTCGGCGCACGGGGCTAGCCTGGTCCGGTCCGCCACCGCGAGGGGAACCGTGCAGCCGCTCACCGAATCCGACATCCGATCGTCCTTCGTCAACGCGACGCCCGACGAACTCGCCCAGCTCCCGATCCCGGGCTGCACGAGACGCTCTGGAACGAACGCGAGTACCTCGGCTGGCGCGACCCGCAGGCCGCCCGCCGTGGCTATATGGTGTCCTGGATGGACGGCGAGCCCGTGGGCATCGTCGTCCGCGCCGCGGGTGGGTCGCTCCGCCCGGGCATCGCGGCGATGTGCTCGTTCTGCCACTCCCCGCAGCCGGCGACGCAGGTGCGCCTGTTCTCCGCTGCCCGCGGTGGCGAGGCCGGCCGGAACGGCAACACCATCGGCTCGTACATCTGCGAGGACCTCGGCTGCTCGATGCTCATCCGCACGGCGCCCCCGCACCTCAACCCGCCGGCGACGATCGCGATGCGGTCCGAGTCGCTGCTCGCCCGCGTGCACTCCTTCACGGCGGACATCAAGAGCACGGCATGACGACCGACCGGTTCGGCTCCGCACGCTGGGCCGTCGTCGAGGAGCTCGGGGACGGTCGGTGGCGGCTCACGCTGCGCGACGAGGCCGACGACGAGCTCGGGGCGTTCGGCCTGGGCGTCGAGGGCCCGTGGGCCCCGGACGTCGAACCGCACGTGGGGTTCGTGCTCGCGCAGCTCGGACTGGCACCGACCGGTGCGCGGCCGTGGCGCGTGGACGAGCTCGGCGACCAGCGCGCCCCCGTCCTGCCGCTCGTCTGACCGTGGCGGCGCCGGCGGGCGCCGGAGTTGCGCTGGTGCCGGTGCGCTGCTCGTGCCGGTGCCGGTGCCGCGGTCATCCGGCCGTCAGTCGGCTGCGGCGGCGAAGTTGCGGAGGACCTCGCGGTCGTCGTCGGCGCGCGCGGCCCACACGAGTTCGCTCCGGTACGGGCTGTCCTCGAGCGGCAGGAGCACCACGGTGTCCGGCGCCGCGAGCGCCGCGCTCTCCGGCAGCACCGTCACCCCCAGCCCGACACCGACCAGGTGCAGGACGGTCGCCCACGTCGTCGCCTCCTGCACGATGACGGGCCGGCGCCCACCTGCCGCGACCGGCGCGGTGTTCCGCTCGGTGGCCAGGACGCCGGCCTCCGCCGGGAAGAACACGAACGGGTCGTCGAGCAGCTCCGGCCCCCGCACGGTCGACCGCTCCGCGAACCGGTGGTCCCGCGGCACCGCGGCGACGAACGGCTCGCTGCGGAACCGGGTGAAACGCACGCCGTCGACCGGGTCCGGGTCCCGCACGACCGCGAGGTCGAGTTCGCCGCGCTGGACCGCGGCCACGAGGCGTGACGAGAACCCCTCGGTGAGCTCGACCCGGACCGCCGGGTAGCGGGCACGGAACCGTTGCACGCGCTCGATCGGCCCGAGCGGCAGCGCCGACACCACGAAGCCGACGTCGAGCCGACCGGCCTCGCCCCGTCCGACCTGCACCGTCTCGTCGAGGTCCCGCCGGGCCTGCGCCAGGAGCGAGCGCGCACGTCCCTGCAGCACGCGTCCGGCCGGGGTCAGCGCGACGCTCCGCGAGGTCCGGGCGAACAGGTCGACGCCGAGGGCGACCTCGATCCGGCGGATGAGCTGCGAGAGGGCCGGCTGCGCGATGCCCAGGTCGGCGGCGGCTCGTCCGAAGTGCAGTTCGTCGGCGAGCGCCAGGAACGCCCGGAGCTGACGGAGGTCGACCTCGGGAGCACGTTCCATGCACGGAGCCTATCGATCCGTCCGAACGAGTATTGGACGCGACTGCATCGGCCGTCCGAGGATGGGGCCATGCCCGACACCGAGACCACCGCGGTCGTCATCGACGACATGTCCTCCCCCGCCGACGCGACCGCGTTCCGGCTGCTCAACGAACGGTGGATCACCACGTTCTTCACACTCGAGGACGAGGACCGCCGGCTCCTCGGCGACCCCGAGCAGCACATCGTCGCTCCCGGCGGTGTCGTGCTCGTCGCCCGCATCGGCAGCACCGTCGTCGGCTGCGTCGGACTCGCGCCGCACGGCGAGCACGCGTTCGAACTCCTGAAGATGGCCGTCGACCCCGACCACCAGGGACACGGCACCGGCCGCCGGCTCATCCGCGCGGCGATCGACCGGGCCCGCGACCTCGGTGCCCGCCGGGTCCTGCTCGAGACGAACAGTCGCCTGACGAGCGCCGTGCACCTGTACGAGACGTCGGGGTTCCGCCACCTGGGCGCCGACGAGCACCCGCCGAGCCCGTACGTGCGGGCGGACGTCGCGATGGCGCTCGACCTCTGACGCCGGCGGGGGCAGGCCGGAGTGCGCACCGGTTGACGAGCCTCCCGGCCGTCCGGCGTACCGTCCGCGACATGCCCCGCGACCAGTACGAGTACAGCGACCCGACGACCCGTTACCCGAACACCAGCCCCGAGCCGCAGCAGCAGCCCGAGCCCGGCCTGGAGTCGAAGATGGACCCGAAGCCGGACCACGGCGAGGACTCCTACCGGGGCACCGGACGCCTCCAGGGCCGCCGCGCACTCATCACCGGCGCCGACTCCGGCATCGGTGCCGCGGTCGCCATCGCCTACGCACGTGAGGGTGCGGACATCGCCCTCGCCTACCTGCCCGACGAGGAGGAGGACGCGCAGCGCATCGTCGCCCTCGTCGAGGCGGCCGGACGCAAGGCCGTCACCATCCCCGGCGACCTGACCGCCAAGAACTACCCGGCCGCGCTGGTCGAACGCGCCGTCGCCGAGCTCGGCGGCCTGGACGCCATCGTCACCTGCGCCGGCAAGCAGCACTGGCAGGCCGAGGTCACCGACATCCCCGACGACCAGCTCGTCGACACGTTCACGGTGAACGTCCTCTCGCTGTTCCGCCTGGTGCAGGCCGCGCTCCCCCACCTCGAGCCCGGCTCGACGATCATCACGACCGCGTCGATGGAGGCGTACCAGCCGGCCCCCGACCGGCTGGACTACGCAGCGTCGAAGGCCGCGATCAACAACTTCTCGAAGGGCCTCGCGCAGTCGCTGATCGGCCGCGGCATCCGCGTCAACGTCGTCGCCCCCGGGCCGACGTGGTCGGTGCTGCAGGTGTCCGCGGGCGTCGACCCCGAGACGCTGCCGGACTTCGGGTCGAGTGAGTCGCCCATGGGCCGCCCCGGTCAGCCCGCCGAGCTCGCCCCGGCGTACGTGTTCCTCGCCTCGCACGAGTCGAGCTTCGTCGCCGGCGAGACCCTCAACGTGAACGGCGGCATGGTCACCCCCTGACCGTGGCCCGTCGGAGCGGAGCGTTGCTACGCTCACGGCATGGCGACGCACGAGGTCCAGGCCGTCCGTGAACAAGGCATGTGGCAGGTGTTCATCGACGGGTTCCCCGTGACCGAGGTCCGTCGCTGGCCCTCGGTCGCGTTCGTGGCCCGCGAGTGGATCTCCCTCACCGACCAGGTCCCCTCGCGGGAGGTCGACCTGCACGTGACCGTGATCGGTCGCAACCACTTCGCACCCGTCGCCTGAGCCGGAGGCGCGCCCCCGCGTCACGCACCGCGCGTCACGCATGACGCGCCACGCCTCACGCGACGTGCCAGACCACACCCTCCTGCGCGCCCGACGGGTACGCCGCCGCGATCCGGAGCACCGCCTCGCGCAACGTGTCCGGCGAGCACGCCAGGTTGATCCGCGCGAACCCCCTCCCCTGCACCCCGAACGGCAGGCCGGAGTTGAGCGCCACGTACGCGTGCTCCCGGAGCTGCACGGCGGGGTCGTCGCCGAGGCCGATGCCCCGGAAGTCGAGCCAGGCGAGGTAGCCCGCGCGGGGCCGCGCGTAGACCACCCCGGGCAGGTGCTCGGCCAGCAGCTTCGCGAGCAACCGGTCGTTGGCGACGATGCGGTCCACGACGTCGTCGAGCCACCCGACGGCCAGGCTGAACGCAGCGAGGTTCGCGTGCAGCCCGAGGATGCTCGTCCGACAGGCGACCTCCTCCCACAGGGTGTCGAGGAGCTCGGCGGTCCGGGCGTCCCCCGCGACGATGACCGAGCACTTCACGCCGGCGAGGTTCCACCCCTTGCTCGCGCTCGTCACGCAGACGCTGCGCGCCCCGAGGGGCTCGGCGATGCTCGCGAACGGCGTGAACTGCACGCCCGGGTGCGTCAGCGGGGCGTGGATCTCGTCGCTGATGACGAGGACGTCGTACCGGGCGGCCAGCTCCGCGAGCGCGACGAGGTCCGCCCGGTCGTGCACGAGCCCGATCGGGTTGTGCGGGTTGCAGAGCAGGAACACGCGCACCCCGTCGGCGAACGCCCGCTCGAGGCCGTCGAGGTCGAGCCGGTACACGCCCCACTGCTCGCGGATCGGCACCTCCTCGACCTGACATCGGGCCTCCTCGACGAGCTCGAAGAACGGCGGGTAGACCGGCGGCGTGATCGCGACGCGGCCACCGTCGGGCAGAGCGAGCCGGAGCGTCTCGACGATGCCGACGCTGACGTCCGTCGCCAGGTACACGCGCTCGGGGTCGACCTCCCAGCCCCAGCGGTCGCGGGCGAAGTCGGCGAACGCCGGGGCGAGCGGCCCGGGTCCGTCCAGGTAGCCGAGGTCCGACTGCTGCACCCGCTCGACGAGCGCCTGCCGGATCTCGGGCGCGACCTCGTGGTCCATCTCGGCGACGAACAGGGGCAGGACCTCGGGCGCGTACCGCGTCCACTTGATGCTGGTCCGGACACCGCGGAGCGTGCCGACCGGGTCCTGCGCGTCGCTCACCATGTGTCCCAGCATGCCTCCGCCGGGAGGCCCGGTGCGAGTCCCCACGTCATCCGGCGTCGTCTGCGCCCCGCCGCCGGCGCCGTCCGCCGGCGTCCGTCCGCTCGTCACCCCGGACCGTTCGTGCTGAGCGACACCGTTCGGGCCGCCGCCCGCGACGCGTGTCGCGCAGCGCGAACGCTCCGCAGCGCATCGCCCGGCGCGCATCGACCGCCGCGCATCCAAGGCGGACGACGGCGCACGGCACGCCTACTGTCGGCGACATGACGACGAACACCGCCGAGAAGGCGACGACCCTGCAGTCCCTGCACGAAGCTCCCGAGATCCTCCGCGTGGTGAACGTGTGGGACGCGATCAGTGCGAAGACCGTCGCGGCCCTGCCCGAGACCCGGGCGATCGCCACCGCCGGCCATTCGATCGCGGCGTCCTACGGGTACGAGGACGGCGGCATGCCCCTCGAGCTCGCCCTCGCCGGCGCGAAGACCGTCGTGGACGCAGTCGACCTGCCCGTCACCGCGGACCTCGACGACGGCTACGAGGACCCGGCCGAGACCATCCGCCGCGCGATCGGCCTGGGCATCGTCGGCGCGAACGTCGAGGACCGTCTTCGCCCCTTCGACGAGTCGGTCTCCCGCGTCGCCGCGATCATGAAGGCCGCCGAGCAGGAGGGCGTCGCCTTCCAGCTCAACGCCCGCACCGACGCGATCGCGAAGGGTGGCGACCGGCCGATCCAGGAGAGCATCGCCGACGCCATCGCACGCGGCAAGGCCTTCCTCGACGCGGGCGCCCCGCTCGTGTTCGTCCCGGGCGGCCACCAGCGCGAGGTCGTCGAGCAGCTCGTCGAGGGCCTTGGCCGCGGCAAGCTCAGCGTCATCGGGCTGCCCGGCGCCCTCCCCGCCACCGCGTATGAGGCGCTCGGCGTCGCACGCATCTCGTACGGGCCGCTCACGCAGCGCGTGGCGCTCCGTGCGCTCCGCGACCTCGCGACGGACCTCTACGACGGCGGCGTCGTGCCCGAGGACACCCCGGTCCTCAACTGACGGTCGCGGCTGCGGAGCCGCGACGAGACGGACGGGAGGCCCGACACCAGCTGGTGTCTGGGCCCCCACCGGCCGGTGCCGGACCGACGCGCCAGCGGCGGGCCGGCCGTGACCGGTGGGGAGCCTCCCGTCCGTCAGTCGGTCGCGTCAGCGACCGGCGTGCTCACCCGAGCGCCGGGTACAGCGCCGGGCTGGTGCGGGCGTGCGTCGCCTGCTCGAACCCGTAGCCGAGACCGATGACGGCGCCCTCGTCGTAGGAGCGGCCGAGGAACTCCAGGTTCACGCCCGCCCCGGTGATCGTGGCGTCCGCCGCGGTGGCCTGTCCCATCGGGACGGTCACGGCCGGCATGCCGGTGTTCGGGCTGAGCCGCATGTTCGTGCCCTGCGTGCCGTACGGCGTGCCCGACGGGTAGACGAGCGCGTCGAGGTCCTGCGCGTCCATCATCCCGGTGACGACCTGCTTGCCGGTCGCGATCTGCGTCGTGTGCGAGCCCTCCGGACCCGCCCAGGCCTGGTACTGCGCCTCGGTGATCGCGTTCCGCTGCTGGTACGTACCCTTCCGGCTCGGCACGTACTTCCCCGAGTCGAGGATGCCCTGCAGCGAGCGCGCGGCGACGTCCGGGTCGAGGTGCTTCGCCACGTACTGGTCCAGGTCGTGCTTGAACTCGTTCGTGCTGCCGCTGCCCTCGCTGAGGACCCGGTCGAACTCGGGCGTCGCGGTGATCGGCACGACGGTCGCGCCCTGGGCCTCGAGGGTCGCCCGGGCCTCGGCGAAGAGCCGCGCGGTGGTTCGGTTCGTCCCCACCATCGAGGTGACGTAGCCGATCCGCTTGCCCTGCAGGGCCGTCGGGTCGAGGAACTGCGTGTACGAGGTCGAGACCTTGCCGGTCTGCCCCTGCGTGACGGGGTCGGCGGCGTCGACACCGGTGACGGCGTCGAGTGCCACGGCGGCGTCGGTCACCGAGCGGGCGATCGGCCCGCCGGTGTCCTGCGAGAGCGCGAGCGGGATGATGCCGTCACGGCTCGTCAGGCCGACCGTCGGGCGGATACCGACGAGTTGGTTGTACGACGACGGGATGCGGATGGACCCGCCCGTGTCGGTGCCGAACCCGATGCCCGCCAGGTTGGCCGAGATGGCCGCACCGGTGCCGCCGCTGGACCCGCCGGCGGTCTGGCTCGTGACGTACGGGCTGGCGACGAGGAGCGACGAGCCCGTCGGCTGGTTCGACGAGAACTCGGAGACGAAGCCGTAGGCGAACTCGTCGAGGCTCGCCTTCGCGAGGACGACCGCCCCGGCCTTCCGCAGACCCGTCACCATCGCCGCGTCGGTCGTGGTCTGGTTGTCGTCCCAGCAGCCGCAGCCGCCGGTGGTCGGCATGTCCTTCGTGTCGTAGTTGTCCTTGAGCGCGATCGGGACGCCGAGGAGCATGCTCGTCATCCCGTTCGCGGCACGCTCGGCATCAGCGGCCTCCGCAGCGGCGATCGCCCCGGCGTTGGTCGTGACGATCGAGTTGAGCGGACGTCCGCCCGTCCCGGTGTCCGTGGTGGTCCGGTCGTACGCGGCGATGCGGTCGAGGTAGTCCTGCGTGATCTCGGCCGAGGTCGTGACCCCGGCGTTCATCGCGGCCTGCATGTCGAGGGTGGAGGCCTCGACGAGCGTGAACGGTCCGTCGTCGTAGATCATCCGCTGCGACAGACCGGCGACGTCCGTGAGCGTGATCGTCCCGTCACTGTCGGTGTCGGCGGCCGAGACCGCCGACCAGTCCGCGTCGGCGGTGGTGGCGCCGAGGTGGTCGGACAGGACGGTGAGGTCTGCGCGGGTGATCTGGTGGTCGCCGGTCAGGTCGAGCGCCGTGTAGTACGGGGCGAGCATGGCCGCGGGGCTGGCGTCGACCACGGCCGGTGCAGCGTTGGCGGCGAGCGAAGGGGTCGCGACGACGGCGGTGCCGACGAGGGCCAGGAGCGCGGCTCCGGCGACGGTGGTGCGACGGCGGCGGGTCACGGGGGTTCCTCCGGGGGTTCGGGTCGAGGTGGCGTCGGTCGCCTGGGTGCGGCCCGCGGCGGTCATCGCGCGTCCTCCGCACCGGCGGCACGGGAGGCACGGCGACGGGCCACGACGAGGCCGGCGCCGGCGAGGAGCAGGGCGACGCTGGCGGCGACCCACGGTGCGAGGTCGGCGCCGGTCCACGCGAGGGCACCACCGGCGGGTGCCGCCGAGGTGTCGGTCACCGGGTCCACGGACCCACCGGCGCCCGTTCCGGTCCCGGTCCCGGTGCCGCCGGTCCCGCCCGGGACAGTGCTCGGCGTCGCGGTCGGCGCAGCCGTGGGCGTGCTGGGAGGGCCGGCGGTCGGCGTCGGGCTCGGCGTCGGGACCGCGGCGATCGTCACGGTCGTCGAGGCCGGGTCGGTCAGGGTGGTGGTGCTGCCGTCGGTGGCGACCAGGGTGACGCTCGTGACGGCGAGGTCGACCGTGGCGGGGCTCGTCGCGGTCAGCTCGACCGATGCGGCGAGGTCACCGGACACTGCGGGCGAGGTGCCGAGGCGGGTGTGCAGGAGCGTGACGGTGTCGCCGTCCTGCTCGACCGAGTCGAACCCGCCGTCCGGGCCGGTCGCGCTGCCGTCCACGACCTCGACGGCGTCGGCGTCCGCCGCGATCTCGATCTGGTAGGCGAAGACATCGGTCGTGTCGGGCAGGGTCAGGGCGACGTCGACCGTGTCGCCGACCGTCACGGAGGCCGGTGCGGTGATCGTGGCCGTCGTGGCGATCGGTGCCGCTGCGGCCGGTGACGCGGCGAGGACGGCGAGTCCGACGCCTCCCGCGGTGACGAGGGCCGTGCGGAGTGTGGTCAGGCGGGTGGTCGGGCGGGAGCGGAGCCGAGTGCGGTGCTGCATCCGTGCGGGTCCTTCGTCGGGGTTCGGGCTGAACGCTTGCTCAGTGCTCGAACCGTAACGACGGGGTGTTTCGCGCTCGGGCCCGATCGGTTTCCCACGTGTTACGCCTTCCGAGCGGGCCGTCGCTGCCACTAGCGTGCGGTCATGCCACTCGACGTCGACGCCCTGTTGACCCCGCCGACGAACACCGCCGCGCGGGCGCTCGACGTCGTCCGGACGTGGTCGTCACCGGCCCTCGTGCACCACTGCCTCCGTTCCTGGGTGTGGGCGACGCTGCTCGCGCCCACGATCGACCTCGAGCCGGACGCGGAGTTGCTGTTCGTGGCGACGATGCTCCACGACCTCGGGGTCGCCCCGCACTTCGACGCGGTCACCGTCCCGTTCGAGGTCGCCGGCGGAGCAGTGGGCAGCGTCTTCGCCACGGGCGCTGGGTGGCCCGTCGCGCGCGCGACCCGCGTCGCCGAGGTGATCGAGCGGCACATGTGGCTGTCGGTCGACCCGACGAGGGACGTCGAGGGGCACCTGCTCGAGGTCGCGACGTCCCTCGACGTGTCCGGCGTCGGGATGGAGCGTTGGGACGAGGACGACCTCCGCGCCGTGACCGCGGCGCTCCCCCGGCAGGGCTTCTTCGACGCATTCGACGGCCTCGTGACGGACCAGGCCGGGCGGAAGCCGGACTCCGCGGCTGCACGCTTGCACCGCTCCGGGAACGTGCGACTCGGAGGCGAGCGTTGGGCGGGCCTCCTGGCCGGCGGGACCGGAAACTGACGGCGCGACTGGACAGACGGACGACTGCGGAGTAGTGTCCTCATTTGGTGCATTGCAGCGAACCCATCTGACTCGCGCACACCGACCGTCTCGAACCGATCCCCCTGGGTCGCATTCCAGCGAGACCAACGCTCCCCGACTGGCGAGCATGCACGTCGAATGTCGACGTGCGCGTCCGCGCTCCTGCGGCCGACGAGACCATGGAGTCCGTCCGGCCCCGCGCGACGCCGAACGACTGAAGAAAGACAGCACCATGACCACGAACGAACACACCATCATCACCGGGACCGCCATCGCGGCGCCCACCGTCTCCCCCGACCGCATCGCCGAGTTCCCCGTGCGTGAGGACCGCTCGCAGCGCGAGTACCTCGTGCGCATGCCGGCCGACGACCTCGGGCTGTTCCTGACGCCCGGCGTCCGCGTCGCCGTCGACGGCGAAGCGGGCTGGGTCGTCCCGGGCCGCTCCTGGCGCGGCGAGGCCAGCCGGACCATCCTCCAGGCGCGCGCCGTGCGTGCGCCGGAGCTGGCGCTGGCGGCCTGACGCCCGCTCGGGTTCGATCGGACCCGTACGACGAGACGCCGTCCCTTCCGGGGCGGCGTCTCGTCGTGGTCGTGGTGGCCTCCGACGGACGCTCGCGAGCGTTCGCCGGTGGGCCTCCCGACCGCGTGGCTGGTCGAGCCTACGGCTGGTCGACCGCGCGGTCAGTCGTCCTCGGAGGCGCCGAGGAACGGAGTCCGGCCGTCCGCGTTGACCGGCTCCCGGTCGCCGCACCGTGCCGCCGCGTCGCGGAGACGACGGATGAACGCCGGGTCCTCCGGTTCGAGTTCGTCGTCCGGCGCCTCCCGGAGGAGCAGTTCGCTCGACGGACCGATGAGCATCCGGGTGCGTTCGAGTGCTCCGTCGTCCCCGACCGAGGGCACCGCGACCGTGTCGGTCCTGGTGTTCGCCCCGAGCACGGCGGCGTAGTCCGCGACCGCGTCGGCGATCAGGTCCCCCGTGAGGACGTCCGTGCCGTCGTAGTGGATGTACTTCACGATGTGCCCTCCCTGGTCCCCACGGTAGGCACCGGGGTTCCGGGAGCGGCACAGGGTGGGTCGGCGAGCGCGGGGACTGGACATCAGCGACCTACCGGACGTCGCCGACCGCGACACGTCAGCGCTTCAGAGCAGCTCGGCCTTCGGGTAGAGGACCCACGGCCGGCACCCGACTCCGGTCAGTGCTCCTCCGCCACCCGCTCGACCACTTCGTGGTCAGCAGGCGCACGCCGGACATCCGGGCGACGAGGTCGACCCCGGTCTCCACGTGTCCGTTCTCCCAACGAGCGTCGTAGCGGTACTCCCGTTACGACCGTCGGAGCCAGCGCGACGGTGATCTGCCGCCTGCCGCTCGCCGCCCGCCTCCTGGCATCACGCCGTCGGGGGGTCAAGGCCGGCAGCGCCGCCCAGGACTTCCTCGTCCGTGGCCGTGCCGCCGAACGGGTACTGCACCCAGTGCTCCCGGTCGCCCGACTCGAACAGCTCGACGGCTCGGGACCGGCAGTGCTGCTCGTCGTTCCGGGAACCGCTGGGGGCGATGCCGAGCGCGTCGCGCAGTCCCGCAGTGTCCACCACGAACGAGGTTCCTGCGCCGCTCGACACCTCCCACGTGGTGACGCCGGCGGTGAACAGGAACCGGCGCTCCGGTCGTCCTGCGACGCGGAAGTACCGCGTGCCCAGTGGGCCCGGCTCCGGAGCTGCTGGGGGTCCTGCTGCGTCCTCGCCCTGCATCTCGCGGTGATCCATCCGTCCCTCGTTCGCCCGGAGCTGTGCCCGCTCGTCGACCGACGTGGGCAGGTGGTCCTCTGCCGGATCGTGGACCCGGGACGGTAGCGCCTGTTGCTTCCCCGGGCCGGGTTTCCGACCCGCTGCGCATCGCGCACGACGGGTCCACCGTACCCACCGGTGGCGACGAGCACCACGGGAACGGGCAGGACAACGGACCTCAGTTGTTGAAGCGGAACTCCACCACGTCGCCGTCCTGCATGACGTAGTCCTTGCCCTCGATGCGGGCCTTCCCCTGCGCGCGGGCCTCGGCGATGGAGCCGGTCGCGACGAGGTCGTCGAACGAGATGACCTCGGCCTTGATGAAGCCCTTCTCGAAGTCCGTGTGGATGACGCCCGCGGCCTGGGGAGCCTTCCACCCCTTGCCGATCGTCCACGCGCGGGACTCCTTTGGACCGGCGGTCAGGTACGTCTGCAGCCCGAGCGTCTCGAACCCGATGCGGGCGAGCTGGTCGAGGCCGGACTCCGTCTGGCCGGTGGACTCGAGGAGCTCCGCGGCGTCCGCCGGGTCGAGGTCGATGAGCTCGGACTCCACCTGGGCGTCGAGGAACACCGCGTTCGCCGGGGCGACGAGTGCAGCGAGCTCGGCCTTGCGGGCCTCGTCGGTCAGGATGGCCTCGTCGACGTTGAACACGAAGATGAAGGGCTTGGCGCTGAGCAGCCCGAGCTCCTTGATCGGCTCGAGGTCGACCGTGCTCGCGGAGAGCAGGACGCCCTTCTCGAGCTCGGCCTTCGCGGCGTTCGCCGCCTCGAGGACGGCGGGCTCGGCCTGCTTCAGCTTGAGCATCTTCTCGTACCGCGGGAGCGCCTTGTCGATGGTCTCCATGTCGGCGAGGATCAGCTCGGTGTTGATGACCTCGAGGTCGTCCTTCGGGGAGACCTTGTTCGCCACGTGCACGACGTCGTCGTCGGTGAAGCCGCGGACGACCTGCGCGATGGCGTCGGCCTCGCGGATGTTGGCGAGGAACTTGTTGCCGAGCCCCTCACCCTCGCTCGCGCCCTTGACGATGCCGGCGATGTCGACGAACGACACCGGCGCGGGCACGGTCTTCTCGGAGTGGAACAGCTCCGCCAGCTGGTCGAGCCGCGGATCGGGCAGGTTCACCACGCCGACGTTCGGCTCGATCGTCGCGAACGGGTAGTTCGCCGCGAGCACCTGGTTCTTCGTCAGGGCGTTGAACAGGGTCGACTTGCCGACGTTGGGGAGACCGACGATTCCGATGGTGAGAGCCACGGGAGCACAGCCTACCGGCGGCAGCCCGCCGGAGCCGACCCGCGCCTCCAGGCCGCTGCTCAGCCGCCGCCCGAGGCGGGGCCCTGGTGATCAGCGAGACGACCGTGCTCACGAGCCCGCGGGACCCGGCGAGCACCCCACGGCGGTCGCGACGCTACTGCCGCCGGCCCCCGCCGACGAGGTCGGCGACCCGCGCGGAGACGGCCTCCAGCACCTCGGCCTGGAGGCGCTGGGACCGGCGCCAGTCACCGGTCACCTCGAGCGCGTGGCCGGCACCGTCGACGGTCCGGAGGCGCGCCCGCGTCCCCGGGACACGGTCCGGGCGCCACATCGGATCGGCCGACCCGCCGACGGCCAGGTGGGTGTCATCGGCTGCGGCGAGCGCGTCGCGGACCGCGTCCTCGGTGAGCACCGGAGTGAGCCAGATGCCCGGGATGCCCTCGGCGACCGCCCACGGGAGTGCGGAGCACCCGAAGGACTTGGCGACCACGAGGTCCGGGCGACGTCCGGCGAGCGCCGACCCGACGTGTCCGAGGACGAAGCCGACCGGGTCTGCGTGGCCCGCCTCGTCGACCGTCCACCGTGGCGCGACGACCGTGCAGCCGGCCTGTCGGGCGATCGCGTCCGTCCACCAGAGCAGTGGCGCCTGCTGCCCGTAGCCCACACCGGCGAGCACGAGGACGAGGGGGCTGCGCTCGGGTCCGCTCTCCATCGTCCGAGTCTGCATCGAACCGGTGTCGGACGCACCACGCCGGACGCGATTCCGGTGATGTCGGTTCCCCGTGCGACGATCGGGGGCGTGTTGAACTTCACCGCGATCGACTTCGAGACCGCGAACAACTCGCCCGCCAGCGCGTGTTCGGTCGGACTCGTGAAGGTGCGCGGCGGCCGTGTCGTCGAGCGGGCCTCCTGGTTCATCCGACCGCCGGCCGGGCACGATGCGTTCCTCGAGTGGAACACCCGCATCCACGGGATCGTCGAGACGGACGTCACGCACGCGAAGTCGTGGGAGCAGCAGTACCCGGACCTGGTCGCGTTCGCCGACGGGGACGTGCTCGTCGCCCACAACGCCCGCTTCGACATGGGCGTCATCGCCGGAGGGTGCGCGGCGACGGGCATCGAGATCGGCGAGCACCACTCGATGTGCTCGCTGCAGGTGGCCCGGAAGACGTACACGCTCGACTCCTACCGACTGCCCGTCGCGGCGCAGGCTGCGGGCTTCTCCGGGTTCCAGCACCACGACGCCGCAGCCGATGCCGAGGCCTGCGCGGCGATCGTCGTGCATGCGGCGGGGTTCCACGGCGTCCCGACGGTCGAGGCCCTCGGCGCGGTGACCCGGGTGACGATCAACCCCGTCCGCGCGCGGGTCGAGAAGCCGAGGTCGGCGACACCGCAGCCGCGCCTGTCACGTCGGCCGATGGTGTTCTCGGACTGAGGCCCGCGGCGCTCCGCCCGTCTGCGGGCCGGCGTCCGTCGCCGCGTCGGTCCGGCCGGGAGGCGCGCTGTCGGTGGCCCCTGCCAGGGTCGCGTCATGCAGATCCTCGCCCTGGTCATCGGCCTCGTCCTCGGTGCCCTCGTCGGTGCCGTCGTCGCGTGGTCGCTCGCGAAGTCCCGCGCCGGTGTCGACGCGGCGGTTGCCCACGCGACGGCGGACGCCCTCCGCGCACAGCTCGAGGAGTCCCGGCACGACGCCGACGACCGACTCGACGCGCAGGACACGCAGTACCGCCGCCAGGTCGACTCGCTCGAACGCCGGGCAGCGGAGCTGGAGCACCTCGTGCAGCGGTTGCACGGGGCGGAGTCCGCACGGGCGCAGGACGAGTCGAAGGTGCTCACGGCCCTGAGCCCGGTCGCCGACACGCTGCAGGTGATGCGCGAGAAGATCGCCGAGCTCGAGCGCTCCCGGAGCGAGCAGTACGGCGCACTCTCGGCACAGCTCCGGTCGGCCGCCGAGTCCGAGGAACGCCTGCGCGCGACGGCCGAGACGCTCGCCGGCGCCCTGTCGTCGAACAGCACCCGCGGCGTCTGGGGCGAGACGCAGTTGCGGAACGTCGTCGAGGCCGCCGGGCTGCTCGAACGGGTCGACTTCGACGTCCAGTCCTCGGTGACCACCTCGGCCGGCGCCGCCCGACCGGACATGATCGTGCACCTGCCCGGCGGGAAGTCCATCGCCGTCGATGCCAAGGTGCCCTTCGCCGCCTACCTGCAGGCGTCCGAGATCCCCGCGAGCGCCATCGGGGCCGAGGCCGCCCGCCGCGACGACCTCATGGCGCAGCACGTCAAGGCACTCCGGGCCCACGTCGACGCCCTCGCCGCGCGGGAGTACTGGTCCGGCTACGATGCCTCGCCCGAGCTGACCGTGGCGTTCATCCCCTCCGAGTCCCTCATCGCGAGCGCGCTGGCGGCGGACCCGGGGCTGCTCGACCACGCGTTCCGGAAGCGCGTCGCCCTGGCCTCGCCGGTGACGCTGTGGTCGGTGCTCAAGACGGTGGCGTTCTCGTGGCAGCAGGACGTCGTCACGCAGGAGGCCCGTGAGCTCTTCCGGGTCTCCCGCGAGCTGCACGGACGCCTGTCGACGATGGCGACGCACGTGGACAAGCTCGGCCGGTCGATCCGGGGCAGCGTCGTCGACTACAACCGCTTCGTGGGGTCGCTCGAGCGGCAGGTGCTCCCGAGCGCCCGGCGGCTGTCGCTGCTCGACGAGTCGAAGGTCATCGCGGACCCGGCGTCGATCGAGGACGAGCCGCGACTGCTCACGGCGCCGGAGCTCGTCGCGGCGACCGAGGACTGACCGCGGCGCGTGCCGCGCGACGGTGGCGCGGACCGCACCGGGTCCGCGGTCCGCGGTGGTCCTGGACGACGAGAACCCGCTCGCACCACGGGGCGTCCGTGGTCTGAGCGGGTTCTCGTCGAGCGGCGCCGATCGGCGCAGGCGTCAACGCGTGGGGATCAGAACCACTTCTCGGCGCGGTGGTCGGCCTGGATGCGGCGGATCGTGTTCGAGCGGGACCGCAGCACGAGCGAGTCGGTGTGGATGACCCCGCGCGAGCGGCGGACACCGTCCACCAGGACGCCGTCGGTGACACCGGTCGCGACGAAGAACGTGTTGTCGCCCGTGACCAGGTCGTCCTGGTCGAGGACCTTGTCGAGGTCGTGCCCGGCGGCGATGGCGCGCTCGCGCTCCTCGTCGTCCTTCGGCTGGAGCTTGCCCAGGATCACGCCGTCGAGCGCCTTGATCGCGCACGCCGTGATGATGCCCTCCGGGGTGCCACCCACGCCGACGCACATGTCGATGTTCGACCCGGGCAGCGCGGCCGCGATGCCACCGGCCACGTCACCGTCGAGCAGCAGCCGCGTGCCGGCACCCGTGGCACGGATCTGGCGGATGAGCTCGTCGTGACGAGGACGATCGAGCACGGCGACGACCATGTCCTCGAGGTCCTTGCCCTTCGCCTTCGCGAGCGCACGGATGTTCTCGCCGATCGGCTTCTCGAGGTCGAGGACCCCGCGGCCCTCGGGCCCGGCGGCGATCTTGTCCATGTAGAACACGGCCGACGGGTCGTACATCGACCCGCGGTCGGACACGGCCATGACCGAGATGGCGTTCTGGCGGCCGGCGGCGGTCAGCGAGGTGCCGTCGATCGGGTCCACCGCGATGTCGCAGGCCGGGCCGTGCCCGTTGCCGACGTGCTCGCCGTTGTAGAGCATCGGGGCGTTGTCCTTCTCGCCCTCGCCGATGACGACCACGCCGTCGAAGTTGACCGTGCCGAGGAACTTGCGCATCGCGTCGACCGCGGCGCCGTCGGCGAGGTTCTTCTCACCACGACCCACCCACGGCTGGGCACGGATCGCGGCGGCCTCCGTCGCACGCACGAGCTCGAGCGCCAGGTTGCGGTCGGGCTGGAGGAACAGGGAGCCGGTCTCAGTGGTGGGAGTCACAGCCCCGAGCCTACCGAGCCGCGCCCCTCCGCCCTCCCCGCGCGGACGGATGTGCAGGACGCCACTCCTCCACAGGTGGCGTCACACCCACCCCGCGCCAACCCCGTCCTGACTAGCATCGGCGAGGACATCACCGAAGTCGAAGGAGATCCCAGTGCCCATCGCAACGCCGGAACAGTACGCCGAGATGATCGACCGCGCGAAGGCCGGGAAGTTCGCGTACCCCGCGGTCAACGTGTCGTCGTCCCAGACCATCAACGCGGTCCTGCAGGGCCTGACCGAAGCCGGGTCGGACGGGATCATCCAGGTCACCACCGGCGGGGCGGACTACTTCGCCGGGCAGACCGTCAAGAACCGCGCCGCCGGGGCCCTCGCCATGGCGGCGTTCGCGCACGAGGTCGCGAAGAACTACCCGATCACGGTCGCGCTCCACACCGACCACTGCCCGAAGGACGCCCTCGACGGCTTCGTCCTCCCGCTCATCGCCGCGAGCGAGGAAGAGGTCCGTCAGGGTCGCAACCCGATCTTCCAGTCGCACATGTGGGACGGGTCGGCCGTGCCCCTCGACGAGAACATCGAGATCGCGAAGACCATGATCGAGAAGACGCGCAACATCAACGCGATCCTCGAGGTCGAGATCGGTGTCGTCGGCGGCGAAGAGGACGGCGTGCAGCACGAGGGTACGAACGACGCCCTGTACACGACCGCGAACGACGTCGAGCGTGTCGTCGAGGCACTCGGCATGGGCGACCAGGGGCGGTGGATCGCGGCCCTGACCTTCGGCAACGTGCACGGCGTGTACAAGCCGGGCAACGTGAAGCTCCGTCCCGAGCTCCTCGGCGAGATCCAGGACGCCATCGCGCAGAAGCACGGCACCGGCCAGAACCCGCTCGACCTCGTCTTCCACGGGGGCTCCGGCTCGACCGACGACGAGATCCACGAAGCCGTCCGCAACGGTGTCATCAAGATGAACATCGACACGGACACGCAGTACGCGTTCACCCGGTCGATCGCGGGTTCGATGTTCTCCAACTACGAAGGCGTCCTGAAGATCGACGGCGAGGTCGGCAACAAGAAGCAGTACGACCCGCGTGCCTGGGGCAAGGTCGCCGAGTCCGCCATGGCGGCGCGCGTCGTCGAGGCGACGAAGGTCCTCGGCTCCGCGGGGCAGTCCCAGAGCTGACCGGTCCGACACACCCGGTACCTTCCGGGAGGCACGGGGGCGCGTCCGACGGACGCGCCCCCGTGCGCCGCCGTGGCGGGTGTGGCCCCGAAGCCCGACGCGCGGGGACCGTGCCACGATGGACGGATGACCGTCGACGCCATCACCAGCGAGTTCGCCCACTTCGTCACGGAGTCGCCGACCGCGTTCCACGCCGCCTCGGTCGCCCGTGACCGGCTCGTGGCAGCGGGCTTCACGGACCTCGACGAGACCGCCGTCTGGCCGACCGAGCCCGGCGCGTACGTCGTGGTCCGCGACGGGGCCGTCATCGCGTGGCGTCTGCCCGAGGGCGCGACCGCGACCACCCCGTTCCGCATCCTCGGCGCGCACACCGACTCCCCCGGCTTCCGGGTCAAGCCGAACCCGTCCGTCCGCGTCGGCGGGTGGGAGCAGCTCAACGTCGAGGTCTACGGCGGCCCGATCCTCTCGACGTGGTTCGACCGCGACCTCCGCATCGCCGGTCGTGTCGTGCACCGCGACGGACAGGTGTCGCTCTTCGACACCGGGCACGCGGTCGCGCGCATCCCGAACCTCGCGATCCACCTCGACCGCGGCGCCAACGACGGCCCCGCGATCGACAAGCAGCGGCACACGCTGCCCGTCGTCGGCACGGACGGTACCGCTGGCGGGACGGACGCCGTCGAGTGGTTGCGCTCGCGCCTCGGCGAGACCGCCGTCTCGTGGGACCTCTTCCTCGCGGACGCGCAGGCCCCGGCGCGGATCGGCATCGAGCAGGACTTCCTGGCGTCGGCGCGGATGGACAACCTGACGAGCGTGCACGCCGGACTCCGCGGACTCCTCGCGGCCTCGGGCGACGGCGACCACATCCCGGTGTTCGCCGCGTTCGACCACGAGGAGATCGGTTCGTCGTCGCCCTCGGGCGCCGGTGGCCCGTTCCTCGAGGACGTCCTCGCCCGCGTGCAGGAGGGCCTCGGTGCGTCGCGGTCCGAGAGCGCCCGCGCGTTCCGTGCCTCGTGGCTGCTGTCGAGCGACGCCGGACACCTGGTGCACCCCAACCACTCCGAGAAGCACGACCCGACGAACCGGCCGCGTCCGGGCGCCGGACCCCTGCTGAAGATCAGCGCGAACCAGCGGTACATGACCGAGGCGAAGGGCACCGCGGTGTTCGCCGCCGCGTGCGAGAGCGCGGGCGTCGCGTACCAGCCGTTCGTCAACGTCAACACGATCCCCGGTGGATCGACCATCGGCCCGATCGCGGCGACGCGGCTCGGCATCCCGACGATCGACATCGGCGTCGGGCTGCTGTCGATGCACTCGGCCCGGGAGCTCGTGCACGTCGACGACCTCGCCGCGCTGCACGCCGTGGTCGCCGCCTTCCTGGCCTGACGGTCGGGCTCGGACCGGCCCGCCCGACGATCAGGCACGCCCGATCGGACGGGCCCGCTCGATCGAACGCGCCGGGGCGCCCCCGGACGCCTCCCCCGTCAGCGCTGGCCCCCGGCGTCGCCGGCGTCCACCACAGACGCGTCACCGAGCAGGCCGAAGACCGACGTGGTCGACGCCGAGCTGCCTCCGGCGGTCAGCGGAGCGGCCCGGGTCGTCCTAGCCGGCGGCGTGCTGCATGAGGGCGCTGACGAAGCCGCCGTCCTGGAACACGACCACGACGAACACGATCGTGCTGAACACGGTCGCCACCGCTCCCCCGAGCAGCGGCACCCAGAACGTCCGCTTCGCCGCGCGCAGCCGCACGACCGACCACCAGAGCGTGAGCGCGTAGACCACGAGCATGCCCACGGCGCTGACCATCGCGGCACCGTTCAGCGAGCCCGGGTCCTGCAGCGCGGTGTAGTTCGTCTCGAGGGTCTGCCGGACAGCGGACGCGACGGAGCTGATCGACAGCGACTGCACGACGCTCACCAGGCCCATCGCCAGCAGCACGAACGTCAACAGCACGTCGACCGGCGAGGCGCCGAGCCGTCGGACCGGAGCACCTGCCCCGTCGGTCCGCCCTCCCGGTCGGTGCGACGCGTCCGCGCGGTCAGCGGAGGTCGGCCGGACAGCAGTGTCGGGACGGTCGCCGGTCGAGCGTGTCCGGTCCTCGGGACCCCGACGTCGGCCGCCGCGGTCGGCGCCCGTGGTCGGACCGGAGGCGGCCGCTCGCTCGCGGTCGAGTCGTTCCTGCCGCTCCTGTTCGACGAGCACCGGGTTCACC
This sequence comes from Curtobacterium sp. L6-1, assembly GCF_018885305.1. NCBI lineage: Bacteria > Bacillati > Actinomycetota > Actinomycetes > Micrococcales > Microbacteriaceae > Curtobacterium > Curtobacterium aetherium. Next base: position 2,013,163 of record NZ_CP076544.1, read on the forward strand.
CACCCCTCGGGGGCGTACTCGCCGTACTGCGGCGCGGGACGCCCACCGGGCGTGCCGCCCTGGGCGGGACCGGTGGGCTGGGCGTCTGCGGAGTCGGCGGACGGGGCGGGGGTGATCCGGGCCTCCTGGCCGTCGACGGCGGTGGCATCGCGGTGGGGGACGCCGTGCCAGCCGTCGGCCTGCTCGCGCGTCCGCGCGTCCGTCTGGTCCTGCCGGCCGGTCACCGGGTCCGCCCGCCGAGCGGACGCGTCGGCTTGCCGGCCGCGTCGGTGCGCAGTTCGCGCGGGAGCGAGAACATCAGGTCCTCGTGGGCGGTCACGACCTCCTCGACCGAGCCGTACCCGGCGTCGGCGAGCTGGTCCAGAACCTCTGCAACCAGGACCTCCGGCACGGAGGCGCCACTCGTCACGCCGACGGTGGCGACGCCGTCGAGCCACTCCTGGCGGATCTCCTCGGCGTAGTCGACACGGTGGGCGTCCTTCGCGCCGTACTCCAGCGCGACGTCCACGAGCCGGACGCTGTTCGACGAGTTCGCGGACCCGACCACGATCACCAGGTCGGCGGCGGGCGCGACCTTCTTGACGGCGACCTGGCGGTTCTGGGTGGCGTAGCAGATGTCGTCCGAGGGCGGGTTCTCGATCGAGGGGTACTTCTCGCGCAGGAGTCGGACCGTCTCCATGGTCTCGTCCACGCTCAGGGTGGTCTGCGAGAGCCAGACGAGGTTGTCCGGGTCGGGGACCTCGAGCGCGGCGACGTCGGCCGGTCCGTTCACCAGGATCGTCCGCTCGGGGGCGTGGCCCATGGTGCCCTCGACCTCTTCGTGACCGGCGTGCCCGATGAGGATGATGGTGCGCTCCGCCTTCGCGAAGCGGGTCGCTTCACGGTGCACCTTGGTGACGAGCGGGCAGGTGGCGTCGATGGCGTGCAGGTCGCGGTCCGCGGCGCCCGCGACGACGGCCGGTGAGACACCGTGGGCGCTGAAGACGACGTGCGAGCCGCGGGGGACCTCGGCGACGTCGTCGACGAAGACCGCGCCGCGCTGCTCGAGCGTGGAGACGACGTGGACGTTGTGGACGATCTGCTTGCGGACGTACACGGGCTCGCCGTACTGCTCGAGCGCCTTCTCGACCGCGACCACCGCACGGTCCACCCCGGCGCAGTACCCGCGCGGGGCGGCGAGCAGGACGCGCTTGGTCCCGTCGACGGGCACGTCCCGCAGACGCCCACGGGCAGCGGGGACCCGCGGCGGGGCGAGCGGGACCGAGTGGCCGTTGGTGATCGTCACGTCCCCGATGATAGGTGAGGGGGTCCCGCGCAGCCTGGGCACGGACGAGGCCGTGGAGAACCCCGGACCACCGGGATGTCACCGGTGTCCGGCAGCATGACGAGCACGACCGGGAGGAGCACGATGGCGATCGAACAGGGGCCACCCACGGCAGAGGACCCGTGGCCGGTCGCGCTGCTCGGCGCGAAGCTCCGCGACTGGATCGACCGGCTCGGCGTCGCCTGGGTCGAGGGTGAGATCACGCAGTGGAACGTCGCCGGCGGCAACGTCTACGGCAAGCTCAAGGACGTCGACGTCGACGCGACGGTGTCCTTCTCCATCTGGTCGAGCGTGCGCTCCCGGGTGCCGGCCGACCTCAAGCAGGGTGCCCGCGTGGTCGCCGCGGTGAAGCCGAACTACTGGGTCAAGGGCGGCTCGCTCACCATGCAGGTGGTCGAGATGAAGCACGTCGGGCTCGGTGACCTGCTCGAACGGCTCGAACGGCTCCGGCGGGCCCTCGCCGAGGAGGGCCTGTTCGACCCGTCGCGCAAGAGGCGCCTGCCATTCCTCCCGCACCGGATCGGCCTGGTCACCGGCAAGGACTCCGACGCCGAGAAGGACGTCAAGCGGAACGCCCAGCTGCGGTGGCCCCAGGTCGAGTTCCGCACCGTGCACACCGCCGTCCAGGGCGACCGTGCCGTGGCCGAGGTCACGGCGGCGATCCAGGAACTCGACGCCGACCCCGAGGTCGACGTGATCATCGTCGCCCGCGGTGGTGGCGACTTCCAGAACCTCCTCGGCTTCAGCGACGAAGGGCTCGTCCGGGCCGCCGCCGCGGCGACGACCCCCATCGTGTCGGCCATCGGGCACGAAGCCGACCGGCCGATCCTCGACGAGGTCGCCGACCTCCGCGCCTCCACGCCGACGGACGCGGCCAAGCGGGTCGTCCCGGACGTCGCCGAGGAGCTCGCGAACGTCCGTCAGGCCCGCGCGCGGCTCGGCCTGCGGCTCTCGCACACCCTCTCGGTCGAGGCCGACCGGATCGCCGCGCTGCGGTCCCGACCCGCGCTCGCCTCCACCGCCTGGCTCGTCGACTCCCGCGCCGAGGAGGTCGCCCGCGACCTCTCGCGCGCCCGTGAACTCCTGGACCGGCGCATCGAGCGCTCCCACTCCGAGGTCGGCCACCTGACCGGACGGCTCCGGGCGCTCTCGCCGCGCGACACGCTCCGGCGCGGGTACGCCATCGTCCAGACGAGCAGCGGTTCGGTCGTGCGCGGGACGGACGACCTCGACGGCGCGACGCCGGTGCACGTGACGCTCGGCACGGGGACGGCGGTCGGGACGCTCGAGGCGGACGGCCCGGGGCCGGACGGCTCCGGCCCGCGCGGCTCAGGGACCGACGGTCCCCGGTCGGACGGATCCGGAGCCGACGCGTCGGGTCCGGCCGGGTCGGGCTCGGCCTGATCCAGGAGGCCCGTCCCCCGCTCTGCGCGGACGGCGCGGTCCTCCACAGCCTGCGTCGGGCAGCGGAACCGTCGGTGGCGGCTCGGTAGGATCGTCAGCGTGTCTTCCGAGCAGCAGTCCGAGCAGTCCGACGTCCGCTCGCTGAGCTATGAAGCGGCGCGGGACGAACTCGTCCGCGTCGTCTCCGAACTCGAGCAGGGGTCGGCGACCCTCGAGCGTTCCCTGGGTCTGTGGGAGCGCGGCGAAGCCCTCGCGGCGCGGTGTGAAGAGTGGCTCGTCGGCGCGCGGGCACGGCTCGACGCAGCGCGGGCGGCGACCGAGGACGGCGCTGCCGACCAGGCGGCACCCGGTGACGAACGATGAGCGACCCGGAGACCGGACGCCCGATCGTCGCCGAGCTCGGACGTCCCGAGACGCCCGAGGAGACCTGGGCCCGCAAGGACACCGCACGGCGCGCTCGTCGTGAGCACCAGACGGCGTTCAACCTCGTGCTGGCGCTCATCGCCTCGCTCGGCATCGTGCTGTTCCTGGTCGCGGTCGTCGTGCGTCCCGACCAGTCGATCGACCGCGCGGTGGACTACCGCCAGGTCGCCGAACAGGCGGACGTCTCCGGCGCCACGCTCCTCGTGCCCTCGCTGCCGTCCGCGTACACGTCGAACCACGCCGAGTACCAGTCGGGGTCGTCCCGCGGGGTCGCCGTCTGGACGATCGGGCTCCTGACGCCGGACGACCAGTACATCGGCATGCACCAGGGCATCGACGCCAACGCGACGTGGGTCGCCGACCAGCTCGAGCAGAAGCCGGCCACGGGCTCCCGGACGATCGACGGCACGAAGTGGACCGTGTACGACCGCCGCGACGAAGGCAAGGACGCGGGCAACAACACCTACGCCCTCGTGACCACGTCCGGACGCGACACCGTGGTCCTCGCCGGCACCGCCGACGACCGCTCCTTCCGCACCGTCGCGACCGCCGTGGGCAAGCAACTCAGCGAGTGACGCCGACGGCCCGCGGCCGCTCCGCCGAGCACGACGACCACGATCCCGACCAGCGCCACCGCCACGACCGCGACACCCTGATCCGAGAACCCGAACGCCCGAGGAACCACACACGATGACCGACCGCGCAGCATCCACCCCCGCCGACGCCCTCCGAATCCTGGTCGACGGCAACGCCCGCTTCGCCGCGGACAAGCGCCGCACCGGGCGGATCGACCCCGAACGACGCTCGGAACTGCAGGGCTCGCAGGCCCCGTTCGCGACCGTCCTCGGCTGCTCGGACTCGCGGGTGCCGTTCGAGCACGTGTTCGACGCCGGGATCGGTGACGTCTTCGCGATCCGCAACGCGGGCCAGATCGTCGACGACGTCGTGCTCGGGTCGATCGAGTTCGCCGTCGTGGCGCTCGGCACCCCGCTCGTCGTCGTCCTCCGTCACACCAAGTGCGGTGCCGTCGCCGCCGCCCGCTCGGGTGAGCCCGTCCCCGCGCCGCACCTGCAGTCCCTCGTCGACGCGATCGCCCCGAGCGTCGAGCGTGTCCGCGCCACCGACCCCGACGTCGAGCAGGAGTCGGTCGGCGCCGCGCACCTCGAGTCGACGCTGAAGGCGATCCTGGACCGTTCGGGCGCCGTGTCCGACGCCATCGCGGAGGGTAGGTTGGCCGTGGTCGGCGCGACCTACGACCTCACCACGGGAGAGGTCTCGATCGACACCGTCGTCGGTCAGGCCTGATCCTCCGGTGCTGCGTCGCCCGTGGTCCGCCACGGGCGACGCAGCACCGGGAGCACCGCCCGACGACGACCCCGCTCCGGCAGCGACGACCAGCCGGACGGCCACCGACACCGCCGCGACCGCGACCCGGTGTGAGCACCACGAGGAAGGACCACGACGACGTGACCGACACCACCACCCCCGCTGACGGCGAGTTCCGCACCGAGCACGACACGATGGGCGAGGTGCGGGTCCCCGCGTCGGCCCTCTACCGTGCGCAGACGCAGCGGGCCGTGGAGAACTTCCCGATCTCGGGCACCGGCCTCGAGTCGGCGCAGATCGTGGCCCTCGCCCGGATCAAGCGGGCCGCCGCCCTCGTGAACGGCCGCCTGGGCATCCTCGACGACTCGATCGCGCAGGCCATCGCGCAAGCGGCGGACTCGGTGATCGGCGGTGCGCACCACGAGCACTTCCCGGTCGACGTGTACCAGACGGGCAGCGGCACCTCGTCGAACATGAACATGAACGAGGTCCTCGCCACCCTGGCGTCCCGCGTCGCCGACGCCGAGGTCCACCCGAACGACCACGTGAACGCGTCGCAGTCCTCGAACGACGTGTTCCCCACCTCGGTGCACGTCGCCGTGACGGACGCCCTGATCCGGTCGCTCGTGCCGGCGCTCGAGCACCTGGCCGAGTCCCTCGAGCGCAAGGCCACCGAGTGGTCCGGCGCCGTGAAGTCCGGTCGGACGCACCTCATGGACGCGACGCCGGTCACCCTCGGGCAGGAGTTCGGCGGCTACGCGCGCCAGGTCCGCCTGGGCATCGAGCGGGTGCAGGCGACCCTTCCCCGCGTCGCCGAGGTACCGCTCGGGGGCACCGCGGTCGGCACGGGAATCAACACGCCGAAGGGCTTCCCGCAGCAGGTGATCGCCCAGCTCGCCGAGGACACCGGCCTGCCGATCACCGAGGCGCTCGACCACTTCGAGGCCCAGGGTGCACGCGACGCCCTCGTCGAGGCCTCCGGCGCGCTCAAGGTCATCGCCGTGAGCCTCACGAAGATCAACAACGACCTGCGCTGGATGGGCTCCGGTCCGAACACGGGTCTGGGCGAGCTGCACATCCCCGACCTCCAGCCGGGTTCCTCGATCATGCCCGGCAAGGTGAACCCGGTCATCCCGGAGGCCACGCTCATGGTCGCCGCGCGGGTCATCGGCAACGACGCCACGGTCTCGTGGGCCGGCGCGTCCGGGTCGTTCGAGCTCAACGTCGCGATCCCGGTGATGGGCACGGCGCTGCTCGAGTCGATCCGGCTCCTCGCGAACAGCTCGCGGGTGCTCGCCGACAAGACCGTCGACGGACTGCAGGCGAACCTCGAGCGGGCGCGGGCGTTCGCCGAGTCGTCGCCGTCGATCGTGACACCGCTCAACCGCGTCATCGGGTACGAAGCGGCGGCGAAGGTCGCGAAGTACGCCGTCGCCGAGGGGCTCACGGTCCGCGAGGCCGTCGTCGCCCTCGGTCACGTCGAGCGCGGCGAGGTCACCGAGGATCAGCTCGACAGCGCCCTCGACGTCCTGAGCATGACGCGCCCCAACTGACGGACGTGTGCTGCCCGACACGGCTCTCGCGCCCAGCGACACTCCTCGCGCTCGCGAGCGCGAGGAGTGTCGCTCAGACCGAGTCTCGGCACCGGCCGGCCGGCCCGGTCTGGCCGGGCGGCCCGGCCGGCCTACCCGAGGTCGGGCGAGTCGAGCATCTCGGTCACGAGCGCCGCGATCGCCGAGCGCTCCGACCGCGTCAGCGTCACGTGGGCGAACAGCGGGTGCCCCTTGAGCCGCTCGATCACGGACGCGACCCCGTCGTGCCGGCCGACCCGCAGGTTGTCCCGCTGCGCCACGTCGTGGGTCAGGACGACGCGCGAGTTCTGCCCGATCCGGGACAGCATCGTGAGCAGGACGTTGCGTTCGAGGGACTGCGCCTCGTCGACGATGACGAACGCGTCGTGCAGGGAGCGCCCGCGGATGTGCGTGAGCGGCAGGACCTCGAGCATGCCGCGCTCGACGACCTCGTCCAGGACGTTGTCCGACACCAGCGCACCGAGGGTGTCGAACACGGCCTGCGCCCAGGGGTTCATCTTCTCGGAGGCGTCCCCGGGCAGGAATCCGAGCTCCTGCCCGCCGACGGCGTAGAGCGGCCGGAACACCATGATCTTCTTGTGCTGCTGCCGCTCGAGCACGGCCTCGAGGCCGGCGCACAGCGCGAGGGCGGACTTGCCTGTCCCGGCGCTGCCGCCGAGCGAGACGATGCCGATCTCCGGGTCGAGCAGCGCGTCGATCGCGAGGCGCTGTTCGGCGGAGCGGCCGCGGAGGCCGAAGACCTCGCGGTCGCCGCGCACGAGGGACACCGATCCGGCGGTGTGCACGCGGCCGAGCGCCGAGCCCCGCTCGGAGTGGATGACGACGCCGGTGTTGACCGGGACGCCGGCGAGGTCGGCGGTGCGGATCTCCTCGGTCTCGTAGAGGGCGGCGACCTGGTCCCCGGAGACCTGCAGGGTCGTGATGCCCGTGTACCCGGTGTCGACGGCGAGCTCGGCGCGGTACTCCTGGGCCGCGAGGCCGATCGACGCCGCCTTGACCCGGAGCGGCAGGTCCTTCGAGACGACGACCACGTCGAGGCCGTCGTTCGCCAGGTTCGACGCGACCGCGAGGATGCGTGAGTCGTTGTCGCCGAGCTGCAGACCGGAGGGCAGGACGGACTGGTTCGAGTGGTTCAGCTCGACGCGCAGGGACCCGCCGTCGCCGACCGCCACGGGGAAGTCCAGCCGCTCGTGCTCGACCCGCAGTTCGTCGAGGATCCGGAGTGCCTGACGCGCGAAGTACCCGATCTCGGGGTCGTTGCGCTTCGACTCGAGCTCGCTGACGACCACGACGGGCAGGACGACCGCGTGCTCGTCGAACCGGAACAGGGCGCGCGGATCGCTGAGCAGCACGGAGGTGTCCAGCACGTAGGTGCGCTGGGCGACCGGCGTGGACGAGTCCGCGGCCCGGCTGCCGGCAGTGGCGTGCTGCGGCGAGGTGGACGACGTTCCGCGAGAGACGTTCTGAGAGGTCACGACCACTCCATCCCCGGGCCGCGCTCGGCCCGGTCATGTCCTTCGACGCGGCCACTGGAGCGGTCCCGGAGCACCGACCGTGGCCGCTCCGACCGGGCGCGTTGCCCGATGTCGCCAAGCTACGTCCGGCCCCCGACGGGCCGACACCGACACGCTGACCGAGCGGTTACGGTCGCGTGACGGCTCCCTGAACGCGCGAGGCGCGCTCCGCGCGGGCCGGGAGGCCCGCCACCGGCCCGCCACGCGCCTCCCGCCCGTGGGCGGCCCCGCGCTGCGCCCCGCCACGAACACTGCGCCCCGTCGGAACGGGGCGCGACCCGCGTAGCGGGGCGCGGCGTGCCGCGACGTGCGCAGCGCAGCGGGCGCGCCACGCCGCGCGGGCCGCGACGTGCGCAGCGCGCGGCCCCGCGCTGCGCCCTGCCACGAACACCGCGCCCCGTCGGAACGGGGCGCGACCCGCGTAGCGGGGCGCGACGTGCGCAGCACGCAGCACGCAGCGCAGCGCAGCGCGCAGCGCAGCGCAGCGCGAGCCGCTCCGCTACGGCATCGTGGCGTACGAGACGCAGGCGTCGCGGAACATGCCGAGCGTCTCGTCCGTCGTGGACGCGAACGCCGAGACCCGCACCTCGCCGAGACGCGCCGTCGCGGTGACGCCGTGGTTGTGCAGCGCGGCGCTGAGTGCGGTGAGCCGTCCCTGCGCGGGACGGAGCACGACGATGCCGGCTCGCTCCCGAGGGTCCCGGCTCGAGGTGACGGCCAGGCCGAACTCGTCCGCGATCGCCGTGATCCGCTCGACCCGGTCGGCGACGCGCGCCTGCACCGTGCCGACCCCGACGGCCGTGAGGCGTTCGAGCGAGACGGCGAGGCGGGCCTGGGCGACGGGGTCGATCCGCGTCATCGTGAAGGCCGCGGCCCCCGGGCGGACGCTGGGCACCTCGGTCGGCCAGCCCGTCGTGCCGTGTGGTCCGGAGAGCGCCGGCTTGATGCGCTCGAGCGCCCGGTCGCTGAACGACACGAACCCGGTGCCCCACCCGGCGTGCAGCCACTTCTGGCCGCCGGTGGCGACGACGTCCGCCACCTCGTACGGGGCGTCCACGACGCCGAAGCCCTGGATGGCGTCGACGATGAGCAGGCGGTCGCCGATGACCTCGCGCACGGCGGCCAGGTCGACGAGGTAACCGGTGCGCCAGTCGACGAGCGACAGCGCGACCGCGGTGACGTCGTCGGTCAGGCGCTCGCGGATGCGGTCCGCCGTGAGCCACCCGGCACCGGACTCGATGACGACGGGCTGCACCCGCCCGCCGGTGGCCGAGGCGGCGCTGGCCAGGGCGAGCGGCAGCGACGGGTACTCGTCGGCGGCGACGAGGACCCCGCCGGTCAGACCGAAGGCGGTGTGCAGGAGACCGGGCGTGGTGGCGGTCTGCGAGACGACCTGGTCCTCGCGCCGGCGGACGAGGCGGGCGGCGACGGCGCGGACCCGGGCGTCCTGCTCGTCCAGCGTCTCCACGGCGCCGAAGCGCATGCGCTCCTGGATGTGTCCGAGGACGCGCTGTTCCTCGAGGACGGCGGTCTGCACGGGGCCGAAGGCCGCGTGGTCGAGGTAGCCGGGCTCCTCGGCGAAGCCGGCGACGTACTCGTCGATCGTGGTCACGGGGGTGCACCTCTCAGTGGGCAGAACCCTGTGAGCCTACTGGGACCGGAAGAAGCGGTCGAATGCAGTCCGCGGAACGCCAGACCTGCTGCCCAGTCCTGACGGGGCCTCAGCTCCTGTACGGCTGCTCAGCCGCCGAACCGACGGGACCGCAGCCCGAAGTCACGGACCGCGCGGAGGAAGTCGACCTCGCGCAGGTCCGGGTAGAAGGCCTCGACGAAGTAGAACTCGCTGTGCGCGCTCTGCCAGAGCAGGAAGTCCGACAGCCGCTGCTCCCCCGACGTGCGGATCATGAGGTCCGGGTCCGGCTGCCCCTGCGTGTACAGGTGGTCGCCGATGAGCTCGGGGGTGAGGACCTCGGCCAGGGTGTCGAGCGTGCCGCCGCCCTCGCCGTGCGTCCGGACGATGCTCCGCATGGCGTCCGCGATCTCCCGCCGGCCGCCGTAGCCCACCGCCAGGTTGATGTGCAGCCCGGTGTGGTCCGCCGTGCGCTCCTCAGCCTCCTGCAGGGCCGACACGAGCTCCGGGGGCAGGCCGTCGTTGGAACCGACGTGCTGCACCCGCCACGTGCGGTGCTGCGACAGGCTGCGGGCCAGGTCACCGATGATCCCGACGAGCTGCTCGAGCTCCTCGCCACCTCGGCCGGTCAGGTTGTCGGCCGACAACAGGTAGAGCGTGACGACCTGGATGTCGAGGTCCTCGCACCAGGTCAGGAACTCGGGGATCTTCGCCGCGCCGGCTCGGTGACCGTGCGCCGCGGTCTCGAGGCCGAGCTGCCGCGCCCACCGCCGGTTCCCGTCGACGATCATCGCCACGTGCCGGGGCTTCTGCGCACCCTCGATCTCCCGACGGATGCGCTTCTGGTACGCGCGGTAGAGGATCCCGCGTCCCGCCCATCCCAGCTTGCCCGTCACGCGTCGACTGTAGTGCAACCGCCCCTCGGGAGGACTCCCAGCCGCCGTGCCGTCCCCGGGTCGTAGCGTCGGGGCATGCAGTCAGACCAGGAGGCGCCCGCCCTCCCCCACGTGCCCTTCTCGGAGGAGGCCGCGACCAGCCCCGACGCCCCGCGGCCGGCCTGGCGCGGGTGGATACACGCCGGCACGTTCCCGTTCGCCGTCGCGATGGGCATCGTGCTCATCTGCCTGGCGGCCACGCCCGCTGCGAAGGCGGCGAGCGCCGTCTTCATGGCGACCTCGATGGTCATGTTCGGTGTCTCGGCGACCTACCACCGGTTCCCGTGGGGCCCCGTCGTGAAGCGCGTGCTGAAGCGCATCGACCACACGAACATCTTCCTGCTCATCGCCGGCACGTACACGCCGGTGGCCGTCTGCGCGCTGCCGCACACGCTCATGGTGATCGTCCTGTGGGTGATGTGGACCGGCGCCCTGCTCGGTGTCGCGTTCCGCGTCTTCTGGATCAACGCCCCGCGCTGGCTGTACGTCCCGCTCTACCTGGCGCTCGGTTGCGCGGCGTTCCTGATCCTGCCGCAACTGTTCTCGGCGAGTGTCCCGATGACGGTGCTCGTCCTCGCCGGCGGCGTCGCGTACATCCTCGGCGCCGCGGTCTACGGCTTCAAGCGTCCCGACCCGTCGCCGACCTTCTTCGGCTTCCACGAGGTCTTCCACGCCCTCACGGTCGTCGCGTTCGCCGCACAGTGGGCGGGCATCCTCGTCGTCGCCCTCGACCCGGTGCGCTGACGCCGCACGTCGGGCCACCGCGGCCACCGGGACGCGTCCCGGGGCGGCAGACGCTCCCACAGAACCGACGGGAGGCCCGTCACCAGCTGGTGACGGGCCTCCCGTCCGTTCCGTGCCCGGCCGTCAGCCGCGTTCGGTGTCGTCCCCGACGTCGGCCCGGCCGTCCTCGGCCGCCCGCCGCGACGGCTCGTCGGTGACCGGTGCACCTGCGGTCGGTCCGTCTGCGGCGGGAGCGCCTTCGGCCGGTGCGTCTGCACGGTCCCCGGCGACCTCGGCCTCGAGGCGCTCGCGCACCTCGGCCCGGTACCGCGTCCGTCGGATGCGCCGGGTCATGTCGACCACGAGCAGGATCGTCACGACGGCGACGAGCGCGATGGCGACGAAGCCGGCGACGCCCGGGGTGACGTCCACGTCGGGGACGCCGCTCGGGCTCGGGCTGGGGGTGGCGGCCAGTACCGCGGCGATGGTGCTCACGCGTGTGCGTCCTCTTCGGATGGGATCCCTGCGAACAGGTCGGACTCGGGGAGCTCGGTGGGCACACGGGCCTCGACGAGCTGGTAGTCCTCGGTCGGCCAGACCTCGGCGAGCAGGTCGTTCGGCCAGTAGAAGAACGGGCTGTCCGGCGGCACCTGGCTGGCGTGCGCCCGGAGTGCGGCGTCCCGCGCGTCGAAGTACTCGTGCACGTCGACGTGCGTCGTGGCGAGGTCGGGTCGGTCCGCGAACCGGGCGACCCACTCCCCGAGCTGCTCGACGAGCGGGCTCTCCGGGTCGCGCTCGCGCAGGGCGTCGTAGAAGGCCGAGAAGCGCCGGGGGTTCATCGTCCGCTCGTAGTACAGCTTCGACACCGACCAGGCGGGTCCGGCCTGGGGGAACTGCTCCGGGTCGGCTGCGGCGTGCCACGCTGCGACCGAGACCTCGTGCGTCCGGATGTGGTCGGGGTGCGGGTAGCCGCCGTTCTCGTCGTAGGTGACGAGGACGTGCGGCCGGAAGCGCCGGACGACCCGGACGAGCGCCTCGGTGCTGAACGGGAGCGGCACCGTCGCGAAGGTCCCCGGACGGACGGTCTCGCCCTGCTCCGTGTCGGGCAGCCCGGAGTCGTGGTAGCCGAGCCACAGGTGCTCGATGCCCAGGGCTGCCTGTGCCGCGGCCATCTCGGTCCGGCGGAACCCGGCCATGTCGCGGTGCGCCCGGGCCTTCGCGGCGTCCGGCAGCTGCTCGTTGAGGATGTCCCCGGCCTCGCCACCCGTGCACGAGACGACGAGGACCTCGGCGCCGTCGGCCACGTACTTCGCCGAGGTGGCCGCTCCCTTGCTCGACTCGTCGTCGGGGTGGGCGTGCACGGCCAGCAGGCGATGGGGCACGGCGTTCCTCCTGGGCTCAGGGACACGGGGAGACCGGCGCGGAGCCGGTCTGCGGGACGACCGACGCTGGGGCGGCCGACACGGGTGCCGGACGGGCGCGGGCGTGCACGTGCCACACCGGTCGCGGGTGGCGCACGGCGAGCGTGAACTACCCTGGGATCAGGATAATCACCCCGGGAGCCCCGAACTGTCCGATCAGCACCACACCCCAGCAGGCGCGGCCGCAGCAGCCGGTCCCGCGGCGCTCGACGACCGGGCGGCGCCCGACGCGCAGGCCGCGCTCGACGCGCGATACGGCCGGAACGCGGACACCCGCCGTCGCGGGAAGCTGCTGGCCGTCGTCATCGCCGTCGCGATCGCGGTCGTCTTCGCCGTCTGGGTGATCTGGGCGGGCCCCGGCCAGACCGACCACGGGCTGGACACCGACGACGTCGGGTACGAGGTCGTGTCGGACCACAGCGTCGTCGTGCACACCCAGGTCGCCGTCGACCCGGGCACCACCGTCGAGTGCGCGGTGCAGGCGCTGGACAAGTCGTACACGATCGTCGGGTGGCGGGTCGTGACCCTGCCGGCCGAAGAGCAGCGCAGCCGGTCGATCTCGACGCCCGTGAACACCACGACCCGCGCCGTCACCGGGTTGATCCACTCGTGCTGGGTTCCCTAGACTGCTCGGAATCACGATTCGAGACCGGCCGCCGGCCGGTCTCGATTCTTTTGCGCCACACGCCGTGACCGGTCTCGACCGTCACGGCCGAAGGGAAACGACATGAGCAACGACACGCAGGGCACCTGGCTGACCCAGGAGGCGTTCGACCGTCTCACCGCCGAGCTCGAGCAGCTCACCGGCCCGGCCCGCATCGAGATCGCGAGCCGCATCGAAGCCGCTCGTGAAGAGGGCGACCTCAAGGAGAACGGTGGCTACCACGCCGCCAAGGACGAGCAGGGCAAGATCGAGGCCCGCATCCGCTCCCTGACGGAGCTCCTCAAGCACGCCACCGTGACCGAGGCCGAGTTCGACGGCACCGTCGAGCCGGGCACCGTCGTCACCGCCACGATCGCCGGCGACCCGTCGACCTTCCTCGTCGGCAACCGCGAGATCGTCGCCGAGGGCTCGGACCTCACCGTCTACAGCCCGGTCAGCCCGGTCGGTGCCGCGATCGTCGGCCTCCGCGCCGGTGACTCGACGACGTACACGGCACCGAACGGCAAGGAGATCGCCGTCGAGGTGACGAAGGTCGAGCGCTACGAGCCGTAGCGCCAGCCGGGTCGAGCGCTCCGAGCCGTAGCGCCAGCCGGGTCGAGCCAGGCCGCACCGGCCGGGCCGCACCGGCCGCACCGGCCCCGCCCGGTCAGCGTGCCGGCAGCGCGTTCCAGACGTGTGCCCAGGCCGCCTCGAACGCCACGGCGTCCACCCCGCCGGCCCGCAGGGCGTCCTCGTAGGCCGTGAGCGCGTCGACGGAGGCCGCGAACAGGTCCACGTCACCGTGCACCTCCGGCCGGCCGTTGCCGTGGAACGTCGTGACGGTGAGCTGCCGGACGAGCGGACGCAGCCGCCGGGTCGCGCGCAGCAGCAGGACGTGCACCAGCGCGTACAGGCCCAGCCCGACGGCCGCGCCGGCAGCCGGTGCGGACTGCGCCGCGACGGTCACCGCGCCGGCGAGCACCAGTCCGACGAACGGCCAGACCCGCACTGCCCGGAGCAGCATCCCCTCGCGCCGGTCCGTTCCGGGAGCGTGCACGACGAGCGTCCGGGTCGCCCACATCGTGCGACCGACCGGGCGGACGTCGAGCCGACCCCAGCGGTGCGGGCCGTCGACGATCCTGGTGCGCACCGTGCCGACGAGGGTCATCGCGTCGCCCCGGACAGCGGGACGGCCGCCACGACCTCGCGGTGGGTCAGCGCCCGGCGGCACGGGAAGCACACCAGGTCGCCGACCCGCACGTCACCCGGCACGACGACCGCGTCGCTCCCCACCCGGGCGGCGGTGCGCGGCGCCGTGGTCCGTCGGCCGATGAGCCGTGCCTCGTCGAGGACGGCGCAGTCGGGCAGCACGGCGTCGAGCTCCAGCGCGATGCCCGCCGGCGTGCGCTCGACGGCCGTCACCGCGGCGACCGCGACGCTCATCGCCCGCGGTGTCCAGTCGCGGGGCCGGTAGCGGGGCGGTGCCTCCTCGGCCGTGTGCACGCACGGGGTGCCGGCGACCTCGGCGAGGCGGGACATCGACACCGCGCTGACCCGGAGGTCGTCGGTCGTGGGCTCGGTGTGCGCCGGCCAGGCGGTCGCGTCGAGGGGGTCGGGGATCGAGGCGCGGAGCGACGGGAGGATCGCGGTGAGGGTCATGCGGACGAGCCTCACGCCGTGGTCGGCGCTGCGCGACGGTCCTCACGGGTCGCTGACGGCGGGGACCGCGATCCGTGCGCGGCGCTGATGCACCGGCCGGGAGGCCCGTGGCGCGCCCGGTACGGCGGGTGCGTCCGGCGGGGGCGGTGCGTCCGGTGCGTCTTGCGGGCACGGTGCGTCCGGCGGGCGCGTCAGACGCGTGCGGCGGGCGCGTCTGGCGCGTCCGGCGGCCCGCCGGTCAGTGCGTGAGCTGCTCCGGGCGGAAGCCGGCCTCCTGCAGGCGTGCCATGACCTCGTCCGCGTGGTCCGGGCCCCGCGCCTCGATCGAGAGGTCGAGCGCGACCTCGTTGATGACGACGCCCTGGCCGTGCCGGGTGTGCAGGACCTCGACGACGTTCGCACCGGCGTCCGAGATGATCTGCGAGACGCGGGCGAGCTGCCCCGGGCGGTCGGGCAGCATGATCCGGATGCCGATGTAGCGCGAGGCGGCCACGAGACCGCGCGTGATGATCCGCTCCATCATGAGCGGGTCGATGTTCCCCCCGCTGAGGAGCACGACCGTCCGGCCCGTGTCGTGCACGGCACCGGCCATGATCGCGGCGACGCCGACGGCTCCCGCGGCCTCGACCACGAGCTTGGCCCGTTCGAGCAGCACCAGGAGCGCACGGGCGACGTCGTCGTCCGACACCGTCACGATCTCGTCGACCAGGTCACGGATGATCGGGAAGTTCATGTCGCCCGGGCGGGCGACCGCGATGCCGTCCGCGATCGTCGGCGAGGTCGTGATCGTCACCGGCTCGCCCGCCGAGATGGACGACGGGTAGGCGGCGGCGTTCTCGGCCTGCACACCGATGATCCGGATGTCCCGGCCGAGGCGTTCGGCCATGCCCTTCACGGCGATCGCGATGCCGGAGATGACGCCGCCGCCGCCGATCGGCACGACGACGGTGTCGACGTCGGGCACCTGGTCGACGATCTCGAGCCCGAGCGTGCCCTGGCCGGCGATCACGGCGGGGTGGTCGAACGGCGGGATGAAGACCGCACCGGTCCGGGTGGCGAAGTCCTTCGCGGCGGACAGCGCCTCCTCGACAGAGTGGCCGCGCAGGACGACGTCCGCGCCGTACCGCCGGGTGGCCTGCAGCTTGGGCAGCGCGACGCCGACCGGGGTGAAGATCGTCGCCGGGATGCCGAGCTCACGGGCCGCGAACGCCACCCCCTGCGCGTGGTTGCCGGCGCTCGCGGCGACGACACCGGCCTGGCGCTGCTCGGCGGTCAGGGTCGACAGCCGGTTGTAGGCGCCGCGGACCTTGTACGCGCCGGTGCGCTGCAGGTTCTCGCACTTCAGGTGCACCGGGGAGCCGAGCAGGCCCTCGAGGAACTTCGACGTCTCCATCGGCGTCACCCGGGCCACACCGGCGATCGTCTCGCGAGCTGCCTCGATGTCGGCGAGCGTCGGGATCGGGGGTGCGGTCGTGTCGGTCACCGTCCCATCATCGTCGGTCACCGGTCGCTCTGCTGCCACGTGACGCTCAGTTCGTGCTCGCGGTCCCGGGCTCCGCGGACGGCTGGTCGTCGCTGCCCGGAGCCGGGACCTCGTCGCCCACCTGGTGACGCCGTCGTCGGAGCTGGATCCTGCCGTGCTGTCCGCGCTTGGGGGTGGCCTCGAGCACGTGGTCCGAGTCGAGCCCGCGCCACCGTCCGCTCGCGATGGTCGTGACCATGGCGTTCAGGGTGGCGATGAGCGGCACGGCGAAGAACGCGCCCGCGATGCCGGCCAGCCCGGAGGCCGCGGTGACACCGAGCACGACGGCGAGGGGGTGCACCTTCACCGCGTTGCCCATCACGAGCGGCTGGAGGATGTGCCCCTCGATCTGCTGCACGAGCAGCACGACGCCGAGGACGAGCACGGCGGCGAGCGGGCCGTTGAAGATGAGCGCGACGAACACCGCCAGGAAGCCGGTCACGATCGCACCGACGACGGGGATGAAAGCGCCGAGGAAGACGATCGCGGCGATCGGGATGACGAGGGGCATGCCGCCGAAGAACAGGCCGACGATGAACGCGCCGAGGCCGATGCCGACCGCGTCGACGAACGCGACGAAGATCTGCACGCGGATGAAGCTCGTCAGCGTGATCCAGCCCGCGACGCCCGCACCGTCGACGGTGGCCCGGGCCTTGCGCGGGAAGAGCCGCACGGTCCAGCGCCAGACGTTCTTGCCGTCGATGAGCAGGAAGATCGTGGTGAACAGGATGATGAAGAGCGCCTCGAACACGTGCGTCGCGCTCGATCCGGCACTCGCGACGCCCGACAGGATCGTGCCGGAGTTGTCCTGCACCCACTTCGTCGCCTCGTCGAGCCAGGTGTTGACGTCTCGCTGAGAGATCCCGAATCCGGAGTTGAGCACGAACTCGCGCACGTTGCCGTACTGGGACACCGTGCGGTCCCGCAGCGAGGGGTACGAGGCGATGATCTGGTCGATGACGAGCCAGAGCAGACCCGCCACCGCGGCCAGTCCGCCGAGCAGGCTGAGCACGACGGCGAGCCACTTCGGGACGTGGTGCCGCTGGAGCCAGTTCGAGACCGGCACGAGCAGCGCGGAGATCACGATGCCGATGAGGAAGGGGATGAGGATGTCGCTGAACACCGTCATCAGCCAGACGAACAGCGCGATGACGCCCGCGACGACGAGCACCCGCCACGAGAACGCCCCCGCGATCCGCATGCCGAGCGGTACCGAGTCCTCGACCACCGGGTCGGGATGAGTCTTCTTGCCCCAAGCCATGCGGCAACTGTATCCACGGCCCGCCGGGCAGGTGCCGGGGGCGGCATGTGTCCTGCTCCGTCCGCTGTCGGTTGCGCTCGGTAGCGTTCCGGCATGGTCAGGACCGCGCTCTCCGCCGCCGAGGCACGCCGTGTCGCCCTCGCCGCCCAGGGCTTCGGCCGTCCGCGCACCGACCCCGTGCCCGCCCGCGCCGTGTCCGCCGGCGCCGCGCGGCTCGGCCTGCTGCAGATCGACTCCGTCAACGTCTTCGAGCGCAGCCACTACCTGCCCCTGTTCGCCCGGCTCGGCGCCTACGACAAGGGCGCCCTCGACCGGTTGACGCTGACGCAGCGCAGCCCCTGGATCGAGTACTGGGCGCACGAGGCGGCCTTCGTCCCGCGTGACGACCTGCGCCTGTTCCGCTGGCGGATGGACGCGTACCGCGAGCGCGACGCCACGAACCCGACCCGGGTCGCCGGCGTCGAGCGGACCGCCCGGGTGCGCGACGAGCTCCTCGCGGTGCTCGCCGCCGAGGGCCCGATGCCGGCGAGCGCGGTCGAGCACGAGTCGAACGTCCGGCGCGGTCCCTGGTGGGGGTGGAGCGACGTCAAGCAGGGGCTCGAGCAGCTCTTCCGCTGGGGTGACGTCGTGAGCGCCGGCCGCTCCGGCTTCGAGCGCGTCTACGCCCTGCCCGACCAGGTGCTGCCGGCGGGGTACTTCGCGACCGCCCCCGACCGTGCCGACGCCGTCCGCGAGCTCGTGCGTCGGTCCGCCCGGGCGATCGGCGTCGGCACCCGGGCCGACCTGGCGGACCACCACCGGCTGCGCGCCGACGACACCGCCGCCGCCGTCGCCGACCTGCAGGACGCCGGGGAACTCGTCCCGGTCACGGTCGAGGGGTGGCGGGACCGCGCCTGGATGCACGTCGACGCTCGGGTCCCCCGGCGCGTCGACGCCGACGCCGTGCTCAGCCCGTTCGACCCGGTGGTCTGGTTCCGACCGCGGGCGGAGCGCCTGTTCGGCTTCCACTACCGGATCGAGATCTACACGCCCGCGCCGAAGCGGGTGTTCGGGTACTACGTGCTGCCGGTGCTGCAGGACGAGGCGCTCGTCGGCCGCATCGACCTGAAGAACGACCGGCAGCGGGGCGTGCTGCACGTCCGTACCGCGTGGCACGAGCCCGGTGCCCGCATCGACGCCGAGCGGCTAGCCGCGCTCCTCCGTCGGACCGCGGCGTGGCAGGGCCTGGGCGACGTCGAGGTCACCGACCGCGGGTCAGCGGCGCGGGACGTGGCAGCTGCGCTCGGCGTCCGGGCGATCGACCCCGCTGCCTTGCCCGTCGACTAGAACTGGACGCGCGGCGGTTCGGCGATCGCGGCCGGCTCCGCGGTCTCGAAGAACGGTGCCGGGCCGACGCCACGACGCTTCGCGAACGTCGACGTGGGGAACTGGCGCACCTTGGTGTTGAGTTCGCGCACGCCGCCGTTGTAGTGCCGTCGCGCGGACTGGATCTTGTCCTCGGTGGACACGAGTTCGGACTGCAGCTGGAGGAAGGCCTGGCTCGACTGGAGCTGCGGGTACCCCTCGGCCACTTTGAACACGCCCTTGAGCGCCTTCTGCATGTGGCCCTCTGCGGTCGACGCGGCGACGGCGTCCCGTGCCCCGAGCGTCTCGGCCCGGGCGTCGGTCACGGCCGTGAGGACGGACTGCTCGTGCGTGGCGTGGCCCTGCACGGTGTCGACGATCGTCGGGATGAGCGCCGCGCGCTGCTGCAGCTGCTCGGCGATCTCGGACCAGGCGGCGTCCACCCGGCCCTGCAGCGCCACGAGGGACTTGTGACTGACCCAGAGCCAGATCCCGATCACCACGAGGATGACGACCACCACGCCGATCACGATGAGGGTCGTGACGAGTCCGGTGTCCATGCGGGGGTACTCCTTTGCGCGTCGGGTCGCGGTGCCTGCCGGACCCCAGCGGTCTGCTGGTCGGACCGGGAGAGGTCCGGATCGATCCTACCGAGCGAGTCGAGGGGCCCTCGTTCGTCAGTGATCTTCACGGCCGATTCCCGAGTGGCACACACCGGGCTCGCCGACGCCGTCCGGCACGGGGGTCGTTCCGCGCCGATCGGGCCGGTTCCTCCGCGCGGGGTGTTGACCCGGACGCCCGGATCACGTGGGATGGAAGGGATGGACACGGCAGGGGACGACGTGGCGCACCGGGACGACAGGGGTGACGTCCGGCGTCGCCGACCCCGCCGACCGGCCGCACGCCGGCCCGCCGCGCGCCAGCCTGCCGCACACCGACCGGTCCCACACCGACCAGCCGCACGCCGCACCGGGCGCCTGCTCGCCGCCGCCCTCGGCCTCGTCCTCCTGCCGCTCGGTGCGCTCCCTGCCGTCGCCGCGACCACGACGTTGCCGGGAGCGGGTTCGCCGACCGCCCCTGCGGCGACGCAGCCGCCCGTCTACGCGAACCCGGTGCCCGCTCCCGCGGCCCCGAGCCCGACGCCGAGCCGCGCGCCGACGCCGCCGACGACCGGGACGCCCACCCCGCCGACGATCGCCGACCCCGGCGACATCACCACCGACCTCGGTCGCTTCTCGGGTCGCGCCACCCCTGGCCACGGCGTCCGCGTCGCCGACCCGGCCGTCCCCTCCGCGTCGGTGTGCCGGACGACGACCCGCCCCGACGGGAGGTGGTCCTGCGTCGGCACCGTGCACTCCGGGCCCGCGCAGGTCTTCACCGTGCTCGACACGACGTCCTCGTCGCTGCCGGGTGCCGACGCCGCCCCCTCCGACGTCATCGTGCCGCCGACGGTGGACACCGGGCAGCCGACGACCGGTGCCGTGACGGGGACCGGCCGAGCGGGTGCGACGGTGACCGTGGCACGTGCCGGCACCACCGCGGTGCGGACCGCGACGGTCGGCCCGACCGGGACCTGGCACGTGGGGTGGGGCGTCGGTCCCGGCGCTCTCGCGAACGGCGCCGTGACGGTCACCGCGACCCAGACCGCGAGCACGGCGGACGGGTACCGCTCGGACCTGCGGAGCGCGACGTCCGCGCCCCGGACCATCACCATCGACCGCACCGCCCCGGCAGCGCCGCGCATCCTGACGCCGTCGGCCGGCGACGAGACCACTGCGCAGCCGGTCCGGATCGCGGGCACCGCCGAGGTGGGCACCATCGTCACGGCCTACGTCGACGACGTCGCCGTGTGCCGGTCCGAGGTCAGCGCTGGCGGTTCCTGGTCCTGCCGGGTCGCCGACGTCCTCCGTGCCGGCAGTCACCGCGTCGCAGCGGGCGCGCAGGACCTCGCCGGCAACACCTCGCGCCCCTCGACGGCCGTCGTCGTCCGGGTCCCCGGTGGCCCGACGGCGACCGGGTCCCGCGCGCCCGGCAGCTCGTCGGAGCCGTCCGCCGGTACCGGTTCGACCTCCGGCGTCGGCCCGACCGCTGGGAACGACGCGGGACGGCCCGGCGGCTCCGGCACCGGGCGCGGTGGGAGTACCGACGGCCCGACCGGCGGCGGCGCGAGCGGCCCCGCCGGGACGGGCACGCCGGACTCCGACGACCCCACGTCCGCCGGCGCGCTGCCGAGCGGCGGCGTGGGCGGCGGCGGGCACCCGGACTGGTCCGGCCCGGCCGGTGACTGGACGGTCGCGACGGGCTACGACCGCGCCGTGCCCACCATCCAGTCCTCGTTCTCCTGGCGCACCCTGGCGATCGCCACCGGGGTCGCGCTGGCGTTCCTCCTGCTCGTCGCCGGGCCGGTCCGGGTGCTCGCCGGAGCCGTCCGCGGTCGCCTGCCGAGCCGCGCCTCCCGGTTCACCGGTCGGAACCGGCCGCGGTCCGAGCGCACGCGGGGCGACGAGGCCCTGCCCGTCTGGGGCTCGGTCGCCGTCGCGGTCACGCTCGCCGGCGTGCTCGCCCTCCTCGGGACCGGCATCGCCCTCGAGGCGCGGTACGTCCGCCTCGCGCTCGGGGTGCTCGCCGGCGTCGGCGTCCTGACGGCCGGCGTGGTCCTCGCCACCCGCTGGGCCGCGGGGACGGACCGCCACACGGTCACCTACCGGGTGTCCCCCTGGCTGGTCCTCGCCGCCGTCGTCGCCAGCGGGCTCACCCGCACGCTCGACCTCTCCCCCGCGCTCGTGGTCGGTGTGCTCCTGGTCCCGGTCGGCCGGACCGACGTGGACACCGCCGCCGTGCGGATCGGTGTCGGTCTCGCGGCGTGCGCACGGAGCGCGACCTGGCGGTCGGTCACCCTGCTCGTCCTCGCGAGCGCCGGCTGGGTGCTGCACAGCGTCGTCCCGGGCTCGGGCTTCGTCGGGTCGCTCGTCTCGGAGTTCGCGAGCACCCTGTGCGTCGGCGGCCTCGGGTCGCTCGTCGTCACGCTGCTGCCGCTCCGCGGATCGGCGGGCGCCGCGCTCGCGTCCGTCTCCCGGTCCCGCTACGCGGGGCTCGCCGCGGTCGCCGTCGGGCTGGCGGCGGCGGTCTACTCCGGGCCGACGGGCACCCACGTGCCGGTCGCGGCCATGACGGCCGGGGTCGCCGTCGTCGTCGCCGCTGCGGTCGGCGTGTGGTCCTGGTCGCGCTTCCGCGGTCCGGCACTGCCCTCCTGACCCGGGCGTCCCCCCACGGAGGCGCGGGTCCGACCCCGCGTCCCGCACCTGGGTAGGCTCTCCGCCGCCGTCCGGCCGGGAGGCCCGCCACCCGTCCCGCAGGCAGCCGTCAGCGGTCAGCCGCCAGCCGTCAGCCGTCAGCCGTCAGCCGTCAGCCCGGCGGCTGCACGACGGACGCGCAGCGCGCCTCCCCCGCGGGTCGCACCGGGACGACGGGACGATCGTCAGTGTGACGGAGCGTTCCGGGCGAACAGACCGGGCAGCAGCCCGCCGATCTTGGTGCCGACGCACAGACTGACGAAGGTCGCGAGCGGCGTCGCGAGCGCGGCTGCGTCGAACGTGGCCACGGCGACCAATCCGACGGTGCCCGGCACCAGCAGCAGGAACGCCGGGCGGAACGACACCGTCGCCGGGATGACGGGCACGATGCGCTCGAGCACCCGGGTCCCGACGAACAGCAGGGCGGCCGCCAGGCCGGTCGCGACGACGCTCCCGCTGAACGGGGTCAGCCACGACACGACCGCGTACGCGGTGAGCATGACGAGGACGGACGCGGCGGTGAGCCGGCAGCCCGAGCCGAACACGAGGCTGATGCCGGTCGCGAGCACCACGACGGCGAGCCACGACGCCCAGAGGGCGGGGACGGCCTCCCACCCGGGGCGGTCGGTGCCGATGCCCGCGACCTCGCCCACCAGGGCGGCGGAGGTCGGGTCGATGCGCAGCCCGGTGACCGTGCTCCCGGCGGCGATGCCCGCGGCCATGAAGCCCAGCATGATGAGGCCCTGCATGAGCCGCGCCGACCCGGTCACGATGTCCGCGGCGGTGAGCTCCAGCAGCGCGTTCGTGATGAGGGCCCCGGGCACGAACACGGCGACCGGCGCGCACACCGCGTAGAGCGGGACGTGGTCGAAGCCCGTGCCGGCGGCGACGAGACCGACCACGGCCGTGGAGCAGAAGGCGGCCAGGAAGGGCACGACGGCGACGGCCTCGCGGAACCGTCGCAGGAGCAGCCCGATCACGCCGACGAGCGCGCCGACGACGAGGGCGAGGAGCACGGCCCACCACGGGCAGCGGAAGACGACGGCGAGCCCGGCGGAGGTCAGGGCATTGCCGAGCACCCACGGCAACGGAGCCGGCGGACGGGTGCCCTGCCGGATGCTGCGGGCCCGCGCGGGGATCTCGGCGAGGGCGATCGCACCCCGCTCGAGCCCGAGGACCAGGCGGTTCGCCCGGGCGGACTGGCGGAACGAGAGCTCGATGCCCTCGGCGTTCACGATCGTGGCGGCACCGGTCGCGGTCTCGCTGACGATGACGAGCGCGGGCAGCACCCCGATCGCCAGCCCGTCGCCGACACCGGCGGCGTCACGGGTCTTCTCGAGGGCGGACCGGACGTCGGTGACGGAGCTGCCGGCGTCGAGCAGGAGGGCACCGAGCGTGCCGAGCAGCATGCCGACGGGGACCGTCTCGCCGTCGATGACCTCGACGTGGGCCTCGGGGCGCCGGAGGGCGTCCCGGAGGTTCGTCAGCGCACTCCCGATCCCGACCACCAGGTCAGCGTAACGAGTCGCGGGAGCCCTGCTCGGCACAGCCTCACGGACAGGGGCTGGCGCTTGCGCTGGCCGATCCGTACCCCCGGTGGGACTCGAACCCACAACTCGACGATTTTAAGTCGCATGCCTCTACCGATTGGGCCACGGGGGCGCACGACCGCGGGCGGTCGGGCCGCAACAGCCTACCGACGCGAGCGGGCGGCCACCCACCGGGTGACCGCCCGCTCGACTGCGTGCGTGCTGCTTACTCGGTCTTCGCCGACTCGCCGGCGCCCACGGGCTCGGCTTCCTTCGACACGTCCTCCGCCGGGGTGGCGTAGGCGGGACCGGCGGCACCGGCGGGCTGGCCCTCGGCCGGGGACTCGGCGTCGGGAGCCGCCTCGACGGCCGGCTTCGGCCGCGAGGCCCACGCCTCGAACGCCGCGCGCGGGGTCTCACGGTCGTCGAGCGACGCGATGTCACGGCCGAGGAAGAACGCGCCGACCCAGTCGCCGACGACGCGGATCTTGCGCTCCCACGACGGCATGGCCAGGCCGTGGTAGCCGCGGTGGGCACCCCAGGCGAGGAAGCCCTTCATCGCGAACTTGCCGGACTGGAAGACACCGATGCCGAGGCCGAGGCCCGCGACGGCGCCCAGGTTCTCGTGCTTGTAGTCGACGGTCGCTTCGCCACGGATCGTCGCGACGAGGTTCTTCGCGAGCTGCTTGGCCTGACGGACGGCGTGCTGGGCGTTCGGGACGCACATGCCGCCGACGCCGCCACCCGTGAGGTCCGGGACGGCCGCGACGTCACCGCAGGCCCAGGCGTCGGCGATGACGGTGCCCTCGTCGACAATCCGCAGGTCGGGCTGCACGGTGATGCGGCCGCGGGACTCGAGCGGGAAGTCGGTGCCCTTGACCATCGGGTTCGCCATGACGCCGGCGGTCCAGATGATGAGGTCGGACTCGATGGTCTCGATCGACTCGTCCTTGGCCTTGAGCTGGCAGACGCCACCGACCGCCGAGGCGAGCTGCGTCTCGAGGTGCACCGTGGCACCGCGCTCGGCGAGGTTCTTGAGCACCCAGTGCGACGTCTCGAGGGAGACCTCGGGCATGATGCGGCCCATCGCCTCGACCAGGTGGAAGTGCGTGTCCTCGAAGGCGATCTGCGGGTAGCTGCTCAGCAGGTCCGAGACGAAGGAGCGGAGCTCGGCGAACACCTCGATGCCGGCGAAGCCACCGCCGACGACGACGACCGTGAGCAGACGCTGGCGCTCGGGGCCGGCCGGGAGGTTGGCCGCCTTGGCGAAGTTCGTGAGGATCTTGTCGCGGATCGCGGCGGCCTCTTCGATGGTCTTGAGGCCGATGGCCTCGTCCGCGACGCCCGGGATCGGGAACGTGCGGGAGACGGCGCCGGCGGTCATGACGATCTGGTCGTAGGACTCCTCCCACGCTGCACCGACCTCGGGCGTGATCGTCGCGGTCTTGTTCGCGTGGTCGACCTTGGTGACCTTCGCGGTGACGACGCGCGTCGACTTGAGGTGGCGGCGGTGCGAGACCACGGCGTGACGCGGCTCGATCGAACCGGCGGCGACCTCGGGGAGGAACGGCTGGTACGTCATGTACGGCAGCGGGTCCACCATGAGGACCTCGGCTTCGCCCTGGCGAAGGTGCTTCTCGAGCTTCCATGCGGTGTAGAAGCCGGCGTAACCGCCGCCGACGACGAGGATCTTGGGCACGGGGGATGATCTCCTTGGGCTGGTTGAGCTGCTGCTGGGCGGCTGGTCAGGACTCGCCGCCACCCACCCCGACTCCGGCGTCTGCGTCCTCATCATATGCCCGGCATACGCACCGGGACGGCGACCAGTCCGCGCGCTCGAGCGCGAGGTCACCGATGGGGTTGACGCCGGGTCCGGCGGCGAGGGCGTGGCCGACGAGCGCGTGCAGGCACTTGACACGGGTCGGCATGCCGCCCGCGCTGATGCCCGCGATCTCCTCGACGTGCTCGATCGACTCACGGTCGTCGAGGTACGCCTGGTGGGCGGCGCGGTACTGCGCGGCGGTGTCCGGGTCCTCGAGGAGGGCGGCGAGCTCGGGCATCACCTGGTTCGCCTCGAGGGTGCTGACGGCCGCGGTGGCAGCCGGGTGGCACAGGTAGTACAGCGTCGGGAACGGGGTGCCGTTGCCGAGGCGGGGCTTCGTGGACACGACCGTCGGGTTGCCGCACACGCAGCGGGCGGCGATGCCGATGACGTCACGTGCGGGGCGGCCGAGCTGGGCCGACACCACCTGGACGTCGTGATCGGTCGGCGGGTCGAACGGAGGTGTCGTCACGGGGACGTGAGCCTACCGGACTCCGCGTGCCGCCCCTACTTCGCGGTCGCGCCGCTGTCCGACCCGGCGCCGGAGCCGGTGCCCGAGCCACTGCCCGACCCGCTCCCCCGGCGGTCGAGCTCGTCGCTCGTCGCGTCCGACAACCCGGACTCGAGGACGGACGAGAGCATCGACTGCACCCAGTCGACCTTCGGCGTCTGCACCGACGAACTGACCGGCGTCCCGGACTCCGTCCGCGGCTTCGGCGTCGGCGAGGTCCCGTCCTGCGCGCCCATCACGAGGTAGCTCTCCTCGCCCGGGTACACGTAGAGCAGCCGGTCGCGGGCCTGGGCCTCGATGTAGGCCGGGTCGTCCCAACGCGCCACGTCGTGCTTCTTCTGCGCGACGTCGGACTTCTGCGCCGCGACCTGCCGCTGCATGTCGGAGATCTGCTCCTGCTGCTGCACGAGGGTGCGGAGCGACGGGGCAAGCACCACGACGAAGAGCACGATGATCGCGAGCATGAGCAGGCTGAAGCCGGAGAAGTGCAGCGACCGGTACCAGGGCTGCGCCGACCCGCCCTCGGGCATCGCCACGGGGACGCGGCGGACGCGGGGCTTCTGGCTGGGCACGGAACGACGATAACGCGGCCGCGGGGGCTCGGCAGCCCGCCGCGCGCGCGTTGCGCACCCTCTCAGCGAGCCGGCCGGACGGGAGGCCCGGGGGCGCGCCTCCCGGTCGGCTCACCGCCGCCTCGTCCGCGGGAGGCCGCCCCGCCGTCGGGACGGCGCCCCGCTGTCGGGACGGCGGCGCCGCACGGCGGCGAGGAGTCGGGCGGGAACGACGAAACGCCGCCCTCCCGGAGGAGGACGGCGTCTCGGTGGGACTGGTTACAGCGAAGCCGAACGCGGGAACGCGGAACGGCCGGCGTAGACCGCGGCGTCGCCGAGCTCTTCCTCGATGCGGAGGAGCTGGTTGTACTTCGCGACACGGTCCGAGCGGGCCGGGGCGCCGGTCTTGATCTGGCCGCCGTCGACCGCGACCGCGATGTCCGCGATCGTGGTGTCCTCGGTCTCGCCGGAGCGGTGCGACAGGATCGCGGTCATGCCGTGGCGGTGCGCGAGGGAGACCGCGTCGAGCGTCTCGGTCAGCGTGCCGATCTGGTTCACCTTGACCAGGATCGAGTTGCCGGCCTGCTCGTCGATGCCGCGCTGGAGGCGCTTCGGGTTCGTCACGAACAGGTCGTCGCCGACGATCTGCAGCTTCGAGCCGAGCTCGGCGGTCAGGTGGGTCCAGCCCTCCCAGTCGTCCTCGGCCAGCGGGTCCTCGATGGTGGCGAGCGGGTAGTCGCGGGCCAGGTCGACGAAGTACTGCGTGAACTCCTGGCTCGAGAGCTGCTTGCCCTCGAAGGCGTACTTGCCGTCGTGGAAGAACTCGGTGCTCGCGACGTCGAGGCCGAGCGCGATGTCCTTGCCCGGGGTGAAGCCGGCCTTCTCGATCGCCGAGAGCAGGAAGTCGAGCGCCGCACGGTTCGACGCGAGCTCCGGCGCGAAGCCGCCCTCGTCGCCGAGGCCGGTCGCCAGGCCCTGCTTCTTCAGCTCACCCTTGAGGGCGTGGTAGGTCTCGACGCCCCAGCGGAGCGCCTCGGAGAACGACTCGGCGCCGTAGGGCACGAGGAAGAACTCTTGGATGTCGACGTTGGTGTCCGCGTGGGCACCGCCGTTGACGACGTTCATCAGCGGAACGGGCAGCGTGTGCGCGTTCGGGCCGCCGAGGTAGCGGAAGAGCGGCAGGTCGACCGAGTCGGCTGCGGCGCGGGCGACGGCGAGCGAGGCGCCGAGGATCGCGTTCGCGCCGATGCGGGACTTGTTCTCGGTGCCGTCGAGCTCGATGAGCGCGGCGTCGACGAGGCGCTGGTCGGTTGCGTCGAAGCCCTCGAGCGCCGGGCCGATCTCGTCGAGCACGGCCTCGACGGCCTTGAGGACGCCCTTGCCGCCGTAGCGGGACTCGTCACCGTCGCGCAGTTCGTACGCTTCGAAGGCGCCGGTGGAGGCACCGGACGGGACGAGGGCACGCGAGACGACGCCGTCGTCGAGGAGGACCTCGACCTCGACCGTCGGGTTGCCTCGGGAATCGAGGACTTCACGTGCGCCTACGGCATCGATCACTGCCACGGGGTACTCCCTGTCGTTGGGTTGTTGGTTGCGTGGTCGATCCTAGCGAGGCCGGTCGTGCTCGACCCCGGGCTGTGGATGACCGGGAGGCGTCCGTCAGACGAGCGGACGGAACTCGACGCCCTCGAGCGTCTCGGTGTCGGCGCCCACGGTGGCGAACGCGCCGAACCCCTGCTCGACCAGACCGGCGAGCAGGTTCTTCATGTTCTTCGTGCGCTTCTCGAGGCGGACGCGGTGGTGCGTCGCGAGCGCCTCGGTCTTCAGCGCGGCGAGGCGGACGGGGTCGACGTCCTTGTCGTGGACCAGGACGACCGCGTCGACCGCTTCCGAGGTGGGCAGCGTCACGAGGTCGACGAGTCGCTCGAAGCCGAGGGAGAACCCGACCGCGGGGACGTCCTGCCCGAGGAAGCGTCCGATCATGCCGTCGTAGCGCCCGCCGCCGCCGAGGCTGTAGCCGAAGTCCGGGTGCGCGACCTCGAAGATCGTGCCGGTGTAGTAGCCCATCCCGCGGACGAGCGTCGGGTCGAAGCGGAGGTCGACACCGGGCAGCGCCGTACGCAGCCGCTCGAGGTCCGCGAAGGCGTCGGTGTCGAGCCAGTCGGCCCCGCGCACGCTCTCCCAGTCGGCGTGCTCGAGCGCCCGGATGGTGTCGGCGGTGGTCGCGGCGTCGAGGTCGAGCGTCTCGCCGAGCTCCGCCGCGACGCCCTCCGCCCCGATCTTGTCGAGCTTGTCGACCGTGATGAGCGCGCGGTCCGCCGCTGCCTGGTCGGTGACGCCCCACGACGCCAGGAGCGCCAGGAGGATGCGTCGGTCGTTGATGCGGATCGAGGTGCCGGTGATGCCGAGGGCGTCGAGGGCGGCCGTCGTCGCGCGGACGAGCTCGATCTCGGCGAGCTGCCCGGGCTCCCCGAGGATGTCGATGTCGCACTGCACGAACTGGCGGTAGCGGCCCTTCTGCGGACGCTCGGCTCGCCAGACCGGCGCGATCTGCACCGCTCGGAAGACGCTCGGCAACTCGGCGCGGTGCGAGGCGTAGAAGCGGGCCAGCGGCACCGTCAGGTCGAAGCGCAGCCCGAGGTCGGCGAGGTCGAGCGGGGCCTCGGCGGTGCGCAGGTCGTCGGTGGTGAGACCACGGCGCATGACGGCGAACGCGAGCTTCTCGTTGTCGCCGCCGAGTCCGGAGTGCAGCCTGGCGGCGTCCTCGACCACCGGCGTCTCGATCTCGTCGAACCCGTGCCGCGTGTACACACCGCGGATGACGCCGAGCACGTGCTCCCGTCGGGCCTTGTCCGCGGGGAGGTGGTCACGCATGCCTCGAGGGGCCGTCACGGTCGTCGCCATGGGGTCGATTCTCGCAGAGCACGGGCGTCGCTTGCAGCAGCGGGTGTCCGCTGATATGCTTCATCCAGAACCTCGGCAGGGTACGTGCCTGATCCACGTGCCAGCCGTCAGCGGGGGCGATGTGCTGCAAACGCCCACGCGGTTCGAGCGGGCTCCCCTGACGACGTTGCTCCCTGGTGACGTCTTCTCCCGCTCGCGGGCGTCCTCCTTTTTCGGGTTAGGAGGACGCCCGCTTCTCCGTCTCCCGAGCGTCGCGAGCAGAGTCGGACGAGCCGGCTCGAACCGCCGCGTCAGCCGCGCTCTCGCCCGCGAGCGTTCCCCCGGTCGACGCTCCGCCCGCGAGCGTTCCCCCGGTCGACGCTCCGCCCGCGAGCGTTCCCCCGGTCGACGCTCCGCCCTCGATCTCCCGCCCCGCCACCTCCAGCATCGCCACCGCAGCCCGGAGACTCGCGATCGGGTCGATCCCCTCCTCGTGCGCCACCGCCACCTCGGCCAGCATCCCGGCACCCCAGGCCGCGTCGACCCGGCTGTCCGACGGGGACCCGCCGACCGCAGCGGCCGTCCCGTCACCGGACGCCTCGACATCGGCACCGAAGCCGGCGTCGAGGCCGACCCGGTCGAGCACGGTCCCGTCGGTCACCGAGGCCACGGCGGCATGCAGGTCGCCGCGCTCCTCGAGCCGTTCGAGCAGCTTCACGGCACGCTCCAGCGGCGGCATCGCACGCGGCACGCCCGTGAACGCGCTCGTGCGTCCGGACTTCTCGGCCGCCTTCGCCGCACGCCACACCCGGATGACGTCCTCGACGGTGTGCGCCTCCTC
Organism: Curtobacterium sp. L6-1; assembly: GCF_018885305.1. Classification (NCBI taxonomy): domain Bacteria; kingdom Bacillati; phylum Actinomycetota; class Actinomycetes; order Micrococcales; family Microbacteriaceae; genus Curtobacterium; species Curtobacterium aetherium. The sequence goes on from NZ_CP076544.1 coordinate 2,043,314, forward strand.
GTCCCCGAACACGTGGGGGTGTCGGCGCTGCATCTTCTGGCGGACGGTGTCGGCCACGTCGTCGAGGTCGAACCGCCCCTCGCGCGCGGCGATCCCGGCGTGCAACACGACCTGGTACAGCACGTCGCCGAGTTCCTCGCGGAGCTCGTCGGTGTCGTCGCCGTCGATCGCGTCGACGAGTTCGTACGTCTCCTCGACCGCGTACCGGGCGAGGCTGGCGTGGGTCTGCTCGCGGTTCCAGACGCACCCGTGCTCGGGGTCGAGCAGGCGGTCCACGACGGCGACGAGTTCGGCAACGGAGGTCATGGGGCCATGCTGCCACCCGCGGCTCCGCGTGGATCAGTCGCGCAGGTGCTCCCGGTAGGCTGGTGCTCGGTGTGTCGGGAAGTCTGGTCGACGGTCCGTTCCCCGTACCCGGTCACGACCGGGACCCGACCACCCGGAGTCACATGCCCTCCTTCCTCCGTTCGCCCCGCTTCAGCGCGATCGCCCTCCTCTCCGCCGCCGTCCTCGGCCTCGTCGTGGCGAACACCGCGCTCGGCCCCGGCCTCGAGCGCGGCCTGGACTGGCACACGCCCTGGGGTGCGATCGGGCTCGACCTCTCGATCGCGCACTGGGTCAGCGACGGCCTGCTCGCGGTGTTCTTCCTGCTGGTCGCCATCGAGCTGAAGCACGAACTCGTCGCCGGTGAGCTCGCGAACCCGAAGACGGCGGTGGTGCCCGCCATCGCAGCGGTCGGGGGCGTCGTCGTGCCCGCGCTCGTCTACCTCGCGGTCACGGCGGGCACCCCGTACGGGCACGGCTGGCCGATCCCCACCGCGACCGACATCGCCTTCGCGCTCGGGGTCCTGGCCATGTTCGGCCGCGGGCTGCCCTCGACCATCCGGGTGTTCCTGCTCGCCCTCGCCGTGCTCGACGACCTGATCGCCATCGTCATCATCGCCGTGGTCTTCGCGCACGGAACGGACTTCCTCGCCCTCGGTGGCGCGTCGGTCCTGGTCCTCGTGTTCGCGGTCCTCGGTCGACGTCTCCGGCCGGGCAGCGCGGCGCAGCCGTTCCTCGTCGTCGCGATGGTCCTCGTCGGGCTCGTCACCTGGTGGCTCGTGTACCACTCGGGCGTGCACGCGACGATCGCCGGCGTGGCCCTGGGACTCGCCCTCCCCCGCCGTCCGGGTGGGACCCTGCACGAGCACGTCGAGCCGTGGTCGAACGCGATCGTGCTCCCCGTCTTCGCCTTCGTCTCGGCTGCTGTGGTGATCCCGGCGGTCGGCATCACCGAACTGTCCCCGACGTTCTGGGGCGTCGTCCTCGCGCTCCCGGTCGGCAAGGTGATCGGCATCACGCTCTTCGGCACGATCGCCGGCCGGCTGTTCCGTGGGCCGGGCCGCTCGACCCTGTCGTTCGGCTCGGTGGTGACCGTCGGTGTCCTCGGCGGTATCGGCTTCACGGTGTCGCTGCTCATGAACGAGCTTGCGTTCGCGGCGAACGAGGAGATCGTCGACGAGGGTGTCCTCGCCGTGCTCGTCGGCTCCGGCATCGCCATGGTGGCGTCCGCGGTCCTCGTCTCGGTGCGGGCCCGCCGGTACCGGCAGCGCCGGGAGCTGTCCGAGGCCGAGGCCACCGAGTAGCGGGCGCATCGCGTAGCGGCGGCACCGCGCACCAGCGCGGCAGACGACGGACGGGAGGCCCGTGGCGGATCCGCCACGGGCCTCCCGTCCGTCCGGTGGTCACCGGACCACGATCAGGCCGCCGACGCCTCCGCGCGGGCGGGCGCCCCGTAGACCGCGGTGAGGATGCTCTCCACCCAGCTGATGAGGGCGTCGTCCGGGAGGGTCTCGCCGTGCGGCTTCGGCACCGGGATGCTCGCCGCGTCCTGCTGCGGGAACCAGCGCGCGCCCGCGAACATGCGCTTGAGCCGGACCTGCGCCGAGTCGGCGAGTTCCTTGCCGGCGACGCGGAGGTTCGAGCCCATCACGACGACGTCGGACAGTCCGACCTGCTGCGCCATGCGGCGGAGACGCGAGACCTCGATGAGCGTGAGCACGGCCTGCGGCGGGGTGCCGTAGCGGTCGGTGAGCTCGTCGAGGACCATGTCGATCGCCTCGGGCTGCGCCGCCGGGGCCGAGGCCGCCGACAGCTTCTGGTACGCCTCGAGCCGCAGACGCTCGGACTCGACGTAGTCCTCCGGGATGTGCGCGTCGACCGGGATCTCGAGCCGGAGCTCGGTCTGCCCCTCGGCCACGTCCCCGCGGAACTGCGACACGGCCTCGCCGATCATCCGGAGGTACAGGTCGAACCCGACGCCCGCGATGTGACCGGACTGCTCGCCGCCGAGCAGGTTGCCCGCACCGCGGATCTCGAGGTCCTTCATCGCGACCTGCATGCCGGCGCCGAGCTCGTTGTTCGCGGCGATCGTCTCGAGGCGGTCCTGCGCGGTCTCGGACAGCGGCTTCTCGGCGTCGTAGAGGAAGTACGCGTACCCGCGCTCCCGGCCACGACCGACACGACCGCGGAGCTGGTGCAGCTGCGACAGGCCGTACTTGTCGGCCTTGTCGATGATCAGCGTGTTCGCGTTCGCGATGTCCAACCCGGTCTCGATGATGGTCGTCGACACCAGGACGTCGAAGCGGCGCTCCCAGAAGTCGACCATGACCTGCTCGAGCGCCTGCTCGCCCATCTGCCCGTGGGCGACGGCGATGCGGGCGTCCGGCACGATCTCGGCCAGGTGCGAGGCGACCGACTGGATGTCCTTGACGCGGTTGTGCACGTAGAACACCTGGCCCTCGCGGAGCATCTCGCGCTTGATCGCCGCCGCGACCTGCAGGTCGGACTGCGGTCCGACGAAGGTCAGGATGGGGTGGCGGTCCTCCGGCGGGGTCGCCAGGGTGGACATCTCGCGGATCCCGGTCACCGCCATCTCGAGCGAGCGCGGGATCGGCGTCGCGGACATCGCCAGGACGTCGACGTTCGTCTTGAGCTTCTTGAGCTGGTCCTTGTGCTCGACACCGAAGCGCTGCTCCTCGTCGATGATGACGAGTCCGACGTCCTTGAACTGAACGCTCTGCGACAGGATCCGGTGCGTGCCGATGACGATGTCGACGGTGCCGTCGGCCAGGCCCGCGACCGTCTCCTTCGTCTCCTTCTCGGTCTGGAAGCGGCTCAGGGCACGCAGGTTGACCGGGAACCCGGCGAAGCGCTCCTGGAACGTCTCCATGTGCTGGCGGACGAGCAGCGTCGTCGGCACCAGGACCGCGACCTGCTTGCCGTCCTGCACGGCCTTGAACGCGGCACGGATCGCGACCTCGGTCTTGCCGTAGCCGACGTCGCCGGAGAGCAGCCGGTCCATCGGGATCGGGCTCTCCATGTCGCGCTTGATCTCGTCGATGGTGGTCAACTGGTCGGCGGTCTCGGCGAACGGGAACGCCTCTTCCAGCTCACGCTGCCACGGGGTGTCCGGCCCGAACGCGTGCCCCTTCGACGCCATGCGGGCGGAGTAGAGCTTCACGAGGTCGACCGCGATGTCACGGACCGCCTTGCGCGCCTTCGACTTCGCCGCCGACCAGTCCGACCCGCCCATCTTCGACAGGGTCGGGTTCTCGCCGCCGACGTAGCGGGACAGCTGGTCGAGCTGGTCGGTCGGGACGAAGAGCTTGTCGCCGGGGTAGTTCCGCTTCGAGGGCGCGTACTCGAGCACCAGGTACTCGCGCTGCTGCTTGACGGCGTTGCGGCCGCCGCTGGAGACCTCGCGGCTGACGAGCTCCACGAACTTGCCGATGCCGTGGGTGGCGTGCACGACGACGTCACCGGTCTTGAGCTGCAGCGGGTCGACGACGTTCTTGCGGCGGCTGGCGAGCTTCTTCACCGTCCGGGCGCCCTGCTGGACGCTGCGACCGTAGAACTCGGCCTCGCTGAGGAGCGCGATGCGCGGGTCGGCGACCGCGAAGCCGTGCTCGACGCTGGCGGTCGTCACGATGGCGACACCCGGTTCGGGAGGCCCGTCCAGCGCCCCGGCGCGTGCGGCCACCCCGGCGTCGGCCAGGACCTGCACGGCACGCTCGACGAGTCCCTGGCCCTGCGCCGTGACGACGACGGCCCACTGGTCGTCGGTGAGCGCCTTGACGTGCGCGACCGCGCCGTCGGCACTGCCGGCGAAGCTCGGGATCGCCTCACCCGGGACGCGGACGTACTCCCCCGCCTCGGCCACCGCATCGGCGTCGGTCAGCGGTTCGTCGGCACCGGAGTCGAAGGGCGACACCGTCCACCAGGTGCGCTGCCCGCGGGTGTTCCTGAGTTGCTGCACCGTCATGAAGTTGCCGGCGTCGAGGTCGATCGGCGCCTGCGCCCCGGCGACCGCGGCGCTCCACGCGGCCTGCAGGAACTCCTGGTTCGTCTCGGCCAGGCTGTGCGCACGGCCGCTGACCCGCTCGGGTGAGAACACGGCGATCGTCGCGGCCTCGGGCAGGTAGCTGGTGACCGGGACGAGCTTGCGGACGAGCGCGGGTGCGAGGGACTCCATGCCCTCGACCGGGATGCCCTCGGACACTTTCGCGAGCATCTGCGACAGGTTCGGGAACTCGTGCAGCATCTCGCGCGCCCGCTGCTTGACGTCCTCGCTGAGGAGCAGTTCGCGCGACGCCGTGAGCTCGACCGCGTCGAGGTCGTCGTCGGTGGAGCGCTGGTCGGCGACCGAGAAGGCCTTGATGCCCTCGATCTCGTCGCCGAAGAAGTCGACGCGCACCGGGTGGTCGGCCGTCGGCGGGAAGACGTCGAGGATGCCACCGCGGACGGCGAACTCACCGCGACGCGTGACGAGGTCGACCCGCGCGTACGCCAGGTCGACCAGCTGCGAGGCGATCCCACTGAGGTCGTTGCCGCGTGACCCGGTCCGCAGCACGACGGGGGCGAGCTCGGTCAGGTTGTCGGCGATCGGCTGCAGCGCGGCCCGGACGCTCGCGACGACGACGGTCGTGCGGCGCTCGTCCGCCGGGGCGTCCTGCCAGCGCTGCAGGGCTCGCAGCGTGGCGATGCGCGTGCCGACGGTCTGCGGGCTCGGGCTGAGGCGCTCGTGCGGCAGGGTCTCCCACGCGGGGAACTCGAGCACGTCGGCGTCCGGGATCGTGCAGCTCAGGGCGTCGCGCACCGCCTCGGCCTCGCGCCCGGTGGCCGTGATGACGAAGGCGCACTGCGGGCCCGTGCGGTCGGCCAACAGTGCGGCGAACAGGGGGACGCGCAGGCCGTCGACCACCGAGAAGTCGGCGTCACGAGGGGCGGCACGGAGCGCACGATCGAAGGAGGAGGCGCGCGAGAGCGCAGGGATGAGGCCCGAGATCGTCACTCACACGATGGTACCGGCGGCCCCCGACAGCGGTCGCGGCGTGCGCGACGGGCGAACAGGAGGCGCGTGGCGGAGCCGGGCGGGCCTCCCGGCCGGTCCGTCGTCAGGTCCTGCCGGGCTCCAGGTCGTCCGGCGGGGGCGTCGGTTCGTCCGCGCGCGCCTGCTCGGCCGCGCGGCGACCGAGGAAGCGCGCCGTCCCGACGAGCGCGATGCCCATGACCGAGACGACGACGAGCGCGGCCGTGGCGAGCGGGTTCGTCGCGAGCACGACGGCGGCGACGGCGTTCATCAGGCCGGGGCGTGGAAGCGCTGCTGCGCGGCGAGCAGGCCGTCGGTGACGATCGCCTCGACGGCGTCGGCCGCGTCGGCGAGGAGGTTCGGCAGCGCCTTCTTCTCGGCGGCGGCGAAGTCACGCAGCACGTAGTCGGCCGGGTCCTGGCGACCGGGCGGACGGCCGATGCCGACCCGCACCCGCGCGAACTCGTTCGTGTTCGTCGCCTTGATGACGTCACGGATGCCGTTGTGCCCGCCGTGTCCGCCGTTGCCCTTGAGCTTCACGGTGTCGAACGGCAGGTCGAGCTCGTCGTGGACCAGGATCAGGTCCTCCGGCGACGCGGAGTAGAACCCGAGGACGGCCGAGACCGGCCCCCCGGAGGTGTTCATGAACGACCCGGGCTTCGCGAGGACGAGCTTCGGGCCCCCCGGCACCAGGCGCCCCTCGGCGACCTGGTTCGGGGTCTTGTGCTTCCTGAACGTGGCACCCATGCGGGCGGCCAGTTCGTCGAGGACCATCTGGCCGACGTTGTGGCGGTTGCCCGCGTAGTCGGGCCCGGGGTTCCCGAGCCCGACCACGACGAACGTCCGGTCTGCCATCAGCGTCGGCCAGATGCCTGCGAGGAGTGTTACTCGGAGACCGGCTCGGAGCCGCCCTCGGCACCGGCTTCGGCGCCCGCCTCGGCCGATGCCTCGTCGGCGGCGTCGTCGTCGGCGGTGCCACGCGGGGTGACGATCTGCACGACGAGCGCGTCGGCGTCGGTCTCGAGCTCGGCGCCCTCGGGGAGGGTCAGCTCGGACGCGACGATCTGCTTGCCGTCCTCGAGGCCCTCGACGTCGACGACGACGTGCTCGGGGATGTCGGTCGCGAGGACCAGGAGCGAGACCGTGTTGAGGTCCTGCACGTGGATGGTGCCGGCGAAGGACTCGCCCTCGACGACGACGGGCACGTCGACCGTGACCTTCTCGCCGCGGCGCAGGACCACGAGGTCGATGTGCTCGATGATCTGGCGCACCGGGTCACGCTGGACGTCCTTGACGAGGGCGAGCTGGGCCGCACCCTCGATGTCGAGGTCCACGACCGCGTTGGCGGTACGGACGAGGAGCATCGTCTCGTGGCCCGGCAGGCTGATGTGCTTCGGCTCGGTGCCGTGGCCGTAGACGACCGCGGGGATCTTGTCGGCGGCGCGGAGCTTGCGGGCCGCACCCTTGCCGAACTTGGTGCGGACCTCTGCCGCGAGCTTCGTGTAGTCAGCCATGATGCCTCCTGGTGTCGGGGACGACGCCGGAGTGCCGGCATCGGGGGGTCTGTGGTGTTGCAACTCGAACGCGTGCACGCGTGAGGAACGGTCCCAGAGTCTGGCCGGGTCTCCCACCGCGTCGATCACGGCCGCTTGCGCGGCCCTCGCCGAAGTCGTCCGTCAGCCTACCAGGGCATCCGGGCGTGTCGCACCGTCTCGCGCGCGGCCGTCCGGACGGGAGGCCCGACACCGGTCGTCCGTGTGCCTCCGGCCGGAGCGCGTGGGCTGGCGACGGCGCGGTGGCGACCACGCCGATGGTCGCGGGCCGTCGGCAGCTCCCCCCAGGTGCAGCTGCCGACGGCCCGCCGTGGCGTCCGCCAGACCGCGGACCGCGGACCGCGGACCGCGTCTCGCGACCGGACGCCGCGGTCAGCGGACGCCGGTCGGCGCCTCCGGGGCGAGCCGCCGGATCGCGGCCTCCACCCGACGGTCCACGGCCGCCTGGTCCCGGGAGCCGGCGGCGAGCACCGCGGCGTCCGACCCCGTCACCCGGAGCAGCCGGCGCCACTCGGCGTCGTACAGGGCCTGGCGGTAGCCGGTGGACTGCTGGCACGCGACGTCCTGCTCGGCGAGGCGGACCTCGTCGCGCGGGACGTCCTCGTCGTCCAGGTCCGTCACCCAGTCGACGGCGCGCATCGATGCGGTCGGCAACCCCGACGGGTCGTCGGGCAGACCCCCGGAGACGGGACCGACGGCGGCGTCCGCGAGGCAGGACCGCCAGTCAGCAGCTGCGGCGACCACCGCCGGGTCCGAGCGCGCCGCCACCGCTGCCAGGTAGGTGAGCCGCTGCGCCACCATCGCCGCACTCTGGTCCGATCCGTCGTCGTCGGTGCCGAGGGTGGCGCGAGCTCGGTGGATGCACCGCTCGAAGGTGCCCGAGGGGAGCGCGTCGATCGCCGCGTTGCGCTCGGTCGAGGAGCCCCACTGCCGGAACCCCTCGTTGTTCGCCCCGGCGAGGGACGGACCGCGGTACCCCCGCGCGGAGGCTTCGTCTGCGGTCAACGGTCGGGTCTCGGAGAGCGCCGGTGCCGGGTTGCCCCGGGCGGCCGTCTCGTTCGCGGCGTCCTCGGCGCGGAGGCCGGCGATCGTCGCCCACGGCGGCGGGACGTCGATCCCGGCCGTCCGGAGGCACCGGTCTTCGAGGAGGTTCTCGGCGTACGAGGCGGGCCCGGACGCGAGCACGTACCCGTCGAGGGGCATCGTCCACGCGACGACGTCCTTCGTGGTCGTCGGTCGGACGGCGTGGTCGACGGCCTCCGGCAGGCCGTGCAGGACGGCTCCGCCGAGTCCGGCGACCACGAGGACGAGGGTGCCGGTCTTCGCGGCCCGTTCGGTGATGCGCATGGTTCCCCCTAGGCGCGGACGAGGCCGCGTTCGTGTGCGGTGATGACGACCTGGATCCGGTTGCGGAGCCCGAGCTTCGTGAGCACCGACCGGACGTGGGTCTTGACGGTGGCCTCGCTGAGGAAGACCGACGCGGCGATCTCCTGGTTGCTGAGCCCCTTCGCCACGAGCAGGAACACCTCACGCTCGCGGGCGGTGAGTGCGTCGAGCACCTCGTCCCGCCGCTCGGACTCGACGAGGGTGCCCTGGGCCCGGAGCAGGTCGAGCGCCTCGGTCTCCGTGGGCGCCGGCCGTCCCTCGTGCACGTCGCGGATGGTGGCCGTCACGACCTCGGGCAGCGCGTCCTTGGTGAGGAACGCCGCCGCTCCGGCACGCAGCGCCGCGAGGACCGCGTCGTCGCGGCGGATCGTCGTGAGGGCGACGACCCGCGGCCGGTCGTCACCCTGCTCGGCGAGCCGGGCCATCGTCTCGATGCCGTTGAGCACCGGCATCCGGAGGTCCAGGAGCAGCACGTCCGGCTGCTCGGTCGCGCAGAGCGCGAGGGCCTCGGCGCCGTCGCCCGCGGTCCCGACGCAGGTCATGTCGTCCTGCGCGTCGACGAGCATCCGCATGCCCGAGGCGAACAGCCGCTGGTCGTCGACGACGGCGACGCGGATCCCCGTCACCGGGACGCTCCGGTCGCGCTCGTGCCGCCGGGTCCGGTCGCGTCGACCGCTCCGGCTCCGACGACCGCCGGGAGGCCCGGGGTCACGTCCGCCCCGGACGGCACCGACGATCCGCCGAGCGTCGGCAACCACGCCGTGACGACGTACTCGTGCTCCTCGTCGCCGACCCCGGCGCGCAGCCAGCCGTCGACCAGTCGGGCGCGCTCCCGCATCCCGGCCACGCCGGACCCCGGGCCGTCGAGTGCGACGAGCGGACTGCTCCCGGTGGAGGTCACGACCACCCCGAGCCCGGGCCCGCGCCAGTCGAGCACCACCCGCGCGGTCGCCGTCCGGCCCTGGTGCTTGAGCACGTTCGTCAGGCTCTCCTGCACGATCCGGTGCACCGCTCCCCCGGCCTCGGTGCCGAGTGCCCGCGGGTCGCCGTGCTGCTCGAACACCGCCTGCATGCCGAGCTCGCGCATGTCCTCGACCAGGTGCGGGACGTCTGCCAGGCCGTGCCGGGCCTCCTGGCCGGTGCCCTGGATCCGCTCGACGAGGGCGCGGACGTCCCCGAGGGCGGTCCGGCTCACCTCGGCGATGTCCTGCAGGGCGGTCGCGGCCGGTCCGTCCCGGACCGTGAGCGCCGCGGCCCCCTGCGCCTGCGAGACGACGACCGCGAGGGAGTGCGCCAACGAGTCGTGCACGTCCCGTGCGATACGGGCGCGCTCCTGCTCGGCGCGGAGTTCGGCGCTGGCGGCCTCGGTCTCCTGCTCGGCCTCGACGACCCGGACCCGGGCGAGCCCGACGCGCCACGTCGCGCCGATCGCCACGCCGACCGCCCACGCGATGCCGCTCGCGCCGGCGATCGCCAGGGCCAGGAACGCGAGGTCGGACCGGGTGCCGGAGAGCGAGCCGGTCCACCTCGCCCACACGTCCTGGTCGGCGACGGTGGGGACGACCATCGCCCACGCAGCGGCGGCGCTCGCGACGCCGAGGGCCGGGATCGCGAGCCACCGCAGCAGCCCGGAGCGACCGGCGCCGATGATGCCGACCACGATCGCGATGGCGAGGTACTCGGGCCACGTGGTGTCGCGCGGCCGGTCGAGCAGCCGGAGTGCCTGCAGCACGGGGACGACGACGACCAGCCCGAGGCTCGTCGACGGCATCCAGTTCGCCAGCCCGATCGCGACGGCGAGGGCGGACACCACGAGGACGTGCGCGGTGAGGTCGGAGCGGCCCGCCTCGGCGACGATCCAGAGGGTGAGGTACACCACGCCGGCGGCCGGGGCCACGAGGTGCCGGAGCCACCGGCGGAGGAAGAGGAGCATGGCGCCGAGCGTAGGGCGGGGTGCGCGCGGGCAGCGAGCGGTGCGGGTGGCTTTCATCCGAGTGGATGAGGGCGTGCCGTGCCCCCGGTGGCCGGCTGCGACGCCCTGAGCGGGCGGCGGCCGGGCCGGCGCCGGTCAGCGGTCGTCGTGGCGGTGCCGACGGACGGCGGTGAGCGCGTCGCGGGCCCGGTCGCTCGCGGCCTCGGCGTCGTCCCGCGCGCGGCGGAGGCGCTCGGCCTCGGCGTCGAGGTCGGTCTGCTCGCGGTCGAGGTCGCGGAGCCGTCGTTCGAGGTCCTCGCGGCGGTGGTCGAGGTCGGCGCGCCGGTCCTCGACGCCGTCGAGGGCGGACTCGGCGTCGTCCAGCGCGGCGTCGGCGTCGCGGGACGCCCGTCGGGCGGCGGTCTCGGCCGCGCGCGCGGCACGGCGTGCGGCCGCGGGGTCCCGGGGCTCCGGCTCAGGCGTGCGCTCGTCCGTCCCGGTGTCGGTGTCCGCGGCGCCGGTGTCGGTGTCCGCGGCGCCAGTGTCGCTGCCGGCGGCGGTGTCGCTGCCGGCGGCGGTGTCCGCCGGACCGCCGCCGACGGTGCGACGTGCGCCGCGCCTCCCGGCCGTGATCGGGATCGGCGGGGCGTCGCTGCCGGACCATGCGTCGGGGACGGCGTCCGGGACGGCGAGGGCGTCCGTCAGGTCGACGTCCTCGAAGCCGACGCTCTCGAGCGGACGGAGGAGCAGCCCCGAGCGGATCGCGGCACCCGCGTGCGGGTCGGCCATGCCGGCCTCGATCGTCGCGCGGACGAGCTCGAGCACCGCCGGCGTCGCGGGGTGTCCGGCGGCCTCCGCGCGCTCCGCCCCGGTGGCGGCGAGCGCCTGCACGAGCCGCGACCGCTGCTTCCGGAGCGTCGCGATCTCCTGCGGGTCCGCGTCGGCCTGCGCCTGGCGCAGGGCCGGCCCGAGCCCGACCGCGTCGTCGAGTGCACCGTTGTCGGCGAGGAGGTCGACGATCCACGCGGCGGGTGCCGGTTTGCGGAGACGGCCGATGGCGGCTGCGAGGTCCCGGTCGTCCTTCCGGACCGCGCGCTGGCGGGCGGTGCGTTCCCGGACGAAGTCGGCGGGCGCGGCGCGCAGGAGCGCACGGGCGGCGTCGGCGAGCGCTGCGGGGTCCACGCCCCCACTCTGCCCGGCGCGTCCGTCGTGGCACCCGGGAACGGGCTACCAGTCGTGCACGGTCCCGTCGGCCAGGCGGTTGAACGGCAGGTAGGCCTGCTCGTACGGGTACTTCCCCGCCTCGTCGACGTCGAGCGTCACGCCGAGGCCCGGCTCGTCGCCCGGGTGCAGGTACCCGTCCGTGAAGGTGGACGTCTGCCGGAACACCTGGTTCGTCCGCGGCCCGTGCCGCATGTACTCCTGGATGCCGAAGTTGTGGATCGCGAGGCCGAGGTGCATCTGCGCCGCGAGTCCCACCGGCGAGATGTCCGTCGGCCCGTGGAACCCGGACTTCACCTGGTACATCGCCGCGTAGTCCATCGTCTTGCGCAGCGGGGTGACGCCGCCCATGTGCGTGACGGCACCGCGGACGTAGTCGATGAGCTGGTCGCGGATGACGTCCTTGAAGTCCCAGATCGTGTTGAAGACCTCGCCGATCGCGAGCGGCGTCGTGGTGTGCTGCCGGACGAGCCGTAGCGCCTCCTGGTTCTCGGCGGGGGTGCAGTCCTCGAGCCAGAACAGGTCGTACGGCTCCAGGCTCTTGCCGAGCTTGGCGGCCTGGATCGGCGTCATCCGGTGGTGACCGTCGTGCAGGAGCGGCAGGTCCGGGCCGAACTCGTTGCGCACCGCCTCGAACACCGTCGGGAGGTGTCGGAGGTAGGCGCGGGTGTCCCAGTCCTCCATCGCCGGGACGGCACCGCGCTGCGCGGGCTCGAAGTCGTACCGGACGCCGGCGTTGCCCTCGGTGGTCCGGTTCGACGCGATGCCGTAGATGCTCTCGAGCCCGGGCACGCCGGTCTGCACGCGGATCGACCGGTACCCCTCCGCCTGGTGCGCGCGGATCGAGTCGAACAGCTCGGGCAGCTCCTTGCCCGACGCGTGGCCGTACGCCATGAGTCCGGTGCGCGACGCCCCGCCGAGCAGCTGGTAGAGCGGCATGCCGGCGACCTTGGCCTTGATGTCCCACAGCGCCATGTCGACGGCGGCGATGGCGGCCATCGTGACCGGGCCGCGACGCCAGTACGAGGAGCGGTAGAGGAACTGCCAGGCGTCCTCGATGCGGCTGGCGTCACGACCGACGAGCAGCGGCACGACGTGCTCGGACAGGTAGGTGGCGACAGCGAGTTCGCGGCCGTTCAGGGTCGCGTCGCCGAGGCCCGTGACGCCGTCGGCCGTGGTGAGCTTCAGGGTGACGAAGTTGCGGTCGGGGCTCGTGACGACGACCTCGGCGCGGTCGAGGAGCTGGCCGCGGTCGGTGCTCGCCCAGGTGTCGGGGCGGGAGGCGGAGGCTGCGGTCGCGGGGCCGTCGTCGCGGGATCCCGGGGCCGGGTCGGCGACGCGGTCGGTCGGGTCGGTCATGTGCGGCTCCTTCGTCGCGGTGCCGCGGTGGTCCCCGCGGCGGGGTGGAGGCTGTCCGGCGCCTCGGGGTCGCCTAGGGCAGGACGGCCAGGATCTGGGCGACCGTCTCGTCGACCGAGCCGTGGATCGCGACGGCGCCGAAGGCCTCGTCGGACTCCGGCCGCTCCAGGGTCGCGAACTGCGAGTCGAGCAGCGAGTTCGGCATGTACTCGTGGTGCCGGTGGCTCTGCCGCTCGGCGATCAGCTCGCGCGAGCCGTCCAGGAACGCGATGAACAGCGTCGGTGCGTCCTCGCGGAGGCGGTCGCGGTACGCACGCTTCAGCGCCGAGTTCGCCATCACGCAGCGGGAGCCGGAGGCCTGCACCGCCGCGATCCGCTCCGAGCACGCGTCGAGCCACGGGCGGCGGTCCTCGTCGGTGAGCGGGATGCCCTCGTGCATCTTGTCCTTGTTCACCTGCGGGTGGAGGGCGTCGGCGTCGACGAACTCGGCGGCCTCCCCGCGTGCGACGAGTGCGGCGGTCAGGGCCTCGCCCACCGTCGACTTGCCGGAGCCGGAGACCCCCATCACGAGCACGGGCGGGAGTCGGGTCGCATCGGCCATGCATCCACAGTACGAACAGGTCGGGCCGCTGTCCCCAGGATGCGGAGTACCTGGATGGACGGATCGACGGCTGCATAGATTGGCGGTGGCCGTCAGGACACGAAGGAGTCGACGTGGCAGACAACAAGGAACAGGCGAACATCGGGGTCATCGGCCTCGCAGTGATGGGCTCGAACCTGGCGCGGAACCTCGCGTCACGTGAGGGCAACACCGTCGCGGTCTACAACCGCACCTACGCCCGCACCGAGGAGCTCCTGCAGGAGCACGGCGACATGGGCTTCATCGCATCCGAGGACATCGACGGATTCGTCGCCTCGCTCGCGAAGCCGCGTACCGCGATCATCATGGTGCAGGCCGGGAAGGGCACCGACGCCGTGATCTCGCAGCTCGCCGAGCGGTTCGAGGAAGGCGACATCATCGTCGACGGCGGCAACGCGAACTTCCACGACACCATCCGCCGCGAGCACGACCTGCGCGAGAAGGGCCTGAACTTCGTCGGCACCGGGATCTCCGGCGGCGAGGAGGGCGCGCTCAAGGGCCCGTCGATCATGCCCGGCGGATCGGACGAGGCGTGGAAGACGCTCGGTCCGATCCTGACCTCGATCGCCGCGGTGGCCGAGGGCGAGCCCTGCGTCACGCACGTCGGCACGGACGGTGCCGGGCACTTCGTCAAGATGGTGCACAACGGCATCGAGTACGCCGACATGCAGCTCATCGCGGAGTCGTACGACCTGCTCCGCCGCGTCGGCGGGTACAGCGTCGAGCAGCTCGTCGACGTGTTCGACGAGTGGAACAAGGGCGACCTCGAGTCCTACCTGATCGAGATCACCGGCGAGGTCCTCAAGCAGCACGACGCCGACACCGGCAAACCACTCGTCGACCTCATCCGTGACGAGGCGGGGTCGAAGGGCACGGGTGTGTGGACCGTGCAGAACGCGGTCGGGCTCGGCATCCCGGTGTCCGGCATCGGCGAGGCCGTCTTCGCCCGGGCGGTCTCCTCGAGGCCGTCCCAGCGCGCCGCCGTCCAGCGGTCGGTCACGAAGCGCCCCGACATCGCCGAGGTGTCGGACACGTTCGCGGACGACGTCCGTGCGGCGCTGTACGCATCGAAGGTCGTCGCGTACGCACAGGGCTTCGACCTCATCATCGCCGGGGCGAAGGAGTACGACTGGGACATCGACCTGGGCGACATGGCGAAGATCTGGCGCGGCGGGTGCATCATCCGTGCGCAGTTCCTCAACCGCATCGTCGAGGCGTACGACAAGGACCCGGAGCTCGAGTCGCTGCTGGTCGACCCGTACTTCGCGGACGCCGTCGCCGAGGGTGAAGCCGCCTGGCGTCGCATCGTCGGCATCGCTGCGGCGTCGGGTGTCCCCGCACCCGGGTTCTCGTCGGCGCTGTCGTACTTCGACTCGTTGGCGTCCGAGCGGCTGCCCGCCGCGCTCATCCAGGGCAGCGTGACTTCTTCGGCGCGCACACCTACCAGCGCATCGACAAGGACGGCACGTTCCACACGCTCTGGTCCGAGGACGACCGGCGCGAGGTCGAGCAGGAGCCGTCCACGCACTAGTCGGACGGTCGGACGGGCACGACCACGGGCGCTCCGTGGTCGTGCCCGTCGCTGCGCGGGGTGCTGGGGCCGTGCGGGTGCTGGGGCTGCGCGGTCTGCGGCTCAGGCGACGATGCGCTCGCGGACCAAGCGGGTGAGCAGGTCGTCGAGACGGTCGCCACGGCCGAGCAGCCGGTCGGACCCCGGCGCGACCCGGACGAAGAACGTCACCACGGCCGCGGTGTCGTCGGTGCGGACGTAGTGCACGACCACCGCGGGCGCAGGGCGGCGGGTGGCTCCCGGTACCGTCACGTCCTCGACGCCGACGTGCACCACCCGGCTCCAACGGATCACCAGCAGACGGGTGGCCCGGCGTCCGTCGAGTTCCCACAGGGACGCCTCGGTCGCGCCGAACGCCCAGGTCACCCGGTCGGCCAGCGGCGCCTCCGGGCGGACGGACGCGATCGTCTCGCGGAGTTCGGGAGTCGGCGTCGCGGGGACCACCCACACCGTCGGGTCGACCCGCCGCACCGCTGCCTCGAGGAGGTCGTCCGCGCGCCGTCGTCCGGCGCTCCTGGCCCGGACGACCGCCACGACGACGACCGCGACCCCCACCGCGACGGCGACGGCCTCGGCGATGCCGAACGCGGTGAGGTCGGCCTCCGGGTCGATCGAGACCACGATCACCCGCGCGGTCAGGAGCAGCGCCCAGACGCCGACGATCGCCCAGCGCAGGGCCAACAGGCGCTGGTACGAGGACCAGCTGCGCCAGCCGCGACCCTCGCCGTCGATGCGACCGGCCCCGTCGACCGGTGCGCGGCCGGCTCGGTCGGGACGTCCGGCCCCGCGAGCACGGCCGGTCCCACGCGCGCGACCAGCCCGTCGGGCGCCACCACCCCAGTGGGCGCCACCGTCCCGTCGGGCACCACCGGGGCCCGGGAGGTGGTCTGGTCGCCGTGGCACGGTCCGATCCTGCCACGCTCCCCGGGCACCACCCTCCCCACCAGGTGAACGTGCCCTGTCCACCTGCACGACGGCGGTCGTTGGACGGGGCGCCCGGTCACGGACGCCGGGGCGCCGCGTCGTGGGCACCGGGGCGACCCTGGTCACCGGGGTCACCCAGGTCGAGGGCACCGCGTCGAGGGCACCGGGGCGACCGTACCGAGGGCACCGTCCGGACGAGCGGGCCCGTCGAGGGGTACCGTCCGCGCGTCCCGTTCCCAGCGCCCCTGACCTACGATCCGATCGTGACCGAGCCAGACCCGCGCCTCCTCCCGCACCGCAGGTGGGCGGCAGCGCTCACCGGCGTCATCGCGATGCTCGCCTTCCTCGCCGTCGCCGAACTCGGGGCGCTCGTCCTCGGTGGCGCCGGCAGCCCCCTCGTCGCGGTGGGCTCCGCCGTCATCGACCTCGCACCGCGGGCTGCGAAGGACCTCATGGTGTCGCTCTTCGGCACCGGGGACAAGGTCGCGCTGTTCGTCCTCATGACGGTCGTCCTGGTCGCGATCACCGCGGGCGCCGGTGTACTCGAACGGGTCCGACCGCCCTACGGCGCATTGGTCTTCGCGGCCGGCGGGTTGCTCGCCCTCCTCGCGGTCACCACCCGGTCCGGCAGCGGCACCCTCGACGGCGCCCCCACGGTCGCCGGGGTCGCCGCGGCCGTCGTCGTCCTCCGCCTGCTGCTCCAGCGCCTCCGCCGGTGGGAGGACGCCCGGGCCGTCCCCACCGCTGCCACGGACCGCGCCGACGCGGTCCAGCGACGCTCCTTCATCGCATGGGCGGTGACGACCGGAGCGGTCGCAGCCGTCGTGGGAGGCGCCTCCCGGCTGGGCTCGGCCTCGCTGCAGGCCGCAGCGGCCGTGCGCCGCGCCGTCCGCCTGCCCGAGCCGGCGACGGCCGCCGCCCCGGTGCCGAGCGGCGCGAGCCTGGACGTCGAGGGGATCACGCCCTACGTCACCCCGAACGCGGACTTCTACCGGATCGACACCGCACTCCGGGTGCCGTCGATCGACCCGGCCGACTGGTCGCTGAGGATCACGGGTGAGGTCGAGGACGAGGTCGAGATCACCTGGGACGAACTGCTCGCCCTCCCCCTCGAGGAGCACATGGCGACGCTGAGCTGCGTGTCGAACGAGGTCGGCGGGGACCTCATCGGCAACGCGCTGTGGCTCGGGTACCCCATCCGGTCCCTGCTGGCGCGCGCACGGCCCCGGTCCGGCGCGGACATGGTGCTGTCGCGCAGCATCGACGGCTTCACGGCCGGAACCCCGCTCGACGTTCTGCAGGACGAGGGGACGCAGGCGCTCGTGGCCGTCGGGATGAACGGCGAACCGCTGCCCGCCGAGCACGGCTTCCCCGCACGCCTGGTCGTGCCGGGGCTGTTCGGGTACGTCTCCGCGACGAAGTGGGTGACCGAGCTCCAGGTGACGCGCTTCTCGCGGGCGCAGGGGTACTGGACGCCGCGCGGGTGGTCGGAGCGCGGACCGGTGAAGCTCGAGTCGCGGATCGACACCCCGTCCGACGGCGCCTCGGTCTCAGTCGGCGACCGGGTGCCGATCGCCGGTGTCGCGTGGCAGCCGCACACGGGCGTCAAGGCCGTGCAGGTGAAGGTTGGCGACGCGGACTGGCAGGACGCCGAACTGGCCGACTCGGTCTCCGCCGACACGTGGCGGCAGTGGGTGTACCGCTGGACGGCCACGAAGGGGCGGCACGAGGTGCAGGTCCGCGCGGTCAGTGCGGACGGCGAGGTGCAGACCAGCGTGCAGCGGCCGCCGGCGCCGAACGGTGCGTCGGGGTGGCACGGGGTCACGATCACGGCGTCCTGACGGGGCCGGACCGGTGGCCGCGGGCGGGGCCGGTCAGCGGTGACCGCGGGCAGGGCCCGACCGTGGCCGCGGGCGGTGCCGGACCGGTGACCGTCGACGGGGTCCGGGTCGGTCAGTCGGGCAGGGTCGCGACGACGCAGGTTCCGTCGACCTCGTCGTCCCGGGCGACCTCGACGCCGAGGCCGGCGGCCCGGAAGAGCTCCCCCGACGCCGACGCCTGGTCCGCCGACACCTCGATGACCACGGCGCCGCCGGGTCGCAGCCAGTCGCCCGCCTCGGCAGCGATCCGTCGGTGCAGGTCGAGGCCGTCGGCCCCGCCGTCGAGGGCGACCCGATGCTCGTGGTCACGGGCCTCCGACGGCATGGTCGTGATCGCGTCCGTCGGGACGTAGGGCGCGTTCACCGCGACGACGTCGACGGCACCGCGGAAGCGCGTGGGCAGCGGCGCGAACAGGTCTCCGGTCACGACGATGCCGCGGTCGCCGAGGTTCTCGGCAGCGACGTCGGTGGCATCCGGGTCGACGTCGGCCGCGACCAGGTCGAGCGGCCCGATCCGTTCGAGCAGCGCCAGGCCGATCGCGCCGGCTCCGCAGCACAGGTCCACGACGCGGTCGTACTGCTGCAGGCGACGCGCGGCCTGCACCACGACGGCTCGGGTACGTGCGCGGGGCACGAAGACGCCGGGCGTCACGCGGACCCGGTGCCCGTCGAAGGCGGCCCAGCCGAGGACGTACTCGAGGGGCTCCCCCGCGATCCGTCGCTGCACGAGGCCGCGCAGGCGACCCGGGTCCCCGTCACCGGCCGCCAGCAGGAGGTCGGCTTCGTCCTCGGCGAAGACGCTCCCGCCGGCCCGGAGTCGGGCGGCGAGGGCGTCCCGCGCGGTCAGTGCCACTGCCGGGCTCGAGGACTCAGGCGGCGCCGTCGAACATCGACGTCACCGAGCCGTCGTCGAAGACCTCGTGGATGGCGCGTGCGATGAGCGGTGCGATCGGCAGGACCTCGAGCTTGTCCCAGCGCTTCTCGACCGGCACCGGGAGGGTGTCGGTGACGACCACGCGGTCGATGAACTCGCTCTGCAGCAGTTCGGTCGCGGGGTCGGAGAACACGGCGTGCGTGGCGGCGACGACGACGCCCTTGGCACCGCTGGCCTTGAGGGCCCCGGCCGCCTTCGCGATCGTCCGGCCGGTGTCGATGAGGTCGTCGACGAGCAGACACCAGCGACCGGACACGTCACCGACGATCTCGTGCACGGAGACCTGGTTCGGCACGAGCGGGTCGCGACGCTTGTGGATGATCGCGAGCGGGGCGCCGAGCTTCTCGGACCAGATGTCGGCGACGCGGACGCGGCCCATGTCGGGCGAGACGACGGTCAGGGTCTCCGGGTCGAGCATCTCCTTGAAGCGCTCGAGCAGGACGGGCATGGCGAACAGGTGGTCGACGGGGCCGTCGAAGAAGCCCTGGATCTGCGGTGCGTGCAGGTCGACGCTCATGATGCGGTGGGCGCCGGCGGCCTTGAAGAGGTCCGCGACGAGGCGGGCCGAGATCGGCTCGCGCCCGCGGCCCTTCTTGTCCTGACGGGCGTAGGGGTAGAACGGCGCGACGACGGTGATGCGCTTGGCGGAGGCACGCTTGAGCGCGTCCACCATGATGAGCTGCTCCATGAGCCACTCGTTGATCGGGGCGGTGTGCGACTGGATGACGAAGGCGTCACACCCGCGCACCGACTCGTCGAAGCGGGCGTAGAGCTCACCGTTCGCGAAGGTCCGGGCGTCGGTGGGGACGAGGTCGACACCGAGCTCTTCCGCGATCGCCTTCGACAGCTCCGGGTGCGCTCGCCCGGAGACCAGGACGAGTCGCTTCTGGCCGGTTGTCTTGATTCCGGACACGTGTGGTGCTCACTCCCTGACCCCGCGAGGGGGCCGTTCTGACCCCGCCGGGGCCGATGTCCTGGGCTCCGATCGGGGCCCACCGCTGACGGTCACGAGGACCGCCCAAGGTGTCATTCGCCTCGCGCGCGCCGAGCCGCCTCGGCCGCCGCGGTACCGGGTCGGTTCTCCTCGACCCAGCCCTCGGTGTTGCGCTGTGGGGCGTAGCTGATCGCGAGCGACCCGGCCGGCACGTCCTTGCGGATGGTCGTACCTGCACCGGTGTACGCCCCGTCGCCAATCCTAACCGGGGCGACGAACACGTTGTGCGACCCGGTCCGGACGTCCGACCCGATGACGGTGCGGTGCTTGTGCACGCCGTCGTAGTTCGCGGTGATGGTGTTCGCCCCGATGTTCGAGTCGTCACCCACCTCGGTGTCGCCGATGTACGACAGGTGCGGGACCTTGCTGCCGCGGCCGATCACCGCGTTCTTCGTCTCGACGAAGGTGCCGATCTTGCCGCGCTCCCCCAGGATCGTGCCGGGGCGCAGGTAGGCGAACGGCCCGACCGAGGCGCCGTCACCGATCACCGCGAGGGTGGCGTCGACGCGGTTGACCGTCGCCCCGGCACCGACCTCGGTGTCGCGGAGGGTGGTGCCCGGGCCGACGACCGCACCGGCCGCGATCGCCGTCGCGCCGAGCAGCTGCGTGCCGGGCAGCACCTCGGCGTCCGGCTCGATCGTGACGTCGAGGTCGATCCACGTGGAGGCGGGGTCCTGCACGGTGACCCCGGCGAGCTGGTGCCGTCGGACGATCCGCGCGTTCAGCTCGCGGGCCGCGTCGGACAGCTGCGCGCGGTCGTTGATGCCGGCGACGAGCCACGGGTCCGTGAGCGTGACGACGTCGACCCGGCCACCCCGGGCGGCGATGAGTGCCGGGACGTCGGTGATGTACTTCTCGCCCTGCGCGTTCTCGGTCGTGAGCGCCGGCAGGACCGCGCGGAGGTGCGTGACGTCGAAGGCGTAGATGCCCGCGTTCGTCTCGGTCACCGCTCGCTGCTCGTCGGTGGCGTCCTTGTGCTCGACCACGCCCGTGAAGGCGCCCGAGGCGTCGCGGAGGATGCGCCCGAGGCCGGTCGGGTCGTCCTGGATCGCGCTGACGAAGGTCACCGCGTTGCTCTGGGACGCGTGGGCGTCGACGAGCCCGTGCAGGCTCTGCGCGTCGAGCAGCGGCACGTCGCCGGAGAGCACCACGACGACACCGTCGAAGTCGGTCGGCAGCGCGTCGACCGCCACCTGCACGGCACGTCCGGTGCCCGGGACGTCGTCCTGGTCGACCACGAGGGCGTCCGGCGCACGCTCGGTCACCTCGGCGGCGACGCGCTCCCGCTCGTGGCGCACCACGACGGCCACGTGCTCGGGCGACAGGGACTCGGCGGTCTGGAGCACGTGGGCGATGAGGGGCAGCCCGGCGAGCCGGTGCAGCACCTTGGGGAGCGTGGACTTCATGCGCGTGCCCTGCCCGGCGGCGAGGACGACGACGGCGATCCGCTGGTCGGTCATGCATCCCATCCTGGCGCACGCTCGGGGTGGTCGTCGCCTGGACGCCGTTCTGTGCAGAAGTCGGCGGAGAACCGCACGTGTGCAGGAAGGGCGGACGCCGAGCCGGACCGCCTGGAGGCCCGGCACCGGTCCGTCGGACCGGCACCGGGCCTCCAGGCCGACGGACGGGGTGTCAGGCCGACGTGTCGGTCAGCTCCACCTTGATCCAGCCGGGCTCGCGGCGGTCGAACGCCTCGTAGGCGTCGATCGCGGAACCGATGTGCTCGTGCTCCGTGATGAGCGCCGTCGGGTCGAACTGGCCGGCCGCGACCATGTCGATGAGCGGCGGGGTCACCGAGTGGTGGTCGCAGTTGCCCATGCGGATCGTGAGGTTCTTGTTCATCGCCTCGCCGATCGGGTACGACTGCGCGGTCGGCCCGTACACGCCGATGATGCCGATCCGGCCGTACTTCGCGACCGAGGCGACCGCCCACTGCGCGACCTGCGACGGGCCGTCACCCGGCTTCCACTGCTGCTGCTCGCCGAACCCGTCCTTCGCGGCGTCCGGGGCGACCTGCGCGACCTCGGCGTCGAAAGCTGCTGCCTGCTCCTCGGAGACGGCCGCCGGACCGCGCTTCGGGCGCTCGGCGTCGACGCCCACCGCGTCGATGACGGCGTCGGCACCGATGCCGTTCGTGAGGTCCAGGATCGCCTGCACCGGGTCCTCGCGGTTGTAGTCGACGACCTCGCAGTTCTGCGCGAGGGCGGCGGCCAGGCGGGTCTCCTCGCCGTCCACCACGATCACGCGGCCGGCGCCCTGCTTGAACGCGGAGGCGGCGGCGAACTGCCCGACGATGCCGGCACCGAACACGACGACGACGTCACCGCGAGTGACACCGGCGAGCTCGGCACCGAACCAGCCGGTCGGGAAGATGTCGGACAGCAGGATCGCCTGCTCGTCGCTGACGTTCTCGGGCAGCGGGTGCATCGTGTTCTGCGCCCACGGCACGCGCACGTACTCGGCCTGCAGACCGTTCACGGGGCCGGTCGATTCGGGGCCGCCGAAGAAGCTCGTGCCGGCCTGGGGGCCGTTCGGGTTCGCGACGTCGCACTGGGCGGTCTTGCCCATCCGGCAGTACCGGCAGGCGCCGCACGAGATGGTCGAGTTGATGAGGACCCGGTCGCCGGCGCTGAAGCCGCGCACGGCGTCGCCGACCTGGGTGACGACACCGACGGCCTCGTGGCCGAGGATCGTGCCCTCCTGCATCGGCGCCATGGTGCCGCGCACGAAGTGCAGGTCGGTGCCGCAGATCGCGGAGCGGGTGATGTGCACGATCGCGTCGTGCGGGTCCTGGATGGTGGGCTCCGGGACCTCGTCGAGCCGGATGTCGCCGATGCCGTGCCAGACCACTGCCTTCATGGTGTCCCTCCTCAGGGGTGTCGTCGCCGCGGACGGTACGCCGGGGAGGCTCGGTGGCCGGGGGACAGCGGTGCGTCGGCCGGACACGGGGTGCGGGTGGGGTGGGTGCGGGATGCGGGTGCGGGGGGGGGTGCGGGGGTGCGGGTGCGGGTGCGGGCGGTGCGGGCGTCGAGGCCGAGGTCGCACGAACTGCCGCCGCAGCCGCCCGCGAACGGCGATTCGTGCTACCTCGGCGGACATGAGCGGCACGTCGTGCGACCTCGGCAGGGCCTGCGGCGGCGCCTTCCGTCCGACGCCCCGACGGGAGCCCCGCCCCACCCCTGTCAGACCGGCTCCGTCGGCACGCCCACGGCCGCGCGCCGAGGTCGCACGAAGTGCCGCCGCAGCCGCGGGCGGGCGGCGCTTCGTGCGACCTCGGCGGACATGAGCGGCACGTCGTGCGACCTCGGCAGGGCCGACGGCGGCGCCTCCGCCCGACACCCCGACGGGAGGCCCGCCCCACCCCCGGCAGGACGGCCGCCTCGGCACGCCCGGGGCCGCGCGGCGAGGTCGCACGAAGTGCCGCCGCAGCCGCCGGCGAGCGGCGCTTCGTGCGACCCCGGCGGACATGAGCGGCACGTCGTGCGACCTCGGCGGACATGAGCGGCACGTCGTGCAACCTGGGCAGGGCCGGCGGCGGCACCTCCGCCCGACACCCCGACGGGAGGCCCGCCCCACCCCCGGCAGGCCCGCCCGTCGGCACGCCCGGGGCCGCGCGCCGAGGTCGCACGAAGTGCCGCCGCAGCCGCGGGCGGGCGGCGGTTCGTGCGACCTCGACGGACGTGAGCGGCACGTCGTGCGACCCCGGCAGGGCCGACGGCGGCGCCTCCGCCCGACACCCCGACGGGATGCCCGCCCCACCCCCGGCAGACCCGCCCCGTCGGCACACCCGAGGCCCTGCGCCGAGAGCGCACGAAGTGCCGCCGCAGCCGCGGGCGGGCGGCGGTTCGTGCGACCTCGACGGACATGAGCGGCACGTCGTGCGACCTCAGCCCGGAACCCGCGCGGCCCCGCGCCGCGGCGGCCCCACCCCGCGGCCCCGCGGCGCGGCCCCGCGGCGTCAGGCCGCCGCGCGCGACTCGTCGCGGACGAACGCCATGAGCACGAGCCCGGCGACCAGGACCACGACGACCCCGAGGATCCCGTACCGCGTCGAGCCGCCGATCGTCACCGCGAGCCCGAACAGCGCCGGCGCGATGAAGGACGCAGCACGCCCGGTGGTGGCGTAGAGGCCGAACAGCTCCCCCTCGCGGCCCGGTGTCGCGAGCTTCGCCAGGTACGCCCGGGAGGACGACTGCACCGGCCCGACGAACACGCACAGCCCGAGCCCGAGCACCCAGAACGACGCCTGCGCGGACCCGGCGAACAGCACCGCGGTCCCGAACACGGACAGACCGACCAGGGAGACCATGATGAGCGGCCCGGACCCGAAGCGGTCGTCGAGCCGGCCGGACAGCACGGTCGCGATGCCGGCCACGACGTTGGCGACGATCGCGAACAGGATCACGCCGGACGGACTGAAGCCGAACACCTGGGCCGCGATGATGCCGCCGAAGGTGAACACCGCGCCGACGCCGTCGCGGAACACCGCGCTCGCGAGCAGGAACGCGAGCACGTTGCGCCGGGTCCGCCAGAGCCGTGCGACGTCGCGCCCGAGGTCCGCGTACGCCGACCAGAGCGACCCGCGGCGGGTCGGGTCGGCGGGGGCCTCCGGCACGACGACGAAGAGCGGGACCGAGCTGACGGCGAGCCAGACGGCGGCGATGCCGATCGCGACGCGGACGTCCCACTGGCCGCCGGCGACGGTCGCGGGCAGCTGGAGGACTCCGCCGCGGCCGGTGACGCCGAAGTCCTGGATGCAGAGCAGGAGCAGGACGACGAGCAGCACGATGCCGCCGAAGTAGCCGGCCGCCCAGCCGATCGCGGAGACCCGGCCGGTGCGTGGCCCGCTCGCGACCTGACCGAGCATGGCGTTGTAGCCGACGCAGGCGATCTCGTAGGCGACCGTGCCGATCCCGATGAGCGCTGCGCCGAGCACCAGGTACGGCTGCTCGGGTGCGACGAACACCATGCCGACGATGGACAGGACGATCCCGATGGTGGCGATGAGGACCGAGCGCCGGCGGTGCCCGGACGTGTCGGCGAGCCGGCCGACGGCGGGGGCGACGAGGGCGACGACGATGCCGGCGACGGTCAGGGCGGTCGAGACCACGGCGGCGTTGTGTGCGAGTTCCCGCTCGACGGCGGCTGCCGCGGCGGCGGACGAGTCCTCGGCGGCGACGAGGGCCGGGTCGACGAAGGCGCGGCTGGCCAGGTAGGTGCTGAAGACGAATGTCGTGACGACGGCGTTGAACGCGGCGGAGCCCCAGTCCCAGAGCGCCCAGGACACTAGGGCCCGGCGTCGGGTGGGGGTCGGCGGAGCCGCTGCGGTCGTCGGCGAACCGGTCATGGCGGAACCGTAGCGCCTCCGGGTGTCCGGCCGGGTGCCCGACGACGGACGGTCCCGCACCTCAGCGGCGCAGGGTCTGCTTCGGGTACTCCCCGAACCGCTCGGCGTACGCCGCCGAGAACCGCCCGAGGTGCGCGAACCCCCACCGGGTGGCGACCTGTCCGACCGACACCGACCGGGGGTCGCGGGCGAGCAGTTCGTCGTGCACGCGGTCGAGTCGCACCTGGCGCAGGTACGTCAGCGGCGACACCCCGAACACCCGGCGGAACGACTCCTGCACGCTCCGGACGCTGAGGCCCGCGACCTGCGCCAGGGCCGCGACGGTGACCGGCTCCTCTGCGTGCGCGTGGACGTGCTCGACGGCCGCGCGGAGCTTCGCCTGTCGAGGGTGCAGCAGCTCGGCGGGCAGCCGGTCGAGCTGCGGCGGCACGACCCGGAGGAACGCGTCGACGGTCTGCCGCTTCGCCTCGTGCCAGACGAGCGAGTCGGTGCCGCCCTCACGCAGCGCCCGGGCGAGCGCGCCGAGCGACTCGCGCCAGTTCCGCACCGCCAGACTGTCCGCTTCACGAAGGTGGTCGAAGCGCAGGTCACGGTCCCCGACGTCGAAGTGCTCGGCCGCGACCTCGCGCACGAGACCCCGGTCGAGGTGCACGAGCTGCTCGTCGTAGTCCGCGGCGACGAAGACCACGTCGCGGTGCGCGGGGAACAGCACGGGGTGGCCGACCCGGAGGGGCACGCGGTCGCGCAGCGTGTCCGGCGTGCTCGTGCCGGTCGTCAACCAGGCCATGACCAGGTCGTCGCCCGGTTCCGAGGCGCCGCGGAGGAAGCCGCTCATGGTCGAGCGGCGCATCGACACGTCGGAGTCACCGACGGCCGTGTACCGGTACGAGTACTCGCCCTCGGTGCGGCGGGACAGCCACTGCTTCCCCTCGTAGATGCCGGCGAGGTCGCGGACGGCCGCCTCGGGGTCGGTGCCGGCGACCTCGAAGCGGACCGGGACGGGTCCCTCGGCGCCCGGTCCGGAGGCGATGGGTTCGCTCACCGGGCCACCTGGCTGGGCCGGGAACCAGCGGTATCTGGATATCCTTGCCGCGAGCGCACGGGGACCCTGCCCCGTGCGTCGCTGCGCACGGAGGAGGCGAGCCGATGAGCGAGGTCGACGTCCTGGGCGCCCTGACCCGTCTCGAGTACGCCTCGACGTCGCTGCGGAACCGCCTGCGCGACCGCATCGGCATCTCGGGAGCGGACCTGTCGGTCCTGCAGTACGTGTGGCGCGCGCGGCGCGGAGCCCGGTCGGTCCGGGTGAAGGACCTGACCGCGCACCTCGGTCTGACGGGTCCGGCCGTGACCGGCATCATCGACCGGCTCGAACGCCAGGGCATGCTGCAGCGCGTCCCGAACCCGGAGGACGGTCGGAGCCGGTTCATCCAGCTCACGCCGGGACAGGAGGGTGTGTTCGCAGCAGCGCTGGACAGCACCAACGAGCAGTTGCACGAACTCCTGTCCTCCTTCTCGGAACGAGAGCGCCGGCGACTCGTCCGCATCGTGGACCGCATCGTGGCAGCACTCGACGGTGGGGTACCCCCCACCTCGTAGTGCGAGGTTAGGGCGCTGTCGGTTCGTGGACGAAGCAATTGTCCACGCAGCGCGGATGGGTAGTTTCCCGACCTACTTGCCCGGGCGCGGCCCCGGACGCGGCCGTAGCGTCGGGAGGGATCAGGGACCCCTCACTCGGGGGCCGTGTCCGACGGGAAGGGACACCATGGGCATGTACGAGTCCGAACCGGGCGTCGACCCGGTGCGCATCACCACCATCCGCCGACTGCGCCGCCGCTGGAAGCACGGCGAGCAGCCGACCGACGACCAGGGACTGTTCGACGACCTGTTCGTCAGCACGACGACGCAGCGCTGACGCGCTGACGCACCTGACGGGAGGCCCGTGGCGGGATCGCCACGGGCCTCCCGTCGTGTGCGGGGTCAGCCCTTGACCGCGCCCGAGGTGAGCCCGGAGACGATCGACCGGCGGAACACCAGCACGAGGATCACGATCGGCACGGTCGCCGCGACGCTCGCCGCGAAGATCTGCGCGAACGGCACGGTGAACTGCGTCCCGAACAGGGCGATGCCGACCGGGATGGTGCGGAACGAGTTCTCGCTGTTGAACGTCAGCGCCATGAGGAACTCGCTCCACGAGGCGGTGAAGGTGAAGACGCCGACCGTGAAGAGGCCCGGCTTGGCCATCGGCAGGATCACCGACAGCACCGTGCGCCAGGCGCCGGCTCCGTCGATCTCCGATGCCTCCTCGATGGTCGACGGGATGCCCTGCAGGTAGTTCCGCATGATCCACACGGCGAACGGCAGGTTGAACGCGACGTACGGCACGATCAGCCCCGGGTACGAGTTGAGCAGGCCGAGGTTGCGTTCGAGCAGGTAGAGCGGTGTGAGGACGGCGATCGCCGGGAACACCGACAGCATCAGCAGGGACGTCATGATCGCCGTGCGGCCGCGGATCCACCGTCCGGCGAGCGCGTAGCCGGCGAGGAACGCCAGCGCGAGCACGATGACGGTCGTCGAGACGGCCACGACGATGCTGTTGACCATGTACTGCCCGAGCGCGTTGTCCCGGAACGCCACGACGAAGTTGTCGAGCGTGAACGTCACCGGGAAGGCGGTCGGCGGCGACTGCGCGATCTCGGACGACGGCTTGAACGAGGTCGTCACGAGCCAGTACAGCGGCAACGCGGTGACCACGGCGATGACGACGGCGCTCACGTTGACGGTGTTGACCCACCGACGCCATCCCCTGCGGATCCGTTGACGGGGCATCAGGCCTCGCCTCCCTTCGCCTGGTTGCGGAAGGCCCGGAGGAAGAGCAGGCAGCCGGCGGCCACGATGACCGCGGTGCTCGTGGCGATCGCTGCGCCCGGGCCGATGTTGATGTCCTGGAAGAGCACCTTGTAGCCCATGATCGCGAGCGACTGCGTGCTCGTCCCCGGACCGCCGTTCGTCAGCACGAACGGCAGGTCGAACACCCCGAAGGCCTGCAGGACGCGGAACAGCACCGCGATCGTCAGGGTCGGAGCCAGCTGGGGCAGCACCACCCGCCAGAACGTCTGCCAGGCGTTCGCCCCGTCGAGCTCGGCGGCCTCGTAGTGGTCCTCCGAGATCTGCACGAGGCCGGCGAGCAGGATGATCGCCACGAAAGGGGTCGTCTTCCAGATGTCGGCCAGCATGAGGCCGGTGATCGCGGGGACGGGCTCGCCGAGGATCACCGGCGCCTCCCCGAACAGCGCGAAGAACCAGGTCGCGACGCCGTAGGTGGAGTCGTAGACGTACTTCCACAGCTGTGCGTTGACGATGGTCACCAGCGACCACGGGACGAGCATGAGCGCGAGCATCCAGCCGCGGGTCGCCCCGAGCCGCTCGAGCACGATGGCGACGAGCATCCCGAGGACGAGTTCCACGGTGACCGTCACGACCGTGTACAGGACCGTGAAGCCGAGCGCGCGGTACCAGTCCGCGCTCTGGAGCAGGGCGGCGTAGTTGTCGAACCCGAAGCCCTGGATCGCGAACCCGTCGTAGCCGATCTCGACGTCCGCGAAGCTGAGGACGATCGAGTAGACCACCGGGAACACCGTGACGGCGGCCACGACGAGCAGCGCCGGGGCGGCGAAGCCCCAGGCGCTCCGTGCGCGGAGCCGGTCGAGACGGTTGCGTCCGCTGCGGCGACCGACGGGTTCGGGGCGGGCCGCGCCTCCCGGCCGGGTGGCGGGCCGGGCGTCCGTCGCGGCGCTCACAGTGCCGCTCCCCGGAGCGCGAGATCGATGGCGGAGGCCATCGCGCTCGTGCCGCCGTCGACGGTGCGCTGCCCACCGAGGATGCCGTTGCCGTTCTGGTAGACGCCCTGCGACACCTTCGGGTAGTAGGCGGTCGAGGTGGGCCGCGGGACCAGGGTGATCCCGGCCGCGGTGTCGTACGTCGGGCGCTGCTGGCGCTTCGCGTCCTCGCTGACGAGCGACGCCGAGCGTGCCGGGAGGACACCGCCCTCGCGCGTGAGCAGTTGCTGCGCGGTCTCGCTCGACATCCACCTGGCGAAGGTCAGCGCCGCGGCCGGCTGCTGGGTGTGCGGGTTGATGTAGTTGCCCCACCCGCCGATCGTCGAGTGGTGCTCGTCCATGCCGTCGAAGGTCGGGCGCGCCGCCAGACCGACCTTGCCGCGCACCGCGCTGTCCGGCCCGTTCGCGATCCCCCACGCGTACGACCAGTTGCGGAGGAACGCGGCCCGGCCGCCCGAGAAGGCGTCGTTCGTGTCCTGCTCCTGGTACGTCAGCGTCGCCCGGGGGCTCGCGCCGGAGGTGACGAGGGAGCGCATGAACTCGAACGCACGTCGGGTCTCGGAACTCGTCGTCGTGGCGTTCTCGAGCTCGTCGTCGAGCAGCGATCCGCCGGCGTCGGCGACGAACTCGGTGACGTTGCAGGTGAGGCCCTCGTACACGTCGCCCTGGAACGCGAACCCGTAGGAGACGTCCCCGGTGTCGACGAGCTTCGCGGCGGTCTCGCGGACCTCCTCCCACGAGCGCGGCACCTGGAACCCGTGCTTGTCCAGCAGGTCCTCGCGGTACAGGAAGAACGACTCGTCGATGTAGAGCGGGAACATGTAGTACGTGCCGTCGACGCTGGCGGCCTGGCGCAGCCCCTCCGGGAACTGGTCGAAGAAGTCCTCGCCCACCAGGGAGCCGACCGGCGTCGCGAGCTTGTTCTTCGCGAACTGCCCCGGCCACGCGACGTCCCCCAGGTACACGTCGGGGGTCGGCGACCCGGCGGCGATCTGCGTCGTCAGTGACGTCCGGTTCGTGTCGGTGTCGCTCGGCGCACTGACGATCCGCACGCGGATGTCGGGGTACTCCTGCTGGAAGGCGGCGATGAGTCGACGGCGCAGGTCACCGCCGTCCTTCGAGGCCACCTGTCCGGCCCACCAGCTGATCGTCGCCGGGCCCTCCGGGGGCCCGGTCGGCCAGTCGGCGACCTCGGTGCGCTCGGGGCGGGTGGAGCAGCCGGCGAGCAGCAGCACCCCCGTGCCCCCGAGCAGGAACAGCCTGCGGTCGATGTCCATCCGTCCTCCTCGACGTCCGGTCCGCACCCCGACCCTCACGGGACACGTTGCTGTACGTCCACACAACTCCGCGCTCGCTGGGAGTCACGGCAACGCCCGACGGCTGCCGTCGCGCACGCGGGACACGTGCCCGACGGCGGGAGGGCGGCGGGTTACGGTGAGCACGTGCCCGGACGTCGAGCGACCCTCACCGAGCGCGTCGACGGCGACGCCATCCTCGTCGTCCGCCGTGATCCACGACGACGTCGCGCGCGGACGACCCCGTGGGGCCGGGTGCTCGTCGGTGTCGTCCTCGTGGCCCTGCTCGGCGGCGCCGCCGTCGCGACGGTCGGCACCCTGGTCTCCGAGCGGACGGCGGAACGCCTGGCGGTCGAGGAGGCCACCGACGACACCGCCGCGATCGCCCGGTCCGTCGTCGAACCGGCGCTGCTCGACGCGGTCGCGGACCCCGGTGCGCCCGCGCGCGACCGGCGGGAGGCCACCGCCCGCCTCGACCGTGCCGGGCGGGCCGTCACCGCGGCCACCGACGCCGTCCGGGTGAAGCTCTGGTCGGCCGACGGCACCGTCCTGTGGTCGGACGAACCGCGGTTGACCGGGCAGCGCTTCGGGCTCTCCGACGAGGACCGGGAAGCCCTCGAGACCGACCGCTCCGACGCCGAGGTGTCCGACCTGTCCGCGCCCGAGAACCGGTACGAACGCGGCCGCGGCCCGCTGCTCGAGGCGTACCAGGCGGTGCACCTGCCCTCCGGTGACCCGCTGCTGCTCGAGGTCTACTACCCGTACGACGCCGTGCTCGCGAGTGCCGCGTCGCTCCGGTCGGCCTTCGCGGCGCTCGCGTTCGGGACCGTGGCGGTCGGCATCGCGCTGCTCCTGCCCGTCGTGCTGTGGCTGCTGCTGCGTCTGCGGGCCGGCCAGCGCGACCGGGAGCGCCTGCTCGTCCGGGCGCTCGACGCCGAGACCGCCGAACGACGCCGCCTGGCCGCCGACCTGCACGACGGCCCGGTGCAGGACATCGCCGGGCTCGCCCT
Source organism: Curtobacterium sp. L6-1 (assembly GCF_018885305.1). NCBI lineage: Bacteria > Bacillati > Actinomycetota > Actinomycetes > Micrococcales > Microbacteriaceae > Curtobacterium > Curtobacterium aetherium. The sequence goes on from NZ_CP076544.1 coordinate 2,074,528, forward strand.
CACCCTCGGGGCCGCGGCCCGGAGCACGACCGGCTCCGGTGCCGCCGTGCTCGAGGACTCCGCGACGACCCTGCGGTCCGCCGTGTCCGCCCTGCGCTCGTCGATGTCGGCCATCCAGCCCGCGGCCCCGGACCGCGAGGGGCTGGCGGCCGCGCTCGACGACGCGACCGCCCGGGGGCGCGCCGCGGGACTCGCGGTCCGGGTGGACGTGCCGGTGACCGTCGCGGCCGCCCCCGCGGCACTGCTGGCCGCGGTCCGGTTCGTCCGCGAGGCCGTCGCGAACACCGTCCGGCACGCCGAGGCCGACGCGGTCGAGGTCGTCGTCCACCGCGACGAGGACGACCTCGTCGTGCGGGTCGCCGACGACGGCGTGGGCTTCGACGCGGACCGGGTGCTCGCCGCACGGCGGAGCGGGCACCTCGGCACCACGCTGCTGCGCCAGGTCGCCGAGGACGCCGGCGGCACGCTGCTCCTGCGCACCGCACCCGGAGCGGGGACCACGTGGGAGTTGTCCGTGCCGGCCGGGACGGGGCCGCAGTGGTGAGGGTGCTGCTCGTCGACGACCACGCCCTCGTGCGTGGTGGACTGCGCGCCGTCCTCGACACCACCGACGACTGCACGGTCGTCGGCGAGGCCGCCACCGGCGAGGAGGCCGTCGACCGCGCCCTCGCGCTGCGACCCGACGTCGTCGTCATGGACCTGTCGATGCCGGGTGCCGGCGGGGTCGCCGCGACCGCCGTCCTGCACGAGCGACTGCCGTCGGCGCGGGTGCTCGTGCTGACCACCTTCGCCGACGACGGACGGGTGCGTGCGGCGCTCGGAGCGGGGGCCACCGGCTACCTGCTCAAGGACGCGACGCCGGACGACGTCGTGCGGGCCGTTCGTGCCGCCGCCCGCGACGAGGTGCCCATCGACCCACGGGTGGCACGTGGTCTCCTGCCCGGCAGGCCGACCCGTCCGGCCGACACCGCCTCGGGCCCCGTGCTGCCGCCACGCGAGCGGGAGGTGCTCGTCCGGCTGGCGCGCGGGCTGTCGAACCGGCAGATCGCCTCCGAGCTCGGGATCGCCGAGCGCACGGTCAAGGTGCACGTCGGCAGCGTCTTCCGTCGCCTCGGGGTGTCGGATCGCACGACCGCGGCGCTCTGGGCGCGGGACCACGGGTACTAGTACCAAGGTCCGATGGTGCCCCGGTCCGCCAGCGGCGACGATCGTGCCGAGGGGACGAACCGCCCCGCACTCCAGGAGGCACACCATGCGCACCACGACCACCAGCGGCCGCACCCGCCGCGCCGCCACGCTCGTCGCGGCGGCCCTCGCCGCGACCACCGTCGCCGCGGTCGCCCTCGTCGGCGTCGCGCCGGCGCAGGCGTCGGGCAAGACCTCGACCGGCGGCGACTACGCCGTCACCGTCAACGGCACCACCACGAACCCCGCCGTCGGGCGCGAGTTCCGCCTCCGCGACACCGCCGTCGCGGGCACGATCTCGGTGCGCGGCAAGCACAACGGCTTCGACATCCGGGTCGCCGACCTCGGCGTGTACGACTACACGCTGACCGGCGCAGCCGACACGCAGCGCATGGTCACGAAGCCGACCGTCGTGTTCGCGTCGAAGGTGCCGTCGCTCACGCCGGCGCAGCTCGCCGGCACGAGGCTCACGTCGCTCGAGGTGAAGGACGACACCCTCGTCGCGATCTTCGGCACCGGCGCCGGCAAGTTCAAGATCCAGGCGAAGGACGGTGCGCAGGGCGGCATCTTCCAGATGGAGACCGAGTTCGCCGCCCCCGTCACGTTCACGCACACGCTCGGCGCCGGCCTGTTCTACTTCGTCAACCCCTACACGGGCAAGGTCAACTTCGGCGACGGCACCCCCGCTGTGGCCGCGGGCAGCGACGCGCACCAGATGCTCCTCGGCAAGGACAGCCCGCAGGTGGCGACGAAGACCTCGCAGACCGCGACGACGACCACCTGGACCGTCCAGCCCGGCGGCCGCCTCGGGGGCGTGCTCGGCGAGGACGCCGTCGAGCTGAGCCAGGGTGCGACGAACTGCACGAGCGACTGCCAGGCGCAGAACCAGGTCCGCGGCTCCCTGCCGGTGCCGCCGGACCCGGTGGACCCGACGCCGATCGCGTCGCGCTGACGGCTGCGCCGACGCGCGCACCGACGGACGGGAGGCCCTGCTCACCTGGTGAGCAGGGCCTCCCGTCCGTCGGTGCGCAGCAGCGCGACCGCGCTCAACGCGGGATGACGGAGAACAGGAACTTCCGCCGCACCATGTACCAGACCAGCAGGATGAGCACCGTGTGGGTGAGGGTGCCGATCCAGACGTTGCCGTAGTCGAGCGGGATCGACGCGACCACGAGCGCGAAGAACACCTGCCACACGAACACGTAGAGGCTCGCCTGGCCGAGCGGGATCCACAGCCACCCGATGACGGCGTTCACGGGCTTCCAGAACACCGTGAGGATCGCGTAGGACACGATCGCGAAGAACGCGATGTCGACCAGGCGGCCCCACTGCAGGTCCACGCGCTGGTACGCCGTGTTGTACAGGTCGAGGTACATCGACGACGGGAACGGCGTCGGGGTGAAGTCGAAGCGGTGGCCCGCCCACACGTAGACGAGGAACGCGGCGTACAGGCAGAGGGCCAGGCCGACGAGCACCTTGCCGAGGCGGCCGGTGAGGGCCCGCGTGACCTGTCGCCGGTAGTAGCCGAGCACGAGACCGTGCGTGAACACCACCTGCCAGGTGAGCAGCGGGAACACCGCGTCGAACTGCGCGTTCACGGGCTTGACGTCCGGGTTGAGGGCCTGGAACACGTAGAGCGCCCAGCTGACGACGAGCACCGCCCACCAGAAGCCGCGCCGGATCACCCACATGAGCACCGGGATGAACAGGCTGAGCACGACGAACAGACCCATGATGTTGAACGGCCAGGGGCCCATCTCGAGCAGCAGGAACTGCCGGATGGCGTACCAGGGCGGCGGGTAGGCCAACAGCTGCATCACGTTCGGGTAGAGGTCGTAGACCCGTCCCTCGGCCTGCATGCCGTCGAGGCCGGTGCCGCGGTCGGTGAACGTCGTGATCGCGGCCGTGTTCAGGAAGGGGATGAAGCTCAGCGCGAAGACGATGAGGATCACCGCGAGCGTCACGAGGTACTGCTTGCGAGCGCGCTTCCACGCCCCGACGGCCGACACCCACTCGCCGAACCGCGCGACGCCGAGCGGGTAGACCATGCCGAGGACCATGCCGGACAGGAAGACGAACATCTCCGCGCCGGTGATCGCGCCCACCGCGTGCAGCGTCAGGTACGAGTACGGCCCCGCGACCTCGATGTGCGTGATCACCACCGCCAGGATGATGAACCCGCGGAACAGGTCGAGACGCAGGTCGCGCCCGGGCTTGCCGTCGTCCGGGTACCGCCAGCTCGGCACGAGTCGGCCGACCAGTCCGCTGAGCACGAAGACCGCCGCCAGCCCCGCGGCCAACCAGACGATCCACGCCATCTGGTCGCCGCCGGTGTCGAGCTGCTGGTTCGTCGCCGCGGCGCCCTGCTGCGGTGTGACCCGTTCGGTGACCGGGCCGAACACGAAGTGGTCCGAGCGCTCGAGGTCGGTGCGGAACGACCCGGCGGTCCCCGGTGCCTTCGCGAAGCGCCAGTCGGCCACGCGGTTGCCGGCCTCGGGCTCCCGGCGGTTCGACTCGACGAAGGTCACGCCGCGGATCTGCGGGATCGCCTCGACCTGCCGGATGACCTGCCGCCACCAGGCCCGCTTGACCGCGATCTCGGGGTCACCGGCGAGCGAGTGGTCGTACAGGGCGCCGGTGTCGAGGAGCATCGGCCGGTCGCCGTCCACCGCGAACCGCTCGGTGAACGAACGGGGCTGCGGCTGGTCGTAGCCCCAGGACTCGGCGAAGCGCTGGGCGACCTCGCCGGACTCCGGCACGTCGTTCCGGGTCAGCGGGACGTCGCGCCCGGCGGCCTGGGTCGACTTGCCCTTGCCGAAGTAGTACATCGACAGGCCGACCCAGTCGACCGAGGACGCCCCGGGCCAGTACGGCTCGTAGGGGTCGTCGGCCGCGGTGATCTCGCCGTCGCCGTTCGTGTCGAGCTTGTCGGTGTCGGTGGCGGACAGGTCGGCCAGTCGTCCGGCCGAGGAGCCGAACGGGTAGCCGGCGCCGTAGGACGGGGCCCAGACCATGCGGGCCTGGGAGTCGCCCGCGTGCACCTGCTCCGCGAGGGCCCGGAACACGCGCACGAACTGCGTCGGCTGCTGGCCCCACCGCACCCACGTGCCGTTCATCTGCGGCGCGAAGCGGACGAGCACCTGCGTGTCGTACTGGTCGTGCACCTGCTCGAAGAGGGCGTTCGCGCGGCGGGCGTCGGCGTTCGTCAGGGTCCGGAGCGCCTGTCCGGGCTCCAGGCTCACGACGAGCACGGCGCCCTGGGACGCAGCCGCCCGCGTCGCCCGGAGGAACTGCTTCTCGGCCCGACGGTCGAGCGGGTAGGCGATCTCCACGCCGTACATCGACGGGGTCGCACCGAGTCGTCCCTCGTACCCGTCCGGTGCGTCGGACCCCCAGTCGAGGTCCGGGCCGAACCAGCTCTTCCCACTCGCCGGCACGGCGGGGGTCGACGGGCTCGACGTCACCGCGTCGGCGGGCAGCGCTCCCCCGAGCACGAGCACGCCGATCGTCACGAGGAGCGCGACCGCCTTCGCCGCGCCCTGCCTCAGCGAGCGCACACCAGCGTCCAGACGTTCCGACCGCCCTCGTGGCGGTGCTCCAGGCGGTCGAGTGCGGCGATCGCCAGGGCCAGGCCGCGTCCACCCTCGTCCTCGGGGTCGGCCATGGTGACGGCGCTCAGGTCGATGTCGACGGGCATGCCGTTGTCCGAGAGGACCGCGACGAGCTCGTCGTCCTCCGCGCCGAGGTCGAGCATGAAGCGCCGCCCGTGCCCGGTGTCGGCACGGCGGGTGTGCTCGATGACGTTCGCGGCGATCTCCACGAGCGCGGTCTCGAACCGGAAGCGGCGCTGCGGGTCGTCGATGCCCAGGCCGTCCCACCACCTGGCGAAGGTGTCCTGCACGACGTCGAGCGAGGTCGGGACCGCCGGGACGTCGATGCTCGCGTGCGCGTTCACAGGGGTCCTCCGACCGTGGTCGACTCGTGGGCCAGGGGCATCTCGGCCTCCGGACCGCGGTACAGCACCGCCCGGATGACGATGCTGAAGATGAACAGGTCGAACACCACCCACGCGGTGTTGACGAGCGGCGCGATGCCGTCCGCCTGCCCGGCGATGTAGCGGATGACGATCATCACCAGGGCGGCGACCAGGGCCCCCATCGCGATGAGCTGCGGCTTGACGAGGTCCCAGCGCGGCCTCGCCTCGGACTCGTCACGCACCTTCGGGGTGACGCGGAACCCGAGCGGCTTGCCCCGGAACACGTTCTCGAACGCGCTCGTCGCCGACTCGATCCACACCGGGAAGAGCGCGAGCGAGTACTGCTGCCCGCGCCACGTCGGTCTGCCCGCCGCCACCACCCAGAACAGGAGCTGGTTGAGCACGAGGAACGGGATCAGCCGCGAGAAGAAGTCCACGCTGTACGCCGTGACCGGCACCACGCCGAACGACAGGCAGAGGACCGGCGCGGCGATGTAGACCACGGCGGCGAAGCCGGACAGGTAGCTCCACATCGTCGAGAAGTACATGAGGCGCTGCCCGAACGACAGGCCCTTCTGCACCAGGGGGTTCTCGCGGAAGAAGACCTGCATGGTGCCCTGCGCCCATCGGAGGCGCTGGACGAGCATGGTCTGCAGGTCCTCGGGCGCCAGGCCCTTCGCGAGGATCTCGTCGTGGTACGCCGACTTCCAGCCCAGACCGTGCAGGCGCATCGCGGTCGCCATGTCCTCGGTCACCGAGATCGTCGCCAGCGGCATGATCGGCTGCGCCTCGTCGTCACGGTTGACGTCGAGGGCGCGCGTCAGCACCGCGATGGCCTCGATCGCGGCCACCGGGGACGCGTCGCGCTGCCCGAGCACGTCGAGCGCGGCGTCGTCGAGGCCGGCGAAGGTGTTCGCGTCGGTGGACAGTGCCGCGAGTTCCTGCAGCTCGGCGCGCACGGCCTCGAGGTCGGCGGCGGCGAACCGGAACGCGATCGCGTCGATGCCGCGCTGGAACCGGTACGTGACGTCGCCGAGGGGCTCGCCGTTCGCGATGTCGGCGCGGGCCTGCTCGACGACGACCTCGGCGTCGTCCAACGCCGTCAGCACGCGGGGGTCGGTCTCGGTCTCGCGGGCCCGGCCGAGGAGCTTCTTGGCCGTCTTGACGGTCCGCTGCACGCTCGTCTCGACCTCGCGGACGTAGCGGGTGATGCCGAGCTGCATGAGCGCCTCGCGGCGGAGGATCGCGTTCGAGCCGCAGAAGAACGCCGCGTTCCAGCCGTCCTTCGACTGCTGGATCGGACCGTAGAACAGCGGCGCCTGGCTGCCGAGCGGGTCGGACTCCGGCACGTTCTCGAACCACTGCGGGGTCTGCACGAGCGCCATCCGCTCGTCCTTGAAGTAGCCGAGGGTGCGGTCGAGGATGGCGGGGTCCGGCACCTGGTCGGCGTCGAGGATGAGCAGGAACTCGCCCTGGGTCGCGAGCAGGGCGTTGTTGAGGTTGCCGGCCTTCGCGTGCCGCGGGCGGTCGACCCAGTCCTTGCCGCGCGTGATGACGCCGAGCCCCTCGGCCTCCGCCGCCGCCCGCATGTCGGCACGGTTGCCGTCGTCGAGGATCCACGTCTCGTGCGGGTGCGTGATGGCCTTCGCTGCCCGGGCGGTGCGCATGACGAGGTCGATCGGCTCGTTGTAGGTCGTGATGAAGACGTCGACGGTGACCGGAGTGCTCGGCTTCTTCGGCGGCTCACCGCGCTCGCGCAGCCGCCACGCCCCGAACGCGAAGAGCACCGAGTCGATGACGCTGTACGTCTCGGCGAGGATGAGCGGCACGGCGATCCACCACGAGTGCCAGTTCACCGAGGCCACCCACCGCCAGCCGACGTAGTTGAGCCCCGACACGGCCGCGAGGACGGCGACGACCCGGACGGTGACGAGCCGACGCCGGGCCGTCCCCACGCTCAGGCGCCGACGGTCCTGCCGGTCCACGTCGATCGCGGTCATCGTCGCACCCCCGTACGGTCTGTGCGCTGCACGGCGCCCCTCCTGATCCCCGACGAGCCCGGACGCGCGGTTGCCGCGCACGGACGTGGACACGGTGCCGTCGGCGGTTCCAGGTCCCGCTGGTCGACCCCGTCCGCACGACGTCGCCCCCTGGCGACGTCGGCGTGCTGTCCTGTCTACCGCAGGCGGACGACCGCTGTCAGCAGCATGCCCCGATCTGGGGACGCCCTGTCCCCGCTCCCCGTCCCGGAACGGACACCCGGCCTAGACTCGCCCCATGTTGTTCGGGCGAGCACGGCGGAGCGCGGAACCGGTCGATCTCGGGACACTCGAGCCGTGGCGGTCCGACGTCGTCACGGCCACGTGCGTGCCACTGCCGATCGGCCGCAAGGGCAGGACGATCCCCGGGGTCATGCTCTTCGACGGGTCCGTCTCGCCGGTGTTCGCGGTGCGCGAGGTCCAGCAGCTCGTCGACCACGACCTGAACACCGCCGAGAACGTCAACCAGCCGCCGATCGCCTTCCTGATGTGGCCGGACGACGCTGCCGACGACTCCCCCGCCGGCCGCTGGCTCCGGCACGCTCCCGCCGAGAGCCTGACGCTGCTCGTCGACCCGCTGGAGACGCCGCCGACGGTCCAGCTGCAGGGCGAGGCGCTGGAGTCGTTCCGCGAGTGGGTCCACACCCTGCCCCGCTGACCGCAACGCGACGGCCACAGGGCACGGTCCGTCCCCTCGGGCGACGTGTGCTGACGCGGTGTCCGGTCGCCGCGATGTGCGACCGGCGACGAGCCAGCGCACCTGCGCCCCGCGCCGGACGCGACGGTCACCGCGCGGCAGCCGGAGACGACAGTGCCCGGGCCGCCGATGCTCATCGGCGACCCGGGCGCTGCGTGTGTGGTGTTACGCGCCGCCACCCGCGGTGAAGATGTCCTGCGAGATCTTGTCGAGCTGCGTCCGGAGTTGCTCGAGCTCGGTCTTCGCCTTGTCGAGCGCAGCCTTGGTCTCCGGCCACGTCGAACCACGGAAGTTCGACGCCAGCGGGCCGTCCCACACGTTCGAGTCGGACAGGATGCGCCCCTGGGCGTCGAGCTGCGAGATCTGGTCCGTGAACCCACCGTTCACGATGGACTGGATCTGGCGGATGGCGGTCTTCGCCTGTTCGGTCGAAAGCACACGCGACATGGTGAACCCCTCTTCTCTTCGTACCTGCACCCCCGCGCAGAAGATCCCCCGGAGGCTCTGACGCGGCCCACCCTACCGGCTCCGCCACCCGCGCGTACCAGTGTGTGCACAGCCCGACGGGAGGCCCGGGTACCAGCGGTACCCGGGCCTCCCGTCGTCCTGCGGTCACGTCAGTGGCGCGGCTTGCGGTCCTCGCCGTACCCGCGGTCGTCACGACCGCCACGGTCGTCGCGGTCGCCGTAGCGCCCGCCGTCGCGACGGGGGCCGCTCTCGCGGCGGATCGGACCACGACGGTCCGGCTGGATCTCGATGAGCTTGCCGCTGATCCGGGTGTCGCGGAGGCGGTCGAGGACGTCCGAGCCCATGTCCGACGGCAGCTCGACGACGGAGAAGTCCGGGCGGATCTGGATCGCGCCGAAGTCGTCGCGGCGCAGGCCGCCCTCGTTGGCGAGCGCACCGACGATCTGCCGGGGCTCGACGCGGTGGCGTCGGCCGACCTCGATGCGGTAGGCGGTCATCGGGACGGAGCGACGACGACGGTCGCCGCCGTCACGCTCCCGGTCGCCGTCGCGGGCCGGACGGTCGTCGCGGCTGCGGCGCTCGTCGCGCTCGGCCTGCTGGCGGACACGGTCGTCGGACGGGTCGAGCAGCAGCGGGGTGTCCCCCTGCGCGACGACGGCGAGCGCCGCGGCGACGTCCGACTCCGGCACGTCGTGGTGCTCGACGTAGTGGGCGATGATGTCGCGGAACGCGGTGATCCGGGACTGCTGCTCGAGGGCCGCGGTGATCGCGTCGTCGAACCGCGTGAGGCGCGTCGAGTTGACGTCCTCGACGCTCGGCAGCTGCATCTGCGTGAGCGGCTGGCGGGTGGCCTTCTCGATCGCCGACAGCAGGCGGCGTTCGCGCGGCGTGACGAAGCTGATCGCGGCACCCGAGCGACCCGCACGCCCGGTGCGGCCGATGCGGTGCACGTAGGACTCGGTGTCGACGGGGATGTCGAAGTTCACCACGTGCGTGATGCGGTCGACGTCGAGCCCGCGGGCGGCGACGTCGGTGGCGACGAGGATGTCGAGCTTGCCGGACTTGAGCTGGTTGACCGTGCGCTCGCGCTGGGCCTGGGCGACGTCACCACTGATCGCGGCGGCGGCGTACCCGCGGGCGCGGAGCTTCTCGGCCAGGGTCTCGGTCTCGCTCTTCGTGCGGACGAAGATGATCATGCCCTCGAAGTCCTCGACCTCGAGGATGCGGGTGAGCGCGTCCACCTTCTGCGGGTACGACACGATGAGGTACCGCTGCGTGGTGTTCGCCGAGGTGGTGGTCTTCGCCTTGACCGTGATCTCGGCGGGGTCGTTCAGGTACTGCTTCGAGATGCGTCGGATCTGCGCGGGCATCGTCGCCGAGAACAGCGCGACCTGCTTGGTGTCCGGCGTCTCGGCGAGGATCGTCTCGACGTCCTCGGCGAAGCCCATCTTGAGCATCTCGTCGGCCTCGTCGAGCACCAGGTACTTCAGCTCGGACAGGTCGAGCGTGCCCTTCGCGATGTGGTCCATGATGCGCCCGGGCGTGCCCACGACGACGTCGACGCCGCGGCGGAGTGCGGAGAGCTGCACGCCGTAGGCCTGGCCCCCGTAGACGGGCAGGACGTGCACGTGCTTCATGTGGGACGCGTACTGCTCGAACGCCTCGCAGACCTGGAGCGCGAGCTCACGGGTCGGGGACAGCACGAGCGCCTGCGGCAGCTTCGCACCGGCCTCCATGCGGGACAGGACGGGCAGCGCGAACGCGGCCGTCTTGCCGGTGCCGGTCTGCGCGAGGCCGACGACGTCGCGGCCCTCGAGCAGGGTGGGGATGGTGGCGGCCTGGATCGCGGAGGGGGTCTCGTACCCGATCTCCTTGACGGCCTTGAGGACGGCGTCGCTGAGCCCGAGGTCGGCGAAGGTGATCACGGGCTCCTCGTCGACTGCTTCGGTGGGGGTGTTCGTCTCGGTGCTCATAGGAGGAACGGTATCCCGTTTTCGGCGCGCATCCCAGACGGCGCGGGGCGCGCGGCTTGCCGCGCGGCGGGACGGGAGGCCCGTGGCGGCGCCGTCACGCGCCTCCCGTCCCGACGCCCGCGCCGGGCGTCGGCTACTGCTCGGGGACGGCGGCGGCGTCGCCGGAGCCGAGCACCTCGGCGGCCCGGTCGTTGAAGCGGGTGAGGAGCCGTGCGAGGTCACGGAGTTCGTCGCCGTCGAACACGCTCGTCACGTCGTCGAAGACCGCGTCGCCCTGGGCGTCGAGCCGGTCCAGGAGGGCGCGGCCGGCGGGTGCCAGGGCGAGGAGGGCCGCGCGTCCGTCGTCGGGGTCGGGGGCGGTGCGGACGTAGCCGGCCTCGACCAGCCCGGCGACCCGACGGCTGACGACGGGACGGGAGAGGCCGGTCCGCTCGGCGACGACGGTGGAGCGGACCTCGCCGAGGCGGTCGACGGTGCGCAGGATCACCCGCCCGGTGGGGTCGAGCCCCCCGGCCTGCTCGATGAGGACGGTGCGGAGGGTCTGCCGCACCCAGAGTCGGTCGAGTTGCCGGCGGAGCAGCCGCTCGGCCTCGGGTCGGTCGTCCTGGGGCACGCGGTCATCGTACGGTGCTCGCATTTGGTTGCTTGCTGGACGCAATGGATGTAAAGTTGCGGAGCCTGCAAGGTTTCAGGTTGCGCAGCGGCCCGCCCGTGGCCCCCGCACTCGCCGTCCGGCACGTCGACCAGAAGGACCCGCATTGTCAACAGTCACCGCGCCCACGTCGGTGCAGGGCCGGAGTTCCGCCACACCCGGCGCCCCCGGCCAGCAACCCCTGATGACCCACCGCCAGATCCTGCTCGTGATCTACGGGCTGATGGCGGGCATGTTCCTGTCCTCGCTCGGGCAGACCGTCTTCGGGACCGCGATCCGCACCATCGGCGACGACCTGCACGGGCTCGACCAGCAGGCCTGGGTGACGACGGCCTACCTCATCACGTCGACCATCGCGACGCCGATCTACGGCAAGCTCTCCGACATCTTCGGACGCCGGCCGCTCTACATCTTCGGCATCGTGGTCTTCATCGTCGGCGCCGTGCTGTCGTCGATGTCCACGTCGATGCTCATGCTCGCGGCCTTCCGCGCCGTGCAGGGCATCGGCGCGGGTGCGCTCATGTCGCTCCCGCTCGCGATCATGGGCGACATCCTCGCCCCGCGTGAGCGCGCCAAGTACCAGGGCTACTTCCTCGCCGTGTTCGGCATCTCCTCGGTCATCGGCCCGCTCATCGGTGGTCTGCTCGCCGGCGCGTCCGAGATCCTCTTCATCACCGGCTGGCGTTGGGTGCTCCTCATCAACGTGCCGATCGGCATCGCCGCGCTCGTCATGGTGATCGTCTTCCTGCACCTGCCGAAGGTGCACGACGCCCGCGACAAGCCGGTCGTCGACTGGTGGGGCGCGACCTCGGTCATCGTCACCCTCGTCCCGCTCCTCCTCGTCGCCGAGCAGGGCCGCACGTGGGGCTGGGGCTCCCCCGCCGCCCTCGCCTGCTACGTCATCGGCGCCGTGGGCCTCGTCGCGCTGCTGCTCATCGAGTCGAGGATGGGCGACGCGGCGATCATCCCGCTCAAGCTGTTCCGCTCCGGCACGTTCTCGATGGCGACCGTCATCGGCTTCCTCGTCGGCTTCGCCATGTTCGGCGCGATGCTGACCATCCCGCTGTACCTGCAGATCGTCGTCGGCCTCAGCCCGACCGAGTCCGGCTTCGCCACGCTGCCCCTCGTCGGCGGCCTGATGATCGCCTCGATCACCTCGGGGCAGATCGTCGCCCGCGTCGGCCGGTACCGGATCTTCCCGGTCATCGGCACCGCGCTCGTCTCGGCCGGCTACGTCGTGCTGACCTTCATGACGATCGACAAGCCGCTCTGGTTCCTCATGATCGGCATGTTCCTCATCGGCCTCGGTCTCGGTTCGGTCATGCAGTCCCTGACGCTCGCGTCGCAGGGCTCGGTCGAGGCGAAGGACATGGGCGTCGCCACCAGCTCGGCCACGTTCTTCCGCCAGATCGGCGGCACGCTCGGCACGGCCGTGCTCCTGTCGATCCTGTTCTCGGTGATGCCCACGAACATCGTGCACGCCACCGCGGACAAGGCCGACCTGACCGACGCGCTCGACGCGGCGCTCAACCCCACGGTCGCCAGCGCGAAGGCGAACCAGGGCGTCATGGACCAGATCTGGGACCCGATCGTCGGTCCGGTGCAGGACGGCATCGACTCCGGTCTGGCGCGCGGCACCGCCGCGGCGAAGCAGGCCGCTGACCGGGCCGTCACCCAGCAGGTCACCAGCGCCGTCCAGGCACAGGTCGCCGCCGGCGCGCTGCCCGCGGCAGCCGCGGACACCGTGATCGCCCAGCAGGTCGCCGACGCGACCCCGCAGGCCGAGGCGACCGCCCTCGCCGCCGCAGCCGACCAGGCGCACGCCAGCGTCGTCGACGGTCGGCTCGCGGTCGACTGGACGGACAGCGACCAGCGCACCTACTGGGTCGACCAGGTCGTCCCGGACCTGGTGGCGAAGATCGACGCAGGTGCGAACGACGACTCGAGCGCCTCGGCGACGAACGACACCTCGTTCCTCACCGGTGCCGACTCCCGTCTCACCCGTCCGTTCATGGCCGGCTTCAACGCCTCCTCCGTCACCATCTACTGGGTCGGACTCGGTGTGATCCTGCTCGCCTTCGTGCTCACCTGGTTCTTCCGGGTCCCGCCGCTGCGGCAGCGCTCGGCCCTGCAGGAACAGGCGGACATGTCCGCCGAGGCGCAGCTCGAGGCCGAGGCCGGCATGGCCGCGGCCGAGGCGGGCTCCTTCACCGGTCCGATGACCGGTTCCACACCGACCCAGCGCCGGTGACCCCCGGGCCGTCCGCACGCACCGTCACCACGGTCGTGCGGACGGCCCGCCCTCGTCCCCCATCTCCCACCGGAGGTCCTCCGTGCCCACCACGGCAGCACCCGCCAGCACCGACACCGGCAGCGTCGCCGGACCGGCCGGCACCGAGCCCTGCACGCTCCGCGAGCGCAAGAAGCAGCAGACCCGCCAGGCCATCCACGACGCCGCCCTGACCCGGATCACCGACCACGGCCTGGACGGGGTCACCGTCGAGCAAATCTGCGCCGACGCCGACGTCTCCCCTCGCACGTTCTTCAACTACTTCTCGTCGAAGGCGCACGCGGCCATCGGGCTGGACACCGTGGAGGTCCCGCCCGCCGTGCGCGACCGCTTCACCGCCGCGGACGGCCGGCTCGTCGACGACGTGTGCGACCTCGTCGCGAACACCGTGCCGCTCTCGGCCGACCGGGCCCGCGCGAAGGAGCTGCTCGTCCGGCGCCCGGAGATGACCTCGATGGTCATGCGCTGGATGGCCGAGTCGCGTCAGGCCCTCATCGCCGTCGTGTCCACCCGCACCGACGAGGACACCGCCCGGACCGCGGTGGCGCTCGTGATGTCGGCCCTGTCCGAGGCGGCCCACCGTTTCAGCGTGCCGACCCAGGCCGACCTGGCCGCCCGCCTCCGCTCGGTCGTCGCCGAGATGGTCGCGCTCGCGACCGCCGGGCCGCAGCGCTCCGCCTAGCCGGCGACGGGCCTCCGGTCCGTCCGACGGGACTGGAGGCCCGTGGTGCGGCACCCGTCCGGAGGCCCGTCCACCGGTACACCGCGCCGCCGGTCCGATGCCGGGCGGGGCCGGCACCGTCAGGACCGGCGGTCGGTCCAGTCCTCGCCCCCGCGCCGGAGCGCGCGGAGTTCGCGCAGGAAGGCCGTCGGGGTCGTGCCGCGCTCCTCGCGGAAGAGCTGCTGCAGGCGTCGTGGCCGGAGGCCCGCCGCCTCGGCGATGTCGGTCACCGAGCACACCCCGTCGAGGTGCGCCTCGATGTACGCGACCGCACGGCGGATCCGCCACGAGGACCGGCCGTCGGGTCGCTGCGCGGTCGCCGCGCGGAGCGTCGCCGACGGGTCCTCGCCGAACCGGGCGCGGTAGGCGACGGCGAAGCGGCTCGGGTTGGTGAACCGCCACCTGCGGGCGACCTCGAGCACGCTGTTCGGCGACGCACCGCGCAGGAGTTCGGCCCGGACCCCGTCGAGGCGCTGGTCGCGCAGGAAGCCGTTCGGGGTGACGCCGAGGGTGCGCGCGAAGACCTCCTGCAGGCCGCGCTCGCTCAGCCCGGCCGCGGCGGCGATGGCGGGCACCGTCGGTCGGTCGCGCGCGTGCTCCTCGATGAACGCGATGGCGGCGCGGAGGCGGCTGGCGGTCGGGACGTCGTCGCCACGGTCCCGCAGCAGGAAGGTGTCGAGCACCACCGTCGCGAGCCGTCGGTTGAGCGCCGTCCGCATCGCACCCCGGACCCGGTCGTCCATCAGCGTGGGACTGACGTCTCCGAGCAGGCGCCGCAGCGGTCCGTGCCGGGCGACGAGCTCGTCCTGCTGGTCGAACAGCACCGGACCGTCGGGCATCGGGTACCCGAGCTCCCCCGCGGTCCGGCGCAGGAAGGCGTCCGAGATGTGCACGCCGTTGTACACGGTCTCGTCGGACTCGAAGCGGTACTCCTCGGACGCCGAGGCGATGTACGGGCTGCCGGGCTCGATGACGCGGGAGCGGTCGGCGAAGTGCATCTCGAGTCGACCGTGCTGGAGCCAGAATACCACGTGGTCGTCGCGGGGTCCGATGACGCCGCCACGACGGCCCCCGCGCGCGGTCATCGAGCGGAGCGTGACGTCAGCGTCGCCGATGAGGAAGTAGTCGTACTCGGTGGTCTGCACGGCGTGCGCGTCCGTGACGAGCCCGCGACCGGAGTACTCACCGTCGAAGATCGCCGTGTAGTCCGCGCCGTCGGTGCCCGTGAACCGCTGCTTGCGGAACCCGTTGTCGGCGTCGTCGGTGGGTGGCACGCGGTCATCATCTCATCCACGAAACGCGGATGCGGGGTCGTGCACAGAGCAAAGATCGCAGCACCCTCGTCGGGCGGTGCGGTCGGGACCGGGACGCCGCGGTCTGGGCCGGCCCGTGCCAGCCCGGTGTCGGATCAGCGCGGGATGAGCGGCGCCCAGAACGCGTCCGGGCCGTCGTGCTGCACGGCGTCGCCCTCGAACCGGAAGCCGTAGCCGCTGACGAACTCCGCGGCGGCCGCGAGCTCGTCGACACCGTCGTCCTGCGAGCGGTCGAACAGGTGCACGCCGTGGCCCATCACGACGCCGCTGTCGCTGACGACGGAGAGGTCCCAGCGGCCCTCCTCCGCGCGCTCGATGCGGATGACGGCGGCCTGGGCGGCGGTGAAGTCGGACATGGGACCGAGCCTACGCACGCGGTCCGGGCGAGGTCTCGGGAGGGGTGTGCCGGCGGGTCAGACGACGGCGAAGAAGTCAGCGTAGGTGGGCTCGACGGGCGTGGAGCCCGCGGTCCGGCGGGAGACCATGGCGTCGATCTCGTCGGGGTGGCTCAGGCCACGGCGGTGCCACTCGTCGGGCTGGCGGCGGAGGTCGTGGAGGGAGGGTCGGATGCGCTCGTTCACGGTGCGCTCTTCCTGCTGGTACGCCCGTCCCGAGGTGTTCGGAGGCGCACGACCAGCATCCCGCGTCGGAGCCGCTGGACCAACCCGCAGGGCGTGGGGTGTACGCCGTTCGGACACCGTGTCCGGTAGGCGCACCGAGGACCTCCGTTCACCGTCCGAGCGTCGCGCTCAGCGGGCCCGTCGCCGGCGAAGGGTGACCGAGGGCGACTCGCCGAAGGTCGCGGCGTACGTGCCGGAGAAGCGTCCGAGGTGCCCGACGCCCCACCCGAGCGCCACCTGCGCGACGGTCGTGGCGTCCGGGTCGGCGGCGGTCAGCTCCGCACGCACGCGGTGCAGCCGGACCTGCCGGAGGAAGTGCATGGGCGAGCCGCCGGTGTGCCGACGGAACGACGCCTGCAGGGAGCGCACCGCGACGCCCGCCGCCTCGCTGACGTCGGTGATCGTGATCGGCCGGCGGGCGTTCACCACCATCCACTCCTGCGCGAACCGCATGGTCGCGGGGCCGTCGCTGAGCAGACCGGACGGCGCCACCGGGGCGGCGTCGAAGGCCTCGACCACGGCCTCGGCCACGGTCGTGTTGAGCGCCGAGCGACGGGCGCGGTCGGTCGCCAGGTCGAGCAGGGCGGCGGCGGCCCCGGAGATCGCTCCCTGCAGCCGACGGAGCGCGTCCGGGTCGGGATCGCCCGCGAACCGCAGCGGTGCGGGCAGGTCACCGCGGCGGGCGGCGGCGACGGACTCGAGGAACGACCGTTCGAAGCGGATGACGTGCTGGACCGTGGGGGCGGCGTCGAACGTGAAGGCGCGGTCGGACGGGTAGACGACGGGGACCCCGGGCTGCATGTCGACCGGCTCGGACGACCCGGTGTCGAGGCGGATGCCCCGGGCGCTGGCCCAGGCGAGCACGTAGTGGCCGCCGGGCTCGATCGTGCCCCACCGGCGTGCGGCGACCGACGACGTGCCGACCGTGACGTCGCCGTCCCCGATCGCCCGGTAGCGCCACGAGAAGCCCTCGGTCACGGGGTCGCCGATGTGGATGTCGGTGCTCGAGTAGACGCGCTCGTAGAACGCGACCGCTTCGTCGACCGAGTGGCCGCGGCGGTCGACGTGCACGAGGGGTTGATCGACGGAGTGCATGCTCGGCCAGTCTGCCGAGCACCACCGACAAACGCGTACCCCCAGACCTGGCGTTCCCCTGACCCGACCGACCACGACACCGGTTGGGTGGAGGGATGGAGATCATCTGATGAAGTACATCGTCTACGGCGAGAACCGGATCATGACGGGCGACGCCATCGCGGAGGCCGCCCTCGCGTACGCCGCGGCGCTCGGTGAGAACGGGACGACCGACATCGTCGAGATCCCGACCGCCGACGCCGACGGGGTCGCCGTCCGTGCCGAGATCCTGCTCGGTCCGGCGTCGCAGATCATGGTCGAGTCGGCACCCGACGACGAGCTCGAGCCCGAGGACGAGGACCTGGTCAACGAGCTGATCCGTCGCACCGACGAGGTCGGCGGTGGCCGCTTCATCGACGCCGCCTCCTCGCACTCGGACGAACCGGCCGCCCGAAGCCTGCGCACGCGGCCGCCGAAGGGTGCGGGGGCTCCCGCCGACCACCAGGACTGACCCCGTCCACGTCGGCCGGGCCTCCAGGTCCCGGACGAGCGGTCCCCCGGACGCAGGAGAGCCCCGCACCAGCAGGTGCGGGGCTCTTCCGTGTCCGGCGTGTGCCGGGACGGGTCAGGCGCGGGCGCCGCGGCGACCGGTGATCGCGCCCCAGATGAGCAGGACGATGATCGCGCCGACGATCGCGATGATCCACGACTGGATGCTGAAGAAGCCCTCGTAGCCCACGTTGAAGATGAGGCCACCGAGCCATCCGCCGATCAGGGCGCCGATGACGCCGAGGACGAGCGTGGCGATCCAGCCGCCACCCTGGCGACCGGGGAGGATCAGCTTGGCGATGGCGCCGGCGATGAGGCCGAGGAGGATGAAGCCGAGGAAGCTCATGTGCGTGCCTTTCAGGAGTGGCACCGGGGTGCCGTTGTGGTGCAGGTGTGTCGTCCTCAGCGGACGACGGAGCAGTCGGGTGCGACGCTCCTGGATCGGTCGGTGTCGCTCAGATGGAGTCGACCAGAACGTCTCGCGCCTGTTCGGCGAAGAGGGCGGTCATGTCGATCGCCTCGGTCGGGGTGTCCCCGTCCACGAACGACTGGCCCGTCGGCTTGGTGTGCATCTGGCGGCTCCTCCCGGGTTGCTGCGTGTACCGCTCCAGCATGCTCTCCGGAATGTAGTTAGGCAGACTACACACGTCATGATGCGTTATGCGGATGATCGGCGGGGCTCAGCCAGCGAACCGGGACCACAGCTCGACGAGGACCGGCCAGACGTCGCCGGCCCGGTCCGCCGAGCCGACCGCCACGGCAACGAGGGGGAACGCGGTCACGGCGAGGGCCACCAGCACCGCGGGGACGACGGCGGTCCAGGCCGTGGCGCTGTGTCGTCGCGTGACGGCCAGGAGCAGCAGCGCCAGGACCACCACCCCGCCGAGCAACGCCACGAGGGTCACCCGCAGGAAGGGGAAGGGCACGAGGCCCGCGGTCGTCGCCGTGACGCCGGCGAGGAAGCCGACGAGCGGCAGGAACGCGGCCACGGCGAGCAGGACCACCACGACCACACCCACCGCCGCCGCGACCCAGACCCCACGGGGCCGGGGACGCGAGGCGGCGATGCGGCGGCGGATGCGGCGGTCCGCCAGGCGGGAGCTCACGGCCGTGCCGGGTCCGTGTCCGTGTCGGTGCCCGTGTCCGCGTCCTGGCGGACGGCCTCCGCGGCACGCTGGCCGTCGGCAGCGGCGTCCTCGAGTGCGTCCGCCACGGTGTCGGCCGCGGTCCGGGGTGCGCCGGACGCGGCGTCGGCGTCGGCGCGGGCGTCGCCGTCCTGATGCGTCGCGTCGGCACGGTCGCGGGCGGTGTCGGCGGCGGCCTCGGCCCGCGCGGGCCCGTCCTCGGCGCGGTCGCGTGCCGCGGAGCGGGCGTCGTCGACGTCGTCCGCGGTGTGCCGGGCCGCGGCGGCCGCGGCCTCCTTCGCGGACCCGGCGGCGTCGGCCGCGTGGTCCGCCACCTCGGACGCGGTCCGCCGTGCCGAGTCGACGGCGTCGGAGGACCGGTCGCCGGCGGTCTCGACGGCGTCCGCCACGGCGTCGCGGGCGTGACCGGCGGCGTCACGCGCCGACGCAGCGGCGTCGGACGCGGTCGCCGAGGCTGCCGCGAGCGCGTCGGAGGTGACGTCGGCCGTGCGGTCCGCGGCCGTCCGGGCGGCGTCGGCGGCACCGGCAGCAGCACCACGGACCGAGTCCGCGGCGTCCGCGGCACCACGTCGGACCGAGTCGGCGGCGTCGGAGGCGGCACCCCGGACCGTGTCGACGGCGTCGTCCAACGGGGAGGGCTCGTCGTCGAACGGCCCGTGCACGTCGAGCACGCGGACGTCGACCCCGATGCGCTCCGGCAGGTCGGGCAGCTGGGCGAGGGCGGCACGGACCTGGTCGCGCACCGTGTCCGCCACCTGCCGCACCGGCTCGGGGTAGCGCACGACGAGCGAGACCTGGACGTCCAGGCCGCCGTCGGCGTCGTCGATCCGGACGCCGAGCGCCGAGGCACTGCGTCCGAGTCGAGTACGCAGCTGGTCGGCCGCGCGGTCGGCGAGTCCGCCGAGGTGGTGCACCCCGTCGACCCCGAGTGCCGTCACCGCTGCGGTGCGGGCCGCGACGGTCAGGGCGCCGGCGTCCTCGGGGAGCGGGTCGGTGAGAGTCGACGGCAGGTCGACCTCGGTCGTCTGCGTCTGTGCGTGGCTGTCGTGCTGCATGGTCTCCTCCTCGGTCGGGTGAGCGGTGGGAGCACGACGGGGCACGGCGTCGTCGCGCGCGTGCCCCGTCGTGTCCGCTGGTCGCTACTTGCGGAAGACGTCCTTGACGTCCTCGCCGGTCTGCTTCGCGCTGGCTGCGGCCTGGTCCTTCTCGCCCTCGGCGACCTTCGCGTCGTCGTTCGTGAGGTGACCGACGGCCTCCTTCGCCTTGCCGGCGAGGTCCTGGGCTGCGTTCTTGATCTTGTCGTCGAGTCCCATGGCGGGCTCCTCTCTCCAACGGCCGTGGCACGACCGCGTTCCTGGTTGTGGTGGTGGGCCGGGAGGCCCGTGGTGGCGTCCGACGGACGGTGCCCATCCGACGGTGCCCGTCGGATGGCGCCCGTCAGGCGACGCGCTTGGGCTTCGCGAGCGCCGAACGGGTGCCACCGGTGAGGTGGACGAGGACCGGCACCTCGCGACCGAGGGTGCGGTCGAGGATGGCGACGGCCCGGTCCACGGCGTCGAGGACGGTGACGGCGTCCCCGCCCCGGCGCACGGCGACCCGGAGCCGGGCTGCGCGGTGCTTGTGCACGGAGTACATGTCGACCTTCGACGAGACGACGTCGTGGACGCCGGCGAGCTCGTGGTCGATCACGTCGCGGACGAGGGCCACGTTGACCGTGACCTCGTCGTCGCCCTGTGCCTCGCGGACGGCGACGGCGGTGCCGCCACGACCCCGGGTGACGATCCAGACCAGGGACAGGACGACCACGACCAGACACACCGCGGCGACGATCCACAGCGAGGCCGCGGGGACCTCGACACGCTGCGGGAACGTCAGGTACGGACGGAGTGCGTCGCGGACGGCGGGCAGGACGCCCGCGCCCATGGCCAGCCCGACGAGCACGGCCACCAGGCCGAGCACGAACAGGATGATCCGGTTGAGGGTGCGGTTGCTCGAGGTCATGACAGGGAGCCCTTCTCGCTCACACGGACGGTCACGTGCCGACCGAACCGCTCGTCCAGGCGGCCGAGCCGCTCGGCGACGGCACGCTCGACGACGGACGAGTCCACCGGGATCCCGGACATCGGCACGATGTGCACCTCGGTCCGCTTGCCACGGGCACTCGCGGTCGTGTGGGCGTCCGGGACCCCGGCTGCCTGACCGGCCGCGTTGCGGGCGGTCGACGCGATGATCGACGAGTCGATGACGACGGCACCGCGGTCGTGCGGGACGACGGACCGGTGCTGCCGTCCGGGCTTCAGCGCGAGGACGACGAGGACGATCCCCGCGATGACGAGCACCGCTGCGACCACCTCGATCAGCGTGACGAAGGCCGCGTCGGGCTGCAGGGCGGCGTCCACCGCGGTCTGCGGGTCGGCCAGCAGCGGACCCGTCCCGACCGCGCGGAGGACCGACTCGGTGCCGATCCACGCTGCGACCAGCACGAGCACCACCAACGCCACGGACACGGCCGTGGACCGGGAACGGTGCACGCTGCGGCGACGCAGTCGGCGTTCCACGGAACTGCTGCTCATGGTGACCTCCTCTACCGGACCCGGGTGTCGCGCTCGCGCACGATCCCGGTCAACTCGATGCGTGCCGATCCGACACGACGTCCCGTCAGGGCGCTGACGCGACTCCGGACCTCGGCTGCGGCGGTGGTCGCCGCCTGGACGAGGTCCTCGCCGGCGGCGACGGGCCCGGTGATCTCCAGGGCGAGGGCCCCGCGGGCGTCGCCGAGTTCCACCCGCACCCGCTTCGCGGGCGCTCCGAGCCGCTCGGCGGCGACGGCGCGCGCACACGAGGTCAGGGCGCGGGTGGTGATCTCGACGCGGCCCGGAACCGTGCCCGGGCCGCCGGTCACCGGGAGCTCCGGCGCCCGGTGAGAACGTCGGTCAGGGCGCCACGGTCGATGCGCCCGGTCACGAGGGCCGCGACCAGGGCGCCGACCGCACCGAAGACGACGACGAGGACGAAGCCCCAGAAGCCGAACTGGAGGGCGACGACCGCCAGGATGGCGCCGATCAGGGCGCCGCTCAGTGTGGTGCTCATGCGACTCGCGACTCCTTCTTGTCGTCGTCCTCGTCGTCGTCGCCCGGGATGAAGACGTCCTGGACGGTGACGTTGACCTCGGCGACCTCCATGCCGACGATCTGCTCGAGTGCACGGGAGACCGACGAGCGGACGCCCTCGGCGACCTGCTGCAGCGGCACGGGGTACTCGGCGACGATGGTGATGTCCGCGGCGACCTGCTTCTCGCCGACCTCGACCTTGACGCCCTGGCCGTGGTCGCGCTGGCCGATGGCGTCGCGGAGGGCGCCGATGGCGCGGGCAGCGCCGTTGCCGAGCGAGTGCACGCCGTTGACCTCGCGGGCGGCGATGCCGGCGACCTTCGAGACGACGGTGTCGTCGATGACGGTCTTGCCGGTGGCGGCGTGTGCCGCGGTGGTGCCGGACCCCTTCGTCGCGTTCGTCGCGAGGGTGTTCGGGGTGGTGGTGGTGTCGGCCATGGTGTCTCCTTCCGATGACCCGCCGGGCGTTCCCAGCGGTTGCTGTTCACGGATGAGACGGGCTGCAGAGGACGTTCGTCACGACTCCGGCACGGTTTCCAGCCGGGTTCCAGGATCAGCCCGTTCCGGGCCGTTCCGCTGTACCCCGGTCCCCGATCCCTGCCGATTGCGTCTCGCACGCTGCGCGACACGTGCGATGGATGAGGTGGGCTCGAATCGGCGTCCCCGTGCGGGGCGAACGGTGGACGCGCCTCCCGGACGGGGGCAGGACGCGCGGTCGTCGCCGCCCTGTCCGGGGTACAGGCGGGCTGTGGGGCGGGACGCCCCGGCCGGTAGGAACGACACATGACGGCGACCGCGTTCTGCCTCCACGCCCTCGGCTCCAGCTCCGAGGAGTTCGCCGCGCTCCGCGCACGACTCAGCGGCACGCTGGACCTCGTCGGCATCGACCTCCCGGGCTTCGGGACGAGCTCCGCCGTGACCGGCACGACCGTCGAGGAGATGGCCGTGCTCGTCGAGCGGGCCATCGGCACCAGCGGCGCCACCGAGTGGGCGCTCGTCGGCCACTCGATGGGCGGCAAGGTCGCCTCGGTCGTGGCCGGACGCACCATGAGCGGCGCGAACGGCCTGTTCGGACTCCGCGCCGTCGTCCTGCTGGCGGCCTCCCCCCTCTCCCCCGAACCCATGGACGAGGACCGCCGGGCGTCGATGCTCGCGTGGGCAGCCGACCACGAGATCGGACCGGACGAGGCCGCCGAGTTCGTCGACGCCAACACCGCCGAGCAGCTGCCGCCGGAACCGCACGCGATGGCCGTGCACGACGTGCAGCGCGCCGACCCGGCAGCCTGGACGGCGTGGCTCCTCCGCGGCAGCCGCGAGGACTGGTCCGACCTGCCCGACAACCCCGCGCCGGCGCTCGTGCTCGCCGGGGCGGAGGACGGCGACCTCGGGCCGGACGCGCAGCAGCGCCTCACCCTGCCGCACTGGTCGGCAGGCGAGTTCGACGTCGTCCCCGGTGCCGCGCACCTGCTGCCGTGGGAGCAGCCCGAGGCCGTCGCCGACCGCATCCGGTCGTTCTGGGAGCGCCGCGTCGCACACGGCCCCGTGGTCCCGACCGCGTCCGCCCGGGTGATCGCCTCTCCGCGGGTCAGCGCGCGGAACCGCGCCGTCCTCGCCGCCCGTGCGCTGCCGGACGACCCCGCTGCCGAACCCCGCGCCCTGACCCGCACGCAGCTCGACACCCTCCGCGCCCTCGCCCGCGTCGTCGTGCCCCAGCCCGGCGCGGACACGATCGACGTCGCCTTGCGCGTGGACGGCCAGCTCGCCGCCGGACAGGGCGACGGGTGGCGCCCGGACGGCCTGCCCGTCGACGCCGAGGCGTACCGCGCCGCGCTCGACGCCCTGGCACCGGACGCCGCCGTGTCCGACGAGCACCTCGCCGAGGTGCTGTCCGCCGTGGACGCGGGCACGCACACACCCGCCGGTGGGGTCCTCGACGCCGAGCAGCTGCGGCTGTGGTCCGAGGACGCCGGCGTCGACCTCGTCAAGCAGTGGCTCGCCCACCCGGCGACGATGGCCATGATCGACTACGACGGCTTCGCGAACGGCGGGGACGGCGTGCGACTGCAGGGTTTCCAGCTGCTCGGAGCCGGGCAACGCGAAGCATGGGAACCGGACGGAGTGACACGATGAGGCTCGAACACCAGCGCCGACACGGCGAGGACGAGGACGTCGACGTGGTCGTCGTCGGCACCGGAGCGGGCGGCGCACCGCTGCTCGCCAGCCTGGCCCGAGCGGGCCTGCGGGTCGTCGCGCTCGAGGCCGGGAAGAACACCGAACCCCGCGACCACCTGCCCGACGAGGTCGAGGCACCGGCGGACATCAACTGGATGGACGAACGGATCAGCGGCGGCGGCGCCCCCACCTCCTTCGGGCCGAACAACAGCGGGACCGGCGTCGGTGGGTCGACGCTGCACTGGGGTGCGTTCACGCCCCGCCCGAGCGCACACGACCTGCGCCTGCGGACCGAGTCCGGGCAGGGCGAGGACTGGCCGGTCGACCACGCCGAGCTCGTCCGGTACATCGAACAGGTCGAGCACGACGTGGGCGTCGCCGGACCCGAGCACTACCCGTGGGACCCCACCCGCCGGTACGCGATGCGACCGCCGGGTCGGAACGCCTCCTCGGACATGATGATGCGCGGCACCGCGGCCCTCGGGATCACCGCGACGGACGCCCCGGTCGCCCTGACGACCGAGGACCGGCACCAGGAGCACCACGGCCTGCGCCACGCCTGCGTCGCCTGCGGGTCCTGCCACCAGGGCTGCCGGAACGGCGCGAAGGTGTCGATGGACACGACGTACCTGCCGGCAGCGGTGGCCTTCGGCGCCGAGATCCGCGCCGAGGCGTTCGTGCACGGCATCGAGCTCGACGCCCGCGGCGAGGTCGAGGCCGTCGTCTACCGCCAGGACGGTCGGGACCACCGCCAGCGCACGCGCGCCCTGGTCCTCGCCGCCGGCGGGGTCGAGACCCCGCGCCTGCTGCTGCACACCGGCCTGGCGAACAGCAGCGGGCAGGTCGGCCGCAACTTCACCGCGCACGGTGCCACGCAGGTCTGGGCGCGGTTCGACGAGTCGATGCGGTCGTACCGCGGCTACCCGTCGTCGATCATCACCGAGGACTTCGTGCGTCCGTCCGACGCGGACTTCGCGGGCGGGTACCTCATCCAGAGCCTCGGCGTGCAGCCGCTCACCTTCGCCACCACCCTGGTGCGCGGCGGCGGGCTCCGCGGCGCGGCACTGGTCAGGGCGATGCGCGACTACCCGCACATGGCCGGCGTCGGCATCAACGCCGAGTGCCTGCCCTACGACGACAACCGGCTGGTCCTGGCGGACGAGGTGGACGAGCACGGCATGCGCCGCGCGAAGGTCAGCTTCACACCGGGCTCGAACGAGGAGGCCATCCAGCGCCACGCGGTCCGCACCATGACCGCGATCGTCGAGGCCGCGGGTGGCCAGGACGTGCGGGTGCTCGACCGCACCGCGCACACCATCGGCACGGCCCGGATGGGCACCGACGCCGGCAGCTCCGTCGTCGACACGGCCGGCCGCTCGTGGGACGTCCCGAACCTCTGGATCGCCGACAACTCGGTCTTCCCGAGCGCGGTCATCGCGAACCCGGCGCTGACGATCATGGCGCTGTCCCTGCGCACCGCCGACCGGATGCTGCGTGGCGACGCCGCGGCGGACCGGGCATCGGGGCTGGTCGCCTCCGCCTGACCGGCGGTCGGATCGACCACCCGCCGGACGGGAGGCCCGCAGCACGACGTGTGTCGAGCCTCCCGTCCGGTGCGGGGCCGGGTCCCTCCGCACCGACCCCGACGTCCCGCGACGGGTGGGGGGCGCGCACCCCGTTGCCGTCGGAGCTGTCGGTGCGGTCGGTGCTGTCGGTGCTGTCGGTGCTGTCGGTAGCCCGACGTACCGTCAGGCCATGCCCGAGGGTGACTCCGTCCACCGGCTCGCCGCCCGTCTGCGGCAGGTCGACGGGTCCCTCGTCGTCACCGGGGAACTCCGCGGCGGCGCAGCGGCCGGGCGCGCGCTGTCCGGGCGCCGGATCGTGGCACACGCGACGCACGGCAAGCACCTACTCACCCGCTTCGACGACGGCACGACGTTGCACACCCACATGCGGATGCAGGGGTCGTGGACGGTCACCGCGACCGGGCGGCGGCTGCCGCCGGCGGTGGCCCGACAGGCGCGGGTGCGGCTCGGGCTCGAGGACGGGCGCACCGTCTGGGGCGTCGACCTGCCCGTCGTGGACCTCGTGGACACCGCCGACGAGCACCTCGTCGTGGGGCACCTGGGACCGGACCTGCTGCACGACGACGTCGACCTCGACGAGGCTGCGCGGCGGATGACGGCGGATCCGGACGCCCCGGTGCGGTCCGTGCTCCTCGACCAGCGACGCGTGGCGGGTCTGGGCAACCTCTGGGCGAACGAGCTCGGGTTCGTGCGCGGGCTGCACCCGGACCGGCCGGTCGGGACCGTCGACGTGCCGGCGCTCCTGACGACCGCCCGTCGCATGCTGCGGCACTCGGCCACCGTGCCCGAGGCGTACCAGGTGACGACGGGTGTCCTCCGCCGGGGCGAGCGGCACTGGGTGGTCGGGCGGGCGGGACGACCGTGCCTGCGCTGCGGCACCGCGGTCCGGGCGCGGGACGACGTCGAGGTCGTCGGCTCGCCGCCGCGGCGGGTGTGGTGGTGCCCGCGCTGCCAACCGGCGTACTGACGCCCGGCAGGTCGGCCGCGCTGCAGGGCGGGACTGCGGACCGGCGAGCGGCGGCTGGTGGTCCGTGGCCGGCGGTACTCGGCCCTCGCTGCGCCCGGCCCTCGGCGGCGGACCCGCTCGCCCGCCGCCGGTGCGTGCTACCGGACCGACCGCACGGTGCTCACGGTCAGGTGGTCGAACGAGCTCGTCGACCCGGCGCCGCCGAGCGAGATGAGCCCGATGCGCGGTGCCGACCCGAGGTCCGCGGTCCAGGTCCCCCCACGGACGAAGTGTCGGCCGTCGACGCTGGTGGAGGCCGTGTACCGGTGCTCGCCGTCGACCACCCGGTGCACGATCCGCAGCGTGGTGGCGTCCCCCACCGGCCCGACGACCATGTTGCCGTAGCTCGGGGCGCCCTCTGGCTGCCCACTCGCCTGCTTGCCGAACTCGGTCTGCCGGGTGTTGAAGATGGAGTTCGACACCAGCCGGACGTAGTTCCCGTCGTCGCCGTACACGACGAGCCCGCCCTGCCGGTAGTTGAACGAGTCACCCGTGGTCGGGGTGTCCATCCGCACGCGGGTCTCCACGACGTAGTCGCCGGTCGGGGCCGCCTCCGTCAGCACCGAGGCGAGCGGCGTCTGCGGCGGGTGCAGGTCCGCGTCCTGGGTCTGCCACGAGAACGCACCGTCCGCGACCCGGTAGGTCGAGGGGTCCGGCTGCCGGGTCCACGTCAGCGTCGACGGCAGTGCGTCCCCGCGGAAGTCCGTCGACAGCGCGCGGATCGTCCGTCCCGGGACGTCCGTGCGGACGAGCCGGGGTCGGTACGCCGACCGTTGCCCGGGCTGCGCCGCCGGTGCGGGTTGCACGGAGTCGGACGGGCCCGCTCCCCCGCGGACGACCGGCCAGCCGCCGACCCAGTCGAGCGGGTCGATGAGCGCCGGGCGCTTCGTGTAGCCGGTCTTCCCCGCGTAGTACGGGTCGCGCCGGTCGACGGCGTGGTAGATCATCCAGTCCTGACCCGCGGAGTCGGTGACGACGGTGTTGTGGCCGGTGCCGACCCACCGGTTGCCGTTCTGCGCGAGGAGGGGCGACCCACCGACGCGCGTGTCGGTGATGGCCACGCCGTCCCGGTCGCGGAAGGGGCCGAGGGGGCTCTTCGACCGGGCGACGAACACGCCGTAGCCCGTGAGCGATCCGTTGCAGCAGTTCGTCGCCGAGCCCATGTAGTACCACCAGCCGCCGTGCCGCATCAGGTACGAGCCCTCGTACCGGTTGTCGATCGCGATCTGGCGCTCGGTGTCCGGCCGGGAGCGCAGCCCGTCCGCGGTGAGCTGCCGCACGTGCACGCCGCCGAAGTAGCTGCCGAAGTACAGGTAGGTGCGGCCGGAGTCGGTGATCACCTCGGGGTCGAAGGACCAGCGCGCACCCTGTCCGTTCGGCGCGGTCTGCGGGGCGACGACCGGGCCGCCGGAGTCCGTCCACGGTCCGGTCGGGCTGCTGCTCGTGGCGACGCCGATCGCGGATCCGCCACCGGTCGGCGCGCTTGGAGAGGGGGTGTCCGAAGCCGTGTAGTAGAGGAACCAGGTGCCCGGCTTCCCGTGTGCGCCGGCCCGGTACACGACGTCCGGGGCCCAGATGCCGTTGGCGTCGCCCACCCAGGCGGGCTTCGTGTCGAAGGCGTCGCCGACGTAGGTCCAGTCGGTGAGGTCCGTCGACCGGTAGGTCGGCACGCTGTGCTGGACGAGTTCGCCGTCCGCGGTCGTCTCGGTGGCCGACAGGGCGTCGGTCGTGCAGTAGAGGTACCAGTTCCGGTCGCGTCCGGCCCCGTGGATCGCCGTCGGGTCGGCGCAGCTCGCCGCCGTCTCGCCGTCCGGGAGGCGCAGGGCCATCGGGTTCTGGTGGGTCCCGGCGCGCGCGTGGCCGCGACCGGCGACCCCCGCCGTGCTCGTGGTGGCGACGGACGGCGCGACGGCCGGCGCCTCCGCCGTCCCCGGCACGGCGGCCGGTGCCCCTGCGGCCGGTGGGGCGGCGGCCGGGACGCCGCCCGTCGGTGGCGCCGCGGTGGCGGGTGCGCCGAGGGCGAGCGCCGCGACACAGGTCACGGCAGCGAGGGTGATGGCGGTGGATCGGCGCACGGGACAGCCTCTCGTCGTTGAGGAGGTGGTGTCCGCGAGCGTAGACCCGCCCCGCCGCCGTGACCAGGGGCCGGCCGGATCGCCCTACTTGTACGCGTTCACCGGACCCGCGTCCATCGTGACCGATCCGTCGGCGTTCACGACCGGTCGACGCTCGGACTTCGGCGCCGAGTACAGCTCGAGCTTCTCGACCTGCACCTGCTCGCCGTTCGTGATGACACCCGGTACGCAGGAGTAGACCTTGTCGTTGCTGTCGGCATCCCGCGCGGCGATCTCGACGACGTCGCCGGCACCGTTGTCGATCGTCATGCCGACCTGGTACCGGCGGAACGACCCGGTGCCGTTCGACTGCGCGGAGTAGACGACCGGCACGATCCGGTCGATCTCCGGCGCCAGCGTGATGGCGATGACCTCGTCCGCGGTCGTGGTCGTCGCGCCCCGCGCTCCCCGCCGCTGGTCGCCGAGGTGCACCACGGCGCCGTCGGCGGTGCGCGGCGAGAACACCCGGTCGTCCTTCGTGCCGAACTGCGACACGGACTCGACGTGCCCGTCCCGGTACCGCACCAGGGCGTAGACGTCGTAGTCGGTGCGGTTCGGCCACGAGATGGTCACCGTGGTCGTCTGCGTCTTGGTCAGGCTCACGGTCTGACGCTTCTCGAGGCTGATCCGCCCCTTCGCCAGACCGAGGTCCGTGACCGGTCCCGCCGGTGCGGGCGTCGCCGCCGCGGACGCCGGGCCGCTGGTCGGCGGCGCCGGTGCGGTCGCGTCGTCCTGCTTGGTCTTCTTGCCGATCCCGAACATGTGGTTCCCCGTCGTCGTGCCGGTCGTCTGGAGCGCGTCGCGCCGGTCCCATCGTGCCGTGCGCGACGCCCCCCCCCCCCCCCGGCCACCCCCGTCCGCAATCCGTGGACGACGCGCGGTCCAGTGCCTCCTGTGGCGGGAAGTGCGCGCGAGCACACGCCGGGCGGAAGGCCCGGTGCCAGCTGGTGACGCGCCTCCAGTCCGCCGGGTCGAGCGGGTACAACGGGAGCATGACGCGACGCAGCCCCGGCCACCCCGCTCCCGACCAGCCCGGCCCCGGGCAGGAGTCCGTGTGGGACTACCCGCGGCCACCGCGGGTCGAGTCGACCCCGGCGCGCGTCGTCGTGCGTCTCGGCGGACGCGTCATCGCGGACACCACCGGCGCGGTCCGGGTGCTCGAGACGAGCCACCCGCCGGTGTACTACCTGCCCGTCGCCGACTTCGCCACCGGAGCCCTCGTGCCGACGAGCGGGGCGAGCATGTGCGAGTTCAAGGGCAGCGCCTCGTACTTCGACGTGCACGGCGGCGACCGGGTCGTCCCCCGCGGCGCCTGGACTTACCGCTCGCCGTGGGAGGGCTACGGCGACCTGCGCGACCGGGTGGCGGTCTACCCGTCGCAGATGGACTCGTGCGAGGTCGCGGGCGAGACGGTCCGGGCGCAGGCCGGCGACTTCTACGGTGGCTGGATCACCTCGGACATCGTCGGACCGTTCAAGGGCGAGCCCGGGACCCTCGGGTGGTGACGGACGGCCCCCTGCCGTCCGGGTCGACCCGCCGTCGCGTCGAACTGCGGCTGCGGAAGCCGTGGTTCACCCTCGGTGCCCGGCCGACCGTGACGGTGGACGGGATCGGCCACCCGGCGCAGTGGGGCACGGGGACGTGGGTGCTGCCGGACGACGGCGCCGTCACGTTCGGGGTGTTCTGCATCACCCGCGGCTGGCGCTTCGGGGCCGCGTCGCTCCGGGTGGAGGCGGCGAGCGCGACGGGCGCCGTGCTCGCCTACCGGGCCGGGGTGCTCCCCGTCGGACCGGGGACGCTGGTGCTCGAGCGTCGCTGACGGACCCGTCACGCGGGAGACACCGCGCAGTCCGCGTCAGCGCCGCCCACCACGGCGTGGCAGGCGTCGGCACTGCTCGCGTCAGGGCCGGTCGGTGCGGCGTGCCAGGGCGGACCGGGTCCGCTCGGTGAGGTCGGCGACGAACGCGCGGTGCTCGGGTTCGAGCAGGTCGTCGGCGGCGGGCTCGGCGAGCACCGGGACGCCCGGGCCGAGGACGATCTCGACGACGATCGGCACCCCGGCGACGTCGACCGCGGGCACGGCGACCAGGTCGCTGCCCCCGGTGCGGCCGAGCGCGACGGCGTAGTGCAGGACGGCGGTGGCCGCGACGCTGCTGGTGAGGACGGATGTCAGTCCGTAGACGACGTACTTCATGGGGCAACCGGTTCCGACCAGTTCGGTGCGTGCGCGGCTGAGGCCGGCGGTGGTGTGCGCGGGTGCCAGTCCGCAGTGCGGGACACCCGCAACCGAGTCAGGGCAGCGGTCTCGTCGGGGTAGCACGCATCGGGATGGTCCGTACGTCCCTGACGGTACACCGCGTGGACACCGCCGGACACCGGTTGTCCGACACCTGTTCCGCTCCGGACCGGTCCCGGTGTAGCGTCGCTCCCGAGTTGCACGCCCGGACCCTGCTTCGCACTCACCGGCAGGGGAGGTCCGTCATGATCAGGCAAGCACGCCGCACGAGCGGCCGACACACGAGGTCCGACCCGTGACCGGCGCGGAGTTCATCGCCGCCGTCGCCGCGCTGCACCGCGCCAGCGCCGAGGACGACCTGTGCGGGCCGTTCCTCTCCGTGCTGCCGGTGACCGCCGTCGCCATCTCCACGCTGGGCGATCCACTCGGCTCCGAGACCGTCTGTGCGAGCGACAGCACGGCCGCGCGGCTCGAGGAGATCCAGCTCGACCTGGGCGAGGGCCCCTGCTGGGAGGCCGTGCGGACCAGACGTCCCGTCCTGGAGCCCGACCTGCAGCGCTCGCGGTCGGCCGGGTGGCCGGTCGCCCTCACGGCGCTGCGCGATGCCCGGCTCGGTGCGGTGTTCGCCTTCCCCATCCGGTTCGGCACCATCGACATCGGTGCCGTCGACCTGTACCACCGCGAGGCCGCCGCCTTCCCGGAGGGCGCCGTCGAGGACGCGACCGCCCTCGCCGAGGCGGTGGCGCGGCAGGTCCTCCGTCGTGCCCTGGCCGGCGTCGACGACGCACTCCAGGGCCACACGCAGGACGGCAACCCGTACTCCCGCCGCGAGGTGTACCAGGCCTCCGGCATGCTCGCGGCCCAGACCGGTGCCGGCCCCAGCGACGCACTGCTGCTCCTCCGGGCGCACGCGTACGCCGCCGGCCGCCCTGTCCGCGACCTCGCCCGCGACGTCATCGCCCGTGACGTCGACTTCACCGACCACACCGACTCCGCCCGCTAGGGAAGGACGCAGCAATGGCACGCACCAGGGAACAGCAGCTGGTCGACACGTTCGTCAGCCTCACCGACTCGCTCGTCGCGGACTACGACATCGTCGACCTGCTCCAGACGTTGGTCGACAACGCCACCGAACTCTTCGACGCCGCGGCCGCCGGCATCATGCTCGCCGACGAGGGACAGCAGCTCGAGGTCATCGCCTCGACGAGCGAACGCAGCAACTTCATCGGACTCATGCAGCTGCAGGCCGGGGAGGGGCCGTGCGTCGAGGCGTTCACCACCGCGCAGACGGTCTCGGTGGAGGACCCGTCGGAGATGCAGCGACGCTGGCCCCGGTTCGCCGCTGCCAGCGCGGAGCTCGGCTACGCGTCGGTGCACTCCGTCCCGCTCCGGCTCCGCGACACCGTGCTCGGCTCGATGAACCTGTTCCGCGAGACCACCGGTGCGCTGAACGCCGACGACGCCATCGCCGCGCGGGCCCTCACCGACGTCGCGACGATCAGCATCCTGCAGCAGCGGACGGCGGAGCACGCCGACCACGTGCAGGCGCAGCTGCAGCAGGCGCTCGACAGCCGCGTGGTGATCGAGCAGGCCAAGGGCTTCCTGTCGCACACGCACCAGGTCGACCTCGACGAGGCGTTCACCCTGCTCCGCTCCACGGCGCGTGCGCACGGTGCCCGGATCGCCGACCTCGCCCGCGACGTCGTCGAGCGTCGCGTCACGATCCCCACGGTCGACCCCGTCGGTGCGCCGCCCCGGCACCAGCCCGACCGTCAGCGGCTGCCGTGAACCGCCACGACGCACACCCGACGACGACGCTCGCCTCGGTGGCGGGACGGGACACCGACGCGCTCGTCGACCTCGTCACCTCGTCGCACGCCGGGCGCGACCTGCACGTCGAGGTCGGCCGCGAGCCGTTCTCCTTCCGGTACGTCGAGATCGGCGACGACCAGGTCGGCTTCCGTCGTCTGCAGCTGAACGGGCGTCTCTGCGGCCGCATCGCGACCGGTGACGGGTTCGTCGCGCAGTGGCTCACCCGGGGACGTGCCCGGATCGACGTGGACGTCGACGAGGCGAGGGTCGACGCGACCTCGGCACCGAAGCGGTTCCCCGTGGGCCGACCGTTCGCGATCGAGTACGCGGACGTCGACCAACGGTCCGTCCGCGTGCACGAGGACCTGCTCCGCGAGGTCGCGGCCGACCTCGACCTCGAGGCGCGGGCCTCGGACCGACACGAGCCGCCGCTCTCCGGCGGAGCTGCCGTCGAGCGCTGGCGCAACGCCGTCGCCGACGCGGTCGCGGTCGTCCTGGCCTCCGGTGTGGACTCTGCCGAGTGGCGTGCCGCACGCCGCGCGGTGGCGCGTGCGTCGCTCGGCCTCTCGACGGCGCCGGTCGCCCCCGCCACCTGGGCCGGCCGGCGCACGGTCCGGGTCGCCACGGTGATGGACTACCTGCACCGGCACGCCCACGAGACCCTGACGGTCGCGGACATCGCCACCGCCGCGGGCGTCAGCGTCCGGAGCCTGCAGGAGACGTTCCAGCGGGACCTGCAGCGCTCACCGATGACGTGCCTCCGCGAGGTCCGCCTCGACAAGGTGCGGGACCAGCTGCGGTCCCACGAGGCGGCGACGACGACGGTGACCGACATCGCCCGCCGCTGGGGGTTCAACCACATGGGCCGGTTCTCGGCGGCGTACGCCGACCGCTTCGGCGAGTACCCCCGTCGGACCCTCCTGTCGCCGGCCGACGAGGAGCGGTACGGCACCGAGCAGGAGGGCGCCGACCGGGTCGGCGCCGGTCCGGTCGGTGACGAGCAGGTCGGTGTCGGAGGCGCGGCCCACCAGCCCGCGGACGTCACGGACGAGCGGGTCCTCCGCACGCACTGAGCCGGACCCCCGGCACAGCGTCGGTCGCACGACGCTGCGCCGGTCGCACGACGCTGCGCCGGGGACCCAGCCTCGCCCTACCGCCGCAGCGTGTGCCGCGGGTACTCGCCGAAGCGGCGCAGGTACTCGTTCGAGAAGCGCCCCATGTGCGAGAAGCCCCACCGCGTCGCCACCTCGCCGACCGTCGTCGACCCCGGGTCGGCCGCCACCAGGTCGTCCCGTGTGTGCCGCAGGCGGACGTCGCGCAGGTAGGTCATCGGGGTGCGACCGAGGGACCGCTGAAAGGACTCCTGCAGGGCACGGACACTGATCGCCGAGGCCCGGGCCACGTCCGACACGGTCACCGGCTCGGCGGCGTGCTCGTGCAGGAACTCGACCGCGGAGCGGAGCCGTGCGGTGCGCCGGTCGCCCCACCCGACGGGCCGTCGCTCGGCCTCGACCGGGTACAGCCCGAACAGCGACCGGACGACGTCCCGCTGCGCCTCGTGCCACGCCAGTGACGACGCCCCCTCGGCGCGGAGCGCCCCGACCGCACCCACCACCGAGCCGCGCCACTGCCGGACCGCTCCGGCCGACGGGGTGGTGGTGCGGTCGAATGCGAGCGTGCCGTCCACGAGGTGCTCCTCCGCCGCGACGTCGAGCACGAGCGCCCGGTCGAGGTGGACGAGCCGTTGGTCCCAGTCCTCGTAGTCGAACGCGAAGCGCTGCCCGGTCACCACCAGCACCGGCACGCCGACCTGCATCGCGACGGCGTCACGGCCGACGTCCAGGACCCCGCGGCCGGAGTCGATCCACTGCACGACGACCTCGTCCTCGACGGCGACGTCGCCGCGCAGCGTGCCGTGCATCTGCGAGCGCCGGATGCTCATCGTCTCGTCGCCGACCCCGACGTACTTGTACCAGTAGTCGTGGTCGACGGGGGCGGAGTGCCAGGAGCGTCCGGCGTACAGCCCGGCGAGGTCGCGGATCGCGCTCGCCGTGTCGGTCCCGGACACCGCGACGACGGTGTCGGGCTGGGCCTCGGTCCCGGTGGACGTCGTGCGGTCCGGGTCCGGTCGTGCTGCTGACGTGGTGACGGTCATGGTGAGACCGGCTCTCATGAGGTTTTGGACGCCTCATCGCTACCGGCCGTCCTGCTGTGCCAGCGCTCCGCAGGACGCGGAGACCATCGTGGCGACAAGACCTGATTCGGTCCGGTGTCCCCGAGGCTACGCGGCATCCGTCGCCGGACCGCCGCGGGGCGCGAAAGCGCGCGGATTCCGCGGAGTGCGACGCTCGGACTGGGGTGGTGACCGCCGTTGACCGGCGCGGCCGGGCCTCCGTACCGTTTCCCCGACACCACAGGGGGACCAGATGCGCGCCGTCAGCACCACCGTCCGACTCACCGCGGCGGTCCTCGCCGCCGTCCTGCTCGCCGCCCTCCTGGTGGCCGTGCGCACCGCGCCTGCGACCGCGGCCACGACGCTGCTGTCCGCCGGGCGGCCGACCACCGCCTCGTCGAGCGACTCCTCGGCCCGGACGCCCGCGAAGGCCGTCGACGGTGACACCGCGACCCGCTGGGCGAGCCGCAGGACCGACGCTCAGTGGATCCGCGTCGACCTCGGCGCGACCGCGACGATCTCCCGCATCTCGCTCCGGTGGGAGGCCGCCTACGCGAAGTCCTACCGGCTGCAGGTGTCGTCGGACACGACGAGCTGGAAGACCGTCTCGACCACGACCGCAGGCAAGGGCGGCGTGGTCCGGGCCGACGTCGCCGGCACCGGCCGGTACGTCCGCATGCTCGGCGTGCGGCGGGGCACCGCGCACGGCTACTCGCTCTGGGAGTTCCAGGTGTACGGCACCCGGACGCCCGCGCCCGCGCCCACGGGCGTGCGCGTGACCGGGACGCAGGGGAAGTGGCAGCTGACCGTCGACGGCAAGCCGTGGCTCGTCGAGGGCGTGACCTACGGGCCGCCCGCCGCCCAGGCCGCGACCTACCTGCCCGACATCCGGCGGATGGGCGCGAACACCATCAGGACGTGGGGCACCGACGCCTCCTCCGGGCAGGTGTTCGACGCCGCCCGCGCGAACGGCATCCGCGTCATCGCCGGACTCTGGCTCGACCAGGGCGCCGACTACGTGCACGACACCGCGTACAAGACGGCCACCCTGGCGAGCATCCGGAAGACCGTCACGACCTACCGGGGCAACGGCGGCCTGCTCATGTGGGACGTCGGCAACGAGGTGATGCTCAGCCGGACCGAGGAGCAGCGGATCGCGTACGCGAAGTACGTCGAGCAGGTCACGAGGGCGATCCACGCCGTCGACCCGGACCACCCGGTGACGTCGACGGACGCCTGGACCGGTGCGTGGCCGTACTACCGCGACTACACGCCGAGCCTCGACCTGTACGCCGTGAACAGCTACGGCGGCGTCGGGTGGGTGCAACAGACCTGGCGCGAGGGCGGCTACACGAAGCCGTACATCGTCACCGAGACCGGGCCGGCCGGCTCGTGGGAGGTCCCGTCCGACGCGAACGGCGTCCCCCGGCAGCCGAGCGACACCGCCGCCGCGCAGGCGTACACGGACGCCTGGGCCGCGGTCCGGGCAGCACCGGGCGTCGCGCTCGGGGCGACGATGTTCCACTACGGGGTCGAGGACGACGAACAGGGCGTCTGGCTCAACCTGCGCACCGGCGGACTGAAGCGCCTGTCGTACTACGCGGTGCAGCGGGCCTACGGCGGACCGACCTCGGGCAACCGGCCGCCCGTCGTCTCGGGCATCACGGCGTCGCCCTCGACCGGGGTCGCCCGCGGGGCATCGGTCACGATCACGGCGCCGGCCACCGATCCCGACGGCGACACCGTCACGTACCGGGCCGCGGTGTCCAGCCGCTGGATCGCAGGCGGCGACGGGGCGATGCGGCCGACGCCGGTGACCGTCACCGGGCCCGGCCGGCTGCGCATCACGGCGCCGTCGACGCCCGGCGTGTGGAAGGTCGCGGTGTACGCGACGGACGGGCACGGCAACGCCGGCATCGAGACCGTGACGGTGCGGGTGCGGTGAGCCGGAGTGGACCGGCGGCCGATGGCCGGTCTGGACGGGAGGCTCGCTGCGACACCGGTCAGGCGGCCCGACGCCGGGTCGGACGGGAGGCTCGGTACCGGCCCGCCCCGGGCCTCCCGTCCACGAGGGGGCCGGCACCCACGAGGGGACCCGCTGGCTGCTGCCGGCCGGGCCCCCTCTCCATCGCCTCCGCGAACGTCTCTCGCATCATCGACTGGTTGAAGGCTCGTCTCGCGCTGCGCACCCTCAATCGGATGAACCGGACCAGCGCCGCACTCTTCGAGCCCGGGCTCGAGACCCTCACGGTCGACGAGCACGACCGCCGGAACCCGTTCAATCAACTCGCGCAGATGGAGCAGCTCAGGCTCATCGCGTAGCGCGGCTGCCATACCCGAACTGAACAGCAAGACCTCAACGGCCGGGAACGGGCCGCGACACCCCCAGTCCGCTCGCCGGGCAGGGGGGCGCGAGCTTCAACCCTTGGACTGTCAGGCGGTGATCAGAGCACCCCTTGACGCTGTCCCTGCACCAGAGGCACCGATCCGGACCGCGATCGAGGCCTCAACGCGAAATTTCTCAGTCGGATCGGCGAAAACCCGGATCGCCCCCCGCGAGGTGTTCGGTCTATTCGCGGATGCCAGTGATGGCGCAGATCGCGGATCCCGGTGCTGACGGGCGTTCCACGGGTATCGGGATTCTGTTCCACGGAGCCCGGCCGACGTCGACGGGCTCGGCGACGGCACGGGCGGCCGCGAACGGTCGCAGCAACTGACCGTGCGGCGGACGAGCGCTACCCGGCTGGCGCCACTCATCCGCACACGCTCGCTTCGGCGAGCTCACCGAGACCCGCCGCGAAGTCGCCGACTTGTCCGACGGGCGTAAGGCGGTGGCTTGCGCACCCCGGCTGGCGGATCCTGCAAGCCCATCTGAGTCGCCCGCAGCTCCATCTCCGCAGATTTCGGAATCCTCGACCCCGGTAGGCAGTGCCCAAGACGGCTCCCTCCGCGTTAAGCAAAACGGTCAAGCACCTATCTACTTCCAGTTGATACTGCTTGGCGGCGGCGTAGTCAGAGAGTGCAGCGAGCGCACCGCTATCACGAGCACCGTGTCCGGTGCCGAAGACGACAGCGCTGAATCCCCAGGGCCCCGGCAGCGCCACAAACAAGCTGTGGCGCTTGCCATCTCCTCGAGCTGCACGGAGCAGTCTGGTGATGCTGCTCATGATGGAAGCTCGCTGCTCGGACGAGCCGTTGAGAAGATCGGTACTTGTGGACAGCCACCCCTGCCCACGGTGCGCAGCAAGCGCGTCGACAAGCTCGTCCATCCCGTCGTCGCTTCGAAAGCTGGGCCGCTCCGCCGGAGCGTCGACGAGGCCGTCGGTGTAGTACATCCAGGCATCAAGGTCGTCGGTATGAGTTCCCACTCGAGTGAGCTGAGCCTCCTTCCTGTACCGGGCACGGTCGGCACCAGTGAGCCGTGGGGCTTTCGGATACTTCGCATGCATGACGGCAGGGTCGAGATCCACCCAGAGCTGACCTTCGACGAAGAGCATCACGAAGTCGAGCTCGTCGATCCCCGAGTAGCGCGTCGCAACTTCGGAATCTGTGCGGCGGCGCAGATAGAGCAGAAGCTCGGATGCTCGGTCGAGAATCCGCGTGGTGACGATGAGGTCGTGTAGTGAGACAACCCAAGGCAGGCGTCCAGCGGGCATGACCCGAGCGCGCACGAGCGCGTCCAGCGAACAGTTCAAGGAGCTCAAGTCTTCGAGCGTGACGGCGATGGAACGAACCTCGCGCACTTCGCTCAGATCGAGCCAGCCTTCGTCGGGCACCCAGAGCCCGTGATTCCGCTCGATGAGGTCAGCTAGCCGATCTGCCTGACTTCGAGCGTCGCCAACCGTCTTCTCGAGGTCCTTTGCGAGGCGAAGGACGCTTCCGCGGCGGGCGCTGGTGCTGATCGCGGCCGCCTTCACCTCTACGCAGATGGCGATGTCATCGATGACCATCAAGAGATCGGCTTCTGCTGGCTCTCCGTGAGTGGCCGGGCGGTCACAAGCGGAACCCAGCGTGACAGCGTCCGTTCCAGGGATCGGTCGGAAATACTTGATCGATTCGTACGAACGATCCGGTTGAAGGACCGCTTGCAGATGCCGCGCCGCCAAACGCTCCGCTACGACGCCTCGGTGCTTCTGGTACCGGTCCCAAGCTTTCTGGACTGGCTTGATCGCTTCCTCAAAGATGGGACGAAGGCCGTCGATACCGAGATCACCCCCGACTCCGAAGTAACGACCCCTAGAGTCCTTCAAAAGGTTGCGGAGCAACAGCTCGTTGTCGCCCCTAAGAAAGGCTTGCGCAGCTTCAATCGGGGTGCGAGTTGTGTCGAAGGGCACCGCGAACGCGTCCAGCACCGAGGTGCATGTCTCGCTGGATAGGCCTGAGCGCTGGGAGATTTCTTCGGCAGTCACAGTCATCGAGACCCCTGGCTTGAACATGGCGGTGTGCATGGCCGCTTGCAGTTGAGCGCGAAGCTCATCGGTCGGCTCGTCGTCCTTGTGCTCTTCGTACAGCCGATGCAACTCCTCAAGCGAACCGCTCCGGTTCTGGGACCACTGCTCGCCGAACGCCACGCGGACGCGCTGGAGGTCGTTGTACGAGAAGCCGAGATGCCGGTCCATGAGCTCTGACACCGCCGCGACTCCAAAGAGCTCGTCTTCGACTGTCGACTGCACCGACTGGTACTGCCGCCCTCGTACACGGAGTTCGGTCATGCGGAACTGTCCAGCGAGCTCAGCGAGGGGGTGGTGACCCTCGGTTGACTCGCTCAGCAGCAGCCACAGGTGCGCATCGATTGCCCGCTCTGCCGCAATGACGATCTCTCCAGGATCGGTCGAAGGATCCGGTGCAGGCGCGTCATCGCCCGCAGCTCGGTGTCGAATCATCGAAGCCACTAGTTCCAGAGTCGCCGGCGAGCTCTGCGACTCGCTTTCCCGGTGCCCCTCCAGAGTGGGTGGCACCGTGTACATCCGAACAAGACCAAGTAGGTCGAAGGCGTTGCTCTGCGCAATGAGCCCCTCCAGCGACTGCAATGAACGGTCAAGCTCTTTCCGAGCCTTCACGAGAACGTCGTCTTGCGTCCTCGCGCCTTCAAAGAGAGGCGCCATACTTTCGAACGCCGCAGCTACTTGCTCGTTCGCGGCCCTAGAAGCTGTCAGGAGTTGGTAGGCAGGAGAGGCAGATTGTCGGCGAGCCAAGGGAATCTCCAGGCTTGAGTAACGGGGACTCTCCAACCCTCGCATGCCCCTACGACAATCGCCCCTCGACAGACACAGCATCGGATGAGCCGGTGCGATTACACCAGTGATTCGGAGAGCGGCGAAGTGCCTCTCGTCCTCCGAGGGGACCTGAGGGCGGATGGTCGCCACCCTGATCGGTTCGAACCTTTGCTTGGATCCTCCTCGCCGCGTTCTATTGGCTTCCCCGGGTCAGCGGGACGAGCGCGTCTCGACGGCCGCTGTCGTCATGGACGATCGAAGTGCTTCTCGCAGTAGTGGTTGTCGGCAATGAGCGCGAGATGGAGACGCCGCTCCCAGTAGTTGTTTGAGTAAGCGAGCCCGGCACTCGCTTCTTCAGCGAGGTGCTTGCGGATGCCCGATGCCTGCGACGAGCGGAAGACGCCCGGTAGCCGGCGCTCAAGCTCGTTAAGCCGTTGGCCGGCCTTGGTCCGGTAGAGCTGGCGCAGCTTGAGCAGGTCAAAGTGCTTCATGACGCGGCTCCGAAGCGTCGGGTGACTCGCGAATACCGACGCGTCCACTTCGTAATCCACCGTCGGTGCCGACGACCGTGCTGGGCTCGCTGGCCAACCGATCTTCACCCCGAGCCAGGGCAGATGGTCGATGCTGTCAAAGTACGGATGCAGAATGGCGGGCCGGTTAACGCCTGGCTCGTACGCACCTTTGTCGTGATTGCAGTCCCGGCAAGCGGGCACGAGATTCGACGGAGTCACGTTCAACGCACTGAACTTCGCTTGTGGCACGTAATGGTCGACTGTCATCGCACCGCGTTCACCGCAGTACGGACATATGTCGTCATCCGTCGCGGCCAGTACATCGTCGTAGTAGTAGCGGATCGGGGAGTCTATTCGGCGCAACCGGTACGAGTATACACGGCCCATCTGCTCGCTCGTGAGCCCACCCAAGGTGAACTGGCTTCTGATGAGGGCGTTAGCGTCCGTAACACTGAGGGTGTCGTCGTAGAGCGTGCCGAGCGCGGCAACGTTGGCAAGCTCCGCGAGGTGAAGGGTTCGGTCGCTTTGCCGATGCATAGTGCCGATGGCGGCCAGGAAGATCTCTTCCGGCGGAAGCGTCGGCTTGGGGAGACTTCGCATGCTCACGCCTCCGCACTATCAGCCAAGTTGGCCAGGATCGCTCGGCCCTCGCCACCGACTGCGCCACCGAAGACCGCTAACGCCCGTTCGTACGAGCCGCTTGTACTGTCGAGTGCTTGCTGGAGGAGTTGGTGGTACCCGGTGCTAGTAACTTCGAGCCCGAACACGCGACTGGTCAGCGTGCCTACGCCTTCACCAAACGTCTCCTGCTTCAAACGGCGCGCGCGAACACGCGTACCGAACCGTCGGATGGCCCACACGCAGCTTTCTGGAACCTCTTGCAGGACGACGGGAGAATGAGTGGCGATGATCGCAACGCCGTTGCGGTCCTCGAGGAGGTCGGAGAGCGCCCTGGTGAACGCGGATAGCAGCGGTGGATGCAGGTGTGCTTCGGGCTCGTCAAGGAGTGCAACAGACGCTTCCTCCACGACCTCCACGAGCTTTGTCATCGTGAGCACAACGATCTTGTGCCCTGAGCTCAAGTCGGAGAAAGTCTCGCGCGCGGCATCCTTATCAACGAAATCGCCATCGATGAGTTCGAGGATGCCAGTCTCTGCCAGAAGCGGATCTGCGTAAAGGGTGCTCATCGCCGCGATCCATCGTCCGCGCCTGCCGCCCCGCGCACAGTTGACGAGGCTTGAGGCGAAGTCGTCGTCTAACTGCCCTGTCGTTTTCGCCGTCTCGCCGTCGTCACCCGTCTTGAGGCCGACGTAGGAATAGGGGGTATTGCCGGATGCGCGGATTGCGGCGAACCGGTCGAATGCTGAGAAACTAACCGTGATGACGTTCGTGAACCGCGTCGAGTCCCCGTTGGCACGTCTCAGAGTGAACCAGCCGGACGCGCCTTCTTGGTCAGCCCCGGCGATGACGGTGCGGGCCATCTGGTTAAGCAGGGTCGTCTTTCCTGCGCCATTGCTGCCGATAAGAACGTGAACGTTCGTGGGCGGCATCGACCGTGGGGTGACCTGGAATCGCAGCGCTTCGCCGGGCTGATGCTCCAATGACGGATACCGGTATGTGAAGTCATAGTCCGTGAGGGCAACTCCGCCTTCTGCAATCCGCCGAAACTGGTCAAGGATGACTCGTTCCGAGACAGTGCGAAGCAGCGAGGTCTGAAACACCTCCTCTGGTTCTGCAGCCGCAAAGGCCTCGGGACTGAGGGCTACGTCTCGCAACGCAGTGAGAACTTGTTGCCCTAGTGCCCCAGGAAGCTCGGCGAGAGACTCGTAGTACTCACGGTCCTGACCAACGGAGAAGTACTCGCCCGACAGCTGCGCGAAGCGGTTCTCAACCGCAGTGAAGTGAGGTTCGGTCGTCTGCCCGCGGTGCCCGATCTTCACGGCACCGAGCTGATGCTGTTCGCCATGTTCGTCGGTGTGGTGGAGATAGAAAAGCGTGCCGAAGTGAAAGTCGTCCCAGTTGTCGCGCTGCAGCGTGAACACGCCGGGCGCCGAGTTCGGGAAGCGACCACGTTCTACGACGACGAAGCGCAACCGGCCTGCCATCGTTCCCCCTTAGAGATTTGCGCCCGGCGCTTACCGTGCGCGGTTGAGCTTATGTCATTGCCTGCTTCGCGGCCGACGGCGCAGTGCAACTGGCATGTCGAGGCACGAGGAGCCTGCAGTCAAGAAGTCACGCGCTTGGGTTGAACGCCCCCGCCGCGCAGTCGTCCTACCTCGAAACCGACTGGCGTGGCGCCGATAACGCTCATTCCTTCCACCAGCGTTCAGCTCGCGTGCCGAGTGCCGGAAGGTCACACCGGTGCTTCGCTACGACCGCCCTGTGGGCGGGAGGACGAGGTGAGAGCCAGCACCACGAGAAGCGCTGAGTACCCGAAAGCGCACCGCGCTTCTCTTCGCCCAGCAGCGATCGGTGGCCCTCGCTCTTACTGCTTGGACAGCCGAACGGTGGCGGTGCTGCCTGCGATGCTCACGGGGAAGCTGATCTCCTCGTTCTCGTAGGTGAAGGGCTTCGTCGGGTCCGTCGATGCAAGCAGGGCCGAGTCGGTGGCTGCGGTATCCCGCGTCGACGTCCAGGTGTAGGGCGACGTGTCGTCGGTCGGACGCGCGAAGGTGCCGACCCAGAACAGGGAGGTGGTGTCACCGTTGTCGGTGACGAAGTTCGCCGTGATGGTGTTGCCGTCGATGGTGGCGGTCATCCAACCGTCGTTGCTCGCGGAGTTGTTCTGCTTCCAGTTGCCGGTGAGGTCCGGGATCACTACCGGGTCCGGCGTCGGAGTGGATGAGGCTGTCTTCGTGGGACCGCTGGTGTTCCCCGCCGATGCGTCAGCGGTGTTCGTCGCGCTGCACCCGGTGAGCGCTAGCACAGCGGCCAGGGCGACGGGGACGATCAGCCGCTTCACTTGAACCACCCCGAGACACCGACGGTGAACGTGTCGCACGGTGTGTCGTACAGGTCGTGACTGAACGAGACGGTCGCATCCGCCTCGATGTCGCCGGACTCCGTGGCGTAGTCGAGGGTCGACGAGGTCAGGGTGTCACCGCTGAAGCAGTAGACCCCCACTGAGTACGGTCCAGTGAGGGGCTCGCCGGTCTTGTTCACGGCGGTGCCGATGATCGACTTCCCGTTGTTGTCGGCCTGCGTGACGTCGAGCGGTGCCGAATTGTATGAGGAGGTATCTGCGGGCGACGTCGACGCCTTGAACTCATACTGCACACCGGACTCCGGTACGGACGAGACGTCTTCGAAGTAGAGGTAACCGAAACCAGCCTCTCCCGACTTCACCTGCGCCGGGACCGTGCCCTGGCTCGATCCGCTGGCGACGACCTTGCCGCCCACCGATGCCGTGCCGGTGAAGTCGACGTGGGAGATTGAGGCCGCGGTGTTATTCCGGAAAGCGAATGTGAGCGTGCCGCTGCCCATGCCGTCCGTCTTCTCGAGGGGTGCGGTGGCCACGACGGAGACCTTCCCTACGTCTCCGACGGCGACCTTCGGCGTCGCGTTTCCAGCGAGGTATCCGCCGGCGTTGAAGGGGAGGGCAGCGACCGTCGTCGACGTGGGAGTCGGGGAGGTGGTCGAGGACTCGCCGACGGTGCCTGCTGCGACGTTGGAGGTGGAGGACGTGCTGCAGCCGGCGAGGAGGAGCAGAGCCGCCCCTCCGACTGCGGCCGACGCGAGCGTCTGCTTCGAGATCATGGTGAGGGGTGGTTCTTTCTTGAGCGTCTGTCGAAACTGTGGTTCCGCTCAACGTAGTGGATGGAGCGATGGTGCTCGACACCCCAGTTGTGGAGCAGAGAAGAACGGCGGTTGCCCGCAGGTTTGATCACGCGCCGGCAACTTCGTCGAGCTGTTGCACACCTCCGCGACAGTCAAGGCCACGGCTGCCTACAAACGGCCCCGGCGACGCTCCTGGTCGTGCAATCAGTACAGGCATGATCATTTTGAGCGATGGGCCAG
The DNA here is from genome assembly GCF_018885305.1 of Curtobacterium sp. L6-1. Classification (NCBI taxonomy): domain Bacteria; kingdom Bacillati; phylum Actinomycetota; class Actinomycetes; order Micrococcales; family Microbacteriaceae; genus Curtobacterium; species Curtobacterium aetherium. Next base: position 2,119,184 of record NZ_CP076544.1, read on the forward strand.
CCCGGGAGCACCACTACACCGCTCGTTGAAGACCTTCGACTGGCGTCTGTCGCTCAGGCCCCATCCCCGCCGTCGCCCGGGAGCTCCACCCGCTCGGCACCGAAGTCGGCGGACGCAGAGACGCCTTCCCACGCCGTTGCCTCGGCGATCTGTTCCTGCGAGTACGCGATCGCCATGCGAGCCGCTCCGGCGCCGATGACGAGGTGGGACGGCAACCGGTCCCGTCCCACCGTCCGCACGAGGATCTCCGCGGCCCGGTCCGGATCTCCCGCCGCCGGCGCTCCGCGGAGACGCTCCGCGAAGGCGCCCACCGTGGCGCTGTACTCCTCGGGGATCCCGTGGACGTCCATGGACGCACCCGCCCAGTCAGTGGCGAAACCGCCCGGCTCGACGACGAGGTACCGGATCCCGAACGGGGCCGTTTCGGTGGCAAGCACGCGCGTCAGCCCGTCGATCCCGAACTTCGCTGCCTGGTACGAGCCGAGTCCGGGGGTTCCGCCGACTCGTCCTCCGACGGACGAGAACTGGACGACGGTCCCACCGCCCTGCTGTCGCAGGAGCGGGATGGCGGCCTTCGAGACGTTGTAGACGCCCCAGAAGTTCGTCTCGAACTGCTGCCGGAAGTCGGCTTCCGAGGCGGTCTCGACGGGTGCGAGGTTGGCGTATCCGGCGTTGTTGACGACTACGTCCACTGAGCCGAACGCGTTGCGTGCGGCGTCGAGTGCGTGCACGGCAGCGGCCGCGTCAGTGACGTCAAGTCCGAGTGGGAGCACCTGCGACCCGAACTCTTCAACGACGTCCGACAGCTGCTGCGGGTTCCGTGCAGTGGCCGCGACGCGGTCGCCAGCACGGAGGGCGGCGAGGGTGAGCGAACGGCCGAAGCCGCGGGACGAACCGGTGATGAACCACGTGCGGGACATGGGTGCTCCTCTGCGAGATCGGATGATCGAACGATCTCCGACGCTACGAGCTACCCGGCAGGACAACCTGGCCCGGTTGGGGACACGCTCGCTCCGGCGGCCTTGCCAGAACCTGGGTGCATCGACCCAGGGAGGCCTCAGTGCCGCGACACGTTCTCGTTCACCCAGTCCCGCAGGTGCGCCAGCGGTGCCGCTGCCCCCACGCCGAGCGGCGTCAGCGCGTACTCGACCCGGGGTGGCACCTCGGCGAACACGGTCCGGGTCACGAGCCCGGCGTCCTCCATGCGCTTCAGCGACGCGGAGAGCACCTTCGGGCTCACGCCCTGCAGGTGACGCCGCAGCTCACCGAACCGCTGCGGGCCGTCCTCGAGCACACCGATCGCGAGCGCCGTCCACTTGTTCGCGAGCAGGTCGAGCATCTCGCGACACGGGCAAGCCGCGGCGTAGACGTCGTTCCGGTCGCAGGTGTCGAGCACGTGGGCGGCTTCGACGGGACGGCTCATCGACGTGGTCACAGCGGCACTGTAGCTGCGGCCACGTTGAGCAGCAACCGCTTGGTTCCCGTTGGGTACGCCTTCCGAACTGGGCTTTCTCGATTACCCGACGGTAACCAGGGGGCCTTGCGGGTAACCACGGGCACGGGTGCACGGTACTAACATGACCACGACGAACGAGGTCCGAGCGATCGGACAGACTGCCGCTCTCCCGGTCACCAGCGCCCGCAGCCTGGTGCCGACGACGATCCCCGAACCGGTTCCCGGCCCGCACGACCTTCTCGTCGAGGTCCGCGCGGTCTCGGTCAACCCCGTCGACGTCAAGCTCCGCGGCGGCTCGGAACCGGACGGCGGTGTGCGGGTGCTCGGCTTCGACGCCTCCGGCACCGTCCGCGCCGTCGGTGACGCCGTCACGCTCTTCGCCCCGGGCGACGAGGTGTTCTACGCCGGCGCCATCGACCGGCCCGGCAGCAACGCGGAACGCCAGCTCGTCGACGAGCGGATCGTCGGTCGGAAGCCGTCGACGATGTCCCACACCGAGGCCGCCGCGCTCCCGCTCACCGCGATCACCGCATGGGAGAGCCTGTTCGACAAGCTCCGGATCGCCCCGGACGCGACCGGCACCCTGCTCATCGTCGGCGGTGCAGGGGGTGTCGGCTCGATCGCCATCCAGCTCGTCCGGACCCTGCTGCCCGGCGTGCGGGTGATCGCCACCGCTTCCCGACCGGAGAGCGAGGCGTGGGTGCGCGACCTCGGCGCCCACGACGTCGTCGACCACCACGGCGACCTCGCCGCACAGGTCCTCGACGTCGCCCCGGACGGCATCGAGTGGATCCTCACCACCAACTCGGCCGGCCAGCTCCCCGCCTACGAGCAGGTGCTGCGCCCCTTCGGCCAGATCGTCGCGATCGACGACCCCGAGCAGGTCGACGTCGTCCTGCTGAAGTCCAAGGCGATCACGTGGCACTGGGAGTTCATGTTCGCCCGCTCCCTGCACGGAGCCGCGGACCTCGCCGAACAGCACCGGATCCTCGACGAGGTCGCCGACCTCGTCGACATCGGACGCATCCGCGGAACCGCGACGACGGTCCTGCGGCCCATCACCGCCGAGACGCTGCGCGAAGCCCACCGCCTCGTCGAGAGCGGACGCGTCATCGGCAAGGTCGTCCTCACCGACGAACCGGCCGCCTGAGCCGCAGACCCACCAAGACCACCACCACAGAAGGAGACAACCATGTCCATCACCCTCACCCAGGCACAGCGCATCATCGCCGCGGCCGACGCCAAGGCCACCGAGCTCGGTGTGCCGTCGTCGATCACCGTCCTCGACGACGGCGCCCGGCTGGTCGCCTCGGTCCGCCAGGACGGTGCCCCGCTCGTGTCGATCGACTCCAGCTTCGCGAAGGCACGCACCTCGGTGTACTTCGGCGGCGCGGCCACCGGCGACCTCGCGGCAGCGGTCCAGCCCGGCGCTCCGCTGTACACGCTCGGTGCCGCGAGCAACGAGCCGCTCGCGTTCGTCGCCGGCGGTCTGCCGATCACCGACGAGTCCGGTGCCGTGATCGGCGCCGTCGGATCCGGCGGCGGCACGCCGGACCAGGACGCCGTCATCGCGCAGGCCGGCATCGACGCGGCACGCTGATGAGCACCGGACTCGCGGGCAGGACCGTCCTGGTCGTGGGCGCGGGATCCGGCATCGGGACGGCGGTCGCATCCGCGGCCGCCGTCGCCGGCGCGCGGGTCGTCGCCGCCAGTCGTCGGCAGGACACTGCCGAGCAGGTCGCCGAGATCGTCGGGGGCGGTACGTCCGCCGTCCGGCTCGACCTCGGGGACGAGGACAGCATCCGCGCTGCCGCGGCGACGCTCGGGTCCGTCGACCACGTGGTGACCGTCGCCGCCGACCACGCGAACGGCCCGGTCACCGCACTCGAACAGAGCGACGTGGAGGACGCCTTCCGTGCGAAGGTCGTCGGCCCGTTGGTGCTGGCGAAGCACCTTGCCCCGATCATGCCGCCCACCGGCGCGTTCGTGCTGTTCTCCGGGTACGTGTCCGCCCGGCCGCAGCCCGGACTCGCGGTGATGGCGACGACCAACGGTGCTGTGGACGCACTCGTCCCGGCACTGGCCGTGGACCTGGCACCGATCCGCGTCGTGGGGATCTCCCCCGGTGTCGTCGACTCCGGGTCGTGGGACGGCATGGACGACAAGGCAGCGTTCTTCGCGCAGGTCGCCTCCTCGAACCCCGCCCGTCGCGTGGGGACCCCGGGGGACGTCGCCGACGCGGTCGTCTTCGCTCTCACCAGTCCGTTCCTGACCGCGACCACCGTCCACCTCGACGGTGGTCAGCGTCTCGTCTGAGCAAGGGGTCACCATGAGCATCGTCATCATCGCGGAGATCGAACCGTCGTCGCGCGACGCAGCGACCGTCCGGGAGGCGCTCCTCACCGCCGTCACGCGGGTCCGCTCCGAGGACGACGGCTGCGAGCGTTACGAGTTGCACCGCGACCCGCGGACCGGTGGGTTCGTCATGGTCGAGCGTTGGCGCGACCAGGCTGCGCTGGACGCGCACGCCGCCGGACCGGCCTTCGCTGCGCTGAGCGCAGCGCTCGAGGGTCGGCTGGCCGTCCCGATCGCGCTCCGGCCGTTGGAGACCGTCGAGGTCTGAGCACGACGAACGCCCCCTACTGCGGCTCGTGCCGTGGCAGGGGGCGTCTTGCGCGTCCGCACGCTGTCAGCGCCTGTGCGCCTCCTGCAGCGCGTCGTAGCGCTCGTGCACCGGCGCGGAGAGACCGGCTCGGGCAGCGCGTGTGAGCTCGTCGGCGAGGACCTCGTGTGCCCCGGCCTCCAGCCCGTCCAGGACGGCAGCGACCACGTCCGCCGGGTCGTTCTTCGGCATGTCCCCGGCCGTCATCGGGGTGTCGGTGAACGCCAGGTAGGCGCCGAGCACCTGCACGCCGTCCGCCGCGAGCTCCAGCCGCAGCGAGTCGGTCGCCGACCACAGGGCGGCCTTCGATGCGCTGTACCCGTTGCCGATCGCGAACCAACTGAGCGCCGATGCGACGTTGACGACCGCACCGTGCGAGCGGCGGAGCGCCGGTGCGAACGCCCTCGTGACCTGCAGGGGGCCGAAGAAGTTCGTCTCCATCTGCGCACGGACGTCGTCGAGGTCACCGTCCACGAGGGAGCCGCTGCGCAGCACACCCGCGTTGTTGATCACGACCGTCACGTCGTCGGCGCCAGCGGCTGCATCCCGTACGGATGCGGCGTCGGTCACGTCGAGCCGGGTCGGCACGACGCCCCCGTCGTCCCACGTCCGCGGGCTCCTCGCCGCCGCGTACACACGTGCAGCGCCACGCTCACGGAGCTGGCGCACGAACTCCTGTCCGAGTCCGCCGTTCGCTCCCGTCACCAGGACCACTGCCCCGTCGATGTCCGTCATGGCCGTCCTTCCTGTTGGTGTCGTCCGGGTTCCGTGACGATGCGCTTCGTCAGGAGACGACGACGTCGTCGATGCGGATGGAGACGATGAGCGGCTCCGGCAGCGCGTGTCCCTCGCCGTCGCGGACGAAGATGTTGCGCTCGGTGGCGAGCAGCAGACCGTCAACCCAGGTCTGTCCGGTCATGTACTCCACGCTCGGCGACGCACCGGCGATGTCGACCTCGTAGTCCCGCCGACGGAGTACTCCGTCGGCGTCGGCGTAGAGCGTCTGTGTCGGCGTGTGCGTCGCGATGGAGTCGGGGTAGGTCACGCGGAGGCGGTCCCAGGTCTCACCGCCCGGCTCGGTCCACGGGCCGGCTTCCTCGACCTGCACGCCGGGGAACGTGAACGACCAGGGCTCGGTGTTGTAGGTCCACATGGCGTAGCCCGTGAAGTAGGCCAGCTGCAGGCGCGTCCACGGCGTCTCCAGCACGTGACCGGCGAACGACGCGCGCGGCTCGACGAGTTCCTCGACGAGCTCGTCGCCGTGGTCGGTCGAGCGGACGACGGCCACACGGTCGGCCGTGAACTCGGTCCGTAGGTCGGCGGCACCGAAGTGCTCGAGCGAGGCGCGCTGCTCGCGCAGATCGACGGTGAACCGGCCTTCCTCTGCGATCCCCGCGACCTGCTTGAGGCCCCAGAAGGCGCCACCGAAGTGCCGGTTCGCGGAGATGGTCGAGGCGTCCGCCCAGCGAGCGCCGCCGTGGGCGTCGAGGATGCGGTCGAGCAGGGTCGTGGTGGTGGTCATGGTGTCTCCGTTGATCAGGCGGCGGATGCCGTGGTGAGGAACTGGTCGACGAGCGCGGCTGCCTCGGCGGGGTACTGGAAGATCGAGGCGTGCGCCGCGTCCGGGAACACGTGCAGGCGGGCGTCGGGGATGAGTCCGGCCAGGGTGTGGCTGCCCGGGGTCCGGATCATCAGGTCGTCGTCGCCCTGCAGGACGAGCGTCGGCTGACGGATGCCCGTCAGACGCTCGAGCTTCGAGATGTCCGGGACGCCCCAGGCCAACACGGCGTCGTACTGCGCGTCGCGGACGGCCGCGGTCGTCGGCTCGTCCCGGTCCTCGGTACGGCCACCGAGCCGGCGGAGGAACTCGATGCCGAGCGACCGGCTCGTCTCCGTGTGCGCGAAGAAGATGTAGAGGAGGTTCTCCGCGCTCGGGATGTCCTGGCGCGACTCGCGCTCGATGTCCTCACGCCAACCGTGCATCGTCGGTGCGCCCGCGGGGCCGGTGCCGGCGAGCACCAGGTTGCGCACCGCCCAGGGCCGGAGCAGGGCCAGGTCCTGTGCGACGAACCCCCCGAGCGAGAACCCGAACACGTCGAACCGGCGGATCCCGAGCGCGTCGGTGAACGCCAGCAGGTCGACGGCCATCTGCGCGACCGTCGACGGCACGGTGCCGGTGGACCCACCGACGCCGGCATTGTCGACGAGGATCACCTCGCGGTCCGCGGCGATCGGGTCGACGAGGGCCGGGTCCCAGTTGTCCAGGTTGCCGCGGAAGTGCATCAGGAACACGAGCGGGATGCCGTCCGCGCTCGAGCCGAAGCGGCGGTAGGCGTAGCTGGTGCCGTTCGCGGCCGTCACGCGGCTCGTCCGGACGGTGGTGGTCGTGGTGCCGGTGGTCGGGGCCGTGCTGGTCATTGCGGTGCTCCCTCGGGTCGGCCGACCCCGTCGGCCGGCGGCGGTGTCGACGCTAGGAGCGGTGTGGGCTGCGCAGCGTGCTCCCGTCGGGGACATGCTCCCGAGCGGGACACCCTCCCTGCGTCCTCAGTCGGTCCGCCCGGTCACGGTGGCGCGGACGGCAGCTTCCTCGATGTCGAGGACGGTCAGCACTGCACGAACCGCGGCCTCGGGGTAGCGCCCCTCGCGCCGGGCCCGGAGGACGGCTCGGCGTTCCTCGGCGATGGCGAGCATCCGGAGCTCCCCGTACGCAGCCGACCGGTCGGCGCGCACTGCGTCGTCGCCCACGAGCGTCTCGCCGAGCAGTGCGGCGTCGACGCGGACGCGCTCCACGACGCGGTCGTCGTACGCACCGTCCTCGAGCTCCTCGACCAGTCGGAGGCTCTCGGCCCGTGCCTCGGCGAGCAGGAGCTGCGTCTCCATCCGCTCCTGGTCGAGGTCGGGCGGCGGCAGCGCCACCTTCCGGATGACCCAGGGCAGCGTCAGCCCGATGAGGAGCGTCGCCAGGACCACGACGAAGGCGAGGAACTGCAGGAACGCCCGGTGCGGGGTCTGCTCGGGCAGCAGGAACACGGCGGCCAGCGTGACGACCCCGCGGACGCCGGCGACGGTCACCGGCAGGTCGAGACGCCACTGCCAGCTCCGTCTCCGGAGTCGCCTCGGTCCCCACCGGTAGACGGCCGTCACGGCGAGGCTCCACCCGAGACGCGCCGCCACCAGGACCACGACCACCACCCCGATGACCACGGCCGCGCGGGCGACCCCGATGCCGGACGACAACGCACCGCGGAGGATCGCCGGGAGGCTGAGCCCGATCAGGAGGAAGACCGCGTTCTCGAGCAGGAACTGGATGGTGCGCCAGTTCAGCGACTCAGCGAGACGGGCCTCCGCCGACTGCAGCACCGGCGCGCGGAAGCCGAGGAACAACCCGGCGACCACCACCGCGAGCGGGCCCGATGCACCGATGCCGTGCGCGAGCAGGAAGGCGACGTAGGGCGTGACGAGCGACAGGCTCGTGTCGAGGACGGCGACCGAGATCCGTCGCCGCACGGCTCCCATGACGAACGCGACCAGGAGTCCGACGCCCACGCCGCCGACCACCGCCAGCACGAACTCACCCGCAGCACGGACGGGGTCGAAGACCGCGACGATCGCGACGACCGCGGTGTTGAGCGCGACGAGCGCCGTGGCGTCGTTGAGCAGGCTCTCCCCGTCCAGGATCGATGCCAGCAGTCGTGGGAGCGGCGCGCGGCGGGTCACCGCGGTCACCGCCACGGCGTCCGTCGGAGCGACGACCGCACCGAAGGCGAACGCGGCGGCGAGGGTGAGGGTCGGCACGACCGCCCAGGTGGCGAGGCCGACGACCACCGTCGTGAACGCCACCAGGCCGACCGAGAGCAGCAGGAGCGGTTCACGCCGCGCGCGGACGTCGGCCAGGGATGTCTGCAGCGCCGCGGCGAACAGCAGCGGTGGGAGGAGGACCGACAGCACGAAGTCCGGTTCGACGTCCACGCGGGGAACGCCGGGCACGTACGAGACCGCCACCCCGATGAGGACGAGCGCCAGGGGTGCCGACCACCCGACGCGTCGTGCCGCCGCGCTCACCGCGACGGTGACCACGAGGAACACGACGACCCACCCCAGGGTCACCTCGACACTCATCGGGTCCGCCCGTGGGTGTCCGTGCCGCAGGCACGCATCGGGCGCCGACCGCTTCGTAGCCTGCTCGTATGCGTATCCACCGCTCCGGATCCACCGTCCCGGTCAGGTCGTCCACGCCGACCCTGGCCTCGATCGCACTCTCGCGGATCCTCACCGACCCGGTGGACGTCGCCCCGTCGCCGACCGAGGAACGCCAGCCGGACGGCGTCGCGTCGTTCGTGCGCTGACCCCGGACGGTCGGTACGCCGCGGGTCAGCTCGGTGTTCGACGGTGCGCGTCGATTTCTGGGAGGACATGCGGCGACGCTAGGGCGGTCCGCAACCGACGCGCCTGTCCCCGCCCGGGCCAGGCAGCACGGGCGGGAACGGAGGGGGTCAGAGCGCTGCGACCGCCGCATTCGCGATCTCGAGGTCCTGGTCGGGGGATCCACCACTCGATCCGATCCCACCGATGACGCGCCCGTCGGCGTCCCGCACGGGCACACCGCCGGCAACGAACGTGAGTGGCTCCTGGCTCGCGGCCCCGAGCGAGTACAACGGCGCTCCCGGCTGGACGGCGCCCAACAGGTCGCCGGATGCGGCCCCGAACGACACCGCGGTCCGGGCCTTCGCAGCACTGGCGTCGACGGACACCAGCGGCGCACCGTCCTGTCGGGCGACGGCGACGAGCCGCGCGCCCCGGTCGAGCACCGTGATGGTCGAGGGGACGCCGAGTTCCTCGGCCTTCTCCTCGGCTGCGGTGATGGCGGCGTGCGCCTGGGTGATCGTGATGTCGGTCATGTCCGGTTCCTTCCGTTCGGTGGACGGCACCGACGCTAGGGATCGTCCTCGACGGATTGCGTGCCCCTGCCCGGGTCACCCCACCTCGTGCCGGAGCGCGGTGTGGGTGGTCCCCACGGGGACACGCCCCCGCGACGCGGCGCTCGTAGCGTCACCATCGCCGACGACGATCGTCCGGCTCCAGACCACGATGCAAGGAGACAACCATGCCCACGTTCACCACGCCCGACGGCCTCGAGATGTACTACACCGAGCAGGGCGAGGGGCAGCCCATCGTCTTCGCGCACGGCTGGCCGCTCAGCTCGGACGCGTGGCAGCCGGAGCTGAAGTTCTTCAGCGAGAACGGCTACCGCACGATCGCGCACGACCGCCGCGGACACGGCCGTTCGGAGAAGACGGCCGTCGGCCACACCATCGACCAGTACGCCAAGGACCTCGCCGCCCTCATCGAGCACCTGGACCTCCACGACGTCATCGTCATGGGCCACTCCACCGGCGGCGGCGAGGTCGTCCGTTACGCCGCGGAGTACGCGAACGGCCGGGTCGCGAAGGTCATCACCGCCGGTGCGATCCCGCCGATCATGGTGAAGTCGGACAGCAACCCGGACGGCACCCCGATCGACGTCTTCGACGGCATCCGCTCCGGCGTCCTCGAGGACGCATCGCAGTTCTGGCTCGACCTGTCCGAGTCGTTCTTCGGGGCGAACCACGGCCGCGACGTCTCCTACGGCGCGAAGCTCGACTTCTGGCGGCAGGGCCAGTCGGTGAACCTCTCGGCCGCGTACGACTGCGTCAAGGCGTTCTCCGAGACGGACCAGACCGAGGACCTGAAGGCACTGACGGTCCCGATCCTCATCGCTCACGGTGAGGACGACCAGATCGTCCCGATCGACGACGCCGCCCGCAAGTCGATCGACCTCGTCGCCGACGGCACGCTCAAGACCTACCCGGGGGCCCCGCACGGCATCCACGGCGACTACCGCAAGGTGCTCCAGCAGGACGTCCTCGCCTGGATCAGGGGCTGACGCATCGTCAGTCGGACGGGAGGCGCGGTGCGGGTCCGCACCGCGCCTCCCGTCCGTCAGCACTCCGGAATGTCGTACCAGCTATGCGGGTTACGTCCGAACCCTTCTGAGGAGATCAGCCATGAGCACCACGTCGGAGCAGCCGCGACCGCGGCTCCCCCTCAACACGTTCGGCATCGCGTTCGGGACGGCCGGCATCGCCGGCACGTGGACGGCTGCCGGCATCGAACTCGGCGCACCGCCGGCCATCGGTGAGGTGCTGTGGGCGGCCGCAGCGGTCGCCTGGGTGGTCACCATCGTGCGGTACCTGCACCGACCCGGCGGTGTGCGGGCGATCGCCGCCGACCTCCGACACCCCGTCCTCGGTCCGTTCGCCGCGCTCGTCCCGGCCGTCGGTTCGTTGCTCGCCGCCCACCTCGCGATCCGGTTCCCGGTCACGGGCGCGGTCGGTGTGTGGACGATGCTCGTGGTGACGACGGCGTTCGGTGCCTGGTTCGTGACGACGCTGCTCACCCTCCCTCGTGATCCCGCCGCCCTGCACGGCGGGTATCTCCTCCCGACCGTGGCGGCGTCGTTGCTCAGCTCGCAGGCACTCGCCACGATCGGACACCCGGAGCTGGCCATCGGGTACTTCGCCGCAGGCGTGCTGTTCTGGCTCCTGATCGGCGCCGTCCTCGTCGCGCGCTTCGCCACCGGTCCGGCCGTGCCGGCCGGCCTGCTCCCGACCCTCGCCATCCTCTCCGCGCCTCCCGCCGTGGCCGGGAACGCCTGGTGGACGATGACGGGAGGTTCGGCATCCATCGTGCACACCGCGCTCGCCGGGACGATGGTCGCCTTCCTCCTGCCCCACGTCTTCCTCCTGCGCCGCTACGTCACGAGCGGGTTCGCGATCGGGTTCTGGGCGATGACGTTCACCACCGCGGCGAGCGCGACGTACGGGATCCGCCTGCTCTCGCTCGCGCACCTCGGCACGACCGGCACGGTCCTCTCCTGGGTCGTCGTCGGGGTGGCCACCCTCGTCGTCGCCAGCATCGCGACCCGGTCCCTCGGTCTGCTGCGTCGGTCGGAGCAGGAGGGACCGCGCCGGTCCTCCGCCGGGTACCGGAGGACCGCGCTGATCGGCGTCGTCATCGCCTCCGTCGCCGTCGCGTTCGGCGCTGGAGCCGGGAGTCCGCTCTTCGTCGTCTACCAGGCGGCCTGGGGCTTCCCCGACTGGCAGCTCACATCGGCCTTCACGGTCTATGCGGTGACGCTCCTCGGGACGCTCCTGATCGCCGGGCGGCTGTCCGACCACGTCGGTCGGCGGCCCGTCCTCGTGGCAGCCCTCGTCCTCATGCTCGTCGCCGGTGCCCTGTTCCTCGTCGCCGACGGCATCGGGTGGGTGATCGCCGCCCGGGCCGTGCAGGGTGTCGCGACCGGGGCCGCGACGAGCACGTTCACGGCGGCGATCATCGAGCTGTCGAGCGAACGGCACCGGCGCACGATGACGGTGCTCACCAGCGCTGCGCCGGTCGGGGGTCTCGCCCTCGGCGCGTTCGGTGGAGGCGTGGCGGCGCAGTTCGCGCCCGACCCGACCGCCGCCGTGTTCCTGACGCTCGGAGTGGTGTTGCTCGTCGGCATAGCCGCCGTGCTCGCGGCGGACGAGACGGCGGACCGGCACGCCGGGGCACTCGCGTCGCTCCGACCGGTGCTCGCGGTCCCCACTCGCGCCCGAGCGTGGTTCATCGTGTTGGCTCCACTGACGGTGGCCGGCTGGATGTTCTCGGGGCTGTTCCTCGGGCTCGGGCCGCGACTCGACGACGGCGTCTTCGCACTCGGCAGCGGAGCGGCGAGCGCTACCGTCATCGCCGTGCAACCCGCCGCCGCGGCGGTCGCCGGCATGCTCTTCGCCCGCATCGCGGACCGGCGCGGGACGGCCATCGGTGCGGGCCTGCTGTTCGTCGGAGCCGTCGGCGGGGGCGTCGCCGTCCTCACTGCCGACCTGCCCCTGCTGGTCGGGGCGGCGCTCGTCGGCGGCGCCGGACAGGGCGCCGCCTTCGGGTCCTCGTTGCGGATCCTCGGCCCGCTCGCGGACAACGCGACCCGCGGCGGCCTCTTCGCAGCCGTGTACCTGATCGCGTACGCGGCCTACGGCGTCCCGGTGCTCGTCGCGGGCTTCTTCACAACCGGCCTCGGGCTCGTGACGGTCGGTGCGTCGTACGCAGCGCTCGTCGCCGTCGTTGCCGCGGTCGCCGCGGTGGGTTTGGGCACTCGCGCTCGTCGGGAACGCACGGTCGTGCCCGCCGTGTGAGCAGCGCCCACTTCCTCATCCCTCCTCCACCACACCAGCTGATGAACAGGACCACCATGACCGACATCGATGCACGACCCGTCACCGCCGCGGATGCGGGTACCTTCCGGATCGGCGGGGACCTCCCCGTCGCACGGCTCGGCTTCGGCTCGATGCAGTTGACCGGCCGGAACGCCTTCGGCCCCTCGCGCGACCCCGAAGGTGCCCGGGCAGTCCTCCGTCGGGCCGTCGAGCTCGGCGTGACCCTCATCGACACGGCGGACGCGTACGGGCCCGATGTCGCCGAGGAACTCATCGGTCAGGCCCTCGCGCCGTACCGCGACGACGTCGTGATCGCCACGAAGGGCGGGTTCGTCCGCGGACGTCGGGGCGAGTGGATCGTCGACGGACGGCCCGAGCACCTGCGCGCCGCCGTCCAGGGCAGCCTCCGCCGACTCCGACTCGAGCGCATCGACCTGTACCAGCTGCACCGGATCGACCAGCGGGTCCCGCTCGACGACCAGCTCGGCGCGCTCGCTGCCCTCCGCGACGAAGGGCTCATCCGGCACGTCGGGCTCAGCGAAGTGAGCGTCGCGGAGCTGCTCGCGGCGCAGCGGATCGTGCCGATCGCGACGGTCCAGAACCTTTACAACCTCGTGGAGCGATCATCCGAGGACCTCGTGCGTGTGACGGCGGAGCTCGGCATCGGCTTCATCCCGTGGTTCCCGCTCGCCACCGGAGGGCTGACACGAGGAGCCGGTGCACTCGGGGCGATGGCATCACGCGCCGGCGTCTCGCCGTCGCAGATCGCGCTCGCGTGGCTGCTGCAGCATTCGCCGAACCTGCTGCCCATCCCGGGGACGTCGAGCCCGGCACACCTCGAGGAGAACGTCGCCGCCGCCGCGGTCCGGCTCTCCCCGGCGGACGTGGCGGCACTCGACCGCGCAGCCTGACCCGGCCGACGAGGCGAACGGCCCGGTCCCCTGAGGGGACTGGGCCGTTCGTCGTCCGCGGTCTCACCGCGACGGCACGAAGAAGTCGCCGTATGCCGGATCCTCGGGCAGCGAGCGCTCCGTCGCCATGACCGCGATCTCCCGAGGCGATCGGAGACCGCGCCGTCGCCACTGGTCCGGGTCCGCCCGGAGTACCTGGAGCACCGTGCGCATCGGTGTCACGAGTGGCCACCGAAGTGGCTCGAAGCCGTGGCGACGACGGGCAGCAGGAGCGTCTGGAGCACTGGCGGGGCGACGTCGACACCGACGTGCGACGTGGCGGGGACGGGCGGGTGCAGGATCCTCATCGGTTCTCCTCGGTCGTGGCCGCCGGACGGCGACGATCCTGACGGTACGGGCCGTTCCCACCCCGGCACGTGTCCCCGCGAGGAGCATCCCCTCCAGGGTCATGCAGAACCGAGGATGTCCCCGACGGAGCCACGCTGCCCGGCGGTGCGAGGTCCTACCGTGCGTCGTGGAGGCGATCCGCGCCTCCACGGAGACCACCTGTCGACCGCGTACCAACGGAGGAACCCATGACCGTCACCGATCCGAGCAACCGGAGTCACCGGACCGCACCGACCACAACCCGTGCGTTCCTCGCGCAGGCGGGCAGGTCCGTCCGCGACGACGATGCGTTCGTCACCCGCGAGGTGCCGCTCGCCCCGCTGCGTCCGCACGACCTCCTCGTCCGCGTCGAGGCCGTGTCCGTCAACCCGGTCGACACGAAGAGCCGCCACGGCCTCCGTTCGGGCACGAAGCAGCTCGGCTGGGACGCCTCCGGTGTCGTCGAGGCGGTCGGCCCCGCGGTGACCCGCTTCGACGTCGGCGATGCCGTCTGGTACGCCGGAGCACTCGACCGCCCCGGGACCAACGCCGAACTCCACGTCGTCGACGCGCGGATCGTCGGGCGCCGACCCGCGTCGCTCGACCACGCCGAGGCCGCGGCACTCCCGCTCACCGGCATCACGGCATGGGAGACGCTGTTCGAGCGGTTCCGTCTGACGGAGCAGAGCACCGGCACGCTGCTCGTCGTCGGAGCCCCCGGAGGAGTCGGCTCGGTGCTCGTGCAGCTGGCGAAGGCGCGCACCGGACTGACGGTGGTCGGCACGGCCGGACGTCCTGAAAGCCGCGAGTGGGTGACCGCCATGGGCGCGGACCACGTGGTCGACCACCGGGACCTGGTGCGGAACGTCCGGGCGGTGGCGCCCGAGGGTGTGCAGTACGTCTTCACCGCGCACTCGGCCGGGAACGTGCAGGCCTTCGCGGACCTGGTGCAGCCGTTCGGCGAGATCACCGCGATCGACGACCCGCGCGGCATCGACCTGTACCCGCTCAAGCGGAAGTCCATCGCCTGGCACTGGGAGCTCATGTTCACCCGGTCGTCGTTCAGCACACCGGACATGGCCGAGCAAGGGCGCCTGCTCGATGCGCTCGCGGACCTCGTCGACGCCGGCCGCGTGCGATCCACCGTGACCTCGCTCGTGCAGGGGTTCGACGCCGCAGGCCTGCGCGAGGCGCACCGCCAGGTCGCCGACGGGACGGCCATCGGCAAGGTCGTGGTCGCGCGCTGACGACGGTCGCCTCAGTCGGGCAGCGAGTCGGCGAGGCGCCCGAGACGCCCCGCCGACTCCTCGTCCGCACCGCGCCACAGCAGCAGGGTGTCACCGTCCGGACCGGGGACGGCGAAGCGGTGGTACGCGAGCACGAGGTGACCGACCAGGGGGTTGTCGAAGCCGACGACGCCGTTCGGTCCGGCGTCGCCCGGCTCGGCCCAGAGCCGGGCGAAGTCGGCGCTGCGTGCGGCGAGCTCACCGACCAGCTCGACGAAGCCCTGGTCCTCCTCGTGCTCGTCGAGCAGCCGTCGGAGCTCCGTTGCGAGCCTGGTCCCGACCGGTGTCGCGTCGGCTGGACCCGGCGCGGCCCGGAACAGCGGAGCACCGTCGGGTTGCAGGAAGGCCGCACGTGCCAGGTTGGCGCCGGGGCGGAACGACGGGTGGACGGCGTGCACCAGCGGGTTGGCGACACGGACGGTCAGGTGCCGGTCGTAGACGGCTGCCGGGACGGTCCGCCAGGGCAGGACCAGTCTGCCGAGCAGTGCCCGCCGGAAGTCGACCTCGTCGTCCGTGCTCACCTTCCGGAGCGTACGGGCGAGCCCGCACGGGGAACGTGTCCCCGGCGGGGACACCATCCGATGGGCAGGGATGTGGTCATTCGACGGATGCTGCGGACGTCGTGGGGACGCCATCGTGGAGACACGATCCCGGCACGTTCCCGGGACGGCCTGCTCCGACCCGGGAGGTACCGTGACCGCTCCGTCTGCACACCTCGGCGACTACCTCCGGGCCCGGCGCGCGCTCGTCCGGCCCACCGACGTCGCCATCATCTCCTCCCGGACCCGACGGGTACCGGGTCTCCGTCGCAGCGAGGTCGCGCAGCTCGCGGGCATCAGCCAGGAGTACTACCTCCGCCTCGAACAGGGGCGCGACCGCCGACCGTCCCACCAGGTGCTCGCCGCGATCGGAAGGGCCCTCCTGCTCGACCCCGTGGCGGTCGAGCACATGCACCGGCTCGCGGAGCTCGACGAGCACGACGCCCCGTACGCCGTGCCCGCGAAGGCCGCGGTGGTCGACGGGCTGACCGATCTGGTCGACGGGCTGACGGACCTGCCGGCGCTCGTCATCAGCGCCGACCAGGACGTCCTCGCAGCGAACCCGCTCGCACGGCTGGTCCGCCCCCGGCTCCAGCCCGGGAGCAACGTCCTGTTCGAGCTCTTCTCGTCGCACGGGCGCGCGGATGCCGTCGCCTGGGCAGACGACGCCCGCCGCGCGGTCGCCAACCTGCGCTTCCACGGCGACCCGAGGAGCACGCGCTACCAGGAGGTCGTCGGCACGCTCGCGATCCGCGACGACACGTTCCGCACCCTGTGGGCCCGCCACGACGTCGAGCGACAGGTGGTCTGGCCCGCGCAGATCCGGGTCGGCACACTCGGTGCCGTCGACTTCGTGTGCCACTCACTCGCCGTGCCGGGTCCCAGCGGGCAGTCGCTCGTCACGCTGACCGCGAAGGCCGGCAGCGCGGGCGCCCGACTCCTGCAGCACGCCCGGAGGCGCTCGGCAGCGGCGCCGGGCCCTGCCGCCGCCGTCGCGTGACCCGGCGGTGACCGGGCACGGGACTCAGTCCGGTGCGTCCGCGGGTGCGAGGACGCCGACGAGCTGGGAGCGGCGGCTGATCCCGAGTTTCGTGAACGCGCGAGACAGATGGGCGGCGACCGTCCGGTGGGACAGGTACACCTCGTCGGCGATCTGCTTGTTGGTCCGGCCGGTCGAGGCCATGCGGGAGACGAGGAGTTCCTGCGGCGTGAGCAGGTCGTCCGCCGTCTCGCGCGCCACATCGCGTTCCGCGACACCACCGGCCGCGCGGAGCTCGGTGCGCGCGCGTGCTGCCCACGAGCGGGCGCCGACACCGTCGAACAGCCGGACTGCCTGCGCGAGCTGCTCACGGGCGTCGACGATCCGCCGGACGCGTCGGAGCCGTTCGCCCAGATGGAGCCGTGCCACGGCCAGGTCGAACGGCATCGTGCTCGGTGATCCGAGCTCGACCGCTGACGAGAGGTGCTCGAGCGCTTCGGCGTCGTCGACCGCCAGCAGTCCCCTGGATCGCGCCACGAGCAGCCGCAGGTGCGAGGAACCGGTGACCTCCGCGACCTGTTCCGCCTCGTCGAGCCACTCGAGCACCGGTGATGCGTCCCCGGTGCGGATCGCTGCCTCGACGAGGTCCGCTCCGGACCACATCGCGACCGGACGGTTGACGGAGGTCCGGGCGAGGTGCGCGAGTGCGTCGTCGTGGCGCCCCTCGTCCGCCGCGATCAGCGCCGCTGCCCACGCCGCAGTGGCGACGATGCGAGCGAACCCCTGCGCGACGGGGATGCGCGTCAGCGCGTCCAGACGCGCGCGGGCTCCCTCACGGTCGCCTGCTCGTGCGAGCGCTCGAGCAGCCTCGGCGAGCGCCATCCCGGTGACCACGGGAAGCTCCAACTCCTCGCTCAGCCGTGCCGATCGGTCGGCATCGGCCAATCCGTCCGTCAGGTGTCCCGCGGTGGTCCGCGGGCTCGCCCGGCCGCAGAGCGCGGTGGCCTCGTCGCTCGTCCGCGCGGCGTCGTGGAACAGGCGGGCGCCTGCTGTCCAGCACCGGTCCGAGAGCGCCATGTCGCCGGCTTCCTCGGCAGCGAAAGCGAGACAGTTGATGATGACGCCGTCGGTCGCCTGGGCGCGGTCCAGGAAGCGGTCGACGGTCGCGTCGTTCAGCGGCCGCCCGGTCCGCACGAGCGCCAGGGTGACGTCTGCGAGGACCGCCGTGTCCCGGTCCTCGTGCTCCTGAGCAGCGCGTTCGACGGTCGAGGCGACCAGCTCCCGGACACCGTCCGGTTCCTGGTGGATGTAGCACTTGGCGGCTGCCCACAACAGGACCTCCGCACGCTCGCTGGCCTCGGACCGGGTGCCGGCGAAGGCCACCAGCTCTGCGGCCCCCCGACCTCGGTGGTCCGCGGTCATGCTCAGCATCCACTCCGCCCGCGCGAAGCGGTGTTGCGTCCGGGCATCCGAGAGCTCCGCGAGCGGCTCCGCGCGGCGCAGGAGCACGGACGCGTCATCGGAGGCGCCCGCACGCCGGGCCGCCTCCGCGGCCTCCACGAGTCGGTTCGCCTGGTGCGTGGGGTCGGGCGAGAGGTCCGCGGCGCGTTGCCACGCGGTCGCGGCTTCTGCCGGCGCGCCGTGCCGGAGGGCAGTCTCCGCGACGCGGTCGAGGTCCGCGGCGACGGATTCGTCGAGGCCGACGGTCGCTGCGGCGCGGTGGAGAGCGCGACGGTCCGGGGCACGGACCGCGGTGGCGAGGACGTCGTGGGCAGCGCGGCGTCGGAGGGGATCCGCCGCGTCGTAGTGTGCCGAGGCGACCAAGGGGTGTCGCGGGACGATGCGGTCACCGTCACGCCGGACGAAGCCCTCCCGTTCCAGGGTCGCCAGGTCCGCGGCACCGAGGCCTGCCGCCGCCACGGCTTCCTCGAGTTCCCGGACCGTGGCGCCTTCTCCTGCTGCGACGAGGAGCAGCGCCTCCTGAGCGTCCTGCGGGAGGAGGCGGACGCCGTCGAGGAAGCTCCTCTCGAGACGTGCGGACATCCGGTCGGTGGTCCGTGATCGAGTCGCACCTGCGTCGGCGGCGGAGAACTCGAGCAGGGCCAGGGGGTTGCCGTACGCCTCGCGTCGGACGCGCGAACGTTTCCGGTCCGGCAGGTGCCCGGCCACGTCCGAGAGCAGCTGCGCAGCGGCGACGTCGTCGAGCGGTCCCAGACGGACCACGGTCGGGAACGCGTCTGCCGGATCGGACACCTGCCCACCTGTCCTGGAGGTGGCGACGAGCAGGACGCGGAGAGCCGTCAGCCGTGGGGCTGCGAACAGCAGCGCGTGGACCGACGTCCGGTCCATCCAGTGCAGGTCGTCGAGGAGGAGCACCACCGTGCCGTGCGTGCACGCTTCCTCCAGGAGCCCGAGGACGGCGACGCCGAGCACGAGGCGGTCCGGCGTCGGACCGGTCCGCCGACCGAAGGCGACGTCGAGGGCGGACGCCTGTCGTCCCGGGAGCGCGTCGATGTACGCCGTGAGGGGGTTGAGCAGCTCGTGCAGCGCCCCGAACGCCACGTCGGTCGCGCTCCGGACACCTCGCGCCCGCAGGACGAAGCGTGCATGGTCTCCAACGACCGCGGCCGTGTCCGACAGGAGGGCGGTCTTCCCGATGCCGGGCTCCCCCTCGATGAGGACCGCGCTGCCCAGACCGGCACGCGCCTCGTCGAACGCGTTCGCGATCAGCCGGGCCTCGGCGTCGCGGCCGACCAGTCGATGGATGTGTTCCGACACCTGCTGAGTTTACGTCGGGTCCGGCCGGACGGGCGGGATGGCTCACGCCCGGACAGGAACGCGACGACGACGGGCGGGGAGCGCCGGCAGCACCGAGGAGACGACCACGAGCGCCGTCGAGAACACGCCCACGGCACCGAGCAGCACGACGGGGAAGACCGGCCGCGCACCGGGGTGCCCGCCGACGAGCACCGCCCACTCTGCGGTGACCGCGACGCCGACCACCGCCGCGGCGATCAGCGTCCCAGTGACCCCGAGGATGAGCCCCTCGAGCGCCGCGACCCCGACCGGCAGGCCGGGCGAGGCGCCGACAGCCCTGAGCTGATCGCGTTCCCGGGCACGGTCCCGAGCGGCCATCGCCGCGGTGGCCGCTGCCCCGATCGCCGCCAGGAGCACCGGGGCGCTGAGGACGAGCACCGTCGCCCCGACTCCGCCGGGCGCGTCGGCACCGACGGCACTCGCCGCGGTCCGCTGCCCGCCGACCAGTCCCGCCGGCAGTCCGACCGCCACCAGCAGAGCGGCGAGCGTCGTGTCGCTCCGGGACGACGACCAGCGCACCGCCGCGCGCGCCAGCCCGAAGGCCACAGAAGTGCTGGCAGGCACGAGCGCGGTCCAGAGCCGCACGGCGGGTGCGCCGACGGTCCGGCCCAGCACGGCGACCGCCGCGACCAGCACCGGGCCGATCAGGAGCGCGGGCGCGGCTCCGTCTGGCACCGACGCAGGCAGCCCGGCGAGCATGCTCCCGGCGAGCGCCACGAGCAGGACGACGACCGTCGCTCGCACGGCGACCGACCGGCGGCCCACCGGCGCGTTCCGGAGCACCGCCGACGGCGAGGTGGCTGCTGCACGCCTGCTCCCTGATGCACCGGCGACGACCGCTGCTCCAGCCGTGACCACGACGACGACGATTGCTTCGACCCAGGACGCCGCCACTCGGACGTCCGCGAGCCCGTTCGAGTCGAGGAGTGCCGCGGACACCGCCGGCGGCACGACGACCGCTGCGGCGGCTGCGCCTGCCACCGCGCCGGTCGTCGACACCAGGGCCGTCTGCAGGAGCATCGTCCACCGGACGCCGCGAGGCGTGACGCCAGCGAGTTGCCAGAGGCCGTACGTCCGGACGAGGAGCGCCGCTGTGAGCCGGACGACCGCCGAGACGACCACCAGGACGGCGATGAGTGCGAACGCCGCCGTCGTGCCTGCGATGGACAGCAACGCGAGGCCCCGCACGTCCGGTGTCTGCAGCCCGCCCACGACGAGCGTGCCCGGGACGGATCCGGCCACGGCGGCGACCGCACAGACCGCGAACAACCCACACCACACCCGCCACGAGGACCGGAGGTCGGCCGCAGCCAGCTGCGCGACGATCACGTCAGGGCCGCCGCGTGCTCGACCGCCGTGAACAGGCCGTCCACGTCCGGACGGACCAGCTCCGCGTGCACGAGACCGTCGCGCAGGACCAGGGCACGGTCGGCACGAGCCGCTGCCGCGAGGTCGTGCGTGACCATGACGACGGACCGATCGCCGGCCGCGGTCCCACGCAGCAGGTCGAGCACCCGTGCACCCGCGACGGTGTCGAGCGCCCCCGTCGGTTCGTCAGCGAAGACGACCTCCGGACGGGCGACGAACGTGCGGGCGATCGCGACCCGCTGCTGTTGCCCTCCGGACATCGCGTCAGGCCGCTGGTCCGCCACGTCGAGTAGTCCCACGGCATCGAGTGCGGCGTCGACCGTCCGCCGGTCCGCTGGGCGCTTCGCCAGGCGTGCAGGCAACGCGACGTTCTCCCGAGCGGTCAAGGCGGGCAACAGGTTGTACGTCTGGAAGACGAACCCGACCCGTCCACGGCGGTACCGGGCGGAACGTTGCCGCGAGAGCCCGCGCAGGTCGACGCCGTCGAGCTCGACCACGCCGCGCACCGGCGTCTCGAGCCCGGACAGGCAGGCGAGGAGCGTGCTCTTCCCGGAGCCGCTCGGCCCCACGATGGCGAGCATCTCCCCACGCCGCACCTGCAGGGACACCCCGCGCAGGACCGCACGTCCCACTCCCGCGTGTGTCGGGTAGGCGTGCTCGATGTCGCGAGCTCGCACGATCGGCTGCTGGTCGGGGTCTGGCTGCACCGAGGCAGGCTAATCAGCCTCGGGCGTGCCCTGCCTGCCCCCGCCGGGGACACCCTGCGCTGCCACGTCGACTGCACGCGTCGACGGGTCCGGTGCGGCGGCCGTCGTCCTACGTGCTTGCGCGACCAGCTCACGGAGTTCGCCGAGGACGGCGAGCGCCTGCGCGTCGGCACGGTCCGCGTCGACCAGCGCGACCGCCCGCTCGGCGTCGGCCAGGGCCTCCGCGACGGAGCCGGACCCGAGCAGCGCCTCGGCACGCTGCCGCAGGGCGCGGGCGGCACCGGTGTCCCAGGGCATCCCCGCCGCGATGGCGAGCCCGGTGTCCGCGGCGTCGCGCGCTTCGGCCCACCTCCCGAGAGCGTTCGCCGACTTCGCGATCTCCTCGAGCGCCACCACGCGGGTGAAGGCCATCCCGGGGTCGCCCTGCGGCGCCCGGTCCAGGTCGTCGAGGACCCCACGGAACGCGACGATCGCCTCGTCGTGGCGGCCGAGCAGGTGCAGCGCCGCGCCGGCCATCGACCGGCACTGGACGAGCGCGGCGTCGTCGCCGGCCCGGGTGTTCCCGTCGATGGCCGACTCGATGTGCGGCAGGGCGAGCAGCGGTTGCCGGAGTGCGAGGTACGCCCACGCGATGTGGTACTCGGCGTTCGCGCGCAACAGGTCGTCATCGACGGTGTCCGCTGCGGCGAGCCCGGCGGTGGCGAGTTCCAGCGCTCCGTCCCGATCGCCCCGCTCCATGAGCGCCGCCCAGGTCTGGAGGCCGAGGAGGCGGGACTCGGCTGCCCTGTCGTCGAGGCGTCGGGCGGCCTCCACCGCGTCACCGAAGAGCTCGCACCAGTGACCCCACGCCGGCCACAGGTTCGAGAACCACTGCAGCTCGCTGGCCGTGCGAGCGACGGCGGTGTGGTCCCCCGCATCGACGAGCGCCCGGAACGCCGGCCACCAGTGATCGACCTGCCCGACGATCCACCTCCGCGCCGCGTCCGGGGCGTCTGCTCCGTTCGTCGATGGCGCGCCCGGAGCGAAACGACCGGCGGCATCGGCCAACCTGCCGAGCACCGCACTGTGCAGCCGGGAGCGACGGGCGTCTCGTGCCGTCGCTCCGTCCTCCGTCACGAGCTGCACGCCGGCGAACGCACGCAGCAGGTCGTGCACGCGGTACCGGTTCCCGCCGCGGGGCTCGACGAGACCGAGGTCGACGAGGTCCTCGAGTGCGTCCTCCGCCGTTTCCGCTCCGAGTCCGAGCGCTGCACCGCCGGTCCACGCGTCGAAGGTCGTACCGTCGATCACCGCGAGGGACCGGAACACGCGCGCGGTCGACGCGGGCAGTGCCCGGTAGGAGACGGCGAAGGCCGCCTCGACCGAGCGG
This sequence comes from Curtobacterium sp. L6-1, assembly GCF_018885305.1. Taxonomy (NCBI): domain Bacteria; kingdom Bacillati; phylum Actinomycetota; class Actinomycetes; order Micrococcales; family Microbacteriaceae; genus Curtobacterium; species Curtobacterium aetherium. Next base: position 2,141,878 of record NZ_CP076544.1, read on the forward strand.
TCGCCGTGGTGGAGCGCCGCGAGCCGCTGCTCCTCGGTGACGATCGCACGGAGGAAACCGTCGAGGTCCGCTCCCGGGGCGGCCACTCGACTGCCGGCGATCCGCAACGCCAGCGGGACTCCCGCGCATCGCTCGGCGAGGGCGGACAGTGAAGGGTGTCCCGCGGCATCGGGGACGATGCGCTCGAGCAGGGCGAGGCCGTCCTGTTGCTCGAAGGGCGTCACCGTCACGCGGAGCCCGGCGTCGAGGCCGGCCAGCAACCTCCGTGCGGTGACGATGACCGGGGCCGCTGGGCCGCTCGCCTCCAGTACCGGTCGGACCTGCGCCTCGTCCGCTGCGTCGTCGAGCAGCACCGCGTGACCGTGCTCGTCACGGAGCGCCCGCCACCGAGACGCTGCCGCGTCGAACTCCGTCGGTGCGTCCTCCGTTCCGTCCGTGGCTATCGAGACGAGTCGTCGGACCACGTCGAGCGGGGACAGGGGCGACGCGGACTGCCCGCCGAGGTCCACGTGCAGCCACCTGCTGCCGCGCACGCGGAGCGCTTCCGCCGCCAGGGTGCTCTTCCCCACGCCGGGGCCGCCCGACACGACGACGACCGTGGTGTGGTCGTCGCCGAGTCGGTCGAGGATCCGGCGCAGCTCGTGCTCACGGCCGGTGAAGTCGTCGACGACGTCCGGCGCGGCGGACGTCGACGACGACTGCCGCCGACCGATGGCGAGGAGCGCGTTCCGGTCGGTGGGACCGGCTCCCAGTGCCGTCGCGATCGCCTCGAGCGTGGCGCGCTGCGGGCGACGTGCCACGCCGCGCTCGATGTCACCGATCGTCCGGACGCCGACCTCGGCCCGGCTCGCGAGGTCCGCGAGGGTCAGGCCGACCTCAACGCGCAGGCGCCGGAGGACCGCTCCGTCGGTTCGTCCGGACACGGTCTCCTCGATTCCTGCCTGCGTTCTGCATGGTGCGGACGCTGGCCGACTGGTGGGCTGGTGCTCGTCATCATGCAGCACCACGGACCGGTGCCGCACCGCCGACGAGAGGGACCACCGCCATGCCGACCACCGGGACACCGCTGGGTGAGTACCTCCGTGCTCGTCGAGCCCTCGTGCAGCCGACCGACGTCGGGATCGTCTCGCTGACGTCGCGTCGTGTCCTGGGCCTCCGTCGCGACGAGGTGGCGCAGCGCGCCGGGATCAGCCAGGAGTACTACCTGCGCCTCGAGCAGGGGCGGGACCGCCAGCCGTCGGACCAGGTGCTGCACGCACTCGGCCGCGCACTGCGGTTGGACCCGGCCGCGGTCGACCACATGCGCCGCCTGGTGCGCATCCAGACCGGTGGACTCCCTACCGACGCCCCCGCGCCTCCCGGGTCGGTCCTCGCAGCGTTGGCCGGCCTGCTCGACCAGTGGACCGGCACCCCGGCCTACATCATGGACGGCAACCAGGACGTGCTCGTCGTGAACCCGCTCGCACGGGCGATGACGGGTGGCGGCCTGCGTCCCGGGGTGAACCTGCCCCTCGCCGTGTTCTCGCCGTCCGCCCGGGTCACGATGCAGGACTGGCCGCAGGCAGCTGAACGTACGGCCGCCACGCTGCGGTACGGGAGCGACCCGCGGGACCGCCGCCTGCAGGAGATCGTGGGCACCCTGTCGGTCCGTGACGCGGAATTCCGACGTCTCTGGGCCCGGCACGACGCCCGCCCCTACCTGAACGGTGCGATCGACCAGGAGGTGCACGGGCACGGGCTCGTCACCCTGCGTTGTCAGACGCTCGAGGTGCCCGGTCCTCGGCGGCACGTGCTGACGGCCTTCCACGCTCCCGTCGGCTCGCCCGCGGCAGAGGTGCTCGCGGCGCTACGGGACGACGTGACCGTGCGGCGGACCGTGACGGTGTGACCTCACTGCCCGCCGTCGCTTCGTCGCTCGCGTTCCCCCGTCACCCGGGCGGCCCCGTGAGGTCGTCGCGCAGCATGGCGAGCTCGCGCTGCAGGGCGTCCAGGCGTGCGGGACGGACCCGCGCCGGCATCGCCTCCAGGGCGCGTTCGACGTCGCGGAGTGCCTCGTGCCGTCGCCCGAGCTCCGTCAGGGCCGCCGCCCGTGTGCGCAGCAGCAGCCCGAGCGACGTCCCGGTGTCGAGTGGGACCGCGCCGAGCCCCGCATCGAGGACGGCGAGCGCTTCATCGGCGGCTCCCGCCGCGAGGAGCGACGTGGCGAGTTCGGCACGTGCGAGGGCCTGGGCGTAGCGGACGCGCTCGTCCACGGGGTCGACGCCGGCGACGATGCCCTGCACCGTTGCACGGAGCGCGACGACCGACTCGGCGTGCCGCCCCTGCGCCCGGAGCACGAGGCCGAGGAGGCCGCGCGCCTGGTGGAGGAAGACCGGGTCCGGGTCGGCCTCGAAGCCCGCGACTGCAGCCCGCACGTGGCCCTCGGCACGTTCCACCTCCCCGAGCTCCAGCGCAGCCCACGCAGCGTGGTAGTGCCCCCAGGCAACCAGGTGCGCCGCGCCGGAACGCTCGGCCGCAGCCAGGGCATCCGCCGCGTGCCGCGCAGCGAGACGGTGATCGGCCCGCTCGATGTGAGCCGCCCACGCCAGGTGCCCGCTGATCTCGGAAGCAGCACCGTCGTCCCCGGTCGCACTCGCTGCGTCCTGCGCGAGGAGGTCCAGCTCGTACCACCTGCCCCAGTCGGGCCAGAGGTTCGCGACCCACTGCAGCACGCTCGTCAGGGTGAGCACGGTCTCGTGTCGTCCGTCGGCCGCCGCGCGCTGGAACGCCGGCCACCAGTGGTCGACCTCTGCGACGATCCAGTCCCGCGCCGCCTGCTGGTCGGCACCCGACCGTGAGAACGGGGCTCGCCCGGGGACGACGAACACCGACCCGGCCGTGAGCAACTGGTCGAGCAGCCACCGGTCCAGGCGAGCACGGACGGAGGCCTCGGCGACCGCGTCCTCTCGCAGGCGGTCGGACGCGAACAGCCGGATCAAGTCGTGCACGCGGTACCGGTCGGCACCGCGTTGTTCGACGAGACCGAGGTCGACGAGCTGTTCCAGCCGTTCCTCGGTCTCGAGCGGGTCGTCCCCGAGCGCTGCCGCGACCACCTGCGCGTCGAAGGTGACCCCGTCGAGTGCGGCGGTCGTGCGGAACACCGCGGACGTCTGCGGATCGAGGTCGTCGTGGGAGACCGCGATCGCGGCTGCCACCGACACGTCCCCCGCGACGAGCAGCGCCAACCGACGATCGGCCGAGCGCAGCCGGACGACCAGGTCCGCAGCAGTGGTCGCCGGACGACTCGCGATGCGGTTCGCCGCGACCCGGAGCGCGAGGGGGAACCCGTCGCACAGGGCGAGGAGTTCCGCCACCGAACGATCGTCGCGCTGTTCCGCCGGGATCACACGTTCGAGGAGCACGCGAGCGTCCTCGGCGTCGAGGACGTCGAGGACCACGCGTTCGGCGTCGAGTCCGGCGAGCGACCGGCGGGAGGTGGCGACGACGGTCGCTCGCCCCTCGACGAGGACAGGTCGCACCTGCTCCTCCCCCGACACGTTGTCGAGATGGACGAGCACGCGTTCGTCAGTGGCGATCTCGGCCCACCGCGCACGAGCGGCCACGAGCGTCCCTGGCGGGTCGCCGGGCTCGCACTGACGGAGCACCCGCTGCAGCACCTCCAGAGCGGTCGAGGCGGGGCGACCGTGCCCCGCGAGGTCGACGAAGACACGACGCCCCTCCCCGGCGACGTGGGCCAGCGCCTCGGTCACGAGCGCGGTCTTCCCGATGCCGGGAGGACCGGACACGACGACGACCCGGACGGGAGCTGCGGTGCCGGATGCCGAGGCAGCGTCCACGAGTCGGACGAGTCGGTGCAGCTCGACGCCGCGGCCGGTGAAGTCCGTCACGCGGGCCGGACGGAAGTCGGTCCGCCCGCCGTCCGGGCCGCTCGCGATCAGTGGTGCTCGGAGCCAGCGCCGCGCCGCGTCGTCGAGGGCGAGGCCCGACACCAACGCCTCGATCGTGCGGGGCTGGGGGTGGAGGCTCCTGCCGCGCTCGATGTCGCTGATGCCCCTGACGCTCACGCCGGACCGTTCAGACAGCGCCTCGAGCGTCATGCCGGCCGCGAGCCGCAGCGTCCGGAGCCGCGTTGCGAGTTCCGATCCGCCCACGACGTCCCTCCCGATCGGCGACAGCCTAGCGGGCGAGCGAAGTCAGTCGAGGGCGTCTTCGTCGCCGCCCGCCTGGATCGGCCCACCGGGGAGCAGGTCGGGGAACTGGGCGGGGACGATCGTCCGAGCGGGCGCGAACAACGCGACCGCCGATGCCTCCAGCGTCGAGCGGTTCCCGTGGTCCGGCCACCGGTCCGTCATGGTCGCGACGAAGGACTGTGGGTCCGCGCACGTGCCGAGCGCCATCTCGACGTCCTCGAGGTAGCGACGGAGGTCCGCGACCTGGGGGCCGGCGGCGTCCGACACCGCCTCGGGGTGGCGGTGGCCCGCGACGACCCAGGAGGGGCGCAGCGCCTCGACGACGTCGAGCGACCGCCACCACCGACGACGTGACGCCCGGTCGGTACCGACGAGCCACGGGTGCACACGGTTGTACACCAGGTCACCGCCGACCAGGGTGTCGAGGTCCCGGACGGATACGACGCTCGCGGGACGTCCGCCGACCTCGCCGAGGTCGAACAGCTGCAGCGCGTGCCCCTCCAGGTCGATGACACCGGCGGGGGCGGGGGTCGGGGCCGTGACCGTCGGCGGCAGACGTCCGGGGAACAACGTCTCCCACCGCGATCGCAACGCCGGGCGGGTGTGCGCCTGTGCCTGCTCGGCCACGTCGGCGACCGCGGTCGCGACGGCTCCCGGGAACGCCCGGAGCACCTGCCCGAGCCCGAAGAAGTGGTCCGCCTGGCCCTGCGTCACGACGACCGCGCGGAGGCGCTTGCCGGTCCTCCGGATCCACGCGACGAGGTCGTCGGCCTCGTCGACCGTCATGAGCGCGTCGACCAGGACCGCGTCGCGTTCGCCGGCGATGAGCGTCGCGGTCGTCGGCGACCACGTGGCAGGTCCGGTCCCGTCGAGACCGGTCCGCGCGATCGGACGGGAGCTCCCGAGCCAGACGTCCATCGTGAGCGGCGGCAGCACCCGGCCGCCAGCTGACTGCAGGCGTTCCGCGAGCCATCGCCCGACCTGCTCCCGGTCCGCCGCCGATCGGCGCGCGAGGCCCTCGGTGCTCCACGTGACGAGGCTGCCGTGCCCGTCCTGCGACACCCGGACGACGGCGTCGAGGTCGTCCTGGGCCGACCCGCCAGGAACCCGCGCACGGTACGCCAGGACGCCGTCGATGCTGTCGCCGCGCCGTTCTTCGACCACGCCGAGGTCCGCCGACGCACGGCGGACCCAACGGCTCTCGTCGGGCACGAGGACCTCCGACCACCCGCCGGGGCCGACATGTGCGTCGGAGAAGTCAACGAACCGCGACCACACCTCGCTCGGCGTCTGCTCGAAGCGAGCGGTGACGGTGACGTGCGCGCGTCGTACCGGTGGACTGTGCACGGCTCTCCCTCCGGACTCGCCAGACGGTACGGGGCCGCGTGATCGCGAGGGTGTCCCTGCTCGGGACAGTCGGCACGATCCGGCCCTGCAGCTGCGCGAGGATCGTCATGGGCACCACCACACCGGTGCCGACGAGGAGAGGACCAGGCGTGGGTACACCAGCGTCACCACTCGGCGAGTACCTCCGTGCACGCCGCGCTGCCACCAGCCCCGAGGACGTCGGCGTCCGGTCGCTGACGCGGCGCCGTGTCCCCGGGCTCCGCCGCGACGAGGTCGCCCGGCTCGCCGGCATCAGCCAGGAGTACTACCTCCGCCTCGAACAGGGACGCGACCGCACCCCGTCGGACCAGGTCCTCCAGGCCCTCGGGCGCGCGTTCCGCCTCGACGACGCAGGCAGGCAGCACATGGTGCGTCTGAGCACGGCGCAGCCCTCCGACATCGCCGCGGCCGAGGCAGCGGTGTCCACCGAAGCGATGGCCGCGATCCTCGACTCGTGGGCGAACACCCCCGCCTACATCATCAACTCCCGGCACGAGGTCGTGCTGTCGAACGCCCTCGCCAGGTGGGTCGTGCCCCTCGGTCTCGAGGTCGGCCGGAGCATCCCGGAGGTGGTCTTCACCTACCCGGAGGTGCGGGCACTGCCGACCTGGCAGGACCTCGCCGACCGCACAGCGCGCCGGATGCGCTTCTACGGCGACCCGTACGACGAGCGTCTCCACACGACGGCGGCCCGGCTCTGCGCGCTGGACCCGGTGTTCCGCGACCTGTGGGAGCGTCACGAGGTCGACCCGTACTACGACGGCGACGTCCGTCCGTTCATCGACGGGTACGGACAGGTCCCGCTCCGCCACCAGACCTTCGTCGTGCCGAACACCCCCGGCTACCTGCTCTGCGCGTACCACGCAGTCCCGGGATCGGCGAGCGCCGAGGCACTCGCGCACCTCGGTCGTCGCATCGCGAGCGAGACCGCGTACGCCTGACCAGCCGGTCATCGGACGGGAGGCGCGTGGCGGCGCCGCCACGCGCCTCCCGTCCGATGCTCGGTCCTCTCCTAGGGTCCGCTGCATCCGCCTGGTCCGCGCGGCCGTGGCCGCTCGCGAGACGGCCGCCGCCGGGACGATCTGGTCGTACCCGTGGGAGCCGCCCTGACCGCACGGTCAACGGGACAGGGCGTCGACCCACGTGTCGTCGGCGGTGATCCTGCCGAAGGTGGGGGCGGTGAGGTGCGCGGGAGCGATCACGATGTCCTCCGCCTTCGCGCGCGCGAAGAGGGCGGCACGGGCGGCACTGGCCCCGGTCCGGTCCACATCCGTCATGAAGTGGACGTCACGGTCCGCGAGCTGCACCGGGAGTTCGATGAGGTCGCCCGCGAAGACGATCCGCTGCCCCTGGGACTCGATCTCGATCGTCCGGTGTCCCGGCGTGTGACCGGGAGTGTGGGTTGCGGTGACGCCGGGCAGTAGTTCCTCCGAGGCGGGCGAGAAGGGCCGGAGTATCCCGGCTGCAGCCGCCGCGCGCATGAGGGGCCGGATTGGGTCGTTCTCAGGAGCTCCGTCCACGAGTGTGGGCCAGTCCTCGGCGCCGTAGTGGATCTCCGCGTTGGGCAAGAAGGGCGCACCGTCGTGCATGACCCATCCGACGTGGTCGAGGTGGAGGTGCGTGACGAACACCTTCGTGATCTCGTCCGGTGCCACGCCGACGGCCGCGAGGGAGTCGGGGAGCGACCCGGCTGCAGCCAGGTGGGTGGGAGGCGCGTCCAACCCGTTGAGCGTTGCGAGTTCGGGTGGGAACGGCATCGACATCACACCGGCGCCGGCGTCGATGAGGAATGTGCCCGTAGGTCCTTGCACGAGGTGTGCACCGATGCGGATCCGATGCGTCCCCGAAGCGTCGAGTAGTTGCGGGTACCGCGAGAACTCCGCGCCGGGATAGGCAGAGGGCGGGAGATGTGACTCACCGTCAACGAGAGCCGAGACGGTGTACTCACCGATCGTGATCGTGTCGGTCATGGGGATCTCCTTACATCGGGTGACTAGGTTTCAGTTAATGACACTATGGCAGTCAATGACCGTACTCTACGATGGCCGGATGCAGAAGGACGAAGCGCGACCCAAGGGAGTCCGAGAGCGGATGCGCGAGACGATCCGCGCGGAGCTGACCGACGCTGCCGTACGCCGCGTTCGTGAGGTCGGCTACGCCGCGACCACGGTCAGCGCGATCGCCGCCGCCGTCGGGGTGTCGGAGCGGACGTTCTTCCGCTACTTCCCGTCGAAGGAGGACGCCGTGCTGCAGGCGACCGAATCCCTCGGGTCCGCCGTTGCGGACGCACTCGCGAGTAGGCCAGCGGACGAGGGCGGGCTGCCAGCAGTCCGCGCTGCGTTCGACGTGGCTGTCAACTCCGTGCGGGCAGAGCCCGATCGATGGGCGCTCATCATCGGCTTGGGGCAGACGGAACCCGCTCTCCGCCGACGACATCTCCAGCAGCAAGACCTGTGGGTCGACGCGCTGGTTGCCGCCGCGCAACGACGAGCCGTTGACGGCGGAGGCGCGACCCCGAGCCGCTTGCAGTGCGGGGTGATGATGCTCGCGTGGGAGCGTGCGCTCGTCACCTGCTACGAGCGGAAGGACTTCAGCGGAGTCGGCGGAGAACTCGACGCGGCCGTCGTCGAGGTGCGCACCTTCATCAACGGGTGAACGAGCGCATCCCTCGCAGCGGTCGCGGCGTGGAGCGGCTGACGACGCACTCGATCGTGTCCCCGGCTGGGACACGTGCGCTCGGTCCGCCGCTCCGTACCGTGCTGGTGCTGGGAACGAGTCCCCGCACCGAACGCACGGGAGCGTACGTGGACGACGACACACACCTCGGTGACAGGGCCGCGCACGAGCAGGTACCGGAGCCGCCCGACGCGCTGCTCCGTCCGCTCGGAGCGCTCGAGCGGATGTACCACCGGTTCTCCGAACTACACCCGATGCAGTTCGTGGTCGCCGCGCACTTCCGCGGCACCGTCGACGCGACCGGGCTCCAGGACGCTCTGGCGACCCTGCAGCAGCACCACCCGTCGTTCGCCGCTCGAGTCGTGGAGTCAGAGTCGGGACCCGCGATCGCCACGACCGACGAACCGATCCCGGTCCGGACTGCAGCGCCCGGCACCGCCTGGGAAACGGAAGCAGCACGGGAACTCGCTGACGCGTTCACCCTGCGACCAGGTGCGCCGACCGTCCGCGCCGTGCTGATCGACGACGACGGGTCGGATCGTGGCGCCATGGTGCTGCTGACGTTCGTCCACTCCCTCGCGGACGGGCTCTCCGGTGCACTGCTCCTCGGTGACCTGGCTCGCGCGCTCAGCCACGAGGAGCTCGGGCCGCGGACGACATCGGAGTCCCGCGAGACCGCGCTGAAACGGGTGCCCGCCGTCGACGCCGTCGTCCGGCTCGGTCCCCCAGACGGTCCGCCTCCACTCGCCCACGAGGAACTGCGGGCCCTCCCGGTGTTCCGGCCGTTCGACGGCCGTCGACCGGCTGTGTACGCGCAGTCCCTCGACGAGACGACGACTGCCGAACTGCTGGGTGCGGCCCGCAGGCACGGGACGACGCTGCACGGCGCACTCATCGCCGCAGCTGGTGGCGCGGCGACCCGCACGCGAGGCATCGACTTCGTTCGGACGATGAGCCCGATCAGCTTGCTCCCGTTCGTCGGGACCGCGGATGGTCCAGGCGTCTTCATCGCTGTCGCCCGTACGGGAGGCCGTACCGGTTCCCGAGACTCCTTCTGGGCCGAGGCCCGCGATCACATCGCCGCGCTCGCCCCGGCGCGCAGTGCTGGCGGGGTCGGACGATCAGTGGCCGCCATCGGTGCTGCCATGGACGCCGGTGTGACCGCTGCCCGAGCCGAGGCGTTCATGGCACGTGGGGCGCTCGGTCTCGACGTGGTCGTGAGCAACCTCGGCGTGCTCCGCTTCCCGGTCGGCGGTGAGGTGCAGGTCGACGCCTTCTGGGGGCCGCTGGTGCTCACGCAGGTCGACGGGGAACAGATGCTCGGAGCGGCGACCACCGCAGGACGCCTCGCGCTGGTCGCCACGGGCTACGACATGTCGCCCAACTTCCTGCCGGCCGTCGTCACAGCACTCCGGGCTGCCATCGACGACGACGATGACGGGCGGGATCAGCCGTCGCTCACGTGAGTGACGACAACAGTGCGAGCTTGTCCGCGTCGGGTGTTCCCGGTGCAGCGTGGTACATCACGACGACCAGCCCGGCGCTGCCGACGACCGCGAGCTTCTCACGGTGGAGGGTCAGGTCACCGACCTGGCGGTTGTGGACGATCCCGCTCGGGCTACCGGTGACGCTGACGTCGTGTCTGGCCCAGAGCTGCCGGAAGCGTTCGCTCTTCATCGACAGCTCGCCGATCAGCGCCTGGAACTGCGGATCGTCCTCCTCAGCACCGGTGTCGGCGCGCAACTGCGCGACGACACTGGCCGTGTTCTGGTTCCAGTCCGGGTGCGACGTCCGGGCCTCCTCGTCGGTGAAGAGGGACACCAACCGGTTGGCGCCCACGATCAGGGTCGGTTCGAGCACGTTCGCCAGACGGTTCACCGCGAGGACGTCGCGGTAGCGGTTCATCACGAACGCCGGCACGTTCACCGTGTCGACGAGCATGCGGACACCATCCGGCACCCGCTCCGGCCGGCGACGTCGCAGCGGCCGGCGTTCCGGCCGGGAGCGAGCGAGTTCTGCGACGTGGGCACGGCTCTCCTCGTCCAGCTGCAACGCGGACGCGATCGCGTCGACCACCTGGTCGGACGGGTGCTGGTCGCGTCCCTGTTCGAGACGGAGGTAGTACTCACTGCTGATGCCCGCGAGCATCGCGACCTCCTCACGGCGCAGCCCCGGCACACGCCGACGCTCCCCCCGCTGGAGCCCGACGTCCTCGGGGCGGAGCAGCTCTCGACGGGCCCGGAGGAATTCGGCGAGGGGCTTGTGCGTGTCCACGAGCACGAGCGTACGCAGCGCGACGACGTCGCAGGCGGCTCATCCTGTCCCTCGCACTACTGGTGTGGGCACGGTCTTCCTGGTGACCGTCCACGGATCGAGCATGGCTGTCAGCGCCGGCCACACCGGTCGGTGCCCATCCCGAAAGGACGACCTCCATGCCTCAGCGCACCTGGTTCATCACCGGTTCCACCAGCGGTTTCGGACGACTCATGACCGAGCAGCTCCTCGAGCGCGGCGACCGCGTGGCTGCCACCGCCCGTGACACGGCATCGCTCAGCGACCTCGTGGAGCGGTACGGCGACCGCATCTGGCTCGCCCAGCTCGACGTCACCGACACTGCCCAGATCCGCGACGTCGTCGAGCGGGCCTTCCAGGACCTCGGCACCGTCGACGTCATCGTCAACAACGCCGGGTACGGACTCTTCGGTGCTGCCGAGGAACTCACGGACGAACTCATCGAGCACCAGCTCGGCACGAACCTCGTCGGCCCCATCCAGATCCTCCGCGCTGCGGTGCCGCACCTGCGCGCACAGGGCGGCGGCCGCATCATCCAGGTCTCGACCTACGGCGGCCAGGCCACGAACCCCGGCGCATCGCTGTACCACGCCAGCAAGTGGGGCGTCGAGGGGTTCATGGAGGCCAACGCGAAGGACCTCGCGCCCTTCGGCATTGGGGTGACCATCGTCGAGCCGGGCAGTGCAGCAACGGGGTTCCGCGTCGGGAGCTCCCGGCTGCCCGAGCCCATGGCGGCCTACGACGGCACGCCCGCTGCGATGAGCCGCGGCATCCAGAATCCCGCACTGCCGTCCGTCAGCGACCCCGCGAAGGTGGCCGCGGCGATCATCGGCTCCGTCGACCAGGAGCCGGCACCCCTCCGCCTGGTCACCGGCAGCGACTCGCAGAAGGTCATCGCGGATGCGCTCCGGGAGCGCCTCGCGGACATCGAGGCGCAGAAGGTGACCGCCGCGTCGACCGACCTGCCGAAGGAGGCGTGAGCATGCGCGACGCGGCTCCCCGTGGGACGGCCGTCGTGACCGGCGGCACGCAGGGCATCGGTCTCGCGATCGCGACGACGCTGCGCGATCAAGGGTGGCGCGTCGCGATCCTCGGCAGGACGGAGTCCACGGGCCGGGCTGCTGCCGAGCAGCTCGGCCCGGAGCACCGCTTCGTGCAGTGCGACGTCGCCGACGAGCGACGCATCCCGGACGCCTTCGCCGAAGTGGAGCGCGAGATGGGACCCGTCGACGTCCTCGTGAACAACGCCGGCGTCGGTCGCGCAGCCACCGTCGAGCAGCTCCGCAGCGCCGACTGGGATGCGCTGATGGCCGTCGACCTCAAAGCTGCGTGGCTGTGTGTCCAGGCCGCCCTCCCCGGGATGCGCTCTCGCGGAGGCGGGTCCGTCGTCAACATCGCCTCGATCCATGCTCACCTGACGCGGAAGGGACTCTTCCCGTACGCCGCCGCGAAGGCCGGGATGCTCGGACTCACCCGCTCGATGGCCCTCGACCTCGCGGACGACGCGATCCGCGTGAACGCGGTCTGCCCGGGTTACGTGCGCACACCACCGATGATCGCCCAGTACCAGGCGATGGAGAACCCAGAGGAGGCGTGGGACCACCTCCAGCGCATCCATCCGCTGGGACGCATCGGCGAGCCGGAAGAGGTCGCCGCCGTGGTCGCATTCCTCGCCTCGTCGCAGGCCGGGTTCGTCACCGGTGCCGCATGGGACGTGGACGGAGGGCTCGGTGCCCGATTCGCTTCCTGACCGTCCGGCGCTCTTCGTGGTGCAGTACCGGTGGCCGCTCAGCCGGGATGCCGACGTCCGGGCAGCCTACGCACTGCACCGAGCCGACGTCGATCGCCTTGGTGGGGACGGGGGGCTCTGGATGATCGGCACGTTGCCGGCGGTAGAGGGGTGGTCTTCTGCGATGGCCGTGTTCTGGAGCGAACCGGCCGCACGTGCGTTCCGTGACGACGACCCGTTGTTCACCGCAGGTCTCGCGACGCCCTCGCCGGTGCAGCCGTGGACCCCGCTCACCTTCCAGCGGTGACCGTCCCCAGCGGCCAGCCCCGCGCGGACGCTCGGCGGAATCGACAGCTGATACTCCAGGCGGCGCGCACGTGCTTCGCAGAGCGAGGTACGACGGTACCGCTCGCGGATATCGCACGTGCAGCAGGCGTCGGTGTGGCAACGGTGCATCGCCACTTCGGCGGGAGGCCCGGGATCCTGAACGAAATGGCGATCGCTCAGGCGCGGGACCTCCTCGCCGTCAGTACGCGCGCCTCGCGGGAAGTCGACCCGGGGACCGCGCTCAGCACGCTGCTCCTCTGCCTCTTCGAGCTCCGGGAATCCGACAGGACGATCACGGACGCGATGACACGGTGCAGCCCGCCCTGGTCCGATGTCGACCTCGATCGCTTCGATGCAGACGTCGATCTGGTCATCGATCGTGCGAGGGTCGCCGGGATCGTGTCGGACGACTTCGACCGCCGCGACGTCCTGTCGCTCACCATCATGGTCGGTGCCGTGGCTGACGGTCTGCAAACGACCGACAGCGATGCTCCGCAACGCGCATCGACCCTGTTGCTTCGTGGTGTGTTCGGGTGAGCGCCGTCTCTCGAGTCGAGTCGGAGAGGGTGATCCCCGAATTGAGCGGGCGTCCGCGCTCAAGGGTTGCGGAGCTGACGATGAGGAGGAGGCAAGTTCGACAAGCTGCCACCAGAACGCCAAGCACAACTTGAAGAGCGTGCGGGGTGGGCGTGGAAGTCGACAGGAAGACGGCGCTCGCGACGTGAAGCGAAGACAGCCGACCGCGGAGATCAGCGCGCCGGGAGCCGAGTGCTGAGAACAACATGCTCGTCCTCGTCGAGGTCCCAAAGCATGGTGGCGGAATGTCCGGCGGCCTGCTCGTAGGCGAGGAGGAGGACCGCGTCGGCGGCAGTGCGGCACCACCGCATGTAGGAAGCAGCGAAGATGGCGTCGTCGGGGTCGGGTAGGACGGGGTCGCTTTCGAAACGGTCGCGGTTCTCCGTCAGGGTCTCGGCGCTCGTGGTCCCGGTGTGCCAGAGCATGTCGGCGAGATGTTGCGTCAGGGTGACGGCCAGTGGGTTGCCAGCCTCCGCGGTCCTGATGGTGTTCGTCATCGTGTCTCCTGCGTTCGTTGATTAGCGGCGCATGAGTTGCGCTTCGGCCCATGAAGTTTGTGTCCCGGCATTTCAGGTCGTCCGGGTGCTGGTGCCCCTTCGGACAGGCCAGAAAAGTCTGCAGCTGTGCATCCCTGCCTGGACAGGGTCCGGACAGCGCGATCACGCCTCCGCGCCGTCCTTCATTTCGGTCTAGACCCCGCTCGTTGATACCAACCCGAAGACCCTGACCGGGATCAGGGTCGATACCTGAGCAAGATGGTGCTGGCACCATGCTGAGCCGGTCGGCTCACCGCTCTGACTCGAGCCAATGCTCGAGCGCGGTTTGCTGTTCTCGGAAGGCGCTGTTGCTTCGAGAGGGCCGTGCCCATCTCCACCATTCCAGCGCTTCGAGTGCTGCGAACCGCTCGTCGCTCAGCAGCCCACGCTTGTAGTCCAGCACACGCCGATCGATCCATCTGCGGAGCTGCGGTGGAAGGGGCTCGTCTAAGCCATGCTCCCGAGCGTGCGCTTCGAGCTCTGCCAGTCGCTCCGAGAAGGTGTCGTTCTTCCAGGATGCGTCCCAGCACCAGCCCGGCAGTTGTTCGAGCAGCTGAAAACGTTCGGGTGCCAGTCGGCCACGTCGCTGGCGCTGTCGCTGGGCTTGCACCCACTCCCCAACGCGCTGCCCGGAGGGGGCGACAACTCGGCGGGAGAGGTCGGCGGTGCCGTGATCGGACACCCACTGCAGGAGAACTTCGTACGTCTCATACCACGGGCTCGGCCTGGGCGTCTGCTCCCACGACCAGTGCGGCACCGCTTCGAGTAGCGCAATTCGCCGCGACGAAAGATCCCCCGCGCGATAGTGAGCGCGTTGCCTTCGAACCCAGTCACCCAGGCCCGAATGATCTGGCTCTTGGCTGTTGTACGGCACGGCAGTGTGACCGTGACAGGTAGCGAACGCGAGCAGCGACGCCATGTGCGCAAGCGGATTTTCGGACGGCGCGATGCTGCCGTCCGCGCGTGTTGCGCGGTTCTGTTTCGAGGCGTGCCAGAGCCACCCGGGGCGGGCCTCCAGCGCTGCAATCGACGAGGCTTCCAGATGCCCGGACCGGTACCGCCGCCGCATGCGCTTCACCCACCGGCCGAGCCGGTGACCAAACTCATCTTCGAAGAGCTGCGGTACCGCAGCATGCCCGTGCTGGTCCACAAATCGATCGAGACGCTCCAGCCACTTCTCAGTTCGCTTCACCGCTGCGTCATCGCTACGGGTCATGCGGTGCGCCAGCCGTTGATCCCAAGGACACGCTGACCGTGCCCGGTCGGGCAGACGTGTTTAGAACTTGGGTACGCATCGCGTCCCGTCGCGACTGCGCATAACGCGCCGGTTTTTGTCTGGTCGAGTAATACCTCGGCTTTCACGAACCAATTGTACGGAAGCCGTGAAGGCAATAAAGGCCAGTCATGCAACCGAACCGCGTCCTTGCCAACTCTCCTGTTCTTGGACCCGGCTCCGGTGGAACGGTTCCCTCATGTGAAGCGCTCTCCTAGCGTGCAAAGCATGCTCCATACCGCACTTCACCCCGACGGTGCTGCCACCGTTTCGGCTCGACGCTCCTGCAACCCAGCGGCCGCCCGAAAGAAGGCCGACAGGTGAGCGAGGGCGCCGACGAGTCGGGGCTGAACTTCACGCAGTGTCGGCAGCTCGCCGCAATCCGCGGCATGGCACGCATCTCCCTCTCGGACCTACGCGACCAAAGTTCCCCCAACCTGACGACCCTCTACGCCGACGTCCAGGACGGTCAAGCGCTCATCCCCGGTCTGAAGATGGGGGTCGGCGCGCTCATCGTGCAGCGCTGGGACCCGACGTACGCTGCCACCGGGTGGACCCTCTACGGTGCCGACCTCACCCTCGACTTGGGTCACCCGTTCGGGTCGATGTTCTATCGAAACGATGCCGACCGCCGGGTGCTCCGGATCGGTGTGAAGTGGTACCCGCCGACGCAGCAGCTCGAGTTCCCCGCACTTCACCCCTCGAAGCCGGAGCTCACCTCCGACTGCACTGACGACGAGGTCGCCGCTGTCGTGTTGGACGCGCGCAGCCGAATCGTGACTCTTGTCGCGGTCAATGCGCAGATCGGGTCGTTCGTCGCCACCGAGGAGTCCGAGAACGCGATCCTTGACGCATCCGGCCTCGGGCTCGAGCGGCTCTCCGAAGACGACCCGCGACTGACCGGCCGTCAGTCGCGCCGCTCGTCCGAGGCGGACGAGGGACATCACTGATGAGTGACCGGCAGTGGCTGCAGGACATCCGGGGCCAGCAGACGATTCTGTCGTTGCCGTTCGGGCTCGGGTGGACGATCGACATCACGCAAACTCTGGTCGCTCTCACGGCGGCGGGGATGCCCGCTCGTGCGGAGGCGTTCGATCGGCTCCGGTTCGAGGACGGCCGGTCCGGGTTCCTGTCCACCCCGAATCCGACCGCCACGATCAACGACGACGGCACACCGGCTGAACGGACCGAGGACCTCATCGTCCTCCCAGGGGGGTCGGAAGGCGGCGTGCTCTCGCTCGCCCGCCGCTACCCGGACTTGGTGTTCGTGAACGGGAAACGGCAACGCGTCTGGGCGAACGGCAAGCAGGTGCACGGGTCGTCGATGGAGCGGGACGCGACACCGGGGTGGCGGACTGTGTTCGCCATCGCCCGCACCATCGCCCTGCATGGCGGCGGCACGCACTCCATCGCGGACCGCATCGGCATCCCAGCCGATGATGTCCGCGCGGTCATGCCCGCGCTCGGGACGCACGTCTTTCACACGCCGATCGGGTGGGAAGCAGCCGACCGGGCCGCTCTTTGCGATTGGGCGGTGGCTGCGTACCCGGGTCCCGGCGGGGTTCGCACTTGCTGGCGCCGCGAGACCACCATCGACGAGCAAGCCGATGAGCTCATCGGGCTTGGCGGGGTGATGTCGGACCGGTGGGCGGCTCAGCAGTCTGGCGTCTTCGTCCCGCCGAACCGGCTCACGGCGTTCTTCGCCGACCACCCCGACATGGCCGCGCTCGGCTACAAGCCAGCCACCGTGAACGAGGCGACGGTGTCGGTGGTCATCCCGCAGGACACCACGATCCTGGCTACGGCGGAGGGGTGTTGCACGGACGACTTCATCACTGCGCACGTCATCTACACCGACAGCTACGCGGACGTGAACACAGACGCACTGAACGGGCTGCGGCAGCTGCTGCACTTCCGATCCGACCTCGCCCACTATCTCCGCTGGCACCCCAGCGGCAGCTGACGAGAGCACGCTGATGACCTTGCAGCTGCTGTCGCTGACGTTGGCGTACGACGACATCCGGTTCTTCGGCTCCGTCATGTTCACTGACCCGAACCATCCCGACGACAAGCCGGTCACGGTCCTCATCGACCACTCCGACGAACCGCCCTGGTTCCGCCTCACCAACGTCGACCCGGAGGGTCAGGATCCGACGGTGCCGGCGATGGTCGAAGCGGACCGCATCATGCGGTTCCTCCTCCGCTACACGCCCGACCGCATCGGCCGCACCCAGGCCGACTTCCAGCAGCCCTAACCCGCTCTGCTCACGCCCGACTCTTGGAGGTAGTTGCTGATGATGCGTCTGGTGTCCCTGCACTTGTCAAACGACCGGATCCTTTGGGGGCATGTGCTCCTTGAGGACACGGAGAACCCGGACGCGCATCTGGAGCAGATTCTCGTCCGCCCCATCGATGTCGAGCCCGGGTACGAGCTCTATGACAGGACCAACACGGTCCTGTCGGACCTTTCGGTGCCGGCGGTGCGGGAAGCGAACCGCATGGTGGAGACCCTCCTCATCCCCGCCTCCGAGATCGCGCGACGGGAGAAAGCCGTCCGAGCGGTGATCCACTCCGGCTACTTGGAAGGGTTCCCGGACGACATGCCGTGGCAGTCGCAGCTGTGGATGTACGCCCGCGGCGAAGTCACCCGCGAACAACTGTCCGCGTACGCCGACGAAGGCCGGCAGATCCCCCGCGCACCCGGACACAGCGCGGTCGGCTCGGCGGACGTTCCTGAGGACTGGTGGCGGACGACACAGGCCCGCATCCGCCGGCACCTCCTCCACACGACCCTCACCGAACCGGAAGTCGCTGCCGCCTTGCAGGTCAGCATCGAGGAGGTCGGTGAGCTGTTCGAAGCGAACCGGCTGACGAGCTTCGACCTTGACGGAGAAGAACGCATCCCCGACTGGCAACTCGTGAAGCCCGCCCTCCCCGAGTTCGGCGACTCGTCGTCGCTGCTGCCAGGCCTCGACGTCCTCTACGCGGCAGCGCCGCAGCCGCTCCTCGACGCAGCAGCGATGACGGAGTTCATGACCACGCCCCTCAAGTTCCTCACCGTCGACGACCGAGTCCTGACACCGCTGGACTGGATGCGGGAAGGCCGGCCGTTGACAACGATCATCGCCCTGTTCCGCGGACGACGGTGGCGGCTATGACCCGCCGCCCGGACCTGTTCCTTCTCAACGTCGCCTACGACGTCACCGGGGTGCACGGGCACGTGTTCTTTCGCGACCCACCCAGCACCGTGCTGCGGCAGGTCATCATCCGCACCACCGGCACCGGTACCGGCACCGGCACCATCTGCGAACCAGCACACGGCGACACCCGCACCGGGTGGGAACCCTTCCTCGAAGAAACCCGCTGGCTCTTCGCCCTCACCCGGCCCGACACCCCGGAAGAGCACAGCTAATGGGCCCGAGGCTCGAGTGGGTGGCCGCCGCATACTCCGGCAGGCCGCAGATCACGCTGCCGTACGGACTCGGCGACACCACCGACCTCACCAACACCCTCGCCGTCCTCAAGCTCGCTGGGCTGCGCGCGGTCGTGGAGTCCCACGACACGATCCGCCTCACCGACGGCCGCCGCGCACGCTTCCCAACCCTCACCCAACGCCCCCGCGACGACGACCCGAACGACGCGGAACTGCTCCTGCTGGCACCACGCACCGTCACCGCGACGCAGATCGCGCTTGCGGAACAGACCGCGACGGTGCTGTTGGTCGATGTTGACCGGCGCCGCGTCTGGATCGACGGCAGACAAGCCCTTGGGACGAAGGAACGGTGGAAGGACGCCGCCCCCATCTATGTCACCTTCGCGGTCGCGCGCATGCTCGCGGTCAACGGCGCCACCTTCGACAGACTCGTCAGCGCCGGACTGACCCCTGGACAGGTGGATGACGCTCTCGCACGCCTCGGGAAGCGCGTGCACCGGACCGACATCGGGTGGGAGTCACGGCAGGTTGGTGGTCTCGTAGACTTCGCGATCGCCTGCTATCCCGGACCCGGCGGCGTCAGGACCCGGTGGACGTCCGAGCTGCCGCTCATCGAGCAAGCGGAACGTCTCATCAGTGCTGGCTGCCGTATCTCCGGCCGTGCCATTTCCGACCGCCCCGGGTACCCCGCCATCAGCAAAGGGGAGATGCCCTACCGGGTCGTCGCCTTCACCGAGCAAGAGGTCGACATGGCCGCGCTCGGCTTCGAAGCGGACACCGTGGGCTTCGCCGGCACCGAACTCGTCCGGCCCGCGGACCCGACCATCTTTCTCACCGCAGCGGCCGCCGGATACGTGGACCGTACCGACGACATCATCACTGCGAACACGCTCCTCCGCGCTGACTACCGCAACGCCGAAGACGCAGCATCACTGCAAGAAGTACGCGACCGGCTGCAGTTCGCCGCCGACACCGGATACGACCTCCGCCACAACCTGCCCGACTGACAGCGAGCAATGGATCAGATCGAAGTCGCACCAACCTGCCGTCGGTGCTTGACCGAACTGCGCCACACCCACGCAGCCAGCTTGGTCTCGCCGCGACCGGCTTCCACCCAAACCGCGTCTCGGGTGAGGCGGTACGCCTGGGCGTCACTGCGACGAATCAGCCGGTCGGGCAACTGGAACCACGCATGCACCGGCAACGGCTCCGGCAGCTCACGCACCTCCATACCGCGAGCATCCCCCCCGAGCGAGAACGGCGAGCCTGGCACACAGCGATCCGAACGATGACGCTGCTACGGATGCCGCCTGGGGCGATCGAAGGGTGCCCCAAGCTTCGACCCAGTTCGCCGCGACGCTAATCCTGTTCGGGCACGTCGCCAAGAGCCGTGACACGGATTGTCAGGCCCACCGTGCTCCGGACCCGCATCCGCAGTTCGAGCACGTGCGTCAGCGCTTGCAGCACCGCGTACGGGTCGGCGTCGTGGATCAGGAAGTCGGTCACCGGTAGCTCGCCGCCGTTCGCCGCTGCCACGTCCTCATAGTGGGCGTCGCCGGTCTTCTGCTTGTCGACTGCCAGGACGTGGAGCGTGTGCCCGGACTCACCGCCGCCGATGTCGATACCGACGATGCCCCAGCGGTCGAAGTCGAGTCCGACCAGCTCGTCGAGCTGGGTACCGGTCCGGCGCTCGTCGACCTGGATTGTTCCCTGCCAGTCGGGGTAGGTGACCTCCGCGTCACCCCAGATGTAATCAGTCATGCGATCGAGCATCGCAGGCCGGTGCGGGATCGACCAGGAATGCCTGTAGAACGTTGGTCAGCCCGCAACTTCCTGGTACTCCAGGATGCCGTCGGCTACGGCATAGGTCAGCCACAAACGATCGCTGAGGTTCGCCAGGTTCACGGCCACCCGTTCGACGTCGGCCGCAGAGAATGGCGTGGTGGTCGTACCTTCTCGGCGTGTGCGCTGCGCCATCGCCGGCTCTCGCGGGCCACGCAGCCAGTAGGCGTGCAGGAGGTGGTTGCGGTCCTCCATCGCCTTCTGGATTGCACTCGCGTCACGCTCAAACAACACGCGGACCTGATCGGCAGCGCCAAGCTCCGCCACGAGCGCGCTAGTCTTTTCGAGAATCTGCGAGAAGGTGAGCCCGACCACCTCGGCCTGCTTGCGGGTGCGCGGGCGGTCCGAAGCACGAATCAACGCTGCGGCGAGCAGCGGCAGTGTCGTGTCGATCCGCGCTGACCAGTAAGCGACTTGACCGAGCGCAATCAGGTGATCAGCGGCAAGACCAGTGTGCACAGCTTCCCAGTGCTCGTCGCTCCCAGGGGTGAGGTCATCCGATGCCAAACCGCTCATGCGGGTCAGTGTGCCAGCCAACCCGCTGTGCAACTCCGTGTCGGCCTGCGATGCTCGATCCATGAGCAGCGACTACCCCAGGTGACAACCCTCAACTTCGAAGAGTTCGCGATCGTGGACGTCACGATCGCCCTCAAAGAACCGCTTGACGGCACCTCCGGCCAGTCCTCGTTCCGGCTCCACGTGGATGGCGGAATCATTTGGCTCGACGACGAGGTTCGGACACCAGAGTCAGTGCAGGACTTCACGATCCGGCTCCGCGGCGAGACCGAGCACAGCATCCTTGCTTGTGCGTTCCGCGAAGCGGCCGAGCTGCTCGATCCGAAGCGATTCCCGCAGCAGTCTCAGCCAATACACTTCTAGCCGCGACGAAGGGAATGCGTGTGAACTGGGAAGTGATGGCACCGTTCGCCGCCGTCGTCGTGACGGCCGCTCTCGGTGCATGGGGTATTGCTCGAGAGCAGAGCGCGATGCGACAGCTCGAGCGAGTCACCGCGGTGCTGAAGGATGCCGGGGACGACTTTGACGGCCGAGCCGAGCTGTTGTGGCTACAGACCGCGTTGTCGCGGCGAGTGAACCGGCAGTACCGGGCACCTCAGAAGCGCGGCGTTCTGTTCTATGCGTGGGCACTCCGCATCGCGAGCCTCGGAATCCTGCTTTGGGTGTACTTCGTACTTACCAATGCGTTCTTCAGCCGTGCCCTCACAGACGAAGTCGGACAGCCCCGCGTGGGGGCGACCTGGGCGACGATCGTCGCAATCACTGTGCTTGGCGTTCTCGGTGCCATCGTCGGGGCCCTCCAACTCAGGAGGCGCGAGAAGGAGCGTGCATTGTGGTTGAGGGTGGCTGAACCTGACTCGAGTGAGGCACCGCAGTTATGAGCCTTACCGCGTTCAAGCCGATCACTGGTTCGTGACCGGTCGCGGATTCCGCATCGGTCGGCCGGAGGCTCACACCGTGGTCCGATCGAATAGGCTGCGGACATAAACGAGCCCGCGCTCTCACCCTCGTCGGTGGCATCATTGCAGCCGCAGGCAGCCTCATCTGCGCTATCACGCTGGTGAACAGCGTCATTCGCGGGGCGGAGAACGCCAGAAGTGATGAGATCCTGGGGTCGCTCCTTACGGCCATTGTTGCGGCCGTTGCGAAGCTCGAACGTCGCGTCACTAAACTCGAGAAGAGTCACGAGGCCTCCTGACCTGTGACCTCGCGCTCGACGTCGGAGAGTGCGTAGCCAGCGATTTCCGCGCTCGACGGACGGGTGCGGGCGGTCCTGCCGGTCGCTGTTGAGTGCCCTAGCCCGGCATGCCGTTGCTCGTATCTGCCCGGCCGCGCGGTCGTATGGCGTCCCGCCAGACCCAGGCGGACTCTGCCGCCTGGCCGTACCCCCACTCGACGAGGACGGCGCGGGCGGTCCACGCGATGACGCAGGCCTCGACCTCGAGCGGGCGGTCGGGGAACTGCAGCCAGGCGAGCACCGGGTCCGGTGTCGGCAGGTCGAACACGGGCCCGTCGGACGCCGCGTCGGGGAGGGAGACTGCGGGGCCGAGCGCCCAGCGGTCGCGGCGTCGGCGTGCCATCAGCGGGTGCGGAAGTCGGGCGTGCGGCGGGTGACGTAGTCGCGGTCGACGAGGACCTCCTGCAGCCGTCCCTGCCAAGCGGTCCGTACGAGCATCGCGACGTCGCTGCTGGCGATCGCGAAACACTTCAGGTGCAGGGTGTCGGGGATCTCCTCGAACGCGATGTCGGCCCACGCAGGCTGGGGTGGGTCGACAGGCGTCAGGGCGCCGGCGAGCTTTGTGTCGAAGCCGACGGGCTGGTGCAGGGTGAAGTCGGGGTGCTCGGGTGGTGCCCACTGGTGCTCGGCCATGCGGTGATGGTGCCGCAGGCCGCCGACAGGGCGCCGCAGGGCCGTCGCCATCCGAACCACCGTTAGATGACCGAAGCGCTCTTTCGGTCCCCTGGTATCGTCACGAGCGTGGCGGGAAGTTTTCGGACGCCACGAGCGCTCTACCGGGGAGGAGGACCCTTTCATGACTAGGAGAGCAGCAGAGCGAGCCGCAGCCGCCATTCTCGAAGAAGCGTGGGACTCAGACCGTTTCCCGGTCGACCCCGTCGTCGTCGCCGAGCGGATGGGCATGCGCGTGTACCAGGCGCAGCTCCCCGGAGACGTGAGCGGCCTGCTCAAGAAGGAGCCGAACGAACCTGCTGAGATCTTCGTCGACGTTGACGATCCTCCTGTTCGCCGCCGCTTCACCACCGCGCACGAGCTCGGCCACTTCGCTCAGCGTCGACACCAGGACGAGTTCGTCGGGTACGTCGACCGTCGTGACGGGCGTTCGCAGGAGGGTACTCAGGGCGAAGAGATCTTCGCGAACACCTTCGCTGCTCACCTGTTGATGCCCCCGCCGGCGGTCGAGGTGCTCGTCAACTCGAGACGGAGTGAGCTCGAGATGGCGCGGTTCTTTGGAGTGTCGCTGCAGTCGATGCAGTACCACCTCCAGAACCTCGGGTACCGCAGAACGGCATGACTGAGCCCGGAGATCGCTTCGGTGATCAGCCAGCTGATTTCGATTCGGACGAAGCGCGTGCTGCCATCGAACGGGGCAGGGCTGAGATCGAGCGCATTCTCGATCAGGCCCGCAACGACCAGGGTTCTTACGAGCGGGTGACGACGTCGCCTGGGCTTGGTGGGGAACCTGCGTCCGGGGACGAAGTCCGACGCCGTCGACGCCGTTGGTGGAAATGGCCCAGGAGGCGCCCGACGCGCCCAACGACGCTAGATGAAGTGGTGCTGGCCGACCATCACCTTGACGTGCAGTTGAAGGCGGTGGTCGCTCGCGGGGCGCTCCTCGCGATGGGCGTGCAGCTCTTCGTGGCCGATACCGTGTTTGTGCTCTACGCATGGTTGGGGACGGACTGGACCGTGCCGGGGCCGGTGATACTCGGTTGGCTGTCTGCCACCGTCGTCGAGGTGATCGGTGTCGTTGCAATCGTCGCAAGGTACTTGTTCCCGAAGGATGGCCATCAGTGGAGCCGGCCTCCGGGTCAGCAGTACACCCCTCCCACGAACGAGTCTGAGCCCGATTCCTGAGGTGGCACCTCGGCCCTGCGCGCCGATCCGAGGCAGAATGTCAGTATGGGTCGACCTCGCCGTAGGAATACGCCGCAGACGGCCGCCAAGCGCCCGGGAGCAGGAGTACCGAGATCGCCGGCGCCGCGCCGAACTCGAGCGGGCGATGTTCGCTGAGGCGGCCGCGATGATCCGTCCTGTCGACGACGTCGGCGCGGGCCTGGTCGTGGAGCTCGTGATGCGCGCGGCGGCCGACGGTGACGAGACAGCTCTCCGGATCCTCGCCGCTCGCGAGCACCTGAACGCGCTCGGCGTCGAGCACCCGCAGGAGCTCGACGACCGGACGTGGCAGGCCGTGCGAGTGACGCACGCCGGCGGGACGTCGCGAGCAGCATCGCAGATTGCTGAGCAGTAACAGTGTCCATTCCGAGATGGACGCCGCTGGGGGCGCTGGCGCTACACGGCCTCAAGGCAGCGACCGAGTCGATCGAGAACGACTCTGGCAACGAGTACGTCGCCCTCGGCACGGCTGAGTTCTGGGCAGCCTCCCTCGACGAGCAGCTCATGCGAACGTTCGGCGCGGCCTACGACGCTGCGAGGGACTCGGACGAGCAGGGGCAGGTTCTACCCGGGATTCGGTTGGTGCGCAACGGCATCACCCACGGCGCTGTGATCGCCGCCGAGCCATCGGGTCTCCGTTGGCCCCTTGAGTGGCCGCTCCACTGGGACCCAACGGTCTACGGGCCCCTTGAGACGCTGCTGGCCGATTGGGTCGGCGAGCGGATGCAGAACAAGTCGGTGCCTCAGCAGGATGACGTGTACCGGCGGTTGCTCGAGGGCCGTGAGCTTTCTGTTCCACTCAAGGCGGCGATCGACTGGTTTGTACGGCTCGAGCGCGTGCAGTGGGATCTCGACACGGCCTAAACCGCTCGAAGGTGTCCTCGACGGACAGGCGGCTTCACGCCGAGCCACTCGTCGATGTCGTCGTGCAGGACCCGCCACGTTGAGTTCCGGGTTCGCTGGTACCCGCGGAGCTCCCCGGACCTGCAGGCGTCGGTAGTCACCGGCCTGCGATCCGACGCAATCGCCGACGCCACTTCGGCAGCATCATCCGCACCTCGCCTACCGCCTACCGCCTACCGCCTACCGCCTACCGCCTACCGCCTACCGAACCACATTCCCGGAGTGACAGGACCGTCTCGATTGCCAACGGTTCACCGGACAGCACGCCACCTTTTCAATCGGCTCTAGCGGTAACCCGCGCTGGTCCCCTCAGTCCGTCGAGCACCACACGAAGTAGATCCGATTCCTTCGAGGGATGAAGGGACGCCGGAAGGCTGCGGGTCGGATGTGCGATGCCGCAGAGCAGCATCAGGACCTCGCCCGCTCCGACGTCCTCTCGGATCGCCCCCTCGTCCCGGGCTTGGTTCAACAGCACCTCGAGACTCGCGATGAGTGAGTCCGCAGCGGAGCCGTCCGGGCAGACGCCGGTACTGAGCGAGCGGTAACCCGTTCGGAGGGGTGATCTTCGACGAGCAGCGTGAAGTGCGTCGTCAGGACGTGCCGGAGCTACCCAGGCTCAGCATCCCGAAGGATGACCCCGAGAGCTTCGAAGCGCTCCCAGACCAGCGCCTCCTCCAGCTCAGCGACCGTCGCGAAGTGCCGGTAGACAGTCGCCACACCGACATGGTCAGATGACGGAGCCAATTGAGATTGGACCATGCAGGTCATCAGCACCACGCCCGGGGGGCGTAAGCAGATTTAGTGCCACGTCGCCAGAGAATCCGGCGCTCGAGCTGAGTCACCCGCCTCTCCTCGGTAGCGCGCCGATTTTGACTAGGCTGAGCGGCCTACGGAAGGAATAGCCTGTGTCCACAAACGACAGGGAACTAGCAGCCGGCTCGTTGGCTCGCATGCAGAACGGGACGCTCGGCGAAGCTAGAGTTCGCGCTTTCCTGGCAAATCGATTTTGGGTGCTCGAGCGGTCCATCGATGTACAGGGAGCTGATTTTCTGATCCAGATCAACAGCCTCGCAAATTCAGTCCTGGATAACGCACCTCCTCGGTTCGGGGTCGTCCAGGCCAAGTTCGTACAGTCTGGGTCAACGACTATCCGCATACCCGCGAGCTATCTCAAACGAGACGACGGCACCCTTTCGAAAGAATTCTTCCTGATCGTATGTACCGGGTACGACGACGACGACAGAATGTATCTTCTTGATACGAAGACCATAGATGACTCCTTCGACACAAGGGTAACCAAGAAGAGAAAGAAGATCGTGCGAACCCTGCGCGCCTCGGAGATTCTTAACAGCACGAACCATGAGATTACAACGACACGCAGACATGCCCTCCGTAAGATGCAGTCTGCGCTCATGCGTGCGAACTACCAATCGAATAAATCCTGGCTGCATTCGATCGGCTACGGACAGCAACCGACTCCAACACTCGATCACAGATACGAATACCCAGTGACGAACTGGGCGGGCAATTTACCTGGCATGCTCAGCGGTTGGAAGAAACGAGCGGAAAATGCGCTCGTGGAATTGGGAGATGTCGCTAGCTCCCTGCACGCCGGCCTCAACGCGAGCACACCAGACGAATTGCGCGCAGTGCTTGACGACCTTGATGATTTCACGGAGAAGATCAACTCTAGCGAACACTTCTTCCGAATTCGCGCGCCATCAGATATGGAAGACTTCTTTGGCGGGTCCGATCAGCTTGATCGACTCATCGCGGCCCTGGAGTCGACAGGCATCGAGGGCTCGTGGCTTGCTCTTGCGGAGAGAGGTCAATCGCTAACAGCGATGGCCTTAGCTGATCCGATCGACCGTCGAAAAGCTGGTTTGTCGTTCACGGTTGACTATGACCCGAAAACACTCGCACTTCAGTCCTTCCACTATCAGCATGAAACAGTTGCTCCAAGCGGAGACTGGTACCATGTGTATCCGCAGAATAGTCCCGGACACGTGCGAGTATTCATCGATGCAGAGAATGCCTACCGAACGCCGCAGCGGCCGACTTACCTATCTGTATTGACGTTCATTCTCGGCAGGGAGATTCTGCCTGATGTACTAAAGGTCACTGAATTGAACGACATCTGATTCCACCGATCGCGCCCGATTGGGCGTTCGTGGCGCAGGCCTGAGACTTGATCCCTGCCGCGAACTGCAGACCGGTGGGGTGTCCGGTGAAGGATCGGCTAACGAGGGGCTCTCGCGGACCTCCTCGAAGGGGTCAGCTGGGGTTCCTAGGGTGGTCTCAGACCGGAGGGGAAAAGACCGGTCTTGACCCCACTACGCTAGAGAGGCGATGGTGAGGCGGTGCGCAATCGGCATCGACCACATACGACAGGGATGCGATCAACGTAATGAGCGAAGACGCTACTGACGAAGCGCCGGGTGGTGAACGTGACAAGCTAAACGCGATGGATGTCGCGCTTGCCGCCCATCCGGGGTCCGTACTGCGCCGACGGCTCGAGGATCTCCATCGCGTGTGGGATGTCTGGGCGGCCTTCTCTGCGGAGCTCTATGCGCTGCTAGAGGTGTGTGAAACGCACGAGCCTACAGCGAGCGAATTGACTCGCAATGTTGGCGACCGGACCGTTCAGCAGAACACAATACGGGCTCTCGACAAGGCAGTCATCGCCTACGCCGCTGGGTTGGGTGCTCTGATCGATCAGACGCGGATTGTGGTGCAGCAACAGCCCGCCGCCTGGCAAGACCAGTATGAACAGAAGCGAGCACAGACGGTCGGTGCCCTGCCGGCTTCGCCGTTCCTCGCCAAGCTGCGGAACTACGTTCTGCACTACGTCGCTGCGCCCTGGGCCTTCCACTTCTCATACAGTGACGGCGTGATGGACGGCATCGTGAGCCTCACAACCGAAAACCTACTGCGGACAGAATGGCCAAGGCCAGCGCGCGCGTTCATCGACGCGAACGCTCCGCAACTGCGCCTTCGCCCTCTGCTTCAACCCTTAGCTGAACAGGAGGGAATCCTCACTCAATGGGTGGACGAGCACGCTCGATCCGAGCACGCCGCCGAGTTCGACGCGATGGAGGAACTCATCGCGGAGCGCAACCTGTTCCTCACTGGTGGCGCGACAGACGGTCGAGACTGGGAAGAGCAGATCAGAGGGCTGGAGCGAGAGCTGCGCAAGATGCGGTCCGCCTCCAATGCTGACGAGGCTGACTAGCTGCGGTGTCTCGCGCTGGAGAAGTCTTTGCAGATCAGCACTACCAAGAGTGCTCGTGCTGATCACTTCACGTGGCGCCAGCAGCGGGATACACCACCCTCACCGTCCCATAGCCGATCGTCCACTTCGGCAGGTTCCGAGTTATCGGCGTATTTCGAATTCCTGGCGTAGCGCTGGGGCTCACAAGCCACGGAAACCACCTACGTGCTTCGGGACGGGAAGTAAAGGACACGCGATGCGCCGCTGGCGAAATCCACACCACGAACGACTCTGCTGCCGGGATGCCTATAGTTCTGCGTCCGCGTCCTCATAGGCGTCGGAGGCAGCCGGGCGATCATCCACGGGCACTTCATACCGCGTCGAGACCCCTACTTTCACTCGGCGGAGGATGCCGGCCGCAACGAACCGATCAAGGCCGAGCATCGTCGCGTCGCGAAGAGCTCGAGCGAGGTCGACCTTGCTTCCGAGAGAGCCCAGGAGCCGACGGCGCCGGAGCGGAAGGAACGGAAAGAAAAACGAGAGCGACGAAAGGAAAATCTGTTCCTTCAGCGCTTGTTGAAAGTCCCTCGAGTGGAACACAAAGTTGCGCTCGTTGACCACTTCAGCCAGTGCCCGTTCTTGCGTGTCGGGGTCGTACAGATAGTCGAGGGTGCGTTCGTCCCTGCGCTGACTGCTGCTTGCAACGAGGTATCCAAGCGCGATGAGTACGAAGATCGCCGCGGCGGAAATGAAGTAGCCATACGAAGACAGGAACATCACGTCAGTGATCCCAAAAGGTTCACGCAGCGCCCACAATCCCGCGATGACGGCACCGAGACCCGCAAAAGGAAAAGTTCGAGAGTTCCGGAAATCCTTCGTCGCCTCGATGCGCGATGATGCTCGGCTCTCCTGCAGTCTGATCGTCGCCGTGTTCTCGGGGTCCGTCCCGCCAACCTGATCGCCGGGCCTACCGGCCAACTTAACCAGATCAGTGAGGACGTCGGCGGGAATCGGGACGAGTTGGCGCGACGGTGAGATCTCCGTCGATAGCTCACTGAGGGCATCAGTGAGTTGTTGTTGTCTGTCCTTTCGGTCGAGATCCAGGTCGTACTCCTGTAGGCCCACCAACTCTCGCCGAATCGCCCTCTGCAGCGCCTCGGCATTGGTGCCATCCTCTGGCGTGAAGCCGAGTTCTTCGGCCTTGGCGGCGATGTGAGATGAAGACACGTCGAAACTCTAACCACTGCGTAGCCGCCTCCGTGAGCAGCGTGACTCGGTGGCGCTGTTCTGGCAGGGCGTTGTGGTGCACCTTCCTCTCGCATGACGATCGACTACCGGACATGGGTCGCCAGGTTCAATGTCATCGCGAGAGACCCGACGGCGTCCTGTCGACTGGTCTCGACGAAGCCCGCGCGTTCATACGTCCGTAGGGCCGGACGGTTGCCCGTCACGACGTTGAGGCCGATCGAGGTCGCACCGAGTGCACGTGCTCGGGCGACGGCAAGCCGCACTAACTCGTGGGCCAAGCCGCGGCCTCGCTCGGCGGGATCGACCAGAACCCGTCCGAGGTGAGCATGGCCGTCGCGCATCGCGAGTTTGAACTGGCCGATCGGTTCCGTACCAGCGTCAACTGCCACCCATGCCGTTCGTTCAGGGCTCTGTTCGTCCACCGTGAGCTGATCGAGGGTCAGAGGCCATCGTAGGCGGGGGCCGGCGAAGAGGTACAGCGCCTCGGCGTCCGGCACCCACGACACGATCAGATGGCAGTCATCACTGGACCGCGGTCGAATCGAGAGCACGTCGCACATCATCCGCGCGATTGGTCACACCGATTTTCAGCCACCACGGAGTGGAACGCGGGGAGGAGGGGCTCTGAGCGCCCCCTGGGAACAGACAGCCACGGGGGCGCCAGCAGGAAGCCTGGTCCCGACGGGAGGCAGCGCTGCTGCTAGAGGGAGACCAGAACTCTCCGAAGCCCTTGGTAACTGGATCGTGAGCATTTCGAATAGAGCTTCGACACACGCTGACGAAGCTGGATGACACCTGCGCATAGGCAGCGGAACTTGTCCTCCGGCCCCTTAGCGATGCAGACCGAGCAGCACTACTTGTCAAAAGCGAGTCCTTGGACAATTTAGGCTGCGCGTTCGACACGTTGTTCCCGCAGCCACAAACAGGGAGCAAGCTCAGGCACATCGACGAACCGCGAGAACATCCCGTGGAACGAGACCGTGATGGTGTTCATCCAGACTGGCTCGTCCCTGAGCAGCACCGACCCAGCCGACTGCACTCGCTCGGACGTCGGGGAGTCGACCTCGTCCGGCTCCCCGAGAAGCAAGAGCTGGCTGTTCGTGCGGCCCCTCAGCGAGGCAACCAACCACCGCTTCAGGCACAAACCTGCGCGCAGTCTGCTGACAGGACACGTGAATCACTGACAACAAGCCTTGTGGCCCGACAGGTTGTCCATGGCCCCGTCCGGGCTGTCGCTCGGTCTACTTGCGCGGTTCTCCGCCGTTGAACGCGCCCACGACCGCGAAATGGTTTCGGAGGCGAAGCCCTTCCTCGGTCTCGCGCCACATCGAGCCCCGCGTGTGACTGACGCCATCCTGAGAAGTCCACGTGTACGAGATGTTGCCTGCCGGCGTCTCGTCGTTGACCGGCACCCAGCGAGGCTCCACCGACGGCACGACCACCTCCGAGTAGATGGCCCGACGCAGGAACTCTCGACGCGAGATGCCCTGTTCCCCGCTCATTTCTCCAGCCATGAATCTGTCTTCGAGGAGCTGTTCGAGCGCCTCGTAGTCCGCGTCGCGGATGGCAGCGTGGAAGCGCCGTTCGAGGATCTGCAAGCGGTCTTGGGATGGTGCGTCAGTCACGCTCCAACACTTCCATGGGTCGACGAAGCCGCAAAACCACCGGAACGCCCAACGCGCCCGGCCGGACAGCGTGCGGAGCTCGCTTTGGAGATGCAGCATAGGACGGCGGTGCCTCCCCTGAGCAAGTATGAGCGCTCTCTTCTCCGAGCCCGGTCGATTCTCGCGATCGATGTCGAGCCTCGGTCCCACCGCACTTCATCTCGGGTTTCCGGACGGCAAGCCGGTGCTCCGTACGGCCGGCCGTTCGCTCGTCCGGCGCCGGCTACCGGTTGCGCGCACACGCGATGCTGGGAGCAGGAGCCGCTCCTGGCGCAGCTGCGCGACGACCCAAATTGAGTTCCGCCTTCGGCGAAGGGACTCTTGTCGCGCATCCCCGCGACAGCAGCAAGTGCTGCTCGGAGGTGCTCGACGAAGCTTGCTCAGGAGCGCTGGCAGCACGTCCGGCTGTTCGTGCTGGATGTTCCACCCCGGGTCTGATGGAGGCCCTCAATTCACGGGAGGACGAGAGTCAATAGAGCACAGCAAGGCGCGAACGGTCACCTTCGAGCACCCACTCGGGCTATCGGACGATGCGCTCGTTGATGACTTCCCAGTCCCGGTGGCCAACCGACCCGAGCAGGGCCAGGACTCGCGGGCCGAAGTGTCCGGATGCGTTGGCCTCCGCCAGGCTCTTGACCGTCTGTCGGCACTCGGTGCTCCATACGGACGCCCAGGCGCGGATGAAGTTGAGTGAGTTCGTCGGCGAGGTCCGCTACCGAGCGTCCGCTCGGTTTCGATTCGGCCGCTTCCGACCTGTGGTGGTCCCGGCGGGACGGTTCCGCCACTGGCCCTTCTCGTTCACTTTCCTGGAACGCGGAGCAGCGCGGTGCCCTCGGAGGGCACAGTCCGGGCAGCCAGCGGGGTGCTTGTACGTGTGGTTGTCCGGACGCACAGAGAAAGCCCCGTGGTCGGTGCACACCACGGTCACGTCCGTCTTGGCGTCGACGTAGATGACTTCGCTGTAGTCATAGCGTTGCCCGTGGACCTGGACCGCTTTGGCGACGAAGCGTTCACGACGGACTTCCGTGCTGGCGTTGAAGCCCTTGCAGTCGCGGCATCCCTGCCCACGCTGCGGACCCCAAGGGGTGTCTCGAACTCGCCGGTGCTCGCGCGGCGTCTGCTCGAAGGGACCGTGTTCGGGGCAGATGATGATGACCTTGGTGTCACCGTTGACGTAATTCCGTCCAACGTGGGTGTAGTCGTAGCGGCCTTCGTGCAGCTTCGTCGCGAACGCGATGAACTCGGCTGCTCGTTCTTCGCGGGTGGCGGTGCGGTAGTCCAAGGGGTCCTCCAGGAGTTGGTCTCCTGGCCCCTATGCCGCGCTGCGCCGATCGGGTCGCGGATCTTCCCGGTCGGGCGTGTCGTCAGTGCGCTACCGGTGCAGCTCCCCTCCGTTGAAGGCACGCTGCTGGGCGAAGTACTGACGTAGCCGCAGGCCTTCGTCCGTCTCGCTCCACCAGGAGCCGCGCCAGTGTTCGACGCCTTCGGCGTCGTTCCAGCGATAACTGATCTTCCCGGGCGGCGTTTCGTCGTGGTTCGCAATTCACCGCGGCTCGCTGTTCGGAACGACGACCTCTGCGTAGATGGCTCGGCGGAGGAACTCGCGGCGCGAGATCTGTCCTTCGCCTCCAATCTCGGTTGCCGAGAAGTCGCATGAAGAAGCCGTTCGAGGGCTTCGTGGTCGCCGTCACGCAGCGCCGCGATGAAGCGAAGTTCGAGGGTCTGCAAGCGGTCTTGAGAGAGCGCATCGGTCACCGTTCAGCCTTACCTGAAGCCGCCGCCCCGCGGGACCGGCACGAAGGTGTGACACGCCCGACGGTCACAGCAACGACCCGCTCCTCGGCTCGTCGCATAGGTCGGTTGTGTCGTTCTTCACCGCGCATGAGCGCGATCTTCTTCGTTCAGCTATCGCGCCCGTGGATGCTGTGCGTCCTCAGCGGTTGCGCGTCCCCTCGGGCATCAGCGGCCGTCCCATGGGTGCTGCCTACGGTCGCCCGTTCGCACGCCCGGCCCCGGTCTCCAACTGTGCGCACACGCGATGCTGGGAGCCAACGCCGCTCTCATTCGCTCCCGTGGGCGCGGAGAATCAGTGTCCAGCCCTGGGCGAAGGGACTCTTGTCACGCGCCTTCAGCCGAGCGCCGCGCACGCCATTGCGACATACACGCCGCAGCTCGCCGCGGAGCGGTGGCAGCGCATTCGTTTGTTCGTGCGGGACGCGGTGGCGGTCATCGCACCGGCATGCGCCTGGCTCGCGGAGCGGTTGATGGTCGTCGTCGCCGGGCACGTGGACTGGGTCGCGAACGTGTGCGAGTACCCGTTGCAAGCAGCGGTCGTGTTCCACCCGGTGATGATCCGCCGCTACATCAGCCGCGATGACGTCGAACGGAGCGACAAAACCCGGCGTGACTATCGCTCGCTGTTGCTGCGGGTCTCGGAGGTCGTCGTTCCGACCGCGGATCCGCTCGAGTTCTCTGCACTCAACGGTCAGTCAGTGACGATGCCGTACACCGACCTCGAACTCACTTTGCTCGAGTCCTGGGCCCGAGGACAGGCCAACGCACAGCGCCGCCGAAGCGCGAGTGTGCTGCTTGCGCTGTCTGCAGGAGCCGGCTTGGACGCCTGGGAAGTGCAGCACCTCCAACACAGCGACGTCTGCGTCACAAGCTCCGGAATCGTCATCGATGTCGACGGCGCAACGCCCCGGCAGAGCGTCGTCAACCAGCGGTGGGAGCAACTCCTCCTCGACGGACTCCGAGGCCTGAGCGGCGACCGCCTCGTGTTCGGAGCAGCCGACCGCGAGACCACCTTCAACATCGTGACGAAGTTCATCCGTCACACCGACCGGGGCAACGAGCCGAACCCAATGCCCAAAGGGATGCGGGCCACCTGGATAGCAGGACACCTCGCCGCACAAACGCCCGCCGACCTGCTCATGCGCGCTGCCGGCACCACCAAAGCAGCACATCTCGCAGCGTCCCTCGTCCACGTCCCAGACCTGCACACCGCGGTTCATCGGCGACGTCTGCTTGCCGAAGCCCGCGGTCAGAGCACCCGGTAGCGTGCCGCGCGGAGCCGTGCTGCCCGGTCGGCGCGGAGCTGCCCGCGGCTCTCGAGCGCGCGCTGATGCGCAACCCACCGCCCGATCCTCACCTCTGCCGGGTCGGACGAGCGGCGCCGCGGAGCAAACCCGTTCGCTTCCCAGAACTCCTGATGCTCAGCAAAGCGCGCAGACCACGTCGAGTCGCGCGGGGACCACGCGAAACCCGGCACCGCCTCCAGCCGCCGCTTCTGGTAATCCAGGTAGCCACCCGAGGCGTGCGCCTGACGGAAGTACGCCACCGTGTCGACCAGCGCCTGCTCGTCGGTCGCTGGACGTGGCCGCCGCGAATCTGCGCGAGGCATCCGAGCGTGTTGTGCAACGAACGCGTCCAGGCCGTGCACACGCAGGATCCATCGACGCACGAACGGTTCGACTGCTGCGGTCTCGTCGATGTCGGCGAAGAAGTAGTCGATGCTGCGTCGCTGATCGAGGGTGAGCTGCCGTGTCGGCAGCGCGCTGAGTGCTTCGTACTCGGACCGCAGGAGAGCAAGGGCGGGGGTAGGGGCGGGCATGGGTTCCTCTCCGCGACCGGCTTTCGGTCGCGGAGCGGGTATGCGCGGAACGGGTCAGAACTTTGCTGGCGGAACGGCATGTCCGACGGCCGGGTCCACGAACAGGACCAATTGGGCGGAGCGGATCACTACGGTTACCGGGTCCACGACGCCGGAGAGGAGCGCGAACCGCATGCACGCGCCCTCCTCACCTTCGTCGCATCCAAGGCCCGAAATGCCCTCGAACGGGTCACACACGGTGGCACTGAGAAACTCGGGCGTGTCGCGCTGCAATCCGCGCCAGCAGTGGGAACCGAAGGCGTCGGATCATCGATCTTGGATTTCACGGCCGACCCGGACGGGAGCGTCCCGCATAGGGACGGCATGCGAACGACTCCGAATCGACTCGGCCACCAACTCGTCGAAGCACGCTGCGCCTGCCTACTGCTCCTGGCGGCTGCTGTGACGTACGTCCCGACGTTCCCTGCGGACCGCTGGGATCAGATCCGTCGTTTCGTGCTCGATGCCTCGGTCGAGGCTGCCGCGGCGTCAATGATCACGGCTGAGCGTCTCCTCGTCGTCGCGGCGCCGTACGTCGACTGGGTCGTCAACATCAACGGCTACCCGACCAAAACGATGGTCGTGTTCCACCCGGTGATGGTCCGCCGTTACGTCACCCGGGCCGATGTCACCTGGACCGACACGACCCGCCGCACGTATCGGTCGTTGCTGATGCGCATGTCCGAAGCGCTCGTCGGCACCGTCCCGCTCGAGTTCTCCGCAACCTCGCCTCAGAGCACTGCTGCTCCCTACGACGACCTCGACCTGCACCTGTTAGAAAGCTGGGCAACCGGCCAGTCAACTGCCGCGCGCCGCCGCAGCGCTGGCGTCGTCCTCGCTCTCTGCACCGGGGCTGGCCTGAAAGCCAACGAACTACTCCAGGTCCGCCGACGCGATATCACCGTCGACGCCGACGGGATCCTCGTCAGCGTCGCATGCACCGGACGCGCGGTGCCCCTTCTCGCACGCTTCGAGCCCCTGCTCCTCAACGCGATTGCGAATGTCGCCGAGGACGACTGGGTGTTCGGCTCACCCAAGCGCGTCAAGCACGGCATCAGCACCCTCACCACGTTCCTCTACGACACGGACCGCGGCAATGAGCCCGACCCAGTGACCACGCGCATGCGGAACACGTGGATCATCACCCACCTCATCGCCGGCACGAACATGCGGGCATTGATGACCGCCGCAGGCGTCACCAAGTTCGAACACCTCGACCAACTTGTCGCCCACGTTCCCGCTCTCGGCGCTGCGTCTTACCGCCAGCAGCTCCGCGCCGAGGCGGTAACACGATGACCGCTCCGAAGGCGAAGCATCACGACTTCGAGAAGGCCGAACAGTGGATGCAGGACTGCTTCGGCATGTCGATGCTCATGTACCTCAAGATGGGCAAACGAGACGCCTTCCACCGGGCCGTCCGGGAGACGAGCAAGGTCATTGCACTCGGTGGCATCGAGGAACTCCTTGAGCAGTACTGGCTAGAGGACCACCCGTCCCGCCGAGGCCGCCACGCGTACATGAGCACGACGAGCGCCATGGCGCTGATGTTCGTCACAATGCGCGTAAAAGGCACCGTCAGCATCCGCACGGGCGCTGACCTCCTCGTCGACTCAACGAACGAAGAGCTCGAAATGCTCGGCATCGACCCCAGCATCTTCGACCGAGGAGACCTCTACGACGCCTACTGGCGGGCAGTGCACCGCCTCAAAGACCTGCTCGACCGCGACCCCGGCCCCCGCTGGCGGCGCCCGAGCCCGGCGCGTCTTGCCGAGATCAAGAAGGAGTTCTACTCCGACCCCGAGCGCCTAGAGCTGCTCGAGGGACGCATGATGACCATCTGCAATCAGCTGCTCCAAGGGACCTGGCTCCTTCTTCCCAAGGAGCTCCGCGAACGCATGAACGGCACTGCGGCAATCGATGCAACCGTCGTACCCGTCGCCGGCATGCAGAAGAGCCTCGACAACATGACGGGCGACGACACCGCATCCGTCAACTACGGCTGCGGCTTCTACGTTCGCGAGGGCGACCACGACGGCACGAACTCTGCTCCCGGCAAGCGAATCTTCGGTCGCGAAGCCGAACTCGGCACGCTCACCCGGAACAGTCCCGGAGCGGACATCGACGCTCCACTCTTCATCATCTGGTTCGGCGGCCACAAGCCCGGCGAAGTGCATGGCCAAGGCAAGCGCTTCCTCGATTCCTGCAAGGAACGCGGCATTCCGATCACGACGGTCATCGCTGACCGCGCGTACCTGCCCGGCGCGAAGTCCGAGGACTTCCAGCTCCCCATCGCAGCGCACGGCGCGAACGCCGTCATGGACTACCCACACGACAAGCTCGGCATCCAGGCCTACTACGCGAGCAAGGACGGCAAGCACGACCTCGTCATGTGCGACGGCTCCTGGTACCCCTCATTCATGCCCGAGACCCTTAAGCTCGCCGAATCGACCTGGGCGGAGACTCGAATCGCCGCATCGAAGATGACGAATCCCGTGGCTCGTGAGGCGACGCTCACCGCGGGACATGACCTTGTCTCCAAGCGTCGCGAGCAGCGCGCGAAGTATCGACTCAAGCCGCGGGGCCGCCACAACGCCGACGGCTCGCGCCAGTACTTCTACCCGACCGGACTCGACCCCATCGACTTCGACAAGACCACCGGCGAGCAGTTCAAGACCCCCATCCCCGGCAAGACCGTGAAGATCCCCGGCGTCCTCACTGCCGATCCGCGCAACGACGGGGACGGGACGAAGCACCTCAAGTTCGGACAAGAGTTCGAATACAAGTCCGAAGAGTGGCGCCGCTGGTACGGACTCCGCAACACGATCGAATCCGTGAACTCGCGAGTGAAAGACCCCCAGGCAGAGGGACTTCACGACCCGCTGAACCGCCGGGGTCGTGGCCCGTGGTTCGCGGAGATCGCTGCAGCGCTTGCCGCCGCTTCCCAGAACCTCCGCCGCCTCATCCACTTCCTCCAGGACCGTCTCGCGCTCAAGCGCTTGAGCGCCAAGAACCGCAACCACTGGATGACCTACGCCAAGCAGAACCCGAACGCACGGGTCGAGCCGTTCGAAGCCACCGAAGCGGACTCTGAGCCCCCGGAGTACTACCTCGTACCCATCGACGAGCTCCTCGGCTAGGCGCCCTCGCTCGCCCCGAACTGAACAATCAACGACTTCGCTCGGCAATCGAGCCGATGCCCCCTGCCCGAAAACAGGTCAGGGGGCCTTCGTCGTTCACGGAACCGCCTGCTCGCCATGGGCTTGGGCTCGCCGAACGGCCAGGACGAGGTCCAGAGCACTGCTGAGCCACGATCTGGCGGCGCCAGCAGCCTTCACAGACAAAAGAGTGACCAGGAATCCCGCTAAGACCGAACACGCCCCCGCTCCGCCTCCAGGATTCGAACCCGGACCTAACGGCACCAAAGGCCGTCGTGCTGCCATTACACCAAGGCGGAACGCCCCCGGAGGAGCCCGTCCATCCTCCCATGTGCACGACACTGGTCGTGCGCTGCCGATCCACGCCATGATGGACGGATGGCGCCAGAGGACGAGGTCGACCGGATCGTCGCGGCGTGGGGTCGCGAGCGTCCTGACCTCGACTTCGCCCCGCTCGACGTGCTGTCCCGTGTGGACCGGCTCGCGCGGCACCTGGACCGCGCCCGACGCCAGGCGTTCGACGCGGCGGGCATGGAGCCGTGGGAGTTCGACGTCCTCTCGGCGCTGCGGCGCGCGGGCGGACCGTACGAGCTGAGCCCCAAGGCCCTCCTGCAGCAGACCCTGGTCACGAGCGGCACGATGACGAACCGGGTGGACCGGCTCGCCGCACGCGGGCTCGTCGCCCGCCGGACCGATCCGCGGGACGGCCGGGGCATCCTGGTGTCCCTGACCGCGGCTGGTCGGGCGGCCGTCGACGCGGCGATCGCCGACCTGCTGCGCGCCGAGCGGTCGATCCTGTCCGGTGTGACGGCGAACGAGCAGAGCCAGCTCGCGGGGCTCCTGCGTCGGCTCATCCTCGGCCTCGGCGACTGACGCCGCGGACGAGCGGCACCGCCGCCGCCGAGCGACGCCCGCCTCGCCGCCGAGCGGCGCCCGCCCCATCAGCTCGCGCCACCACCCGTCTGTCGCGCCCCTGCCCGAACAACGCGCCCCGTCGGAACAGGGCGCGATGCTCGCAGCGGAGCGCGATCCGGGAAGCCGCGGCACCGCCCCCGCCGACCGCCACCCACGTCGTCTACACGCCGAGCTGCTCCGCGACCTCGAGCCACCGCTCCTCGAGCTGCTCGACCTCGGCCTCGAGCGCGCTCAACTCCGCCTGGAGTCTGCCGAGGCCCTCGTAGTCGGTCTGGTCGTGGGACGCGAACGCCTCGAGCCGCTTCTTCCGGTCCTCCCCCAGCTTCGTGATCCGGCGGTCGAGGGCCGACATCTCCTTCTCCACCACACGACGCTCCGCACCGGACAGCCCGGGTGCCGCCGACGGGCCGCCTGCCGGACGCGGCCCCGAGGCGGTGGCGACCGCGCCGGACCCGGCCGTGTCGGGCCTCCCGGCCGAGGCGGCGGCAGCAGCCGATGCGGTGCCGCCGCCCGTGCCCGCGGCACGGAGCCGCATGTACTCGTCGACGCCGCCGGGCAGGTGGCGCAGGTGTCCACCGAGGACGGCGTACTGCTGGTCGGTGACGCGCTCGAGCAGGTACCGGTCGTGGCTGACGACCAGGAGGGTGCCCGGCCAGGTGTCGAGGAGGTCCTCCATCGCGGCGAGCATGTCCGTGTCGAGGTCGTTCGTGGGCTCGTCGAGGATGAGGACGTTCGGCTCGTCGAGCAGGATGAGCATGAGCTGCAGACGACGCTTCTGCCCACCGGACAGGTCCTTCACCGGCGTCGAGAGCTGCTCGGACGTGAAACCGAGGCGCTCGAGGAGCTGCGACGGTGTCATCTCCTTGCCGTCGGCGACGTAGCTCGTCTTCTTGCGGGCGACGACCTCGCGGACGCGGTCCTCGGCGAACTGCTGCAGGTCCGCGAGCTGCTGGTCGAGGACGGCGATCTGCACGGTCTTGCCGGTCTTGACCCGGCCGCTCGTCGGCTGAAGCTTGCCGGAGACGAGATTGAGCAGCGTCGACTTGCCGGCGCCGTTCGGCCCGAGGATGCCGGTCCGCTCCCCCGGGGCGATCCGCCACTCGACGTCCTCGATGATCATCGTGCCGTCGAAGGAGACCCCGGCGTCGATGAGGTCGACGACGTCCTTCCCGAGCCGTGCCGTCGCCATCTGCGACAGGGCGACGGTGTCGCGGATCGGGGGCACGTCGTCGATGAGCGCGTTCGCCGCGTCGATGCGGAACTTCGGTTTGCTCGTCCGGGCCGGGGCGCCACGGCGGAGCCACGCGAGCTCCTTGCGGGCCAGGTTCTGCCGCCGCTGCTCGCTCGATGCCGCCTGCCGGTCACGCTCGACGCGCTGCAGGATGTACGCCGCGTACCCGCCCTCGAAGGGCTCGACGACGCCGTCGTGCACCTCCCACGTGTCCGTCGACACCGCGTCGAGGAACCACCGGTCGTGCGTGACGACGACCATGCCGCCCTGGTTCGACGACCAGCGCCGGTTGATGTGCTCGGCGAGCCACTGGATGCCCTCGACGTCCAGGTGGTTCGTCGGCTCATCCAGGAACAGCACGTCCCAGTCCCCGACCAGGAGGCGCGCCAACGCCACCCGACGCCGCTGCCCGCCCGACAGTTCGTCGACCGTCTCGTCCCAGGGGATGTCCGACACGAGGCCGCCGATGACGTCGCGGATCTTCGGGTCACCGGCCCACTCGTGCTCGGCGAGGTCGCCCACGACGACCTGCCCGACGGTCATGCCCTCGGGCAGGATGTCCCGCTGGTCGAGGTAGCCGATCGTCACCCCGCGGCGGTGCGTGACCCGCCCGGCGTCCGGCTCGAGCCGCTGCGCGAGGAGGGCGAGCAGGGTCGACTTGCCGTCACCGTTCCGCCCGACCACGCCGATCCGGTCACCTTCGTCGATGCCGATGGTGACGCTGTCGAAGACGACACGGGTGGGGAACTCGAGATGCACGTTCTCGGCGCCGAGGAGATGAGCCACCCGTCAAGGGTAGGCGGGTGCGGGCGCGGTGCGCGCCAGGGGCGGTCGGGAGGCCCGTGGCCGGGTCAGCTGAGCCGCCTCAGCCCGCCTGCTCCGGACCGGGAGGTCCGGTCCGGCAGGTCCGGTCCGGAGGCCCGGCTCACGCCGTCGGGCCGGACTCGCCCTCTCCGGCTGCGTCCTTCGCCCGCTTGAGGCGCGCCTGGGCCTCCCAGTACTCGATCTCGCGCTCGAGTTCGGCGAGTTCCTGCTCGGTCGTCGAGACGCGCTTGTCCCCGTGCGCGGACTTCGCGGCGCCGAGGGTGGCGTAGCGGTCCTCGTGGCGGGTGGGTTCGATGTACCGGCCGTGGTTGCGCGGGCCCGGGTTCCAGTCGTGCCCGATGGCGAACCACACGATGCTGCCGACGACCGGCACGATGATCACGAGCAGGATCCAGGCGACCTTCGGCAGGCCGCGCGTCTCGCTGTCGGGTCGCGTGACGATGTCGATCAGGGCGAACACGAGCAGGACGACGCTCACGCCGGACAGCAGGATTCCCATGATCCGGATACTAGGGAGTCGCGAGGCGCTGCCGCTACGCCGTGTTCGCGGGTCGCGTCGGACGCCTGCCTGCTGCCGCCTCTTCACGTCGCGGGTACCGGACGCACATTTCATCGGAAGCGGACGAGACCGCAGTCTCAGCCGTTCGCTTGACCCTCGTAGCGCCCGACGGTGGCGCGGATCTCGGCAGCGAAGCCGTAGATGTCCTCAAGGTTGTCGAGGGGCTGCTTGGTCTCGACCTTGTTCTCATCGAAGAGGCCGAGGTACTTCTGCTTCTTGCCGTTGAACCACAGGCGCGCGATCGGTTTGCGGTTGTTGTCGTCGAGCAGGATCGCGAAGTAGGACTTGGAGTCGCGGTGTGCGACGCGGTACGGCTTGACTTCGCTGCAGGCGATTGCCTTGACGATCTGGTAACCGTCGAGCTCCTCCTGAGTGGTGACGATGCCGGTGTCGCTCTCCAAGTTCTCCTCGACTGCGGCTTCGCTCTCGACGACTGTCGCTGGCGCCTCCATCTGGCTGCTCCCGATGAAGGACGAACCGAGGGCGGTCTTGAGGCGGTCGTTCACTTGCTCGTTCAAGAACTGCTTGATCGCCTTCGCCACGAGCGGGTTGAACTGCTCACGGATCTTCTGCGTGTACGACCCCTCGTAGACCTTCGTGGTGAGGAACTTCACGAACTCGTCGGACGGTTCCCTGAGCTGGCCGCCGAGCGCCCGCTTAATAGCCCCGACGTACTTGAGCTCCTCTGCTGCGCTGATCACAGAGTCGAGGTCGAAGTTCTCCTTGCTCAGCTTCTGGAGTTCCGCCAGGAGGGTCTCGTCGATGTCGCCGAGGTCCAGGACGAGGAACGGCTTGTCGTCCATCTTGTTCGGAGCATCGAGGTCTGTGTAGAAGTTGTAGACCTCACCGTTCGTCAACACGGCGATACGGGCGTTCGTGACGGAGAAGTACCGGAACAACTGAGAAGCGTGCTCGACCTTCAGCGGCTCAGCCGACTTCTTGCACTCGATGAGGATCTGGACCTCACCATCGCGCATGATGGCGTAGTCGACCTTCTCGCCTCGTTTGACGCCGACGTCGGCGGTGAACTCGGGAACCACCTCGAGCGGGTTGAACACGTCGTAGCCGAGGATCGTCGAGATGAACGGCATCACGAAGGCGTTCTTCGTCGCTTCCTCAGTCTGGATCGCCTCACGCTGGTTCTGGACCTTCGTTGCGAGTGCGGCGAGCCGCTCTTCGAACTCCATTGTTGCCCCTTCACTGATGAGCAAACGTTAACGGAGGTGCTCTCAACTGTGCGGGACCGAGCGTCACCAGTTCGGGTGACGCGCTTCCTGGGTGTCGGTACGGCACGCGCAGCACAGCCACCACGCCGCGACTACCCGTGGAGCACTGGTGCCTGAGATCGTCTCCGCCACGAAGGCGACAGGTCGAGGCGGTGGCTCCCCGCCGATCTGTCGCTCTGCCGCCGGACTCGGCGTCGGGCACGCGCGCGGCCGGGCGGGCGGGACGGTCAGCGACGGGCGGCGGACTCCCACGGTGTGGTCTGCAGCGCCCGTCGCACCCGAGCCACGTCGAACCAGGTGACGAGGGCGATGCCCAGCGCGACGACCGCGAGCACGGCGCCGAGCCACAGGATCGGCGACCGCTCCGCCGATGCTCCGAGGACCATCGTCGTCA
Source organism: Curtobacterium sp. L6-1 (assembly GCF_018885305.1). Taxonomy (NCBI): domain Bacteria; kingdom Bacillati; phylum Actinomycetota; class Actinomycetes; order Micrococcales; family Microbacteriaceae; genus Curtobacterium; species Curtobacterium aetherium. The sequence goes on from NZ_CP076544.1 coordinate 2,184,770, forward strand.
CGAGGACGGCGAGCCACAGGGCCTGCTCGACCCGGTCGGCAGCAGCGCGGAGCACCGCGGTCGCACGGACGATGCGGAGTCGGTCGTCCGGAGCGGCGATCCGTCCGTCGACGGCCCGCGCGACCGCGTGCCGCTCGCGCCCGGACAACGCGGTCGTCACGGTCGGGAATGCTGTCCGGATGGGTCGACGGACCCGGGCGCTCCGGACCGCGCCGACGACGAACGCCACGACCGCGAGCGCAGCGACCGCCGCCGCGACGGCGACACGGGTTCCGTCCGCCTCGCTGCGCGGCAGTGCCACGGAGCCCACGCCGACGACCACGAGCGCGCCCACACCGAGCGCGACGCTCCACCGTGTCCAGGGTGTCACCGCGAGGAGTGACCCCTCGTGCGCGAGCACCCGTTCGGCGTCCTCGTCCGCAGCAGCCCAGCGGCGCATGGTTAACTCGTCGGCGTCCACGACCCTCGATCGAACACCATGCTGCGCAGATCCGTCGTCAGAGCGCTGCGACCCACTCGTCCGAACCGTCCGTGAAGCGCTGGTGCTTCCAGATCGGCACGCGCTCCTTGACCAGGTCGACGAGGGCGCCGCACGCGGCGAAGGCCTCGGCACGGTGCCCGGACGCCACCGCCGCCGCGAGCGCCACGTCCCCGATCCCGAGTGCTCCGACGCGGTGCAGCACGGCGATCCGCACCTCGGGGTGCTGCTCGGCGATCATGCGTGCGACCTCGGCGATGACGTCGCCGGCGCTCGGGTGGCGTTCGTAGTCGAGCGCGGTCACACCCTTCCCGCCGTCGTGGTCACGGACCACACCGGCGAAGGTCACCACGGCGCCGTCCTGGTCCGAGGCGACGACCCGCGAGACCTCGTCGACGGTGATGTCCCGGTCGACGACGTCCGCCACGACGACGCGCCCGGCGGCCCCGGCGGTCACGACGCACTCCGGGGAGCGTGGCCGTCGCCGTGCAGCTGGGCGAGCAGGTGGTCGAGCAGGCCGTCGAGGACGTCGAGCCCGTCGGCGACCCCGCCGCGGGACCCGGGCAGGGTGACGACGAACGCGCCGCCGCCCACCACGCCGGCCACGCCGCGGCTCAGCAGGGCGGTCGGTCCGGCCCCGGCGAGACCGCGGCGACGGATCTCCTCGACGATGCCGGGCAGCTCCAGGTCGAGCAGGGGTGCGACGGCCTCCGGCGTGCGGTCGGTCGGGGTGACGCCGGTGCCCCCGGTGGTGACGACCACGCGCGAGCCGCCGGTGACGGCCGCGGTCAGCGTCTCGGCGACGGGTCCGCCGTCGGCGACCACGACGGGTCCACCGACGCTGAAGCCGCGTGCCCGCAACCAGTCGGCGATGACGGGGCCGGTCCGGTCGAGCGACGCGTCCGCCGCCGCGGACGTCGACACGACGATGACGGAGGCCCGTCCACGCTCCGCCACGTCGGTGCTGCCGCTGCTCATCGGGCGCTCCAGTCGCCGGAGCGGCCGCCGTGCTTCTCGAGCACCCGGACGTCGGTGATGGTCGCCGCCCGGTCGACCGCCTTGACCATGTCGTAGACGGTGAGGGCGGCGACGCTCGCGCCGGTGAGCGCCTCCATCTCGACGCCGGTGCGCGAGGTGGTGCGCACCGACACCTCGATGACGACGCGGTCGTCGGTGCCGGTGACGTCGACCTCGACACCGGCGATCGGCAGGGGGTGGCAGAGCGGGATGAGGTCGGAGGTCTTCTTGACGGCCATGATCGCCGCGACCCGGGCGGTCCCGACGACCTCGCCCTTGGGCAGCGAGCCGTCGAGGATGCGCGTCACGACGTCGGCGCGCGTGACGACGGTCGCGGTGGCGGTCGCCGAGCGGGCGGTGACGTCCTTGTCGGAGACGTCGACCATGTGCGCGCTGCCGTCGGCCCGGACGTGGGACAGGTCGGTCATCGGATGCTCCAGACGGTCAGGGGGTCGCCCGGTTCGACGGCGCTGGTGCCGACGGGGACGTGGACGAGATGGGTGGCTTCGGCGTAGTGCCAGAGCAGGTGCGAACTCGGACCGCCGACGAAGTGCACGCGGCCGTCGACGACGGTCCCGCGGCGCACCTGGTGCTTGCCCGCGGGCGAGGTGGCCGGGTCGGCTGCGGGCAGCTCGACGGTCGGACGGACGTCGGGCAGGCCGGCCGCACGGGCGAGGACCGGCCGGAGGAACACCTCGAACGACACGAGCGCCGAGACCGGGTTGCCCGGGAAGGCCACGACGGGCACCGGACGACCGGCGATCGGCACGGTGCCGAGCGCCTGCGGGCCGCCGGGCTGCATCGCGACCGGGGTGACGGCGAGGCCGCGGGGCTCGAGGGCCTGGCGCACGACCTCGTATGCACCGGCGCTGATGCCGCCCGTGGTGAGGACGAGGTCGGCCCAGTCCCCCACGGCGTCGTCGAGCGCACCCGTGAAGCGCTCCGGGTCGTCGGGCACCCGCACCCGCCGGGTCTCGGCCCCGACCTCGGCGAGCGCGGCGGACAGCGCCACACCGTTCGCGTCGCCGATCACCGCGCCGGCCTCGAGGTCCGGGGCGGACCCGGCGGCGTCGTCGAGCAGCTCGCTGCCGGTGGACACGACGAGCACCCGGGGACGCCGGACCAGGTCGACGGTCGTGACCCCGGCCCCGGCGATCGCGCCGAGCAGGGCGGGGGTGAGGGGTCGTCCGGCACGGGCGATGGGTTCGCCACCGGCCAGGTCCGACCCGGCGACCCGGACGAACGTCCCCGGGGCGAGGTCGTCCGGCACGGGGACGACGTCGGCGTCGAGCGCCGCGGGGAACGCGCCCGCCGGGGTCGACTCGACGGGGAACACGGCGTCGGCACCGTCCGGGATCCGCGCGCCGGTCATGATCGGGGCCGCGGTGCCCGGCTCGAGCGGCGGTGGGACGACCCCGGCCGGGATCGGCGCCGCGACCCGGACGGAGGTGCCGGCGTCGGCAGCGCGGACGGCGAACCCGTCCATCTGGCTGTTGTCGAAGGCGGGCAGGGGCGTCGGCGCGGTGACCGTCGTCGCGAGCACGCGGTACCCGTGCCCGGCACCGGACGACGCGGCGAGCGCGACGACCGACGACGACTCCACGGCAGCCGGCGACGGCACGGCTCCCGGCAGCACCGGCTCGACGAGTGCCCGGACCGCGTCCCGGTGCTGACCGATCGTTCGCACGTGCGCCTCCGGATGGTGCTGACGTGGTGCCACCGGACGACGGCGCCACCCGGGCCCTTCCTGGCCCGTGTCTGTAGCGTAACGACGGCGCCGACCAGCGCCGAGGACGACCGGAGGACCTGTGGAGAACGACAAGACGGCAACGATCGGCGTGATCGGTGGATCGGGCCTGTACGAACTGTTCGAGCCCGGCACCGCCGACGAGGTCGACGTCCCGACCCCGTTCGGACCGACCTCGAGCCCGATCAGCATCGGCACGATGTCCGGCCGCCGCGTCGCCTTCCTGACCCGGCACGGCCGCGCGCACTCGGTCGCGCCGCACCGCATCGGGCACCGGGCGAACCTGTGGGCGCTGCGCTCCCTGGGCGTCCGCGCCGTGGTGTCCTCGAGCGCCGTCGGTGGTCTGCACCCCGACTACGCCCCCGGCACCTTCGTCGTGACGGACCAGCTCATCGACCGGACCTGGGGCCGCGCGGACACCTACTTCGAGGACGAGGTGCAGCACCTGTCCTTCGCCGACCCCTTCGACCCGGTGCTCCGGCGCGCGGCGATCGACGCGGTCGCCGCGCTCGACGTGCCGTTCCGGCCGACCGGCACGTGCGTCGTCATCCAGGGCCCGCGGTTCTCGAGCCGCGCCGAGTCCGTGTGGATGCGCGAGGCGGGCGGCCACACCATCAACATGACGATGTCACCCGAGGTCCCCCTCGCGGCCGAGCTCGGCATCGGCACCGTGAACCTGTCGTTCGTGACCGACGCCGACGCGGGCCTTGCCCCGGCGACGGACGAGACCGCCGGGGGCACCGACACCGAGGCGCCCGTCACCCACCAGGCGGTGATGGACCGCCTGGCCCGCGCCAACGAGGTGATCGTGCGCGCCATCGGCTCGATCGTCGCGGCGATACCCGAGGACTACACGCCGCGCGAGCTCGTCCCGGCGACCGCCACCGCCCGCGTCCTGGAGCTCCGCCCGTGACCCGCCTGCTCGTCACCGGCGGCGCCGGCTTCATCGGCTCGACGATCGTCCGCCAGGCCCTGGCCGCCGGGCACGAGGTCCGCGTCCTCGACTCGCTCCGTACCGACGTGCACGGCGACCCCGAGGCCGTCGTCACCGCACACCGCACCGCCGGCATCGAGCTCGTGCACGGTGACGTCCGCGACCGGGTCTCGCTCGACGCGGCACTGCAGGACGTCGACGTCGTCTGCCACCAGGCGGCGAAGGTCGGCCTGGGCGTCGACTTCCAAGACGCCCCGGACTACGTCTCGAGCAACGACGCCGGCACCGCGCACGTGCTCGCCGCGATGGACCGGCTAAACATCGGCCGCCTGGTGGTCGCGAGCTCGATGGTCGTCTACGGCGAGGGTGCGTACACGACCGCGGACGGCGACCCGATGCGTCCCCCGGCCCGCCGCCGCGAGGACCTCGACGCCGGCCGCTTCGACCCGATCGGCCCCGACGGCCGCCCGCTGCTCCCGGGCCTGATCGACGAGTCGGCGGCCCTCGACCCGCGCAACGTCTACGCCCAGACCAAGGTCGCCCAGGAGCAGCTCGCCTCGTCCTGGACCCGTGCCACGGGCGGCCGGGCCGTCGCGCTCCGGTACCACAACGTCTACGGCCCCGGCATGCCGGCGAACACGCCCTACGCGGGGGTGGCGTCGCTGTTCCGCTCCGCCCTGGCACGCGGCGAGGCCCCGCGCGTCTTCGAGGACGGTGCGCAGCGGCGCGACTTCGTGCACGTCGACGACGTCGCCGGTGCGAACCTCGCCGCGATCGCCGCCACCGAGACCGCGCCGTCCGAGTCCTTCCGGGCGTTCAACGTCGGCTCGGGCACGGTGCACACGATCGGTGAGATGGCCGCGGCCATCGCCGGCCCCGACGGTCCGCAGCCGGTCGTCACCGGCGAGTACCGCCTGGGCGACGTCCGGCACGTCACCGCGTCGTCCACGCGCATCGCCGACGAGCTCGGGTGGCGCGCGCAGGTCGACTTCACCCGGGGCATGCGCGAGTTCGCGACGGCCCCGCTCCGGGCCGCGGTGCGCTGACCGGCGCCGGACCCGACCACCGCCGGACGGAAGGCGCGGCACCAGCGGGTGCCGCGCCTCCCGTCCGGTGTCCCCCGGGCTGGGGCCGCCGCCCGGCCCGATGACGCGGAGAACGGCCACCGGGGGACGGATTCCCGTACCCCGCACGGTTCCGTCGTGTTTCCTCGGATGCATGACACAACAGGCTGCAGCGGACGCGGACGGATCCGAGCCGACGACGCGCGCGGCCGACGAGGACGTCACCTCGACCCATCGCTCGGCGGCACCGCACCGAATGGTCTCCATGAGCGTCGACGTGATCCTCCCCTGCCTCGACGAGGCGGACGCCCTGCCGAAGGTGATCGGACGGCTCCCCGAGGGCTACCGCGCCGTCGTCGTCGACAACGGTTCGACCGACGGTTCCGCCGACGTGGCCCGCGCGCTGGGTGCCCTCGTCGTGACCGAACCGGTCCGTGGCTTCGGCTCGGCCTGCGCCGCCGGGGTGGCCGCCGCCACCGCCGAGTACGTCGCCTTCTGCGACGCCGACGCCTCGATGGACCCCGCCGAGCTCCCCGACCTCGTCGCCCGTGTGGCCGACGGCCGGGTCGACCTGGCCCTCGGCCGTCGCGTCCCCACCAGCCGCGGCGCCTGGGCCCCGCACGCACGGTTCGCCAACCGCGTGCTCGCCGTCCTCATGCACCGCGCGACGGGCTACCGCCTGCGCGACCTCGGCCCGATGCGGGTCATGCGCCGCGAGGACCTCGTCGCCCTCGACCTCCGCGACCGCCGCAGCGGCTACCCGCTCGAGATGGTCCTGGCCGCGCACGCCGCCGGGTGGCGCGTGGACGAGTCGGACATCGGCTACGCCCAGCGCATCGGCGACAGCAAGGTGACCGGCACGCTCCGCGGCACCGTCAACGCCGTCAAGGACATGTCCCGGCTGCTCCGCGCCTACCGCCGGGAGGCCCGCACCCGAACCGTCGCGCCGGTATCGGCCCGCCAGCGGGTCGCCTCCGACCACGCCGCCGCCGCGCGTCCGGTCGAGGAGGTCAGCCGGTGACCGCCGACCGCACGACCGAGGTCACCGTCGCCGTCGTCTGCAAGGAGTGCCTGCCCGGCAAGGTGAAGACGCGCCTCAGCCCGGCCCTGACACCCGAGGGCGCCGCCCGGGTCGCGTCCGCGAGCCTCGCCGACACGCTCGCCACGGTGGCCGCACTCCCCGCCGCCCGTCGCGTCCTGTTCTACGACGGCGACGTCCTGCCCGAGGGTGCCGACGGCTTCGACGTCCTGCACCAGCCGGGCGGCGGCCTCGACGAACGGCTGGGCTTCCTGTTCGACAGCGTGCCCGGCCCGTTGCTCCTCGTCGGCATGGACACCCCGCAGGTCTCGGTGGAGGCACTCGCGCCGGTGTTCGACGAACCGGAGCGCGACGCGTGGTTCGGCCCGGCCGAGGACGGCGGCTTCTGGTCGCTGTACCTGCGCGAGCCGACCGGTGACCTGCTCCGCGGCGTCCCGATGTCGCAGGACGACACCGGAGCCGTGCAACTGGCACGGCTGCGGTCCGCCGGACTGGACACGGGCCTCCTGACCGAGCTGCTCGACGTCGACACCCTGCCGGACGCCGAGCGCGTCGCGGCACTCGCACCCGCAACGCGGTTCGCCGCGGCCCTGGCCGCCGAGTCCGCGCCCACCTCCGGAGGTGTCCGATGACCGACACGACCAGCACCCTGCAGGCCTTCGGGGCCGGGGGCGACGAGCCGTACGCCCGTGCCCTGCGCTCCGACGGCCGACTCCGACTGACCGACCCGGCGCGCCCGGGCGAGGTCGTGACGATGGACGTCGGTCGCTGGAGCGCGGCCGCGGACCGGGTCGACCGGTCGCTCCTCGAGGGTGCCGACGGTCCGGTCATCGACCTCGGGTGCGGCCCCGGGCGCATGCTCGTCGCCGCGCTCCGCATGGGCCTGCCCGCCCTCGGCGTGGACGTCTCCGCCGAGGCCGTGGCGATCGCCCAGCGCTCGGGCGGCCGTGCGGTGCAGGGGTCGGTGTTCGACCCGGTGCCCGACGAGGGACGCTGGGACACCGCGCTCATCATCGACGGCAACATCGGGATCGGCGGCGACCCGGTCGCCCTCCTGGCCCGCGCTGCCGAGATCGTCCGGGTCGGCGGCCGCGTGGTCGTCGAGACGAACCGCGACGTCGAAGTCGACCGCACCTACACGGCGACGGTCACCGACGCCGACGGGCACGCCAGTTCGGCCTTCCCGTGGGCCGAGGTCGGGCTGACGGCGCTGCACGCGCACGCGGCGTCGGCCGGGCTCACCGCGCGCCAGAGCTGGACGGACGGCGGACGGCACTTCTGCGAGCTCGTCACCTGAACCGTCCTTGTCTTGCATGATGCAAGAAAAGGACGTAGGCTCGTGCGCAGCAGTCGATGGCGTCGCGGCACCGTCGGCTCGACGGCCGTGATCCCTCGGCACGACAGCGAGGAGACCACCATGAGCACCTTCCCCCTCGGCGGGACCTTCGTGAGCGGGCTCCGGCAGCGCAACGAACGCGGCACGTACACCTCGACCGCCGGCGACCGGGCCGACGTGCTCGGCACCTACACCGGCGTCAGCGCCGGACGGGTCGGCCGGTTCGTCGACACGCAGTTCCGACGCCCGGGCACCGCCACGGCGAGCACCCGCACCGTCACCGGCTCGATCCGCACGGCCACCGGGTCGTTCCGCACCGCCTGACGCCCCGCCGCCCGTCGCCCCGCCGCCCGTCTCGCCCCGCAGGCGACGGGCCCCACAGACCGCGAGCGGTCGCACTCCCTGGTGTCCCCCCACACCCGGGAAGGCGGCCGCTCGCTCTCGTCCGCCGGGCCGGTACCGTGCCCGCCACCGGGCCGGTCCAGCAGTCCCCACCGGGCCGGTCCAGCAGTCCCCGCCGGGTCGGTCCAGCAGTCCCCGCCGGGTCGGTCCAGCAGTCCCCGCCGGGTCGGTCCAGCAGTCCCCGCCGGGTCGGTCCGAGGACGCCGTTCGGCGGGTGCCGGCATCGCCGCCGGGCGGGTGACGGCACCGCCGCCGCGCGAGTTCCGCGGCGACCCTGAGCGCGTCCGGGACGGCGATGCCAGGATGGGGTCATGAACGACCGTGCCGGCACCCCCGCGACCGCAGACGACCTCGTCGACCTCGACGCCCTCATCGCCGCGTACTACGACCGGGTCCCGGACGTCACGGACCCCGACCAGAAGGTCGTGTTCGGCACGTCGGGACACCGCGGCTCGTCGCTCGACACCGCTTTCAACGACACCCACATCGCCGCCATCACGCAGGCGATCGTGGAGTACCGCACCACGCAGGGCACCGACGGCCCGCTCTTCATCGGTCGCGACACCCACGCGCTCTCCGGCCCCGCCGAGCGCACCGCCCTCGAGGTCCTGGCGGCCAACGGCGTGCACGTCCTGGCCGACGCCGACAACGGATACGTGCCGACCCCGGCCCTCAGCCACGCGATCATCGCCTACAACACGGCCGGGCACGACGACACCGCCGACGGCATCGTCATCACGCCGAGCCACAACCCGCCCCGCGACGGCGGCTTCAAGTACAACCCGCCGCACGGCGGCCCCGCCGACAGCGACGCCACGACGTGGATCGCCGACCGCGCGAACGCCATCATCGCCGGTGGCAACGCCGAGGTGCAGCGCTCCGAGCACGCGCCCCACGACGGCTACGACTTCCTGCACCACTACGTCGCCGACCTCGAGAACATCATCGACATCGACGCGATCAAGCGTGCCGGCGTGAAGATCGGCGCCGACCCGCTCGGTGGCGCCTCGCTCCCCTACTGGAACCTCATCCGCGACCACTACGGGCTGGACCTGACCGTCGTCAACCCGGACGTCGACCCGACCTGGTCGTTCATGACGCTCGACTGGGACGGCAAGATCCGGATGGACCCGTCCAGCGCCTCGGCCATGGCGTCCGTCGTCGCCCGCAAGGACGACTTCGACGTCCTGACCGGCAACGACGCCGACTCCGACCGGCACGGCATCGTCACGCCCGACGGCGGTCTGATGAACCCGAACCACTACCTCGCCGTCGCGATCGAGTACCTCTACGCGCACCGGCCGCAGTGGCGCGACGACGCCGCCATCGGCAAGACCCTCGTGTCCTCGAGCATCATCGACCGCGTCGCCGAGTCGCTCGGCCGCCGCCTGTGGGAGGTCCCGGTCGGCTTCAAGTGGTTCGTCCCCGGCCTGATCGACGGTTCGGTGGCGTTCGGTGGCGAGGAGTCCGCGGGCGCCTCGTTCCTCCGCAAGGACGGCACCGCGTGGACGACCGACAAGGACGGCATCATCCTCGCGCTCCTGGCGTCCGAGATCGTCGCCGTGACGGGCAAGACCCCCTCGCAGCTGTACGTCGAGCTGACCGAGCGCTTCGGTGCCCCGGTCTACCAGCGCGTCGACGCCGCGGCGAGCAAGGAGCAGAAGGCCCGCCTGTCGAAGCTCGACGGCGACGCCATCACGGCCGAGACCCTCGCCGGCGACCCGATCACCGCGAAGCTGTCGAAGGCACCGGGCAACGACGCGGCCGTCGGCGGCGTCAAGGTCGTCACCGACAAGGCCTGGTTCGCCGCCCGCCCGTCGGGGACCGAGGACGTGTACAAGATCTACGCCGAGAGCTTCGTCGGGCAGGAGCACCTCGAGCAGGTGCAGCGCGAGGCCAAGGAGATCGTCGACGCCGCCCTGGGGGCCTGACACCGGACGCGTTCCGTGCCAGGCTGAGCCCCATGCCGTGGTTCGGACGGAAGAAGCCGGCGGGGGACGCACCGTCGCTCGTCGTGCTCGCGCAGCGCGCCCTTGCCGAACGGGGTGTGGAGACCACCGTCGACGGACACCCCGACGACCCCGTCCACACCCGACTGCTCGGCGCGGACGGGCAGGTGTACCTCCTCGCGAACCTCGCCGTGCAGGTGCGCGGGGAGAACGAGGAGCGCCGCACCGCGATCGTCGGGGCGCACTTCGACCGGATGCTCCAGGCTCACCGGGAACCGGCGCCCGAGGAACTCGACGCCGACGAGCTGCGGGACCGCGTGCGGCTGCGACTGCTCGCCGAGGACGCCGCCGACCCGACCGACCTGACCTACGCGCGACCCTTCGCGCCCGGGCTCGTCCTGGGGCTGTGCGTGGACTACCCGACGATGGTCAGCACCCTGTCGACGGGATCGTTGCCGAAGCTCGCCCTCGGCACCGATGAACTGTGGGCGATGGGACGGTTCAACAGCGACGCCGAACCGGTCGACGCGAACGCCGAGATCGCGCCGGGGGTCCTCCTCGTCGAGGGCGAGTCGCTCTTCACCGCGACGAAGGCGGTCAACCTGCCGGCACTGTTCGGGGCCGCACCGTTCGGCACCGTGTTCGCGGTCCCGCACCGGCACCTCCTGCTCGCCGTCCCGCTCCGTGACGCGGACAGCGTGCCGGCGATCCAGACGCTCGCCGGGCTCCTGGTGCGCGTCCTCGGCGATCGTGAGGCGGGCCTCCCCGGCGGTCTGCTCAGCCCGCACCTGATGTTCTCGCGGCACGGCCAGGTCTCGCAGGTCTCGACCTTCGACGAGGCGACGGGTGAACTCCGGATCGAGGTCGACGAGCGCTTCCAGGAGGCGCTGCAGGAAGCCGTCGCCTGAGCCGGACCACCTGAGCCGGACCACCCGACCCGGACCACCCGACCCGGGCCACCTGCCCCGGACCGACCGGCCCACGACCGTCCCGACCCGCGCCCGCCCGCAGTGCCGACCCGGGGGTCTCCCGCGCATCCCGCTGGGGACGGCTGCCGATCTCCACAGGAACGCCCTCGGTGCGGACGTGCCCCTTGCGGCGGTTGTAACTTTGCACGCAGCGCAAATTCATCGGGAGTCCCGCACATGACACAGACCGCGACCGCACCCGCGGCCCCCACGACGAGCTCGAACGTCGTGATGAACCACCGTCAGATCCTGCTCGTGATCTACGGCCTGATGGCCGGCATGTTCCTGGGCGCCCTCGACCAGACGATCGTGGGCACCGCCATCCGCACGATCGGCGACGACCTGCACGGGCTCGACCAGCAGGCGTGGGTGACCACCGGCTACCTGATCGCCTCGACGATCACCACGCCGATCTACGGCAAGCTGTCCGACCTCTTCGGCCGCCGCCCGCTGTTCATCACCGCGATCGGCATCTTCATCCTCGGCTCGCTCGCCGCCTCGTTCTCGACCTCGATGCTCATGCTCGCCGGGTTCCGCGCACTGCAGGGCCTCGGTGCCGGTGGTCTGATGTCGCTGCCGCTCGCGATCATGGGCGACATGCTCGCCCCGCGGGAGCGCGCGAAGTACCAGGGCTACTTCCTCGCCGTGTTCGGCATCTCGTCCGTGATCGGCCCGCTCGTCGGCGGTGTCTTCGCCGGCGCGAGCGACCTGCTCTTCATCACCGGCTGGCGCTGGGTGTTCCTGATCAACGTGCCGATCGGCGTCATCGCGCTGTTCATGGTGCTGACGTTCCTGCACCTGCCGAAGTTCGGGGAGCGCCGCAAGCCCCGCATCGACTGGTGGGGCGCGAGCCTGGTCATCGTCACCCTCGTGCCGCTGCTCCTCATCGCCGAGCAGGGCCGCGAGTGGGGCTGGGACTCCCCCGGCGCCTACGCGTGCTACGCCGTCGGCGCGCTCGGCCTGGTCGCGTTCGTCATCGTCGAGCGCGCGATGGGCGACGACGCGATCCTGCCGCTGAAGCTCTTCGGGTCGCGGGTGTTCTCGATGGCGGCCGTCCTGTCCGTCCTCGTCGGGTTCGGCATGTTCGGTGCGATGCTGACCATCCCGCTGTACCTGCAGATCGTCAAGGGGGTGACCCCGACCGAGTCCGGGTTCGCCATGCTCCCGATGGTCCTCGGCCTGATGATCTCCTCGATCGCCTCGGGGCAGATCGTGTCGCGCACGGGCAAGTACCGGATCTTCCCGGTCACCGGCACGGCCTTCACCGCGGCCGGGTACACGGTCCTGACGTTCCTCACCGCGGACAGCTCGCTCGTGTTCCTCATGACGGGCATGTTCCTCATCGGCCTCGGGCTCGGCCAGCTCATGCAGACCCTGACCCTCGCCGCGCAGAACTCGGTGAGCCCCCGGGACATCGGCGTCGCGACCAGTGCGGCCACGTTCTTCCGCCAGATCGGCGGCACGATGGGCACCGCGGTGCTGCTCTCGGTGCTGTTCAGCCTGATGCCGACGAACATCTCCGGTGCGCTCCAGAACGAGTCCGACCTGAAGAGCGCCCTGAACGCGGCTCTCAACCCCTCGGTGGCGAACGCCCAGGAGAACAAGGGCGTGATGGACCAGATCTGGGACCCGATCGTCACGCCGGTGAAGCAGAACGTGCAGGACGGGCTCGACCAGGCCGCGGTCCGGGCCAAGCGGGCCGCCGACCAGGCCGTGACGAAGCAGGTGACGGCCGCCGTGCAGCAGCAGGTCGCCGCCGGCGCCGTCCCGGCCGCGGCCGCCGACACCGTCATCGCGCAGCAGGTCGCCGACGCGAAGGGCGACGCCGAGCAGCAGGCACTCCGCACCGTCGCCACGAAGGCCGGAGCCGAGGTCGTCGACGGCACGCTCCAGGTCGACTACTCGGACGCCACGCAGCGCCGCGGCGTCGTCGACCAGGTCGCGCCGAAGCTCGTCGACCAGCTCCGCGACGGCACGGGCGGCGGGTCCGCCACGGCCTCGTCGACCAGCGACACGTCCTTCCTCAACGGCTCGGACGAGCGGCTCAGCAGGCCGTTCCTCGTCGGCTTCAGCGACTCCGCCGTCACCGTCTACTGGGTCGGCCTCGCCGTGATCCTGGTCGCGTTCGTCCTGACCTGGTTCTTCCGGGTGCCGCCGCTCCGCAAGACGTCGGCGCTGCAGGAGCAGGCCGACGCGGCGCGGAAGAGCGCTGACGACGACCGTCTGACGGTGGACGCCCAGCAGGCCGCGGCCGGCTCCGGTGCGCTCGTCTCACCCGACACCGGCTCGATGGCGGTCGTCCCGACGTCACCCGACGTCACCCCGCAGCCGCGCTCGGCCCGGTCCGCGAGCGGCACGACGGCGTCGGTCCTGCCGACGCCGCGGTCGGGAGGCCCGTCCTCCTCAGCCACGTCCTCCCCGGCCCGCCCCGTGGACGGCACCAGGGCGCCCCGTCCGGAACCGACCACGCACGGCGCGCACTCGTCGTCAACGCCGGTGGACGAGCCTCCGACCGCGACCGGGGTCATCCGGACGCAGCACGGCGTGCACGCCGCCGGTGGGGCGCCGACCCCGCCGCCCGGCGAGGAGGCCCACCCGCACGGCCGGCACAGCGCCGAGTAGGGTCCAGCACCACGTCCGGAGGGCGGGGGCCCGCAGCGGAGTCTCGCTGCGGGCACCCGCCCTCCGTGCGTCCGCCCTCCGTGCGTCCGGCCTCCGTGCGTGCGGCCTCCGTGCGACCGGCCTCCGTGCACGCGGGGAGTCGAGGGCACTCCCCGGCGAGCGGCGTAGCGTCCCGAGGATGAGTCTCGAAGTCCGCAACGACACCGACAAGAACCAGTACTCCCTCGTCGAGGACGGCAGCGTCATCGGCCTCGCCGCCTACGAGGTGGACGGCGACGAGATCCGCTTCGTGCACACCGAGGTGGACCCCGAGCACCGTGGCGGCGGGCACGCGTCGATGCTCGTCCAGCACGCCCTCGACGACGTGCGCGCGAACTCCGACCGCCGCGTGGTCCCCCAGTGCAGCTACGTCGCCGCGTGGGTCGAGCGTCACCCGGACTACCAGGAGCTCACCGCCCGCTGAGGCCGTGCGCCCGGGCCGTCCGTCCGCCGCTCCGGCGCGCGCACGGCGCCCGGTGCGCGCCGTCAGTAGGAGCGGTCGCGCGTCTCGGGCCGGTGCACGCGCGACGACGCCGCGGAGGTCGACGGCACACGGATGAGCACCGTCCCGCTCAGCAGATCGTGGTCGTCGCGCGCCGGCGTCGGGGCCTCCCGCGGCAACCGCGCCTGTCGCTCGAACTCGGCCTGCGTCTCGTGCCGTGTCGGGGCGAACACCTCGTCCAGCATCCCGACCGCACCGCCACCGGACCCGCCCCCGCGCGTGGACTTGTTCGACAGGTCGATCCAGCCCACACGGTCGGCGATCCACATCACGACGACCGCTGCGGCCACCGCCCCCAGGAAGATCAACCAGTTCACGGCAGCGACGTTACGTGGCCGATCGGTGCAGGACATCCGCCGCGCGGCTGATCCTCGCGATCGGTCCTGCGGGGACGCGCCGGCCGGACCCGCACCGTGCACTCAGGGCACCCGCTCGAGCCACTCCCGCGTCGAGAACTTCGTTTCCACGAGCTCCTGCGCCCGCTGCCGCTCGGCGTCGGTGACGTGTCCCTCGGTCGCCCCGTAGAGCTTCGTGAACGTGCCGATGAGCCGCTCGATGACCTCGGCGCGGGGCAGCCCGGTCTGCGACCGCAGCGGGTCGACCCGCTTCGCCGCGCTCGTGGTCCCCTTGTCGCTCATCTTCTCGCGACCGATGCGGAGCACCTGGACCATCTTCTCGCCGTCCATGTCGTAGCTCATGGTGGCGTGGTGCAGGAGCGACCCGGTGCCGAGGCGCTTCTGCGCGGCCCCGCCGATCTTCCCCTTCGTCGACGTGATGTCGTTGAGCGGCTGGTAGTACGCCTCGATGCCCAGGGACTTCAGCGCCTCGATGACCCACTCGTCCAGGTAGGCGTACGAGTCGGCGAAGGTCATGCCCTGCACGAGGTCGGTCGGCACGTACAGCGAGTACGAGATCACGGCTCCGGCGTCCATGAACATCGCGCCGCCGCCCGAGATGCGGCGGACGACCTGGACGCCGTACTTCTCGGCACCGGCCGGGTCGACCTCGTTCCTGAGCGACTGGAAGGACCCGATGACGACCGCGGGCTGGTCCCACTCCCAGATGCGCAGGGTGGGTCCGCGACGGCCCGCGCCGACCTCCTCGGTGAGGACCTGGTCGAGCGCGAGGTGCTCGTTCGGGCTGACCGGCCCCTCGTGGACGACCTGCCACTCGTAGTCCCGCCACGATGACGCCCGCGAGAGGGCCCGCCGCACGGCGACCCCGACGGCCTCGGGCGTGAAGCCGAGCAGTACCGCGTCCTCGGGGAGTGCGTGCCGGACGGCCGCGGCGATCCCCGCGGCGTCGGTGTCGGCACGCAGGCCGTTCACACCCGCGTCGATGAGCGGCAGTGCGTCGTCCGGCTCGAGGAAGAAGTCACCCGCCAGCCGGAACTGGTCGATCCTGCCGTCGACGACCTCCAGGTCGACGACGACGAGTTTCCCTCCGGGGACCTTGTACTCACCGTGCATGCCGCCACCCTATTCCGGGAGGCCCGTGGCGGGCCCGCCACGGGCCTCCCGTCCGTCAGTCGCCACCTGGCAGGCTGGAGCGATGCACACCGACCTGCGCTCCGCGACCGACGTCGTGACCGGCATCCGCTTCCCCGAGGGCAACCGCTGGCACGACGGGCGGCTCTGGTACTCGGACATGCACACCGGCGAGGTGTTCTCCGTCGACCCGGACAGCGCCGACGGCCCGCGCGTCGAGACGCGCGTCGACGGCCAGTCGTCCGGACTGGGCTGGCTGCCCGACGGTCGGCTCGTCGTCAGCGCGATGGAGTCGCGGACGATCGTGGCAGTGCAGGAGGACGCGACGACCTCGGTGTTCGCGGACCTGTCGACGGTCGAGTCGTCGCTCCTCAACGACCTGGTGGTGGACGAGGCCACCGGTCGGACGTACGTCGGCGCGTTCGGCTACGACCTCTACGGCGGCGAGGAGCTGCGCCCCGGGCCGCTCTACGTCGTCGAGCCGGACGGTTCCGCCCGACTGGCGGCCGACGGACTGGTCTTCCCGAACAGCGCGAACGTGCTGCCCGGCACCCGCACCCTGGTCGTCAGCGAGACCTGGGGCGGCCGACTGACGGCGTTCGACATCGCGGCGGACGGGTCCCTGGGCGGTCGACGGACCTGGGCGACGCTGCCCGAGGGGGTCACGCCGGACGGCAGCACCGTCGACGTCGAGGGGGCGATCTGGGTCTGCTCGGTCGACACCGGCGAGTTCCTCCGCGTCGTCGAGGGCGGCACGGTCACGGACCGCGTCGACGCCCCCGGCCGGTGTGCGATCGACTGCGCACTCGGCGGTGCCGAGGGTCGCACGCTCTACCTGGCGACGGCGGACAGCTACGACCCGGCGACCACGGTGCGGACCCGCGCAGGCCGGATCAGCGCGGTGCGTGTGGACGTGCCCGGGCGGTGAGGGGCCGTCGGGCGCACCGTGCGTGACGGCGGGCGCACCGTGGGTGACGGCGGGCGCACCGTGCGTGACGGCGGGCACCCAGAGCGCTGGTCACAGGAGGGTCGCTCCGAAGGCGAACGACAGCATCGGCGCCAGGACCACCGCGAACAGCACGACCGCCGTGACCGCGGCGCCGACCACCGACAGGGCGCTGACGAGCACGACGAGCAGGCCGGCGAGGGACATCGCCTGCCCCGTCGTGCTCGCGGTGCGGACCTCGCGCACGTTGGCCGTGAAGAGCTCGCGCATCGGGTCCGTGGTGGTCATGGGTGCAGCGTAGGACGAGGTCCGTCGGAGGGGCCTGACAGCGGGCGGAGTCGGGCCGAGACCGCCCCGTGCGGCCGGGGCAGCGGATCGGCGCCGGTCCTCCCGCGACGTCCGCTGTCAAGCTGGGAGCCTACGAGGGCGGTTGCCACCCCGCAGCCGCTCCCGGCGACAGCGACCGCGCCTCCGCCCCGGGTCCTGCCCTAGGCTGCGCGCCATGGGGGAGACGACGACACCGCGCAGGGCGCAGCGCCCGAACAGCATGCTCCGGTTCCTGCGTGACCTGGCGATCATCGTGGTGGCGGCGCTCCTGGTGTCGTTCCTCGTGAAGACGTTCCTGATGCGCTCGTTCTCCATCCCCTCGGGCTCGATGCGGGACACCCTGCAGATCGAGGACCACGTCATCGTCAACGAGCTCGCCACCGTGCACCGCGGCGACGTCGTCGTGTTCCACGACCCGGGAGGCTGGCTCGACGCGACGCGGACCGTCGAGGGCCGGACGGCGCAGCAGCGGTCCCTCCTCGCCGACGCGCTCGGTGTCGTCGGACTCGGTCCGGGCCGCGACGACCACCTGGTCAAGCGGGTGATCGGTCTGCCGGGCGACCACGTCCGGTGCTGCAACGCGCTCGGGCAGATGGAAGTGAACGGCGTCCCGCTCACCGAGCCCTACGTCCGTGTCCCGGCCGGCCGGCCGGCGTCCGGGGAGCCCTTCGACGTGATGGTGCCCGCCGGGGAACTCTGGGTGATGGGCGACAACCGGTACGAGTCCGCGGACTCACGTGCCCACCAGGGGCTGCCCTCCAGGGGGTTCGTCCCGGAGCGGGAGGTCGTGGGCCGCGCGGTCGTCGTCTCGTGGCCGTTGCAGCGGTGGTCGTGGGTGGACGACCACCACGACGTCTTCGCCGGGACCGAGCGCGGCGGCCGGGACGAGGACCGCCGGCACTCGCCGTGACCGCATAACGAACTGAGTTGCCCCGCCCTGCCCACGGGCGTACCGTCGGTGACGCGCACGAGGTGACACCCCCTCGATCCTCGGGCGCTGACGCTCGACTCGTTCCCCCCAATGGGTCGAGCGCTCCGGCCCCGGTCTGTTCCCCCCAACAGGCCGGGGCCGTCCTCGTCCCCGGGGCACGACGGACCGCCGGTTTCCGAATAGGGTCGTCGCGTGGGCAGACAGGGCAGCGGCGGACCGAACGCGTTCTCGAGGGCGGTCGTGGACGCCGTCGACGACCTGCGCGTCCAGCGTGGTGTCTCGACGCCGGCCCTCATCGAGCGGGCCGGGTTCAGCCGGGGATACTACTACAAGCGGACCCGGGGCGAGACGCCGTTCAGCACCAACGACGTGCAGACCATCGCCGAGGCCCTCGGCGTCCCGATCCGGACGCTGCTCGAACCCGCGATCGCCGCCTCCGACCGCCGCGACGAACCCGGGTCCGACCGCCCGGACGCCGCCCTGCTGGGCTACCGCCTCCGCAAGCTCGTCGCCCTGCACGTCGCGCGGACGCCCGCTCCCCCGGTGGACCGCGCCGTGCGTGCCGCCGTGGCCAAGCGTGGTCGTCTGCTCGCCGGGGCCGACTGGGAACAGCTGCTCACCGGCGGCCCGACCGAGGTCAGCGACGACGACCTCCGCGCGGTCGCCGAGTTCTTCGACGTGCCGGCCGAGTACCTGCTCCGCGTCGCGATGCCCGGCATCGTCGACGTCCTCGACGCCCGGCTGGAGGTCGAGACGGCCCTGGCCGAGACCGGTGTCGGGATCGCGGCACGGTCGGTGAACGCCGCGTCCCCCGCGGAGCTGCTCGCCATCGCCGAGGCCATCCGGACGGCGGCGCCGACCGAGCGGGGCTCGCGGTGAAGACGGTGCGGACGACCCGGTTGACCACGCAGCTGGCGGAGGAGGCGATCGCCGGCCTGTCCCTGCCGGCCGGACCGCTCACCTTCGAGGCGCTCCGCACCGCGCTGCAGACCTGGTTCGGCAAGCCCGTGAAGGTCTCCCCGCTCGAGACGCTGCCGTCGCGCGACCAGCCGGCGAGCGTCACCGGCCTGTACCTCGACACCGCGGACGCCGGACAGGTCTACTTCCACCCGGACGACCCCCGGCTGTACCAGCTGTTCGTCGTCCTGCACGAGTTCATGCACATCGCCGCCGGGCACGGGGGCTGCCACGTCCCGGCGGACGTCCTCGGCCGCGGGTACGCGGGCGTGACCGCCGAGGTCTCGGCGGCCCGCGCACGGGTGCCGGGCCGGACCGCGCCGGACCGCGCACGCACGGTCGACATCGAGGAGCTCGTGGCGGAACGCGGCGCGATGCTGCTGCTCACGCGCCTCCAGAAGGCCGGTGCGTCCCCGGGCGAGGAAGCCTTCGCGTGATCCCGGCCGCCTTCTGGGCAGCCGTCGGCCTGCTCCTGCTGCGGGTCGACGCGCTGGCGAGCGCGCAGCGGCGTCCGGCGTTCTTCGCCGCGGCCCTCGCCGTCGTCGGCATCGCCACGGTGGGCGTGGTGTGGCCGGTCGACCGGGTGGACGAACTGCTCGGCGACGTGAACGCCGTCGACCTCATCCAGGTCCTCGCGGCGACCGCGGCGTTCTGGTTCCTCCGCGACGCCACGCGCGCCCACGCCGGCTCGGCGGCCCGCTCCCGCCTGCCGTTCCTCGTGGCGGTGCTCGCCGTCGAGACCGTCACCTTCGTCGCGATCCCCGACCACGTGGGCGAGCCGACCACCTACATCCACGAGCACCTGCAGTACCCGGCGACGTGGCTCCACATCGTCGTCTACATGGTGGCGATGGGCTGGTTCGCGCTCGACTCGATCCGCGCGCTCACGCCGGGTGTCCGCGGCGCCGACGTGCTGTTCGTCGTCGGCTTCGCCCTCGTCGTGCTCGCCGTCGTCGCCGAGCTCGTCGACGTCACGGCGGTGTTCGTCGCCGGCGAGCAGACGACGTTCTCGCGGACGATGCTCGTCGTGTTCAACGGGCTCTTCTACCCCGGCCTGGTCGCGATCTCGGTCGCGCACGGGTGGCGCACGGTCCGACGGTTGGCGCCGGTCCTCCGCTGGCGTGCCGTGTCGGTGCGCCTGTTCCTGATCTCCGCGCGCGACCGGAGCGCCGGGGGGCCCGCACTGCGGCTGACCGGGAACGCCGAGGTCGCCGCCGCCCAGCAGTACATCGAGCTCCGCGACAAGATCGTGGCGGGGCGACTGGAAGTCACCGAGGACGAGGAGCGCTTCTTGCGACGTGTGGACGAACGGCTCGCGGACGGGGTCAGCGCATGGGTGTGATCGGGACGACGGCCGGTGCCGTCGCGGCGGTCGGGATCGCGGCGGTGACGGCAGCGGGGGTCGTGGTCGCCCGCAAGGCGGTGCACCCGCGGCCGAAGCGGACGGTGACCGTCCTCGAGGTGGGGCCGACGAGCATCACGGTGCCGTCCGACGAGCAGACGCGCTGCCCCGGCGTCTACCGCGTCTACTTCGACGACGCGCAGCGCAGCGTCCTGGTCGGGGACGTGGTCGCCGACGACGGCGAGCGCGTCACCCGCGTGGTCCTCGACGGCCAGGAGGCCCGCCCCGCGCCCGGCGACGCCCTCACCTGGAGCGGGTACCTCCTCGACACCCCCGCGGCGGTGTCGTCGGTCGCCGAGGAGGTCGTGGTCAGCGGTGACGACGGCGACCGACGGGCCTGGTTCTTCCCGGTGCCCGACGCGACGACGTGGGCGATCCACGTGCACGGCATCCACTCGGGGCGCCAGGCGATCCTCCGCGCGGTGCCGGACACGCTCGCCGCGGGCATGAGCTCGCTCGTGATTGGCTACCGGGGCGACGTCGAGGACGACCGCGGGCTGCCGGCCACCTTCGGCACCGACGAGTGGCACGACCTGGACGCCGCGATGCGGTACGCCGTCGACCACGGCGCGGATCGGCTCGTCCTGGTCGGGTGGTCCATGGGGGCGACGATCGCGATGCACGCCGCCAACGACTCCGCGCTCCGGGACCGCGTCGACGCGATGGTGCTGGTGTGCCCGGCGCTCGACTGGTTCGCGGCGCTCGGCTCGGGAGCACGCAAGGCCGGCTTCCCGGGCTTCCTCGGGGCGCTCGGGGCCGTCGCGCTCACCGTCCCCGGCCTGGCACGGCTGGCGGGCCTGCGGAAGCCGATCCCGTTCCGGTTGATGCGTCCGACGGCGCCGGCGGGCGTGCCGATGCTCCTGCTCCACAGCGTCGGCGACCGGGACGTGCCGATCGAGGCGTCCCGGCGTTTCGTCGCGCAGACGGGCGCGCAGGCCACCCTGGTCGAGGTCCCGCCCTGCCCGCACGGCAGCGAGATGAACCGGGACCCCGAGCTGTTCCACGACGCCGTGGCACGGTTCCTCACCCGAACGGGTGCCCTATCCGAGGACGCTGCCGTACACGGATAGGGTATCGTCGGTGTCAGCGGTCGGCATCGTCATGGGGGGGATGCCGACCCGACCGGCCCGTCTCAGACCGGAGCGACCGACGTGTCGAGCCACCGGACGAGGTCGGCGACCACCTCGTCGCGGTTCGTCTCGTTGTAGACCTCGTGCCGCGCTCCCTCGTAGACCCGGACGGTCACGTCGGTCAGGCCGCCGCGTCGCCGGTAGGCCCGGGCCAGCAGGCCGACGGAGCGGGGTCCGCCGAGGGAGTCCTCCGACCCGACCTGCAGCAGCACCGGCAGGTCGTTCGGGATGCGTCGACGCGGCAGGCCGAGCAGTCGGAGCGTGTCCGGCAGGCCGAACAGCCCGAGCACGTCCGCCTCGACGGCCAGCGGGTCGAGCCCGACGGCGTCGATCACGGCGCGGTCGCGGGTCAGCCACTCGTGCGTCGTCGGCCCGGAGGCCGCGTGCCGCCGGTTCAGGTCGCCGCCGTTCATGAACCCGGGCAGGCGCAGTGCGGTCGCGGAGAGGACGACGCCGGCGTACCGCTCGGAGGCGGTGTTGAGGATCCGCTGCGCCATCAGGGAGCCCCACGAGTGCCCGAGGAGCACGACGGGCAGACCGGGGTCCTCGGCGAGCGCGACGGTCGTCATCTGCTCGACGGCCGCGATCGCCGCCCGGAGCCCGCCGGGTCCGAGCCGCCCGAGCTTGCCGTGGTCACCGTCCCACTGCGCGAGCCCGGTCCGGCCGTGCCCGCGCTGGTCGTTCGCGTGCACCGTCCACCCGGCGCGGACGAGGTCCTGCGCGAGCGGCTCGTAGCGCAGCCCGTGCTCCCCCACACCGTGGACGATCTGCACGATGCCCTTCGGCCGACCGGCACGCCAGGTCGAGTAGACGATCTCGACTCCATGGGCGTCGGTGAATGAGGAGTCTCCCCGGGCGGCTGAGAAGGTGGGCACGGCGTCATCCTGGCAGACGTCGGACGTGTTCATCCGGCGTTCACGCGGACCTTCGGGTACCGGCCTAGCGTCTCGCGCATGGACGTCCTCGTCATCGTCGTGCTGGTGATCGTGGTGGCCCTCGTGTTCGACTTCACGAACGGGTTCCACGACACCGCGAACGCCATGGCCACCTCGGTGGCCACGGGTGCCTTCAAGCCCCGCACCGCCGTCCTCATCTCCGCCGTGCTGAACCTGGTGGGTGCGTTCCTGTCCACCGAGGTGGCGAAGACCGTCTCGCAGGGCATCATCCGCGAGGGCCAGGACGGCGTCCACATCTCCCCCACGATGATCTTCGCGGGCCTGGTCGGGGCCGTGCTGTGGAACCTCGCGACCTGGTACTTCGGCCTGCCGTCGTCGTCCACGCACGCGCTGTTCGGCGGGCTCATCGGAGCGTCGATCATCGGCGCGGGGACGGACTCGGTCGACTGGGCCACCGTCGTGTCGAAGGTCGTGCTGCCCGCGCTGCTCTCGCCGCTCATCGCCGGGGTGATCGCCCTCGTCGCGACCTACCTGGCCTACACCCTGACGAAGAACGCGACGACGCACGGTGCGGCCACGGGCTTCCGGCACGGTCAGACGGTCTCGGCGTCGCTGGTCTCGCTGGCGCACGGCACGAACGACGCGCAGAAGACCATGGGCGTCATCACCCTGACCCTCATCGCCGCGAACTACCAGGACGCCGGCACCGGGCCGGTCCTCTGGGTGGTCCTGGCGTGCGGTCTCGCGATCGCCCTTGGCACGTACATGGGCGGCTGGCGCATCATGCAGACCGTCGGCAAGAAGATCTCCGACGTGCAGTCCCCGCAGGGCTTCGCGGCGGAGACGAGCTCGGCCGCGACGATCCTGGTCTCGTCGCACCTGGGCTTCGCGCTCTCCACCACCCACGTGACGTCCGGCTCGGTGATCGGGTCGGGCCTCGGCAAGAAGCTCGCCGACGTGCACTGGGGCGTCGTCGGCAAGATCGTCATCGCCTGGGTGGTCACCCTGCCCTCCGCCGCGGTGGTCGGCGGCCTGGCGACCTGGATGGCGGCGAGCTCGACCATCGGCCTGGTCCTGGTGGCGGTGCTCGCCCTCGCCGGCGGCCTGACCTTCTTCGTCCTGGCCCGACGCAAGCCGATCAGCGCGGACGACGTCCACGAGGGCAGCACGGAGCGCGAGCCCGTGGCCGCCGGGAACTGAGGGAGGACCCGATGCACATCGACTTCACCGCCATCGCGACCGTCGCCGGGGTCGGCTTCGTCGCCGCCGTCAGCGTCGTGCTGCTCTACACGCTCGGGCTGCGCCTGCTGGGCACCGGGCAGCCGACCGACGCCGGCGGCGAGCGCACGCAGTACGCCGAGGAGACGCCGCGGTCGGGCACGACACCGCGGGCCGCGTACCTCGGCGCAGGTGTCTGCTTCGCGCTCTGCGGCGCCGCCGTCCTGTACGGCATCTGGTTGACGATCCCCCAGTTCCACTGACCGCACGAGACGCCACCGTCTGCTCGAGACACCACCTCGGACACGAGACGCCGCCGGTCCCGGCGGCGTCTCGTCCGTCGTGCGGCGTCACCCGGAGACGGGCCCGTCTCACAGGTAGGCCCGCCTCACAAGCTGGGCAGGCGGACCCGCCTCGCAGGCTGGGCAGGCTGGGCAGGCAGACCCGTCCCGCAGGCGGGCCCACCCCGCCCTCGGCCACGTCCCGCCTCCGGCCGGGAGGCCCGCCCCACCCGACCGACAGGCGCAGCCTGGCAGGATCGCCGGGTGACCCATCACCGCATCGCGACCACCGAGGACAACGCCGTCGACGTGTTCACCGCCGAGCGCGCACCCGTGCTGACGGTCGAGCCCGGCGACACCGTCACGGTCCACACGCTCGACGCCGCCGGGTACACCGAGCGTCTGCCGGCCCCGGGTGTCGAAGTGCCGACCCTCATCAGCCCCCGACGGGGCCACTGCCTGCTCGGGCCGATCGCGGTGTCGGGCGCCCGTCCCGGCCAGGTGCTGGCGGTCCGGTTCGACGAACTCGTGCCGGACGACTGGGGCTACACGGCCTCCGGTGGTGTGGACACCGAGCTGAACCGCGCGCTCGGGCTCGCCGACCCGTCGTCCCGCGGCCCACTGCTGTGGGACGTCGACGCGTCCGCGGGCACGGCTCGGAACCAGCTGGGTCTCGGCGTCCGCACGGCACCGTTCCTCGGGGTCGTCGGCCTCCCGCCCGAGCCGACCGGCGAGCACTCCACGATCCCGCCGCGCAGTGCGGGCGGCGGCAACATCGACTGCCGCGAGCTCGTCGCCGGTGCCACCCTGTACCTGCCGGTGACGGTGCCCGACGCGCTGCTGACGGTCGGCGACGGACACGCCGCGCAGGGCGACGGCGAGGTTTCCGGCACGGCCGTCGAGTGCGGGATGACGACCACGATGACCCTGTCCCTGCTCGACGCGGCACCGGTCGCAGGCATCCACGCCGACACCCCGGCGGGGAGGATCACGTTCGGCTTCGACGCCGACCTCAACACGGCGACGACGACGGCCCTCGACCGGATGGTCGACTGGATCGCGGCGGAGCACGGCATCGGTCGCGCCGAGGCGCTCGCGATGGCCAGCGTCGCGGCGAGCATGCGCATCACGCAGGTCGCCAACCGCACGTGGGGCGTCCACGCCCTGCTCGCGCACGACGCGATCCTCACGCAGGCCCGCTGACGGACGGGAGGTCCGGCCGCGGCGAGCAGATCTGCTCACGGCGGTCGGGCCTCCAGTCCGGTGCTGCCGACGGAGAGCCGGCGCACGGAAGGTCAGTGTGCGGAGTAGCCGCCGTCGACCAGGTGGTAGCTGCCGCTGATGAAGGACGCCTGGTCGCTGAGCAGGAACAGGACGAGTGCGGCGACCTCGGCGTCGGTGCCGAGACGGCCGGCGGCGTGCTGCGCCTCGAGGCCCGCGAGCTCGTCGTCGCTCAGCGAGGACCGGACGAGCGGGGTGTCGATGAAGCCGGGGCCGACGGCGTTCGTGCGGACGCCCTTCGCGGTGTACTCGAGCGCCGCGACCTTCGTGAGGCCGACGAGGGCGTGCTTCGAGGCCACGTAGGCGGCGTTGTGTGCGAGCCCCACCGAGCCGAGGACCGACGACATGTTGACGATGGCGCCACCGCCGGACGCCAGGATCGCCGGGATCTCGTAGCGCAGGCCGTAGAAGACGCCGTCGAGGTCGACGCCGCGGACCCGGTCCCACGCCGCGACGTCGTACTCGCCGATGGGCTGCGGAGCGGCACCGATGCCGGCGTTGTTGACGGCCAGGTGCAGGGCGCCGTAGGTGTCGACCGCGAACTGCACGGCACGCTCGTTGTCCGCCGCGATCGCCGAGTTCGCCGCGACGGCCGCAGCGGTCCCGCCGGCCTGCTCGATCTCGGCGACGACGCGCTCGGCGGCCTCCTCCTTGATGTCGGTGACGACGACCGAGGCGCCCGCTGCCGCGAGCTCCTTCGCGATCGCTTCCCCGATGCCACTGCCGCCGCCGGTGACGACCGCGACCTTGCCCTGGAACCCGCTCATGTCCGCTGCTCCTCCTCGGGCGTTGAGCCCGTGTCGACTGCACGACACCTGTCGCGCATGTCGCCGAGGATACGCCCGGCGCCTCCCGTCCCGCTGATCATTGGTTCGTTCGCTGAACTAATGAGTTAGGCTGGACGATGTGACCGCCATGGACCCACCCCCCGCACCCGTGCCGCCGCGGGCCGATCCGGGAGCGCCGCTCGCGACCGACGTCCGCATCGCGGTCAACCGGCTGTCCCGCACCCTCCGCGCGCAGAAGGCCGACACCACCGTCAGCGACGCCCAGTTCTCCGCCCTCGCCCTGCTGCACCGCGAGGGCCCGATGTCGCTCGCCGACCTCAGCCGGCACGAGGGCGTGACGCCGCCGTCGATGACGAAGACCGTCACCGTCCTGATCGACCGCGGGCTGCTCACGAAGGACGACCACGGCGACGACCGCCGCAAGGTCCTGCTCGACCCCACCCCCGCCGGCCGCGACCTCGTCGTCCAGACCCGGCAGCGGCGGGACGGCTGGCTCACCCCGCGCCTGGCCGACCTCACCCCCGGTGAGCGGAAGACCCTCGCCGCCGCCACCGACATCATGCGGAGGCTCGCCGCCCAGTGAGTGCCATGTTCCGGTCCCTCTCGGGACGCAACTACCGCATCTGGTTCGCCGGTGCCCTCGTGTCGAACATCGGCACGTGGATGCAGCGCACCGCCCAGGACTGGATCGTCCTCACCCAGCTCACCGACGACGACGCGGTCGCGGTGGGCGTGACGATGGCGCTGCAGTTCGGCCCGCAGCTCCTCCTGCTGCCGTGGACCGGCCTGGTCGCCGACCGCTTCGACCGGCGCCGCATGCTCATGCTCACGCAGGGGCTCATGGGCCTGCTCGGCCTCGGGCTCGCCGTCATGGTGCTCACCGACACCGCCACGCTCTGGTCGCTCTACGGCTTCGCGCTCGCCCTCGGGGTCGTGGCTGCCTTCGACACCCCGGTCCGCCAGGCGTTCGTGTCCGACGTGGTCACGGGCGAGGACGTGTCGAACGCCGTCGCCCTCAACTCCGCTTCCTTCAACGCCGCCCGGCTCATCGGCCCCGCGGTCGCGGGCGTGCTCATCGCCGCGATCGGCTCCGGCTGGGTGTTCGTCATCAACGCGGCCTCGTTCCTGGCCGTCCTCGTGGCGCTGCACTTCGTCGATCCCCGACAGCTCGCGGACCGACCACGGGCCGCCCGGGGACGCGGGCAACTGGTCGCCGGCTTCCGGTACGTGCGGACACGGCCGGACATCGTGGTCGTGCTCGCGATGATCTTCGTCGTCGGCACCTTCGGCGTGAACTTCCCGATCTTCACCTCGACGATGGCGCGGGTCGAGTTCCACCGGGGCGCCGGCGAGTTCGGTCTGCTCAACTCCGTGATGGCGGTCGGCTCCGTGCTCGGCGCCCTGCTCTCCGCCCGGCGTGACGCCCCGCGGATGCGCACGCTCACCCTGGCCGCCGGCGGGTTCGGCCTCGCCTGCACCGCCGCCGCCTTCGCCCCCACGTACTGGACGTTCGCGGTCCTGCTCGCCTTCGTCGGGCTCGCGGCCCTGACGTTCATGACCACCGCGAACGCCCTCGTGCAGACCACCACGGCACCGGCGATGCGCGGCCGCGTGATGGCGCTGTACATGGCGATCTTCGCCGGGGGCACCCCGATCGGTGCCCCGGTCGTCGGCGGCATCGCGGACGCCTGGGGACCCCGCTGGGCGATCGGTGTCGGCGCGCTGTCGGGTTTCGTCGCACTCGCGATCGCCCTCGTCTGGCTCGTCCGGTTCCAGCACGTGCGGCTGCGGTACGACGCGGACACCCCGCTGCACCTGGCCGTCACGCGGTCGGTACCCGTCGTCGGCACCCGGGCGGCGCGGGCCGCCGTCCGTCGGGAGCTCGAGCACGACGAGGTGGTGGCGGACCGGTCCAGCGCGGTCTGACCGGGCGGTCGGGGTCGGGTCAGCGTGCGGGCTCGGGCGCGGCGAAGACCCGCGCGTCGAGTGCCGCCGTGATCGTCTCCGCCGCGCGGGCCAGCCGCTCCCCCGCGGACCGCGCTGCGTCGACGGCCGTCTCCGGGGTCACCGTCTCGAGTTCCGCACGCGCGGCCCCGAACGCCCGGACCTCGGCCGCCAGGTGGACGCCGACCAGGTCACCGAGGCACTCCTCGCTGCGGCGGGCGAGGAACAGCAGCGACCGGGGACTGTGCTCGTCCAGCAGCAGGAACGCGGCGGCCTCGGCCGAGCTCGTGCCGTGTCGGTGTTCGCGGTGGAAGGCCTCGCCCGCGCCGCACGCCCGGAGCGCCGTGGACCAGGACGTCGCGGACGCGGGGTCGAGCAGGTCGGAGGCGAGCATCCGGGCGGTCACGGTCAGGCGTGTGAGCGACCGACCCAGTGTGAAGAACTCCCAGACCTCGTCGCGGCTCGCGTCCCCGTCCACCACACCCACGGCCAGCGCGCTCCGCTCCCGCACCCAGCCGAGGAACTCGTGCGCCCGGTCCACCACGATCTTCCGCGGCAGCCGCGAGCGCGTCGTGTTCAGGCAGTCCCACAGCTCGGTGGACACGACGTCCCGCGCCCGGCGGGCGTCGTCCCGCGCGACAGCGACCGCGGCGGCGATCGAGGCGGGTTCGTGGCGGTCGAGCGCGAGCGCGTCGAGGGTCGCGCCGGGACTGAGGTCCGTCCCCTCCGGTGCGGTGGCGCCGACCACCCGTCGCAGGTCGGCCCCGAGGGCCGGGTCGTCCGTCGCGGGGTCGCGCCGGGCGAGGTGGACGTCGAGCAGGCGCGCGACGACGTCGGTCCGCTCCACCGCGCCCCCGACACTGTGGACGCTGCGGGCGAGTCGGTTCAGCACGGCGACTCCTGCATGCCGCGAACCTACTGACCACGCGTTGCCGGGGTGTTTCGGGACCGCGTCACCGGTGTTGCGGGGCAGGCACCGTGCGGCCGCGGCACCCGGGGGTCAGCCGGTCTGTGCACTCCCTGGACGCTGAGCGTGCGTGTCGTCACGGTCGCTAGACAATCTAACTAGACCGTCTAGCATTGGGACCATGACTTCCGAGGTGACGACGACAGCCCCGGGGTTCTGGTACGGCGAGGACTCCAGGGTCGACGCGGTGGACGTCCTGAACGCACTGCGTCGCTACCGCACTGCCGAGAGTTCCGCCCAGCGCCGCGTGCGCGAGGAACTCGGGATCGGAGAGAACGCGTTGATGGCCCTGCGGGTGCTCGTCGACGCCGAGACCTCCGGCCGCACCGTGAACTCGAAGGAGCTCGCCGAACGGCTGGGCATCACCGCCGCGTCGACCTCCGCCCTCGTCGACCGGCTCGTGCGGTCCGGGCACGTCGAGCGCCACGCCGACCCCGCTGACCGTCGCGGTGTCATCCTCACGGCCACCGGTCGGTCGATGCGCCGTGCACTCGCGGTCATCGGCGACCTGGACTCCCGCGTCGTCGAGGTCGCGCAGCACCTGCCGCCCGAGGACATGGCGGTCGTCGTGGCGTTCCTCCGCGAGATGGCCGGCGCCGTCGACGACGACTCCGACGACGAGTCCTGAGTCCCGCCGCGTCCTCGGCGTACGCTGACACGATGCGCGAGCCGGAGGACGACATGCCCGCGGCCGAGCTGGACGCCCGAGCCCGCGCCGACGCGGCACTCCGGCGGATCCGCGCCGGCGCCGACCCCACGCGGGAGGCCTTCGACCTCGCGAACACGCTGAACGACGAGTCGGTCGGACGGTTGTCCCGGCGGGTGCGCGACCTCTTCCGCCGGCGCTGACCCGCCGGGGCTCAGAAGGCGGTGCCGACTGCCGCGATGTCGTCGGCCCCGTGTCCCGCGGCACTGGCGTCGGCGTAGACCCGCCCCAGCACCTCGAGCAGGGTCGTGTCGACGTCGGCAGCCCGTGCAGCCTCGGTGATGAGACCGATGTCCTTCCGCAGGCCGTCCAGCGCGAACTGCGCCGGGAACTCCCCGGCGATCATCGCGGCACCCTTCGTGTGCGCGTAGGCGGAGTCGCTCGCCGAGCCCTCGATCGCCTGCAGGAACAGCTGCGGGTCGAGCCCGAGCGCCGCGGCGATGGCCAGGGACTGCCCGGTGGCCGCGGTGATCGAGGCGATCCAGGCGTTGGCGGCGAGCTTGAGCGCGGTCCCCTGCCCGACGCGGTCACCTGCGCGGACGACCTTGGCGCTGACGGCGTCGAGGACCGGTGCGACGACCGCGACCGGCTCGTCCGGGCCGGCGACGAGCATGGTCAGCGTGCCCTGCTCGGCGGGGGTCTTCGTGCCGAGCATCATCGCCTCGACCAGGGTGATGCCGTACTTCTCGGCGAGCTGCACGACGGTCTCGGTGCCGGCGACACCGATGGTCGACGCCTGCACCCACACGGCCGACTCGGGTGCGTCACCCGCGGCCTGCTCGAGGACGTCCACCACCGCGTCCGTGTCGAACACCGTCAGCACGACGACCTGCGCCTGGGCGACGGCCTCGGCAGCGTCGGTCGCGACCGTGGCGCCGGCGTCGGCGAGCGGCCGCGCACGCTCGGCACTGCGGTTCCAGACCGTGACCTCGTGCCCGCCGCGGAGCAACGACTGCGCAACGCCGGCACCCATGGCCCCTGTTCCCAACACCGACACGCGCACCGTGGTCTCCTCACCGCGCGACACGATGCCGCGACCGGTCCGACCGTACGCGGATCGCCCCGACGTCGGACGAGCGGGCGGGACGACCGGGTCAGTCGAGCACGCCCCGTGCCGTGAGCCACGGCTCGGGGTCGACCGCACGGCCACCGGTGATGACCTCGAAGTGCAGGTGCGGTCCGGTGGAGACGCCCGTGCTGCCGACGGCGCCGATCTGCTGCCCGACCGTCACGACCTGCCCCGCGCGGACCCCGACGACCGACAAGTGGCCGTAGCGCGTCTCGGTCCCGTCGGCGTGCCGCAGCAGCACCTGGTTGCCGTAGCCGCCGAGCACACCGGCCGACTCGACGGTGCCGGACATCACGGCGAAGACGGGCGTCCCGCTCGCCGCGGCGAAGTCCGTGCCCTGGTGACTGGTCGAGCACGCAGCGCAGCCGGTGACGGTGCGCCCGCCGAAGTTGCCTGCCGACGGGATCGTGCCGGCGACCGGACGGGCGACCGCCTCGGCAGCACCCGGGATCCGCGTGACGTGGACGCCCGTCGCCGCCCGACGGTCGACCGTGTACCCGGCCCGGACCGCGGCCTCGGGCAGCGCGCCGGGAGCGCGGTAGTCCTGCAGGACCGGCCCGGGCGCGACGACGACCGTCGGTGCTGCGACCGCCGCACGGGGAGCGGCGTCGGTCACCACCAGGCACGCGGCGACCGCGACCGCGGTGACCGCGAGGCCGCGGCGGTCCCAGCAGTGGTCGCGCACCTCCCGGGCGGTGGACGCGAGCGACGCCGCGAGGAGCGCGCCACCGACGGCGGTCGTGGTGCGTGCCGAGGACCACCCGGTCCGGAGGCGCGCGGTTCGGAGGCGCGTGGCCCGGTGACGGCGACCGCGACCGTCCCGCACACGGGGACGCGTGCCGGCGCGGGCGCTGGAGCGGGAGGACGGGTCCGCGGGCAGCGGGACGGGCACGGGCACGGACAAGGACGCGGGTGCCCGGACGCGGTGGTGCGCGCAGCCCGACACGGGCACGGCGGCACGCCGACCCCGCCGCGTGGGCTGGCCGGGGCCGGGGACGTCCACGCCGGCCAGGACGGCCCGACCGTGCACGGCGGTCCGCCGCGGTGCACGGCCCCGCCGCTCCCCCGCATCCGGCACCCCCGCTGGTCGCCGGTGGACCTCGCGGCGGGACGGCAGGTGCGGGGCGTCGGCGCGAGGACCGCGCCCGCGCGGGGTGGTCGTCGTCACGGTCGTCTGAGGCCGGTCAGCCGCGGACGACGCCGCTGGTGACGATCCGGTCGACCTCGCTGGCCACGGCGTCGACGACCGCGCGGGTCACGGCGTCGACGACCGCCTCGACGAGGGGCAACTGCTCACTGCGGACCACGTGCTCACGCGCGAGGGAGGCGCGGAGGCTCGCAGGGATCCCGTCGATCACCTCTACCAGGTCGGCGGGGACGTTCGGGGAGGTCGGCACCGACGAGGAACCCGACGGCTGGACGACGAGACCGGCGGGTGCACCCAGCACCACCGGACGAACGGCGGCGTCGGCGCTGCGGACCGACGCGGTCGAGGACGCCGCGGGCCCGGCGGCGACAGCGGTGGCAGCGCCCTGTCGGGTGGTGCTGTCGCGGCGTCGGGCGACGGCGTCGAAGACGGGCGTGGAGGACATGGCGGTGACCTTTCCCTGGGGAGGAGTTCGGATGTCCCGCCGATGCTGATCCCGGCGAGCTGGATCGAGCATAGCCCGTGTATTTCACATCTGCAATACTTCCGGTCAGTCCGGGTCGGGCTCGCCGCGGTCGTCGTGGTGCAGCATCTGCTTCACCCGCTCGACGATGGTCCGGGGCGGCTCGTTGTAGGTGCCCGCGAGCTCCTGACCGCTCAGCGCCTGGATCGCGGCCGTCACCGCGTCGGTCGCCTGGCGCCGCGCCCGCCCCGAGCTCGCGGGGCCGAACCCGGACAGGTCGAGCGGCTCGCCGAACTCGACACGGACCTTCGCGAGCCGGGGCAGCCGCGAGCCCACGGGCTGCACGTCCTCGGTGCCGGTCAACGCGACGGGCACGACCGGTGCGCCGCTCGTCAGCGCGAGCCAGGCGACCCCGGTCCGCCCCTTGTACAGGCGTCCGTCGAGCGACCGCGTGCCCTCGGGGTAGATGGCGAACGCCTCCCCGGCGTCGAGCCGCGCGAGCCCGAGGTCGAGGGCCTGCTGGGCGGCGGCCCCGGCACCCCGCTCGACGCCGATCGCGCCGATGCCCGAGAAGAACGTCCGCGAGAGTGCCCCGCGCAGCCCCGTCCCGGTGAAGTACTCCTGCTTCGCCAGGAACGACACCTTCCGGGGCGCGAGCAGCGTGATGGCGGGCGAGTCGATGAACGAGCGGTGGTTGCTCGCCAGGATCACGGCGCCGCGCTTCGGCACGTTCGCCCGACCGACCACCCGCGGCCGCCACAGGAGTCGGGCGAGGGGCGCCACGACGGCTCGGCTGAGCACGGTCGCGGACCTGGTCGAACCGGTCACTCGGGCCTCCTGTCGGACGGGAGTTCCCGAGTGTACTGAGCGCCACGACGGCGACATGCCGGGTCCGGCATGCTTCCCCGCCGCGCTCCGGGGCGTGCGTCGCAGGAGCGGCGACGACCCGGTCGGCGCGTCAGTCGGCGGCGGCCACCACGTCGAGGACCGCGCGCCCGTAGGACTCGAGCTTGGCCGCGCCGACACCCGAGATCTCCGACAGTTCGTCGACGTCGGACGGCCGGACCGCGGCGATCCCGCGCAGCGTCGCGTCGTTGAAGACCACGTACGCCGGGACGCCCTGCTCGCGCGCCTGGCCGGCACGCCACTGCCGCAACGCCTTGAACAGCGGCATCGACTCCTGCGGCATGTCCGACACGACGGCCCGGCGGGACCGGCCGGCGCGCGGGGCCTTGACCGGGTCGCGACGCATCCGGACGACGACCCGACCGGCGAGCACGTCCGCGCTGGTCGGGCTCAGCACGAGGGTGCCGTACCCGTCGCCGGACACCGCGACGTAGCCCTGCGCCAGCAGCTGCCGGGCCACGGCACGCCAGTCGGCGTCGGACAGGTCCTGCCCGATGCCGAACGTCGCGAGCGAGTCGTGCTGGAGCTCCTGCACGCGCGGCGACTGCTTGCCGGTGAGGATGTCGACGAGGTGTGCCACGCCGTACCGCTGGCCGCGCTCGCGGTCCAGCCGCACGATCGTCGACAGGAGCTTCTGCGCGGGGACCGTGCCGTCCCACGACTCCGGCGGCGCGAGACAGGTGTCGCAGTTGCCGCACGCGGTCGACTCCTGCCCGAAGTAGGCAAGCAGGCGCACGCGCCGGCACTCGATCGTCTCGCAGAGCGCGAGCATGGCGTCGAGGTGGGCGCTCAGCTGCCGTCGGTGTGCCGCGTCGCCCTCGGACTGGTCGATCATCCGGCGCTGCTGCACGACGTCGTTCAGCCCGTAGGCGAGCCACGCGGTCGAGGGCAGACCGTCGCGCCCGGCACGACCCGTCTCCTGGTAGTAGCCCTCGACCGACTTCGGCAGGTCGAGGTGGGCGACGAACCGGACGTCGGGCTTGTCGATCCCCATGCCGAACGCGATCGTCGCCACCATGACGATGCCGTCCTCGCGGAGGAACTGCGCCTGGTTCCGCTCCCGCACCCGGGCGTCGAGCCCCGCGTGGTACGGCAGCGCGGCGATGCCCTGCGCGACGAGGGCGGCGGCCGTCCGTTCGACCGAGTTGCGCGACAGGCAGTAGACGATGCCGGCGTCGCCGCTGTGCTCGGTCCGGATGAAGGTCAGGAGCTGCTGGAGTGCCCCGGTCTTCGGCTCGATGCGGTACTGGATGTTCGGCCGGTCGAAGTCGGCGACGAAGTGCGCGGCGTCGTCGAGCCCGAGGCGTGCCGAGATCTCGCGGTGGGTCTGCGGAGTGGCAGTGGCGGTCAGTGCGATCCGCGGTACCGTCGGCCAGCGCTCGTGCAGCACGCTGAGCTCGAGGTAGTCCGGGCGGAAGTCATGCCCCCACTGCGCCACACAGTGGGCTTCGTCGATCGCGAACAGGGCGATGCGGGCCCGGTCGAGCAGTGCCCGCGTCGACTCGATCTTCAGCCGTTCGGGTGCCAGGTAGAGCATGTCGACCTGCCCGGTGACGATCGCCCGCTCCACCCGTGCGCGCTCGTCCGGCCCCTGCGTCGAGTTGAGGAACGCCGCCCGGACACCGTTCGCCGCCAGGGCGTCGACCTGGTCCTGCATGAGTGCGATGAGCGGCGACACCACCACCCCGACGCCGTCGCGGACGAGCGAGGGCACCTGGTAGCAGAGGGACTTGCCGCCACCGGTCGGCATGAGGACGAGGGCGTCCCCGCCGGCGACGACCCGCTCGATGATCGCGGCCTGTTCACCGCGGAAGGCGTCGTACCCCCACACGCGGTGCAGCACGTCGAGGGCGGCAGAGCGGGTGCCCGCCGACTCGGGCGCGTGCACGGTGGAACTCATGCGACGAGCCTAGGGCCGACGCCCGACACCCTCCGACTCCTCCACAGCCTCCCGCTCCGCACCGACGAGGACCGGATCGCCGGACGCGACCACCCGCTCGTCGCGCGCCGGAGCGGTGACCCAGCCCGCGCCTCCCGGCCGGAGCCACTGCCGGCCACCCGCCCACAGCGGCGCCGGTCCGCGGAACCGCGGCGCCTCGTCCCCGGCGAAGCGCCGGTCCAGCTTCCGCCAGTGCGCGACGAGTTCGACGAGACCCCAGTAGGCGAGCGAGCTGGCGAGGGTGACGACGAAGCCACCGGCCGACCCCTGTGCGCCCTCGCCGGTGAGGTCGACCTTCGACCAGCCCGGGGCCTGCAGGACGAAGATCATCACGTTGTTGAGCGCGTGCTGGAGGACGGTCGCCTCGAGACCGCCGGTCCGGAGCACGATCACCGCCGCGACGAGGCCGAACGACCCAACGTCGAGGATGCCCCACACGTTGTAGCCGTTCGGCAGGTGGAGCACGGCGAACAGGACCGTCGAGACGACGACGGCCACGACGGCACCCAGGGCACGGACCGGGATCCACGACCCGATGGTCTGCATGAGGAACCCGCGGAAGACGTACTCCTCGGCCGCGGCCTGGAACGGCACGAGCAGGACCACCAGCAGGATCGTCACCGTCAGGGTCTGCAGCGACACCGTCGACTGGCCGAGCGCGGCGGTGTTCCAGTGCAGGCCGCCGTCGAACGCGAACATGCCCCACGACTGCAGCAGGAACATGCCGATCGCGAGCACGGTCAAGGGCAGCAGGCACCACGCGAGCCATCCCCAGCGCACCCGCGTCCGGACCGACGACAGCAGTCCGTACGGCCCGAGGCGCGCGATCCGCACCGCCAGCATGATCGCGGGCAGGAGGACCACGAGGGACACCAGCGAGAGGGACAGGACGAGGGGGTCGGTCGGGTCGAGCGCGCCCTCCGCGATCTTCGCCGACAGGTCGACGATCCCCTCGGGACCACGCTGGAGGCCGATCGGCACGAAGTACGCGACGGCCAGGAGGATCTGCGACGCGACGTAGAAGCCGAGGAACACCGCGACGGCCACGAGCGGACGCCACCACCGCCAGTCCGCATCGACCCGGGGCAACCGGTGGTAGGGAACGCTCACGCGGTGCAGGCTACCGGTCCGGGCAGGATGGACCCCGTGATCACCGTGCTGCTCGGCCTCGCCGGCGCCGTCGTCTACGGCGCCGCCGACTTCCTGGGCGGCCTGGCCGCGCGGCGGGCCCGCGCGGTGACGGTCACCGCGGTCGCCGCCGCCGTCGGCCTCTTCCCCCTGCTGGTGGGACTCGCGCTGCTCGGTGGCCGGTTCAGCGCCGGGGCGGTGCTGTGGGGCGTGGCCGCCGGGGTGTCCGGCGGTGTGGGCGTGCTCCTCCTCTACGCGGCGCTCGCCACGGGACCGATGAGCGTGCTCTCGCCCCTCACGGCGGTGTTCACCGCGGTGGTCCCGGTCGTGGTCGCGCTGCTCCGTGGCACTGTGCTGTCGCCGCTCGGGGTCGTCGCGCTCGTCGTGGCGGTCGTCGCCGTCCTGCTCGTGGCCTCGGTGCCGGACCGCGGCGGGGCACGGCTGACCGTCCGCGGGGTCGTCGCGGCGGCCGCGGCCGGCTGCGGGCTGGGCGGCATCGTGCTCGCGTACGACGCGTCGCCGCCGGACTCCGGGATCGCGACGCTCGTGGTCGCACGGGTCGTGCAGGCGGTGCTGCTCGGTGCGGCGGCGTTGGTGACCGCTCGGCGCCCCCGGCCGGGAGGCCCACCCGCCGTCACGACGTCGGCCCACCAGGACCGGCCGGCCGTCGCGGTCGCGCGCGGCACCGTGCTGCGCGGGCTGCCGCGGACGCTCCTGCTCGTGGTCCTCGGCTGCGGCGTGCTCGACGCCCTGGCGAACGTGTTCATCCAGGCGGGTCTGCACTCGAGCGACGACCCGACCACGCTGCCGGTGATGAGCGTGCTCAACGCGCTGTACCCGATCGGCACGGTGGTGCTCGCTGGCCTCGTGCTGCGCGAGCGGCTCACGGCCCTGCAGACGACCGGCATCGCGCTGGCGTTCGCGGCCTCGATCGGCCTCGCGCTGTCCTAGCGGGACACGCCGAGCCTGAGACTTCCCGAGGGATCGTCAGGCTTCGTCGTCGGCGATGAGGCGCTTGCCGAGCGACACGGCGTGGTCCGGCGCGTACCCGAGCGACTCGTAGAACGCGATGACCTGCTCGTTGCCCGCCCGCACCTGCAGGTTGACCTTCGGACACCCCATCGCCCCGAGGAGGCGCTCGAACTCGGCCATCATCATCCGACCGAGGCCGCCGCCCTGCAGGTCCGGTCGTACCGCCAGGTAGTTGACCCACCACGGTGCCCGTCGAAACCGGCCATGCCGGCCGCGACCAGGGTCTCCGTGTCGGCCGCCGCCGGGGTCGTCGCGACCAGGAACAGCTCCGGCTGCACGGTCGCCTTCCGCGCGATGTCGCGGCGGGGGTCGTTCCACGGGCGGACGAGACCGCAGGCCTCCCACAGGGCGACGACCGCCTCGGTGTCGGCCGGACGGAACGGACGGATCAGGGGTTCCACCAGACCACGGTAGCGAGGATGCCCACCTTGTCGGAGCACCCGGGAGCGCACCCTGTGGAGATCCCCGCAGCGGGGCGTCGCCGTGGTCTGATAGACCTACTGCGCCGACCTCACCGAACCGGAGCCCCTGTGACCTCTCACGACACGCTGCCGTCGCGACGCGACGCCCGCGACGAGAACGAGGGCGAACGGCCCCGACGCCGGCGTCCCCGCCAGACCGTCGGCGGTGCCCTGGTCGCGCTGCTGGCG
This sequence comes from Curtobacterium sp. L6-1, assembly GCF_018885305.1. Classification (NCBI taxonomy): domain Bacteria; kingdom Bacillati; phylum Actinomycetota; class Actinomycetes; order Micrococcales; family Microbacteriaceae; genus Curtobacterium; species Curtobacterium aetherium. The sequence continues at coordinate 2,222,462 of NZ_CP076544.1, forward strand.
GAACTCCTCATCATCGCGGGTGCGGGGACGGGCCTGTACGTGGTGTGGACCGCGTGGTGGACCGACGTGGTCGCGGTGAACGAGCAGACCAAGCTCGTGCAGACGCTCGAGCAGCCGGAGCCGAAGAAGGTCACCGGCACCGAGCACCGCGACGCCGCTCCGGTGCTCGCCGAGCCGCCGGGGCTGTCCACGGTGTTCGGCACGATGCAGATCCCGCGCTTCGGCAAGGACTACACGCGGCCGATCGGCGAGGGCACCGACCGCGAGCAGGTGCTCAACACGATCGGGCTCGGCCACTACCAGGACACCGCGATGCCCGGGGCCGAGGGCAACTTCGCCGTCGCCGGCCACCGCGTCACCTACGGCAAGCCGCTCAACCAGATCGCCGAGATGAAGGACGGCGACTCGATCGTCGTCCGGGTCACCGACGCGAAGACGAAGTTCGACGTCTGGTACGTCTACAAGGTCACGGACAGCCAGATCGTGACGCCCGAGCACATCGAGACGATCGCGCCGGTGCCGAACAAGCCCGGCGTCGAGCCGACCGCCGACGACCGGTGGCTGACGCTGACCGCCTGCCACCCGATGTGGTCCGCTGCCGAGCGGTACATCGTGCACGCGAAGATGGACTACTGGATGCAGGCGTCGGACGGGACGCCGAAGGAACTCACGGAGACGCCCAAGTGATCTTCCCCCTCGTCTGGCGCATCCTGCCCGGACCCACCGTGCTCAAGGTGCTCGAGTTGCTCGTGCTCCTGGTCGCCATCGTGTTCGTGCTGTTCACGTGGGTGTTCCCGTGGATCGCGGCGGACATCCTCCCGCCGCCCGACGGCACGGTGGACGCCCCCGCGTCACCCTGACCGCCGCGTCCAGCCGTGGCGCGTGCCGTGCCGTGCCGTGTGACGGTGGGCTCAGACGGTGGTCGTCACGCGGGATCCGCCCTCCGGGGTCCGGCGCACCGCGATCCGTTCCGGGATGCGCTGCTTCAGCTCCTCGACGTGGCTGACGATGCCGACCTGCCGTCCACCGGCCGTCAGGCGTGACAGCTGCCCGATGACGTCGTCGAGCGTCTCCGGGTCGAGCGTGCCGAACCCCTCGTCCACGAAGAGCGTGCCGAGCGAGACCCCGCCGGCCTCGGCCTGCACGACGTCGGCGAGCCCGAGCGCCAGGCAGAGCGAGAACGTGAACGTCTCACCGCCGGACAGGCTCCGCGGGTCACGTCGACTGTCGGTGAGGTGGTCGCGGACCGCCAGCGCCAGACCCGTCCGACGTGTACGGGTGCCGGTCTCCCGCTCGTCGGAGGTCTCGAGGGTGAAGCGTCCCGCGAGCATCGCGCGTAGCCGGTCGTTGGCCGCGGCGACGACGTCCTCGAAGCGGCGCATGAGGACGTAGGTGCCCAGGGTGATGCCCGTCGGGTTGACGTCGGGTGCCGCGGCGGCGATGTCGGCGAGGCGGACCACCGCCCGGCTCTCGGCGCTCGTGGACTCGCGGGCGCGGACCGCCCGGGCGAGGTCGGCGGCGCACTGCTCCGATGCGGCCAGCCGGGCGGCGGCGGCCGCTGCTGCGCGTGTGGCTTCGTCGAGGTCGGCGGCGGCGCGGTCGCGTGCTGCCCGGGCGGCGTCCTGGTCGAGCGGCGCGGGGGCCGAGGCGGCCCGCTCCCCCGTGGCGTCGGGACGGGCGGATCCGTGGCAGTCGGCGGATCCGACGGGACCTGCGGATCCGTCGTCGTCGGCGGATTCGGGGTCGGCCGATCCGTCGGCGCCTGCCGCGTCGAGCGCCGCCAGGTCGGTCGCCGCGGCGACGACGGCGGGTTCGGCGAGCCCGGCCTCGACGACGGCGCGCTCCCGGTCGGCCGCCACGACGACGGCCCGGAGACGCTCGGCCGCGTCCCTGCCGAGCGCCGCGGCACGGGCCGCGGTGACGTCCGGGAAGCCCTGGGCCTGCAGCGCTGCATCCACCTCGTTCTTGCGGTCGGTGAGCTCGCGCTCCGAGGTGGCGACCCGGTCGTCCGCGTCGGCCACGGCACGCAGGGCTGCGGCTCGTCGTTCGGCGGCGGACACCACGTCGGCCAGGGTCTCGCGCCCGTCCTCGTCCCGGTCCGTGTCGAGGTCGGCGGCGGCGTCCGGAGCGGCCGCGGCGTCCGGAGCGGCCGCGGCGTCCGGAGCGGCGGCGGCGTCCGGAGCGGCGGCGGCCAGGGCGGTGCGCAGTGCCCGTCGGGCGTCCGCCACGCGCGCGCCGTCGTCGGCGATCCGGGCGCGGTCGCCCGCCAGCCGGTCGGTCAGCACGCGGCAGCGGGCGTCGAGGTCGTGCCGCACACCCTCCAGCGCCCGCGTCTGCTCGTCGTGGTCCGCCAGCCGACGCTCGTGCTCGACGACCGACGTCGCGGCGGTCCGTGCGGCGGCGAGGCGCGCCTCGGCATCGGTGATCCGACGATCAGCGCTCGTCGCGTCGTCGCTGCCGACGGCCTCGGTGAGACGCGTCCGCTCGGCCTGCGCGACGGCGAGTTCGGCGGACGCACCGGACAGCACCCGCTCGGCGGCGGCCCGTTCGTCGCCGGCGGCGTCGATCTGCTCGGTCGACGGGTGGTCGTCCTGTGGCCGGGCGACGTCCGGGTGCTCGACCGCACCGCAGACCGGGCACGGGTCTCCCGGGTGCAGGGCCGTGCCCAGCTCCCCGGCGAGTCCGGCGATGCGGCGGGTGCGGAGGTCCGTCTCGACCGCGAGTGCCGCGGCGGCCGCGGTGGCCGCCCGGGAGACCGCGGCTCCGCACGACTGCTCGCGGTCGGTCGCGGCGGTCAGGGCGGACACGGCGCGGCGGCGTTCCCGCGCGGACTCGACGGCATGCTCGGCGGGCCGGACGTCGGCGGCCAGGTCGGTGTCGTGGCGGAGGGCATCCGCGATCGTCGTACGGTCGGCCGGCCGCGCGGCGAGTGCCGTGGCGGTGTCGGCGAGGTCCTGCTGGTCGCGCTCGAGCGCGGCGGCCGCGGTGAGCAGGTCCCGCTCGCGGGCGTCGACCGCGCGTTCGACGTCGACCAGGTGCCGGACCCCGGCCACCGCGCTGGCCAGTCGCTCGTGGACGGCACGGGGCGCGGGGTCGGTGACGCGGTGGTGGTCGCGGAGCGTCGACCGGTCGGCCACGGCCGCGGTGTGCCGGTCCTCGGCGGCGGCGGCACCGTCGGCCACGGCGACCACGACGGCGGCACGGTCGGCACGGGCGAGGGCAGCGCGGTGTTCCTCGACCGTCGAGGCTCCCGCCTCGAGCGTCGTCCGGCGCGCGAGGAACCCGCGTCGACGGTCGACGGCCGCGAGCCGCGCGGTGACGTCCTGCAGGTGGGCGAGGGCGTGCTCGGCAGCGGTGACGGCACGGGCGCGGAGGCCCTCGTGGTGCGCTGCCGTCCGGCCGAGGCCCGCGACGACCTCGGCGGCGGAGGTCTCGTCGGCGTCGTCGTCGCCCGAGGCCTGGCGGAACCGCCCGAGGGCGTCGCGCACCCGGGCGTCGGCTGCGTCGACCTCGGCCACGGCCGCGCGGCGTCGAGCCGCGAGTTCGTCGGCGGTCCGGTCGTAGATCGCGGTGCCGAACAGCGACTGCAGGAGCTTCCGCCGGTCCTCGCCCGGGGCACGGAGGAACCGGGCGAACTCGCCCTGGGGCAGGACGACCGTCTGCAGGAACTGGTCGCGGTTCAGGCCGACGATGCGCGCGACCTCGGCGCCGATCTCCGGCGCCCGGTGCGACATCGGCTCGCCGACCAGGTCGGTCGGGTCGGCGAGGCGGAGCAGCTGCGCCGAGGACTGCTGGCGGACCGTACCGGTGCCGCGCTGCTTCGGGCGGTCGTAGGGCGGGGTGCGGCGAACGCGGTACACGCCGGCGCTCGTCTCGAACACGAGGTCGACGAAGGGTTCGACCGCGGGGTCGGCGTGCTGGCTGTGCAGCCGGTCCGTGCTGGCGTCGCTGCCCGCGAGGCCGCCGTACAGCGCGTAGACGACGGCGTCGATGATCGTGGACTTGCCCGAGCCGGTGGGCCCCTCGAGCAGGAACACCCCGGACGCCGCGAGCGACGCGAAGTCGATCGACACGAGGTCCGGGTACGGGCCGACGGCACGGAGTTCCAGGCGGTGCAGGTACATCAGCGCGCCCCCTGCTCGGCGAGGGTCGCGGCTGCGGACTCGTACGCGTCGCGCAGGATCCCGCGCTCGAGGTCGTCCGGGGCACCACCGGTGGCGTAGGTGACGAAGTCCGCCGCGACCTCGACCGGGTCGGACGTGGCACTGACCGCGCGGGCCGGTGACCGGTCCGGCGCATCCGTCGGCTCGTGGGTGATCGCGAGCGCGTGCGGGAAGCGGTCCTTCACCCGGGCGTACAGGCGTTCGGGGTGCACGGTGTCCGTCACGGCGACCCGGACCCAGGCGTCGGCGTGCTCCGCGAACGCTCCGGACTCGATCTGCTCGATGCTGCCGCGGACGTCGACGAGCCGCCGGGGAACGGGTGTCGGCAGCAGCTCGACCGTCACCGACCCGTCCGCCGCGAGGTCGACGAGGGTCACCGACTTCGTGTGGTTGCGCTCCCCGAACGAGAACGCGAGCGGCGACCCGGCGTAGCGGATGCGGTCCCCCGCGCCGACGCGCTGCGGTCCGTGCAGGTGACCGAGCGCGACGTAGTCGATCCCGTCGAAGGTCGACTCGGCCACCCGGTCGACCCCGCCGACCCGGATGTCCTGCTCGCTGTCGCTCGGCAGCGCCCCGCCGACGAAGGCGTGTGCGACGACGACCGACCGGGTGCCGGGCCGGGTCGCGAGGTCGCTGCGGACCCGGTCCATCGCGGCGCCCACGACGGCCTGGTGCGACCGGGCGAGGGGCTCGTCGGGCACGGGGGCGAGGGCGTACCGGACCATGTCGGGCTGCAGGTAGGGCAGCCCGTAGACCGCGACCGGCCCGCCGCCGTCCGCACGACCCGCGTCGACGGAGCCGGGGTCGACGAGGACCGGCTCGGCGAGACGCCCCGGCTCGGCGAGGATCCGGACGCGGTCGTTCATCACGCCCGCGCCGAAGCCCAGCCGCACGGCGGAGTCGTGGTTGCCGGGCGTCACGACGACGGTCGCCGTCCCGGCCAGCCGGACGAGCACGTCCGAGAGCATCCGGACGGCCTCGACCGGGGGGATCGCCCGGTCGTACACGTCGCCGGCGACCACCACGAGGTCCACCGCACGGTCGCGGACGACCTGCACGAGGTGGTCGAGGAACACCGCCTGGTGACCGAGCAGGTCCGCGCCGAGCAGGGTGCGGCCGAGGTGCCAGTCGCCGGTGTGCAGGATCCGCATGCGAGCCACGGTAACGGCCGCCGGGGACATCGCTGCGCACCCGTGCCGCGCCTGTGGACGACCCGCCCCGGGCCGCAGGAGGGGACGGGTCCGGAGCGTCAGGGCCCGCAGTTCGTCAGCAGGGACGTGACGGCGTTCACCGTCACGCTCGACGCCCCCGTCGCGGACCACCCGGCCTGCTCGGCGTAGACCGCCCGGATGGTCACGGTCGACTTCCCGATGCTCAGCAACGCGCCCGATGCGGGGGCCGTCCGGACGGTCCCCGCGACCTGACGCACCACGGTGGTCCCGTTCGCGACGACCTCGAAGCGCGTCGGTTCCGTCGCGTCCGTCGGGAAGGTCCAGGTCAGCTGCGCGGAGCCGCTCGCCGCACTGCAGGTGAGGCCGGTGATCGCGGTCCCCGCCACCGCGGTGAACTGCGGCCGCGGGGTCACGGTGGACGTCGACCACGCGGCGGCGACCGCCGGCGTCGGCACGGCGAGGCCGGCCGCGACGACGCCGACCAGCACGACACCGGTGCCGGACCGGTGCAGGCGGCGCGCCCGCCGCCGCGCTCGGCCCAGGGCCCGCCGCGTCGACCGGCTGCCGTGGTGACGACCGTCGGACGGGAGGCGCGTGACGGCCCGGTGCCGGGCCTCCCGTCCGCCCCGCCCACCGTCGGATCCGGACCGGTCGTCGTCACCGTCACCGTCAGGGGAGGAGGCGCAGGCCGGGATCCGCCGGAGCGGCCCGTCCACGGCGCAGAGGGCGAGCAGGCCGACGAACCCGAGGGCGGCCACGGCGAGCAGCGGCCACTCGCCGGTCCGCAGCCAGAGCACCGGGGAGGCGACGTACGGGATGCGCAGGTAGCCGACGCCGTGTACCGCGGACCGGTGGAGCGGCGTCGAGTCGGCCTGCGGGTTCGCGTCGCCCTTCGTGATGATCGTCCGTGCCGGCCCCTCGTCCACGTACCGGTGCATGCGGAGGTGGCCGTGCTGGTCCGGGTCGTCGGCGAGGAGCACGCGGCCCTCGCGGATCTGCGCGGCAGCGACCGGTCGGGAGACGACGACGTCACCGGGGTGCAGGCGCGGCTCCATCGAGCCGCTCATGACGGTGGTCGGCTGCCAGCCGATCGCCGCCGGTGCAGCCGACCACAGTGCGAGGCCGAGCAGGACCACGACGACCGCGCGCGCGAGGGTCCCGACGACGACGCGGCCCCAGTCGACGACATCACGGAGCGCGGCGTGCGGGGCGTGTCCGCCGCTGCCTGCGATGCTCACCATGACTGTCTCCGACCGGGGCCTGTGCGTCGTCGTGTGCGGCCAGCGCCGAGGCGCCGGACCACTCAGGAGTTCTGGACCTCCCAGGTGAGGCCGAGCGACGCCGTGCCACCCATCACCGAGCTCGGCGCCGTGCTCGGGACGGCGTAGCTCACCTTGTAGACGCGGGTCTCGGCGGCGGTGCCGGTCGGGGTCCAGGCACCCACGCCGGTGCTGTAGTTCGTCGCGCTGCTCCCGAAGCCGGCGACGGTACCGGAGTACGCGGGCGTGGCGGGGGCCGCGGTGAAGCCAGCACAGGTCCCGAAGCCGCCGCCGGTGCCCTGCTCGATGGTGAGGGTGACGTTGGACGCGAGGTCCTTCGTGGTGGCGGGCGAGGTGGCGTACAGCTTCACGGACGAGGCGAGCGAGCCGTCGGACGTGACCGCGATGCACTTCGAGCCGCTCATGCCCGGCTTGAGGTTGGTCGCGGAGAACAGGGCGGTGTTGTTGTCGTCGTCGCTGAGCGACACGGTCCCGGCGGACCAGTTGCTCGACGGGTTCACCGTCTCGGCGGAGAAGGCGGAGTACGAGGCCGTCGAGACGACGACGCCGGAAGCGACGAGCGCGACCGGGATGGCGATCCAGGCGGTGAGACGGGCAGCACGAGGCGTGACACGGGACATGGCGGAGCTCCTGAGGAGAAGTGGTCTGATCGGTGTTCGGCCGGGCCCGCGGTGGTTGGTCGCGCTACGTCCGAGGTGGTACGGCCATCAAGTTACTTGCCAGTCGTACTGGTCACAAGTGAAGGAAAACCCCCTCTCCTGGGGGTGGCCGCCGGCCCCCCGAGCGCGCATGATGACGAGCACGACGGCCGCCGCCCGACGGTCCCGTCCTCCGCGAAGCACCCGTCCGAGAAGAGCGCCTCCCCCACATGTCGGACTCCCCCGCAGCACCCCGTGACCCGGCGACCGCGGTCGACCTCCTCGCCGCTCCGACGTCGGCCGCCGTGCCCGCTTCGGCCGTGCCCGCGTCGCCCGTGTCCACCTCGCCCGTACCCACCTCACCCGTGCTCACCTCACCCGTGCTCGACCTGTCCGAGCCGGCCGGGGACGAGGAGGACCTCACCGCGCTGATGGCCGCGTTCCGCCTGTTCCAGACGCACCACGCCCGGACGCTCGCTCGCGAGAGCGCCGCCCGCGGCCTGAACGGTACCGACACCCGGCTCGTCTTCTTCCTCGAGGCTGCCGTCGGTGGCGCCACGCCGAAGCAGGCGGGCGAGTACCTCGCGCTCTCGACGGGTGCGACGACCTCGCTCATCGACCGGCTCGAGCGGCACGGCCACATCGAACGCGGTCCGAACCCCGCCGACCGGCGCAGCGTCCTCCTGCACCTCACCCCGTCCGGAGCGGCCGTCGCACAGCAGATCCGGGCCGTCTGGTCCGCCGCCGTCCGCGAGGTCGTCGCCCCCGCTGACCGGGCGCTGCTGACGGAGCAGTTCACCGCCTTGGGCGAGGCCCTCGAACGGCACTCCCGCGCCGCCAGCGTCCGGACCCGTCCGGGCGTAGCGTCGGGCGCATGACTCCCGCCGAACTCCTCGTCGAAGCGTTCTCCCGCGTGCCCGAGACGGTCGAGCGTGCCGTCGGTGGCCTGTCGGAGGACCAGTTGGCCTCCCGCCCGGCCGCCGGCGCGAACACGCTCGCCTGGCTCGCCTGGCACATCGCCCGGGGCCAGGACACCCAGGTCGCGGCCCTGGCCGGCAGCGAGCAGGTCTGGACCGCCGACGGGTGGGTCGACCGCTTCGGCCTGCCGTTCCCGGCCGAGGCGCTCGGCTACGGCATGTCCCGCGACGACGTCGGTCGTGTCCGCGCCTCCGCGGACCTGCTGACGGGGTACCTGCGGGCCGTGCACGAGCGGACGGTCGCCTACCTGCGCACGCTCGGGCCGGAGGACCTGGACGTCGTCGTCGACGCCGACTACGACCCGCCCGTGACGGTCGGCGTCCGCCTGGTCAGCATCCTCGACGACTGCGTGCAGCACGCCGGACAGGCCGGCTACGCGCGCGGCGTCCTGTTCTTCAACCGCTAACACCCTGACGGACGGGAGGCCCGGTACCAGCTGGTACCGGGCCTCCCGTCCGTCACGTGGCGCGTGCGCGGCGTCGGAACGCCGCGTCAACGCCGAGACGCCGCCGGATCCGGCGGCGTCTCGGCGCTTCGACGGCGTCTCGGACAGACGCCGTCGTGTCGCGCGGTCAGCGCGCGGCGAGTTCCGCGAGGATGCGGTCGCCGGGACCGCTCTCGACGAGGTCCGCCTCGATCTCGGCGTGCTCGAGGATGCCCTCGATCTTGCGACGACGGCTGCGCGGGACGATCGTGACGACCGTGCCCTCCTTGCCTGCACGACCCGTCCGGCCGGAGCGGTGCATGTACGCCTTGTAGTCGTCCGGCGCGTCCGCCTGTACGACGAGCGAGACGTCGTCGACGTGGATGCCGCGGGCGGCGACGTCGGTGGCGACGAGCACGTTCACCCGGCCGCTGGTGAGCAGCTGCAGGTTGCGCGTGCGCCGCGACTGGTTGAGGTCGCCGTGCAGCGAAGTCGCGCGGATGCCGGCGTCCTCGAACTGGTCGGCCAGGCGCTCGGCGTAGGCACGGGTGCGGGCGAAGACGATCGTCTTGCCCTCACCGGCGACGAGCTCCTCGAGGACCCGGTCCTTGTCGCGCTGCTCGACCACGAGCACACGGTGGTCGATGGTCGAGGAGGACTGGTCCTCACCCGCCACCTCGTGCACGCTCGGCTCGTGCAGGAACTCCTCGACGAGGGCCGCCACCTGGGTGTCGAGCGTCGCGCTGAACAGGAGCTTCTGGGCGCGGTTGCCCTGCGGGGTCACCTCGGCCGTGGCGGAGAGGATCTCCTGCACCGGCTCGAGGAAGCCGAGGTCGCACATGTGGTCGGCCTCGTCGAGCACGGAGATGACGACCTCGCTGAGGTCGAGCGTCCCCTTCTTCATGAGGTCCTGCACGCGGCCCGGGGTCCCGACGATGATGTCGACCCCGCGCTGGAGGGCACCCTCCTGACGGCCGTACGGGACACCGCCGTAGATCTGCGTGGTGAAGAGCCCCACCGAACGGGCGATCGGCTGCACCGTGCGGTCGATCTGCAGGGCGAGCTCACGCGTCGGCGCGAGGATGAGCGCACGCGGGGCGCGGCCCATCTTCCGCTTCGTGCCGCCGCCGTGCTCCATGAGCTTCTCGACGAGGGGCGCACCGAACGCGATGGTCTTGCCGGATCCGGTCCGACCGCGGCCCAGGACGTCCTTGCCGGCGATGACGTCGGGGATCGTCGCCGCCTGGATCGGGAACGGGCTGCTGGCGCCGAGCTCGGCCAGGGCGCGCGAGATGTTGCCGCCGATGCCGAGGTCGCCGAAGGTCACGCCCTCGACGTCCGCGGCGACGATGGACTCGGCCTGGAGCTTGTCGAGCTTGACGTCGTCGGCGGGGACGAAGTGCCCGCGCGGGGCGTCGTCGCGACGCGGGGCGCGGTCGGTGCGGTCGAACGAGCGCGGGGCGCGGTCCTCGCGGTCGAAACGACGCGGGCGGTCGTCGTTGTCCCGACGCGGGGCGCGGTCGGTGCGGTCGAACGAGCGCGGTGCGCGCTCGTCGCGGTCGAAGCGACGCGGACGGTCGTCGTTGTCCCGACGCGGGGCGCGGTCGGTGCGGTCGAACGAACGCGGCGCACGGTCGTCACGGTTGAACGAGCGCGGGGCGTCGTTGTCACGACGCGGGGCACGGTCGTTGCGGTCGAAGCTGCGGGGAGCGCGGTCGTCACGGTCGAAGCGACGCGGGCGGTCGTCGTTGTCACGACGGGGCGCACGGTCGTTGCGGTCGAAGCTGCGGGGAGCGCGGTCGTCACGGTCGAAGCGACGCGGGCGGTCGTCGTTGTCACGACGGGGCGCGCGGTCGGTGCGGTCGAAGCTGCGGGGAGCGCGGTCGTCACGGTCGAAGCGACGCGGGCGGTCGTCGTTGTCACGACGGGGCGCGCGGTCGGTGCGGTCGAAGCTGCGGGGAGCGCGGTCGTCACGGTCGAAGCGAAGCGGGCGGTCGTCGTTGTCACGACGGGGGGCACGGTCGTTCCGGTCGAAGCTGCGCGGGGCGCGGTCGTCACCGCGTGCGGGACGGCCCGCACCGCGGGGCTCCCATGCCGGACGGCTGCCGCGGCTGTCGCGCGGCTCCCAGTTCGGGCGCTCGCCCGAGGACGGGCGCGAGCGACGCTCGTCGGCGTCCCAGCGCTGCTTCTGGCGGGGAGCGGTCGGGTCGGCGGCACGGAAGCCGCGGTGCTTGGCGCTGCGAGCGGCAGGGGTGCCGTTCGGGTGGCGCGTGCGGTCGGAACGGTCGGCGCGGGAGTTCGCGCCCTTGTCGTACGGGGCCATGAGTGCTTTCCGGGGTGCAGACGTACCACGCAGCCCGGCAGCGACATCGGCGGGGGCGGCTCGTGGAGAGGGGGTTCATCGCGACGTCGATCGACGCGACTCCAGCCCTCGAACTACACAACACCCAAACACGTCCGCGGCTCGCGGCCGCGGTGTCGAAGGCCGACCGAACGAGTCTACGCGACCGGGCGCGATGAGGCCACCCCGGTCGGGCCGGAGGCGGCGTGACGGGGGTGGGGCGGGCCTCCCGGCCGGCCGGTCAGGACGCGGCGAGCCGCTGGCGCTGCTCGGCGACGTCGAAGTCCGCCGCCGGCCACGACAGGTGCATGTCCTCGAGGGCGCGGAGCAGCAGCTGCTGGACGGCGAGCCGGGCGTACCACTTGCGGTTCGCCGGCACGACGTACCAGGGCGCCTGCTCGGTCGACGTCCGGTCGAACGCCACCTGGTACGCCTCCTGGTACTCGTCCCAGCGCAGGCGCTCGTCGATGTCCGCGGGGTTGAACTTCCAGTGCTTGTCCGGGCGGTCGAGTCGGTCGCCGAGGCGTTCGCGCTGCTCGTCCTTCGAGATGTGCAGCATCACCTTGACGACCGTGGTGCCCTGCTCCACGAGCCGGTCCTCGAAGTCGACGATGGCTCCGTAGCGACGCTCGATCTCGGTGGGTTCCGCGAGGCCGCGGACCCGCTGGATGAGGACGTCCTCGTAGTGGGACCGGTCGAACACGCCGAGCTGGCCGGCGTCCGGCAGCTGCCGCTCGACGCGCCAGAGGAAGTCGTGCTCGCGTTCCTCGGCGGTGGGTGCCGTGAAGCCCGCGTAGTGCACGCCGTTCGGGTCGACCGCGCCGACGACGTGCGAGACGATGCCGCCCTTGCCCGCGGTGTCCATCGCCTGCAGGACGAGGAGCACCCGGCGCTGGTCACCCGCCGTCGCGGCCGCCCAGAGGCGCTCCTGCAGGGCAGCGAGTCGTGACGCCCCGGAGGCCAGTGCCTCGAGTCCGTCGATCTTGCGGCCGGCGAACCCGGGCGTCCCGTCGGGGTCCACGGTGTCGAGGCGGAAGCCGGGACCGACGCGGAGGAGCGGTTCGGGATCGGCGTTCCAGGACTTCTGACGGCTCACGGGTCCTCCTGCGGGGTCGGGGCCCATCCTGGCACCTCCGCCGGGCCCATGTACCGTGGCTGGCGATGAAGTCCGGCCGCCGTACCCTGCTCGCGCTCGTCGCCGCGGTCGCGGTCGCCGGGGCAGCGGCGTCGTGCAGTCTCGACGCGACGGGCGACCGGAACACCACGGTCACCGCCGGCCCCGTCATCTACCCGCTCTCGCTGGAGTACCACGGCATCGACGTGGTGCCCGACGTGCCGTACGGGCAGGACCCCCTGCAGCAGCTCGACGTGTGCCTGCCCGCGGACAGCCCGCCGGAGAGCACCGCCACGCCGACCGTGACGCCGCCCGCCGCCGGCACGGACGACGGAGGGGCGACCGGCTCCGGCAGCGGCGACTCGCAGGACGGCGGCTCGGACGACGCGGCGGGCGGTTCCCCCGGCGACGCGGGCGCGGACGGCGGGTCGGACCGCGTCGACGTCGGCACCCGGCCGGCGGTGCTCATGATCCACGGCGGCAGCTGGTCACACGGCGACAAGGCCACGGCCGCGTACCGATCCGTGTGCCAGTACCTCGCCTCCGAGGGCTTCGTGACGTTCAACGTCGACTACCGCCTCGCCCCGACGGACCCGTTCCCCGCCGGCTACGACGACGTCCGTCGCGCCCTCGACTTCGTGTACCGGCCGACGACCCTGCAGACCTACGACGTCGACCCGGGGCGCATCGGGGTCTTCGGCGGCAGCGCGGGCGGCAACCTGGCGGCGCTGCTCGCGGTCGAGGACCACGAGTCCGCCGCCTACGCCGCCGGCCACCGCATCCGAGCGGTCGTCGACCTGAGCGGCCCGACCGACCTGACGGCACGGTCGACCCGGGCGGACGGGGTGTCGGCGTCGTTCCAGCGCAAGCAGTTGCTGTACCTCGGGTGCTCGTCGTACGCGTCCTGCCCCGCGGCCGAGCGCGCATCGCCGGAGTACCAGGTCACGAAGGCGACGGCGCCGTTCTTCATCGGGCACTCGTCCGACGAGTTCATCCCGCTGTGGGAGTCCCAGCGGTTCGCCTCGACCTTGCGGTCCCACGGTGTTCCGGTGACGTTCGTCGCGGTCCAGGGATCGGCGCACTCGATCGCCCAACTCGACGAGGCCATGAGCCGACGGGTGACGACGTTCCTCCGGGCCGGGCTGCGCTGACGGCCGGACCGCGGCCTCCGCGGCCCGCGGCGGTGCCGTGCCCCGGGTGGGTGGCACCCCAAGCGGGGCTGCCGTCAGCCCGCGGCGCTCGCCAGACTTCCGGGGTGCCTCTCCCCCTCAGCCCAGCCGCTGCTCCGGCAGGTCCCGACCGTCCGTCCACCCCGGTCCGGACCGCCGTCGAGCTTCTGCTCGGGCTGTCGTTCCTGGTGACGGTGTCCGCGGCCGGGTACGGCGCTGCCGCCGGTCACGGGTCGGTCGTGGCGCAGGTCGCAGCCATCGTGTTCCTGGTGACGGCCACGTCCGCGCTGGTGTCGTGGTTCCGCCCCGTGGAGACCGGCCGCGCTGACGGCTGACGGCCGACGAAAGGCGACCGACGGCCGACGGCACTCGCCGGGCCGCCGGGTCGCCGACGGCCCACTGGTCGCAGGGCCGCCGACGACCCGCTTGTCGCCGGTCGCCGACGACCAGCTGGTCGCCGGCCGTCGGCCCGCCGGTCAGGCCTCGGCTCGTGCGGCCCGCTTCGCGGCCTTCCGCTCGGCCCGACGCTCGCGCGCACCCTCGACGAGGGCGTACAGCGCCGGCAGGACGATCAGCGTCAGCAGCGTGGACGACACCAGACCGCCGATCACGACGAGGGCGAGCGGCTGCGAGATGAAGCCCGACTTGCCCGTCAGCCCGATCGCCATCGGCAGCAGCGCGAAGATCGTCGCGGTCGCCGTCATGAGGATGGGCCGGAGACGACGGGTCGCTCCCTCGAGCAGGGCGTCCCGCACCCGGAGCCCTCGCCGGCGGTACTGGTTGACGAGGTCGATGAGCACGATGGCGTTCGTCACGACGATGCCGACGAGCATGAGCAGACCGATCAGGGACGCGACGCCGAGCGGCACACCGGAGATGATCTGCAGCAGCAGTGCACCCGTGAAGGCGAACGGCACCGACACCAGGAGCATCAGCGGCTGGAGCAGGCTCCGGAACGTCGCGACCATGATCACGTAGACGATCAGGACGGCCACGACGAGCGCGAGACCGAGCTGCGAGAACGCGGACGACTGGCTCGCGGCGACACCACCGATGGACGCACTCGCGCCGCGCGGCAGGTCGAGCTGGTCGACCGCCGCGGTGACGGACTGCACGGCCGCGCCGAGGTTGGTGGCGTCGGGCGTCACGGTGATCGTCGCGGTGCGCGCGGCGTTCGTCGTGGTGACCGTGGTCGGGCCCTCCGACCGCTCGACCGTGGCGACGTCGCGCAGCGGGACGGTGCCGGTGCTCGTCGGGACCTCGAGGTCGCGGAGTGCCGTGACGGTGGTCGGCGGCTCCGGGTCGGCGATGTAGACGTCGAGCGTCGCGTCGTCGATCTCGATGCTGCCGGTGTCCCGCGGGGAGACGGCCGCGGCGACGAGGCCGCCGACCTGGGTCTCGGTGAGCCCGAGGGACGCGGCCTTCGCCCGGTCGACGCGGACGGCCAGGAACGGCTCCGCCGCCGACAGGTTGCTCGTCGCACCCGTCGTGTTCTCGACGGACTGCATCGTCTTCAGGACCTTGCGCGAGGCCGCCTCGAGCTGCGACTGGGTCGGCGCGGTCACGTCGACCTCGATGTCACTGCTGCCGCCGAAGCCTCCGCCGGAGGACGCGATGGTGACCTCGCCGACCCCGTCGATGGCGTTCAGGCGCTTCCGGGCGTCGGACTGGATCGTCGTCTGGTCCTGCTCGGCATCGGTCGTGACGGCGTACTGCACGGACGCGGTCCCGCCGCCGCCGAAGGCCGCCTGGATGGACTGGCCACTCGTGCCGATGGTGGTCTGGACGGTCTCGACCCCCGTGATGTCCTGCAGCTCCCGCTCGACCTCGCGGGCGGACTCGGACTGGACGGCCAGGCTCGACCCGGCCTTCAGGTCCTGCGTGACGGTGAACGTGTTCTGCCCGGAGTCGCCGAGGTAGTTCGTCGTGACGAACGGCACCGATGCGGCTGTCCCACCGAGGACGACGAGGGCCAGGAGCACGACGACGACGGGCTTGCGGACAGCCCATCGGAGCACCGGCAGGTACACGCGGCGCAGACGGTCGGAGCTGCCGGCGTCGTGCAGGTCGTCCGCCGAGCCGAGGGCGCCCTCGGACCCGGGACGGATGGTGTCGAGGTCCCCGGTGGCGGGCACGACGGCGTCGGACGGGTCCTCGGCGGGCGTCGTACCCTTCTTCGCCTTCGCGGGCCGGAGCCACCAGTAGGCGAGCACCGGGACGATCGTGAGCGACACGAGCAGCGAGGCGACGAGCGCCAGGGTGACGGTGACGGCGAACGGACGGAAGAGCTCCCCGACGAGCTCGGCCACGAAGGCAACCGGCAGGAACACGGCCACCGTCGTGAGCGTCGACGCGGTGACGGCCCCGGCGACCTCGCGCACGGCGTCGAGCACCGCCCGGCCGCGGTCGACACCGGGGACCATGTGCCGCTTGATGTTCTCGATGACGACGATCGAGTCGTCGACCACGCGGCCGATGGCGATGGTCAGGGCGGCCAGCGTGATGATGTTGAGGGTGTACCCAGCGGCCTGCATGCCGATCGCGGCGAGCAGCACCGAGGTGGGGATCGACACCGCCGTCACCAGGGTGGAGCGCACGGACAGCAGGAAGACCAGGATCACGACGACGGCGAACGCCAGGCCGAGCAGGCCCTCCTCGGCCAGCGAGTCGATGGACTGCTGGATGTAGGGCGCCTGGTCGAACACGATCGTGAAGCGGGGGTCGCCCGCGATCTTCTTCTCGATGTCGGGCAGGGCGTCGCGGACCGTCTCGGAGACGTCGACGGTGTTGGCCTCCTGCGTCTTCGTGATCGAGATCGTCAGGGCCTGCTCGCCGTCGACGCGGCTGATCGAGGTGCGCGGGGACTGCTCGATCGCGACCTTCGCGACGTCGCCGAGCGTGGTGTCGGTCGGGGTGGCGGTGGTCGTCGCCGCGGTGCCGTCGGCCGGGGCTGCACCGGTCGCGTCCCCCGTGGTGGCACCGGTCGTCTGGCCGGTCGCGGCGCCGGCGGCCGCTCCGGGAGCGCCACCCGTCTGACCGCCCGTGGAGCCGCCGCCGGCCGCGGCCCCGTCGGAGCCCGATCCGCCGGACGAACCCGATCCGCCGGACGAGCCCGACGACGAGTTGGTGAGGGGCAGTGCGCGGATGTCCTTCAGCGAGGAGATCCGCTCACCGGTCTGCACGGAGAGCGTGGAACCGTCCTGCGTGATCGTGCCGCCGGGGATGAGCGTGCCGTTGTCGTCGAGGGCGTCCGAGATGGCCGTCTGGCTGAGCCCGCGCGCCGCGAGCTCGTCCTGGTCGGGCGTGATGACGACGCGGCGGCCCGGGTTGCCGAAGACGTCGGCCTGGCGGACACCGTCGAGCTTCTCGATGTCGGGGATCGCCGTGGCCTGGAGCCGGTCGACGAGTTCTTCCTGGTTGCCGGACGCCGCGACCGCGACCTGCAGCACGGGCAGGTCGTCGAAGGACCCGGTGACGATCTGCGTCTGGACCGAGTCCGGCAGCGAGAGGGCGTTCACGGCCGTCTGGATCTTGTCCTCGGCGCTGGCGAGGTTCGAGCCGTACTGGAACGAGGCGGAGACGACGCTCTGCCCGGTCGACGACGTCGCACTGGTCGACTCGAGGTCGGGGACGACCTGGATCGCCTGCTCGATCTTCGTCGAGACGTCGTTGGACACGACCTCCGGCGTGGCTCCGGGGTAGGCGCTGACGATGGCGACCTGGGGGAACTCGACGCTCGGGATGAGTTCCTGCTTCAGGCTCGACAGGGCGACACCACCGAAGACGGCCACCACGATCGTCACGAGCGCGATGAGGGCGCGGTTCCGGAGACTGAAGACGGAGAGGAAGTGCACGGCTCGATCCTCGCAGTCAGCGGGTGCCGACGAGTACCGGGATTGCACCCTGTGGGCGGACGTGCAGTTTCGACCCCCTGTGGAGGACGGTTCCCCCGACGGCGCTCCCCCCGGGGGACACGGCGGCCGTGTCCGCCGCCGGGGTCAGGAGGCGCCGATCGCCCCGAACGCGAGGTACACGGCCAGCACGCCCGCCGTCCCGACGACCCCCGTGCCGAGGGCGAGCACCCGCCCGACCGGCGTCCGGGCGACGACGACCCCGGCGACCAGGACGGCGATCCCCACCACGATCTCGACGACCCAGGGCACCGTCCCCGTGGTGTCGGCGACCTGCAGCAGCGCGCGCACGCCCTCGCCGACGAGGACCGCCGCGGTCACCCCGGCCGCCGCACCCCGCCAGCGTCCGTCGACGGACCGGACGGCGACCGCCACGGCACCCGCCAGGAGCCCGGCGGGCAGGGCCATCACGACCCAGAAGTTCGTCCACGACAGGCTGTCGACGTAGCCGCGCAGGTTCGTGGCCGCCCAGTAGCCGATGTGCATGAGCTCGAGCAGGACGACGCCGAGCACCATCGCGGCCGCGGTCCGCAGGCGGGGGCGCCCCGGACGGGTCCCACCGACCCGGAGGCGTCCGACCCCGGCGGCGAGCACGAGCGGCACGGCGACGACGAACCACGGCCCGGCAGCGTTCGACAGCGACGCGATGGCGGGCACCGCCTGCCCGAAGCTCGTCGCGACGCCGACCAGGACCGCGCCGGTGAGCGCCGTCGTGATGCGCACCAGCGGCGGCATCGCGGTCGTCGGTCGGACCGGACCGGCCGGGTGGCTCCGGCCGGTCGAGCGAGCCGGGTCGACGGGCGACGCGGCGCGGGACACGGTGGAGGGCGGAGTGCTGTGCATGCTCCGATGGTGCCGTCCGGTGCGCGGCCCGCGCATCCCCCGGCGGGCCCACCGCCCTCCCCCTCGAGGATGACGCAGCCCGGCGTTCAGACCACCGCGGCCAGCGACCCCCGCGCTCCCGAGGACGCCCCGCCGACCCGCTCCCACGCCCGCCCGAGCACGTCCACCAGCCGCTCCCGGTCCGCCCCCGTCACGGTGAACGGCACGCGCAAGGACCGCTCGAACCCGCCGTCGGGTCCGAACACGCCTCCGGAGGCCAGCACGACGCCCTCCGCCCGCGCGGCGAGCACCAGTGCGCTCGACACCGGCCGCCCGAGCCCGACCCACGTCGTCAGCCCGCCCGCCGGTGACGGCACGTCCCACTCGGGCAGTCGCGCGCGGAGCGCGGACACGAGACCGTCGCGACCCTCGCGCAGGGCCGGACGGCGCGCCTCCAGGACGGCCGCGGTCTGCGGGACGAGCTCCCGCGCGACGAGCTGGTCGAGCGTCGGGGTGCCGAGGTCCCCGGTCGGCCGCGCGAGGAGCAGCCGCTGCAGCAGCTCCGGTGTGGCGCGGATCCACCCGATCCGCAGCCCGCCCCAGAACACCTTGTCCGCCGAGCCGACCATGACGACCTCGCCCGGCGCGTCCACCGCGAGCGGCGGCGACGGCGGGCCGTCGATGCGGAGCTCGCCCATCGTCTCGTCGGCGACGACGACCATGCCGACGGCCGCGGCAGCCTCGAGCAGCACCCGCCGGGTCGAGGCCGGCATCGTCGCGCCCGTGGGGTTGTGCAGGTCGGGCATGACGTACGCGAGCGTCGGGGCCGAGCGGCGGACGGTCGCGTCGAGCACGCCCTCGTCCCAGCCGCCCCGTGGGTCCACGGGGACCGTCACGGGGCGACCACCGGCGGCACGCAGGGCCTCGTGGGCGTGCGGGTAGGTCGGCGACTCGAGGAGCACAGGGTCGCCGCGACCGACGAGCACCCGGGCGAGCAGTGCGATGGCGTGCTGCGCGCCGACCGTGACGACGACCTCGGCCGGGGTGGTCGGCAGGCCGCGCTCGGTGTACCGGTCGGCGATCGCGGCGCGCAGGCCCGGGTCGCCGACGGTGTCGAACCCGATCCCGGCGAGTGCCGCGGGCAGGTGCCGCATCGCACGCTCGACGGCCTCGGCGACGACGGGGGCGCTGCGGAGCGCCGCCTTCCGCAGGTCGAGCACGTCCTCGGGCACGACGCCGTCGAACTGCTCGGGGTCCGGTCGGCCGTCGAGCGGGAGGCGGACGACACTGCCGGACCCGCGCAGTGAGGTCAGGTACCCGTCCTCGCGCAGGCGTGCGTAGGCGTTGGCGACGGTCGTGCGCGAGACGCCGAGTGCGCCGGCCAGTCCGCGTTCGGCCGGCAAGCGGGCGCCGTGCGGGACGCGGCCGTCGATGACGAGGACCCGGACGGCGTCGGCGAGCGCCTCGTAGGCCGGGGCGTCGGAGCCGGCTCGCCAGTGTGTGAGCAGCAGTGCGGCGGAGCGGGCGCTGACCAGGACGGGCGTCATGGGTCCACGGTACCCGGATTGGCTCTCGACCAGCAGGCCAATCCCGGCCACGATCGTCTGCATGCCCCGCTCCCTCGCCCTGTCCCTGCGGTCCGTGCAGCTCTTGGTCGGCCTCTTCCTCTACGGCGCCTCCGTGGCACTGCAGGTCCGCGCGGTGCTCGGCGTCTCCTCGTGGACGGTCCTGACGCAGGGGCTCGAGCACGTCGTGCCATGGTCGTTCGGGGTCATCACCGTGGTGTCGAGCCTGGTGATCCTGCTGCTCTGGATCCCGCTCCGGCAGCGACCCGGCATCGGGACCCTCCTCAACGCGCTGGCGATCGGCCCGGCCGCCGACCTCGTGCTCTGGCTCGTGCCGACGCCGGGGACGCTGGTCGGACGCGTCCTGCTGCTGGCGGCGAGCCTCGCCCTGCTCGCCGTGGCGACCGCCTGCTACATCGGCGCCGGGTTCGGCACGGGCGCCCGGGACGGGCTGATGGTGGGGCTGCACGAGCGCTTCGGGTGGCCGGTCTGGGCGGCGCGCACCGTGGTCGAGGTCACGGTCGTCGTCGGCGGTTGGCTGCTCGGCGGCGACGTCGGGATCGGCACCGTGGTCGCCGCGTTCGCGATCGGACCGATGGTCCAACCGCTCATGCCGGTCTTCCGCCGGTTCCCGTGGAGCCCCGTCCTGGAGGCCCGCCCCGCGCCCGCGACGCTCCCCACCGCCCCGGACACCCTGGTCGCGGGCCCCCTGCCGGCCGAGAGTGCGCCGGACGTCTCCCGCTGACCCTGTCCCTCGACGACGGACGCGATGTAGCGTGACTCGAGGACGCGATGTATCGCGTCCACCCAGCAGCAACGAGGAGACGTCATGGCACAGGAGAAGTGGCTCGTCGACGAGCCGAAGGTCATCGACACCGGCATCGTCCGGGCACTGCGCGTCGGCCTGGTCGGCGGGCAGGTGGACGTCGTCACGCACGACGAGCCGACCGCCCGCGTGGAGATCCACCAGGTGTCCGGCAAGCCGATCAAGGTCGAGATCGAGGGCGACACCCTCACGGTCGACCACCCCCAGATGCGGTGGGACGACCCGCTCGGCTTCCTCAAGTCCTTCCGGGGCGGTGGCGCCCGCGCGGACGTCAGCATCCTGGTGCCGCGCGACGTCACCGTGAACCTCGGTGCCGTGTCCGCCGGCGTCCTGCTCTCCGGCACCGAGCGCGGGGCGATGCTCAACAGCGTCTCCGGCGACGTCGTCGTCGACGGGGTCATCGGCGACGTCACCGTCAACGCCGTGTCGGGCACGACCACCATCCGCGACCAGGTCGGTGCCGTCGCGCTCCGCACGGTCTCGGGTGACGTCGTCGCCACGGGCGAGATCCGCCGCTTCACGGCCGACGCCGTCTCCTCCGCCGTGGTGCTCGACCTGCACGGCTCCCCCGACCAGGTGAAGGTCAACACCGTCTCCGGTTCCGTCGACGTCCGCCTCGAGCACGGCACCGCCTACTCGAGCACCGTCGCCACCGCCACCGGTCGCCTGCAGTTCGACGACGCCGAGATCCGCGGCACCCGCGGGTCGTACACCCGCACCGACGGCGAGCTGTCCGGCTCGTACGTCGACATCCGCGTCAACACGGTCTCCGGCGACGTCGCGATCGTGCACGGCCCGGCTCCGGTCCCGACGGCCGAGGCGACCGGCACCCCGGGCACCGCACCCGACGGCGGCGCCGGCGGCACGGGCAGCACCGCGCCGAGCTTCGACGAGCAGGGCGGCGTCGCATGAGCCCCGTCTTCGCGCACGGTCACCTGCGCCTCTACCTGCTCGTCCTGCTCGCCGACCACCCGATGCACGGGTACGAGGTCATCACCGCCCTCGGCGACCGCTTCGGCGGTACCTACGTTCCGAGCGCCGGCACCGTCTACCCCCGGCTGTCCAAGCTCGAGGAGGACGGCCTGGTCACGAAGACCTCGGACGGCCGCAAGACGGTCTACGCGATCACCGACGCCGGGCGCGCGGAACTCGACGCCCGCGCGGACGAGGTCGCCCAGCTCGAGCACGGCGTCGCGGACAGCGTGAAGTCCCTGGCCGACGGCGTCCGCGCCTCGGTCGGTGCCGCGATGCAGTCGCTCCGTGCCGACCTCGCCGCCGCGCAGCACGGCGCCCCCACGAAGGACACGGCCGGCGAACCGACCGCGGTCCCCGGCACGGGCGTGCGGTCCCTCCGCGACGCCGAGATGGCGGTGGCGGTGTTCCGCCAGCAGCTCCGCGCCGACCTGCGTCGGCGCGCGGCACGCGGCACGCTCGACGACGCGGCGGTGCAGCGCCTCCGTGACGGCCTGGAGGCCCTGCGCAAGTCCTTCTGAGCGGTGCGGGACGAGGCGGGCGCGATCCGGGCCTCCCGGCCGGACGGCGGGTCACGCCACATCCTGTCCCTTCCCTCAGGAAACCGGACACCAGCCCCTCCGATCCGCGCGTGTGCGCGGATCGGAGGGGCTCGCCACGTCCGGTTCGGTCACGGCGGAATACCGTTCCGCCCTCCGGTGTTGCGTTCGCCCCCGGGATGAGTAAGTTCGTCGCTCGTGACCAACGAGATCCGGTCGTTGAAAGCGCGACTGATCGGCGACCCGCTCCCCTCCGAGAAACTCGAGGGGCAGCTCCTGCCGAAGCACCTGGCGCTGCCCATCTTCGCGAGCGACCCCCTCTCCTCCGTGGCGTACGCGCCGCAGGAGCTGCTGATGATCCTGCTGCTCGGCGGGATGGCGTTCCTGACGTTCGCACCGTGGGTCGCCGCGCTCGTGGTGCTGCTGCTCGTCGTGGTCGTCGCGTCCTACCGACAGCTCATCAAGGCGTACCCGTCCGGCGGCGGCGACTACGAGGTAGCGCACCGGAACCTCGGCGAGAAGGCCGGCCTCGTCGTCGCGAGCGCCCTGCTCGTCGACTACGTCATGACCGTCGCCGTGTCCGTCGCCTCGGGCGTCGACAACATCATCTCGGCCCTGCCGGCGCTCAACCCCTTCCGGGTCGAGCTCGCCCTGCTCTTCGTCGTCCTGCTCGCCGCCGCGAACCTCCGCGGGGTGCGGGAGTCGAGCAAGGCGTTCGCGGTCCCGACCTACCTGTTCGTCGCGAGCGTCTTCCTCATGGTCGTCACCGGGCTCGTCCGCGTCGCCGCCGGTGACGCGCCCGTCGCCGAGTCCGCCGCGTACACGGTCGAGAACGTCGAGCACACCACGCAGGCCGCGTTCATCCTGCTGCTCCTCCGCGCCTTCGCCTCGGGCTGCTCGGCGCTGACCGGTGTCGAGGCGATCGCGAACGGCGTGCAGGCCTTCCGCCGTCCGAAGATCAAGAACGCGCAGCAGACCCTCGTGCTCATGGGCGGCATCGCGATCGTCCTGTTCATCGGGCTCATCACGCTCGCCCTCGTCTCGCGCGTGCACTACGCCGAGAACGCGTGCGACCTGCAGGGCTTCGCGGACTGCGCGACCACCCCGCAGCGCTCCCTCATCGCCCAGATCGCGGCGGCGACGTTCGGCGACAACTCGGTGCTGTTCTTCGTCATCCAGGCGACCACGGCGGCGGTGCTGCTCCTGGCGGCGAACACGGCCTTCAACGGGTTCCCGCTGCTCGGCTCGATCCTGGCCCGTGACTCGTACGCGCCGAAGGCCCTGTCCACCCGCGGCGACCGCCTGATCTACTCGAACGGCGTCATCGTCCTGGCACTCGTCGCGGCAGCGCTGCTCATCGTCTACCGGGCCAACGTCACGAGCCTCATCCAGCTCTACATCATCGGGGTGTTCGTGTCGTTCACCCTCGGGCAGAGCGGCATGGTGAAGCACTGGGTCACGCTGCTGCGCGCCGACCGTGCCGGGACCGCCGGCGAGCCCGTGAACCGCGGGCAGGTGCTCCGGAGCCTGACGATCAACTCGATCGGGGCGACCTTCACGTTCGTGGTCCTGGTCATCGTCACGATCACGAAGTTCACGCACGGCGCCTGGCTCGTCTTCGTGATCATGCCCGTGCTGTTCGTCCTCATGCTCGGCGTGAACCGCTACTACCGCGACGTCTCGCACGAGATCGAGGTCGACGCCGAGACCGAGTTCGGCGCGACCGGCGACCACGCGATCGTCCTCGTGAACAAGCTGCAGAAGCCCGTCCTCAAGGCGCTCGACTACGCCATCGCGGCCGAGCACGCCGGGCTCGAGGCCGTGCACGTGGCGATCGACGACGCCGACGCCGCCCGACTCCGCGAGCAGTGGGCCGAGCACGGCATCGAGGTCCCGCTCACCATGGTGCCGAGCCCGTACCGCGACATCTCGATGCCGCTCATCAAGTACATCAAGGCGCACCGGCTCGAGCACGGCTCCGAGGTCGTCACCGTCTACACCCCGGTCTTCATCGTCGGACACTGGTGGGAGGGCCTGCTCCACAACCACCGCGGCCGCCGCATCCGGAAGAAGCTGCTGCTCACGCACGGCGTCACGGTCGCCCTCGTGCCGTGGCTCCTCGACTCGTCCGAGCTGCTCTACGGCCGCCGGTCCCGCCCCTTCCCCGGGCAGGACCGCCGCGGCGAGCCCGTCCGCCCCGCCCTCCGTCGCTCGCCGCACGGCGTCTTCCGCTCGGAGGCCGAGGAGGACCGCCTCATCCGGTCGGCCCAGCGCAACAGCCTGGAGCCGCAGAAGCTCGCGCACCACGGGGCGACGTCCCGCCGCGCCACCCGTCCCGCCGGCCCCGCCGACGGCGTCGACCCCGCGCTCTGCACCGGGGAGATCCGGTCCCTCGTGCCCACCGCGCCGCCGGTCCCGCCGACGCACCAGGACCGCCCGTGACGGTGTCGGCACGTACGATGTGACCCCATGACGACCGCTCCCGAGGACCTCCGCACCTTCGCGACCTTCGACGGACACGGCGGCAAGGTCTCGAAGCGCGTCGAGGTGCTCGACCACCGGCCGCCCGCCTCCCCGGACG
Organism: Curtobacterium sp. L6-1; assembly: GCF_018885305.1. NCBI lineage: Bacteria > Bacillati > Actinomycetota > Actinomycetes > Micrococcales > Microbacteriaceae > Curtobacterium > Curtobacterium aetherium. The sequence continues at coordinate 2,246,957 of NZ_CP076544.1, forward strand.
GCCGCTACGACGGGCTCGTCGCGGTCCGTGGCGAGCACCCGCTCGGCGCCCTCGACGAGCGCGCCGCCGACGACTCCGCGGAGCTGGCGCGCGGCGTCGCGAGCATCGGCTGGGTGGACCCGGCCACGCTCCGTGACTGGTACCGACCCGACCGGGTGGTGGTGAGCCTCCTGGACGCCCGCCGTTCCGGGCTCGAGCCCGGCGTCTACGCCGATTCCCGTGGCCGCGGTCGCGTCCGCATCGACGGCCAGGAGGCGCACCTCGCCGCCGACGGTCGGCCCGCGTTCCGCGCGCTGGCCGGCTCCGTCGACGCCCCGAAGGTGGACGTGCCGCTGCCGATGGACCAGGCGGTGCGGCTCGTGGTGGTGTCGGCCGCCGGCACCGGGGACGCTCCTGCCGACGGTTCCGGGGCCGCTCCTGCCGACGGTTCCGGGGACGCTCCTGCCGATCGCTCGGGGGCCGCTCCTGCCGATCGCTCGGGGGACGCTCCTGCCGACGGGACGGTCGGGCGGCCGGTGCGGACGGAGTCGGGAGCCCTCGGTGTCGAGGTCGTCACCACGCCCGTGGCGCCCGTGTTGACCCCCGGCGAGTACCCGACCTACGCCGACGACGTCCCCGGCCTCCCGCCGCGACCGGCGTCCGGGCGCGTGCGCGTCACGGCGTCCGTGCTGCTCGACGGCTCGATGCACCGGGTCGACCGACTCGACGGCCCCGCGAACACGCTCTGGATCGAGCGCGGTGGCCGGGTCGTCCCCGTCGCGGCGAGCGACGTCGGCAGCGACCTGGTCCGGTACACGGCGACCCCGGTCTGAGCCCCTCCGCGCACCGGTTGTCCACGCACGGCGTCGGGGGACGTGCTGCTGCGCTGGCCGTCGGCGGTGCGGCGTACGGTCACGCTCATGAGTGATGCAGACCAGAACCAGCCGGACACCCTCGGCGGCGAACGCCCGGACCCGTCGACCACCGCGAGCAAGGACCCCGAGCAGTGGGTCACCGGCGACGAGCCGATGACCGGCCCGCAGCGCAGCTACCTCGACACCCTCGCGCGTGAGGCCGGCGAGGAGCTCTCGGCCGACCTCACCAAGGCGGAGGCGTCGGAGCACATCGAGCGCCTGCAGGAGAAGACCGGACGCGGCGCTTCTTCCTGAGCAACAGTCGTTGCTGTACGGCGGTCCGCAGTTCTGCGGACCGCCGTCTGGCATTCCCCTGGTGGAGGTCCGGGAGTCGCCCGGGTGCCGTCGGTCGGTGACGCGTCACCGTCTAGCGTCGTGGGCATGCGAACCACATCGACCTCACTCGGCCTCACCGTGCTCCGCGTCGTCCTCGGCGTGGTCTTCATCGCCCACGGCGCGCAGAAGTTCGCGCAGGGCCTCCCCGGCGTGACCCGGGGCTTCGCGGGCATGGGCGTCCCGCTCGCCGAGGTCGCCGCACCCGTCGTCGCCGGACTCGAACTCGTCGGCGGGGTGCTGCTCGTGCTCGGCGTCGCGAGCCGCGTGGTGGCCGTGTTGCTCGCCGTCGACATGGTCGTGGCCGGGTTCCTGGCGCACCTGGCGAACGGGTTCTTCTCGCAGGACGGCGGCTTCGAGTACGTGCTCGTCCTGGCGGCCGGGTCGATCGCCGTCGCGTTGACCGGGGCGGGGCGGTACTCGGTCGACGCCCTCGTGGCGCGACGGGCCCGGGAGCGTCGGGGTGGGCAGGAGCCTGTGGCGGCCTGAGGTCGGTACCCGCACGGCGGCGGGGCGGCGGGGTCGCGGTGAGCCGCGTGCCCGAGCCGGGGCGGGCCTCCCGTCCTGGTCAGCTGGACGCGACCGCGGCGTCCTCGGCGAGGACCGTGAGGACCTGGCGAGCCGTCCGGCGGCCAGCCCGGTTCGCGCCGATCGTCGACGCCTGCGGGCCGTACCCGGCCAGGAAGAGGCGGGGCTCCGCGGTGGAGCGTCCGTCCTCGACGACCACGCCACCGTCCTCGGTCCGCAGCTGCAACGGCGCCAGGTGTCGCAGGTCGGCGCGGAACCCCGTCGCCCACAGCACCGCGTCGGCGTGGACGTGCTCGCCGTCCGCGGTGACGACGCCGTCCTCGTCCAAGCGGGTGAACATCGGTTCGGCGCGCAGGAGTCCGCGGTCCAGTCCCGCCCGGATCCTGCGCGACACCGGCAGTCCGGTCCCGCTGACGATGCTCGGCAGCACCCGGCCCGCTCGCGCCGCGCGGTCCTGGTCCTCCACTGCCGCGACCGCCGCGCCGAGGGCCAGTGCGCGGTCCTCTGACCAGACGACCGGACGCCTCGTGAACCAGCGCGTCGACCGGGCGACGCCGTCGAGCTCGAGCAGGAACCCGATGCCGCTCGTGCCCCCGCCGACCACCACCACGTCCTGCCCGGCGAAGTCCGCGGCGTCCCGGTAGCCGGTCGTGTCGAGCTGCCGGCCACGGAAGACGTCCCGCCCGGGGACCCACGGCACGAACGGCGTGCCCCAGGTGCCGGAGGCGTTCACCACGACCTCGGCGACGATGGTGCCGACGGTGCCGTCCTCGGCGCGGGTCTCCACCACGAGGCGGCTTGTTGTGGCTGCGGCTGCGCCTGCGTCTGTGTCCGCGGCTGCGCTGACACGTCGCACGCTCGTCACCGCGACCGGTCGACGGACGCGGAGGTCGTGGTGCTCCTCGAACCGGCGGTAGTACTCGGCCACGACGTCGCGCGCCGGGCGGGAGCGGTCGGCATCGTCGAAGCGCAGGCCCATCTCGTGCATCCCCGGCAGGTCGTGCACGCGGTGCGCCAGGCCGAGACGGAGGGCGTCCCACCGGAACTGCCACGCGCCTCCCGTCCCCGGGGCACGGTCGAGGACGACGACGTCGTCCCCGGCGACGAGGCCGGCGCGCTGGAGATGCCACGCGACGGAGAGCCCTGCCTGCCCCGCTCCGATGACGACGACACGGGCCTGTTGTGCGGCGGTGCGCATCACCCTCGATTCTGCTGTGTTCGGGACGCGCCGGGCGAAGTCGGCAACGGGGTACATGGTAAAGTGGCCGACGGATTTCTCACCACGAATCGTCTGTACTTCCCGGGTGTTCACTCGACGCCCGCCGAGACGGACACGAGCCGACACAAGAGGGGGTCACGCATGGGGCGCGGCCGTCAGAAGGCGAAGCACACCAAGGTCGCCCGGGAGCTGAAGTACTTCAGCCCGGACACCAACTACGGTGCTCTCGAACGCGAACTCTCCGTCGCACAGCAGTCGGACGAGCCCGACTACGTCGACCGCTGGGCCGACGACGTCGGTGACGAGGGCGACCTGGAGAACCAACCGGACACCAACAAGTCCGCCTGACCTCCTGGTTCCATGACGCCGCGCGCCTCCGGGTAGCGCGGCGTCTCGGCGCGCCCGGACGGTGCAGGCGCAGGCGCAGGCGCACACGTCCGTCGCTCGACGCAGGGATTGTGCCGCAGCCGAAGTCGCACGACGGGCCGCTTCCCGCACCTCCAGACGGCAGATCACGCGACCTCGACGACGGCCCCGCGGCAGGTCACGCGACCTCGACGCCGGGCCACCCACCAGCCACGCCAGCGGCCCAGGTCGCACGACGTGCCGTGACCGGTACGCCGAGGTCGCACGACGGGCCGCTTCCCGCACCTCCAGGCGGCAGATCACGCGACCTCGGCGACGGGCCGGCGGCGTGTCGTACGACCTCGCGCCGACGCAGACGGCAGCGCCGACGCCCTGCGCCAGCGGCCGCACCAGGCACCGAGCGCGTCAGCCCCGGTACGCCCCCACGAGACGGACCGCGCCGCCGTCGACGCCCTTCGCGCCCTGCTCGAACCCGTCCAGGTCCCGAGCACTCGTCGACACCGAGCCGACCGTCCACGCCGGCAGTCCCGCGGCGCCGAGGCTCGCGATGACCTGCTCGGCCGCGGCACCGGCCACGACGGCGAACATGCCGATGCCGAGGTTCCAGGTGCCCTCGGTGTCCTCGATCGGGGTCCCGGCCAGCTCGGCGAGCACGCGGAACACCGGGAGCGGCTGCCAGGTGGAGCGCTCGACCTCGACCCACGAGCCGACGGGCAGCACGCGCGCCAGGTTCGCCGCGATGCCGCCGCCCGTGACGTGCGACAGGGAGTGCACGGCGCCCGGGTGCGCGTCGATCAGGTCGAGCAGCGGGGACGTGTACAGCCGGGTCGGCTCGAGCAGGGCCTCCCCCACCAGGCCGCCGAGCTCCGGCAGCGTGTCCGTGTACCCGATGCCGCGCTGGCCCAGGATGTGCCGCACGAGGGAGTAGCCGTTCGAGTGCAGCCCCGAGGACTCGATCGCGATGACCGCGTCGCCGTCCTGCACGAGGTGGGCGCCGAGTTGCGATCCGGCCTCGACCGCGCCGACGGCGGCACCGGCCACGTCGTAGTCGTCCGGCCCGAGCAGCCCCGGGTGCTCCGCGGTCTCGCCGCCGACGAGCGCGGTGCCGGTCGCGGCGCAGCCCTTGGCGATGCCGGCGACGATGTCGGCGATCCGGTTCGGCACGACGCGTCCGCAGGCGATGTAGTCGGTCATGAACATCGGCTTCGCGCCGACCACGACGATGTCGTCGACGACCATGCCGACGAGGTCCTGCCCGATCGTGTCGTGCTTGTCGATGGCCTGCGCGATGGCGACCTTCGTGCCGACGCCGTCGGTCGAGGTGGCGAGCAGCGGGCGCTCGAAGTCCTTGAGGAACGAGACGTCGTACAGCCCGGCGAAGCCGCCGACCCCGCCCAGGACGGACGAGTTGTGCGTCGCCGACACGGCGGACTTCATGAGCTCGACGGCCAGGTCACCGGCGGCGGTGTCGACGCCGGCTTCTGCGTACGGGTTCGGCATGCGTGGTCCTCCGCGGAGCATGGCAGACTTGTTCGGTACCACCCGATCCTACGGTCTGGAGCACCCCGCGAATGTGCGGCATCGTCGGCCTCGTTGCGCAGGGGCCTGCAAACCAATCCATCTACGACGCCCTGCTCCTCCTGCAACACCGGGGACAGGACTCCACGGGCATCGCCACGGTCGACGGGCACGTGCACCACATGCACAAGACCCGCGGCCACGTGCGGGAGGCCTTCCGCACCCGTGACATGCGAGCGCTGCTCGGGACGATGGGCCTCGGCCACGTCCGGTACGCGACCCGTGGTGCCGCCACGAACGAAGAGGAAGCCCAGCCGTTCTACGTGAACGCGCCGTACGGCATCGTCCTCGTGCACAACGGCAACCTCACGAACACGCGGGAGCTCACCCGCGAGTTGTTCGACATCGACCGCCGGCACCTCAACACGACCTCGGACACCGAGCTGCTCGTGAACGTCCTGGCGCACGAGCTGCAGGGCCAGGTCCGCGGCTCGCACCTCGACCCCGGGCAGGTGTTCGACGCGGTCGAGCGTGTGCACGAGCGCGTCGAGGGCTCCTACGCCACGATCGCGACCATCGCGGGGCACGGTCTGCTGGCCTTCCGTGACCCGTACGGCATCCGGCCGCTCATCCTCGGGCACAAGTTCGACGACGCCGGCAAGAGCGAGTGGGTCGTCGCGAGCGAGTCCCTCGTGCTCGAGTCCGGCGGCTACGACATCGTCCGCGACGTCGCCCCGGGCGAGGCCGTGTTCATCGAGATGGACGGCACGATGCACGCCCGGCAGTGCGCGAAGGACCCGCGCCTCGTGCCGTGCGCCTTCGAGTACGTGTACCTGGCCCGCCCGGACTCGGTGATGAACGGCATCTCGGTGTACGACGCCCGGCTGCGCCTCGGCAACCGCCTAGCCGACACGATCGAGCAGTACGCCCCGACCGGCGACATCGACGTGGTCATGCCGATCCCGGACTCGAGCCGTCCCGCGGCCATGCAGGTCGCGCAGAAGCTCGGCATCGAGTACCGCGAGGGCTTCTACAAGAACCGCTACGTCGGCCGCACGTTCATCATGCCCGGCCAGGCGGAGCGCAAGCGGTCGGTCCGGCAGAAGCTCAACGCGATGTCTTCCGAGTTCAAGGGCAAGAACATCCTGATCGTCGACGACTCGATCGTGCGCGGCACGACGAGCAAGGAGATCGTCGAGATGGCCCGCGCCGCCGGGGCGAACGAGGTCACCTTCACGAGCGCCGCGCCGCCGGTCCGCTTCCCGCACGTGTACGGCATCAACATGCCGACGCGCGCCGAGCTCATCGCGCACGACCGGAAGATCCCGGAGATCAACCGGGTCCTCGGCAGCGACCACCTGATCTACCAGGAGATCGGCGACATGCGCGACGCGATCATCGAGGGGTCCGACGTCACCGACCTCGAGATGAGCTGCTTCACCGGCGAGTACGTCACCGGCACCGTGTCGCCGGAGTACCTCGCCTGGGTCGAGGCGAACCAGCTCAGCTGACGCCTCGCGTCACCGGCACGGAACGGACGGGAGGCTCCCCACCAGATGGTGGGGAGCCTCCCGTCCGTCGTGTGGTCGCGTCGCGACCGCGACGTCAGCGCTCGGGCTGGTCGTCGCGGACCGGGTCCGTGACCGCCGGGTCCGTGACCATCGGGTCGGCCGTGGGCGCGGGTGCAGCGGACTGGCCGTCGCCCTCGAGCTCGCCGTCCACCGTCTCGGGGGCCGGGTCGACCGCGACGCGCTCGGCCGTCAGGCGGGCTGCCCGGCGCGAGGAGACCTGGTCGAGCACGACGGCGGCGACCGCGCCGATGAGCATCCCGATCGAGACGCCGTACAGGCTGAAGTAGCCGACGAGTCCGGCGAAGCCCGTGGTCTCCTGCTGGTCGCCGCGGTCGATGCCCATGGTCAGCAGGACGACGAGGACGGTGACGAGGAACCCGAGGACCGCACCGCCGAGGATGAAGACGCTGAACCGCGGGGCGCGGCGGATGGTCACCTGGTCCGGGGACGTGACCGCGTTCGGCGCCGGGACGGGGCGCTCGGGTCGATCGGGGCTGCTCACCGACCCATTGTCCCCCACCTTGGGAGGGAGCACGCCCGCAGTGCGCCACCGGAACGCGAGATGATGGTCAATCACCGATGGACACGAGGGACGGAGGCGCGCGATGGTCGATTCGACCCCCGCTGGTGACCGCCGTCCGACCTCCCCACCGGCCCGGCTGTCCTGGCCCGTCCTGACGCGACGCGAGGAGGACCGCGCCGTCGCCGTCGTCGCGGAGCACCGGTGGAGCGTGGCCCTCGTCGGTGCCGCCGGGCTCGGCAAGACCACCGTCGCCGCGCGGGTGACCGACCGGGTCGTCGCGCTGTCGCCCGGTGACCCGCCGCTCGTTGTCCCGATCACCGCCGTCGCCGCGAGCTCGTCGATGCCGTTCGGCGCGGTGTCCGACCGCTTCGGCGACGTCCTCGGCGACGACCTGACGGAGCCGGTGTCCGCCGAGGAACGCCTCCGGCACGCGGCCGAGGCCGGTCGCGGCGACCTGGTGCTCCGGGTAGACGACGCCGACCTGCTCGACACCCTCTCCGCCCGGTACGTGGCGTGGCTCGTGCGCGACCAGGACGCCCGGCTGGTGCTGACCTGCCGCGACTTCACCGCCCTCGCCGACCCGCTGCGGGCGCTGTGGCAGGACGACCTGCTCGAACGCATCGACCTCGAACCGCTCGACGTCGACGAGGCCGCGAGCCTGGTCGAACGGGCACTCGGCGCGCCCCTCGAGCCGGCGTCGGTGGAACGGGTGCACCGGGCCACCGAGGGCAACCCGCTGTACCTGCGGGAGGTCGTGCGCGCCGGCCTCGCCTCGGGAGCCCTCGAGCACACCGCGCTGAGCTGGTACTGGCGCGGTCGGGTGACGGCGTCGCACAGCCTCGCCGACATGTACCGGACCGAGCTCGCGGGGCTGCCCGGCGACCTGCGCGACGTCGTGGAGATCGTCGCCCTCGCCGACCCGATCCCGCTCTCCCGGCTGCTCGCACTGGTGGACGGTGCCGACCTCGACCGCGCCGTCGGGCTCGGGTTCGTCCGCATCGACTCGACCGACGCCGGCAGCCCGGTCGCACGGTCGTCGCATCCCCTGGTCGGCGAGGTCGTGCGCGCCCTGGTGCCGGTCGCCCGCCGGACGGCGCTGTTCGCCCGCGCCAACGCCTTCCGCACCGACCGGCCCGAGGGCGCTCCGCCCGCCGCGCGGCTCCGGGCGACGCTCTGGGCGCTCGAGTGCGGTGTCGTGCCCCCGGTCGACCAGCTGCTCGACGCCGCCCGGGTGGCCGGTGGCCTGCAGGAGCACGAGAGCGCCATCGCCCTGACGACGGCCGCGCTCGGCTCCGGGCTGACCGCCACCGAGCGGGTCCGGACCCACTGTCTGCGGTCGCTCGCCCACGGCTACAGCAGCGGTCGGGAAGCCGGACGCCTCGACGCCGAGGCGGCGTGGGGCCTCGCGACCTCGGGTGCGGACGTGGACGACGTCGCCGTGGTCGAGGCGTGCGAGACCCTCGCGAACCTGCGGCAGTTCCACGACGACGACCCGGCTGCGGCCGTGGCCCTCGCGGAGGTCGCGACGCAGTACGTCCGCGCCCCGGAGACCGTCGAGCAGTTGCGCGTCCTGCGGTTGTCGCACCTCGGGTGGGGCGGGGACTTCGCCGAGGTCCGGGAGGAGATCGAGCGCACCGGCGTGCTGCGTTCCCCGACGATCCCGCGGTCCTTCCTGCCGATCGCTCCGTGTGCCATCGCTGCGCTGGGGACCGGCGGCCGGCTCGACGACGCCCAGCGCCTGGCGCACGCCTGCCTGGCGACCGCGGCCGTGCACCTCGAGGACTCCCCCTGGAGCGTCGGCGAGGTCGTGTCCGTCCTGCACCAGGTGCAGGTCTGGCGCGGGGACATCGCGGACATGCTGACCCAGGTGCCGGTGAGCCGGGCGGACCCGTTCCTGAAGTACGACTTCACGCTCGAGCTGTTCGGCATCGGCAACCGGGCGCTCGGCCAGCGACGGTGGACGGACGCCGTGACCGCGTTCACCGCCGCCTGCGAACGGTACGAGCTCACCGACCCGGGTGGTTTCGCCGCCTACGCCTGGTCGCGTCTGGCGATGGCGCAGGCGTACGCGGGCATGACCGACGCCGCCGCGGAGTCCGTCGAGCGCGCCCGCACGACACCGCTCCGGGCGATGCGGATCCTCGGCGACCAGATCGAGACGACCATCTCGTGGACCGAGGCGCTGCTCGGCAACCCCGCCGGACTCCGTCGCGCCGACGAGCTCATCGCGCGCGGGACGGCGACGGGCGCCTGGACGCACGTGCTCTACGCGCAGACGCTGCACTACGCGATGGACGCGATGAGCGGCCGGGACACCACCGCCTCGCTCGCCCGCATGCAGGAGGCCGCGACCCGCGTGGACGGTCCGCTCGCCGCCGCGATCACCGGGTACGCGGAGGCCCTGCGCTCCGGGGACCGCGGCTGGATCGCGAGCGCGCAGTCGGCACTGGCGGCGTGCGGCATGGCCGTGACCGCCGGGCGGACGAAGCAGCCGCTGACGAAGCGGGAGTACGAGGTCGCGGAGTACGCCGCGCAGGGTTTCTCGAACCGCCGGATCGCCGACCAGCTCGGGCTGTCGGTGCGGACCGTGGACGCCCACATGTCGCGGGTCTTCTCGAAGTGGGACCTGCACGCCCGGTCGGAGCTCGCCGAGCTGCTCTGACGCGGCGGACGGCATGCGCTCCCGGTACGGAAACGGGGTACTGCCGCGACGGACGGCCCCGTGCTGCCGCAGCGGGCAGCGCGCGCTGACGGCTCCGTGGGCCCCACGACGGGAGGCCGACGTGCGTCCGGGCGACCGGCCCTGATCCGGCCGAGCGACACAGAACGGTCGGGCCAGACCGCAAGAGAAGTTGCGGGATGCAGCACGACTCGCCGCACCTGTTGACACAGGTCGGCGGGTTTCGCGTAGCGTTGCATCCGTCGCCGGGTTCGGACCCGTTCGGGTCGGGTCCGAATCCCGGCGACTTCACCAGCGTAGGCAAGCGGGCACACCGAGCACATCGGTAGCCACTACCTAATTCCCGCCGGTATCGAGTCCGGCGGCGCCGACCACCTCGTCGAGGTGAGCCGACGGGCGGTCGCGGGACGGGCCTCCCGTCCGGTCGCGGACGCGGACGGCGCGACAGACCGCCAGGACGAGCGGTCCGTCAGGACGAGCGGTCCGTCAGGACCAGGCGGCTCGTCTGCGCAGGCGGACCATCAGGGCAGGCCGACCGTCTGCGCTGGTCGACCGTCAGGGCAGGCGGACCGGCAGGAAGGCGGCGAGGTCGGCGCGCGAACCGGAGGCGCTGACTCGCTTGGCCGTCTCGGGGTCGTCCCAGCGCAGCTGCCCCGTCGCCAGTGCGAGCCACGTCGTCGCGTCGGTCTCGACGACGTTCGGCGGCGTCCCGCGGGTGTGGCGCGGTCCGGGCACGGCCTGCACGGCAGCGAACGGCGGGACCCGGACCTCGACGCTGTTGCCCGGTACGTCCTCGGCCAGGCGCTGCAGCGTCCACCGGACGGCGGTCGCGAGCGAGGGCCGGTCCGTCGCGCCGGCGGTCACCGCGTCGAGTGCGGCCCGTCCGACGGCGTCCTCGATGGTCTTCGGCGGCATCTCCACAGGCTAGCCGGTGCACTGCGGGCGGCGAGTCGGGCTCGGTAGGGTGATCGGGTGCGAATCCTCGTCCTCGGTTCCGGTGCCCGCGAGCACGCGATCATCACGGCCCTCCTGGCAGAACAGGCCGGGCACGTCATCACGGCGGCTCCCGGGAACGCCGGCATCGCCGCCGACGTCGAGACGGTGTCGCTCGACCCGACCAACGGCGCCCTCGTCGCCGAGTACGCGCTCGAGAACGACGTCGAGCTCGTCGTCGTGGGCCCGGAAGCGCCGCTCATCGCCGGCGTGGCCGACCCGCTCCGCACCCGCGGCATCCCGGTGTTCGGCCCGGGCAAGGCGGCCGCACAGCTCGAGGGCTCGAAGGCCTTCGCGAAGCGGATCATGGCAGAGGCCGGGGTGCCGACCGGCCGCCCGGTGTACGCCGGCACGGTGGACGAAGCAGTCGCAGCGCTCGACGACCTCGGCGCCCCGTACGTGGTCAAGGCCGACGGGCTCGCCGCGGGCAAGGGCGTCCTGGTCACCGAGGACCGCCAGGCAGCCGTCGACCACGCCTCGTACTGGCTGCAGCACGGACCCGTCGTGGTCGAGGAGTTCCTCGACGGCGAAGAGGTCTCGTTGTTCTTCCTCAGCGACGGGCACGACGTCCGTCCGCTCTCGCCCGCGCAGGACTACAAGCGCCTGTCCGACGGCGACCTCGGTCCGAACACCGGCGGGATGGGTGCGTACTCGCCGCTGCCGTGGCTCGACGAGCGCTGGGGCTCCGAGCAGGCGTTCGTCGACGAGGTCACCGACCTGGTCGCGCTCCCCACCGTCCGTCGCCTCGAGCACGAGGGCACGCCGTTCATCGGGCTGCTCTACTGCGGCCTGATCGTCACCGAGCAGGGCGTGCGGGTCATCGAGTTCAACGCTCGCTTCGGCGACCCCGAGACGCAGGTGGTCCTCCCCCGCCTCGCGACGCCGCTGAGCAGCCTCCTGCTCGCGGCCTCCACCGGCCAGCTCGGCGCCGTGCCCCGACCGGAGTTCCGCGACCAGGCTGCCGTCACGGTCGTCCTGGCCAGCGAGGGCTACCCGGAGAACCCGGTGACCGGCCGCACCATCACGGGGGTCGACGCCGCGAACGCCCGCGACGGCGTGGCCGTGCTGCACGCCGCCACCGGCGTCCTCGACGGGGACCTCGTCGCGACCGGCGGACGGGTGCTCAGCGTCGTCGCGACCGGGACGGACTTCACCCAGGCGCGTGACCGGGCGTACGCCGGGCTGCACGACATCGACTTGCCCGGCGGCCAGTTCCGCACCGACATCGCCGCGAAGGTCGCCCGATGAGCGGCGCACCGGTCGTCGAGGGCTGGCGACACGTCTCCTCCGGCAAGGTCCGCGAGCTCTACGTGCCGGCGTCCACGGCGGACGTCGCCGGGGCCACCGAACTGCTGCTCGTCGCCTCCGACCGGGTCAGCGCGTACGACTTCGCACTCGAGCCGCCGATCCCGGGCAAGGGTGAGCTGCTCACCCGCCTGTCACGCTTCTGGTTCGAGCAGCTCGGGGACGTCCCGAACCACCTGCTCACGCCGAGCGGCACGACGACCCCGGTGCCGGACGCCGTCGCAGCCCGCTCGATGCACGTCATGCCGCTGCGGATGTTCCCCGTCGAGTGCGTCGTCCGGGGCTACCTGGTCGGCAGCGGGTGGGCCGAGTACCAGGAGACCGGCAGTGTCTGCGGTGTCGAGCTGCCCGCCGGCCTGTCCGACGGCGACCGCCTGCCCGAGCCGATCTACACGCCTGCGTACAAGGCGCCGCAGGGCGAGCACGACGAGAACATCTCGTTCGAACGCACCGAGGAACTCGTCGGGGCAGCCGATGCGGCCTCACTCCGTGACCTCTCGCTCGCCGTGTACTCCGAGGCGGCGGCGATCGCCCTGCAGCGGGGCGTCGTGATCGCCGACACGAAGTTCGAGTTCGGTCGCGACGCCGACGGTCTCATCCGGATCGCGGACGAGGTGCTGACCAGCGACTCGAGCCGCTACTGGGACGCCGTCGCGTACGAGTCGGGGAACCGCACGGACTCGTTCGACAAGCAGATCGTGCGCGACTGGCTCAGCGCGCACTGGGACCGCACGGGGACGCCGCCGGTGCTGCCGGACGAGGTCGTCGAGCGGACGGCGGCGCGGTACCGGGAGCTGATCGAGCGCCTCGGCGCCTGAGTCGTCGGGCGGCGCGCGGCGGCGCGCGGCCGCGGCGTCGTCAGGCGTCGCGGGAGACCACGACGACCGTCAGGTCGTCGCCCGGGTCGTGCTCGATCGCCCGACCGCGCACCCCCGCCAGGAACGACGGCAGGTCCGTCGCCTTCCGGTAGAGCGCCCCGAGACGGGAGAGCGACGCGAGGGTCGAGTCCCACAGCTCGAGCGCACCGTCGCTGACGAGGACGAGCGAGTCGCCGGGCTCGATCACGAGCTCCCCGGAGGCGCGCTCCATGCCGACGGGGTGCAGGCCGATCGGCAGGTCCACCGAGCGCAGCACCGACTCGGTCCCGTCGGCGTGCAGGTGCAGCACGAGCCCGTGTCCGGCGTCGACGAAGGACAACCGTCCGGTCGTCGTGTCGAGCCGGCCGTGGAACAGGGTGGCGAACGCCTCGGCGGCGCTCAGGTCCGGGGCGACCTGCTCCTCGAGCGCGGCGATGGCGGTCGACGGGTCCTGGTGGCACCGGGCGAGCAGGGCTCCGCGCATGCCGGCGGCGAGGAGTCCGGCCGCCATCCCCTTCCCCATCACGTCGGCGACGGTGAGGTCGACGGTGCCGTCCGCCACGCGCCAGTCGTGGAAGTCACCCGAGACGATGCCGTGCGGGATCGACGTCCCACCGATCGTCCACCCGGGGAGGTCGACCGTGCGCGGCTGCAGCCCGGAGAGCACGACCCGCAGCCGGTCGTCGTCGAGGCCGGTCGCGAGCTCGCGTTCGGCCCAGACGCCGAGTTCCTGGAGCAGGGCGACGTCCTCGGCATCGAGGGCACGGGGGCTCGGGTCGATCAGGCACAGCGTGCCGACCTTCGTCGCGTCCGCCCCGACGCGCAGCGGGACGCCGGCGTAGAACCGCACGTTCGGGTCCTGGTTGACCATCGGCAGGTCGGAGAAGCGTCGGTCGTCGCGGGCGTCCGGCACCACGACCGGCCCGTCCTGGTCGAGCGTCCGGCCGCAGAACGTGTCCTTGAGCGGCGTCGTGCCGGGGAACACGGCGTCCGACTGCTGGGACTTGTGGAAGAGCTGGTCGTCACCGGCGAGGTTGAGGAACGACCCGGCCACGCCGAAGGCCTCGCGGGCGATGCGGGTGATGCGTTCGAACCGCTCCTCGGGTCCGCCCTGGACGACGTCGAGGGCGGCGAGGAGTGCGGCACGCCGGGCAGCGTCGGGAGCGGAAGCGGGGACCGTCTGCTCGACGTGCTCGATGCTCATGCCTCCACGCTAACGCGGATACCGGACACGCCCCCGCGGTGTTCCGAGAACGCATGCCCCCAGTGGGCGGGTCATCGTCGGACACCGCCGCGTACCCTGGCGAGGTGCTCCACCGCGTCCTCCTCGCCCTCGCCCTCGCCGGTGCCGCGGCCGTCGTCCTGACGGGGTGCGGCGCCCAGAACCCGACCGGCCAGGTGTCCGTCACGGTGTCGCCGAACGCTGCCGACCACGCCTACCAGGTCAAGGTCTACCTGCCGAACGGCGAGCCGTCGGCCCGGCAGCAGGTCTACCCCGGCGACACGGCGGACTTCGCGGGCGTCCCGCTCGGGAAGGTCACGGTGCGCGCCGGTGACCTGTGCGCCGAACGCGCGACGGTCGAGGCGGACCGCGTCGCACGGGTGACGCTCACCACGGTCGGTTGCTGACGCCCGGAGGCCGACCAGGGCCGTCAGCGCGGGTCGGGCACCGCGTCCCACTCCTCGCCGTAGCGGGACAGCACCGACCACCGGTCGACCGGCCAGGTGATCACGAAGGCCCGCCCGACGACGTCGTCCACCGGGACGTTGCCGTGGATGCGCGAGTCCGCCGAGTTGTAGCGGTTGTCACCCATCACCCACACCCGTCCTGCCGGCACCGTGATCGAGAAGTCCTCGCCCGAGACCCGCTTCACGTCGGCGGGCAGCCGCACGTAGGGCTCGTCGACCGCGTGCCCGTTGACAGACAGCCGGCCCTGCGCGTCGCAGCACTCGACGTGGTCGCCGGGCAGCCCGATCACCCGCTTGATGAGGTCGTCGCCCTGCCCCGGACCGAGCCAGGCGTTCGGGTCGCGGAAGACGACGACGTCCCCGCGCTCGAGCGACATGACCTTCGGGACGAGCTCGTTCACCAGGACCCGGTCCCCGACGAGCAGCGTGTCCTCCATCGACTCGGACGGGATGTAGAACGAGCGCACCAGGAACGCCTTCACCAGGAACGACGCGATGAGCGCCGCCACGACGATGACGACGAGGTCGCGCAGGAACCGTCGGGTCGACCCCCCGCGGGTCTGCTCTGTCTCACTCAATGGGTGGCCACGACCTTCACGACGGAGATGGCGAGCGCGACGGCGGCGAGGACGACGCCACCCCACAGCCCGAGGAACGACGGCTGCTTGCCGCGGAACCGCTGGAGGAAGACGCCCACCAGGCCGATGCGCACGACGAGGATGGCCACTGCGGCGATCTGCGCCCACTCGGCCGGCAGCCATCCGGCCCAGGCTGCGGCGTAGAGCACCGCCGGGATGAGCCCCGACGTCGCGATGGGGTTCGCGTTCCGGGTGATGACCGCGACCGACTCCCGGCGCGCAGCGTCGTCGCCGGTGTCGCCGATCGCGTGCGCGACGAGGTGCGACAGCACGTGCGCCAGGTAGGTGAGCACCGCCGTCGCGAGCACCGTCAGCACCGCCGCTCCGTGGTGGATCTGGTCGGGCGAGACCGCGATCGCGACCGCGAGCACGGTGATGTTGCCGTAGATGTACGACGACATCCGGTCGCGGACGTGCTCGACCGGCAGGTCCTGGGGTCGGGGACGGCGACCGCGGCGTTCAGGGGGCATCGGTCCATCTTGGCCCGTCCGCGGGCCGCCGGGCTGACCGGCCACCGGGTGTGATGCCAAGGTGGACAGGACCGCGCACCGCAGCGCGGTCGGGACGGAGGCCCGGATGACGACCCACAGACCGCTCGCCCTGGTGACCGGGGTCGGCCGCCGCGCCGGCATCGGCGCGGCCATCGCGACGCGACTCGCGTCGGACGGGTGGGACCTGGCCCTGAGCTGGTGGGGGCCGTACGACGAGCGGGTGTACGGCGCCGCCGATCCGGAGGGGGTGGACGCGGTCGTGGTGGAGTGCCGGGCGGCGGGTGCTGCCGTGACGCGCCTCCCGGTCGACCTGGCCGACGCGACGCAGGCGGCCGCGCTCGTCGAGCGCGCCGAGGCGGAGGCGGGTACCGCGGTGGCCGCGGTCGTGTTCTCGCACTGCGAGTCGGTGGACTCGGACTTCGCGTCGACCACCGTCGAGTCGTTCGACCAGCACCTGGCCGTGAACGTGCGGGCGCCGTTCCTCATCGTGCAGGCGTACGCCCGGCGACTCCGGGACGGGGCGGACGCACCGCTCGACCGTCGGCGGATCGTCGCGCTCACGAGCGACCACGTCGGGTACAACCTGCCGTACGGGACGAGCAAGGGCGCCCTGGACCGGTTGATCGTCGGCGCGGCGATCGAGCTCGGTGACGTGCAGGTCAGTGCGAACGCGATCAACCCCGGGCCGAACGACACCGGGTGGATCACCGACGACCTCCGGCAGGCCCTGGTCGAGCAGACGCCGCTCGGGCGGGTGTCGACGCCCCGGGACACGGCCGCGCTCGTGGGGTTCCTGTGCGGGCCGGACGGCGGGTGGGTGAACGGGCAACTGCTCAAGACCGACGGCGGCTTCAGCGCGAAGTGACGGCCGGTCTGGCCCATGACCATGTTTGGTTGACGCGTCAACAAAGTGGGCGCACACTGAGGGGATGAACTCGCAGGACCTCCTCGCCGCGGACACCGGGATGGGCGCCGTGACGCTCCGGGTCGCCGACCTCGACGCCGTCACCGCGTTCTACCGGGACGGCGTCCGGCTGACGGTCCTGGCGCAGGAGGGTGGCCGGGTGGTCCTCGGTCGGCCGTCCGCAGGAGCTGCGGTCGCTGGTGCCGGTGCCGGTGCCGGTGCCGGTGCCGGTGCCACCGTCGCCGGCGCTCCTCTCCCCGGTGCTCGCGTCGCCGACTCCCCCGTCGCCGGCGCTCCCGTCGCCGACGCCCGGGCGGCCACGGGGCTCACCGTGCCGATCCTGGTCCTCGAGCACGAGCCGGCCCTCCGGAACGCCGGACCGGGGCAGGCAGGTCTGTTCCACACCGCGATCCTGTTCGACGACCGTTCCGACCTGGCCGCCGCCCTGTACTCCGTCGCCACGCGCTACCCGCGGTCGTTCACCGGCAGCGCCGACCACCTGGTCAGCAACGCGTTCTACTTCACGGACCCGGAGGGCAACGGCGTCGAGCTGTACTGGGACCGCGACCGCACCGAGTGGTCGTGGACGCACGGGTCGATCGACATGGACACCGTGTACATCGACCCGAACGCGTTCCTGCAGGAGCACCTCACCGCGGAGGCCGTCGAGCGCGCCGACACCCGGCCCGGCCGCGTCGGCCACGTCCACCTGTCGGTCGGCGACGTGGCCTCGGCGAAGGCGTTCTACGTCGACACGCTCGGCTTCGCGACCACCGCGGCGATGGGCGGCCAGGCACTGTTCGTCAGCGCCGGCGGGTACCACCACCACATGGCGATGAACACGTGGAACTCCCGCGGAGCGGGGCGACGGCAGCAGGCGCTCGGACTCGGGCTGGTCCGGATCGAGGTCCCGGCCGCCGACGACCTCGGCGCCCTGACCGCCCGGATGCGCGATGCGGGCGTGCAGACCACTGACGACGGTCGCACGGTCGCGTTCGAGGACCCGTGGGCCAACCGCATCGAGGTGACGACCGCCGGTCGCGGGTGACGTGTCGGAAGTGACGACCGCCGGTCGCGGGTGACGTGTCGGGCGCTCGCCGCGCCTCCCGGCCGGGCGCGCGGTCGTGAGCTCGGAGACGGTCGCCGGAGCGACAGCAGTGCGGGGTCGTCCGTCATCCGCCCGGTCACCGGGTGCGGAAGTAGCGGTGCAATGCACGCTCCCGGACGAGCGGCACCGCGGCTGCACCTCCCGTGACCGCGCCGACGAGTCCGAGCACGCAGAGGACCGTGCCGTCCGCGACGATCGGCAGCCCGTCCCCGGGCGGGAGACCACGGACGAGCACGACGGACACGGCGAGCGCCAGGGCCGCGGCGACCGCACCCCACGCGAGGTGCTGGACGGCGATGCCGAGTGCCTGCGCCGCCACACGGACCCCGACGTGACGGTCCGAGGCGATCGACAGCCGTCGACGCAGGACCGCAGCGCACCCGACGACGAGACCGAGGGCGAGCGCCACCGACTCGAGCAGGCCGGGGGCCGGCGGGTCACTCGGGAGGAACGCGGTCCCGGAGCGGGGGTTCAGCTGGCCGAGCGTCGACCGCTCGCCGTCCTCTGACCCGGTCGCTGTGAGCAGTGTCCGCCGGAGCGCGCTGACGGCGGTCTCGTCCTGGGGCCAGACGGTCGCCCAGCACGCGTCGAAGGGCGCACCGTCGTCGACGGTCGGAGCCAGGACCGCGTACGACAGCTCGGGGTCGCGGCCGTCGTCCGGGTAGGCGTAGACCCCCGCGACCGGCACCGGACCGTCCGGTGTCGCGATCTGCTGCCCCGGACCGACGCCGAGGACCTCGGCCACCTCGGGGGCGACGAGGACACCCGTGGCACCGGTGGTCCCCGCGACGCCGAACAGCGCGGTCGCTCCACCGGTCACCTCGTACGTCGGGATCGACGTCCCCGGGAGCGCCGCGACGACCATGCCGTCCTCGGTCTTCCGGAAGGCGCCGGCTGCCAGGACGTCCGGCTCGTCGGCCAGCGCCGCGCACGCCCGCCCGTCGATCCGTCCGGCCGCGGTGAACACCTGCGTGGCGGCACCGGACGCCACCCATCGCGCTGCGGCGCGGACGTCATCCGCCACGGCGACGGTCCGGACGCCGACGACCCCCGCGACCAGCACCGCCAGGACCCCGGCGCAGACGACCGCCGCACCCGCGCCCGAGGCGATGTCCCGCCAGGCCTCACGGAGGACCTCCGTCGTCCGCATGCCGGGCCGTCTCACCGGAAGGCCCCGAGGTCGAGGACTGCTCCACACGCAGCCCGTGTGGCGTCGTCGTGCGTCGCGACGACGACGGTGGTGCCGGCCGCTGTGAGCTCGGCGATCACGTCGTTCACCTCGGCCGCGGTCGTCCGGTCGAGTTGCGCGGTGGGTTCGTCGACGAGCATCAGGGTCGGGTCCGTGGCGACACCCCGTGCGAGCATCAGCCGCTGCGCCTCGCCGCCCGAGAGCTCGCGGAACCGCGCAGTGGCCCGCGCCGCCAGACCGAAGCGCTCGAGGACGACCATCGCCCGGTGCTCGGCCGCACGTCGACGCATCCCGCGGGCGAGCAACGGCAGGGTCACGTGGTCGAGCGCGGTTCGACGCGCCACCCCGTGCGGGTTCTGGAACACCCACAGCACGGCGGCGTCGTCGGGCAGTTCCACCCGTCCGGCCGTCGGGGTGGTCATCCGGGCGAGGATCGCGAGCAGCGTCGACTTCCCGGACCCGCTCGGGCCGACCAACGCCGTCACGGTGCCCTCGTCGAAGGTCCGGTCGACGTCGCGGAACAGTTCGGTGCCGTTCGGCCAGCGGTGCCCGACACCACGGAGACTCACCGGCACGGCCGACCGCTGTCGGGCGCTGCGCGGACGCGGTCGAGTGTCGCTCCTGGGCCGACTCGGACGAAGGACTGCCCGAGCTCGGAACCGACGACCTCCACCCGGACCGGGTCCCCCGTCACCGGCTGTACGCACGCGTGGTCGTCGCGGAGGTCCCAGAGCGCGGTCGGCGGCACGACCTGGACCGTGAGGGGCTCGGCGAGCGCCCACGTGGCCGGGAGCGTCGGGACGCCGTCGGCGGACGCCACCGTGGCGGCGTACTCCGGCAGCGCGCCGATCTGCGCGAGTGCTGCCGGGTCCGTCACCACCCCGTGGTCGTCGACGGCGCTGTGGAACTGCCCGACGGCGACCACCCGCGCGCCGGCCACGACGTCGGCGGGGAGCTGCTCGATCCGTGCTCCGCGGAGTTCCGCTGGCAGTTCGACGAGCGTGCCGTCGGCGTCCACCGGCGCTCCGACCACCGCCGTGCACGTCCGGACCGTCGCCTCCGCCGCGGGGATCCACGCGAAGGCCGAGCGCTCGATCGAGTCGTCCGACACCGCCGAACGGGGAACGTCGTGGGCCAGGAGGAACCAACGCGCCGCCCGGAGCGTTCCCGGTCCGACGATCCCGTCGACCGCGATGGTCGACCCCAGTCGGGCGAGTTCCTGCTGGAGCCCGCGGACGTCCGCACCCCGGTCGTCGACGTGGAGGTCCCGGAACAGCGGCGTCGCGCTGGCGAACGCGATCACCGGCAGGTCGTCGACGCGGGCGATCTCCGTGCCGCTCCGGATGACTCCGCCGGTCGAGCACGACGAGGACGTGACGATGCCGGTGCGGCTCGTGACCACGGCTCGGGGTGCTCCGGTGTCGAGCGCGAGCTGCACCTGGTGTTCATCGGCGTCCGTCCGCTCGGTGACCGCCACCGTGCCGACCGGCCTTGCCGTCCGCAGGGCCGCTGGAGGATCGGCCGGGAGCGCCACGACCGCACCGACGGCTGCGGCCGCAGCGAGGAGCAGGCTGCCGAGACCGAGGAGCGAGCCCGACAGCGCGGCGGTGCGACGCCCGCTCATCCCTGCCGCCAGAGGCCGAGTGGGTCCAGCCGGCACTGGACAGCAGCAGGGTCGTACTCGTCGAACGAGAACGTGCCGGTGTCGTGCTCGGACCGCCATCGGCGTTCGGTGTAGTCCGGGCCGACGAGGCCCGACGTCCGCAGACATGCGGCGGTGATCTTCGCGTCGTCCTGCTTCTCCGGATTGCGACGAGTCTCGGTGAAGAGGTACGTGATGCTGTGGTCCCACCTGTCCAGGCACGCGAGCCGCGTCTTCTCGAGCGCGGCATCCACGCCCTCGGTGAGCGCACTGCCATCCGAGGGGGTCACCTCGTACGTGTTCTCTTCCGACCACTCGAGGTCGAATCCGCCGTCGTGCATGCAGCTCTGCACCCGGCGATGCGAGTCACTGAGTTCAGCGGCCGTCACCACACCATCCGTGAGCACCTTCCGCTCGTAGGGAGAGGCTTCGCCTCGAGCCTGCGCGAACTCCGCACTCCACGGACCATCCGCCATCGCCGAGTGAGCGTCGCGACGAGCATCTGTTCGACCTGGAGCGCAGCCAGCGAGGAGACCAGTTGCGAGGATGACGCCGAGGACACGGACCGCCATCGGTAGCGAGAGCAACTCGTGGGCCGATCAGGCTCGGACCATCCCGTACTGCGTCACGTCGGCGTAGCAGAGCCGTTCGAACGACCAAGCGTCGGCACCGACGGTGTTGCCGAACTTCTTCGTGCTGTTCCTGATGATGTTGAAGTGGACCGCCCTGCCGCAGCCCGTGTAGTTCTTGCCCTTCGTCTGGGTGATCTGTCCCCAGCACGCCGAGGCCGTCGCCTCGGTCGCGGACGCTGCATCGAGGGCGATGCCTCCGCTGACGACGATGCCGACGAGCGCGGTACTGACGAGCAACTTCTTCATGATGGTCTTCCTCTCTGTTCGCCACGGACCTCGTGGCAACGAACATCCATGCAATTCCGGAGGCAGGAGGCAGATCGGCTCCTCGGCGGCCCCCTCCGCCCCTCCGCCCGCGCGCTCATCCCTGTCGCCCGAGGCCGAGAGGGTCCAGCCGGCACCGGGTCGCTTCCGGAGACCACTCCTCGAAGGAGAAGTGGTCTCCCGCCCGTTCGCTCCGCCACCGCCGTGGGGTGTAGTCCGCGCCGACGACGCCCGAGCGCCGGAGGCAGTCCGCCTGGATCACGGCCTCGTCCCGGTGCTCCGGGTTCCGTCTCACTGCGTCGAACAACTCCGAGATGCGGTGGTCGAACCGCCGCGAGCAGTCCGCCACGTACGCCATCACCTGATCGATGCTCTCGCTCTGACGGCGCAACGGGTCGATGGCGGCAGCGCCGTCACGGTGCTCCTCGTACCGGTACCCGTGGCCCCGCATGCACGTGCTCGTTCGCGCTCTGGCATCAGCGCGTTCGTCGGCGGTGATCACACCGTCCGCGAGGATCCTCACCTGGTTCTGAGCCACCGCTGCTTCCGCGAACTCCGCCGCTCAGGGGCCGGCGGCCGCGAAGACCGCGGGGTCGGCCCGATCGGAAGTCGATCCGCTCCGGTCCGGGTGGGCCTGGGCGCAGCCACTCAGGAGCAAGGACAGCAGCGCCGTCAGCGCGCACGATCGCAGCGTCATGGTTCCCGCCACAACCCGAGTGGATCGAGCCGACACTGCTGTGCACGCTCGTCGTACTCGTCGAACGAGACGAGGCCGGAGTCGGACTCGGCCCGCCACTTCCGCTCGGTGTAGTCCTTCCCGACCACACCGGCCCTCCGGAGACACGCAACGGTGATCGTCGCTTCGTCCTGCTTCTCCGGATTGCGTCGGGACTCCTCGAAGAGCATGGTCACGTACTCGTCGTACTGCTTCTCGCACGCGCGCAGGACCGGATCGGACCGGTCGAAGAAGTCGTCGGGGTACTTCCCGTCGAGCGAGAGCACGTCGAAGCCCCCGTCCGGGTCGTACTCGATCCCGAGCCCCGAGTCGGCGAGGCATGCACGCACCCGACCGTGCACGTCCTCGACCTCGGCGGTGGTGATCTGCCCGTCGGCGAGGATCTTCTCCTCGTACGAGGAGATGCCCGCCCCGAGCGCTTCGCGGAACTCATCGGCCCACGGCCCAGCATGAGCGAGTGCCGGGTCGGAGGCGGCGCCCGTCAGCTGGGGTCCCGTGGCTCGTGCGCACCCGGACGCGAGGAGTGTGACGACCGCCGCCATCACGATCGCCACGCCGGCGCAGCCACGCTCCTGGCGCACCGGCTACCTCGCGGTCATCCCGTACGAGACGACGTTCGCCCAGCAGAGGCGCTGGTGCGACCACCCCCCTCGACCGACCCAGGCTCCGTACTTCGACGACGAGCCCCGGATGGCGTTCCAGTGCCGCGCACTCGAGCAGGTGTTGTTCTTCCCCTTCAGCAGGCTGACCGAGCCGTAGCACGCCGCCGCCTCTGCCCGAGGCGCCGACGCCACGTCGAGCGCCAGGGCGCCGCTGACGATCGTGCCCACGACGGCTGCGCCGAGGATCACCTTCGCGATCATGTCCGTTCCCTCCACCCCCGCGAGCCCCTCGCGTTGATGTGCAACGTATTACCGTCTGCCGGCGATCGCAACAGTTCATGTCGCATCTCGAATGGCCCAAGATGGGCTCATGAGCGAAGACATCCGGTGGGAGGTGGTCGAGGAGAGCGCGCTGACGCTCGCCGACCACGAAGCGATCGCGGCGATGCTGGCGCAGGCGTTCCCGAGCTGGTCGCACTGGTACGTCGGCGGTCGGAGCTGGGCGGGCATGCAGCCCGAACGACGGGTGCTCGGTCGGAGCGGGGACGGCGTCGTCCTGGCCCACGTCGGCATCCGCCGGATGTTCGTCACGGTCGGCGGTGAGGACGTCCTGGTCGGTGACACGGGACTGGTCGGTGTGTCACCACGCCTGCAGGGCACCGGGGTCGGCCGCGAGTTGATGGACCACGTGCACGACGTGCTCGACGGCCTCCGCGTGCCGTACGGCTTCCTCGGCGCCGGCGAGGACCGCATCCCCTTCTACGCACACATGGGCTGGCACGAGTTCCCGGAGGCGATCGGCACGTTCAGCGCGTTCACCGCGGACGGCGCGGGCATCGTCGAGACCGAACAGGGCGGGTGGATGGTCCGTCCGGTGACCGCCCGGCTCGAGGACTGGCCGGAGGGTCCGGTCCTCCTCAACGGCCAGCAGGTCTGAACCGGCCAGCAGGTCTGACCCGGCCAGCAGGTCCGACCCGACCAGCAGGCCCGACCCGGCCAGCAGGCCCGACCCGACCAGCAGGTCTGACACCGCCACCAGGGCGACGACGAACGGGAGGCGCGGTGCGAGTCCGACTCGCACCGCGCCTCCCGTCCGTGTCCGGCGGTTACGCCTCGACCGCGACCTTCTCCGGGTCCTCGTTCGAGCCCGGCGCGCTCGGCGCGACCGCGGCGCGCACACGCGCACCCAGGTCGGCGTCGACGTTGGTCCAGTAGGCGAAGACGCGCTCACGCAGGTCGTCGCGCGTCACCTTGGAGACGTGTCCGGCGATGTTGCCGACCAGGCGCTCGCGGGCGGCGTCGTCGAGGACCTCGCGGTAGAGCGTGCCGGCCTGGCCGAAGTCGTCGTCCTCGGGGTGCAGCGTCGCAGCGGAGCGCTGCAGCGCGCCGTCGGACTCCCAGCCCGGGACGTCGTCCGTGGCGTTCGGGTCGGCGTGCGCGCCGCCCTGGGTGTTCGGCGCGTACACCGGCACCTCCGCCTTCTGGAAGTCGAAGCGCATGGCGCCGTCCTTCGAGTACGAGTGGACCTCGTTCTTCGGGGCGTTCACCGGCAGCTGTGCGTGGTTCGTACCGACGCGGTAGCGCTGGGCGTCCGCGTAGCTGAAGATGCGCGCGAGGAGCATCTTGTCGGGGCTCGTCGCGATGCCGGGCACGAAGTTCGACGGCGCGAACGCGGCCTGCTCGATCTGCGCGAAGTAGTTCTCCGGGTTGCGGTTGAGCTCCATCGTGCCGACCTCGATGAGCGGGTAGTCGGCGTGCGGCCACACCTTCGTGAGGTCGAACGGGTTGAAGCGGTAGCTCTCGGCCTCCGCGTACGGCATGACCTGCACCTTGAGGACCCACTTCGGGAAGTCACGGCGCTCGATGGCCTCGTAGAGGTCGCGGATGTGGAAGTCGGCGTCCTCACCGGCGATGCGGTCGGCGTCCTCCTGCGTCAGGGTCTTGTGGCCCTGCTGCGTCTCGAAGTGGTACTTCACCCAGAAGCGCTCGCCCGAGGCGTTGATCCACTGGTAGGTGTGCGAGCTGAAGCCGTCCATGTGGCGCCAGCTCGACGGGAGGCCGCGGTCGCCCATGAGCCACGTCACCTGGTGCGCCGACTCCGGGGAGAGGGTCCAGAAGTCCCACTGCATGTCGTGGTTCCGGAGGTGGCTGCCCGGCAGGCGCTTCTGCGAGCGGATGAAGTCGGGGAACTTGATGCCGTCGCGGATGAAGAACACCGGGGTGTTGTTGCCGACGAGGTCGTAGTTGCCCTCTTCGGTGTAGAACTTCAGCGCGAAGCCGCGGGGGTCGCGCCAGGTGTCCGGGGAGCCCTGCTCGCCGGCGACGCTCGAGAAACGGGCGAGCATCTCGGTCTGCTTGCCCGGCTGCAGGAACGCGGCGCGGGTGTACTGCGACACGTCGTGCGTGACGGTGAAGGTACCGAACGCACCGCCGCCCTTCGCGTGGACGACGCGCTCCGGGACGCGCTCGCGGTTGAACTGGGCGAGCTTCTCGACCAGGTAGTGGTCATGGAGGGCGAGGGGGCCGTCGGCCCCGACTCCCATGGAG
The DNA here is from genome assembly GCF_018885305.1 of Curtobacterium sp. L6-1. Lineage (NCBI taxonomy): Bacteria > Bacillati > Actinomycetota > Actinomycetes > Micrococcales > Microbacteriaceae > Curtobacterium > Curtobacterium aetherium. The sequence continues at coordinate 2,272,185 of NZ_CP076544.1, forward strand.
TGCTGGTCACTGGAGACCGGAGCCCCGCTGTTGGTCGTCGTGGTGGGCGTGTTCTGGTCGGACACGGTTCCTCCTCAGGTGGAACGGTTGGTTCGGTCAGGGTGGCTCGGGTTGGTCTCTGGGTACCGCGTCAGCCAGACGCGGATCGAGCGTGGCGGGCCGGCCGGGAGGCTCGTCCTGCGCGGGCGCTCAGCTCGCGCTGGGCGCACCCGCCGGCACGACGGCGTCCGCCGTTTCGTCCCGCTCGGCTGCTGCGCACTGCTCGCAGATCCCCCAGTAGGTGACCTCGGCGGTGGTGACCGCGAAGCCGTGGGTCTCGGACGGGGTCAGGCAGGGGGCGTGTCCGACGGCGCAGTCGACGTCGCCGATCGCGCCGCACATGGTGCACACGATGTGGTGGTGGTTGTCCCCGGTCCGGCGCTCGTACCGCGCGGGGCTACCCGCCGGCTCGATGCGGCGGACGAGTCCGGCACCCGTGAGTGCCGCGAGGACGCCGTAGACCGCCTGGTGGCTGGTGGTCGGGAGCTCGGCGGCGAGCGCGGAGACGAGACTGTCGGCGGTCGCGTGCGGGCTGGCCCCGATCGCGCGGAGGGCGGCGAGCCGCGGTGCCGTGACGCGGAGTCCGGCGCCACGGAGGAGTTCGGTGTCGTCGACCATGTGGAGCCCTTCTCTTGCAGCGTTCAAGACAATGCCCACTGTACACGGCCGGGGCGATCCCGCGGAGGACACGTGCGCCTCCCGGAATACGGTGTGTCACGATCCGGTCGCGATCCGTCCCAGTACTCCTGCGCCGTCGACCCTGCCGGTAGCGTCCAGCCATGTCCACGAAGCAGGCCGGCGCACCGTCGTCGCACTCCGCTCAGGACGCCCGGGGGACCATCGCGCAGCGGGACCTGGTCGTCGACCTCATCCGGACGGCGTGCGTCGTCCTCGTCGTCGTCGTGCACGTCACGATGGTCGGTGTCGCGTCGGACGCGTCCGGCATCCGCGTGACGAGCCCCCTCCAGGAACTGCCCTGGTACGTGGCCGCGACGTGGGTCGGGCAGGTGATGCCGCTGTTCTTCGTGGTGGGCGGCTTCGCGAGCGCCGTGGGGTGGCGCAGCACCGTCGCACGCGCGGGCTCGACCGGCGACCCGGCGCGGGACTACGTCGCGACCCGGCTGGTGCGACTGTTCCGCCCCGCGGTCCCGCTGTTCGTGGTGCTCGCGGTCGGACTCGGCCTCGCCACGGCCCTCGGGACCCCGGCGGACCTCCTCGACGAGCTGGCGTTCGGCATCGGGTCCCCGCTCTGGTTCCTGGCCGCCTACGGCATCACGCAGTGCTGCGTCCCGTTCATGGCGCGGCTGCACGCCCGGGCACCGTGGCGGACCCTGCTCGTGCTGCTCCTGCTCGCGGCGGCGGTCGACGCCGTCCGTCTGGGGACGGGTGTCGCCGAGGTCGGTCTGCTCAACCTCGGGCCGGTCTGGCTGTTCGCGCAGCAGCTCGGGTTCCTGTGGGCGGACGGGTGGTTCGCCCGCCGCTCGCGTCTGCTGCTGCTCGGCACCGCCGCGGTGGCCTACGCGGCGCTCGTCCCGCTGACCTCGGTGGGGCTCTGGGCGCCGGACATGCTGCAGGACCTGAACCCGCCGATGCTCCCGCTGGCGTTCCTCGCGGTCGGGCAGGCGTGTCTCGTGCAGGTCGTGCACGCACCGCTGACCCGGCTGATGGCGACGCGTCCGGCACAGGCCGTCGTGTTCCTGCTCGGCCGGGACGGCATGACGATCTACCTCTGGCACCTGCCGCTCTTCATCCTGCTCAACGGCGTCGGGTTGCTCGTCGGCCTGCCGTTCCCGGAGCCGGGTTCCGGCACGTGGTGGGCGACCCGCGCACTGGCGGTGGTGGTGCTCCTCGCCGCGGCCCTCGGCGTGGCCCGACTCGTCCGCCGCGCCGACCGGCCGCTCCCCCGCCTGGTGCCCGGGTCGGACCGGCCGTCGTGGGTGGTCCTGGCCGTCGGCGCGGTGTGCACGATCGGTCCGGCGTTCGCGGTGATGCAGCTCCACCTGTCGTTCCCGCTCGCGCTCGTCGGCGCGGTCGCGATCCCGGTCGGCACGTGGCTGCTCACCCGCACGGTCCCGGCCGTCGGCGTCCGCACCATGTAGGGATCCTCATCCGCCGGGGACCGTCAGGACCGCCCGTCGGGAGGATGATGACTCCCGCAGCGCGACCCCCGGGAGGCACCCACGCCGTCACCCTCCGAGTTCTGGAGCACCTGGCACCTCGACCCGGTGGCCGCGGTCCTGCTCGCCGTCGCGGCCGTCGCATACGGCCGGTGGCTCGTGGTCGCCCGCCGCCGTGGTGCGTCCTGGCCGTGGTGGCGCACGACCGCCTTCGTGGCCGCGCTCGCCCTGTTCGCCGTCCTGCAGTTCGGCATCGTCGGGCAGGACGACCGGGTGCTCCGGTGGGCGTTCGTGCTGCGGCTGGCGGTGCTGTTCTTCGCCGTCCCCGCGTTCGCGGCCGCGGCCGGACCGCTCGCGCTGCTCCGGACGGGAGGCCCGACCCGCCTGGCCGGGACCGCCGACGCCGTCCTGCGGTCGCGTCCGGCACGGGTGCTCGGCAACGCGATCGTCGCACCGCTGGTCGCCCTCGTGGTGTTCGGGGTGCTCCTGACCCCCGTCGCGGCGGTGCTCCGGCAGTCCCTGCTCGGCACCGAGGCGGTCACCGTCGTCGTGCCGGTGCTCGGCTTCGCGCTGCTGGCACCGTTGTCCGAGGTCGGCGTGCTGCACTCCTCGGCGTTCGCCACCGCGGAGTTCCTGCTGGCGTTCGTGGAGCTCGTGCTCGACGCCGTGCCCGCGGTGGTGCTGCGGGTCACCGACCACGTGCTCGACGGTGCCGGCCGGGTCGCCCTGCACGTGCCGTGGGCGCCGTCGCCCCTCCGCGACCAGCACCTGGCGGGCGACCTGCTCTGGTTCATCGCCGAGGTGGCGGACGTCCCCGTGCTCATCGCCCTGTTCGTGCGGTGGCAGCGTTCCGACCGTCGCGAGGCCCGCGCGCTCGACGACCTGACGGACGAGCAGGTGGCGGCGCTGACCCGCGAGCACCTGCAGCGCCGGTCCTGAACGACCGGAGCCCCGGCCCCTCACGTCGAGGGACCGGGGCTCCGGTGCGGGTGGTGCGGATGCGGGCTACGCGCCGGCGTGCTTGCCGTGGTGGTCGGGCGCGGTGGCCTCCGCCTCCGCGCTGACCGGTGCCGGTGCGGCGGCGTGGGCACCGACGTGCTGGCGCTCCCCGGCGTCAACCTGCTCGGCGTCGACCAGCCGGGCGTCCGGCTGCCCGGCGTCGGCGTGCCCCGCTCGGGCCGCGGCGTCCGGCTGGGTCGCGCCCGAGCCGGTCTGCTGCCACGCGACCGTCTGCTTGGGCTTCGCGAGGAACAGCGCGGCGACGATCGCCGCGATGAGGACGACGGCCGGCAGCACGAGCGACTGGCCCATTGCCCGCGAGAACGGCTCGAGCAGGAAGCCCGGGAGCGAGCCGGTCTGCCCGACACCAGCGGCGGAACCGCCGGACTGCTGCGGGAACTCGGCGGTGATCCGGGCCTCCATGAGGGCGGCGATGCCGGCGGAGCCGAGCACCGCACCGATCTGCCGGGTGGTGTTGTAGACGCCGGAGCCGGCGCCGGCCAGGCGCGGCGGCAGGTTGCGGGTGGCGGACACGGACAGCGGACCCCACATGCAGGCGTTGGCGAGCCCGAGCAGCGCGCTCGGCAGGAGCACCCATCCCCAGTCGGCGTTCGCGGCGATCAGCCCGCCGAACCAGAACAGGCCACCCGAGAAGCAGGCGAGACCGAAGGAGGCGACCCAGCGCGGGTTCCACACGGTGAGCTTCTTGCCGACGAACGGCGCGAGGCCTGCCGAGATGACCGCCTGCGGGACGAGGAGCAGCGCGGCCTGGGTCGGTGAGAAGCGCAGGACGTCCTGGGCCCACAGCATGATCGGGAGCGCGAAGGACGCGATCGCGACGCCGACCGCCGTGATGGCGATGTTCGCGAGCGTGAAGTTGCGGTCCTTGAACAGGCCGAGCGGCAGGAGCGGCTCGCCCTTCTGCACGCCCTGCCAGACGACGAACGCGGCGAGCACGACGATGCCGGCGATGATGAGCGACCAGACGGAGATCGGACCGGTGATGGTGCCCCAGTCGTAGGTCTCGCCCTCCTGGATGCCGAAGACGAGCAGGAACAGGCCCACGGCGGACAGGACGATGCCGAGGGCGTCGAAGCGGTGCCGGTTCGTCGCGAACCGCGGGACGAACCGCTGCGCGAGCACGAAGGCGACGATGCCGACGGGGATGTTCACGAAGAAGATCCACTCCCAGCCGAAGCCGTCGACGAGCAGGCCGCCGAGGATCGGGCCGACGAGTGAGGCGACACCGGCGACCGCACCCCAGAGACCCATGGCGGCGCCACGGTTCTGCGGCGGGAAGATGCGCGTGATGACCGCCATCGTCTGCGGGGTCATCATCGCGGCGCCGAGGCCCTGTACGACGCGGGCGAGGATGAGCACCTCGATCGAGCCGGCGAGGCCGCACCAGAGGCTGGCGAGGGTGAAGACGACGAGGCCGACCTGGTACAGGACCTTCGGGCCGAAGCGGTCACCGAGGCGGCCCGTGATGAGCAGCGGCACGGCGTACGCGAGGAGGTAGGCGCTCGTGACCCAGATCACGGCGTTGATGTCGGCGTCGAGGGCCCGGGCGATGGTCGGCGTCGCGACCGAGACGATCGTCGAGTCGACGAGGATCATGAAGAAGCCGACGACGAGCGCCCAGAGCGCTGGCCACGGCTTCTTGCCGTGTTCCAGGTCGGCGGCGGTGGAGGCGGATGTCATCGAGTGGTGTCCTTGCTGTTCTGGAGGTGTTCGTCGGGGAGGGCCGGGCCCTCCCAGGGGATCTGACCGCTGTCGAGGCGGTCGGCGATGGCGCTGAGCCACTCGAGCTGCGCGGTGAGCATGGCGCGTGCGTACGACACGTCGAGCCAGTAGCGCTCGGCGAGGCCCTTGGCCTGGAGGCCCGTGGCGGCGTCGTCGTACCCGTCGCGCTGGGTACGCAGTGCGGAGATGCGCGCCCGGAGCGCGGCGGCCACGTCCTCGACGGGGAGGTTGTCGACGTGGGACACGGCGAGCCCGAACTGCGGGTACTCGTCGGCCGGCTCGGCGACCATGCGGCGGAGGCCCGCCTCGAGCGCCGTGCGTCCGGCGTCCGTGATCGCGTAGGTGGTCCGCTCGGGCCGGTTGCCCGCGCGGTCGGTGCCGACGGCCTCGGCGTACCCGAGGTCCGCCAGGCGGCCGACCTGGTGGTAGAGCGTGCCCGGTCGGACCTTGACGTTCCGGTCCTCACGACGCTGCAGCATCGTCTGGAACATCTCGTAAGGGTGCATCGGCGCCTCGGCCAGCAGGCCGAGTGCCGCGAACGCCAGGGGCGTCAGGTCGGGCACGGGTCCTCCGGGTGTTCGATGCCGATTGTTCGAAGTGGAACATACGCCTTCGAACAACCATCCACAACTGCTCCGGCGGGTCGTGGGCGGCACCTAGACTGTTCTCGTCCCCACCCGACCCCTGTGCTGGAGTGAACACGTGCCAACGATCGTCGTCGAGGTCATGCCGAAGGCCGAGATCCTCGACCCCCAGGGCAAGGCGGTGGGCAACGCCCTCGCCCGCCTCGGCAAGAACGACCTGACCAACGTCCGCATCGGCAAGCGATTCGAGGTGTCAGTCGACGGCCCCGTCGACGACGCGAAGCTCGCCGAGGTCCGCGAGATCGCGGTCGACGTCTTCTCGAACGCAGTCATCGAGGACGTCGTCTCCGTGACCGTCGTCGACGACGACACCGAGACCGGCTCCGCCGCGTGACGATGCGCATCGGCGTCATCACGTTCCCCGGTTCGCTCGACGACCGGGACGCCCAGCGGGCCGTCCGCCTCGCCGGCGCCGAACCCGTCGCGCTGTGGCACGGCGACCACGACCTGCAGGGCGTCGACGCGATCGTGCTTCCCGGCGGGTTCTCGTACGGCGACTACCTGCGCGCCGGAGCCATCGCCGCCAAGGCCCCGATCATGGCCGAGGTCATAGACGTCGCGGGCAAGGGCATGCCGGTGCTCGGCATCTGCAACGGCTTCCAGATGCTGGCCGAGGCCCGCCTGGTCCCCGGCGCGCACACCCGCAACGCGCACCAGCAGTTCATCCGCCGCGACCAGGTCCTCCGCGTCGAGAACGCCGACACCGCCTGGACCTCGGGCTTCGACGCGCAGCAGGAGATCACCATCCCGCTGAAGAACGCCGACGGCCGGTTCGTCGCCGACGCCGACGAGATCAAGCGCATCGAGGACAACGGCCAGGTCGTGTTCCGCTACGTCGGCGTGAACCCGAACGGGTCGATCGACGACATCGCCGGCGTCTCGAACGAGCGCGGCAACGTCGTCGGGCTCATGCCGCACCCCGAGCACGCGACGGAGCCCGGCTTCGGTCCGGACACCCGCGCTGCCATGGCCTCCGGCACGGACGGCCTCACCTTCTTCACCTCCGTGATCGAGCGCGCGCTCGTCAAGTGACCGCGACTCAAGTGACAGGGAACGACAACACCGTGACGACCCCCGTTCGCCCGAAGCCCGACACCGTCCAGGACGCCGCCGCGACGCCCGACAAGGAGCAGCCGTACGCGGCACTCGGGCTCAAGGCGGACGAGTACGCGAAGATCCGCGAGATCCTCGGCCGCCGCCCCACGTCGGGCGAGCTCGCCATGTACTCGGTCATGTGGTCCGAGCACTGCTCGTACAAGTCGAGCAAGAACTACCTCCGACAGTTCGGCCAGAAGGTCACGCCGGAGATGAAGCAGAACCTGATGGTCGGCATGGGCGAGAACGCCGGTGTCGTCGACGTCGGCGACGGCTGGGCGGTCACCTTCAAGGTGGAGTCGCACAACCACCCGTCCTACGTCGAGCCGTACCAGGGCGCTGCCACGGGCGTCGGCGGCATCGTCCGCGACATCATCTCGATGGGCGCGCGTCCGGTCGCCGTCATGGACCAGCTCCGCTTCGGCGCGATCGACCACGAGGACACCGCCCGCGTCGTGCACGGTGTCGTCGGCGGCATCTCGTTCTACGGCAACTGCCTCGGCCTGCCGAACATCGGCGGCGAGACCTACTTCGACCCGGTGTACCAGGGCAACCCGCTGGTGAACGCACTCGCGGTCGGCGTCCTCCGTCACGAGGACCTGCACCTGGCGAACGCGTCGGGTGCCGGCAACAAGGTCGTGCTCTTCGGCGCGCGGACCGGTGGCGACGGCATCGGCGGGGCGTCGATCCTCGCCTCGGACACCTTCACCGAGGGCGGCCCGACCAAGCGTCCGGCCGTGCAGGTGGGCGACCCGTTCGCCGAGAAGGTGCTCATCGAGTGCTGCCTCGAGCTCTTCCAGAAGGAACTCGTCGAGGGCATCCAGGACCTCGGTGCCGCGGGCATCTCCTGCGCGACCTCGGAGCTCGCGAGCAACGGCGACGGCGGGATGCACATCTCGCTCGACGACGTCCTGCTCCGCGACCCCTCGCTCACGGCAGAGGAGATCCTCATGTCGGAGAGCCAGGAGCGCATGATGGCGGTCGTCCGCCCCGAGAAGCTCGACGCGTTCCTCGCGGTCGTCGGCAAGTGGGAGGTCGAGACCAGCGTGCTCGGCGAGGTCACCGGTACGGGCCGCCTCGTCATCGACTGGCAGGGCCAGGAGATCGTCAACGTCGACCCGCGCACGGTCGCCGTCGACGGCCCCGTGTACGACCGCCCGGTCGCCTACCCGACCTGGATCGACGCGCTCCAGGCCGACGGCGCCGAGTCGCTCGACCGCCCCGAGACCGGTCCGGCGCTCAAGGCGCAGTTCCTGCAGCTGCTCGGCTCGCCGAACCTGTCAGACAAGCGCTGGGTCACGAACCAGTACGACACCTACGTGCTCGGCAACACCGCGCTGTCCTTCCCCGACGACGGCGGCATGATCCGCGTCGACGAGGAGACCGGGCTCGGTGTCGCCATCGCCACCGACGCGAACGGCCGCTACTGCCAGCTCGACCCGAAGCAGGGCGCTCGTCTGGCCCTCGCCGAGGCCTACCGCAACGTCGCCGTCACCGGCGCGGTCCCCGCGGCGGTCACCGACTGCCTGAACTTCGGCTCTCCCGAGAACCCCGAGGTCATGTGGCAGTTCTCCGAGGCCGTCGAGGGCCTGGCGGACGGCTGCATGGAGCTGGGCATCCCGGTCACCGGCGGCAACGTGTCGTTCTACAACCAGACCGGCGACACCCCGATCCACCCGACGCCCGTCGTCGGTGTGCTCGGCGTGATCGACGACGTCGCCAAGCGGATCCCCTCCGGCTGGCAGGACGACGGCCACAACATCTACCTGCTCGGCACGACCTCCCTCGAGCTCGACGGCTCGGCATGGGCCGGCACCGTGCACGGGCACCTCGGCGGTCGCCCGCCGGCGGTCGACCTGCAGCGCGAGAAGGCCCTGGCGGACCTCATCGCCGCGGCGGCCGACGAGCAGCTGCTCACGAGCGCCCACGACCTGGCGGACGGCGGCCTCGGCCAGACGCTCGCCGAGTCGGTGCTGCGCTTCGGGCTCGGCGCCCGGGTCGTGCTCGACGAGCTCGAGTCGCGCGACGGCGTCGACACCGCGACCGCGCTGTTCTCGGAGTCGACCGGTCGCGTCATCGTCACCGTGCGCCGCGAGGACGACGTCCGCTTCCAGGGCCTCTGCGCCGGCCGGGGCTACCCGGTCCTGCGCATCGGCGTGACCGACGCGGCCTCGGGCTCGCTCGAGGTCCAGGGTGCGTTCGAGGCGACGATCGACGAGCTCCGCGGTGCCCACGGCGCCACACTGCCGTCGCACTTCGGCGACGTCATCCAGGAGAACGTCACCGAGGGCTACGTCGGCCGCGGGCCGCTCGAGTCGCACGGAGCGTTCTCGCCCCGTACGGACGCCTGACCCGGTGCCGATCGTCACGCTGCCCCTCCAGGAGCTGGTCGACCGGTTCGGTCCGGTGCCGGACGGCGTCGAACTCGACGTCTGGGACGTCGAGGCGCCGCACGCCCGGGCCGACGAGGTCGCCATCGCGTTCCTGCCGTTCTACTTCGCGGGGCGGCACCGCTGGCAGTACGTGCACGACCTGCCGAACCTCGAGCTGCTGCAGCTGCCGAGCGCCGGGTACGAGTGGGCGGTCCCGCACGTCCCCGGCCACGCACACCTGGCCAACGGCCGCGGCATCCACGACGACGAAACCGCGGAGCTGGCGGTCGGCCTGGCGCTGACGTCCCTGCGCGAGATCTCGGCGTTCCAGTTCGACCGCGTCGACCAGCGGTGGGACTCGCGCGAGACCCGATCCCTGGCCGACCGTCGGGTGACCGTCGTCGGCTACGGCGCGATCGGCTCCGCCATCGCGACCCGCTTCGAGGCGTTCCGCACCGAGGTGACCGTCTTGGCCCGGACCGCTCGCGAGCAGGACGGCCGGCAGGTGCACGCGTTCGGTGAACTGCCGGACCTCGCGCGCGCCACCGACGTCCTCGTGCTCATCGCACCGCTCACCGACGAGACCGAGGGGCTGGTGGACGCGGACCTCCTCGCGGCGCTGCCCGACGGGGCCCTCGTGGTGAACGTGGCGCGCGGCAAGGTCATCGACACCGACGCCCTGGTGGCGGAGCTGCGGTCCGGTCGACTCTCGGCGGCGCTCGACGTCACCGACCCCGAGCCGCTCCCCGCCGGACACCCGCTCTGGACGACGCCGAACACGGTTCTCACGCCGCACGTCGGCGGCAACACGGACCTCAGCGTGCCGCGGTCGCTCGACCTGGTACGCCGACAGGTGGCGGCGTTCGCCGAGGGGCGGCCGTTCGAGAACCTGATCGAGGTCCCGGTTCCCCAGGCCTGACCGCGTCGGAGCAGCCCGAGCCACAGGGCCGCCAGTGCCGCTCGTGCCCTCGTGCTGCTCGTATCGCTAGTGCTGCTCGAGCGGCACGATGCAGGCCGGGCTGCCGACGGCGATCTGCCCGACGGCCTCCCCCGGTACCCCGTCGTCCCCGACCGGCAGGACCGCGATCGCGTCGGACATCTGGTTCGCGACGAGCAGGTACCCGGGCACACGTGCGAAGTGCCGCGGCCACACACCCCCGCACGAGGCGCTCCCGACCACGCGGAGTCCGCCGTCCGCAGCGTCGAGCACCACGATCTGGTCCCGCCCGCGCACGGCGACGGTGACGAGGCCGCGCTCGTCGACCTCGATGTGGCTCAGCAACGAGGTGCCGACCGGTCCGTCGAAGACCGCCGTGTCGGCGATCGTCCGGAACGAGCCGGACTCGTCGCGATGGAGCCGGTGCACGCGACCGTCGAGTTCACCGGTGACGACGAGGTCGCCCTCGTACCAGGCCATGTGCCGCGGCCCGGCACCGGGTGCGACGTGGTGGACGCGGACCGGCTCGATCGACACCGAGACGGCGTCGGCCTCGACCCGGAACTCGTGCAGGGCGTCGCCCCCGAGGTCGGCGACCAGCACGGTGCCGTCCGGCGTCGCGACGGACTGGTGGGCGTGCGGGCCCTCCTGGCGGTCCTCGTCCGGGCCGGTGGCGTCGGGCAGCAGCTCGGTGGCGACCGCGGCGTCGGGCAGCACGGCGGAGACCCCGGCGCCACGACCGGCGACCCCATGTCCGGCCGCGCCGCCGTCCGCCCCGGCAGCAGGACCGGCACCAGGACCGCCCGCGCCGGTACCCGTGTCCGCTGCGATCCCGTCGCTGGCCGCGACCGAGGACGCGTACGACTCGGCCGCCTCCAGCGAGACCGCGGTGACGGTGCCGGAGACGTAGTTCGTGACGACGAGGGCGCCGGACGGGTCGACCCGGATGTGGCAGGGCGCATCGCCACCGGCGGGGGCGTCCCACAGGTGCTCGAGGGACGACCCCGACATGCGGAACGCGTGGACGCCGCCGTCGGAGGTCTCGGAGACGGCGTAGACGCGGTCGCCGGACACGGCGAGGAACGAGGGGTCGTCGAGGACGGCCACGGTCGACGCGACGGGAGCGGCGCCTCCGCTCGTGACCACGGAGATCCCGGTGGCGTTCCCGCCGCCGGTGGCCGTGTACGACCCGACGAGCAGGTGCAGGTCCGGCAGGGTCACAGCTCGCCCACCGCGATGCGCTCGTGGTGGTGGATGACCTCGGCGACGATGAAGTTGAGGAACTTCTCGGCGAAGGCGGGGTCGAGGTGGGACTCGGCCGCCAGGGACCGCAGCCGCGCGACCTGGATCTGCTCGCGGGACGGGTCGGCCGCGGGCATGCCGGCAGCGGCCTTGAGGTACCCCACCCGCTGCGTGTACTTGAACCGTTCGGCGAGCATGTGGATCACGGCGGCGTCGATGTTGTCGATGCTCTGCCGGATGCTCTGCAGTTCGGCGACGGCGTCCTCGTCGTTCGTGGTCCGGGCCTCGTTCATGCCACGAGCCTACTGATCGAGCGCACGCGCGACGAGAGGCGGACGCGCGCACCCGCCCGGTCCTGAGAGGATGGCACCATGACCGTTCTGCTCGCGATCTCCGGTGTGTTCGCTGTCCTCGCGGGCCTCGTGCACGTGTACATCTTCTTCCTCGAGTCCGTGGCGTGGACCAGCCCCCGCGTCCGCCAGGTCTTCGGGATCGCCTCGGAGGCCGAGGCGCAGGCCACCCGTTCCCTCGCCTTCAACCAGGGCTTCTACAACCTGTTCCTCGCGATCGGCGCGATCCTCGGTGTCGTGCTCGTGCTCGCCGGCAACGGTGCCACGGGCTGGACCCTCGTCGTGTTCTCCTGCGCGAGCATGCTCGGTGCGGCCGTCGTCCTGGCCGGCACCGGCGCGAAGTACCTGCGCTCGGCGTCGATGCAGGGCGCGTTCCCGCTCCTCGCGCTGGTCTTCGCGTTCCTCGGTTCAACGTTCGGTCACTGACCCGCCCGGCCTGGAGGCCCGGCCTCCTCCGCCCCGCCGCCCTCGGTCCGCCTCGTGGCCGGGCCGGGCAGCCTGGCCGGCCACCGCATCCGAGCAGAGCGGCCAGCGCCTCCGAGCGGAGCGGCCAGCGCCTCCGAGCGGAGCGGCCACCGCCTCCGAGCGGAGCGGCCACCGCCTCCGAGCGGAGCGACCACCGGCCGCCTTACGACAGGAACCGGCTCGCGCCACGGGATCCCGTGGCGCGAGCCGGTTCCTGTCGTGCAGGGCCGTGCGGCGCGAGCGGCCGCGCCCCCGCGGCCTCAGCCGAGCTTCGCCGCGAACTCGTCCGGCAGCCGCTCGAGCGCCCACTCGATGGCAGCGGTCGTCCCGAGCGAGAACGCCGAGGAGACGTCCGCGTCGTCGATGACGATCGAGTGCCCGGCCTCGACCGACGGCACCTTCTTGAACAGCGGGTCGGACGAGGCCTTCGACGCCTCGACGTAGATCGGCAGCACGACGGTCAGGTCGGCGTTGAGCAGGTCGAGGTTCTCGTTCGACAGCGACACCGAGAACTCCTTGCCGGCAGCCTGGTCGATCGCCTTCGGGGTGGTGAACCCGAGGTTCTGCATGAACGTCGCGCGGCTGTCCCGGGAGGCGTAGACGCCGAAGCCCTCGGACGTGTACGCGCCGATCGCCGCGGTCTTGCCCTCGAACTCCGGGTGCGCCTTGCGAGCGGCGGCGTAGGAGTCGTCGAGGTCGCTGAGGAGCTTCTTGCCCTCGCTCTCCTTGCCGAGCGCCTTCGCGATCATGTCGACCTGCTCCTCCGTGGAGGTCAGGTAGTTCTCGCCGCCCTTCGGGATCGCGACGGTCGGGGCGATGGCGGAGAGCTTGTCGTAGCGGTCCTTGTCGCCCGAGCTCTTCACGTCGAGGATCACGTCCGGCTTGAGCTTGAGGATCTCCTCGTAGCTGGGCTCGAGCGTGTTGATGATCGTCGGCTTCTCGTCGTACGCGCCCTGCAGCCACGGACCGACGCCGTCGCCGCCGAACGCGAGCCAGTCGCTGGCCCCGACGGGCTGCACGCCGAGCTCGAGCGCCGTCTCCGCGTCTCCCCAGCCGAGGGCGACGACGCGCTTCGGTGCGGAGTCGATGGTCGTGGTGCCGAGCCCGGTCGAGATGGACACGGGGAAGGCCCCGTCGGACGACCCGCCGCCGGCCGAACTGGACGAGGACGGGGTCGAGGAGGAGCAGCCCGCCAGGACGAGGGAGGCGGCGACGACGGCACCGGCCGCTGCGAGCACGCGCCCGAGGCGGCGGCGCTTGGGGAGGGAGGTACGGATCACGAAGGGTAGCCTAACCTAACGGTCCGCTCCGCACCCGTTCGGCCGTCCCGCGGATAGGCTCCGGCGCGTGACACCGACCTTCCCCGACCCCGACCGCACGCACCTCGCGGTGCTCGGCTCCCCGATCGCGCACTCGCTCTCCCCCGCGCTGCACGCTGCGGCCTACGACGTGCTCGGCCTCCCCTTCACGTACGGGAGGCACGAGGTCGCGTCCGGCGGACTGGGCGCGTTCGTCGCGGGGCTGGGTCCGGAGTGGCGCGGCCTCAGCCTGACGATGCCGTTGAAGCGCGAGGTGCTGCCCTTGCTCGACCGCACGACCCCGCTCGTCGACGAGCTCGGGGTGGCGAACACCGTGGCCGTGCGGCAGGAGGGACCGTCGGTCGTCCTGGCCGGCGCGAACACCGACGTCGCCGGGCTCGTCCGCCCGGTCGCCGCACTCGGGCACGTCCCCGGCGAGGCGACGGTCCTCGGCGGCGGGGCCACTGCGGCGAGCGCCCTCGCGGCCGCCCAGCGACTCGGTGCGCGGCTCGTCCGGGTGTTCCTGCGCGACACCGGCAAGGCGGGCGACCTCGTCCTGCTCGCCGCCCGGCTCGGGGTGACGCTCGAGGTGCACCCGCTCGACGACCTCGGCTCGGCGGACCCGATGGGCTTCGTGGTCTCGACCCTGCCGGGCGGCGCCGCGGACGACCTGCCCCTCGTGCCGTCCGGTCCCGATGCGGTGTTGTTCGACGTGGCGTACGAGCCGTGGCCGACCCGGGCCTCCACGGCGTGGGCGGCTGCCGGGGGTCGCGTGCTCAACGGGCTCGACATGCTCAGCGAGCAGGCGATCGGGCAGATCCGGTTCTTCCTGCACGGCGACGAGGACGAGCTGCTGCCCGACGAGGCAGCGGTCCGCCGGGCGATGCGCGCCGCCGTGGGCCTGCCGGAGACGATCGGCTGACGCCGGGTCAGGCCACGACGCCGTCGACGTAGTACCAACGTCCGCCCTCGCGGACGAACGAACTCGCCTCCTCCAGCGTCCCCCGCGCGGAGCCGGAGCGCCACCACGCGCGGAAGGTGACGGAACCGGCGGAGTCGAACGGGCCTCCCGACCGGGTGTCCATGATGTCGAGGCGCGTCCAGCGCTGTTCCGGGTCGAGCTCGAGCGACGCGGGACGCGTGCTCGGGTGCCAGCTGTCGAGCAGGTAGGCGGGCAGCCCGAGCGCGAACGCGGAGAACCGCGACCGCATGAGCCGTTCGGCCGTCGGCGCGGGCGCGCCCTCGTGCAGGGGCCCGCAGCACTCGTCGTAGGGGTTGCCGCTCAGGCAGGGGCAGCGCTCGGTGCTCACCGCCCCAGCCTAGGCAGCGGCGGTCAGTCGACGAGCGAGAGGGTGACCGTGATGTTGCCGCGCGTGGCGTTCGAGTACGGGCAGATGGTGTGGGCGGTCTCGGCGAGACGCTGGCGTTCCGGACCGGCTACGTTCGGCGCGTAGACGTCGAGCTCGACGGCCAGGCCGAAGCCACCCGCACCCTTGCCGCCGATGCTCACCTCGGCGGAGACCTCGGCGCCGGTGGTGTCGAGCTCGAGCTGCTTGCCGGCGACGTGCAGGGCGCCGAGGAAGCAGGCGGCGTACCCGGCGGCGAACAGCTGCTCCGGGTTGGTGCCCTCGCCGCTGCCGCCCATCTCCTTCGGCGGGCGGGTGTCGAGGTCGATGCGGTCGTCCTCGCTGCGGACGTGTCCGTCACGGCCGCCTCCGGTGGCGTGGGCGGCGGCGGTGTAGACGATGTCGAGACTCATGGCGCCAGGTGAGCGACCGACGCTGGATGATCGCTGTGGAGGCCCGGGGGTGCGCGGACGGGGTCGGTCCGGGGGCAGCACGGCCGGGCGTGTCCGCCGGTCCGGAGGGCTGGTGGTAGACAGGCCGCGTGTACCGACTGGGGTGGCAGGTGTTCCGGCCTCGTCGTCGTGTCGTGCTTCCCGGTGCGCCGCCGGGACGAACCACCGGCGACGATCAACGGGTACCAGGTGCGGCCGGACACGATGCACATCGCCCGCGACTCGGTGCAGCGGTACCTCGGCCGACGGATGCCCGAGGTCCGGCCGGAGGACCGTGACGTCGTCCTCGACGACACGGCCCTCGTGCGCCGGACGCTCGTCGTCGACGTCGTGCGTGCCGCGCCCGGGCTCGTGGGGCTCGCGTTCCTCGGCGTCGCCGTGCTCCTGCTCGGCGGCCGCCACGGCCTCGGGTTCATCGTCGCGATCGGCTACCTCGACCTCCTCCCGGACCGCGTCCTCCGGCTCGGTCGCGCCGAGCGTGCGCACCGAGCGGCTGCGGCCCTCCCGCCGACGGCGACGGACGCCCCGACTGCCGGATCGGCGCGCAACCGCTTCCCGTCGGGCTCGAAGCTCCGCCTCCCCGGCGACTGACGGCGGTGAAGCCCCCTCCCCGCGACACGCGTGGGGAGGGGGCTCCGCAGCCGGTCAGGGACGGAAGACCGCCCGGACGCATCCGTCGGTCTTGTCCTTGAACATGGCGTACCCATCCGGGGCGTCGTCGAGGGGCATCACGTGCGTCGCGAGGTGTTCGGTGACGATCTCGTCGCGCGCCATCCGTTCCAGGAGCATCGGGATGTACCGGTGCCCGTGCTGCTGCGCGGACCGGAGTGTGAGGCCCTTGTTCATGATCGCCCCCAGGGGGAACTTGTCGACGTAGCCCCCGAAGACACCCAGCACGAAGAGGCTGCCACCCTTCCGCGCCGCGAACACGGCCTCTCGAACGGCCGTGGGCCTGTCGGTCTGCAGGCGCAGCTGCTGCTTCAGCTGGTCGTAGGCGAAGTCGGGGCCGTCACGGTGCGCCTCCATCCCGACCGCCTCGATGCACACGTCGGGGCCGCGGCCGCCCGTCAGTTCGCGGAGCTCCGCGGTGACCTCGCTGGTCTCGTAGTTCATGGTCTCCGCGCCGATGACCTGCTCGACCTGCGTCAGTCGCTCCTGGAAGCGATCGATCACGATGACGCGCTCAGCACCCAGCAGCAGCGAAGCGCGTGCCGCCATCTGCCCGACGCCGCCGGCGCCCCAGACGGCGACGACGTCACCGGGGCCGACGCCGCCGAGGTCCGCTCCCATCCACCCCGTCGGGGCGGCGTCGGAGGCGAACAGGGCCCGCTCGTCGCTGACCCCGTCGGGGACGGGGAAGGCGCCCTGGTCGGCGTAGGGCACCCGGATGTACTCCGCGTGACTCCCGGCCCAGCCGCCCAGCGCGTGCGAGTAGCCGAAGCAGCCGCCCGGAGCCTGACCCCAGAGCGCTTCCGGGATGCCGGCGTTCGGGTTGCCGTTGTCGCAGAGCGAGTACAGCTCGTTCTTGCAGTACCAGCACTTCCCGCACGCGATGAACGAGCAGACCACCACCCGGTCACCGACCTTGTGCTTGGTGACGGCCGACCCGACCTCGACGACCTCGCCGATGAACTCGTGGCCGAGCACGTCGCCCGCACGCATCGTCGGGACGTACCCGCCGAGGAGGTGGAGGTCGGACCCGCAGGTCGTGCTCAACGTCACCTTGACGATGATGTCCTGGGTGTTGAGGATCTCTGGGTCGTCGACCTTCTCGACCGTGAGCTTGTCCACTCCGGTCCAGCACAGCGCCTTCACAGCACACCCTCGCCCTTCGCATCGTCTTCTGCCGCGTCGACCGCGCTGCCCAGGAGGGTGTGCGGCCGGTCGCCGTGGGGTCTCGGTGTCGCCCGCAGGACCTCGCCGGTCTCGAAGAGCTGTTTCGCGTCCCGGAGCGCTGTCCGCAACGCCGCGTCCGGGTCGCCGTCGACGTCGACGTCGGCCCCTTCGCGGATCCGGGCGTGGACCTCGAAGCCCTCGTCCCCTGGGGCCGGGTCGACCCGGATCTCGAGTGATCCCGCGAGGTGCTGCAGCGGCTCGGGGTACCCGCCGCCGCTGTGGAACTCGTCCGCCTCGCCGAGGACGGTGACGGCCTTCCACCCCTCCGGGTGCGCTCCCTCGCCGTCCGACTGGCGCTCCTTCTTCACCAGGCTCCGTGCGACGAGTCCCGCTGCGACCCCGGCCACCCCGATCCCGACTGCGACCGCCGCCTTGTCCGTCATGGTCAGGCCCCCTTCCCGGGCTTGAGGACGACCTTGGTCCATCCGTCGTCGCGGTTGTCGAAGTGCTCGTAGGCGTCGGGCGCCTCGTCGAGTGACAGCTCGTGGCTGACGATGAAGGACGGCGTCACCTTGCCTGCGGCGATCAGGTCGCGGAGTCGGCGGTTGTACTTCTTCACGGGCGCTTGTCCCGTGCCCATCGTCTGGCCCTTGAACCAGTGCAGCCCCATGTCGAAGGCGACCTGCCCCTGCTTCGCCAGTTCGTCGGCGCCGCCGGGGTCCTGGGGCACGAACACGCCGACCGTGCCGATCCTCCCGGTGAACCGCACCGACTGGACCAGACGGTTGAGCGTGAGGTTCGGCTGCTCCTCCCCACTGGGTTCGTGGGCCTGGTAGCCGACGCACTCGCAGCCGTTGTCCGCGCCGAGTCCCATCGTGTGCTCGAGCACGGCCTCCACCGGGTCGACCTTCGAGTCGTCGATCGCGATCGCACCGATCGACTCGGCCAAGCGGAGACGATCCGGGTGCCGATCGACGACCATGACCTTGCTCGCGCCCTTGATGGTGGCGGAGAGCGCAGCCATCAGGCCGACCGGCCCGGCGCCGTAGACGACGGTCTGGTCGCCCGGACCCACGCCCGCCATCTCCGTCGCGTGGTAGCCGGTCGGGAAGATGTCGGCCAGCATCACGTAGTCCGCGGACTTCTCCTCCGCGTCCTCGCCGAGGCGGAGACAGTTGAAGTCCCCCCAGGGCACACGCAGCAGCTCGGCCTGGCCGCCCGCCCACGGGCCCATGTCCGCGAACCCGTAGGCCGCACCGGCCCACTCCGGGACCGGCTGCGCGGTGAGGCAGTAGTTGGTCAACCCCCGTTCGCAGTTCTTGCAGTGCCCACACGCCACGTTGAAGGGCAGGACGACGTGGTCGCCGACCGCGATCTTGTCGACGCCGCTGCCGACCTCGACCACCTCGCCCATGTTCTCGTGACCGAACCACCGCCCGGTCTCGAAACTGGTGCGCCCCTCGTACATGTGGAGGTCGGAACCGCAGATGTTCGTCGTCGTGACGCGCACCAGCACGTCGGTGGCGCGCTCGATCCGCGCATCCGGGACGTCCTTGACCGTGACCCGGTGCGGGCCCTCGTACACGACTGCTCTCATGGTGCTTTCCCTCCGTCAGTGACCGGACTTCGAACGGTGCGCGGGCCGGTCGACCTCGCGACACCTCCATGTCACGCCCCTCGGTGGACAGGCACCATCGGCAGACATGCCCACGCGGATGCGCCGCGATCTGCCGCGGCGGACAGCGACCCGGTGGTAAGCCTCAGGCAACGGATCTCGGACAGCTCAGACCCCTGCCCGCTCCCGATCCCCCGAAGGTGGTCGACTCTCGTGAAACGCACCGGCCCACACCAGCTCGTCGAGATCGCCGCGCGCCCGGGTCCGGTCCACGATCGGGCGCAGGCGATGCTCGAGGAACTCCACGACCACATCCCGTTCGACGGCGGATGGATGGCGCTGGCCGAACCGGGCGGTCCGGGCTACACCTCGCTCGCGAGCACCGACCTCGAAGCGTCGAGCGTCCGCTACCTGAGCGGCCCCCAGATGGCCCGGGACATCGAGACGACCGGCGCCGATCACGAACGTCCCGCCATCAGCCTCTCGGACCTGCAGTACTCCTCGGCAGACCTGCAGACCTGGGCGGAGTGCCTGCTCCCTGCCGGGTTCCAGGAGATGCTCTCCGCCGCTCTGTTCGAGGACGGAGGGCGGCACGTGGGCTTCGTCACCCTGCTGTTCCAGAGCGCTGAGCCGCCCTCGCGGTCCGTTCGCCAGCAGTTCGCCCGGGTGCTCCCGGAGCTCGCGTACGGGATCGACCCCGTCCGCGATCTCGGAGCCGTGGCGGCGTTGGTCGGCGGAGCCGGAGCAGGCGTGGTCCTGCTCCCCGGACACGGCGTCGTCGGTCTTCCGGGCTTGTCCGACGACGAGCTCCTCGGAGCAGGATCGGCACTGGTCGCCGCGGCGCGGGACGCCATCGGTGACGGGGCGAACCACGTCTCGTTCCTGTGGCCGCGCGGCAGCCGTCGGTCGCCCGACGGCTTCGTCCGGGTGACGGTGCTGGCCTGCGGACGAGAGCTCCGCGCGGTGGCCTGTGGGGTCCTCGTGCTCTCGCCGGCCACGCACCTCCGCGGATTGACCCCGCGGGAGCTCGAGGTACTGGGCCACCTGGTGGAGGGCTGCTCCAACCTCGAGATCGCTCGTGCGCTGGCGGTGGCTCCCCGCACCGTGGCTGCCCACGTCGAGCACATCCTCGTCAAGTTGGACGCGACGTCACGCACGCTGGCCGCGGTGCGCGCCGAACGTGCCGGCCTCTACCTCCCGCTCGCCCGGACGTGATCCGCGCATGCCGCACACAGTGAGTCCGAACCCCCCCACCCGCCGGACGAAGACCGGTCGACCAGGAAGGCAACCCCATGTCCCACCTGTCAGGACAGGCCGTCGTCGCCGCCGTCGTCGGGTCGGTGGTGGCCGTGATCGCAGCGGTCCTCGGCGTCCCCGAGCTCTCGCCACTCCTCGGTTGGGCGATCGCTGCCGCCGTGTTCCTCACCTGGGCGTGGTCCCGAGCGTGGCCCGCCGATCCCGCACGGACGCAGGCCCTCGCTCGGCACGAGGACCGGTCGCGGAAGCTGGTCGACTCGCTCATCATCGTCGCGACGTTCCTCAGCCTCGTGCTGGTCGTCCTCGCGCTCGTCCGCAGTCAGGAGAAGGACGCGATCGGATCCGCGTCCGCGATCCTCGCGGTCGTGGGTGTCGTCGCAGCCTGGGCGCTCATCAACACCGTCTACGCCTTCAAGTACGCGCGGATGTACTACCTCGACGACCACCATCGGTTCGACTTCGACCAGGACGAGGAGCCGTCGTACAGTGACTTCGCGTTCACGGCGTTCTCGATCGGGATGGCCTACAGCGCGAGCAGCATCACGCAGTCGTCGACCCCCTCCCGCCGTGTCGCGATGGGTCACGCGCTGCTGTCCTACTTCTTCGGGACCTTCGTGGTCGCCGTGGCCATCAACCTCATCACCGGTCTCACGCAGGGCGGGTGACCGGGGCGGTCACTCCGTCGTGCTCCGGGGACAGCCGCTCGGGAAGCTCGAGCAGATGACGCCGTTCTCGTGGTCGTCCTTCACCGTGTCCACGAACGCGTCCGCCTCGTGGCTCGTCGGTCGGACAGCAGCCGCTGGCCGCTGGGACGATGAGCGCGTGAGGTTCCACACCGTGACCGGGCACGACGCCGACCGCCTTCGGACGTTCCTGCGCGACGCTGACCTCACCCTCGCCGGTCTCGACGAGCCCGACGTCCATCTCTGGATGGAGCAGGACGAAGCCGGGACGATCGTCGGCAGCACCGGCTTCGAGTTGAGCCGGGACGGCGCCCACGCACTCATCCGGAGCGTGGCCGTCGCACCGAACCGTCGCGCAGCGGGTGCCGGCTCGCGTCTGGCCGTGTTCGCACTGGAACGAGCGGCGCAGGCGGGGGCCTCGCGAGCGTGGCTGTTCTCACGACGGTCGGGGCCCTTCTGGCAGCGACTCGGCTTCACCGGCGCCGACCGGGACGACCTGGCGGCCGTGCTCGCCGAGGCCCATCAGGTGCGCCTGTTCGTCGGGACCGGCCGGCTCGGCACGGAAGTCGCTTGGTCGCGCTCCTTGACCGACCTGTCGTGACGGGCGACCGGCTGTCGGGACGCCCGGCGGGCGGACGTCAGTCGGCCCCGTCGATCGCCCCCACGATCCGCGCGACCGCGTCGTCGACGGCCGCGCCCCGGGCCTCCGCGTCGTCCCGCTCGGACTCGTACACGAACGCCGTCGCGCCCCGCTGCGCCCCGCAGTAGTCGACGATGCCGTGCTCGATCTGCGTCCGCAGCGCCTGCTCGTAGCCGTGCCGGTCGTAGGTCCCGGCGGCGTCCCCGGCGACCGGGAGCAGGTGCACCGTGAGCGAGCCGAGGTTGCGCCGGGTGCCGCCGGCGGGGTCGATGTCGAACGCCCACCCGTTGATGAACACCCGGTCGATCCAGCCCTTCAGGAGCGCCGGCATCGACCACCAGTAGACGGGGAAGACCAGGACCAGGTGGTCGACGTCGTCGAGCCGACGCTGCTCGCGGAGGACGTCGTCCGGCGCGTCCGCCGCCCCGCGGTAGGCGTCACGGTCCGCAGCGCCGAAGCGCGGGTCGAACCCCTCCGCGACCAGGTCGACGAGGGCGACGCCGCCGGTCCGCACGGCCCGTCG
The DNA here is from genome assembly GCF_018885305.1 of Curtobacterium sp. L6-1. Taxonomy (NCBI): domain Bacteria; kingdom Bacillati; phylum Actinomycetota; class Actinomycetes; order Micrococcales; family Microbacteriaceae; genus Curtobacterium; species Curtobacterium aetherium. The sequence goes on from NZ_CP076544.1 coordinate 2,293,838, forward strand.
GAGCTGGCGGGCGATGCCGATCGTGAGCGAGTCCTGGTCGGGGTGAGCGGTGACGATGAGGGTCTGCACCCCGCCAGTCTGACCGAGCCGACTGGACCGCGGCGCACACGTCGGCGGCTCCGTGCACACTGGTCCCATGTGTGGCCGCTTCGTCGTCTCCGACACCACCGCTGACCTGCTGCCCGAGCTCGTCGGGGAGCTCGCCGCGCGCACCGAGCACGTCGACCAGGACACGGGCGAGGTGCACGCCGGCCTCGCCCCGAGCTGGAACGTCGCACCGACCGACCCCGTGTACGCGGTGCGGCAGCGCCACGGCCAGCGTGAGCTCCCGCAGATCAGCTGGGGCTTCGTGCCGAGCTGGGCGAAGGACTTCGCGAAGCAGCGCCCGAAGCCGATCAACGCCCGCATCGAGACGGTCGCGACGAGCGGCATGTTCAAGCGCGCCTTCGCCACGAACCGGTGCATCGTCCCGGCGCAGGGCTACTACGAGTGGGTCGTGCGCGAGGACGGCAAGGAACCCCACTTCGTGCACGAGCCCGGCGGCGCGCTGGCGATGGCGGGCGTGGTGAGCGCCTGGCCGGACCCGACCAAACCCGAGGACGACCCGGACAAGTGGCGGCTGTCGCTCGCGATCATCACCCGCGACGCCCACGTGGCCCCGGGCGAGGTGCACGACCGGATGCCGGCGTTCCTGACGCCCGACGGCTACGACGCCTGGCTCGGCGAGGGTGCCGGGACGGACGACCTGCTCGCCCTGCTCGACCGGGAGTCGCTCGCGGTCGCCGCGGGCCTCGAGCAGTACGAGGTCGCCCGGACGGTGAACAGCGTGCGCAACGACGGCCCGCACCTCATCGAGCCGCTGTCCTGAGGGCGTGACCGGGGCGCCCTCGGCGATCGCAGTCGGAGCGGCGCCCAACGCTCAGCGCGCTCCGTCCTCGCCCGGACGCAGGGCGTCCCGCCGCGCCAGGCTCCTCCGGTAGGTCACGAGCGTCGCACTGCGCTCGACCTCGACGAACCCGTTCTTCTCGAGGACCCGCTGGGACGCGACGTTCACGGCGTCGGTGTCCGCGACGGCGGTCTCGGCGCCGCCGTCCGCCGCGAGTCGGAGCGCGAGGGCCACGGCCTCGGTCGCGAGCCCCGCGCCCCTGGCCGACGGCACGAACCCGTACCCGAACTCCACGACCCCAGAGCCGTCCGGCGGGCCGGAGAACCCGATCCCGCCGACCGCCGCGCCGTCCGACGTCCGCCGCACCAGGTACATGGTGAAGACGGGGTCGGTGCTCGTCGCGGCCGCGAGGGACCGCAGCGGCACGAGTTCGTCCACGAAGGGGTACTCGGCGTGCCAGTCGTCTCCCGGGCGCTCGTCCCGGCGGACGATCCGCCGCGCGAGCTCCGGCGTGATCACCTCGAGTGCCGTCAGGTCCCCGCGGATCACCACGCCGCCGATCCCTCGGAACCGCTATCAACGCGTACCCGGGTCAGCACGTCTCCTCGCCGACGCCCGACATCCCCACACCGACCGGCAGCACCTGCGTCCCGAGGGTCCCGAGGGGCCCGTCCGTCACGGCACGCACCGAGGTGAGGTGCCCCGCTCGAGCGCCGGGGCGCATGTGCATCTCCGCCGCCGCCCACACCTCACCGTGCGCGGGGACGACCACAGCGGTGTCAACGTCGCCCACCGGGGTACCGGACCACCCGAAGGCCGCTTCCTCTCCGCCGGACGGCATCGGACGGAGGGACAACTCCACCGACCGCAGCCCGCGATCGGTCGTCGCCCTGGCGCCCCGGACCGCGACGGGGCGGTCCGACGGGTTGCGCAGGCCGAAGCCCACGGTCATCTGCGACTCGTCCCAACCGGGCAGGTCCTCGATCCACCCGCCGCAGCCACCCTCCGCGGCGACCGGCTGCAGCTGGGGGCTGCCGGGCCGCAGCACGACGACGAGGCCCGCCAGCAGCACGAGTGCGACCACGACGGCCGCGACGAGTGCGCCGCGTGCGCCGTTCCACCACCCGGACGCCGCGGCAGTCCTGCCGTGCGTCCGCTGCGTCCCGCTGTTCGTCATCGCGTCCCCCGTCCCCGGCCGCGACGAACGGCCTCGGCGTGATCCTGGCACACGGGAGGCCCGCAGCACGAGAGCGGGCTGGCCTTCGCCCCACGCACCGTCGGCCACGTCGGCCGCGCCGGCGGACGCACCCCGCGCCTGGCCACCGGACGGCCGGAGGCCCGGACCCCGTCAGCCGATCAGCTGACGTGGTCCGGGCCTCCCGACCGGCGCGGCGCTCCGCGCGGACCGCCTACCGGCGCCGCCGCGGCCCGACCACCGGCACGACCACCCGACGGCGGAGCAGCAGGGCCGCCCCGGCCAGGAGCAGTGCGAACGCACCGAGCCCCAGGCCGAGCAGTCCGGTGCTGCCCGTGAAGGCGAGCACGGCCACGTGCGCGACCGCCGCGATGCCGGTGGGGTACCGGACGGTGATCGTCGCCGAGACGACCTGCCCGGCGCTGTCACGGACGGTGTAGTCCGTCGTGACGGTGCCCGTGAAGCCGCGCGTCGGGGTGAACGTGACGACCCCGTCGGCGACGCTCCAGGTGCCCGACCGGCCCGCGGTGAAGCGGTCGGTCATGTGCCCGGTGGCGGGGTCGACCAGGTGCAGCGTGCCGGTCTCGAACGTGGCGCCGCCGGTGGCGGAGTCGTTGTCGAGCGGCTCGACGCGGATGGTCTCGCCCGCGCGGCCGGTGGCCCGGTCGTCGGTGGCGACGGCTGCCGCGACGACCGTGATGGTCGCGGTGGCGGTGGTGGTCTGCCCGGAGGCGTCGGTCACCTCGTACACGAAGTCGTCGCGTCCGGTGAACCCGGCGGCCGGCGTGTAGACGTACGACCCGTCGGCGTGCACGCGGACGGTGCCGTGTGCGGGCTTCCGGTGCAGCGTCGTGGTGAGCGCGGAGCCGTGGTCGTTGCGGAGCAGGCCGTGGCGGGCGTCGACCGCGAGCGGGGTGCCGGCGACGGTGCTGCCGGCGTCGTCCACCGCGGTGATGCCGACCGTCACGGTGACGGTGGCGTCGGTGCGCTGCCCGGAGGCGTCCTGCGCCGTGTAGGTCACGGTGTCGACGCCGGAGAAGCCGTCCGCCGGTGTGTAGACGAACGTGCCGTCCGCGGCGATCGTGGCCGTGCCGTGCGCCGCGGAGCCGAAGTCGACGACGCGCAGGTCGGTGCCGGAGTCGTTGCCGAGCACGCCGAGCCCACCGGGGCCGCCGGGTCCGCGCACCGTGACGGTCTTGCCTGCGGCGGTACGGGTCCGGTCGTCGGTCGCGGTCGGGGTGACGTCGATGGCGACGAGGGCGAAGGCGGTGTTGCCCTCGCTGTCGTGCGCGGCGTAGGTGAACCAGTCGCGGCCGGACCAGTTCGCCGGCGGGACGTACCGGTAGGCGCCGCTCTTCGCGAGTCGGACGGTGCCGTGCTGCGGCTCCTGGTCGAGGGAGGCCCAGAGCCCGGTGCCGTCGTCGTCGGACAGCACGCCCTTCGCGGCCGGCATCACCACGACGCCGTTGGTGCGCGTGGTGCTCCAGTCGTCGACCGCGACGGCGCCGACCAGGACGGTGACGGTGGCCGTCGTCGTCTGTCCGGAGGCGTCGGTCACCTGGTAGGTGAACCGGTCGGTGCCGGAGAACCCGGCGGCCGGCGTGTAGACCAGGCCGCCGTCCTTCCCGGCGGTGACGGTGCCGTGGCGGGCGTCGCCGTGCCCGGTGACCGTCAGCGCGGAGCCGGAGTCGTTCCCGGTCAGGGTGGCGGCCGGGACGGCGACGGGGGTGCCGGCGGGTGTCTTCACGACGTCGTCGACGGCCGTCGGGGTCACGGTCACGGTGACGGTCGCGGTGGCGGTGCCGCCGGTGGGGCCGACGACGGTGTACCGGAAGGTGTCCGTGCCGGAGAACCCGGCGGCGGGCACGTAGGTGACGGTGCCGTCGCCGGTGCGCGTCGCGGTGCCGTGCGCCGGGGTGCCGACGCCGCTGACCCGCAGGGCGGTGCCGGAGTCGTTGGCGGTGACCGGGACGGCGACGGGGGTTCCGGCGGTCGTGGTGGCGGTGTCGTCGACGGCCTTGGGCGTGACGGTGATCGTCACGGTGCCGGTCGTCGGCGTGCCGGAGCCGTCGGTGACCGTCACGTCGAACCCGTCCGGGCCGGAGTAGCCCGGCTTCGGGGTGTACGTGTACGAGCCGTCGGGGGCCACCTCCACGTCGCCGTGCGCCGGCTTCGTGTGGTCGGTGACCTCGAGGTCGGTGCCGGTCGCGCCCTCGAGCACGCCCTGGCCGGCGGGGACGACGAGCGTCCCGTCGGCGGTGGCGCTGGTGGCGGGGGCGGCGACGACCGGGGTGACGGTGATCGTCAGCGTGCTGGTCGCGGTGCTGCCGATGGCGTCGGTCACGGTGACGGTGACGGTGTCGGTGCCGGACCAGCCGCTCGCCGGCACGTAGGTGACGGAGCGGTCGGCGTCGAGCGTCGCGGTGCCGTGGGCGCCGTCCGTGACGCCGGTGACGAGCACGCCGACGCCGGTGTCGTTCGCGGTGAGCGCGGCCGAGGTGACGGTGACGGGGGTGCCGGCCGGGGTGGTGCGGCGGTCGTCACCGGCTGCCGGGCGGACCGTGATCGTCAGGACGCCGGTCGACTGCTCGCCGGATCCGTCGGTGGCCGTGTACGTGGCGGTGTCCTTGCCCGAGAAGCCGGGGGCCGGTGTGTACGTGTACGAGCCGTCAGCGCGGAGCACCAGGTCGCCGTGCGCCGGCTGCTGGTCGACCTTCGCGGTGAGGTCGGAGCCGCGGTCGTTCGCGAGCACCCCGTCGGCCTCCGACACGGTGAGCGTCGAGCCGGCGGTGGCGGTCGCGCTGTCGCGCATCGCCGTCGGGCCGACGACGACGATCACGGTCGCGGTGGCGGTCTGCCCGGAGGCGTCGGTCACCGTGTACGTGAGGGTCTCGGTCCCCGAGAACCCACGGTCGGACGTGTAGACGACGGAGCCGTCGGTGCCGAGGGTGGCGGTGCCGTGCGCGGCGCCGCTGACCTTGGTGACGGTGAGGCCGGTGCCGGAGTCGTTGCCGAGCAGCGTCGACGCCGCGATGGTCAGCGGACGCCCCGAGTCGGTGGCGACGGTGTCCGTCATGGCGACGGGCCGCACGGTGACGGTGATGGTCACCGGGTCGGTGGTCCGGCCGGCGGCGTCGGTCACCGTGTAGGTGACGGTGTCGGTGCCGGAGGTCCCGGCGGCGGGCGTGTAGGTCACCGCGCCGGAGCGCTCGACGACGGCGGTGCCGTTCGTCGGCGCCGTGACGACGGTGGTGCGGAGCTCCGTGCCGGCGTCGTTGCGCTGGACGTCGATCGTGACGGGCCAGTTCGCCGACGTGGTCGCGGTGTCGTCCTGCGCCGCCGGGGTCACGACGATCCGCACGGTGGCGGTCGCGGGCGTGCCGGCCGCGTCGGTGGCGGTGTAGGTGAACGAGTCGTCGCCCGAGTACCCGTCGACCGGCGTGTACTTGACCGCCCCGGTCGCCTGGTCGAGCACGAGGACGCCGTGCGTCGGCTCGGTGTGCTGCGTGACGGTCAGGTCGGTGCCCGAGTCGTTGCCGAGCACGCCGTCGGTGCGGCTCGTGCGGGCGAGGGTCTCCCCCGCGCGGACGGTGCCGGAGTCGTCACGGGCGACCGGTGCGACCTGGACGGTCACGGTGCCGGTGCTCGTCGAGCCGTTCGCGTCGGTCACGGTGTAGGTGGCGGTGTCCGTGCCGGAGAACCCGTCGGCCGGCGTGACGGTGACCGCGCCGTCCTTCCCGAGCGTGACGGTGACGTGGGTGCCGCCGGTGACGCCGGTGACGGTGAGGCCGACGCCGGAGTCGTTGCCGGTCAGGGCGCCCGAGGTCACGACGAGCGGCGTGCCCGCCGTGGTGGTCAGGGTGTCGGCGCCGGTGCTCGGCCGGACGGTGACGGTGACCAGGCCGGTCGCGGTGGAGCCGGAGCCGTCGGTGACCGTGTAGGTGAAGGTGTCCTTGCCCGAGAAGCCGGGGGCCGGCGTGTACGTGTACGAGCCGTCGCCGCGGAGCACCAGGTCGCCGTGCGCCGGCTGCTGGTCGACCTTCGCGGTGAGGTCGGAGCCGCGGTCGTTCGCGAGCACCCCGTCGGCCTTCGGGACGGTGAGCGTCGAGCCGGCGGTGGCGGTCGCGCTGTCGCGCATCGCCATCGGGCCGACGACGACGGTGATCGTCGCGGTGGTGGTCTGCCGGGAGGCGTCGGTCACCGTGTACGTGAGGGTCTCGGTCCCCGAGAAGCCACGGTCGGACGTGTAGACGACGGAGCCGTCGGTGCCGAGGGTGGCGGTGCCGTGCGCGGCGCCGCTGACCTTGGTGACGGTGAGGCCGGTGCCGGAGTCGTTGCCGAGCAGCGTCGACGCCGGGATGGTCAGGGCCTGGCCCGCCTTCGCGGCGGCCTCGTCACGCACCGCGACCGGGGTGACCGTGACGGTGACGGTCACCGGGTCGGTGGTCTTCCCGGCGGCGTCGGTCACCGTGTAGGTGAAGGAGTCCGTGCCGGAGGTGCCGGCTGCGGGCGAGTACTGCACGGTGCCGTCGGAGCCGACCGCGACCGTGCCGTGCGCCGGCTGCCCGACGACCGTGGTGGTGAGGCCGCGGCCGTGGTCGTTCGCCTGGACGTCGATCGTCACGGGCTGGTCCGCGGGCGTGGTCGCGGCGTCGGCGGTGGCGGCGGGCCGCACGGTGATGGTCACCGTCGCGGAGCTCGTCGCACCGTCGGCGTCGCTCACGGTGTACTCGAACGCGTCCGTGCCGGAGAACCCGTCGGCCGGGGTGTAGCCGTACGTGCCGGTCGCGGTGTCGAGCACCAGCGAGCCGTGCGTCGGGTCGGTCGCGGCGGTGACGTGCAGGCCCTGCCCGGAGTCGTTGCCCAGGATGCCGGTCGCGCGGGTGGTGGTGCTGACGGTGCTGCCGGCGTCCACCGTGGCGGTGTCGTCGACGGCCTTCGGGGCGACGCGGACGGTCACGGTGACGGTGTCGCTCTTGCCGTTGCCGTCGGTGATCGTCACGTCGAAGCTGTCCGGCCCGGACCAGCCCGGCGCGGGCGTGTACGTGGTGGTGCCGTCGCGGTCGACGGTGACGGTGCCGTGCGCGGGCGTCGTGTTGCCCGAGACGAAGAGGTCCGAGCCGAGGTCGTTGCCGAGCAGGCCGGGGGCGACGACGGTGGTCGTCTCGCCGGCGGTCGCGGCGACGGTGTCGGCCTTCGCGGTCGGCAGCACGGTGACGGTCACGGTGCCGATGATCGTGCGGCCGGCGCCGTCCTGTGCCGTGTAGGTGAAGGAGTCGGGGCCCGAGTAGCGACCGGTCGGCGTGTAGGTGTACGAGCCGTCGGCGGCCAGGGTGAGCGAGCCGTGCGCGGGCGCGCTGTTGCCGGTGACGGTCAGGTCGGAGCCGCGGTCGTTCGCGAGCACCCCGTCCGCAGCGGTCGCGGTGGCGGTCGAGCCGGCGTGCACGCTGAAGGCGTCGTCGGTGGCGGCGGGCGTGACGGTGATCGTCACGGTGCTCGTCGAGGTCCGACCGCCGCCGTCCGTCGCGGTGTAGTCGAACTGGTCGGTGCCCGAGAAGCCGGCGTCCGGCACGTACGAGAAGGCGCCGTCCTTCCCGGTCATCGTCAGCGTGCCGTGCGCGGGCGCGGTGTGGTTCGTGACGGTGAGCCCGGTGCCCGCGTCGTTGGCGAGCACGCCGGCGGCCGGGACGTCGAGCGTGGTGCCGACGGGGGTCGACCAGGTGTCCGCCGCGGTGGCGGCACGGACGAGCGCGAGCGTGTTCGTGAAGGTCACGACGACGTCGGTGCCGTCGGTGCCCACGGCCTGCGGGAAGGTGAAGGCAGCGGTCGCGCCGGTGCCGGTCGCGACCGTGGTCGAGCTGTTGACGTCGACGGCCTGCCACGTGGTGCGGTAGTTCGCCAGGTCGGTGGTGCCCGCTGCCGTCTGCGTGACGGAGTACTTCTTGCCCGGCGTGGTGAGGATCGCGCCGGCCTTCTGGTCCTGCAGGCCGGTGGCGCCGCCCGAGGTGGTGGCCGTGGTGCCCTTGCTCGTCGCGGTGATGCCGTCGCCGGTGATCGCCAGGCCGAACTGGTCGCCGCTGTTCCAACGCTGGTCGACGCTCGCGCGGCCGGTGACGGTGTCGGCGTAGTTGCAGGTGGCGAGGTCGCTCGCGCTGAAGTTGCCGACGACCGGGAAGCTCCGGACCTGCGCGCCCGAGGTGGGATCGAGCTGGTAGATCGTCGTCGTCGAGGTGGTGGTGCCGCCCGCGGTGCTCGTGCTCGTGTTCGACACGTACAGGTAGCCGTCGGACGAGAACGCGATGCCGGGGCTGTTCGTGCCGGCGGGCAGGGTCGCGATCTCGGTGGTGCTGAGCGGCGTGGTGCCGGCCTCGGTGGGGACGGTCTCGGCGTCGACGCGGTAGACCTTGTCGGCCGCGACGACGAAGAACAGGCCGCGGGAGCTGAACGCGAAGTCGCCGTTGCCGTTCTTCAGCCCGTTGATCTGGCCGACCTGGCCGAGCGCCTTGCCCTTGCCGCCGTCGGCCGCCGGGTCGTACGCCATGAGCGCCCCGGTGGTGTCGCCGTAGTAGTAGTACCCGGTGACGGGGTTGACGGCACCGCGGATGACCGGCCGCACCTTGTCGGTCGTGACCGCGGCCGAAGCGGTGTTGCTCTTCGGGTCGAACGACCGCAGCGTCGCGGTGGTGTTGTTGCCTGCCGCGTAGAGCTTCCCGCCCTCGCGGGAGATGCCCAGACCGTTGTTCGCGCCGGTGCCCAGGTCGGCGACGTCGACGGTCGCCCCCTTGCTCGTGCCCTGCGTGATGTCGATGGCGACGACCTTGCCGGCGCTGTTCGACGCGTACAGCGTGTTCTGGTCGCAGACGAAGTGCCCGTCCTGCGTGGCCTGCACCGCGGCGGAGGCCGGGGCGGCGGTGACGACGGTCGCTGCGGTGCTCAGCCCGGCGCCGACGAGCAGCGCAGCACCGAGCATGGCGAGGGGACGGAGGCCGAACGCGCGGCGGGGCACAGCGGTGCCCTGGGGAGCAGGCAGCATGAGTCACTTTCGGGTCGAGACAGCGAGCCAGACGCGGTCGACCGCTCCCGCCGAGGGGAGAACGGTCGTTCGCGCCGCTGCTGATCCTGGCAGTGACCTGGTACCGGTCGGGGACAGCAAGAGTCCCCAGTAGGGGGGACCACTCCCGAGAACTCGGGGTACATCCCCCCGGACTGGGGACACGTCACCAGCCGCTTTCCGCTCCGGGAACGTCAAAGCCCCGCCGGTGTTCCGGCGGGGCCTCGGTCGTGCTGTCCGGTGGCGGTGCCTCCGGGTGGTGCTGAGCTGCGGTGCGCTCCGTTCGTGCGGGTCCGGTCAGTCGACCGGGCGGATCACGGGCGGGAGCACGATGTGCAGGCGCTCGGCGAGACGCGACTGTGCGTCCTCCAGCGAGCGGAAGTCCCCGACGTACTGGCCGAACGTGTCGGACACGAAGTAGTGCCCGTCGCGCTTGTCGACCGTGCCACCGAAGTAGCCGCCGTAGTTCGCGGACCAGAGGCCGGTCTCGACCTCGGTCCACGTGATGGATGCGCGCGAGGGCGTGTGGGCCACCTGGGCCTCGAGCACGGCGATCGTGTCGACGGTGTCCGTGTCGAGGGTCACCTCGACCTGGTGCACGTCGTGGCTGATGATCGTCATGGCCCTGCTCCTTCACGTTCTGGGGTACATCTGCTTGCGGGGACAACGCTACGGGGCACACCCGGCGGGCACCAGCCAGCCCCGTCGATTCACGGGTTCCCCTGATCCTCGCGGGTATCGATCCCCGGAAAACCGGGACAGCACGTCACGTTTCCGGGGTACAGGCGACCCGGCGGGGTACTCGCGAAGTGGACGGAATCCAGGAAGGTGGGTCGCGCCTCCAGGCCGACGGTTCGCCGGACGGCGGATCCGCACGGGAGGCCCGCCCCGGTAGCGTCGCTCCCGTGACCCCTGACGACCCGGAGCCCAGCGCGCACGACGGGCGGTCCGCCACCGTCCGGCGCGTGGTCGCGTCGGGACGCGCCCTCCGCCGCCGAGGTGGGACGAGTGCGCACGCGACCGGCCGCAGCCGTCGGGTCGCCCTCGTGCTCGCCGTCGCCTACGGGCTGGCCGTCGTCCTGATCGGGTTCTGGGGCACACCTGTCGACGCCCGCGTGCAGCCGCTGCTGGCCAGGGTCATCGCGGCCGCCCAGCGCCGTGGCGCGCCGAGCTGGTTCGGCTACGAGATGGTGGAGTCCCTGGCGAACGTGGCGTTCTTCGTGCCGCTGGGGTTGCTCGTGGTGCTGCTGGCCGGGGCGCGGTGGTGGTGGGCCGGCGCCGGGGCGGGGCTGCTCGTCAGTGCGGCGATCGAGACCGGGCAGGCGTTGTTCCTGCCGGCACGCTTCGCGACGATCGACGACGTGGTGGCGAACACGATGGGTGCGGTCGTCGGCAGCCTGCTCGGGGTGGCCGTGCTCACTGCGGCGGCGCGGCGCCGACGGACCTGACGCCCGCACCTCAGGTGATCCGGACCCTCCCCCGCCTACGTTCGGGGGCATGGCCTCGAACAGCACCCCGATGGTGGAACAGCAGATCGCCGTCTTCGGTGGCAGCGGGAGCGGCAAGACCGTGCTCCTGTCGTCCTTCTACGGGGCGGCGCAGGAGCCGACCGTCCGGCGGGCGAACCGGTACGCCGTGACCGCCGAGGACCGCGCGCAGGGCCGCACCCTGCACCGCAACTACCTGGGCATGCGCGACGGTGACACCGTGCCGAGCTCGACCCGGTTCGCGGCCACCTCGTACCGCTTCGTCATCGAGCCGTCCGCTGACGCCGTGCCCAAGGGCCGCTCGAAGCAGAAGGCGTCGAAGCCGCTGCGGATCATCTGGCACGACTACCCGGGCGAGTGGTTCGAGGAGGACCCGAGCTCCGCCGACGAGGCCACCCGCCGCGTCGAGACCTTCCGAGCGCTCCTCAGCGCCGACGTCGCCGTGCTGCTCGTCGACGGGCAGCTCCTCGCCGAGCACGCCGGCGAGGAGGACCGCTACCTGAAAGCACTGCTCACCGACTTCCACACCGGCCTGTACGCGCTGCGTGACGACGTGCTCGAGGACGGCAAGCGCCTGACCCGGTTCCCGCGCATCTGGACGCTCGCGCTGTCGAAGGCCGACCTACTGCCCGACGTCGACGTCGACGCCTTCCGCGAGATCGTCATCGGCAAGGCCGGCGGCGAGCTCGACGAGCTCCGCACCGTGCTGCAGAGCTTCGTGCAGGACCCGGACGCGCTCGACGTCGGTGAGGACTTCCTGCTGCTGTCGTCTGCGGCGTTCGAACCGGACTCGATCGACGTCACCCGCCGCACCGGTGTCGACCTGCTCCTGCCGATCACCGCGATGCTGCCGTTCGAGCGCTTCGCGAAGTGGGCCAACACCCGCCAGCGCGGTGCCCAGGTGGCCGAGCAGCTGCTCAAGGCGGTCGGGCCGATCGTCGGGTTCCTCGGCACGTCGAAGCTCGTGAAGTCGAACCTGGTCGGCGCCGCGGTCAGCATGATCGGCGGCGGCCTCGGCGCCAAGGCGATCAGCTTCGCGAGCAAGAAGGTCGCGAAGGTCAAGGACGAGGCGGCAGCCGAGCGCGAGTTCACCACCCGGGTGCTCGCCCGCTTCGCCGAGGACCTGGACCGCGGGGTCGAGGAGCGCGTCCTGCGCCGCAGTGACGACGCATGAGCTTCATCTGGGCCACCCGCGGTCGCACGTGGGGCTTCCGCTTCCTGGCGACCGAGCAGCCAGGTCAGGACCCCCTCGCGCGGTACGAGCAGGCGTTCGCCGGTGTCCGTGACGTCCCGGCCGTCGTCCGCCGTCGCTCGGGCATGCTCGCGGTCCGCTTCCCGGACCCGGAGGGCCGCCGTGACCGTGCCGGCCGGCCGATCCCCCACGAGTTCGTGCTCACTCCCCCGCTGAGCGACTCGGTGCGGACCGTCGACGACGCGGTGGCGCAGGTGTGGCCGCTGGTGCGGGAGCGGTACGCCGAGGTGTGGGAGGCGCCGAAGGCGCCCTGACACGGGTCGTTTGTCCGCACTGCTGCGGACAGACAGGGGACGCCGCCGAACAGGTGTGTTACGAGAAGCCGAGAATTCACCGCGTTCGGCTGCCGGGAGGCGCAGCAACCGCCTGCAGGACACCTCGCGGCTCTACGGTCAGCACGTGAACCCGAATCGCAAGCAACAGCAGTTCCGTCGACCCTCCGCCTTCCCGTGGTGGCTGTGGGTGGTCGCACCGCTCGCCGTCATCGGCGTCGTCGGCGTCCTCCTCGTCGTCACGTGACCACCATCCGCCCCTGAACACGACGAAACCCCCGGAGCCTCTCGGCTCCGGGGGTTTCGTTCCGTTCAGCGAGCGGAAGCTCAGACGGTCTCGCGCTGGCGACGGACCGAGCCGCGCACCACGAGCAGGCCGCCACCGAGGACGACGGCGCCACCGGCGACCCAGAGGGCCAGGGTGGAGACGGTCGAACCGGTGAAGGCGAGCGAACCGTTGGTGCCGTTGGCACCGTTCGCACCGTTGCCGGCGACGACGCCGGCAGCGTCGGTCGGGGCGATGGTGAAGACGGCGCGGCCGACGACGCGGGAGGTGTCACCCGTGGCGGTGAGGCTGTAGGTGCCCGAGCCGCCCTGCGGGAAGGTGACCTTGACGACGAGCGCGCCGGTCGGGGAAGCCGTGTAGGTCTTCGAGACGGTCGTGGTCGGCAGCGCACCGAGGGTCACGGCGCCGGCGCCGGTCACCTGCACGTTGACGTCCTCGTTGTTCTGGAACGCGCCGTCGGTGAAGCTGACGAAAGCGGTGCCACCGGCGGTGTAGCTGCCGGAGACGCTGACGTCGGAGTCGGGTGCGTAACCGGCGGCGTTGGCGGCGGCCGGGGTTGCGAGCAGTGCGGCGCCAGCCAGCACGACCGCGGCGATGATCTTCTTCATGAAGTGGTTCCCCTAGTGATCTGATCCGACAGACCCTGATACCAGAGCCCTGCCTCCGCAGATGTCAATCCCCCCGTGACCACAGACATGGCTGGTGCGATTGGCGAAGTTCCCTCAATCTAGCCGAGGTTCACAGTTCCTTGCCACCTCTTGTGCAACGAATTCGTGAACAGCCGCTGGATCCGCTCCCAGCTTCCGCCACTCCGTAGCGGGCCGCCGACTTCTCCACCCGCGCACGGAGAGGGAAACCCCCGGTCAGTGGCCCGTCCTTGTCGGCCAATGGATGACTACCTCGACCGGACCCGCTCGCGACCGCACGTTGCGAGCCCGCTCAGATTTGCCGAGACCCCCCGGACTGGGGACGCCGGAGGCGTGCGGGGAGGGACGAATCGCCGTCACGGGCTGCCCGAAAACGGGTCCTGGTATGCCCTACCGTTCGCCCGGCCGCAGGAGTCTGGATCAGCCAACGGGCACCGGCTCGCCGCAGTCGAACCGCAACGGCGCGGTCTTCGACTGCCGGACGCCCGGCGTGGACTCGGCCTGCACGCCCGCCCTCGCGAACTTTGCCTCGCCCAGGAAAGCGACCCGGAAGGTCGTGCTCTCGCCCGGCGCGAGCAGGGTGCGCAGCTGTGCAACAGGGTGCTCCCCGTCGACGGCCGTCTGCAGCGCCGCTCCCTTGCCGTCCTGTGACGCGCCGAGGTAGATAGCATTCGCCGGGGCATAGACCGCGACGAGCGTCTTGATCTTACCGGGCTCCGTGCCGAACTGGCCCCCACCGGTCACGTAACTGGGGAGGCTCGTCGCTGCGTCGGCGGGGGCGGTGTTCTTGAGCGTCACCTCGACGACCGAAGTCGGCCGCCCGTCCTTCCGACAGACCGAGCTGCCTACCGCGACCTTCTTGTCCAGGTAGTAGTCCATCTTCGCGGCCGTCCCGTCGTTCAGGTAAACGCCGAACTCCCGCGTCTGAGCGGACGCTGTCGGAAGATCGCCAGCGACCGCGGTTCCGCTGATCTCCTTCTGCTCCGCCTTGTCCGCACTCCACAGCCGCAAGCGGTTGTCCTTCGTCCCGTCGGTGAGGGCCGTGATGAACTTCTTCGTGTCGAATCCGCCGCTCGACACCTTCTCGAAGACCGCACTCGCCGCCGACGCGAAGAACACGTCCTGCACGGCCGGGTCCGGGTACTTCGCGTAGACGTCACTGAGCAGGAGCTTCGCCGCGTTGTCGGACGTCAGCGTGTCTCCGGTCGGCAGCTGCACCGGCCCGGTTGCCCTCAGGATGTACCCGAGCGTCACCGGGTCGATGGCCAGGACGCCGTCGACCTGCTGTCCGAACTTCTGCTTCCACATCTCGCGAGCGAGCGCTCCCGACACGTCGAAGCGGGGCGTGAGGTTGACGTCCTGCATGTACCGACCGGTGATGTCGCCGTACAGGCCTTCCGTGTCCGGGGACAACGGCAGTACCGGCTTCTCGTACGGGCCGAACGACGAACCCGCCGCCTGGTTCCCGAGGCTGATCGCCCCGTCCTTCACCTGCAGGAGCGCGACGGCGCCCGGGATCCCACCGCCGGCACGCAGCTCGGCGTTGTTCTGGAACAGCAGCACGTAGCTACGGTCGCCGTCGTGCCCGAGCATCGCAGGGGCGAGTTGCACGACCTTGTTGGCGGTGCTTGCCTGCCGCGACACCGTCCCCAGTGCGTTCCGGAGCTGGTTGACCGCCGTCGTCACCGGCGAAAGCGTCGCCGTCGTGTCGATGGCGTCGGCAGCGCCGGTTGCCTTCGACAGGGTCCTCGTCGCACGTGCGACCGCGGGCTGGGCATCGACAAGCGGCTGCAGGTCGATCCGTCCGTCCTTCGGCGTGAAGGCGTCCTGGTTGAGATCACCAACGACACCAGCAACCGGTCGCACAGCGCCCGTGGCTACGTCATCGACGACGACTGCAACGTCGCGGACAGCACGGAGGTTGGTGCCGAAGAAGGGCGTGTACTGCGCCGCACCCCAGATCGGATCGCCGGTCAAGCTCCGGGCTGACGAGGCGTGGTCTTCCAACTGCTCGGCAGTCTTCTGCGCCGCCGCGGTGTCCGCGTCTGCGATCTGCGTGCGCAACGTGCTCACGAGGGAGACGGACTGCTCGAGGTGGCGCTTCGCGAGGAAACCCCGCACCCCCACCCAAGCGACGGCGAAGATCAACAGCAGGACGAGAGCGAGGACGATCCACAGCACGACCCGGGCCCTGGACCCCCGGCGTGCAGCAGTACGTCGCGACTCGGGCAGGTCGGACATGTAGCCATTCTAGGTGGGCACGCTGCGGGTTGCGCCAGCCTTCGATCTCGCAATGGAGTACATCTGCTGCGTCAGAAACTAGGGCGAGCGCGAGTCAGATTGAAGGCAATCGCCAAGCAAGGCAACACAAGGGCAACCATTAGCCCGATGGAAGCAGCGAATGCTGGCCCAACGACCCCGTAGCGCGAGGACAAAAGTACCGAGAGCATCAGAGTCAAGACGCCTGCACCGACTGCGCCGCCCGCTTGAACCCAAAATCCCCGAACTGAGGTCAACAGCATTGCTTGAGTAGCGTGTAGCCCCTGCACGGTGATCAAGAGGGCGAACCCCACACTGAGGCCGGGCGACAACGACACTTCCTGGTCGCTCATCAGCGAGACCAACGCAGGTCCAAAGACCACATAACCGATGCCCGCACACAGGCCCAGTCCAGCGAGAGCCGCGTTAGCGAGAATCCACAGACGCCTGTTGAGCGACACCGCAAAGCGCGGCCAAAGGACAGTCGAAGCCATGTATATGACCGAGTAGAGGGGAAGATAGAGCTGAAAGGCAAGCGCATATTCGGATAGGTCACGCACGGACGCGTGGCCCGCGAGCACAACTCGACCCGACTGGATAGCTGCCGCCGTACCTAACGAAACAAGCAACATCGGCACCGCCGCATGGAGTATCTGACCCGTGTATCCCCGCCTTTTTGAATTGGCCGATAGTGGCGAGCCCAGTCCACCGAGACTTTTCGCGAAGGCGAAAGTCGCGAATAACACGACTGTAACCACCGACCCTACACTCGTCCCGAGCGCAAGAAGCATCGGCGACGCCCCGACGGACCCAGCTACAACAACGAAAACCAAGTTGCAGATCGGCGGCACAAGCCCCAGAAGGACAAGAAGCCCAGATCGATCGAGCCCAACTAGGACGCGCTGCCCGACAGCCAGTGGCAGCAGCAGAAAAAAGACAGCCAGAGTGATGCTGGTCGAGAAATTCACTCCGAACGCCCACTTTTCGGGCGCATTTAACACATGCGACCACACGCCGCTCAGACCGAGCAGTGACGAGACGATCGCTCCTGCAACACCAATACACAACAGAATGAACATTGAGTGACGCACGAGACCAATAGCCTCATTGGCATCCACCAAGTTTGCACGACTCTGGGCGACTCGCCTTGTTACGGCGGCACCAAGGCCAAGATCTGCGAAAGGAAGCAGGAGCGTTATCTGCGCTATCAGACTCACGTATCCGTAGGCGCCGGAGCCGACGAACCTGACCGCTACAGACGCGGTGAGGACCGCAATGCCCGCCGTGACTGGAAGGGTGAGAAGTCGCAAGCCCGCGGTTCTAACAAGAGCCTTGATCCAGCTATTCTCAGTCACCGCCAGGCACCTCTGACCGCGGCGATAGCGGGCGCGATTGCCGCAATGTGGCAGGGACCGCGCAACGCCTCGCCGGTGAGCCGTAGCGCTTGATGCCACTCGCGGTTACTGACCGCTCCACGCAGGATTACCGATGCTACAAAATCTGCCCGAGAACGGCGTGATGGCGCGCTCCCAGCATCTATTGAACTGAGCCAAGACTCGCTCGACTGCCAGTCCGTCGACCGAGATATAGAGCCTTCCGAGGACTGATGAACAAGCACCAATGGAGTACCGAGCATAACTATATTGACTCCCGCGGCTTGAGCACGAATAAGGAAGTCCCAGTCTTGATGCCGTTTCAGCCCGACTTCCCAGCCGATTTCCTCGGCCAGGTCTTTCGTAAGGAGTAGTGACGACGACTGCATGAAGTTCTTGCGGAGACGCAAGCTAGACCGGTCCAGCAGGTACGACGATATTGCAGTCGAGCCATCGTACAACCGTTCAGGAACGAGTCGACGCTTGCGCCCTACGAGCCAGCTTCGCGAGGCGACGATCATGCGACCCGGAGGCAACATGGCTGCAAGCTGAAGCTCAATTTTATTGGACAACCACTCGTCATCGTCGTCGAGGAAGGCGACGAACCTTGTCCTCGAGGCCAAGACGCCAACATTGCGTGCCGCCCCGCCGCCGATTGCGCCTGACGTTGTGACAAGATCGTACGTCAGCCCTGACAATAGTCGTTCAACATCCGCACGAGCCGAAGGGACGTCGAGAATAACCAGGGGCGTCACAGGAATTGTCTGCAGAACCACCGACTCGACCGCTCGGCGCAACTCGGACCTGCCAGTCGTAGGAATGACAGCCGTAACAGAGGCCGCCGCGTCCCTTCGGGTGGTCATGCCTCAACCACGCCCGCGGGAACCATAATCCCAGCGCCGCGATAGATATCTCGTAATACAGCATCCCGGTCTTCAGAGAACATTCTCCGAGACCTCTCGCTTATCCTTTTCCGGTCGGCATTGAAGAGCACTGGGTCTTCGCGTGCTTCGAGTGCTACGCGCCCAAGCCCTTCGGCGAGTTGAGCGACCACTTCTCTGTAAGACCGCGCCTGGCCTCGAACTCCTACCCACTCCTTCATCGCGTTTAGCGGAATGTCGATTGTCCTCCCCCGGGCGCCGATGATCTCCGGCAAGGCCTGGACGTTCGACCCCACGACCATTGCACCGGAGACGGCCCCTTCGGCCAGTGAATAGCCGAAAGTGTCCGCAAGTGACGGCAAAACAGTCATGTGCGACGTCCGCATCTTGCGCATGACAGAACTATGCGACGTGCCCGCGATCCACTCAATTCTCGGATGTCCGCTCAAACGAGAAGCAACGTCGTCGCGGTAATCTTTCTCGACCCAAGGCGTCGCGTAGTCAGGATAAGTTAGGGTCGAAACCACCGTTAGCCGCAGATCCAACTCGTCGCCTAATTGCTCCATCAGTTGCAATAAGGCTTCGCCCCCCTTGCGAAAGAAAGCGTTTCCGACAAATATTAGATTCAAGGAGCCCGCACCTGTCAACGGTTTTGGGCACTCCTGGCCTGTGGCCCGTACGGCCGGGTAAACGACTCTGGTTCTACTCTCCAGTATCGCCCTAATTGGTCCTTCGAGTTCCCGCGTGAAACGATCTCGAGCATACTCGGAGACCGCATTGATGAAGACACAGGACTCGTCGGTGGCGAGCCTCAGACGTAGTTTCCGCGCAGAAGAAGCTCCGTCGGCCACCCGAGGGAGGCGACTCTCAAAGCTCACGCCCCAGGGCCCCGCTCCACCTACCTTCATCTTGTTCCAAAGGTGCAACACAGTGCGACCTTGCGGAATCATCGGCGCGTAGACAGCTGCTCCATCTCCGAATAACGAATGCGGTACCCGTTGTAGGGGTAACCCCGGACGTCGTACGAATTCCATCCCTGGCAGGCCGACATTATGCGAAAGATGGTAGTTGGGTCGCTTGCCGAAGCTGTCTAGCGCAAGTCGCACTTTCTTCCCCAATTATTTGTCGCGACGCCCAATGCTGCACCGTCACTTGACCATCATCGATCACCGCCAGTCCAATCTACACGCCCAGAGCCGCCCGATGGCTTCCGCTCGGGATGCGAACCGTGTTGCTGAAGCGGCGCTAGCGGCGTGCCGAGGACTCAAGCACACCGTACGACCTCGCGCCCGGATCCAATCCCGCCCTCACCAAGGTAACGCAGTGCTGCACGCGGCGACTCTGGTCCTACCGTCTCCGCGAGACCGCTCATAGCGGATGCACCCGCACAGTGCCCTTGGCCGTCGAAGGCCCGACCGGCAGGAACAAACGGCTACTGGCGGCGAACAGGCGCGACTAGTCGTTATCTCTCCAGCTTCAGGTCGCTGAGATTTGCCCCCCCGTCGGGTAGGTTTGGAGCATGAGTTCAATCGGCCGCCAGACTAGTCCAGCGCGCAACAAGGAACTTCCCGCGGTTCTCGAGAACTCGCTGTACGCCCTGCTCCTCGTTTCCGGCGCGTCCAGCTTGCCGCTACTAGGGCGTTTCAGCCCCCTGCCTGTCACGGTGCTCCTTGATGTCTGGCTGGTGTTCTTTCTCACTTGGATGCTGCTCGCAGGTCGGACGCGTTCAATCGGCCTAATCGCAGCACTCTCGCTCTATCTGCTCAGCCGGGTGATTCCGGCAATTCTCTTCAACGCCCCTGTCGATGATTTTCTTCAAGCCTACCGATGGCTTTTGTACCTCATCATCTTTGCCACAGCGATGGGGCGAACATGGGGATCTACTCGGACACTCTGGCGAGTCACGCTCTCGCTGCTCATCATGGCGATTGTCAAATCTGCCGCTACCCTGATTCTGCTCGGCAGGGGCCAGCGACCAGGGCTCCTACTCGAAAATAACTTTGAATTGGCCCTCTTCGCGGGTTTGATCATTGTTTGCTATCCACATCTGGGCAGAGCCCGCTGGCTCTCGGTGGTCGCGCTCGGCGCTCTCACCGTCATGGACGAATCTAGGAGCGGTTCAGTAGCGTTTGTTATCGTCGCGGTCTACGCAGTAGGCCAAGCCAAAGCAGCCAACCTATTTCTACGATACTTACTTGCACTGGCGCTTCCGGCATTTGCCTTCGTTGCCATACTGATCTTCGAGGCGCGTGCGCGATCATCCTCCGGGATTGATCGCCTCAACTTCTTGCGTGTTTTTCTGGAGAACACTTCTGACTGGTCCGTGATTCAGTGGTTATTCGGCACTACTCCGATCACTCCGTTGGATCCGGCTTCCTGTTTGCAGCTCTCGTATTACGAATCCCTCTTTTCGTCGCGCGGGGATGGGACCTGTTACTCGGTAATCCTGCATGCCTTCAATCTGCGCGTTGTCTACGACGCCGGATTGGTTGGGCTCGCCCTAGCCGTCATCGTCACCTGGATTGCGATGAGGAAGTCCGGAACGGCAACCAGCACTGCTCTGGCGCTCAGCGCAATTGCCTTGACGAACGGTTTGTCGGTAAGCGGCCTAAACAGTCCGTACGTCGCCTTGCCAATCATCCTCGCCATCACTCTGAGCCGCAGGGAAGGCCGCGAGGGAGAGACTCCAGACCAAATTGGCCTGCCCCACTCGATCCGCGGCCGAGACGGCAGCATCCGTTGACCAGCTGAGCTTTTGTCGCGTATTGCTTCGCTCGACATTCCCTAACCGGAGAGGGGACGCAAGCATGGCTAGTCGTGAACATCGTGTCGCGCAACTAATCTCCGATAGACAACTCGGTGCTGTTCCACAATCATTGGCCAGCTTCGACGAGCGGAGTATGCCTTCTTCAGAGGACGCGGCTCATCGTAGATAGTAGACAGACCTGTGGCGTCCAGATCGCCTTCCCATTGACGGATCCATTCACTGCCGTACTCGAGGGCGAGTGCTTGTGCCGCTGGGCTAGCTGGAAGCGCCACGGGACGCTGCATAGTTAGCGCCAGAAAAATGATTCCGGAGTTATAAAGGTCGGCATAAGGGACGAACACTACGTCGCTCGCCTGGATGGCTTTCGCCAAATCAACATCATCTAGCCTTCCCTTCCTTATGACCACTCGCCCCTGACTGCTGTTCGCGATGCCCTCGAGAAGCTCTGTATACTCTCGATCCGTCGCCGCGCCGGCAATGGTCAGTTGTCCGCCTTCCAGTTCCGCGGCCGGTCTGGCGACGCTTTCGAAACATCTGTACCTGACGAGAGACCCGAAGCATAGTCCTCGCTTGTTACCGGGCGACCTCAACGAGTCAAGATTCAGTCGAGTCGCCCAAGGTTCGTAATCAGGGTGAGGCACCACAACGTCGTCCGGTTGCATGCTCTGGCCCGCATCACTAAGCCATATCCGACTCGTTGTTAGTGCCTCAAGTCGCGCGACGAGAACTTTTCCCCATGGGCTCAGGGAGCCGTGGGGATTGACGTTGTGTACTGTCCGCAAGACGGGCGTTCCGGTCATCCGGATTCTGACTAGCGCAAGTGTCAACAGGATCTTCATAGGCAACTCAAACGTGCGCCGCCCATGTTTCACCAGCCACTCCGGCCAATGCACGTGAAAGACGTCGTATCGCCCGAACAGCAGGCGAGTCCAAGTAAACCCCTGTATCTGCACATCCGACGACAACGCAACAAGGTCGGCTATGTAGGAGTTTTGCCCGAAGTGCTTTTGGCGAGTGTCGAGGAGGACGCGCATGCTCGCATCATACTCGGCGATTGAGCGGAATTTCGCCTTGAGTGATCTCGGTCGGAAGAGAGCGCGCTCCCGTTTGTCTTTTCCAGTTGAGCGGGATCAGGCGTTCTGAGCGAACGCCATCACTTGTTCTGCTTGCGGAGCTTCTCTGCGGCTACACGCCTTCGCGAGGCTATGAGCAAGCCCAGAAGGTGAAATGGCTCGATGAAGTATCTCGCGAAGAGTCGGCTGGGAGCATGCAAGAAGCGCCATAGCCACTCAATGCCTAGACGACCGAACGCGCGCGGCGCGAGCGGGGATTTCTCCGCTAGATAATCGATGGCTCCTCCGACGGTGGCGTAGTAGGCCGGGGGCAACTGCGCAAGGTTACGCTCGAGGAATTCTTCCTGACGGGGCATTCCCATTCCTACAAGCACTAGGTCTGGCCGGAACCCTGTTAGCTCTGCGACTACCTGCGCGGAGTCAAGATCAAGGTCAAAGAAGCCGTGACCACCGTGAACGACAATATCCGGGGCCCCGTCAGCAAGGCGCCGTCGGGCAGCAGCATTCGACTGCTGGTCTCCACCCAGGAGGAATACCCTCCGAACTTGGCTACCCTCACTGCGGCGCCACTCCTGCTGAAGAGCCGCCAGCCAATCTGTAGATCCGATGCGCACTTCGGCTGAAGGTCGGCCCGAGGTCAAGCGCAATACGGGCCAGCCGTCGATCAACACAACGCGAGCTCGCGAGTAGAACGCTCGGAACCACTCGTATTTATGAAATAAAAAGACGCTATGAAGATTGTGGTTGAGGATGAGCAACGCACTACGCGCTGGAACGTTCAGAAGTTCGACGACATCCTTCGCGCTCATTGGCGTCACCTCGACGCCGAGCCCGTGGACATGCCTGTAAGGCACCTGTGCCGTCTCTGACGACGCTCTCTGACTGTCATTCATAACGCGTTCCTTCCGACATTAGTAAGCTCCGTCGGACCCGACGACCGCTCGGGCTGTGCGCCATAGGATCACTAAGTCACCGATCAGGGACCAATTCTCCACGTAGAACAAGTCCAAACGAACGGAGTCCTCCCAGGACAGATCGGAACGACCGCTAACCTGCCATAACCCCGTCATTCCCGGCTTGACCAGGAATCGTCGGTGCACGTGGGTGTCGTACAACTCGACTTCCTTCGCTAGCGGAGGGCGAGGGCCGACCAGGGACATGTCGCCCAGCAAGACGTTGAACAGTTGCGGCACCTCGTCCAGGCTGTATCGCCGCATGAGCCGGCCGATACGTGTCACTCGCGGATCGTTGCGCATCTTGAAGAGGACGTCATTGCCCTCCGCGCGGTCCAGCTGGCTGAGTTCTTGGAGGCGGGCCTCGGCGTCGACCACCATCGATCGGAACTTGATCATGCGAAAGGTGCTGCCGTTCAGGCCGACGCGCTCCTGGCGGAAGAAGACCGGGCCGGGCGATGTGGTCTTCACGAGCAGTGCGAGGACCAGCAGGACCGGCGACAGCACGATGATCAGCACGGCGGAGCCGACCAGGTCGAAGGCCCGCTTCGTGTAGAGCTTCCGGCCCGAGTAGGTAGGCGTCTCGACATGGATGAGGGGTAGGCCCTGGACGGGGCGGGTGTGGATGCGCGGGCCACCGATGTCGGTCAGGCTCGGGGCGACGACCAGGTGCTGCCGGCCGGGCTCGAGGGACCAGCTGAGCTGGCGAACGCGCTCGGGCGGCAGGTCGTCAGAACTCGTGATGACGACGGTGTCGGCACCCGTCGTGGCAAGGGCGTCGGCCAGGTCGTCGAAGCCACCGAAGCTCTCGACGGCGGAGTTCGGCAGGACGCCCCGGGTGCCTGCTGAGACGGCAGCGCCGACGACGCGGTAGCCGGCCTCGGGCGTGCGTCCGAGTTCACGAGCGAGATGCAGCACGCTGCCCGTCGAGCCGACGAGCAGCACCTTCGCCGAGTAGTTCCCCCGTTTGCGCTCCGCCACGAGCCACTGCCGCCACATCCACCGCGAGAGCAGGAGCACGAGGATCCCGACCGGGAACGCGATGAGGATGTACCCGCGGGCCAGGTCGACGTGGAGCAGGAACGCGACGATCGCCAGGAAGCCGAACACCCGGACGCTCGCGTCGGCGACCAGGCGGTACTCCGTGCTGCCGACGCCGATCACGCGGTGGCCACGGGTGTCGTACAGCGCGAGCGCTGACATCCAAACGGCGATCACGACGATCGAGATGCCGGTGTAACTGAGCCGCAGGTCGGCGGTGTTCGTCGCCAGGTTCGAGTCGAGTCCGAGCCAGGCGATCTGCACGCCGAAGACGACCCAGAACAACGCAAGGAAGTCGGTCAGCAGAACGCGGCGCGAGTACGACCGGCTCCACTCCTCGGTGGAGCCCGTCGACGGGGACACCCGCACGGCGCCCGCCGTCATGACCACCACCGGCTCACCACGTGGCACCGCCGTCCGTCGACACCGCGACACGGTCGCCGGCCCACAGCCACAGGGCGTCGTCGACGCGGTCCAGGCTCATCGGCCCCGATGTCGCCGCGTCCACGTCGCACCCGATCGGGGTCGTGGAGGTCGTCGGAGTGACGTTCACGGCCGGCATCGACTCGAGCTGCACGCCGTTGCACGTCTCGGTGTTGATCCGCGCGAGCGTGTAGGACATGCCCGCGTCGGCCATCGACCGGACGCCGCTGAGCGGCACGTCGACCCACTCGCCCGTGCCGGCACGCCATTCGAGCTGCCCGTCGCAGATCACGACCGAGGTCGACTTCCCCTGGTACGCCTCGATCGGACCGCTGCACGGGGCCTCGACGACGCCGTCCGCCAGGACGACGCCAGCGGTGGAGACGCCGGCCCCGGCACCGCCCGGGCTGCCGGCGGTCCACGTCACACCGTCGTCCGCGCTGGTCCGGACGGTGGTGGTGCAGTCTGCGCCGATCCCGGCCAGGATCGTCAGGTCCGTGGCGGAGGCGCGGATCGCCATGAGCGAGGACACGTCCGGTCCCAGGGCGACCGGCACCCAGGTGGCGCCGGCATCGACGGTGTGTTCCAGGGTGGGTGCGGCACCGCCGCACGTCTCGCCGGTGGCGCGCCACGCCTCCTTGTCGTCCAGAGCGGACAGGAACCGGCGCGTGCCGGCGGCCTCGGCGGAGGCCGACGGCGTCGGGCTGGTGCTCGGACGGGGCGAGCTGGAGAAGGTCGGGATGGGGCCGGCCGGGTCCCGCGCGTTGGGCGCGGTCCGGCCGAGGGCGAGTGTGACGAGTGCGATGTCGATGACGACCAGCACGACGACCACGACGGCGACCCAGATCAGGGTCGTTCGTGTGAAGGTCGAACCGAGGTTTCGGGTCCCCCGGCGAGTGTCCATGTCCCCCGACCTCGTCTCAGCGCTCGGCGCGGCTCAGCGCGCCCAGCTTCTTCCCGCCGCGCTTGGGCGGCTTGACCTTCGGTGTGTCCTCGTCCGCCTCCAGGCCGTAGCCGTACCCGTACCCGTACCGGCCGTAGCCGTACGCACCCGGCCCGCGCACCGGCATCATCGTGATGACGTACCCGGCGATCGGGGCACCGACGTTCTCGAGTGCCGAGACGGCGGCGGCGAACTGGCCCTTGTGCGTCTTGCCAGAGGCCACGGCGACGATCGCGCCCGAGGCCTTCTTCGACAGGATCGCGGCGTCCGTGACGGGCAGCAGCGGCGGCGCGTCGAACAGGACGTAGTCGAACTCCTTCTCCAGGCGTTCGATGAGTTCCTGCATCGCCCGCGACCCGAGCAGCTCGGAGGGGTTCGGCGGGATCTGTCCGGCCGGCAGGACCACGAGGTTGCCACGGCCCCAGGGCTGCGCGACGTCCTCGAGCTCGGCGCGACCGATGAGCACGTCGGTCAGGCCGGCGTTCGTGTCGACGTCCATGTACTCGGCGACGCGCGGACGGCGCAGGTCGGCGTCGATCAGGATGACCCGGAAGCCGGCGCTGTCGAGCGCGATCGCCAGGTTCGCGACCGTGGTGCTCTTGCCCTCGGACTGGACGGACGACGTCATCACGAACGTGCGCGAGCCCGTGCCCAGGTCGAGGAACTGCAGGTTGGTGCGGAGGGTGCGGAACGACTCGGCACGCGGGCTGCGCGGGTCGACCTGCACGATGAGCGGACGCTCCGACGCCTTGCTGTCGAAGGCGATACCCCCGACGACGGGCTTGTCGCTGATCTTCTCGACGTCCTGCTCGGTGCGGACACGGTTGTCGAGCGTCTCGCGGAGCACCGCGATGCCGATGCCGATCGCGAGTCCGACGAGCAGCCCCAGCGCCACGTTGACGGGAACGTTCGGGCTGACCGGGACGCTCGGCACGTCCGCCTGCTTCACGCGGGTGAGCTTGACGCTGCTCGTGCCCTCGGCGTCGGTGGCTTCGATGTCCTCGACGACGGCGGTCAGGCTCTGCGACGTCGCGTTGGCGATGTCCGCCGCTCGGACCGGGTTCGTGTCGTCCACGGTGATCGAGATGAGCGTCGTGCTCGTCGGCGCGGTCGCGGACACCATCGTCGCGAGCTGCTCGGCGTTCATGTCGAGCTGGAGCTTCGAGATGACCGGCAGGAGCACGATCGGAGTCGAGACCAGGTTCGAGTACGTCAGGACGCGCTGCTGCGTGAACGTGTTGCCCTGCGCCAGGTCACTCGCGCTGCCCGACGTCTCCGTCGACACGAACACCTGCGCCGAGGTGGAGTACACCGGCTTCTTCAGCAGTGAGAAGCCCGCAGCCGCGGCCACTCCGACGAGTGCCAAGACAACGATGAGGACCCATCCCTTGCGCAGCACCGTGATGTAGTCGCGTAGTTCCACGCGGCCCGCCTTCCCCGACGTTTCTGCCGAACTCCCGTGGTCCCAACACAGGTACGCCAGGGATGTCCCGGCAGACGGCATTCAAATAGTGCCACATGATCGAGCAACGCTCGGCTGTATCGCCCGATCCGTGCTCCGCGTCCTCTACGGTGACCCCATGAGCACCGAGTCCGACGTGGCGCACGCCGAGCCCGACACCAGCCGTCAGCGCGACCTGGTCATCCTGCTGGTCGCCCTCGGGGTGGCGGTCATCCTGGCCCGCGTCGTCGGCGGGCTGAACCGCGGCGGGAGCATCCCCTCCCCGGTCCTGCAGGTGCTTGCTGCCGACGTCGCCGTGTGGCTGCCCCTGGTGGCGGGCATCGTCTGGGTGCTGCGGCGGTCGCCGAACCCGGGCCGTGGTCGGGTCCTGCGGCTCGAGATCGGGGACGCGATCTTCGCGATCGGCATCGTCATCCTGGTCCGGGTGTTCGACGCGTTCCTCGGGATCGCGTTCAGTGGCCGCACCGGTCTGGAACCCGTCCCCACGCTCGGGACGCCGGACATCACGCTGCTCGTCGTGTCGGCGATCGGCATCGTGCTGGTCAGCCCGTTCCTCGAAGAGGTCTTCTTCCGCGGGCTGTTCCAGCGGCGGATGGCCGAGGAGCTCACCCCCCGCACGCGCTTCATGGCCGTGCTGCTGACCGCGTTCCTGTTCGCGGTGCTGCACGTGCTGCTCGGCGCCGGGACGACGCAGCTCGACGGCTTCCGGGTGTTCCTGACGACCTTCGCGCTCGGGTCCCTCACCGGCACGCTCGTCGCGATGACGAACCGTCTCGGCGGCGCGATCATGGCGCACGTTCTGTTCAACGCCGTCGCGGTCGTCGCGACCTGGCCGCGCTGACCCGACCCGCGCCTCCCGGACGGTGAGGCGCACTCGTCGGCGATGACCACCTGACGGGCCGCCGGGCGTGACGATCGTCACGCCCGGCGGCCCGTCCTCGTGCTCGGGCGGGCCGGGCCGCACCGATCTCAAGGCAGCGATCCGCGCCTCCCGGCTGGTCCGCTGAGCGCGACAGCGCACCCCCGGTTCTCCGTGCGGTCTTCCCTGCCGGGGCTGTCCGCCCTACTCTTTCCCACGTTGTAACGCTGGAGACCAGGGGGCTCCCGCGCGACGACGACCATGCAGATCACACGGCCGACCGGCCGACGGCGACGCAGCCGCCGACCGGTCGACTGTCGGCCACCGGCCGACGAACGACCGGACGACGACGTCCACGAGGAGCTCACACTTGCGTCCCACTTCCCTCTCGAACCGGAGGCGCCGACGCGTCCTCGGGTCGTCCCTCGCCGCAGCCGTGGTCGGAGCGCTCGCGCTCGGCGGGCTCGGCATCTCCGTCCTGCCCGCCTCGGCAGCACCCGACACCCGGACCGTGGTGTCCGGGGACGCCCGCTTCCAGGTGCTCTCCCCCACCCTGATCCGCACCGAGTACGCCGGCGACGGCCAGTTCACCGACCAGGGCACGTTCAACGTGGTCGGGCGGGACGACTTCGCCGCGACGCCGTTCACGCGCACGGTCCAGGACGGCTGGCTGACGCTCGACACCGGGTCGATGACGGTCCGCTACAAGGAGGGGTCGGGCGACTTCAGCCAGGACAACCTCCGCGTGCAGCTCACCTCGTCCACCGGGCAGGCCGTCAGCGGGACGCCGTGGGTGACCGCCGAGACGCCCGCGTGCACCGTCGGCGCGCTCTGCGAGGCCGAGACGCTCGCGCTCCGGGGCGTCGCGCCCGCGAAGGACCACGCCGGGTACACCGGCAGCGGCTTCGCGGCCGGGTTCGAGTCCGTCGGCAACACCATGACCTTCCGCACGACCGTGCAGCAGGCCGGCGCGTACGACCTCGCGATGCGCTACGCCAACAACCAGGGCGGCGACGGCAAGGTCGAGACCCGCACCCTGAGCATCGTCGTCGACGACCGGGCACCGGTCACGCTGCGCCTGCCGGCCGGCGCGAACTGGGACGAGTGGAAGCAGACCACAGCCGCCCTCGACCTGACCGCCGGCACGCACACCGTCCGGATCGAGCGCTCCGCCACCGACTCGGGCCGCGTCAACATCGACAGCCTGGCGATCGTGCGCCCGGGTGCGGCCTACCCCGCACCCACCGCTGCGACCGCCGGTCAGGACTGCGCCTTCGGCGCGGTCTGCGACGCCGAGGAGGCCGGACGCGCGGGCAACGCGCAGGTCGCCTCCGACCACAACGGCTACGCGGGCGACGGCTTCGCCTCCGGGCTGTGGGGCGGCGCCGACTCCGCCATCACCACCCACCTCACCGACGTGCCGGCCGCGGGCGACTACGCGCTGCAAGTCCGGTACGCGAACGGCACGGCGAACTCCCCGGAGCTCACGGTCGCACCGGCGGGACAGGAGGCCACCACCGGCACCCTCGCACCGACCAGCGGCTGGGACTACTGGAACACGGCGACGATCCCGGTGCACCTCGCCGCCGGGGCGAACGACGTCACGCTCAGCTGCCCCACCGTCGAGAACAACTGCAACGTGAACATCGACACGATCGCGGTCGTCGACCAGGGCTCCCCCGTCCTCGCCGCACACGCGCCGCTCGGCGGCTACCGTCGTGACCTCGACACCGCCAACGGCTCCGTGAAGACGAACGCCGGCCTGCTCTACCAGGACGGCTGGTCGCTCATCGACGACACCGCCTCGGCACTGTACGACCCGGCGACCGAGCAGACCACGCCCCGCGGTGACCACGGTGGCAAGGGCTACCAGGACGGCTACGTCTTCGGGTACGGCACCGAGTACACGACCGCGCTGAAGGACCTCGCGACCCTGACCGGGCCGTCGAAGCTCCTGCCCCGCTGGGCGTACGGCGTCTGGTACTCCGAGTACTACGACCGCTCGCAGGCCGACTACCTGGCGATCGCGAAGAAGTTCCGGGACGAGAAGGTCCCCGTCGACGTCATGGCGATCGACACGGACTACAAGCTCGGCAGCACGACGAACCAGGGCGACAGCAAGTGGAACGGCTGGTCGGTCGACCCGGACCGCATCCCGGACATGACCTCGCTGCTCGCCGACTGGCACGAGCAGGGCATCCACAACACGCTCAACATCCACCCGTCGATCTCCGGCAGCGACCCGAAGTTCGCGCAGGCGCAGGCCACCGCGAAGGGCAAGCTCACCAAGGGCGACGGCGACCGGTACCTGTTCGACTGGTCCGACCCCGACCAGCGCAGGGCGTACTTCGAGCTCCACGGCTCCCTGCAGCCCGAGGGCGTCGACATGTGGTGGCTCGACTGGTGCTGCAGCGAGAACTCGAAGTACTCCGCGAACGGCGTCACCCCCGACGCGTTCATCAACCAGCAGTACGCGAAGTACACGGACGAGCAGCTCAAGGGCCGCGGTCTGGCGTTCTCGCGGGCGTACGGTTCGCTGACCGCGGGCGGCTACGGCAACCCGCAGGCCGTGCCGACCGGGCCCTGGGCCGACAAGCGCACGACGCTGCACTTCACCGGCGACACCACGTCGACGTGGCAGGAGCTCGCAGCGCAGGTCGGCTACACGCCGGGTGAGTCGGCAGCGACCGGCCTGTCGGCGATCAGCCACGACATCGGCGGCCACAACGGCGGCCAGTACGGCATCGAGGGCGCCGAGCCCGGCACCACCCAGCTGCCGCCGGACCTCTACGCCCGTTGGGTGCAGTTCGGTGCCTTCCAGCCGATCGACCGCCTGCACAGCAACCACAGCGACCGGCTGCCCTGGCAGTACCCGGCCGAGGCGAACGCGTCGGCGAAGCAGTTCCTCAACCTCCGCGAGGCCCTGCTCCCCCTGACCTACACGCTCGCCGCCGACGCCTCGCGCACCGGCACCCCGATGCTGCAGCCGCTCTACCTGCAGTACCCCGAGGCGCAGGAGTCCTACGCGCAGGCCGGCAAGGAGTACCTGTACGGCAAGGACGTCCTCGTCGCACCCGTCACCGGCGGGAACGGCGACGACGGCACGGCGACCACCTCGGTGTGGTTCCCGGCCGGCGACACCTGGACCGACTGGTTCACCGGGAAGACGTACCAGGGCGGCACCACCGCCGACGTCACGACCGACCTCACCGCGATGCCGGTGTTCGTCCGCAGCGGCGGCATCGTCCCGACCCGCTCGCACCACGTCGCGAACGACGCCGCACCGCTCGACGCGGTCACGGTGACGGTCGCGACCGGTGCGGACGGCACCTTCGCGATGCACGAGGACTCGGGCGAGGGCCAGCCGACGGCAGCGGGGTCGTCCGCCCGTGCGGCAGCGAACGCCGCCTCGACCGCGATGCGGTTCACCCAGCAGGCGGACGGCGGGACGCTCGACATCGCCCCCGCCGACGGCTCGTTCGACGGCCAGGTGCGCGAGCGCTCCTGGACGGCGACGTTCACGAACGCTGACCGCCCGCGGACGGTCACGATCGACGGAGCCCCCGTCGCCGCGTCCGAGTGGACGTACGACGCCGACAGCCGCACCCTCACGGTGCCGGTCGCCGAGCGCTCGGTCGCGGACCGGACCGTCGTGCGGTACTCGGCGGCCGCTGCTGCGGTGCCGAGCCTCCAGGTCGAGGACCGGCGCATCGACGCCGGTGCCACGCAGGTCGTGACCGGTGCCGGGTTCCCGGCGAACGCGACGGTCACGCTCGCGACCACGCCGGACATGGGTGACGACGTCACCGTGCAGGCCGACGCGGACGGCGCCTTCCGCGCCGACCTGCCGGTGCCGGCCACGGCCTCCGGGCGGGTCACCGTGACCGCCTCGGTGGACGGGGTGGCGCTCGCCCGGGTCGCGTTCAGTGTGACCGCGGCGGCGGCTCCGCCGACTGCCTCGCCGTCGCCCGCTCCGGGTGACGGGTCGGGTCCGGGGACGGGCGGACCGGGCGCTGGCCCGGGTGCCGGTCCGGGGAACGGCGCTGCGCCGGGGGCCGGGAACGGTGCCGGGAACGGCAACGGCACGGGGACGCAGCCCGTCGGTGACCGGCCGGGAGGCTCGGGTCCGGACCGCGGCGGCGCGCTCGCCTGGACGGGTGCGAACGTCGTGCCGATCGGGATCCTGGCCGTGGTGCTCCTCAGCGCGGGTGGTGTGCTCCTCGTGCAGCGGAAGCGGCGGCGCGTGCAGTAGCGCGGTGTGACTGCGGCGGCGGGGTGTCCGGGAGGGTGCCCCGCCGTCGTCGTGCCGGCGACGCGGGGCACCCGGCCGTCGTCGTCCCGGCTGGGCCCCGCCGCTCACGTTCCGGGCCTCGGCGCGCCACGGCCCCTCTTCGGGTCAGTGCCCCGGCGTGCCGCGGCCGGAGCCGGTAGCCTGCCCTGAGCATGTCTCGCCCAACCAGCGTCATCGACAACCCCCTCGTCCGGCAGGCTCCGATCAGCGGCCTGCTGGCCCTCGGCGCGTTGTTCACACTGGCGTTGCCGACCCTCGAGATCTCGCACGTCGAGCTGTTCCTCGCCAGCCTGGTCGCCACCGCCGCTGCGACCCTGCTCGCCGCGTTCGCCCTGCGCTTCCCCCGGGCGCTGCCGCTCGTGCCGATCCTGCTGGCGGTCGACTTCGTGTCCCTCGCGCTGTTCCGCACCGGGACCGGCGCCGGAGCCTCGGTGTTCACGTCGCTCGTGGTGCTGCCCGTGGTGTGGTGGGCCTCCCTCGAGGGCCGACGCACGATCGTCTACTCGGTCCTCGGCGTGACGCTGGTCATCCTCGCCCCCTACGCCCTCGCCCCCGGCACGCCCGTGGGCGCCAGCGAACTCGTCCGCCTCGGCGTCACCGTCGTGGTGTTCGGCACCGTCGCCGTCATCGTCCACGAGCTCTCCCGACGGGCCAGACGCTCGGTGCTGTCGGCCCAGGCCCGCGAGGACACCGTCCGCGCCGAGATCAGCCGCGCCGCCGCTGTCCAGCGCTCCCTGCTGCCCACCTCGACCGACGACATCGGCAGTGCCGTCACCGTCGCGGGGGCGTGTCTGCCCGCCAAGAGCGTCGGCGGCGACTTCTTCGACTGGTACCGCACACGCACGGGCATCGCCGTGAGCCTGGGCGACGTCATGGGCAAGGGCGTCGGCGCGGGCCTCATCGCCGCCGCCGTCCGCGCCACGATCCGGAGCGCCCGCACCGTCGGCGACGCCTCGGAGGCACTGCGCCGAGCGTCGGACGGCCTCGCTGCCGAGGGTGCCGGCACCGACGTCACCTTCACCACGCTGTTCCACGCCCGCATCGACGACGACGGCACGCTGCAGTGGGCTGACGCCGGGCACGGACTGAGCTTCGTGCTGCGTGCTGCCGGAGGCGTGGACCGCCTGCGTTCCGTCGACCTGCCGCTGGGGATGGGCCTCCGCGACGAGTGGGCGACCACGACCGGCGTCCTCGAGCCGGGCGACCTGCTCATCTCGTTCAGCGACGGTGTCCTCGACCTGTTCGGCGGGCGGGACGACGCCGTCGACTCGGTCGCCGAGCTCGCCCGCCTCGACCGGACGCCCGCGGCGATCGTCGCGGCGCTGGCGGAACGCGCGGCGGAGGTGCCGCACGACGACGACGTGACGGTGATCGCGATCCGCCGCGAGGCCGTGGTGTCCTCGCCGACCGAGGTGGCGGCGGCGCCGCTGACGCGCTCGGCCTGAGTACGGGCCGCCTGAGCGCGGGCCGCCGCTCGACAGTCGCTCGCTCTCATTCGGGCTGTGTCCCACTTTTCGACGACGGGACGTACCCCTCATTGGGGCTTCAGGGCAGTCTGTCAGGTTGAGAACGTGTCACTATGAGTTACAACCCACCGACAATCCCGAACGCGCAATCGCCGCAGGGACCTCAATGGCCCGGCCCGGTGCCTCCGCAGTCCGCCAAGAACGGGGCGGGAACAGCAGCAATGGTCCTGGGCATCATTGCAGCGGTCATGGCAGTGCTCCCCGGCGTCTCCTTCGGAGCCTGGCTCTTCGCGGTTCCGGCGATCATCCTCGGAATCATCGGAATGAGGAAAGCCGGTGCTCCACGTGGACGTGCACTCGCAGGACTCATCGAAGGTGGCGCAGCACTTGTCGTTGCCATCGCGGTGAGCGCCGCCGCTGCGGGTTCGGTATCGGACGGCTTCAAGAAGGGCTACGAGGAGACGAGGGCCGAGTCAGCTGCCCAGCCGACCGAGACGCCGGCAGCGAAGGCTTCACCTGATGCCGTGACCGCGAAGGAGACTCCGAAAGCAGCGCCGGCTGAGACCAAGGCGCCAGCGCCCGCTCCCGCTCCGGCCCCCGAATTCGGGTCGCAGCCCGCGGACGAGGTTGCCTTCGTCACCGCCATCGCGACGACGAAGAACGAACTCAGCGGAGACCTCACCGACCTGCAGCGTTCCGAAGCTCTTCGTACCCGCGACGCCTCCTTGTGCTCCGTTCTGGGCGACGGTGCTGCGACAGACTGGACCGGCAAGGTCAAGGACATCGGCGCGAACGGCGAAGGCAAGGCCTATGTCGAGGTCGAGATCGCGTCGGGCGTCACCATCAAGACCTGGAACAACGCGTTCTCTGACGTCGTTGACGGAACCCTGATCGATCCGTCTTCACCCTTCTTCAGCAACCTCGTCGCGATGAAGGAAGGCCAGATGGTGAAGTTCTCGGTACAGATGGTTGCCGACGAGGGAAGCTGCCTGAGCAAGGGGAACCTGACCGAGACGTTCTACGGACTCACGCCCGAGTTCATCGCTCATTTCACGAACGTTCAAGCCGCTTGATTCCGTTCGCGTAATCGGCGCGGTCCCGCCATGTGCATCCTGGCCGGCAAGCGGCCGACCACGGCCGTCGGTCGCTTGCGCTCAGCGACAACGTTCGCGGTCGTGTGCGCGAGCGCTGTCGCCCAGCGCGAACCATCCCGGACGGGAGGCCCGGCGGGGCACGGCGGTTTCTCGTGGTCGTCGCAACACCTGATGGTTCAGTTCGTGGTTAGAAGATCACCTAGACGCTCGGCTGGAATTCTCCAGCCGAGCGTCTTGCGCGGTCGGCCGTTGAGTTGTTGAGCGACCTGTTCGAGGTCCTCGCCGCAGCGTCAGTCGAGCACGGCGGTGGCCTCGACCTCGACGAGCACGTCGGGCTCGAAGAGGTGGTCGACCCCGATCAGGGAGGCCGGCGGCAGCGGCGTGGGGAGACCGAGTTCGTCGGCGACGTCGTGAACGCCGGCCATGAACGCCTCGATCTTGTCCGGGCTCCATCGTGTGACGTAGAACGTCAGCCGGACGACATCGCCGAAGCCGGCCCCCGCGCTCTCGAGCCCGGTGTGGGTGTTCCGCAGCGCTTGCGCGACCTGCCCGGCCAGGTCGTCCGGCGCGACCGGAGCACCGTCCGCGGTGCGAGCGATCTGCCCTGAGACGTGGACCTGACGCGAGCCCGTCGCGACGGCGACGTGGTGGTAGGGGACCGGCTGCATGAGGCTGTCGGGGGAGAACCGGTGGACGGGCATACGTGCTCCTTCGTCGTGGTACCTCAGGGATACCTGGTGTTCGGCGGCCACTGCAACGAGACTGGGTGTCGTGTCGGATACCGCCCCCACCCCCACAGGTCGCTTCGAGATCACCGCTCCGCACCGCGAATTGCTCGATCAGGTGCTCGACCGTTGGTCGCTCCAGGTCCTCGATGAACTGTGTGAGCGACCAGCCCGGTTCAGTGTGCTGCGCAGGAGCATCCCCGCTGTGACGCAGAAGTCGCTCACGGCCACCCTGCGCCGTCTCGAGCGCAACGGCGTCGTCGAGCGTGTCCTGCTCAGTACCCGCCCCGTCGCTGTCGAGTACCGCATCACGCCGCTCGGGAAGACGATCCGTCCACCGGTGGAAGCGATCCTGGCGTGGGCGACCGAGTACATGCCTGCCATCGAGGAAGCCCGCGACCGGTACGACAGCGATCTGGGAGAGGCAGTTCCGCACCATCCGATGACAGCGTCTCGGTAGGCGATCACCCGATCGCCCAGCAGGACGAACGTACGAGCGCGCAGGGTTGACCACGACTGAGCGACGGACCGCTGCCGGGCCGCATGCGAAGGCGTTGGACCTCGAAGCATCTGTCGCACCTCCCGCCCGGCCCGCCACGGGACCGACCGCTCGCGCTCAGCGACACCGTTCGCGGGCGTGCACGCGAGCGCTGTCGCCCAGCGGGAATGCATCCGGGCCGCCGGGCCAGCCGGACCAGCGCATGCGCGGACGGGAGGCACGGGACGGGACCGCTACGCGCCTCCCGGCCGCGGGCACGCGCGGCGCACGGATTCGCACTCAGCGACACCATTCGCGGCGGCCGGCCCGAACAGTGTCGCTCAGCGCGAATGGAGCCGGGCGCCCGCGCCCGGGCCTGCCCGCTACGCGGACCAGTCGGGCCGGACGAAGCCGCTCTCGTAGGCGAACACGACGGCCTGCACGCGGCTCGTCGCGCCGACCTTGCCGAGGACGCTGCTGATGTGGGTCTTCACGGTGGCCTCGCTGATCCAGAGGTCCTTCGCGATCTGCGCGTTGCTGGCGCCGCGGACGAGGGCGGTGAGGACCTCCCGTTCGCGGGCGCTCAACGTGGCGAGGACCGGTGCGTGCGCCGCGGGCGGCGTCGGAGCTGCCGGACCGGCCGACGACGGCGCCGTGAGCAGGCGGTTCTCGAGCAGGGCGCGGGTCATCGACGGGGCGATCAGGGTGTCGCCGGTGTGCGCTGCCCGGACGCCGGCCGCGATGAGGTCCGGCCCCGCGTCCTTGAGCAGGAACCCGAGGGCGCCGGCACGGACGGCGTCGAGCAGGTACTCCTCGTCGTCGAAGGTCGTGAGGATGACGACCGCGCCCGCGGTGCCAGCGGAGACGATCGAGCGGGTGGCCGCGATGCCGTCGAGCACCGGCATCCGGACGTCCATCAGCACGACGTCGGGGCGGAGGTCGGCGCAGACCGCGATAGCCTCGGCACCGTTCGGCGCCTGGCCGACGACGGTCAGGTCCGGTTCGGCGTCGACCATCATGCCGAGCCCCGTGCGGACGACGGCCTGGTCGTCGACGATCACCACGCGGATCACGAGGCCACCACCGGGTGCTGCGGGCCGGCCGGGCGGTCCACGGGTCGGAGGCTGCCCGCGGTCTGCTGGCGCGCCTCCTGTCCGTCTCGGCGCGGCTGGCCGTCCCGGCGCTGCGGGTCGTCTCGAGCGGCGGCGTCGCGCGGAGCTTCGAGGATCACGCGCCACCCGCCGCCCTCGGCCGGTCCAGCGTCGAGCACGCCGCCGATCGACGCTGCACGTTCCCGCATCCCGCGGATCCCGGCGCCACCGGCCGCGAGCGCGGGCACGCGGGGGCTGGCGCCGCTGCCGCCGTCGTCGAGGACCTCGAGGCGGATGCTGTCTTCCGACGCGGCGAGGGTGATCCGCACCGCGGAGCCGTCGGAGTGCACGAGGGTGTTGGTGAGCGCCTCCTGGCAGACGCGGAGGACGGCGAAGTCCTGCATGACGCCGAGCGTCGCCGGCACGCGGAGGTCGGCGTCGACCCGGACACCGGTGGCGCGGACGCGCTCGACGGCGTCCTCGATCGCGCCCCGCAGCGAGACCGGGGCGTCCGTCGTGCCGCCGTCCCCGCCCGCGCGGAGGACCCGGACGACCTTCCGCATCTCGGACAACGCCTGCTGCCCGGTGCCCGCGACCCACGAGGCGTACTCCGCGAACTCCTGCTGATCGGCGACCCCGACGCGCACGAGGGCCTGCGACCGCACGACGATCGCGGCCATGTGGTGGGCGACGACGTCGTGGACCTCGCGGGCGACGGCGGTCCGCTCCTCCGAGGCGATGCGGGCCTGGTCGGACTCCCGCAGGCGGACGAGTTCCTCGTTGCGCCGCTGCAACACGAGCTCGGAACGACGGCGCCGCGCGGTGGCACGGCCGAGGAACGCGCACGCCACGAGCAGGATCCCCATGAGGACCACGGTCGACCAGTCGGCGTTCTGCGTCCAGGACCGCCAGTCGGGGAGGACGACGGACCAGTACCGCGGCGACAGCCCCGCCAACGGCAGGAACATCGCGGACACCGTCGGCAGCGCCGCGACGGCCAGTACCGCGAGCAGGTGCCGCCCGGCCGCGCAGGCCA
This sequence comes from Curtobacterium sp. L6-1, assembly GCF_018885305.1. Lineage (NCBI taxonomy): Bacteria > Bacillati > Actinomycetota > Actinomycetes > Micrococcales > Microbacteriaceae > Curtobacterium > Curtobacterium aetherium. Next base: position 2,331,129 of record NZ_CP076544.1, read on the forward strand.
GGTACACCGCGATGACGAGCGGGATGAGCCGCACCTGGAGGACGTCGAACATCCACGTCGGCCACCCCACGGCGACACCGACCACCACGAGCAGCGGGTACGGCAGCCGCTGTCCGACGACGATGCACAGCGCGACGAGGGCTGCGGTCACCCGGTAGTCGGCGAGCCGCGTCGGGTACCAGCCGGCGCGGTGCAGCCCCTCCATCGTCAGCAGGGCGAGGCCGAGGAACGCCAGCCCCGCGAGGGCAGCGCGCACCCACGGCGGGATCGGCAGAGGACGCATGGCGTGAGGCTAACCGCCCCAGGGTGGTCCGCGCCTCCTCCGAACGTCGGACTCCGCGACGGTCGACGATCAGCCGAACGGCCAGGAGGCCCATCCCGACCGCCGATGCCGCCTGCGTCCGCCTCGCCCAGGCTGGTCGTGCCGCACCCCGCGGCACCCCTGCCGCACCCCGCGGCACACCTGCCGCACCCCGCGGCACACCGACCGGGAGCTCGTGATGCAGAAGAAGACCGCCGCCACCGTGGCCACGCTCGCACTCGTCGTGGCCATCGCCGTCACGGGTGTCGCCGCCGCGACCATCGCCACGCCGGACGGTGGCGGGACCGGGAGCGCTCCTGTCCGGTCGGGGACGACCTCCACCGTGGTGCAGACCACCGCCGCGACGGGCGACGTCGGGTGGCAGGGGCAGCTGCCGGATGCCAACCGGTTCCACGACCTCTCGCGCGAGGACCAGCAGGCGGTCGTCACCCGGGTGGACCGGCTCATCGGGGACCTCCGCGGTTCCGGGAGCAGTGCTGGACTGGTCGCGCAGCTGACCGGGTACCGCGGCGAGATCGAGCAGCTGCTGCGCTGAGCGGCGCGGGGACCGGGGCGGCGGGAGGCACGGGGCAGTCCGCCCGCTCCTCCCGCCACGTCCGGTCGGTCGTGCCCCGTCGGTCGCGCACCGTCGGTCGCGCCCGGTCGGTCGCGCCCCGGCGTCGGCGGGACCGTCAGCGGCGGACCCGCCTCCTCCGCACCACGATCACGGCCACACCCAGTCCCAGCAGCAGCAACGCTCCGCCGAGCAGCGCCGAGAGCCCCTCGGCACCGGTGAAGGCGAGGTCACCCCGCCGGGCCGGCGCACCGACCGTCCCGCTCCAGGTGCTGCCGTGAGACCCGTGCGCGGACGAGCCGGACGGGCGCTCCCCCGGTCGGTCCACGCCCGGACCACCGGTGCCGGTGGATCCGCCGGGCGTGCCCGACCCGCCGGAGGCACCCGGTTCACCGGGGCCGTCCGGGCCACCGTCGCCCGGGCCGTCCGGTCCTCCGTCGCCGGGGTCGGTCGTGTCATCGCCCGGCAGCACCCCGGCGTCGACGGTGCTCGTGCGGTCGACGTGGTCCAGGACACCCTCGGCGGTGGTCTCCCGACCGAGTGTGACCGTCCCGCTGGTACCGTCCTCGGACGCGTCCGAGTCGACCGCACGGTCGTCCCCGACGAGCGCCCGGGTGAACGCGCGTCCGTCCGGTGCGGTGAAGGTCGTCACGTACTCGCCGGGTCGGAGGGTGTCGAACCGGTACGTGCCGTCGGGATCGCTCGTCGTGGTCCGGTCGACGGCTGTCCCCTCGTCGTCCGTCCCGGTGAGCCGGACCGCGACGTCGCCGAGGCCGGGCTCGCCGGACTCCTGCAGACCGTCGCCGTCCTCGTCCGTCCAGACCCGGTCGCCGATCGCACCGGCGACCACGCGGATCGACGCACGGTTCGACCGCACGGGCAGGGCGAGGTCGGCGACACGGAGTCCGAACCGGTTCGCGTACTCGTCGCCGTCACGTTCCCCCTCGGTTGCGAGGGCCAGCTCGTGCGTGACCGTGTCCCCGACGCCCACGGCCGCGGTGCGCGTGATCCGGGAGGCCGTGACGTCACCGAGGGAGGACGGGCACCCGGGCGACCCGAACGCGGACTCCGGACACCAGGTGGTCGCCCCGCCCGGCTGGTTCGAAGCGTCCTGCCCGTCGAGCGAGACGGCATCGGGCACGGCAGCGGTGTACGTCACCGACTCCCCCGCAGCGGGGTCGACCGCGACCGGTCCGGCGAGCGTGGTGCGGCCGTGGAACGAGCCGTCGTCCGGATCCGTCCGGTCCGGCAGGACGTCGATGAGGTCGACGCCGTGGACCGGTTCGGAGGACGTGTTCGTGTAGTCGAGTCGCCACGCGAGCCGGTCCCCCGCGACGACGACCGGGTCCACGGCGGACTCCTGCACGCCGACCCCGCCGCCGGCGATGACCTGCACGGCCCGCTCCGCCCGCCGGTACTGCGTGTCGGACCGGTCTGCCGGCGATGCGACCTCGACGGCGTTCTCGATGGGCCCCGCGGGCGCCGCCGACGACACACGCAGCCGGTAGGTGATGGGCGCCACGTCGGCGTTCGGCTGCACGTCGTGGAACGTCCACCGCAGCTGCTGGTGGTGTCCGCCGTCGGGGTCCTCGACGCTGTCGATCACGGGCGTCTGCGAGGCGCTGTCCAGGACGTAGGTGGTGTGGAGCGGCAGGGTGTCGCGGACCGTGAGCGTGGTCGGGCGGCCCTTCGTGTTCCCGTTGGTCAGCGTCGGGTACAGGGCGTACTCGAGGCTCTCACCCGGCACGACCGAACTGGTCCGGTCCGGGGTGTCCTGGGCGTCGTGGCCCCGGTCGACGATCTTCTTCGCGACCCGCGCGAGGTCCTCGGTGATCACGACGCTGTCCGTCAGGACACCGACGCCGAGGGCGGGGTCGGCGGGGTCGTGCACCCAGCCGGGGTGACCGACGCCGAACGAGAGGTGTCCGAAGTCGAGGGCACGGGTGCCGTCCGGTGCGTCCGCGACCGTCACCCAGGCGTGCAGGACCGCGTCCCCACCACCGGTGAGGTCGCCGACGGCACGGACCGCTCCGACGGCACCGATCCCACCGGGGACGGCGTCGGGTGCGTCGTACCAGGGGCCGTCCGAGTCGTCGCAGGAGCGCTGCTGCCCGTCCGACGGCGAGGTCATCTCGTAGGCGGCGTACTCGACACGCGCACCGCTCAGGCCGGTGACCCGCGCAGCCGCGGACGCGCCGATCCCCTCGGTCAACCGCTGCGTCGCTCGGTCGAAGGTGTCGCAGAGCACGGCGTCCTGGTACCGGGACAATCCAGGGTTGTGCATCGAGACCTCGCTCCGGAGCGCAGCACCAGGGGTCGTCCACGGGTCCCCGAGGCGAGCGGAACCGGGCCGGACCGCGGTCCCGTCCCCGACCACCCGGTACAGACGCTTCCCGCCGCTCCCCGGAGCGAACTCGACGATCGAGCGCTCGGAGACGTTGTCCACGGTCGGCTCCGTGCCGCCCGGGAAGTTGGGGGCACCGATGGTCGAGGACACCTGCAACGGGGTGCACCGGTTGACGGACCGGACGTTCGTCCCGGCCGGCGGGGTCGGCATCCAGAAGCTGATGTAACCGGTGACGACGTAGCCCACCCGGCCGCCGGCGATCGGACCGCCGTACTTGTTCTCGGTCGGCATCTTCGTGGCGTCGGTCACCGTGCCCGTGATCGTCACGTCGACGTCCTGACCCGGCGCGTCCTGTTCGCAGCGGATCGTCCCGGAGTCGGCGACCCCACGGTCACCGCCGCCCGTCCCTGCCGGGAGCCCGCCGAAGCCGGGGACCTCCGCGGTGTTCGGGCCGCACGCCGGACGGTCGCCGTTCCACAGCCGGGCGCCGGACGGCAGGTCGCCGAGCAGCTGTGAGACGTCGTCGGTGAAGGTCATCGGTCCGTGCGCCTTCTCGAAGCCGAGCAGGCCCTGCCCCGGGACGATCGGCTGCCAGTCGACGGCGAGGGGGTAGACGAGCTGGATCCCCTTCGCCCCACCTGGTCCGCGGACATCGGTCCGCATGGTCGAGGCCAGCACGTTCTTCGACAGGTTGTACCGCGCCGCCGCCGAGACCGTGGTGCGGGGCGAGGTGGCCGAGACGGGAGCGTCGGCGCCGTCGGCGGTCCCGACACCCGTGACCCGCAGCTCGTCGCCGTTGCGCAGGTCCCCGGAGACGTCGAGGACTGCCGGGACGGCGATCGCGTGTCCCTCCGCGACGGTGCCGAGGTCGCACACCAGGTCCTGGCCGCTGATGCGCGAGCCCGCTCCGTCGCACCGGCCGGGCACGGCTGCCCAACTGGTGCCGGTGGGAGCGGTGAGCGTGAAGCGTTCGTGCTCGCTCGATCCCCCGGTCGAGTTCATGGTGACGCGGTACGTGATCGCGTCGAGGGTGCGGACGATCCCGTTCTCGGCGTCCGCATCCGCGCCCGGGCCGTCCTGCGGCGTGAACGGACCCGTGCCGTCCTTCGCGACCTCGACCGCGAGTCCGACCTCGGCGTCGGTCGCGGCGTGCGTCGAACCTCCGGGCCGGTCCGCCGGCTCCGGGTCGGACGTCAGCCGCGCCTCCCGGTCTGGGTCCTCGTCCGGGCGCGGCGCAGCGGAGGCCGGCGTGGCCAGCGCGGCCGGCGATGCCGGCGATGCCGGAGGCGCGGAATCAGGCGCAGACGACGTCGCGGACGGCGTCGGCGAGGCAGGGCCCGTCGACGCCACCGGACGCCCGGCAGCGCTCGACGCGGCGGGCCCGTGAATGGCGTCGACGGTCGCCGGTCGCGTCGTGCCTGCCCAGGTCGGGGTCGCCGCGGCGAGGACGAGGCTCGTGGCGGTCACCGCCGTCACCAGGAGGCGGGAGGGGATGCGAGATCGCAAGGGGACTCCAGTTCAGGACGGGCGCCCGGAGGCACCTGGAACGGTCTTCCGTACGTCACACATCAAACACCAGTCCCTCGCAGACGCCTCCTTCCCGACATTCCGTATGCGGACTGGATCCCGCGGACACGATCACGTCACGATCGCCCGGACCGCGCACGGGTCGGCGCAGCGCGGCCCACACTGGCGGCATGCCGTGGGGGAAGACAGCGCTGGTGACCGGGCTCGTGCTCGCCATCGGGAGCGGGATCGCCGGGTGCACGACGATCGCGTCGGGGCAGTGCGTCGACTGGGTGACGCTCTCGCCAGCGGAGCAGGAGCGGACCGCGAGCCTCGTCGTCGATGCCGAGCTCCGATCGACCGACCGCACCGTCGAGGCGCTCGGGCGCTACCGCGTGCACGAGGCGCGCATCACCGACGTCCGCAAGGGGCACGCGCCCGCCGACCGGATCGACGTCATCGCGACTTCGGACCAGTGCACGACCAACTGGCAGCCGGTCGAGTACGTCGACGGCGATCCGCTCACCGAGCCCGGGACCTACCGGCTGTACCTGACGAAGGAGCAGGCGGGAGGCGCGTGGCGCCTCGTCGTGCCCGGTGCCGCCGAGCGCCTGGACCGCTGATGCGCGACGGCCGCCGCCGCTGACCGGGCGCAGCCGCCCGGCACACGGCGGCGGCACGGGCCCCGTCCGGCGCTCGAGCGCAGCGATCGCGCGCACCCCCGCAGGGTCAGACCTCGACGTCGCTGCCCATCGTCACCGTTCGGCGGAGCGGCAACCCGAAGCGCGCAGCCGGGTCGGCAGCGTTGTGGGCCATCGCGACGAACAGCTTCCGCCGCCAGGACACCATGCCACCCTTGCCCGCGCCGGTCCGCAGTGCTCCGCGAGAGATGAAGTACGACGCCGTGGACATGTCCTCCTGCGCCAGGTCGAGCACGCCCCCGGCACACGCGGCACGCATCGCCGCGGGCAGGTCCTGGTCGTCCGAGAACCCGAACGTGATGGTGATGTGGTCGATGCCGTCGTCCGCGTAGCCGAGCTCGTCGCGGGTGAACGCCTCGTGCAGTGCGACGTGCGGCACGTTCGCGGTCAGGACGGACACGATGATGACCCGCTGGTGCACGACCCCGTTGTGCTCGACGTTCGCGCGGAGGGCGAGCGGCGTCGTCTCCTTGTTCGGGTGCGGGAACACCGCGATGCCCGGGACCCGAGGGATGTGGTCGGCGTTCACCGTCTCGATGAAGTCGGCCAGTGAACCCTCGCGCTTCCGGCGCTCGAGCTGCACGAGCTGGCGGCCGCGGTGCCACGTGGTCATGAGGGTGATGACGGCGAGGGCGATGAGCAGCGGCACCCATCCGCCGTGCAGGACCTTCGACAGGTTGCCCGCCAGGAAGGTCAGCTCGAGCCCGCCGAACACCACGGCGACGGTGACGAGCTTCCACGTCGCCCAGCGCCAGAGCGGCTTGACGACGACCAGGAGCAGCAGCGTGTCCACGACGAGCGCGCCGGTCACGGAGACGCCGTACGCGGTGGCGAGCGCGGCCGAGGAACGGAACGCCAGCATGATCGCCATCACGCCGATGAACAGGAGCAGGTTCACGGCCGGCAGGTAGACCTGCCCGCCCTCCTGCTTCGAGGTCTGGCGGATGGTGAGCGGCGGCAGCAGCCCGAGCTGCACGGCCTGGCGGGTCAGCGAGAAGGCGCCGGAGATGACGGCCTGGCTCGCGATGACCGTCGCGGCGGTGGCGAGGATGACGACCGGGATCTGCGCCCAGCTCGGGAACAGCAGGAAGAAGGGGTCCTTCGTGGACGTGGGGTCCTCGAGCACCAGGGCCGCCTGGCCGAGGTAGTTGCAGACGAGGGCGGGGAACACCACGAAGAACCAGGCCCGGAGGATCGGCATGCGCCCGAAGTGGCCCATGTCGGCGTAGAGCGCCTCGGCTCCGGTGATCGCGAGGACGACGGCGCCCATGGCGATGAACGTGATGAACGGGTGCGCGACCAGGAACATGATCGCCCAGGTCGGCGACAGGCCCTGCAGCACGCCGGGGTGCTCGACGATGTGCGGGATGCCGGCCGCCGCGATGACGACGAACCAGAGCAGCATGACCGGGCCGAACGAGGCGCCGACCTTCGCGGTGCCGAACCGCTGGACGACGAACAGCATCACGAGGATGACGGCCGCGATCGGCACGACGAGGTGCTCGACCGAGGGCGCCGCGGTCCCCAGGCCCTCGACGGCGGAGAGCACCGAGACGGCCGGGGTGATCACGGAGTCGCCGTAGAACAGGGCGACCCCGACGATCCCGATGACCAGGAACACGGTCGTCCCGCCGGGACGGTTGGCGTAGAGCCGTCGTGCGAGTGCGGCGAGCGCCATGACGCCGCCCTCGCCGTGGTTGTCGACGCGCATGAGCACGAGCACGTACTTGATCGACACGACGATGGTGATCGACCAGAAGAGCAGCGAGATGACGCCGTACACGTCCTCGGGGATCGGGCGGACGATGCCGCCGTCGACCGAGAACACGGTCCGCATCGAGTACAGGACACTCGTGCCGATGTCGCCGAAGACGACGCCGAGTGCGGCGAGCGCCAGTCCGGCTCCGCCCTTGCGGAGCGTGCTGCCGGCGGATCCGTGCGGTGCGGCCTTCGCGGGGTGCGCAGCGTCGTCGCCGGGCCCGGCGTCACCGGGCTGGGCATCTCCGGGCCGGGCGTCGACCGGTCCGGCGGCGGGGGCAGCGGCGTCCGAGGCGGCAGGTCCGCCCGCAGCGCGCGCTCCGGCTCCGTCCGACGGGTGGTCGGACGGCTGCGACGACGCGCGGGTCTCGGTCACGGCAAGCACTCCAGTTCGGGCCGTACGGGCGACGGCCGCCGCTCATCATGCACCCGTTCGGTGACAACGGAGCACCGACGCCCCTCGTGCCTGCGTCGAACGGCCTCTACGCGTCGCGCTCCGGCACCGTCACGATGCGGTTCTGGTACGCCCAGACCACGGCCTGCAGGCGCGACCGGACCCCGAGCTTCGGCAGCATCCGCGCCAGGTGGGACTTCACCGTGGAGACCTCGACGACGAGTTCGGCGGCGATCTCCTCGTTCGACATGCCCTGCGCGAGCAGGAGCAGCACGTCGCGTTCCCGGGCGGTCAGCACCCCGTCGGCGCGGTCCCCCGTCACCGGCTGCAGGCTCCGACGCGAGGCGAACTCGCGCAGCACCCGCCGCGTCAGCGCCTGGTCGAGCGTCCCGTTGCCCGCGGCCACCTGCCGGACGGCGCCGATGATGGCGTCCGGCTCGGCGTCCTTGAGCAGGAACCCGGACGCCCCGGCCTCGAGCGCACCGAACACCAGGTCGTCCATGTCGAACGTGGTCAGCATCAGCACCGGCACGGCGGGATCGGCGTCGGGTCGGCAGAGTTCCCGCGCGACCTCGATGCCGTTCCGCACCGGCATCCGGATGTCGAGCACGGCGACGTCCGGTCGCGTGCTGCGGGCGAGGGCGAGCGCCTCGCCACCGTCCGCGGCCACCGCGACGACGGTGATGTCCGGTTCCGCGTCGAGCAGCGCGGAGACGCCGGCCCGGACGAGCGGTTGGTCGTCGGCGACGAGCACGCGGATCGCGGCGCCCTCAGCGGTCGCGCCGTCCCCGGCCGACACGCCACCCCCGGCCGACACGCTGCCCCCGGCGGACGCATCGCCCTGGCCACCTCCGGTGCTCACCGAGCCACCTCCGGGTCGGTGGCCGACGTCGCGGACGTGGGCTGGGCCTCCCGGCCGAGCGTCAGCGCGACCAGCCAGCCGCCGCCGTCCGTCGGACCGACCTGGAGGCTCGCCCCCACCAGTTCGGCCCGCTCACGCATGCCACGGATCCCGTTGCCACCGGCGGGCGTGCTGCCCACCGACGGGACGGAGGCCGGACCGTTGGCGACGCGCACCGCGAGGTGGTCGTCGGCGCGGTCGTCGATCGTGACGGAGCACGGCGCCCCCGGGGCGTGCAGGGCGGCGTTGGCCAGGGCCTCCTGGACGGTGCGGTACGCGGCAAGTTGCGCGAGCGGGCCGACGCCCTCGCCGAGCGGCCGGTCACCGGCGTCCGCTCGGGCGCCGGGCAGGACCTCGAGCCGGACGTCGCTGCGGAACCGCGCGCGCTCGACCAGGTCGACGATCCCGGCGACGGTCTCGACCGCGCGTTCGGCGGGGCTGTCGTCGCGGAGCAGGCCGACCAGGCGGCGGAGGTCCTCGAGGACGGCGGTGCTCTGCTCCCGGACCTGGCGGACACCCTCGTGCGCGCGCTCGGGGTCGGTGTCGATCTGGCGGTCGATGACGGCGGACATGAGTGCGATCCCGGAGAGGTGGTGGGCGGCGATGTCGTGGAGCTCCCGGGCCATGGCGGCGCGTTCGCGGGAGACGGCGGCGTCGATCAGGGCGTCCTGCTCCCGGTCGACCGCAGTGGCCTCGGCGGTGCGGGCGACACGGACCTCACGGCGGGACAGCACCACCAGGGTGACGAGCAGCGGCAGGCCGACGGCACCGACGGCCTGCAGGACGCCCTGGCCGACCGAGTTGGTGAGTCCGAATGCGAAGTCGGAGCGGAACGGCCCGTACAGGGTGCCGAACAAGGCGGCGCCGCCGGCGACGACCAGGACGGACGCCGCGGCGAGCGCCAGCCACAGGCGGGCGAGCGGCTCACGCAGCGCGGCGAGGACGACGGCGACGACCACCGGCAGGACCGTGATCCCGAACAGGTCGGCCGACCGCGACGCGATGACGGCGACGAGCACCGGCAGCGCCGCGACCACCACGAGCACGGTACGGGGCGCTCGACGGGCGGCGAGGAGCGCGGCGGACTGGGCGAGCAGGCCGAGGGACAGGATCGTCCACGCGGTGCTCGCGACGGCCGGGTAGTGGGAGGCGGGGCCGATGTGGTCCGTGTCGGCAGCGTCGAGCGGCGGCAGGCCGAGCACGAGCCCGAGGGCGACCACGGCGGTGCCGAGGGCGACGAGGACGTCGGTGCGGCGCTCGCGGGTGGTGGCGGTACGCCGGGCGGGTGCAGCGCCCCCGGCCTCGGCCTGGGGGCGCTGCGCGAGCGGCTCAGCGGGTGCCATGCTGCGATCCTACGAGGGGCTTCGCCGACGGGATCGGGGCGTCGATGGGCAGCGCCCGACGGGCCGGGTCGTACCCGAGACGTCCGCGGGTGACGACGAGCAGCACCACGGCGGTGATCGTCGACATGATCGTCAGGCCGATCATCAGCGTGCCGGCGGTCATGCTCGGGTACATCGTCGGGAAGAACGTCGAGATGGTGTTGTTCACGCCGACGTGCAGGAGCAGGGCCAGCGGCAGGCTCTCGCCGGTCTTGTTGAACACCTGGACCATCAGGACGTTGAAGGTGATCGTGAACAGGGCGAACACGACGGGCTCGCTCCAGTGCGCGTTCGGCCACCCGCCCCAGTCGCTGAGGTACAGCGGCATGTGCCACAGCGCCCACACCGGGCCGAGGATCGCGGCAGCGCCGAGCCCACCGAAGCGGTGCTGCAGGCGGGGCAGGGCGAAGTCGCGCCAGCCCGGCTCCTCGCTCAGGCCGGTCGAGAACAGCTGGATGACCAGGCCCGGCACGACGGCCGCGAACACGAGGGCGGTCGGCGCGTGCACGTCCCCGCCGGCGAACGGCAGCGCGGACACGATGATCAGGGCCGGCACGACGACGAGCGCGAGGGCGTACCAGTACCAGGCGACCCGCCAGCGGAACAGGCGTCCGACCCAGCGGCGGAGGCCCGGGCGCCCGTCCGCCACGGCCGTAACGATGAACGCGCCGCCGAGCGGGCCGAGCAGCGCGCCGGGCAGCACCCCGGTGAACTGCGCGCTGCCGAGGACCTCGGCGAAGTGGATGTCCCACACGCCCATGCCGTGCGGCGACAGGATGTACGGGACCCACGCGAGCCAGCTCAGCCCGAGCGCGAGGGTGAAGAACGACCCGAGCGGGTGCCGCGCGACGACACCGCGGATCCCGTGCCGGTCCTGCGGTGCGGTGCCGGCCTGCGACCGGGCTTCGATGGTGTTCGTCATGACGTCGACGCTACGAAGCGTGCCGCGCTGCGACGACCGGCGGAGGGAGGCACCTGCCGGACTTGCATCGAAGGATGCAGGCCGTCCGGCGCCGCCACCGGCGGCTCCCCCGCCGCGGCCGGTGCGGACGGGAGGCGCGGGGCCAGCCCGCACCGCGCCTCCCGTCCGGCTCCTGGTGCGACGACTACCGCTCGTTGCCAGCGCGGAGCCAGGCGATGTAGTCCGCTGCGGCCGCCGCCGTGTCGTACTCCGGGGTGAACCCGGTGTCCTCCCGGAGCCGGGTGGTGTCGAGCCACTGCTGCGGCTGGTCCGGTCCGACGGGCAGGTCGACCGCGAAGTCGGGCACGACGGTCCGGATCGCCTCGACGACGTCGGCGTTGCTCGTGGCCCGCCCCGACGCGACGTTGTAGGTCGGGTGTCGCAGCTCAGGGGTCCGCATCAGGAGGGCGAGGGCACGTCCGGTGTCCTTGACGTACAGGAGGTCGAGCGCGTCGTTTCGGTGCGGAGGAGCCGCGAGCCCGGAGACGTCCGGCGTCGTGCCGCGCGCGGCCCCGAGGGCGAGGGACGGAGCGGCGAAGAACGGGTCGGGCTGGTGTCCGCCGGGGCCCCACGTGCCGGAGATCCGCGCCGAGACGATCTGCACGTCCGTCTGGTCCGACAGGTGCAGGGCGAGCAGTTCGGCGATCTTCTTGAACGTCGGGATGGCGTGCACGTGGCGGAACGAGATCGGGTCGTCCTCGGAGAGCGGCCCGGCGCCACCGAACCCGTAGACGCCGATCGTGCTCGCGGTGACCACGCGCGGGACCTTCCACGCCTCGGCAGCACGCACGATGGTGAGGAAGGCCTCGATGGCGGTGCTCGTGGCGTCCACGGGGTCGCCGCCGTCGGTCGCCCAGGGCAGTGCCACCGCGAGGTGCACGATGCCGGTGATCGGGAAGCGGCGGCCGACGGCGAGGACGGCCTCGAGGTCGCCGACGTCCGCCTGGACGACGTGCACGGGGAGGTCGGCGAGCTGCGGCGGGACCTCCGGCGTCCGACGCTGGAGCAGGACGCACTCCTCCCCGGCCTCGACGAGGGACCGGACGGTGTGGGAGCCGATGAAGCCGGCGCCTCCGGTGACGAGGATCATGACGAGCCTTTCGTTCAGACCACTGATCGTCAGCGGTACTGACGATCAGCCTAGGGCTAGGATCGGACCATGTCCAGCGAAGCCCGACCGTCCGACGTCCTCGGGTACCTCCTCAAGCACGCGACGATGACCCTCGCGGAGCGGACGGACACCGCGCTCGCCCCGCTGTCGATCGACGGCAAGGAGTTCGGCGCACTGCGGGTCCTCGCCCGGCGCGAGCCGATGTCCCAGCTCCAGGTGGCACAGACCCTCGGGATCGACCGGACGACGATGGTCGCGCTCCTCGACACCCTCGAGCGGAAGGGCATCGTGGCGCGACACCCCGACCCGGCCGACCGCCGCCGCAACGTCGTCGAGCTCACGGAGCAGGGGGAACGGGTGGTCGACGCGGCCGAGACGCTCCGTCGCCAGGTCGAGGAGGAGTTCCTCGCACCCGTCAGCGCGGCCGACGGCGAGCGTCTGCGACGGACGCTCCGGGCGCTGCTCGAGGAGGGGTCGCCCAACCGCCAGCAGTCGACGGCCGCTGATCAGCGGCGCTGAGCGATCACCGGCGCTGATCGATCACCGATCAGCAGCGTTGGGCGGACGTCCGTCAGTACCCGCGGTCCGCCGCCACGGCAGCCAGCACCACCGGGTCCTCGCAGCCGCGCGCGAACCCCGCGATCCGCCGGTCGATGTCCCGCTGGAGCACGAGCACGCCGATCCGTTCGGCGATCGGCGCGAGCCACTGCGGTCGGCACGTGAAGTTGTAGCGCCAGACCGCCAGGGCGTGCCCCGGCTGCCCCTCCGCCGCACTGAAGCGCCAGCCGCCGCCCATGCGCTCGAAGAACCACGAGCCCTTCGTCATCTTCATCCCGACGTTCGAGGGCGGGTTGTACGAGACGTACTCGCTCTCCATCGCCAGGCCGAACCGCTGCACCGTGTACGTCCGCACGCCCTTGCCGGGCACGGTCGCACCGATGAGGTGCTGCCGCCGGATGAACGGGTCCCACCGCTTCCGGACCTCGCCCTGCGTCTGCGAGACGGCGAAGGCGACGTCCACGTCGACGGGGACGACACAGCGGGACTCGACGACGGGCATGCGCCCATGCTGGCACGCGGCGGGGCCGCGGGACGGGAGGCCCGGGGCGGGCCCGCACCGCGCCTCCCGTCCGGCAGGGACACGACTGTCGACGGACTCGCTACTCGTCGCCGCTCACGAGCCCCTGCCGCCGCTCGCGTGCCACTCGGACCGACCGATGGCCGACTCACGACCGGACGGCGGCGCTTGATCGAATGGCGCGATGACACTTGACTTCCGCGACGCGACGCCTGGCGACGCCCTGCAGGTGACCCGGGTGCACAGACGACTGCGGGAGGCCTACTACACAGATGCTCTCGATCCGCTCGACGCAGCTCACGATCGCTTCCCGACGTGGGCCGACATGTTGACCCGGACCGACACCTGGTGTCTCGTCGCCGTGCAGGACGGGCACCTGACCGGTTTCGTCGCCGCTCGGGCACCGCCGAGCTTGAGGTGCGGGACGGGAACGACCGGGCCAAGAGCTTCTACTCGCATCGGCGGTCTCCACCTCGTCAGCTGTGCCGGAGCTGGGCGCCTCTCTTCTTCCGCTTCTCTCGGCGGAGGAGCCATGTCCAGCAGGTAGCGCCAACAGCGCTCATCCCGAGGCCAATGAGTCCGATCTGCACGTCGACGCCGAGGTTGTGCCGGTAGGTGGCGAGGATCTTGTCGGAGCGGACGCCAGCGTGGTCGACGTCAGTCGGGTCGTACATCACCTGCAGCCGTTCACCGACCGTGTAGTAGTCGTTGCACGCCGGGTACTTCGTCAGCTCCCACGTGTGGGGTGAACCGTTGGCCTCACCCTTCACGATGGGGATGCATTCGGTGTGGCCGCCTGTCTTGCCTGCGCCGGAGTAGTGCCGGACGTCGATGTCGATGACGGTCCCCGTGGTGACCTCACTGATGCTGCGCAGGTGCGAGTCAGCGTGCATGTCGTAGTTGTCCGCGACGAGACCGAACACGCAGCCGAAGATGGACACGACTCCGAGGATCGGAGCGATCACAAACCCGGCGAGGAACAGTGCTGCGCCGCCGAGGAACTTCCAGGTGTACCTGTCTCGGAACCACGGCTTCGTCGCTGCAGTCGGCTCAGTCATGCGCGTTTGGTCTTCTTCCGCTTGGAGGTGATGAGTTGCATGGCGAACAGCGTGCCGCCTCCACCGAACGCCGGTCCACCGGTCGCGGCGAGGATGACGTCGTGCCGGACAGCGGCTTCGAACCGATGCCGGGCTGCTTCGTCCTCGATGGCGACGTCGTGCTCGTCGGTGATGGGTGGGGCGACCAGCATCTGCAACCGCTGCCCCTTCATGAACGCGGTCGGGTTGTCGATGGCCCGGTACTTCGACAGTTCTACCGCGGTGCTCTGGGCACATCCACGCTCAGCGGTTCCGGCGGCGAAAAGTCGACGGTGTTGTACTGGATGGGGCATCCGTCGGCGATGACCGCCGACTGCAATGCAGAGCGGGCAGACTAGTCGCCGACGGGAAGGACAGCGCGCACGTCGAGCCACGCACCGCGCGCGGCTTCAGTCAGCAGGATCATCCGGCCAGCCTGGCACGGCAGACGCCGTCATCCGCGCGAAGCAATCCCAGTCGACGATCGGCTGACGGGCGCGCTGGCTCTGGCGCACACCCGCCAGAAGACGTTCGCTGACCGAGGCAGCACCGAGCAACGCACTCCGGCGACGAGTCGTGTGCGGAGAAGACGAGTTGTCCGCGCGGCGGCAGCACCCCGCGTCGCCTCCCGCTCACGCTGTGGTCACACTCAGGAAACCAGCGCGACAGACGACGCCACCAGCATCGTCGCGTGACCGCACACCGACCACTCCCCCGAGCCTCCCGACGGAGGACCACCGCCCTGGGCGCCACCGCCCTCGCCGTGGCTGCCGCCGTCGGCGTCCCCGCCCTGACCGCCTCCCCCGACCCGGCCACCGCGGCTGCCGCGCCCGCTGCCGCCCCCACCGACCTGGCGTCCCGCTTCACGCTCGCGGTGCTGCCGGACACGCAGTTCTACTCCCGCTACTCGGCGTCGCAGTTCCTCCCCCGGTACGGCGACGACCCGTTCCACGTGCAGACGCAGTGGCTCGCGGAGCACGCCGACGACCTGCACGTCCCGTTCGTCACCCACGTCGGCGACGTCGTCGACCAGGTCGGGCAGGCCGGTGAGTGGCAGGCCGCCGACCGCGCGATGTCCGTGCTCGACGACGCCGGCCTGCCGTACAGCGTGACGACCGGCAACCACGACGTGCGGAACTCCGCCGACACGGTCTTCGACACCTCGTACGACCTCGCCGCCGAGCCGTACCTGCAGACCTTCCCGGCCTCCCGCGCGGCCGGGCAGCCGACCGTCGAGTCGGGCACCGACCGCACCGGCCTGAGCCAGTTCCACGTCTTCGAGGCCGAGGGGCAGCGCTTCCTCTCCCTCGCGCTGCCGTGGCGGGCCTCCGACGAGACACTCGCGTGGGCGGACCAGGTGATCGCCGCCCACCCGACGCTGCCGACGATCCTCACCTCGCACGAGGTCATCAACATCGCCACCGACGGGCTCACCGCGGTCGACACGGCCTACGGCGAGCGCCTGTGGAAGCAGCTCATCGCGCCGAACGACCAGGTCTTCCTGACGCTGAACGGGCACTTCCACGGCTCCACCTGGAAGGAGCGGACGAACGACGCCGGGCACGCCGTCACCCAGGTGCTCATCGACCACCAGATGGACTACGAGGGTGGCGACGGCTACCTCGGGCTGATGGAGTTCGACCTGACGAACGGCACCCTCGCGATGCAGACCGCCTCGCCGTGGGTGACGTGGAAGCCGACCGAGACGCTGACCTCGTACGACCAGCCGCTCCTCGACGGTGCGAACCAGCGGTACAGCGTGCCGGTCGACTTCCGCACCCGGTTCGCCGGCTTCGCCCCGGACTTCCGCGCCGGCACCGCGGACGAGCCGCCGCTCATCGAGCGCGCCCGGCAGATGCTGCTCGACGGCTTCACGGGCGCGCCTCCGGTCAGCACCGAGCTGCCCGGCGGCCGTGCCGACCACACCGACGTCGACGGCACCCTGGCGTGGTGGCGCCCCGGTGAGCAGGAGCCCGGCACCCTCGCGCCCGGTGCGACCGTCGCCGACGTGGTCGGTGACGCCGACCTCACCCGCATGACGCACGCCGAGTCCGGGTCCCCCACGGCGCAGGACGGCGACGTCACCGTCGTCGACGACGCCCACCCGCTGTCCTCGGACGGCGCCGGTCTCTGCTTCGCGAACGCCGACAAGGCCGCGAAGCGCTTCAGCGCGCTCACCTCCCCCGGTGACACGGCCGTCGACCGTGCGACCTTCCCCCACGGGTACACGATCGAGACCTTCCTCGAGGTCGACCCGTCCTGGACCGACGGCGCGAACTCCTGGTCGAAGGCGATCGTCCGCAGCGGCAACCGCTCGCAGATCGGCGTCCCGCAGACCCGGTGGGACTGGACGGCGTCGCCCGCGGCGCTGGGCATCTCGAACCTCAAGGAGTTCCAGTGGACCGAGGTCACCGCGGACCCGTCGAAGGGTGACCGCACGGCCTGGTCGGGCGAGATCATCCCCGGTCGCTGGCTGCACGTCGCGCTCGTCAACGACGTCGACGCCCGCACGACCACGATGTACGTCGACGGCGCCCCGGTCCTGCGCAACGCGACCGACACCGGCGGCCATACCGTGCAGGACGGCATGCCGTGGCTGTTCGGCAGCGACTGGGTCGACGACGCCGCGACGAACGGCTGGAACGGCTGCATCGGCGAGACCCGCGTGGTCGACCACCCGATCGGTACCGAGTCGTGGCTGACCGCCCGCGCCGACCTCGACGCGCTGACCGTCGACGAGCCGGGCGCCGAGGTCGCCCCGACGGTCGTCACCGGCACGGGTGTCGCCGGTGCCACCGTCACGCTGTCCGGCGCGGTCACCGGCAGCACCGAGGTCGCCGAGGACGGCACCTGGTCCGTCGCGGTCGTCCCCGCGGACGCGTCCGACCGCGACGCTGTCGCGTCGACGGCCGTCCGTGCCACGGCGACCGCTCCGGCCGAGGCCGTCCAGTCGATCGGGACCCGCAGCGGGGCAGCGGTCGCGTTCGCCGTCGCCGTGCCCGACGCGCCGACCCCGGCGCCGACCGAGCCGGCCGACCCCGAGCCGACCGACCCGGAGCCGACCGAACCGTCCGACCCGGAGTCCCCCGCGCCGGGTGACGACGGTGCCGTCGTGCCGCAGCCGGGCGCGGGTGCCCCCACCCCGGGTGCGGTCCTGCCGGGTGCCGACGGTCCGGGTGCCGACAGCGGACCCGGCCAGGGCGGCGAGCTCGCCTTCACGGGCGCGCACGGCCTCGGCGTCCTCGGCGTGACGGCACTCCTGCTGCTCGCAGCCGGCACCGCCGTCCTCGTCCGCCGCCGACTCGTCGCCCTGCCGCGCATCCCGCGCACCGACCGGTGACCCCCTGACGGACGGGAGGCGCGGTGCAGCCGGCACCGCGCCTCCCGTCCGTCGTCGGGTCGCGCTGCGCGCGGCGGTACCGTGGCAGCGTCGGCCACCCCGCGTCGCCGCCGGCTGCTCCGTCGCCCGCCTCCCGGAAGGACACCCATGCGCCACCTCTACCCGCCGCTCGGACCGAACCGCTCCGGCATGCTCGACGTCGGCGACGGCCAGCAGGTGTACTGGGAGGAGTGCGGGGCGCCCGACGGCAAGCCGGTCGTGTTCCTGCACGGTGGGCCCGGTGCCGGCTGCTCACCCGACCACCGTCGGCTCTTCGACCCGGAGCGGTACCGGATCGTGCTGTTCGACCAGCGGAACTGCGGCCGGAGCCTGCCGCACGCGGGCGATCCGGCGACGGACCTGTCGGCGAACACGACGTGGGCCCTCGTCGACGACGTCGAGCGGCTCCGCGAGCACCTGGCGATCGACGCGTGGCAGGTGTTCGGCGGCTCGTGGGGGTCGGCACTCGCACTCGCCTACGCCGAGACGCACCCGGACCGGGTCACCGAGCTCGTCCTGCGCGGCATCTTCACGCTGCGCCTGAGCGAGATCGACTGGTTCTACGAGGGCGGCGCCGCGAACGTCCTGCCGGACCTGTGGGAGCGCTACCTCGCCCCCGTCCCGGTCGAGGAGCGGCAGCGCGGCCGGCTCGTCCGGGCGTTCGAGCGCCTGCTGGCCGACCCGGACCCCGCCGTGCACGGTCCGGCGGCCGTCGCGTGGGCGAGCTGGGAGGCGGCCTCGATCACGCTCCTGCCCCGCCCGGACCTCGTCGCCCGGTACGCCGACCCGACCTACGCGCTGGCGTTCGCCCGCATCGAGAACCACTACTTCACGCACGACGGGTGGTTCACCCCGGACCAGCTCATCCGCGACGCCGGACGCCTGGCCGGCATCCCGACCGTCATCGTGCAGGGGCGGTACGACCTGTGCACGCCGGCCGTCACCGCCTGGGACCTGCACCGCGCCCTGCCGTCCGCCGAGTTCCGGATGATCGACGACGCCGGGCACGCGTTCGACGAACCCGGGATCCTCGACGCGTTGATCGAGACCACCGACCGGTTCGCGGGCGACGTGCGCTGACGCGGGCACGCGGTCCGTCAGACGAGGAGTCCGACCGTGAGGACGACGAGGCCGACGATCGTGAGCACGGTGGGCACCGTGCTGCGGACGCGGCGACGTGCACCGGACCGTGCTGCCGATGCTGCGGCGACGAGTGAGGACGCACCTCCGGCGTAGATCAGGACGAACGCCTCCGGGAAGTAGCCCAGCACGTGCGTCACGAGGCCGGCGATCACGATGACGGACCCCGTCAGGGCGTGCACCCGTGCGGCAGCGGCTCCGGATGTGCCTCCGCGGAGGTCCGTCAGCGCGGCGACGAGGCCCCAGACCGAGGCCGTCGAGAGGATCGCGCCGCTGATCGAGACGGTCGCGGCGCCGATCACGGTGGCGTCCACGTCCTAGGCCTCGCTCGTCGCGGCAGTGCGCACCGCAGCGGGTCGCGGCTCCCCGAACCACGCCCGGAGTGCCGTCCTGACGTCGGTCGGGTCGGTCCGCGACCACGCGACGAACCCGTCGGGTCGGACCAGCATCGACGGCAGCCCACCGCCGGCGGCCAGTTCGACGTGCTCGACACGGTCCGTCCACGGCGCAGCAGCGTCGCGCAGGCTGCCGTCGTCGTCGATCAGGACAGGGCGTGCGGCGTGGAGGAGCGCGGGGAGGCGGCGACGGGTGCCGTCGGCGAGGGTGAGCTGCGCGGACGGGGCGAACCAGCCGGTGGGACCATCGGGATCGGTGGCACCCATCTCGTATCGGACGTCGGCGCCGGCGAGCAGGTCGGCGATGCGCTGCACCGTGCCCGTGTCGGTGAGCAGTTCAGCGAAGAGATCGCGGAGTGCGGTGACGTCCGACCCGGGGGCCATGAGCGCCGTCTGCGCCTGCGTCTGCATGAAGACCCGTTGCCCGAGCGGTCGGCGTTCTGCCTCGTAGGTGTCGAGCAACCCTGCCGGAGCCGTGCCGGCGAGCTCGGCGGCGAGTTTCCACGCGAGGTTCGCGGCGTCCTGCAGCGCGAGGTTCAGGCCGGGGCCACCCGCGGCGGAGTGGACGTGGGCAGCGTCACCGAGCAGGAACACCCGTCGGTCCCGGTAGCGGTCGGCGACGCGGGTGTTCCTGCCCGAGAGACGACGGAGCAGCGTGGGTTCCCCCGCGGCGGGCGGTGCGAGGGCGATGCGGACACCGAGGACGCGTTCCAGGCTGTCCTCCATCTCGGCCAGGGTCATCGCCGCCCCGTCACCAGGGGAGCTCTGCTCGGGCGCGTCCTCCCACTCCGCGGTGTACACCAGCGGGTGCTCGGGGTCGTGGAGCGCGATCGTGGCGACTCCCGTCTCGGTCCGGTGGAACGCTGCCGCGATCTCGCCGATCCCGGCGACCCGCACCCTCCCCGGGCCGGCTGCGACCAGGTCGTCGGTCGGGGCGATCAGCACCGTACGGTCCACGACGTGGTGGTCGGTGTTCCCCGGGAAGCCGATGCCGGACTGCTTTCGCACCGTGCTCCGCGCGCCGTCGCTGCCGATGAGGTAGCGACCCGACAGCGTGGTCTCGACCTCGGTCGTCGTGTCGACGACCGTGATGTCGACGTGGTCGTCGTCCTGCTGGAAGGACCGCAGCTCGACGCCACGGCGGATCTCGACGCCCAGCTCGGCGGCGCGGTCGTTCAGGACGCGCTCCAGGTCGCGCTGGTTGATGTGCAGCAAGTACATCGGGTTGCGCTCACCGAGCACGTGCAGCGGGAGGGGGAGCGCGCCGAAGAAGAACGCGGGAGCCGGAGACGGCTCAGCCACCCGCGCGCAACGTTCGAAGAGGCCGCGCTGGTCCAGCAGACGGACGACCTGGCCCGTGAGGCCGTGCGCCTTGTCCCACTGGCTGATCCCGGGGAGCCGTTCGAGGACCAGCGGGTTCGCGCCGGCGAGCTTCAGCTCGCAGGCGACGAAGACCCCCACGGGGCCGCCACCGACGATGAGGGCGTCGAACATGGAGAGGAGCCTTTCCGGATGAGTCGGATGAGTGGGTGAGGGGTCACGCGTGCAGGCGGTCGAAGCCGCCGCCGAGCCGTTGGAAGGCGGCGACGAGCATCGACTCGAGCGGGCCCGCCTGGCTGCTCGCCGCCCAGGACTCCAGGGTGGAGAGCAGGGTCGAGAGCGCTGCCGCCGCGACCGCGCCCGGCAGCGGATCGTCGCGGTCGACGCCCAGCCGTGCGGCGATCGCGTGCGCGAGGACGGTGTTCGCGGTCCGGGCGCCGCGATCGACCGCGGACTGCATGCCGGGTGTCGCGAGCACGGCCATGAGGCCGCTCTGGTCCCCCGCGGAGGACCCGGTCGCTCCGTGCGCCCGGTACGGGGCCAGCAGTGCCGCGGTGACCGCTGACCAGAGCGGTTCGCCGTCCGGGCGCTGTGCGAGGTCGGCCGCGGCCGTCCGGACACGTTGCACGTGGCGGTCGGCGATCGCGTCCTCCTTGCTGGAGAAGTAGTTGCCGAACGTCCGCCGCGACACGCCGACCTCGCGAACGATGTCCTCGACGCGGACGTTGTCGAGGCCGCGCTCGCGCGCCAGCAGCACGGTCGTCACACTCAGCTCGTCGCGGAGCGCCGCCTTCTTCTCGTCGCGGAGCGAACGGGTGCCTTCCATGTGCCGACCCTACCGCGAACTTGCCCAATGGGCAACTTTGCCCATCAGGCAATGAAGAGGGCACCAGGTCCGGTACGGACGGCGAAGGGAGGCGGACGCGCCGACGCAGGATGCGCCGCCCGGCCCGGAGCCGTGGTGTGGTTGGTCCATGACCAGCGACCTCGTGCCGTGGTTGGTCGCCGGGGGGCTCGCCGTCGTGGTGGTCGTCCTGGTGATCCTCCTGCGGCGACACCAGACCTCCTCCCGCTCCGAGCTCGACGCCGCGGACCGGGCCCGCCGGGACGAGCTCGCGCAGCGCGAGGCGGAGCACCGCGACGCGACCGCGCGCCTCGAGGCGGACCGCACCGCACAGGTGGAGGCCGCAGAAGCTCGCCGGCGGGACGCTGCGTCGGAGGCCGAGGAGAGCCGCGCGCTCCTGCGCCGCGGCATGAAGTGGGAGGAGGCGTCGGAACAGGCGATCCTCCGCGCCTGTCGAGCCGCGGGCGTCAACGGCGTGCTCATGACGAACGTCGTGTTCGTGCCCGTCGGCGAGACCGAGCAGGGGTCGTGGCGGAAGTTCGTGGCGCAGGTCGACCACGTGCTGGTGTCCGACTCCGGGCGCGGACTGGTGATCGAGAGCAAGCGCTGGAGTGGCATCGTGTTCGACGGGCGGCGGCCGAGCGAGGTGCACCCGGCGTTCCGGAACCTGGTCGACGAGTCGTCCCTCGTCCCGCCGTTCGCCGTCCAGGTGCAGAGCCGGAAGGTGCTCAACGCCGAGGAGGAGGCAGAGAACTGGTGGCGCGTCCGGGTGCAGGCCAAGGGCGCCTCCCCCGCGCAGCAGGTCCGACAGCAGGCCCGTCGCCTCGCCCGCTTCGTCGACGAGCAGACCGGCGTCTCTCGCACCTGGTTCGACACGTGCGTGTTCTACTCGTCGCCGGCGGCCACGGCCTTCGTGCAGGCGGAGGACCGCAGCGGCACCGTGACGACGAGCATCGTGACGAACGACCACGAACTGCAGTCCGCGCTCGCGGCCTGGGCCGCGAAGGACTCGGTGCCGAACCGCACCCGTGCCGATGCGGTGGTGCGGGTCCTCGCCGGGCAGGGCGCACACGCGATCACGGTCGGGAACTACCGCCTGCCCGAGTGATCCCGCCCCTCCCGGACGCGACGACGCCCCGCTGGTCTCTGCCAGCGGGGCGTCGTCGTCCGGAAGGAGGCTGCTACGCGACCGGCCGGATGACCGACGGGAGCATGACGTGCAGGTGACCGGCCAGGCCGGTCTGGGCCTCCTCGAGCGAGGCGAAGTCGCCGACGACCAGGCCGAACGTGTCCGAGGCGACGTAGCGGCCGTCGCGCTTGTCGACGGAGCCGCCGAAGTAGCCGCCGTAGTTGGCGATCCACTCGTCGTCACCCTCGAGCGTCCAGGTGAGCTTCGCCCGAGCGGCGCGGGCGCTGGTGGCTGCCTCGGCCTCGAGGACGGCGACGATGTCGACGGTGTCGGTGTCGAGGGTGACGTCGGTCCCGGTGGCGGTCCGGTTGATGGTCGTGCTCATCGCGCTCTCCTGTCGTGTTCGGGGTACGTGCTGCGGTACCTGAACGCTACGACACCGATCGCGCTGATCGACAGCGGAGCCCGTCGATTCACGGCTTGAGCCCCGGATGTTCATCCGCGAAGCCCGGAACGACGGGCTTCTCCCGTCACCGATCGGGGTACAGGGGGACGGATCGGGGTACTCGCGTTCCGGACGTCGGACACGGCCCGCCGGCCCCGCGGCCCGCCGTCAGGAGACGGCGCGGAGCGCGTCGGCGATCGTCGTGAGCGCCGCGTCGATCTCGTCGGCCACCCGCACGTGCGTGGACTCCGACCGCCGGTAGGGGTCGTCCACGTCGTCGGCCGCCGGGTCGACGGGCGGCGGGACGGTGCCCCGCAGCCGTGCGACCCGCTCGACCAGGGCCTCCGGCGTGTGCACGTCCGCCAGGTCACCCGGCTCGAGCCCGTCGAGCACCCGCGCGAACTGCTTGATCGTGAACGCCCGCTTCGACGCACGTGGCGCCAGCTGCACGGTCGCGGCCCGGTGCGACCGCTCGGCCGTCAGCACGAGGTCGGCCGAGGCGGCGATCTGCTCGGTCAGGTACCGCGACCGGTGCGCGTCGGGCGACCCGCCGAGGCGCGCCGACTGCGCCGCCGCCGCACCGTCCATCACGGCGCCGTCGTCGGCGATGGTGCCGGCCGACTCGATGACGTGGGCTGACGCTGCGGGGCCGAGCCGGGCCTCCAGGACCTGCGCCCCGAGCGGTGAGCGGCAGATGTTGCCGCTGCAGACGAAGAGGATCCGCACGTTCAGCCCTGGCCGAGCAGGTCGTGGCGGACGACGATCGCGTCGCGGCCGGGGCCGACACCGATCGCCGAGATCCGGGCACCGGACATCGCCTCGACCGCGAGGACGTAGTCCTGCGCGTTCTTCGGCAGGTCCTCGAACGAGCGGGCGCCGGTGATGTCCTCGGTCCAGCCGGGGAACTCCTCGTAGATCGGCGTCGCGTGGTGGAAGTCGGACTGCGACACGGGGACCTCGTCCACGCGCTGCCCGTCGACCTCGTAGGCGACGCAGACCGGGATGGTCTCGAGCCCGGTCAGGACGTCGAGCTTGGTGAGCACGAAGTCCGTGACGCCGTTGATGCGCGCCGTGTAGCGGGCGATCGGGGCGTCGTACCAGCCGCAGCGACGCGGGCGACCGGTCGTCGTGCCGAACTCGAATCCGTTGGCACGGAGGAACTCCCCCGACTCGTCGAACAGCTCGGTCGGGAACGGACCGGCACCGACCCGGGTCGTGTACGCCTTGACGATGCCGATGATGCGCTCGAGCTTGCCCGGGCCGATGCCCGAACCGGTCGCGGCGCCACCGGCCGTCGCGGACGAGGACGTGACGAACGGGTAGGTGCCGTGATCGACGTCGAGCATGGTGGCCTGGCCGGCCTCGAACAGCACGGTCTCGCCGCGCTCGAGCGCGCGGTGGATCTCGAGCGCGGTGTCGGCGACCATCGGGCGCAGGCGGTCGGCGAAGGACAGCAGCGACTCGACGATCTCCTCGGCGTCGATCGCGCGACGGTTGAAGACCTTGACGAGCAGGTGGTTCTTCTGGTCGAGGGCCGCCTCGACCTTCTGACGCAGGATGTTCTCGTCGAAGATGTCCTGGATGCGGATGCCGACGCGGTTGATCTTGTCGGCGTAGGTCGGGCCGATGCCGCGGCCGGTGGTGCCGATCTGACGCTTGCCGAGGAAGCGCTCCGTCACCTTGTCGATGGTGCGGTGGTAGTGCGTGATGACGTGGGCGTTCGCGGAGACGCGGAGCTTTGACACGTCGACGCCGCGGGCCTTGAGCGCGTCGAGCTCCTGGAACAGGACCTCGATGTCGACGACCACGCCGTTGCCGATGACCGGGGTGACACCCGGCGTCAGGATGCCCGACGGCAGCAGGTGCAGCGCGTACTTCTCGCCGCCGACGACGACCGTGTGCCCGGCGTTGTTGCCGCCGTTGAACTTCACGACGTAGTCGATGCGGGAACCGAGGAGGTCGGTGGCCTTCCCCTTGCCCTCGTCGCCCCACTGGGCGCCGATGATGACTGCTGCGGGCATCTGGTTCTCCTCACGTTGGCGGAGGACCGCACACGGCCGTCCGGGCCGGTGGTCCACCCGAGTCTATCGGCTGGTCACCTCCGCGTCACCGGCCGGACGGTCCCTGTGGAGGACGACCCCGGCACGGAGCACGCTGGGACGCACCCGATCCGACGCAGGATCCGTACCGACGAGAGGAACCACCATGAGCGACCCCATCGACGACCCGCGCAACCTGCAGGACGTCCAGCAGGCCGAGGAACTCACCGACGGCGGCATCGGTTCCGTCGAGGGCGCCCCGCAGGACGTCATGCCCGAGACCGACCGTGGCCGCGAGGCGGCGGAGGAGCGTCCCGACGCCTGAGCGTGGACGGATGGTCCCCGGAGCACGGTGGACCGGTCAGTGATCCGACGAACGGAAGGAACACCATGAGCGACCTCAGCGACAAGGCCAAGGACTTCGCGAGCAGCGACAAGGGCGAGAAGGCGACCGACGCCGGTCTCGACAAGGCAGCCGGCGCGGCCGACAAGGCGACCGGCGGTGGCCACGGCGACCAGATCGACAAGGCGGAGCACGCCGCCGACGGCAAGATCGGCAACTGACCACCGGTCAGCGCACACGACGGGAGGCCCGGTACCAGCTGGTACCGGGCCTCCCGTCGTGCGCTCGGTCGCGCGGCGTCAGCCGCGGAAGAAGTCTGCGTACGAGGGGTCCCCGATCGGCTGGGTGTGCCCCGGCTCGGCCAGCCGCTCCTCCACCATCGCCCGGATGACGTCCGGCGGGGTGAGTCCGCGTCGACGCCACTCCATCGGGTTCTGCCGGAGCTGCACCAGGGTGTTCGTTCGCATGCATGAACACTGTCACGAAGTACCTAGTTCGTCTAACTACGTGTCCTGTAGGCGCACTGTCCGCCCTCGAACAGGGGACGCGACCCCACGGTCCCCGGACACACGACGGAGCGGGCAGCCCGAGGGCCACCCGCTCCGCTCCGTGCTCGTTCCTCACTTGTAGATGCGCCCCGAGAGGGTCGACGTGGTGCTGCCCGTCGCGTACCCGGTCTTCTTCGCGGTCACGACCGCGGAGAGCCGGTGGCCGACGTCGGCCGAGGTCGTCTTGTGGGTCGACTTCGTGGCGCCGCTGATCTTCTTGCCGTCACGCAGCCACTGGTAGCTGAACGTCACACCGCTCACGTTCCAGGTGCCCGGCTTGGCGGTGAGCGTCGAGCCCACCTTCCAGGACCCGGTGACCGTCGCCTTGCTGCCCGTCGCGAGGGCGAGCTTCGGGGTGGTGGTCTTCGACGTGAGCACCTCGGCCTGGTCGCCCACCGCGTTGTGCAGGTGGAGGAGCAGGATCTTCGCGTCCGTCGCGGTGTTGCGGCGGGTGACGTCGAGCGTGCCGTCCGGCAGCACCGGCGACGAGACGCCGCCGACGCTGAACGTGTACGCCGGGGCGAACGCGTTGAACGAGGCCGTGCCGACCTCGTCGACGACCGAGGAACCCGACGTGGCGATCGACGGCGCGTACGCGGACTCCGTCAGCACCGTGTAGTCGAACGCCGCGCTCTTCGACGCCTTGGTGTAGCCGAGCGCCGAGAGCGACACCGGCAGGACCTTGACCGTCGAGTCGAAGGTGTTGGTGTCCCGCGTCTCGTCGGCGTTGAGCGGCCAGGCGTCGACCGTCTTCTGCTTCGGGTCGTTGAGGTCGACCGTGGTGACCCACGTCGCGTCGACGGCAGCGGACTTCGTGTCGTAGGTCAGGAAGTCCGGCTTGCCGTCACGGTTCGTGTCGATGAGGACCTCGACGTTCGTGACCGCGCCCGGGTTCGCGTCCGGACCGTCGGTCTGGACACCGAACGAGACGACGCCCTGCGACCGGTCGCTGAGACCGACCGCCGTCGAGCTGACGCCGAACGCCCGGATGTCGGCTGCGCGGAGGGAGTGCTGCGCCGACCCGTCGGCGAAGGACTCCTTCGGGTCGGTGCCGCCGAGGACGAACGGAGCCGCGAGCGCCCGGTAGGCGTCCGTCCCCGAGCCCTGCGCGACGCCACGACCGGTGACCGGGAGGGTCGCCTTCGTGGTCGGCCCGGCGAAGGTGACCGTCGAACCGTGCAGCGCGCTGACCGGCTTCGGCGCGGCGTAGACGCCGAGGCGGAGCGGCGTCACGTCGTCCGCGGCCGGCGTGAAGGTGACCAGGCCGGTGGCCGCCGAGACGAACTCGCGCGGGTACCCGCTCTGCAGCTTCGCCTGCGTCGGGTCGATCGACTTCCGGAGCAGGGTCGGGTCGGAGACCGTCATGGTCAGGGTGACCGTGGCGGTGCCGTTCGCCGGGACGGTGACCGTCTTCGCGCTGAGCGAGAAGGCGACGCCCGTCTTGGCGGTGCGGGACTCGTAGGCCACCGCGTAGGTGTGGGCGACGTCGGCCGTGTTGCGGACGAGGAGCGTGCGCTTCTCGGTCGTGGCACCGCTGACCTCGACGACCCCGAACGACGCCGTGACCAGGTCGTCGTTCTCCTGGCTGCGGACCGTGGTGGTGTCCTGCACGGCCTGCAGCGCGTCGACGCGGCCGGTGCCCTGGCGGAGCAGGTTCGCCTTCTGCGTGTCCGTCGCGCTCTGCTGGACGTCCGAGGTGGCCGTGTTCATCAGTGCCGCCTTGACCTCCGGCGCGCTCCAGCCCGGGTGGGCCTCGAACGCGAGGGCGGCGACGCCGGAGACGTGCGGCGTGGCCATCGAGGTCCCGCTCATCGACATGCGGCCGTCACCGGTGCCGTTGGCAGCGGAGATGACGTTGACGCCCGGGCCGGCGATGTCCGGCTTGACGACGTCGTCGACCGAACCGTGCACACCGCGGCTGGTGAACGGGGCGAGGGTGTTCGTGGTCTCCTGCCCGCGGGCGATGTCGTAGCCCTTGAGCTCCTGCGCGAAGCGCACGTGCAGGGTCCCCGCCGTCGCGGCGGCCCGGAGGCTCGCAGCGCTCTGCTTCGTCAGCTCGGCACCCGGGATGGTCGCGTTGCCCGCGATGCCCGAGTCGAAGATGTCGATCGTGCCCGCGAGGAGCACACCGACACCACCGGCGGCCTGGACGTTGTCGAACCGGGCCTTGGAGCCGCACTCGAGTGCGCCGTCGGTCCACTTCAGCCAGGCCACCTTGCCCTTGAGCGCCGCGGCCTCGGCCCCGGTGAAGGGCTTGCAGCCGTCGACGTCCACCGTCGGGACGAACACGTCGCCCTCGACCGGGAGGGTGCCCTTGTAGTCACCGGAGTACTGCGAGCGGTACGTCCCCGCGACGCCGGCCGGCGCGGTGACCTGCACGCCGTCGTACAGGCTCTGGCCGGCTGCGGCCGCGGCGACGGTGAGGGCGCCCTCCGCGGTCCCCGGCGCGCCACCGATGTCGGTGAAGTCGTCGGCGTTGCCCGAGGCGATCACGGGCAGGACGCCGCGGTCGGTCAGGGCGTCGATCTTCGCGTTGTCCGGGTCGTCGGTCGCGCCGTAGTCGGAACCGAGCGACAGGTTGATGACGTTGATGTCCTTGCCCTCGGTGAGCGCCTGGCCCACCCAGTCGAGCGCGGCACCGGTCAGGTCGGTGGACCCGCCGCCGTCGCCGAAGACCTTGAGCGCGTAGAGCCCCGCCTTGGGTGCGCTGCCCGGGCCCACCCACATGTCCTGGACCTGCTCGCGGGTGAGCGAGTCGTAGTCGCCGCGGAACGTGGTCTTGTCGGCGTTCAGGCCGTAGCCCGCCGCGGTCCCGGCCACGTGCGTGCCGTGGTCGCCGCCCGCGCCGTCGATCGGGTTGTCGTCCGGCTGCGGCAGCGGCTGGTAGCCCTCGTCGTCGCTGGAGTCCGCGTTGTACGTGGGGCCGGCGAAGTCGTGCCCGCCGAGGTACTTCGACGGGTCGTACCAGCTGGCGGCAGGTGCACTCGTGCTCGCCAGGGCGTCCTGGTACGCGGCCGTGGTGCCGGGACCGCCGAAGTCCGCCTGCGTGTAGTCCAGGCCGGTGTCGAGCACGGCGATGTTGACGCCCTCGCCGGTGTGGCCAGTGGCGGTCCAGGCGTCGTACGCACGCGTGTAGAGGTCGCTCGCGGCGTTCTTCGGGCTGACACCTTCGGCACCCGGACGGACGGAGTCGGGGTCGACGCCCGAGGGTGCGGCACCCGCGTCGGCGTTGACCGTGGGCTGCACGATCTTCTTCGGGACGAGCGCGACGATGCTCTCGACGTCCGAGCGCTTCGCGATCTCGGCGAGCGCCGAGACGTCCGCGACGACGGCGACGCCCGGGACCGTGTACTCGGTCGAGTAGAGCTCGGCGGCGTCGGGGTCGGCGGCGCGGACGGCCGAGCGGACCTTCGCGACGGTCGACTGGATCGTCTGTACGCGGCTCTGCGCGGCGGACGAGGGGCGCTTCGACCGGGTGAGGTCGCCGCCCTTCGCTGCCGCGTCGACCTCGAGGGCACCGGCGCCCGTCGTGCGGATGAAGGCGCTGACCGTCTTCGAGGGCTTGGCGTCCCGCAGCGGAGCGGCGAGCTTGAGGTCGGCTGCGGCGGGGACGCCGGCCGGAGCCGCGGAGGCCGCACCGCCCACGGCGAGTCCGCCGCAGGCCAGGGCCGCCACCGCGACGATCGAGGTCAGCAGCCGCGGGGCGCGGTACCGACGGGACGGGTTGTTGGGCGGTGTCGCTCGGGGCACGCAGCACACTCCTGTGGGGTCCGACGTTCGGGTGAAGTTCTGATGAAGCTATGTGGTCCTTCTCAGGACAGGGAGTCGGCAGTTCAGGGGACAGAACCCGTCGTCCTATGAAGTTGCACAGCGGTGTGCACGTTATTACGCTGGGGTCATGACCACCGCCGAACGCTCTGCACGCGCGCCGCGACGGGACGCCACCGAGAACCGGGCCGCCCTCGTGCAGGCCGCGCGGGCGGTGCTGCAGGCCGATCCCGACGCCTCCATCGAGACGGTCGCCCGCGCCGCCGGACTGTCACGGCGTGCGGTCTACGGACACTTCCCCTCCCGTGACGACCTCGTGCGCGAGGTCGTCACGGGTGGCGCCGAGCGGATCCTGGCCGCCATGCCCAGCCGGGCCGAACTCGCCGACCTGCCCCCGGCCTCCCGGCTGGCCGCGATCGCGGTGACCCTCTGGACCGAGGTCTCGCACGTCCGCTCGATGGCGGTCATCGCCGTCCGCGGCCCCCTCGTCGAGACGGTCGCCACCGTGTTCGCCCCGCTGCGCGAGCAGGTGCGCGACGCCTGCGCCCGCGGCATCGCGGACGGCACGCTCCGTGACGACGTCGACGCCGCGACCCTCGGCCGCCTGGTCGAGGGTGCGTGCCTGGCCGTCCTCGACGAGGCCACGCGCTCCGCCACCCCCGACGACGCCGGACGCCGCATGGTCGTGCTCTCCGCGCTCGGGATCGCCGGGGTCGACTGGCGCACCGCGCGCCTCGCCCTCCCCACCACCAGCTCCACCCCCGTACCGGAGGACCACGCATGACGCTCGAACTCGCCGCCGTCGGCATCGGCACCGAACCCGGAGCGGCCCTCCCGGTCGTCAGCGCCGTCGCGGGCCCGGGGCACCCCGGCGTCGTCGCCGTCGAGACCGAGCAGGCACCGGTGCTCGCGTCCCTCGTCGCCGGTGGCCGCATGAAGCCCGACACCGGGCAGGTCCTGCTCGACGGGCACGACGACCCCACGGCCGTCCGTCGCGCGTTCGCCCTCGTGGACACCCCGGGCGTCGCCGAACCCTTCCCCGTGCTGACCCTCAAGCAGATCGTGCACGAGGAGCTCGCGTTCGCCGGACGCCGTCCCTCGCGGGCGGACGTCGCCACCGTGCTCGACGAACTCGGCATGACCCGGTGGAGCGACACCGCCGTGCAGCGGGTGCCGACCGACGCCCGGGTGCGGCTGCTCGCCGAACTCGCGCTCCTGCGGCCCGACGTCACCGGACTCGTGGTGACCTCGCCCGAGCGGCACGGCGGCGTGGTCGCGGACTGGTTCGCCGTCGTCCGGGACATCGCCCGCCGCGGGGTCACCGTCGTGCTCGTCACCTCCAAGGCCGCGGCCGAGACGGCGAGCGCCCTGCTCGACACCGTGACGGACACCGAGGCGGACCGGACCGCCGCCGCCGACAGCGCCGCAGCCGACACCGCCACCGGCGGCCCCACCGCCGCCGACGCCGACGCGGACGCCGACGCCACCGTCGGCGGCACTGCCGACACCACCACCGAGGGTCCCGAGGACGCGACCCGGACCGGGGAGCCCGCCACGGGCCTCCCGACCGACACCACCGACGCAACCGCTCCCCTGGAGACCCGCTCGTGACCATCCCCTCGCTCGTCCGCGCCGAACTCGCGCGCCTCACCGCCACCCCGCTCGCCCGCCTCGCGTTCATCGCCCTCATGTGCGTCCCGCTGCTCTACGGCGGCGCGTACCTCTGGGCGAACCGCGACCCCTACGCCAAGCTCGACCAGATCCCGGCGGCGATCGTGGACCAGGACGCCGGCGCCACCCTCGACGGCGAACGCGTGCACTACGGCGCGGACGTCGCCAAGGAGGCCATCGACGGCGGCGACTTCGACTGGACCGAGACCACCGCGGCCGACGCCCGCTCCGGGGTGCGCAACGGCACGTACGACTTCGTCGTGACGATCCCGCACGACTTCTCCGCGTCGCTGGCGTCCGCGCAGTCCGACGACCCCGAACGCGCCGAACTCGTGATGACCACGGCGGACACGAACTCCTACCTCGCCTCGACCATCGCGGAGCAGGCCGGCAAGACCATGCGGACCGCCGTCGCCGAACGCGTCGGGAAGGAGGCCGCGACCACCCTGCTCGTCGGGCTCGCCGACGTCCGGGACAGCCTGGGCGACGCGGTCGACGGGGCGGGCAAGCTCGCCTCCGGCGCGACGAAGGCCGCGGACGGTGCCGACACCCTGCACGACGGCACCACGAAGCTGTCCGACGGCGCCGGGACCCTGGCGTCGAGCACGGCCGCGCTGCCGTCGCAGACCGCGCAGCTGGACTCCGGGGCGCAGCAGGTCGCGACCGGGGCGGCGTCCCTGGCCACGGGCCTCCGGTCCGCGCAGCAGCAGACCGCCGCGCTGCCCGCACAGACCCGGCAGCTCGCCGACGGTGCCGCGCAGGTCGCAGCCGGTGACGCCGAGCTCGCCGCCCGCGTGGACGAGGCGAACCGGACCGTGCAGGCCGTCGAACCGGTCGACGCGGACGCCGTCCTGCAGGACATCACGTCGAACCTGCCCGAGGGCGTCACCCTCACGCCCGAGCAGCAGCAGGCCCTGACCGCCACCGTCACCTCGGCCGTCCAGCGGGCGAACAGTGCCGGCGCGGACGCCAAGCAGCAGCTCGGTGCCACGACGCAGCAGATCGACACGCTGAGCGCCGGGGCCCAGCAGGTGTCCGCGGGCGCCTCGGCCCTCGCCGACGCCGCCCCCCAGCTGGCGTCCGGCATCGCCACGGCCGCCGACGGGGCGTCCACGCTGTCGACCGGTGCGGCGCAGGTCGCCGGTGGGACGTCGAAGCTCGCCGCCGCGGCCCCGCAGCTGTCCTCGGGAGCGTCGCAGCTCGCCACCGGAGCGGCCTCGGCCGACGACGGTGCGGCGTCCCTGGCGAAGGGGCTGCACTCCCTCGAGTCCGGGTCGTCGAAGCTCGCCTCGCAGCTCGACAAGGGGCGCACCGAGATCCCCGCGTCGGACGCCTCACAGCGTGCATCGCAGGCGTCCGTGATCTCCGACCCGGTGAAGGTCGGCGACGACAACATCGCCGCAGCCTCGAACTACGGAGCCGGCCTCGCGCCGTTCTTCATCTCGCTCGCGGCCTGGATCGGTATGTACGCGCTGTTCCTCATCCTCAAGCCGATCTCGAAGCGCGCCATCACCGCCGTCCGTCGGCCCCTGCGCGTGGTGTTCGGTGGCTGGCTGACCCCGGCGCTCCTCGGGGTCGTGCAGATGGCGGCGCTGTTCCTCATCGTGCGGTACGCCCTGGACCTCGACGTCGTCCACGCCGGCGGGACGGTCGGCATCATGATCCTGGCCTCGGCGACCTTCGCGGCGATCATCATGACGCTCAACGTGCTGCTCGGGTCGGTCGGACAGTTCCTCGGGCTGGTGCTCATGCTCATCCAGCTCGTCACCGCGGGCGGCACCTTCCCGTGGCAGACCCTGCCGGGGCCGCTCGCCGCGCTGCACTTCGCGTTGCCGATGACGTACTCGGTCGACGCGATCCGGCAGACGATGTACGGCGGGTCGCTCGGCACGGCCTGGAGCGACGCGGGCGTCCTGCTCTGCTGGCTGCTCGGCGCGCTGCTCGTGTCGTACCTCGTGACCGCGCGGCAGACCCGGACACGGACGCTGCGGGACCTGCGGCCGAGCTTGATCGGGTAGCGCGGCGGGTCGCCGCGGGGGTGCGGCCGGTCGGGCCGGCGCCGGTCCGCTGGCCTGGCACCGGTCGGGCCGGCACCGGCGACGGCTGGCCGGCCTCGCGCCGGCTGGATCTGCTCGACGGGGACGGGGCGGACGGGAGGCGCGAGGCGGCGCCGGCACGGGCCTCCCGTCCGTCCCCCGGCGGCCCCGCGGGCGTGGAGCGCGACAGCGCTACGATCGACGGGACGCACCCGGCGGGTGCGCAGCCGGAGGTCGAGGATGACGATGGGGAACACCAAGCCCGCGACGATCTACGACGTCGCCGCTCGCGCGGGGGTGTCGAAGTCGCTCGTGTCCCTCGTGCTGCAGCGGTCGCCGCGGGTGAGCGAGCAGCGTCGGGCGGCCGTCCTGGCGGCGATCCAGGAGCTCGACTACCGGCCCTCGACCGCGGCGGTGTCGCTCGCCGGCACCCGCTCCCGCACGATCGGCGTCGTGCTCGACGACTTCCGGAACCAGTGGTTCGTCGACCTGCTCACCGGTCTGCGCGAGTCACTGCAGGACCAGGGGCACCGGCTCGTCGTGGCGGACCGGTTCCTCAACACCGGGCTCGACGTCTCCCCCGTCGAGGGCTTCCTGTCGATGCGGGTCGAGGGTCTCGTCATCGCGGGAGAACCCGACTCCGGCATGGCGATCCCCGCCAGCACGCCGGTCGTGGTGGCGGGCGGTCGGGCGCTCCTGCCACGGGCGGACACGGTGGCGAACGACGACCTGGCGGGTGGACGGATGGCGGCGGAGCACCTCGTCGGCCTCGGTCACGTGCGGCTCGGCTTCGTCGGTGGTCGATCCGCGGCGAGCGACGCCCGGCTCGAGGGCTGGCGCGCCGGCATCGCCGCCGCTGCACGGACCGGCGCCGACGTCAGCGGGACCGCCGTCGTCCTCGCCGCCGACGTCACCGAGGAGACCGGCGTCGTCGGGACCAACCGGCTGCTCGACGAACACCCCGACGTCACCGCCGTGTTCGCCGCGAACGACGTCACCGCCCTCGGGGCGATGTCCGCGATCGCCGACCGGGGCCTGCGCGTGCCCGAGGACGTCTCGGTGATCGGCTACGACGACACCCCGATCGCGGCGACCCGGTACGTGGGGCTGACGAGCATCGACGACCGCAGCATCGACATCGGCCGCGGGGCCGGCGCGCGGTTGCTCGAGCGGATCGCGGACCCCGGGCTCACCGCCACCGAGGTGCTGGTCGAGCCGCGGCTCGTCGCCCGGCGGACGACCGCGCAGCGGTAGGGGCGCGCGGGGCGGGCGCGGCTGGGCTGCGCGGCGGGGGCCCGCGGGGCCGGGGCCGGCGCGGCGGGGGCCTGCGCGGCGGGGCCGGGCGGCGCGGCCTGCGCGGCGGGGCCGGGCGGCGCGGTTCGGACACGCGCGGGGTGCCCGCCGAGGTCGCACGATCGGCCGCCCGAGACGCTTCCGCGCGGCAGTTCGTGCGACCCCGGCGAAACGCCCACGGCACGTCGTGCGACCTCGGTGCCCGCTCGGCCCGAACCGGCCCCTCCTCGCGCTGCCCCGGCACGCGCGGGGCAGCCCGCCGAGGTCGCACGATCGGCCGGCTCGGCACGCCCGCCATGCCCGGCACGCCCGGGGTGCCCGCCGAGGTCGCACGATCGGCCGCCCGAGACGCTTCCGCGCGGCAGTTCGTGCGACCCCGGCGAAACGCCCACGGCACGTCGTGCGACCTCGGTGCCCGCTCGGCCCGAACCGGCCCCTCCTCGCGCTGCCCCGGCACGCGCGGGGCAGCCCGCCGAGGTCGCACGATCGGACGCCCGAGACGCGTTCCGGCAGCAGGTCGTGCGACCTCGGCGATACGCCGACGGCGCGTCGTGCGACCTCGGCCCCCGCACCCGGCCCGGCCCGACCATCAGCCCCGCACCGACCTCGGCCCCCGCACCACCCTCGGCGCCCCCCGCGCGCCCCGCGCGCCTCGGATCAGCCCGGCAGCACCGCGTGCCGGACGACCCAGCTGTGCATCACGATCGCCGCCGCCGCCGAGGCGTTGATGCTCCGCGTCGACCCGAACTGCGTGATCTCGAGGTGCCCGTCCGCGCCCGCGACCGCCTCGTCCGTCAGGCCCGGCCCCTCCTGCCCGAACAGGAACACGCAACGCGCCGGGATGTCCGCGACCTCGATCCGCGAGGCACCGAGCGTGTTGTCGATCGCCACCACCGGGCGTCCCTCGGCACGCATGGCCTCGAGGAACGCGGCCACGTCCTCGTGGTGCCGCACGTGCTGGTACCGGTCGGTGACCATCGCCCCGCGGCGGTTCCACCGGCGTCGACCGATGATGTGCACGGTCCCGGCCAGGAACGCGTTGGCGCTCCGGACGATCGAGCCGATGTTCAGGTCGTGCTGCCAGTTCTCGATCGCGACGTCGAACGTGTGCCGACGGGTGTCGAGGTCGGCGACGATCGCCTCCATCGTCCAGTACCGGAAGCGGTCGACGACGTTGCGGGTGTCGCCGTGCTCGAGCAGTTCCGGGTCGTACTGCGGGCCCTCGGGCCACGGCCGCGGGTGCGGTCCGACGCCGTGCGTCGTCGCCTCGTGGCTGGGCGGGAGCGCCGGCGGCAGCTCCGGCAGGTCGCCGGACGGGAGGCCCTGGGTCACCCGACCAGCGTACGGCGCGCGAACCGCGCCTCCCGTCCGGCACCGCGACCGACGCGCACCCGGTCGGACGACCGACGGACACCCGGTCGGACGCCCAGCGACCGACGCACACCCGGCCGGACGCCCAGCAACCGACGCACACCCGGCCGGCCGCCCCGCGACCGACGCACACCCGACGCCCGCCCGTCAGGCTCCCGCGGCCGCCCCGCCGCGGCCGACCCGCGCCTCGATCCCCCCGAGCAGCACGTCGAGCCCAAGCGCGAACCGCACCTCGTACGAGTGCTCGCCGAGGACCTCCCCCACCAGCCGGTGCCGCTCGGGACGCCCGGCCTCCGAGTCCCCGCGACCGACCAGCACCGCCGTGTGCCCGACGACGAAGTCGTAGACCACGAAGAACGCGTACATCGCCTCGTCCGGGGACAGCCCGGCCTCGCGGAGTGCACCGACGACGGTGGCGACGACCGCGTCGGACTCGGACGAGGCGAGCGGCGCCCGGCTGCTGTGCGACTCGAGGACGAGCGGGTGCCGGACCAGCAGGTCGCGCAGGGTCGTGGCGAAGACCCGGACGACCTCGCGCCAGTCCTCGGGCCAGATGAACGTGGCGGTGAACTCGTCGACGGTGCG
This sequence comes from Curtobacterium sp. L6-1, assembly GCF_018885305.1. NCBI lineage: Bacteria > Bacillati > Actinomycetota > Actinomycetes > Micrococcales > Microbacteriaceae > Curtobacterium > Curtobacterium aetherium. Next base: position 2,367,525 of record NZ_CP076544.1, read on the forward strand.
GCGAACGAGCTCGGCGTGCAGGTCGTCGAGCCCGCCGATCGTCCGGTGGACCGTCATCGGGGCGACGCCGAGCGCGGCGCCGAGGGCACGGAAGGACAGCCGGTCGAGGCCCTCCTCGTTCGCGATGACCGTCGCGGCGTCGACGACCTGCTCGCGGGAGAGCGCCCGCGGCCGTCCCCGGCGTCGCGCCGGCGCTGCGGGAGCGCTGCCGTCGGGTGTGGTCTGGGCGTCCTGGTCGACGAGCACGGGGCGTCCTCCTGGTGGTTCCGGTACGCGTACGGGAATGCGTCCTCCGAGCCTAGGGCACGTCCGCACGTCGCCCGGGTCCGCCCACTACGCTGACCCCATGGCATCCCGCGACGAGGTCGAGTGCTGGCTCACGGACATGGACGGCGTGCTCGTCCACGAGAACCAGGCGCTCCCGGGCGCGCCGGAGCTGATCCGGCAGTGGCAGGACCAGGGCACCGAGTTCCTCGTGCTGACGAACAACTCGATCTTCACACCGCGTGACCTCAGCGCGCGGCTCCGCTGGTCGGGCCTCGAGGTGCCGGAAGAGCGCATCTGGACCTCGGCCCTCGCGACCGCCGACTTCTGCGCGTCGCAGATGCCCGACGGCTCCGCGTTCGTGATCGGCGAGGCCGGCATGACCACGGCGCTGCACGAGGCCGGCTTCATCATGACCGAGACCGCGCCGGACTACGTCGTCGTCGGCGAGACCCGGAACTACTCGTTCGAGGCGATCACCAAGGCCGTCCGGCTGATCCGCGACGGCGCACGCTTCATCGTCACGAACCCCGACGCGACCGGCCCGAGCGCCGAGGGCGTCCTGCCCGCGACCGGCGCCATCGCGGCGATGATCGAGAAGGCCACGGGCAAGCAGCCCTACGTGGTCGGCAAGCCGAACCCGATGATGTTCCGCTCGGCGATGAACCGCATCGGCGCCCACTCCGAGAACACCGGCATGATCGGCGACCGCATGGACACCGACGTGCAGGCGGGCATCGAGGCGGGCCTGCACACCGTCCTGGTGATGACGGGCATCAGCGACCAGGCCGAGATCGACAAGTACCCGTTCCGCCCGAGCGAGGTCATCGCCGGCGTGCACGAGCTCCTGCACACGGAGCCGTACGAGGTGGAGATCTAGGCCACCCCGGCCGGGAGGCCCGCCTCCACACCGCGCGCCGCGACCGGCTCCAGGGGCGGTACCGCCCGCCACCGGCGGCGCAGGCGCCGTGGCCGGTCGTCCCGCCAGGCGACCAGGCCGCCGGCGACGATGCCGAGCAGGAGCACCGCGAACGAGGCGAGCCCGAGCAGCCCGACCAGGAAGAAGTCGACCGACCCCGGGCCGGAGGCGCTGACGGCGATCGCCCCGAAGTCCCAGAAGGCGTGCAGCAGCACGGGGGCGAGCAGGTTGCCGGTCAGGCGTCGGGCCAGGTACAGCGTCGACCCGAACGACGCGGCGAACACCACCTGCACCACGGTCGTGGCGACCGGGGCGCCGGCCAGGACGTTGACGAAGTGCAGCAGGCCGAAGAGCACGCAGGAGAGCGCCCACACCCAGGTCTCGGACAGGCGCCGACGGAGTCCGACGAGCAGCACGCCGCGGGTCATGAGCTCCTCGAAGACGCCGACCAGCAGCACCCCCACGGTGAGCAGCAGGAAGTACCGCACGCTCTTGCCGCCCCAGTCCACGAGCGGCAGCCGTGCGATGCAGATGCCGACGACGAGCAGCGGCGCGACCATCGTCCAGCGCGGTCGGCCGCGGGACGGGTCGACGGTCGCGATCCGCCACCAGCCCAGTCCGGTGACGACGAGGGCCAGGACGCCGGCGACGATCGCCTCGGGCACGACGAGGTCGTGCACGACGCTGTCGACCGTGCGGCCGAGGGACGGGTAGTCGTCGCTCGGCCTGGAGCGCACGATGCTCACGACCGCGAACACGACCAGCGGGGCGATGCCGACGAGCAGCGACGGCGGGACCGGCCACCACCGACGACGACGGGAGGCGGTGGGCTGGTCGACGGTCACCTCACGGTTGTACCAGTGCCGGCCGTACCATGGGCCCATGCGCCTGCCCTCGCTCAGCACCATGGCGGAGGACTACGTCAAGCTCGTCTGGAAGGCCGGGGAGCGCGACGCCGACGGCCCGGGCTCGCGGGGCATGGCCACGCGGGACATCGCGGCTGCCCTGCACGTGTCGGCGTCGACGGTGTCCGGGAACCTCCGGAAGCTCGACCGCGACGGCCTCATCGAGCACACCCTGTACCGCGGTGTCGTCCTGACCCCGCTCGGGCAGCAGGCGGCCGTGGCGATGGTCCGACGGCACCGGCTGATCGAGACGTTCCTGGTCGAGCGGCTCGGGTACTCGTGGGACGAGGTGCACGCCGAGGCCGAGGCCCTCGAGCACGCGGTGTCCGAGACGTTCCTCGACCGGGTCGACGCGGACCTCGGGCACCCCACGCACGACCCGCACGGCGACCCGATCCCCGGCGCGGACGGCGTCGTGCCGGACTCCCCCGGTGCTCTGCTCTGCACGATCGACCCCGGCGTGTGCGGCACGGTCGGTCGGGTGTCCGACGACGACCCGGCGCTCCTCCGGTACTTCGACGAGCTCGGGGTCGGTCTCGGCACGCACCTGCGGGTCGAGCGGGTGCGGGACTACGCGGGGGTCCTCGCGGTGTCGCGGCGGGACGCGGGCGGGGCGGAGGCGCTGCTGGACCTGCCGGCCGCGGCCGCGACGGCGATCTGGCTGACGCCCGACGACCCGCACTGAGCGGACCGCCGCCCCGGTCAGCCCTTCGCGGCCCGCGTCCGCCCGAGCGCGACCTCACGCCGAGCCCGCGCGACGGCGAGCGCCGACCCCGCGTCCGGGTCGTCGAGCAGCCGGAGGGTCTCGGCCGCGTGCTCCCGCACGGCGTCGTTGCGGTGCTCGGCAGCGGCGGCGAGGACCGGGCCGGCCACCTCGGCGCCGAGACCGGCGATCGCACGGCTCAGCGCCAACCGTGTCTCCGGGTCGCCCTGGCCGAGCTGCACGGCGAGCGTCCGGGCGAGCTCCGGGTGTGCCGACTCCGGGGCCAGCAGGACGGCGGCGCGCCAGGCCGTGCGGGCGACACCGGGGTCGACGTCGGACAGCCGTCCGGCGACCTGCGGGTACACCGAGCCGTCGCGGATCTTCGACAGGGTGTGCAGCGCCTGGCTGCGGGCCTGCGGCTCCGGACGCTCGAGTTCGCCGACCAAGCGGGGCACGACGACCTCGGCCGGCAGGCGGACGAGCGCCCAGGTGAGCACCTCCCGGACCTGCAGGTCCGGCTCGACGGCGCACTGCTCGACGAGGAGTTCGAGGTCGTCGACGGAGGGGGTGGTCCCGGCGGCCATCACGGCTCGGAGCCGCACGGCGGGACGGGGATCGGTCAGGTACGAGGCGAGCGTCGGCATGGCCCTCCACCTCACCCCGCGCACCTGAGTGACAGCCCGGCGCCGGGCATAGCGTGGACGACGTTCGTACCGACCCGAAAGGACTGCACATGCCCCGCATCGGCACCAGCGACCTCACCGTGTTCCCCCTCGCCCTCGGCGGCAACGTCTTCGGGTGGACGGCCGACGAGAGCACCTCGTTCCGCGTCCTCGACGCCTACACCGGCGCCGGCGGCGACTTCATCGACTCGGCCGACGTCTACTCCGCCTGGGCGCTCGGCAACTCGGGTGGCGAGTCCGAGACGGTCATCGGTTCGTGGTTCCGCGCCTCCGGCAAGCGCGACGACGTCACCATCGCGACGAAGGTCTCGCAGCACCCGGAGTTCTCCGGCCTCTCCGCCGAGACCGTGGCCGCCGCGGCACGGGCGAGCCTGCAGCGCCTGGGCACCGACCGGATCGACCTGTACTACGCCCACTTCGACGACCAGGACACCCCGCTCGAGGAGACCGTCCGCGCGTTCGACCAGCTCGTCCGCGAGGGGCTCGTCCGCCACACCGCGATCTCGAACTACTCGGCGGAGCGTGCGGCGGAGTGGATCCGGATCGCCCGCGAGCACGACCTCGCGGTGCCGGTCGCGATCCAGCCGCACTACAACCTCGTCACGCGCGAGCCCTACGAGTCGTCGATCGCGCCCCTCGCCGCACGGGAGCACCTCGGCGTCGTGCCGTACTTCGCGCTCGCGGCGGGCTTCCTGACCGGCAAGTACCGCTCGGCCGAGGACTTCGCGGGCAAGGACCGCGAGGGCCAGGTGTCCGGCTACTTCTCCGACCAGGGTCTCGCCGTCGTCGACGCCCTCGCCGAGATCGCGTCGGCGCACTCGGTCGAGATCGCCACGGTCGCCCTCGCCTGGCTGCAGGCACAGCCCGACGTGGTCGCCCCGATCGCCTCCGCCCGCAACACCGAGCAGCTCCCCGCCCTGCTCGCCTCGGCCGACCTCGAGCTGCACGCGGACGAACTGCAGACGCTCACCGACGTGTCGGCCGCGGTACCGGCCTCCTGAGGGCCGACGCCGGGGGCCGACCGGCGGCCGTCACCGGCTGACGGACCGTCCCGGTCGACCGACGACACCGGCTGCCGAACGGGAGGCGCGCCACCAGCGGGCGGGGCGCCTCCCGTCCGGCACGTCGCCGGCCCGGTGCCCGGTCAGTCGGTGCCCGGTCAGTCGGCGGGGACGGCCTCGTGCGCGGGGACGGCCTCATGCGCGGGAACGACGGCGGCCGCTGCGGCCGGGCTGCTCGACGGAGCCGCCGGGTGCTCGTCGATCGTGTTCCCGAGGATCCACCGGGTGAGCACGAAGACGAGCACGAGCAGCACCACGATGATCGCGATCGACCCGTAGACGAGCAGCTGCTTGCCGCGCCGGCCCTCGCTCTGCAGCCGCGCGAAGCCCTCGTTGATGAAGTTGTCGCGGTCGGCGGGTGCACCGGTCCCGCCGACGCCGGGTGCTGCGTCGCGGGCACCGCCCGGGACGGCGGGCATCATCCGGGTACTGGTGTCCTCGGGCAGGCCACGGATCTGGTCGATCGCCTCGGTGCCGAACAGGTCCTTGATCACGCCGGTGTCGCTCGTCTCACGACCCTGCCACTCGGACTGGTCGATGTCCTCGGGCGCGAGGGATCCGCGTGCGGCGGGCTCGTCGACGTCGTCCGAGGACCCGCGAGCAGGGGCGCGGCCGCCGCGGGCAGGCGCGCGGTCGCCCCGGTCGGTGCCGTCCTGCCACGGCGTGGTCGACGCCGAGCGAGGGGTGTCCGACCCCGGGCGGGCGGGACGCTGCTCCGGCTCGACGAGCGGCGGCACCCCGGCGGACTCGTCCTCCCACCACCGGTCCGGTGTGGCTGCCGGCGCCGCGGGGAGCACCGACGGCGGCGGGGTCGCCGCTGCCGACCGCGGTGCGAAGACGGCGGTGGGAGCGTGGTCGTCGAGGTCGTCGTCGTGGTCCTCGGGGTCCTCGGCGGCACGCGGGGCGGACGGTCCGCTCGTGTCGTCCGGGCCGGGCGTCGTGCCGAGCACGGCCGTGCGGTCGTCGGTCACGTCGCCCGGGAACACCTCGCCGGTGCGGGCGGCCTCGTCGCTCAGCGACCAGCTCGACCCGGAGGGGGTGGTCCGCTCGTCGGCCGCGTCGTCGCCCGGCACCGCGACGGGCGGCACCACGGCGGGCGGGACCACGTCGGCGGCGCGGCGGTCGTCACCGGTCGCCCACGACCCGGCGGCGACCAGGTTCGTGTCGTAGTCGTCGCGCGTCAGGGCCGTGGGCACCTCGCCGGTCTCGTCGTCGAGGACGGACCAGTCGAAGGGGCGGTCGGCCTGCGGGGCACCGTCGTCGTCGTGCAGGCGCAGGAGCTCGGTGAACGTCGGCGGCTCGGTGGTCGTGGGCAGGACGTCCTCGACGCCGACCGGCTGCGCCTCGGGTCCGCCGGCGAACGCGGGCGGCACGGCAGCGCGGTCGGCCGGGGAGGTCGCTGCGGGCCGCACTCGACCGAGCCAGTCCACGTCGGAGCGGCCGAGCCCGTCCGGGTCGGTACGGCGGCGCTCGTCCTCGATCGCCCGTGACTCGGCAGCACGGGCGTCCCGGTCGGAGCGGGCGGTGGGCAGCGAGATCGCGCGGGGGTCCGGCGCGTTCGACACCGGCGGCACGGTGGCCGGCGGCGGGACACGTCCGGCGACGCCGCCCGGCAGCGCGAGCTCCTCGGGCATCGAGATCGCCTGGGTCGCACCGGGGTCCGGTTCGCCACGCTGGTCAGCGTCAGCGTCGGCGTCGGGCACCGAGCCGGGAGCGGCTGCGGAGGCCGGTGCCGGCAGCGACGCCGGGGCGGTGAAGGGCTCGGGCTCCGGCTGGCCGGCCTGCCGTGCGGCGCGTTCGGCCTCGCGGCGTTCCCGACGCGACGGCCACTCGTCCTCGGTCAGGGGCGCACCGAAGATGTCGGCGGCGCTGCGGAGCCCACGGAACGGAGCGTCCGTGTCGGAGCCGCGCGGAGCCTCCAGGCCGTCGTCCCCACGGTCGGGGGTGACGGACCGGTCGGACTCGTCGCGCCCCTCCGGACGCTCCTCGGTCACGCGGACAGCCCCAGGTCGGCCAACCCGATCGCCGCGAGGTACGGGTAGCCCGCCGCCTCGATCCGTTCCTTCGCGCCGGTGTCCCGGTCGACGACGACCGCGACGGCGGCGATCACGGCGCCCTCGCGCTCGAGCGCCTCGGCGGCGGCGAGCGGCGACCCGCCGGTGGTGGAGGTGTCCTCGAGCACGACCACGCGCTTGCCGCGGACGTCCGGGCCCTCGACCTGGCGACCGCGGCCGTGGTCCTTGGGCTGCTTGCGGACGACGAACGCGTCGTACGTGCCGCCGCGGGCAGCGGACTGGTGGAGCACGGCGCTGGCGATCGGGTCGGCGCCCATCGTCAGGCCACCGACCGCGGCGACGTCCGGGACGTCCGCGATGAGGTCGGTCATGACCTGCCCGATGAGGGGCGCGACGCGGTGGTCGAGGCTCACCTTGCGGAGGTCGATGTAGTACGACGCCTGCTTCCCGCTGGTCAGCGTGAAGTCGCCGTGGAAGACCGCATCGGCCTTGATGTGCTCGATCAACTGCTCGCGCGCGTGGGTCACGGTGCTCAAGATTAGCGGCGACCGGCCGTCCGCGCTCCCCCGAGCGCTCTGTACGGCTGCTGGGATGCCGCCGCCGGTACGCTCCGGTCATGCCCCTCGCCCGTCAGCGGGACGGTGTCCGACCGCTCGAGGCCGGCGTCCGTCGTCCTCGCTCCGCCCTCGTGCGGACGCTCGCGCACGAGGCGCTCGGGGCCGTGCTCGCGCTGGCGCTGGCGGTCCTCGCGCTCCGGCACGTGCTCGCGACGGAGCGGGTCGCGCTGCTCTGGTACGACGGTGACTCGGTGCTCCTGCCGCTCGTCACACGGTCCGTCGCGCTCGGGCAGCCGTTCGAGTGGGCGATGTCCCCCGCGCTGTTCTTCTTCCCCGAGCTGCCGGTGTACCTGGGCGTCTCGGCGGTGACCGCCACACCGCAGCAGGCACTCGCGCTGAACGGCGTCCTCGTGCTGCTCGCCGTGTACGCGATCGTCCGGGCGGCGGCCAACGAGCTCATGACGGCGGCGACCCGGCCGGCCCGGATCGCCGTGTCCGTCCTGGCGGTCGTGCTGCTGACGATGCTCGTCCTGACCGAGTCCTCCGCGACGGCCACCTCGCTCGAGCTCGCGTCCCTGCTGCTCACGACGACCTACTACTACGGCGCCGTGCTCGCGATGCTCGGCACCGGGGTGCTCGTGCTCCGGACGGTGCGCACCGGTCGGGCGTCGGTCCCGGTGCTCGTCACGCTCGGGCTCGTGGCGGCGCTCACCACCGCCTCCAACCCGCTGTACGTCCCGTGGTCGGCGGGGCCGGTCGTCGTGACGCTCGGGCTGCTGGTCGCGGCGCGGCGGCTGCCCTGGCGTCCCGCGGCGCTCGTCGCGGCGACGCTGACGGTGGGCGCGGTCGTCGGGTACCTCGTGCGGATCCCGCTGCGCCCGTTCGTCTCACTCGACCCCTCGACCTACGTGCACCCGGAGCGGGCCGGGGCCACCGCGGCGTTCTTCGCGGCGCTCACCGACGACCGTGCCGCCTCGGCGTCCGGCGACGCGGGGCTGCTGCTCATGCTGCTCGGGGTGCTGCTCAGCGCGGGCGGGACGGTGTGGGCGCTGCGGGCCCGGGCCTCGCGGACCGTGCTCGTCGCGTGCGCGCTGCCGCTCGTCACGATCGCCGCCGTGTCCGTCGGCGTCGTCGTCGCCGGGTCGGAGACGCCCCGGTACCTCGAGCCGGTGGTCGCGATGCCCCTGCTCGCGCTCGTCGCGGTGTGCGAGCTGACGCGGACCGCGGTCCGGCAGACGCGTCTGCACCGGCCGGTCCGGGCGCTGCGCACCCTGCTCGCCGTCGGCGCGGCCACGGTGCTGGTCGCGGGGGTCGCCGTCACGCCCGGGACGGCGCGGGCCGTCGTGGAGGCGCGGTACACGCCCGTCGACTGCCTCGACCGCTGGGTGGACGCGCACCGGAGCGCGGGCCGCGACCCGGTCGGCGTCGGCCAGTTCTGGACGATCCGCCCGCTGGCCGCCTACGCCGAGCAGGACGTCCGGCTGCTGCAGGTCCGCGACACCTTCGACACGTACCCGTGGCTCGTGGACCTCGGCGCCTACCGGCAGGCCCGGCCGGACTACGTGGTGATCGGCTCGGGCGACGTCTGGACGACCCCGGTCGAGGACTCGCTCGGCCGCCCGGCGACGATCACGCACTGCACCGGCTACGACGTCTACGACTACGCGGGCACCCGCGGCGCCGACGTGCTGCGGGAGCGCGTGGTCGGTTCGGCGCTCGCGGTCCTGCGGCAGCGCGGGTTCTGACCGCCGCTCGGGGACGACTCCTCCACAGCCCCCGGATCCGCCTGATCGGTCCACATCGGAGCGTCGCCGCAGCGAACTGCCTGTGCGGATGTATAGGCTCCGTTCCGATGTCTCGCTCCGTGGTCACCGCTCCCCGTCCCCGCTCCGCGTCGACGGCCCGACGTCGCATGCTCGCCACCGGGCTGGCGATCGCCGGTCTGATCGGCACGCTCGTCCTCGACGCGCCCGCCGCCCAGGCCGCCACGTACCCCTCGTGGGACGACGTGGTCGCGGCGCGCGGCAAGGAGTCCGCCAAGCAGTCGCAGATCGTCGAGATCCGCGGGCTCATCTCCGGCCTGGCCGACGACGCCGAGGCCGCCCGGGCCGAGGCCGAACGTCTCGGCGCCGAGTTCGAGGCCGCGCAGCGCCGTGCCCTGCGTGCCGCCGAGAAGGAACAGGCCCTGCGCAAGGACGCCGAGGACCACGCCGAGGTGGCCGAGGCGAGCGCGGCCCAGGCCGGCCGGTTCGCCGCGCAGATGGCCCGCTCCGGCGGCGCCGACGTCACCACGAGCGTGATCACCGGCGGCGAGGACGCCCGTGACCTGCTCTACGACCTCGGTGCCCTGAGCAAGCTGTCCGAGCAGGCCGAGCGCGTCGAGACGGCGGCCACGACCGACGCCTCCGTCGCCCGGTCGCTCACGAACCAGGCGGACCGCGCGGCACTCGAGCTGAAGGACCTCGCGCAGGCCGCCCAGGACCGGATGGGCGAGGCGCAGGCCGCGTCCGACCGCGCGCAGGCCGCGTACGACGAGCAGGAGACCAACAAGTCCCGACTCGAGGCGCAGCTCGCCTCGCTGGTGTCGGGCCGCGCGACGACCGAGGCCCAGTACGAGATGGGCGAGCGGATCCGCAAGGCCGAGGAGGAACGCCGACGACGGGCGCTCGAGGCCGAACTGGCACGGCAGGCGCAGCAGCAGCGGGAGGCCGCAGCCGCAGCCGCAGCCGCGAACCAGGGCGGTGGCGGCGGCGGGAGCGCCCCGGCGGCGCCCAGCACCGGTGGATCCGCCCCGGGGGCCGGGTCCGGCTCCGGCTGGGTCCGTCCGGCGGGCGGGTGGATCACCAGCGGCTACGGCGTCCGCGTCAACCCGGTGTCCGGCGTGGTCCGGATGCACGACGGCATCGACCTCGGCAGCGGGTGCTCGACGGCAATCGTCGCCGCGTCCTCGGGCACGGTCGACTACGTCGGCCCCTACGGCGGGTACGGCAACTACGTCCGCATCGACCACGGCAACGGCGTGAAGACCGCCTACGGCCACATCGTCAACGGCGGGTTCCGGGTCTCGCCCGGCCAGCAGGTTGCCGCGGGCACGCTCATCGCCCTCGTCGGGTCGACCGGCAACTCGACGGGCTGCCACCTGCACTTCGAGACCCACGTCGGCGGCGGGACCGTCGACCCGGTGTCCTTCATGGGCGCACGGGGCGTCGGCTTCTAGTCCGTCCCGCCCGCGTCGCCTGCAGCGCGGCGCGGGTCGTCCACGTCGTCGACGTCGAGCTCCCAGAGCGCGCGGTACCAGGCGGTCCGCTCGTGGTCCTGGGCGATGCCGTACGCCTCGTGGAACAGGGCGTCCCACCCCGGGCCGTGGTTCCACCCGAGGCTCATCGACGCCACCGCGAGGTCGGCCCAGCGGTCCGCGACGCCGAGCGCTCCCAGGTCCACGTGCCCGAGCCACCGGCCGTCGTCACCCATCAGGGTGTTCGGCGTGCAGGCGTCCCCGTGGCAGACGACCAGCCGGTCCACCTCGGGAGCCGGGCCGATTGCCTCGACGTCCACGCCGGCCGCCCGCGCACGGTCCAGGCGGTCGTCCGTCGACCACACGAACGGGCACGTCGACACCGGCAGCGTCTCGTGCACCGCCCGCAGCCCCTCGCCGACGGCGATCACCGCCGCCCGCGGGTCGCCCCGCCACCGGTCGTCGATCGCACTCCAGCCAGGCAGCGGCCGCGTCACCATCCAGGCACCGGACCGGTCGGCGCCGTGCTCGACAACCTCGGGGACGCTCAGCCACCGGCCGGCCCAGCGGAGTCGCGCCACCTCGTCGGCGACCCACGTCGCGTACCGGGGCGACACCCACTTCACGTACCCGGTGGCGTCGTCAACACCGACAGTCGGTGCTGCTGCGGGTGCCCGGTGCCGGTCCACATCGGGAGACGGGCCGAGCCGGAAGGTCCGGCCGCCTGCCGAGTTGACCCACACCGGTTCGAGGACGCGACCGGCCGCCAGTCGCAGCACGGCGTCCGGCACGCCCACCGGTCCGTCCGGACGCCCGCCCCGCCCCGCCAGGTCGTCGGTCACCGGTCAGCGCTCCCGGCCCGACCCGGCGACGACGGTGCCGGCAGCGCCGGCAGGTCCCGCCGGGAGCTGCGGGACCGGCGGGACCGGCGGAGCGGGCGTCGGTGTCATGCGTGCCTCCGGGCTGGTCGCGGCGTGGGTGCTGGCTCCACCCTGTCACCGGAGCACCGGTCGGGCCAGGGCCGCCGCCGCCACCGCCACCGCCACGGCCCCCACCACAGGGCCGACCCGCGTCGGGCAGCAGGACCCCCGCCCCGGGCAGGCGGTCGGTCGCGCCCGGTAGGTTCGATCCCATGCGCGTCGCGACCTGGAACGTCAACTCCGTCCGCACCCGAGTCGGTCGGGTCGTCGACTGGCTCGTGCGCGAGGACGTGGACGTCCTCGGCATGCAGGAGATCAAGTGCAAGCCCGAGCAGTTCCCGGTCGAGGCGTTCGAAGCCGCCGGCTACACGGTCGAGGCGCACGGCCTCAACCAGTGGAACGGTGTCGCCTTCGCCAGCCGCCTGCCGATGGAGGACGTCACGCGCGACTTCCCCGGTCAGCCCGGCTTCCTCAAGGGCCAGGAGGGGCCGGACCTGCCGGTCGAGGCCCGCGCGATCGGCGTCACGGTCGAGGGCGTCCGTCTCTGGAGCCTCTACGTCCCCAACGGCCGCGAGCTCGGCGACCCGCACTACACGTACAAGCTCGACTGGCTGGCGCAGCTCGCCGACCGCACGACCGAGTGGCTGGCCGCCGAGCCCGACCTGCCGCTGGCGCTGATGGGCGACTGGAACGTCGCACCGCTCGACGAGGACGTCTGGGACCTGCGGGTGTTCGAGGGGTCGACGCACGTCAGCGAGCCGGAGCGCGCGGCCTTCCGGGCGTTCGAGGAGCGGGGGCTGCAGGACGTCGTCCGTCCCCTCGTGCCCACCGGGTACACGTACTGGGACTACAAGCAGCTGCGGTTCCCCCGCAACGAGGGCATGCGCATCGACTTCGTGATGGGGTCCCAGGCGTTCGCCGACGTCACGGTCGGGGCGACGATCCACCGCGACGAGCGCAAGGGCGACGCCCCGAGCGACCACGTGCCGGTGTCCGTCGACCTGGACCTCGACACGGTCCTCGACGACGACCGTCCGATGATCTTCTGACGCGACGGGCGGCGCCCGCCCGGCCCACCGTCGGACGGGAGGCGCGTGTCCGGCCCGCCCCGCGCCTCCCGTCCACCGGCACGACGCGGGGCCGCGCCTACGGGTGCAGCAGCGCCGCGACGACGACGAGCACCGGCACGGACCCGATCGTCGTCAGCAGCACGACGTCCCGCGCCACCGGCACCGCCGCCCCGTACCGCTGCGCGTAGTTGAAGACGTTCTGCGCCGCGGGCAACCCACCCAGGACGGTCAGGACGAACACGTGCTCGGCGTCCAGGACGAACGCGTACCGGGCGAGCGCGAACGCGACCGCCGGCATGACCAGGAGCTTGATCCCGCTCGCGAGCAGCACGTCGACCCGGGTGGCCGCGTCCCGCAGCGGGGCGGCACCGTGCAGGCTCATCCCGAACGACAGCAGCACGACGGGGACCGCCGCTCCCCCGACGAGCACGAACGGCTCGAGCACGGGGTCCGGCAGGGTCACCCCGGTCACGGAGCAGACCAGCCCGAGCAGCGACGCGATGATGAGCGGGTTCGACACCGGACCGAGCACACGCCGTCGCCAGCCGCCGCCGGACGCCGTCGCCGCGTCGAGGACGGTCAGGGCGATCGGGGCCATCACGACCAGCTGCAGCATGATCACCGGCACGACCGCGGTGGCCTGCCCGAGCACGTAGACGGCGACGGGCAGCCCGATGTTGTTCGCGTTCGAGTACGAGGCGGCCAGGGCACCGACGGTCGTCGTGGTGAGCGGTCGACGCAGCACGAGCCCGAACACGAGCGCGGTGCCGGCCGCGACGGACAGGGCGGTGATCGCGGACACGGCCAGCATCGGCGAGAAGAGCGTGCGCACGTCGGCGGTCGCGATCGTGTGGAACAGCAGACACGGCATGAGCACGAAGAACGCCAGCCGATTCATCACGAACTGGGCGTGCGGCCCGAGCAGTCCGGCCCGGCCGACGCCGTAGCCGACCGCGATGACGACGCCGATGATCGCGAAGCCGACCAGGACGCCACTCATCCTGACCATCCTCGCAGACCTCCGTGGAAATACGGATGCGCTGCCGGTCGTTCTGGTGAGCATGACGACGCAGACGCTCTCCCGGTCCACCGACTCCAGCCAGCCCCTCGTGCCCCTGCTCGAGGAGCGGTGGAGCCCGCGGTCCTACGACGAGACCGCTACCATCTCCGACGAGCAGCTCGACGCCGTGCTCGAGGCCGCGCGCTGGGCTCCGTCCGCGATGAACCTGCAGCCCCGCCGCTTCGTCGCCGCCCGTCGTGGCACGGCGGCGTTCGACGCGGTGACCGCGAACCTGCTCGGCTTCAACGCCGCGTGGGCCTTCCGCGCCAGCGCCCTCGTGGTCGGCATCCTCGAGACGACGAACGAGGACGGCGAGCCGCTCCGCTTCGCCGAGTACGACCTCGGCCAGTCGCTCGCGTTCCTGACCGTGCAGGCGCACGCCGAGGGCCTGCACGTGCACCAGATGGCCGGCATCGACGCCGCGGGGCTGTCCGCCGCGTTCGACCTGCCCGAGCGGTTCGTGCCGTTCACCGTCACCGCCATCGGCACCGTGGCGGACCCGTCGGTCCTCGACGAGAAGGCCGCCGCGCGTGAGGTCGCCCCGCGCACCCGCATGCCGCTCGACGAGGTCGTGCTCGTCAAGGAGTGACCCGCGACACCGGTCCGGCAGCAGGCCGGACCGGTCGGCGCCCCGGTCCGACAGCAGGCCGGACCGGTCAGCGCCTCCGGTCCGGCAGCAGGCCGGACCCGGGTCGCACCACGCCGGACCCGGCGCGACACGAGGTGGACACCCGGCCCTGGCATGATCGAGGGCATGTCCGCACCTCGCCTCGTCGCCTTCGACCTCGACGACACGCTCGCCCCGTCGAAGTCGCCGCTCGACCCCCGCATGCTCGAGACCTTCGCGTCCCTGCTCGAGGTCGTCCCCGTGGCCGTCATCAGCGGCGGCAACTTCCAACAGTTCGAGCAGCAGCTCGTCACCCCGCTCCGGAAGCGCGACGGGCTGCTCCTCGACGAGCTGCACCTCATGCCGACCTGCGGCACCCGCTACTACCGCTGGGAGGCCGGCGACTGGGTCCTGCAGTACGCCGAGGACCTCACCGACGACGAGAAGGCCCGCGCCCTCGCCACGGTCGAGGCGCAGGCGAAGGCCGCCGGCTACTGGGAGGCCGAGCCCTGGGGCGACATCCTCGAGGACCGCGGCTCGCAGATCACGTTCTCCGCACTGGGCCAGACGGCTCCGGTGGACGTAAAGAAGCAGTGGGACCCCACGGGCGCGAAGAAGGACGACCTCCGCCGCCGGGTGCAGGCCGAGCTGCCCGACCTCGAGGTGCGCTCCGGCGGGTCCACGAGCATCGACATCACCCGCAAGGGGATCGACAAGGCGTACGGCATGCAGCGCCTGGCGGAGATCACCGGGATCGCGCTCGACGACGTGCTGTTCGTCGGCGACCGGCTCGACCCCGAGGGCAACGACTACCCGGTGAAGGCGCTCGGCGTCCCCACCCACGCGGTCGAGGGGTGGGAGGACACCGACGTGTTCCTCCGCGCGCTCGTCCCCACGCTCCGCACCGCCTGACGGCGGTCCGACCACCGGACGGGAGGCCCGTCACCAGATGGTGACGGGCCTCCCGTCCGTGCACCCCGCGTCGGACGCGACCGGTCAGGGGATGCTGCGGACCGCTTCGACGAAGGCGCGGATCCGCGCAACGTCCTTGACGCCCCGGGACGACTCCACACCGCTGGAGACGTCGACGCCGTCCGGGTCGAGCCGCTGCACCAGGTCGGCGACGTTGGCCGGCGTCAGGCCGCCGGCGAGGATCCAGGCCTCGTCGACGGTACCGGTCAGCGTGGCGGGGTCGACGAGGTGGCCGCTGCCGGGGACGGCTGCGTCGAGCAGCAGCAGGTCGTGGTCCGACGCGGCGCGCTGCTCGGGCGTCTCACCGAGGTAGTCCTGCGCGGCGACGGCGCGGATCGTGAAGAAGCCGGCGTCGCGGGCACGGGCGAAGTCGGACGCGGACTCGCCGCCGTGCAGCTGCAGGGTGGTGAGCCCGACCTCGGAGGCGATGCCGACCACCTCGTCGATCGGCTGGTCGCGGAACACCCCGACGGCGTCGATGCCGTCCGGCAGGCGCTCGACGAGCTGCTTGGCGGTGTCGGCCGTCACGGTGCGGGGGCTGCCCGCGGCGAAGACGAAGCCGACCGCGTCCGCACCGGCGTCGACGGCGGCGTCCACGGTCTCCGGCGTGGAGAGGCCACAGATCTTGATCCAGCGCTGGTCGCTCATGCTCCCATCCTGCCTGATCGGTCCGCCGCCCGGGCAGGGCGGCGGGGCAGGGGGCGCCGTCGGACGCCGACGGGACGGAGCTGGACCGGGCCGTGCCGGGACGGGGCGGACCGGGTCGGGCTCGGGCTCGGGCTGGGGCTCGAGCTGGGCGCGTCGTCTAGTGCAGGGCGCCGACGACGTACGAGCCGACGCACGCCGCGGCGACCGCGACCGCGGTGATCGACACGGCGATGACGTTCCTGCGCCGCCAGCGCCGGACGGCCTCGAAGGTGCCGCGCTTGGCGTGCCGGTGCGCGGCACGGTGCATCTTGTGCTCGCGGCGGTGGACCTCGCGCCCCGGGCCGAGCGGCACCGGGCCGGTCACCTGCGTCGACCCACCGCGCAGGGCGCGTGCGACGGCGACCGCGGTCGGCCGCTTCGACGGGTCGCGCGAGGTCATCTTCGTGAGCAGGTCGCGCCACTCCGAGGCGACCGAGTCCGGCACCTGCGGGTCACGACGGAGGCGCGCGAGGGCGGCCTCGATGACGGTGCCGGAGTACTCCTGGTCGCCGGTGAGCGCCTCGAGGAGCACCAGCCCGAGCGAGTAGACGTCGGTCGCGAAGCTGATCGGCTCCCCGGCGACCTGCTCCGGCGACAGGTACGCGGCGGTGCCGATGATCGTGCCGTCGTTCGTCAGCCGGGAGCCGTCGACGAAGTGCGCGACGCCGAAGTCGGTGAGCTTGACGGTGCGGACGAACCCGGAGGCGCCCTCGTCGCTCAGCAGGATGTTGGCGGGCTTGACGTCGCGGTGCACGATCCCGCGGGAGTGCACGTACGCCAGGGCGTCGGCGAGCTGCGCACCGAGGTCCGCGACCTCGTAGTTGTGCAGCGGCCCCTCGGCCAGGCGGCGGAGGAGCGTCGCGTCGGCGATGAGCTCCATCACGATGTAGCGGTGCGGGCCGTCCTCGAAGTCGTGCGTGCCGGCGTCGTAGAGCGGGATGAGGCCGGGGTGCGAGAGCATGCTGAGCAGCCGGATCTCACGCTCCTGGCGCACGCGGTCCGCGGTGGTCATCCGCTCGGGCGTCGCGAACATCTTCACGGCGACGGCACGGTAGGTGTGCTCGTCGCGGGCCTCGTACACGGACCCCATGCCGCCGGTGCCGATCAGTCGGACGAGTCGGTACCGTCCGGCCAGGACGGTCTCCGCCCTCGCGCTGTCGGTTGCCAGGCTCATGGTGCACGTCGATCCCTTGGGAGCCCGGATCCGCGTCGGGTGTTCGCGGTGTGGCTCCCCGGCAATGGTACCCGCGGCCCGGGCGATCGGAGCGGCGGTTACCCGAATGTGATGGGGGACAGGGCCGGGAGTGCGCACCAGGGATGATGCAGCGGTCGCGGGTAGCGTCCGGCCTCCCGGGTGGACGGTCCGCCGGGGAACGGCAGGAGGCCGACATGCGCAAGGGTGACGAGGTCACGTGGAACACCTCCCAGGGGAAGACGACCGGCAAGCTCGTCGAGAAGAAGACGAAGGACTTCGAGTTCGACGGTCAGTCGTTCAAGCCGACCGATGACGACCCGTACTGGATCATCGAGTCGGAGAAGTCCGGCAAGCAGGCCGCGCACAAGGAGTCCGCGCTCACCGCGAAGTAGCGGCAGGAGCGCCGCCCGCAGCACGAGCGGCGGGAGCGCAGCCGGCGACGGGGCGGGACGCGACGGGTCGGCGCGGCGCGGCGCGGCGCGATCAGGCGCTGCGGTTGGACGCGGTGGTCAGGCGCCGTCGGACGACGCGCGGCGCCGACCGCTCGCGGACCGGTCCCGGCCCTCGCCGCCGTCCCGCGCCGCGGCCCGACCCCGTCGGACCCGCCGGACGACGAAGGCGACGACGATGACGGCGACCGCCAGGTACACGGCCCGGTCGATCCACTCCGTGTAGGCCTCGACCCGCTCGTACTGGGTGCCGAGGGCCGCGCCGCCGAGCACCAGGAGCGAGTTCCACAGCCCGCTGCCCAGGATCGTGAACACCGAGAACGTGGCCAGGTGCATCCGGTCGGCCCCCGCGGGCAGCGAGATGAGGCTGCGGACGACGGGTACCAGTCGCCCGAAGAACACCGCGCTCCTGCCGTGCCGGTGGAACCACGACGCCGCCTTGCGGAAGTCGTCCTCGTCGACGAGCGGCAGCTTCCCGAACCACCGGACGGTCCGCTCGAAGCCGATCACCGCGCCGAGCCAGTAGAGCACGAGCGCGCCGGCGTACGAGCCGACCGTCGCCAGGACGAGCACGAGTGTCAGGTCCATCCGACCGGCACCACCGAGGAAGCCGGCCAGCGGCAGGATGACCTCGGACGGGATCGGCGGGAACACCGTCTCGATGAAGAGCATCATGGCGACGCCCCACTCCCCCATGGTGTCGATCACCTGCAGCACGAGCCCGGTCAGCCCGCCGATGTCGGGGTCCGGGCCACCGCCGGGACCGGAGGAGGCGGAGGTGGCGCCGACGTGGGCGACGGTCGAGGGCACGGCGGTCGTCATCCCGTCACCCTGCCTGAGCGGGCTGACAGACTCCGGTGTGCAACGCGGACGCCGCCGAGCGGCCGAGCCGATCCCGGTCTCGATCGTCCTCGACGTGGACACGGTGTACGCGTTCGACCCGGTGCCCGGGTCCCTGACCGAGGCCGAGCGCACCCACGTCGTCGGCGGCCAGGCGAACACGTGGACCGAGCACGTGGACACGGTCAGCCGTCTCGACCACCAGCTGTTCCCGCGGGTCGTGGCCCTCGCCGAGGCGCTCTGGTCGGCCGACGCCGGACCGCGGGACGTCGAGGAGTTCCGGGGCTGCCTGACCGAGCACCTCGCCCGGCTCGACGCGCTCGGGGTGGAGTACCGCCACGAGTCCGGACCGCGGCCGTGGGAGGAGCGCCCCGGCGTCCCCGGTCGACCCAGCACGCGCGAGGAACGGGCCGCCTCCATCGACGCGGTCACGGCGAACATCGCCGTCTGACGCGGATCAGCCGGTCGGTGCCCCGACGCTCGGCGACGGCGTCCCGGTCGGGACGGGCGTCGCGGTGGGCGTCGGGGTCCCGGTCGGGACGGGCGCCGAGGTCGGTGTCGGGGCGGGAGTCGGGCCCACCGGTCGGCTCGTGGGCGTCGGACTCGGCGTGCCCGGCCGGGTCGGTGTCGGTGTCGGCGTGGGCTTCGGCGTGGGCTCCGGCGCGGGCGACGTCGGCGCGGTCGTCCGGACCCAGCGCCGCGCCGCCGCGTCCCAGCGCACGAGGCCCGACGGCCACCGCGACCCGGTGTTCCGCACGACGTCCCCGTTCCGGGGCGCCAGCAGTGCGGCGTCGACCCCGACGGTGGTGCTCGACGCCGACACCGACTGCCGGGCCGTCCGCGACACGAGCGGCGACGCCCGGGTGAACGCCGACGTCGTGACCCGGACCGGCGAGGCGTTCGCGGAGTCGAGCCGCACCGCCGCCTTCGCCGCCGACGACTGCTTCGCGTTCCGGACGACCACGCGCGCGGGGCTCCGCAGCAGGGCGACGGCGCGACCGCCGGTCATCCCGTCGACGACGAGGTCCGTGGTCGTCCGGGTGCCGTCCGCGGTCGCGGCCCAGACGGACCCCGTGCTCCGCGAGATGCGCGTGAAGGTGGCACTCCTGACGCGGTACCGCGCCGCAGCGGCGGGCATCGAGAACACGTTCCCGGCGCGGGCGGCGGAGCTGTCGTCGGACACCCGCAGCGTGGTGATGCCGACGTCGGACGTCACGAGCTGGACGGAGTCGAAGGACGGCGCGAGGACCGGGCAGGCCACCCGCGAGACCGTGAGCGAGCCGATGGTCTTCACGGCGACGGTCACCGCGGCGACCGAGCCCCCGTCGGACGTCGGCCGGACGGACCGGTTCGTCACACCGTCGACCGTCAGCGAGGTCGCCGTCCTCCCCGCGAACCGGACGATGCCGCGCACCGGTGCGGGGGACGCCGCCGGCCAGGTCACGTCGCGGACGACGACCGTGCCCAGGGTCACCGCGTTGCAGTTCACCATCGGGCTGTTGTCCTTCGTCGCGGTGACGTCGGCGATGGTGCCGGAGAACCAGGTCGGCCCGGCGTAGTCCACGACGTTCACCGGCGACCCACCCGTGGCGGTGCCGCTGATGCCGGACGCCGTGAAGCGCTGCAGCCGCCGCTGGACCCCCGCCGCGCCGGTGCCCGACGTCAGCTTGAGGTGCGTGTGGCAGGCGGTGCCGTCGACGCCCTCGACAACGACGTCGGAGATGTCGCCCTCGCAGTCGCCGAGCAGCGAGCCGTCCTTGGACTGCCCGTCGACCGTCGTGAACGCGACGAGGTCGTCACCGGTGTGGTCGCCCGTGATGCGCTGCAGGGTGATCCGCGCGGCCGGTCCCTGGAAGTGGATGCCGTCGGAGGCGGTGCGCACGAAGGTCAGGTCGGTCGCGCGGACGTCGGTCACGTCACCGAGCGACACCGCGTACTGCCCGCCCACCTGTCGCGCGCCGTCCGACCGCACGGTGAAGCCGGACAGGGTGACGCCCGACACCCGGCGGAGGAGCATCCCGTGCGAGGTCGTGCGCTGCGAGAGCGCGTTCTTGCCCCGGTTCGTCCAGGTCCCGCCCGTGATGGTGATGCCGGCGTCGTTCGGCGGGAACACGTACGTCGTCGCACCCGTCAGGCTCGTCGTGGCCGGGACGCTCAGCGTGACCGTCGTCGAGGACCGCACCGCGGTGATCCGCCCGTACATCGACCCCGGCGCCGCCACCCGACCGCCGCGCGGCCCCGCACCGAGCACCTGCACCCGTCGCCCGACCATCGCCGCCGTGAAGACACCGCGGGCGGTCGTGACGGTCGTCGACCCGGCCGACACGGTCGCGGTGGTCGTCACCGCCGGGGTCGCCGCCGCGTTCCGGAGCACGTTGTCGCGCGCCGGACCGGTCACCGAGGCGCCGGTGGCGTCGAGGACCGTCCCGCCGAGCACGACCAGCGGCGCGGTCAGCACGGCGGTGCCCCGCAGCCGGCGGACACCGGTCGTCGGGTCGCGGCGGGCCAGCCAGGCGTTGATCGTCGCGGTGCTCGTCGCGGGCGTCACCGTCAACTCGTCGGCGTCGACGTCGACGGCGACGGCGGTGTCCGGTCGACCGGCGAGGGCCGTCAGCGCACCGACCGCGCCGCCCGCCGCGAGGACGAGGACGTTGCGGCGACTGGGTCGGACGGCGCGGGGGACGACGGGGGACGGAGACGTCACGGATGGACTCCAGGCGTGGCGGGCGGGCAGCCGGACGAGCCTAACCGACCGCTCCACCCCGCGTTGCCCCCGGTCCGGGGCACGCACCCCGACCGCGGCGACGCCGCACCGGCCCCCTCGGCGCGGCACCGGCCGACCGTCGCGACGATCCGCGGACCGCCACGACGACGGACGGGAGGCCCGGTACCAGCTGGTACCGGGCCTCCCGTCCGTCAGGTGGTCACGTCCGCGTCGCGCGGACGCCCCGTCACGCGGCGACGGGCGAGCGCTGCCCGACCGTGTCGCCGGCGGTCGCCGCCTCGGCCGCCGCGGCATCCGTCGCGGCCGGCGACCGGCGCACCCACTTCTTCAGCGCCACGAGCACGAGCGCGGAGATCACCGTGCCGGCGAGGATCGCGAGCACCCAGACCAGGAACGAGTCGATCGCGAAGAACACGAACACCCCGCCGTGCGGCGCCCGCGAGGTGACGCCCGCGGCCATCGAGATCGCACCGGTGACCGCGGCACCGACCATCGACGCCGGGATGACGCGCAGCGGGTCGGCGGCGGCGAACGGGATCGCCCCCTCGGAGATGAACGAGGCACCGAGCAGCCACGCGGCCTTGCCGTTCTCGCGCTCGGGCTTCGTGAACCCCTTGCGGTACAGGACGGTCGAGGCGAGGGCGAGGGCCAGCGGCGGCACCATGCCGGCGGCCATCACGGCGGCCATGATCTCGTAGGGCACCACGTTCGTGGCCGACCCGGCGCCGAGCCCGGCGACGGCGAAGGCGTACGCCACCTTGTTCACCGGGCCACCGAGGTCGAACGCCATCATCAGGCCGAGGATGATGCCGAGCAGGACCACCGAGGTGCCGTTGAGCGAGTTCAGCCAGGCGGTGAGCTGCGTCATCAGCCAGGCGATCGGCCCGCCGAGCACGAGGAGCATCAGGCCCGAGGCGATGATCGAGGCGAACAGCGGGATGATCACGACCGGCATCAGGCCGCGCAGCCAGCGCCAGGTCGGGATGCGCCCGATCCAGTACGCCGCCGCACCGGCGATCAGGCCGCCGACCAGGCCGCCGAGGAACCCGGCGTTCATGAAGACGGCGATCGACCCGGCGACGAAGCCCGGCGCGATGCCCGGCCGGTCGGCCATGGCGTAGGCGATGTACCCGGCCAGGGCTGCGACGAGGAACCCGAGGGACACGCCACCGATCTGGAACGCGGCCGCACCGAGGTAGTACGCCAGACCCTCCGGCGGCAGGTTCAGCAGCGTGTGGTTCGTCAGCGTCCAGACCGCGTTGTTCTGCCCGGAGTCCCCGTGCGTCAGCGCGATGCCGTAGCCCGACAGCAGGAAGCCGAGCGCGATGAGCAGGCCGCCGCCCGCGACGAACGGGATCATGTAGGAGACGCCCGTGAGCAGCCAGCGCTTGAGGGCCTGGCCGAAGTGCTCGTCCTTCGCGGTGCTCGTACCCGCCTCGGCGGCGGAGCCGGAGACGCGGGCGGCACGCGGGTCGTCGGCGGCGCGGATGGCCTCGGCGATCATGGCGTCCGGTTCGTCGACACCGCGCTTGACCGGCCCCGACACGAGTGGCTTGCCGGCGAACCGGCCGCGGTCACGGACGTCGACGTCGACCGCGAACACGACGGCGTCGGCGCGGGCGATGAGGTCCGGGTCGAGGGGCTCGACCTGCGAGGAGCCCTGCGTCTCGACGTGCATCTCGGCACCGGCGCGCTGGGCCGCGGCGACGAGTGCGTCGGCCGCCATGTAGGTGTGCGCGATGCCGGTCGGGCAGGCCGTCACCCCGACGATGACCTTGCGGGCGCCGGTCGCCGGACCGGACGCGTCGCCGGTCGCGGCGTGCGCTGCGGCGCCGGGTCGGGCCTCCTGGCCGGTGGCCGGACCGGAGGCTCGGCTCGCGGACCCGACGCCGGCTGCGGACACCTCGCCACCGACCTCACAGTCGACCAGGTCGACGACGTCCTGCGGCGTCGCCGCCGAGCGGAGCGCGGCGGTGAAGTCGTCACGGATGAGCGCACGGGCCAGGGTCGAGAGCACCGTGAGGTGGTCCTTGTCCGCCCCCTCGGGCACCGCGATCATGAAGACGATGTCGGCGTCGCCGTCCGGGGCGCCGAAGGGCACCGTACGGGCGAGCCGCGAGAACGCCAGGGTCGGCTCGGCGACCGAGGCGGAGCGGGCGTGCGGGATGGCGATGCCGCCGGGGACGCCGGTGCCGACGCTCGCCTCGCGGGCGATGGCGTCCTCGGCGAGGGCCGCACCGTCGGCGGCACGGCCGGTCACGGCGACGCGGTCGGCGAGGACGCGGATGACGTCGCTCGACGTGGCACCGAGGTCCTCGTCGAGGCCGACGAGCTGGACGCTGATGAGGCGTGGGCTCGTGGTGTCGGACATGGTTGCTCCTTTGCAAGGGCGCCGGGGGCGCGGGTCGTGCGGTGTTCGGGGAGGGGGGTCAGACGTGTTCCGGCGCCGCGTGCGGTGCCAGCGTCCGGACGGAGACGGCGTCGGGGTCGGTGTGGTCGAGGGCGGGCACGTCGCTGCCGGGAAGGGCCGCGGCGGCCGCACCCGTCGCGACGGCCTGGGCGAGGCGTCGTCCGGGGCTCGCTCCGGCGACCTCGGCGAGCAGGTAGCCGGCGAGCGCCGAGTCCCCCGCACCGACGGTCGAGCGGGCCGTGATCCGGGGAGCCGCGGCGACGTGGCTGCCCTCGTCCGTGACGAGGACGGCACCGGCGCTGCCGAGCGTCAGCAGGACCGCACCGACGTTCCGCTCCCGGAGGCGCTGGGCAGCCGCCACCGCTGCCTCGAGGTCCCGCTCGTACTCGTCCGGGTCGCCCCCGACGACCTCGGCGAGCTCCTCGGCGTTCGGCTTGACCAGGTCGATCCGCTCACCGGACTGCAGCAGCGCGGTGAACGGCAGCCCCGAGGAGTCGACCGCGATCCCGACGGTGTCGCCGTGGCGCTGCCGGACGGCCCGGACCAGGACGGCGTAGGCGTCGTCGGGCAGGCCCGGCGGCAGCGACCCGGCGAACACGACCCAGCGCGCGGCCGGGCCGGTCGCGGTCGCACCGGCGGTGGTGGCGACGAGCTCGGCGAGGTCGTCGAGGCGCCCGGCCAGCGAGGGGCCCGGCTCGTTGAGCTTCGTGGTGGTCCCGGTCGGCTCGGTGACGGTGACGTTCGAGCGGAGCGGGGCACCGATCGGCAGCGCCGCGGTCGGGATGCCCCGCGTCGCCAGGCCCGCGAGCACCGGGTCGGACGCATCGCCGGGCAACACGGCCACGGTGTCACCACCGCTCGCGACGACGACCCGGGAGACGTTGACGCCCTTGCCGCCGGGCTCGGCCGTGGTGCGGACGGCACGCTGCACGGCGCCGCGCTGCAGTTCGCCGGAGAGCTCGATCGTGCGGTCGAGGCTCGGGTTCGGGGTGACGGTGACGATGCGGGTGCTGCGCTCGCTCATGCGACGACCACCTCGACGTCGGCGTCGGTGAACGCCTGGGCCAGGTCGGCCGGCGGTGCCTGGTCGGTCACGACGGTGTCGACCTCGTCGAGCCGGGCGAACCGCATGAGTGCCTCGACGCCGTGCTTCGCCGCGTCGGCGAGGACCACGCTGCGCCGGGCCGCGAGCACGTAGGCGCCCTTCACGGCGGCCTCGTACTCGTCGGGCGTGCTCAGGCCGAAGCCGGCGGACACCCCGTTCGTGCCGACGAAGGCGATGTCGGGGCGGAGGGCGCCGATCTGCTCGACCGTGGCGGTCCCGACGGCGGCGCTCGTGACCCCGCGGACGCGACCGCCGAGGAGGTGCAGTTCGACGTGCTGGCTGTGCTGCAGGGTCGCGGCGATCGGCACCGAGTTCGTGACGACGGTGATCGTCGCCCCCGCCGTGGCGGGCTCCCACCGTGCGAGTTCGGCGGCGACCGCGGCGCAGGTCGTGCCCGCGTCGAGGGCGATCGAGCCGGTGAAGGTCGGCGGGACCAGGCGCATCGCGGCGCGGGCGATGGCGGACTTGGCGGTGCCGTGCTGCCCCTCGCGCTCGGCGACGGTGAGCTCGACGACGCTCGACCGGCCGACGGGCACCGCTCCCCCGTGCACGCGGCGGAGGACGCCGGCGGACTCGAGCGTGTCGAGGTCACGGCGCACGGTCTCGGTCGTGACGTCGAAGTGCTCGGCCAGGCCGGCGACGGAGACCCGGCCGGCCGACTGCAGCGCAGCGGCGATGGCGTCGTGCCGCTCGGTTGCGTACATGTGGCGAACTCCTTCGTTCCCGTTGGGTTCGAGCACTGTACGTCGCAAAGCCACACGTTCGCAACCGTTCCGCCGGGGAACCAACACGAACGCAGGCTGGAATGCCTGGAGGCGCGGGGCCGGTCGACGGACCGGCCCCGCGCCTCCAGGCGGTCACCGCAGGCAGGCACCAGCGGTCGGGGCGCTCCCGCAGACCGCGCGCGTGCCCGCCGCTCACACGGCGGCGAGTGCCGACGTCGGCGGGATGCGCGCGGCCCGCGCCGCCGGGTAGAGCCCGGACACGCCGCCGATCACCACGGTCGCACCGAGGCCGCCCGCCACGGCCCACAGCGGCACGGCGACCGGCCAGCCCTGCGCGAGGGCGAAGGCGATCGTCACGCCGAGGCCGACCACGACCCCTGCGATCCCGCCGAGGAAGGACAGGAGCAGCGACTCGACGAGGAACTGGTCGCGGATGTTCCGTCGCCGGGCACCGAGCGCGCGGCGGACACCGACCTCGGCCCGACGTTCGAGCACGGTGATGACCATCGTGTTCGCGACGCCGATGCCTCCGACGAGCAGCGCGACGCCGCCGATGCCGACCAGGAGCCCGGTGAAGGAGTCGTCGGTGGCGTTCTTCGCGGCGAGCGCGTCGGAGGGTCGGGTGACGGCGACGTCGTCCGGGGTCGTCGGCTCGATCGCCGCCGGCAGGAGTGCCCGCACGTCGGGCACGAGCGCGTCGTCGACCCGTGCGGAGACGGACGTAGGGTGTCCGTCGTACCCGAGCTCGGTCGCGAGGCCGCGGGGCACGAACGCCTGGTTGTCGAGGTCCGGAGCGAGGGCGAGCGGTTCCAGGACGCCGACGACCTGCACCCAGCGACCTCCGGTCCACAGACGCGTGTCCGCGTCGACGGTCTCGAGGCCGAGCGCCCTCGCCGCAGCGGCACCGAGGACGACCTGCGGAGGGGCGTCCGCGCGGGTGTCGAGCCAGCGTCCGGACGCGACCGCACCGTGCAGTACGCCGGGCAGGTCACCCGAGGTCGCGAGCACCCCGATGCCCTTCGTCTCGGCCGCCGGCACGAACGGGTTGCGGTAGACGCGGCCCTCCGGGACCTTCCCGATCGCAGCCGCTCCCTCGACGTGGTCCTGGCGGAGCACCGAGTCGAGCGCCGTCGTCGGGAGCGGCGGGGCCTCGCGGAAGCCCTCGGCCTTCGTCACCGTGAGGACGTTCGTCCCGAGGGTGTCGAGCACGCGGTCGAGGGCGGCCTTGCTCGAGGACGAGATCCCGACCACGGCGATCATCGCGGCGATGCCGATCGCGATGCCGAGGGCCGACAGGACGACGCGGGTCGGGCGGGTCCGGAGTCCGAAGACCCCGAGCCGGACGAGGTCGGCCGCGCCGACGGTCCGCCGCGCGATCACCGCGGGCTCCTCGTCGCGCAGGCACGGATCGACGCCGCGAGGGCCGTGGCGTCCGAGGTGGAGTCCTCCTCGACGGCGCCGTCACGCATCCGCACCTGACGGGGCAGGGAAGCAGCGAGCTCGAGGTCGTGGGTGATGACGAGCACGGTCGTCCCCGCGTCGTTGAGCTCGCAGAGCAGTTCCAGGACCGCGGCACCCGCGGCGGTGTCCAGCGCTCCGGTCGGTTCGTCCGCCAGCAGCAGGGTCGGTTCGCCGACGACCGCGCGGGCGATCGCCACGCGCTGCTTCTCCCCGCCGGACAGCTGGTGCGGACGGTGGTCGACGCGGTGCGCCAGCCCGACCCGCTCGAGCGCCGCGACGGCCCGCTCCCGTCGCGCGCGCCGCGACACTCCCGTGTAGAGGAGCCCGTCTGCCACGTTCTCGGTCGCCGTGGCGCCGGCCTGCAGGTGGAAGTGCTGGAACACGAAGCCGACGTGCTGTGCCCGCAGCGCCGACAGGGCATCGTCGGACAAGGTGCTGACATCGTGACCGGTGATCGTCACCGTCCCGCTCGACGGCCGGTCGAGCGTCCCGATGACGTTGAGCATCGTCGACTTCCCGGACCCGGACGGCCCCACCACCGCCACGAGCTCCCCCGCCTCCACCGACAGCGTGACACCGCGCAGCGCCTGGACGTCGCCGTACACCCGGGTGACGTCGTGGAGCTCGAGGACCGCGGTCACGACGGCACCACGACGCGGTCACCCGCACGGAGGTCACCGCGCACCTCGGCTCGACCGTCCGCGACGAACCCGACCTCGACCTCCACCCGACGCGTCGCGCCTGCCTTCCCGACGACGTCGACCGCGAAGCCGGCGTGACGGGATGCGACGAGCGCGGAGACCGGCACGGACAGGACGCCGCGTTCGGTGCGCCCCTCGGCGACGACCTGTGCCGACGCCGCGGCGGGGAGTCGGTGACCACCGGCGTCGAGCTCGATCGTCACCGTCACGGTCTGCTTGCCGTCGTCGGTCTGCGTCGGTGCTGAGTCGACGACCTTCCCGGGGATGTCCGCCGCCGACCCGTTCACCCCGACCCGGACCGACGTCCCGACCGCGAGCACATCGGCGTCGCGCTGCGGAAGGTCCGCGGTGACGACCTGCTGCGGGCTCGTCACCTGCAGCACGTCGCCGCTCGGGGGCTGCCCGAGCGTCGCCGGAACCGACGCCACCCGGACGTCGCCGTCGACGAACGCGACCTGCGTCGCGTCGAGGCTGCCCGTCCGCGGGAGGTGGCGATCGGCCTGCCACCGGAGGACCGCGGCCAGCGTCCGCCGGCCGAAGACGTCGTCCTGCACCACGTCGTACCCGAGCGCCGCGAGGTTCTCGTTCAGCTGCCGGACGTCCGCACCGCGCAGGCCGGACTCGAGCGACCGCCAGAGGGGGGTGGAGCCGCGCATCGCGCGGACCGGGACCTCGTCGACGGCGTACAGCGGTTCGTCGCGGTGCACGACCTGCCCCGGCTTCGGCAGCCAGGTCAGCGTGCCGGTACCGGAGCCCGGGACACCGACCGGTGCACCGTAGCCCAGGGTGCCGGCGACGGTCGTCGAGTCGCGGAGGTCGCCCCGTTCGACCGCGGCGGTCGCCGTGGACCGGGCGGGCGTCGCCGCGGCGTTGCTCGGCTCCGGGACGTTCGTGACCGCCCAGGTCGCGGCGCCGGCGCAGAGGACCACGACGAGGGAAGTCGCCGCCACACCGATCCTGGTCTTCGTCGCGCGCGTCATCGTTCGCCACCCCGACCGTCGGACACGCGATCCCCGCTGGGGTCAGCACTCGGGTCACCCGCCGGGTCCTCGGCACCGGAGCACGCCAGGAGGTCCTGCGCCCACTGCGTCCCGTCGACGCCGGCCGGCGCGGCGAAGTCGTCACTGACGGCGTCGGAGTCGTCGAAGTCGTACCCCTTCTCGCGCATGCAGGTGCCGACCTCGCCCGGCGCCGGTCGACCGTCCCTCGAGGAGGTGGTGGTCGTCGAGGTGGGCTCGCCGCCGCCGCAGGCCGTGAGCACCATCGGCACCGTGAGTGCGCAGACGATCGCCGCGCTCGCCCTCGTGCGCCGGGTCATCGGCTCATCGTCTTCGTGTCGGGGGCGAACTCCTGCAGGCATTCCTGCGAACGGTCCACGAAGCCCTGCTCGGATGCGCGGGGGTACTGGTCCGGGGACAGCATGAGCATGCCGGGGGACTGCTCCGGGTAGTCCTCGTACTCCTCGCGGATGCAGGACGCGACTTGCTCGTACTGCCGCGTCCACTTGTCCTGCTCGGCCGAGTCGGTGCGCTCGACACCGATTTCCTCGGCGCACTTCGATCCCGCTTCGGTCGCCTTCTCCTCGTCGACGCCGGAGGGGAACTGCGCCGCGCCGCTCTCGACGAGCGCGTCGCTCGGGTCCTCGACGTCGAACCCGGCGGCGCGCATGCAGGCGCCCCACTTCGCGCCGATGCCCGTACCGGCCGCGGCGGCCGGGGACGACGAGTCGGGAGCCTCGGAGCACCCGGCGAGGGCGACGACGAGGACGAGTGCGCCGGCCACGCTGGCGATGGTCCCGCGGGCAGCGGTCCCGCGGGCGGCGGCCGCGCCGGCGGTGGTTCGTGCGGTCCTGGTGGTTCGTGGTGTCGTGGTGTCGTTCATGCCTCCATGACAGCGCGCGCGGCGTTTCGCGAGCGGGTCCCACCAGGTCACATCGGCGAAAGGTGGACGTCGACGACGAGGCCGCCCCCGGGGCGTGGTGCGGGGTCGACCCGCCACCCGTGCGCGACCGCCACGGCCTCCACGATCGACAGCCCCAGCCCGCTGTGCCGTCTGCCCGTCGCCTCGCAGTCGGCGGGTACGGAACCGGCACGCGGCTCGGCCACGGCACGACGGAAGGGCTCGCGCAGCGTCGCCACCACGTCCGGAGCGAGTACCGCGCCCGGGTTCGTCACCCGCAACAGGTCGACGCGCAGCACGACGTCCACCACGCCGTCCGGGGCGCTGTACTCGACGGCGTTGTCGATCAGGTTGCGGACGAGCTGGCGCAGCAGCACGGGCTCGGCCGTCACGACCGGTCCGGCACACGTCGAGCCGGGAGGCGCGGGGTCGCGTCGGCAGCGCACTGTCACGTCCGCCCGCGCGCCCGTCCGGCGCAGCTCGTCGACGACGTCGTCCACGACCTGGCCGAGGTCGACCGGTCCCTGCCGTCCGTCGAGACCCCGCTCGGCCTCGGCGAGGACCAGGAGCGACTCGACGAGGTGTTCGGTCCGTCGGTTCTGCTCGAGCAGCTCGGTCTTCGCGCACGCCACCTCGTCGGCCGTTGCGTCCTCGTGCAGGCCGATCTGCACGGCCGCACGCTGGACCGCGAGGGGCGTCCGCAGTTCGTGTGATGCCTGCGCGACGAACCGGCGCTGGCTCTCGAACGCCGACTCCAGCCGGTCGAGGAGGTCGTCGACGGTCCGGGACAGCCGGCGGAGTTC
Organism: Curtobacterium sp. L6-1; assembly: GCF_018885305.1. Lineage (NCBI taxonomy): Bacteria > Bacillati > Actinomycetota > Actinomycetes > Micrococcales > Microbacteriaceae > Curtobacterium > Curtobacterium aetherium. Next base: position 2,397,496 of record NZ_CP076544.1, read on the forward strand.
GTCGTCGGGGCCGTCGAGGCCGATGCGTTCGTGGAGCGTCGACGCGGAGATGCGCGTGGCAGCCGCGGTGATCCGGTCGATCGGTGCGAGCATCCGGCGACTGACGACCCACCCGACGCCGCCGGAGAGGACCCCGGCCGCACCGATCCCGAGGACCGACCACTGCCACTGGAGCGTCGCGACGACCGTGAGCACCGGCAGCTCGACGTCCCCGCTGCGTTCGGCCGCCCCCGGCACCCGAGCAGAGGAACGGGGGTCCGGGCGGAGCCGGGGCCGCTCGACCTGGTACCGGTGCGCTCCGTCCCCGTCCGAGCTGTCAGCGACGTCGGTGACGACCGATCCGAGCGACGCCTGCGACCCGAGGTTCACCAGCGCGACGGTCGACCCGGTCACCGCCATCGAGGTAAGGGCGAACACGATCGCCGTGCGGACCCCGATGCTCCAGGTCCGTCTCACACCGCGTACCCCTGGCCGGGCACCGTCCGGATCGGGTCCGGGTCGCCGAGCTTGCGGCGGAGCTTCGACATCGTGACGCGGACGGCGGTCGTGAAGGGGTCGACGTTGACGTCCCAGACCTTCTCGAGCAGGTCCTCGGCGGACACGATCCCGCCGTCGGCGCGCAGGAGCACCTCGAGGACGCCGAACTCCTTGCTCGTCAGGTCGAGCGGCCGGCCGGCCCGCGTCGCCACCCGCCGGGCGGGGTCGAGCGAGAGGTCACCCCGGGCGAGGACCGGCGGCACGGGCGGCACGGCACGGCGTCCGAGCGCACGGACACGTGCGACGAGTTCTGGGTACTCGAACGGCTTCGTCAGGTAGTCGTCCGCGCCGAGCTCGAGGCCGGTCACCCGGTCGTGCAGCGCCGTCGCCGCGGTGAGCATGAGGACCCGCGTCACCGATCCACGTGCCGCGAGGCGTCGTGCGACCTCGTCGCCGTGCACCCCCGGGACGTCGCGGTCGAGCACGACGACGTCGTAGTCATTGACCGCGAGGAGTTCGTCGGCGTCGTCGCCCCGGTACGCCACGTCGACGGCCATGTCCTGCCGGCGGAGCCCGCGGGCGATCAGGTCGGCCAGGGAGCTCTCGTCGTCCACCACCAGTACGCGCACCGGAACATCACACATCACGCTCCTCGGCGTCTCCTGAGCGGAGCACGACGCAGCCGTCCGGGCCAACGTCGACGACGAAGGAGACCGTGGCGGTCGGGGAGGCGGCGGTCAGCAGGGAGGGCATGAGGCGTGCGTCCATGGACACGAGCCTCGACGAACGCCGGTTTCGCCGACGTTGCGTCAGCCGGTCACGCCGAGGAGCCAGCGGCGCGGGAGGCGACCTCTGACCGGGCCAGACGTCGAGCGCGCCAGCGGCGCGGGGGACGCCCTCGGACCGGATCAGGCGTCGAACGGCACCTCACCCGAACCGGTCGCGCTCACGCCGGCGCGCTGCCGGTAGGACAGGTGCCCGCCGAGGTACCCACCGACCGACACCGTGGCGAGCCCGACGTATCCGAGCGCACGGCCGGCCGCGTGGTTGCCGCGCTTCCGCTGCCACCACGACAGCCCGTAGAACGTGATGCCGACCCAGTTGACGGCCTGGTGCACCCACCCGGTGCGGAGCTGCTCGCGGTCGAGCTCGGACCAGTCGGTGTAGCCGGCGATGCTCGCACCCCCGGCGGACGCCACGCCGACGCCGACGAGGGTCGTCGCGGCCTTCTCGTTGCCCTTCCCGCCGATGAGGTCGAGGACGGCGGCCGAGATCCAGGCACCGAGCGGGACCTGCACCATGAGCGGGTGGATCGGGTGCCCGAACGGGACCCCGTGCAGGATCTGCCGGAGTGCCCGCGGGCGGATGAGGGCGTTGACGACCTTGCGGTCGAGGTCGACGGCCTTGTCGAGCACGCTGGCCTGCTCGATCGAATCGGTCACGCGTCGCAGTGCTGCAATCTCCGGCATGCCGCTGACGCTAGACGGGAGCCCCGGTGCCGGTCCCAGGAACCGGCACCGGGCCTCCCCCGGTCACTCCTCGACGATCTCGCCGACCTCGAACGGCTCCACCGTGAGGCCCTCGCGGTCCGCGGCGACGTCGACCCGCACCGTGTCCCCGTCGCGCACGTCGCCCGCGAGGATCGCCCGCGCGAGCTGGTCGTCGATCTGCCGCTGCATGAGGCGCCGGAGCGGTCGTGCTCCGTACACCGGGTCGTAGCCGGCGTCGGCGAGCCACGCCCGGGCGTCCGGCGTGACCGCGAGCTCGAGGCGGCGCCCGGACAGCCGACGAGCGAGCCGGTCGACGTAGAGCGAGACGATCTGCCCGAGGTCGTCCGGGGTGAGCGCCTGGAACACGACCATGTCGTCGAGCCGGTTCAGGAACTCGGGACGGAAGGCCTGCTGCACGAGTTCCCGGACCGCGGCCTCCCGCTGCTCCCCGGACAGCGCGGGGTCGGTGAGGAACTGGGAGCCGAGGTTCGACGTGAGCACCAGGATCGTGTTGCGGAAGTCGACCGTCCGCCCCTGC